>NZ_GG774707.1:418125-435836 GCF_000162515.1 Bacteroides sp. 1_1_14 | reverse complement strand
TGAATGAATTTCCAGCATTATGCAATTATATGCTCAGACCCGAGTATGAAATGGACAATAATGCCATTGAGAGGATTAACAGATATATAAGCCTGAGCAGAAGGAACTCACTATTTTGCGGAAGTCATCAGGGAGCAAAAAGAGCAGTACTGATATATTCACTGGCATGTTCATGCAGGCTAAATGGAATTAATACATTTGAATACTTCAAAGACATATTAAACAAATTTGTAATGGTAAATCCCAATACAAATAAAAAATATCTCAGAGGACTATTACCGGATAAATGGAAGAAGTAACGGCATCGCGGAGACGCTTACGCCGTCACTCCGAATCGCAGCTTTGCCGTCACCAGTATCATTCGGTCACTAAAGTACCAGCAAATGCTTTCTGTATTTTATAATTTTACAACCTTATAAAGCCTTCCCCTGTTCGTATGTTTCGAGGGTATCCCTGCTTTTTGCAGTAGCCTTCCAAAGTAATTGACCTTATTGGAAGATAAAGGAATAGTCGATTTCTTCTGCAAATAATTCAATATATCCATTAAATACAGGTATTCTCCTTCCTCATGATCCTCAGCACCTCTAAAGTAACGATAGAACAACTGCACCATTGGCGGAGTCTGCTCAAACTCCTGATTACTTTCCGTCATAACGGCTTCATCTTCATCATCAAACCAGTAACGTTCTCCATGATAAATCTCATACATAGCCTGTGCATACAACTGTCCGTAGTCAATAGGGCGGGTCGTATCAATAGTATCAGTTACTTCTATACAGATAAAACGGCGGCTGCCGGAAGGATCAGTCAGCAAATCCTTCTGATTGCTGGTTCCTATAAACGAAGCATAACGCCGAAGTTCCTGTATGGAATTACCATAAGGCTTACGAAGATTCACCACAGGTTTCTGAAGAATATGTTTGAGAAATCCCTGTTGAGTCAGAGTCACCTGATCAAATTCATCAATATTGATTAGTGCAAAACGGTTCAGATACATTTCCGCATCCCGTTTACGGCCGAAATCGATGCTATCTGTATAGTATCCGCGAAGTTCCGGTGGCATCAGATCCCGACAAAAAGTTGATTTACGGGTACCCTGCGCACCGACCAATAACGGAGATGTGCTGTTCGCATGCTGTTTATCATACCCACGCCAATGAGCTACCATATTGAGAAACCACCGATGAAAAAGCATCATCCAATGTTTATTTTCACAGGGAACTCTGTCTGCCAGTTCTCCAATCCGGTCTTTTCCATCCCAGTTGGGCAAATGAAAAAGAAACTCTTCCAACGGATTATAGACAGATATACGATTGGAATGCAGATACCGATCGATATCCCGATCCCACACAGAAATCCCCTCGCTCTGGGCATCCAGCAAAATACTGTTCTGTATTCTCTTATCTACAGGACGAAAACGGAAAAAGAATGAGCAACGATCCCGGTATTCTACCTCTCCCACCTGTGTGTTATATCGGAATTCATACCGGCGATTCATAAATTCCTCCGTTTGCAAATTAAGATGCTGCTCCTTGGTCAACAAGTCTTTCTTACCGAATCCCTTGCACTCTTTATACACATTGCCTATCATTTCTCTGACCAGCAGCGATTGTTGTTGCCTGTAATAGCGATGAATGGTCCGTCGCACTACTTCTTCCTCCGGAATGCCGGAATGAAAACAATTCTCTGCCAGTCTCACTACTAACGGCTGCAATTCATCATCCCGCTTCCAGCCATCTTCCATTTCTTCAAATGTTTTCCTCAAAGCAGCCTCATATAGCACAGCCAACGCATCTTCCGTATCATAACCCGGTACGGCACGACTTAAAGGCGACTTCTCTGCAATCGTCTTCTCCCGATAACTGTTCTCGGCAGGCATTCCGAAAGGTTGGGAAAGATAGAAAGGTACTGCGTCTTCCCGATAAAACAATTCTGGATCATAGCTCAACCGTGAATACTGATCCAAAAGTGGTTCTTTCATCTGAATGTCAAAAGGAAGTTGGGGTTGATAACATTTCACCGCCAACCGGTACGCATGGGCATGAAATATTTCTGCCTCCTCTTGTGTTTGTGGTAATGTCCCATCCGGTCGGGTAAAATAAGTCCATATCTTGACGGTCTTTCCGCTCGATCCCATAAAAGCAAGTTTAGTTTGCGGAAGTTCCGCCGCTTTCTTCTTGACGATCTCTATTTCTGCTTTTCCAGCAAGGGGACCGACACTCAACTCGACAATGCCATTATAAGCCTTCATACGCTTCACTCCATTGACACGTCCGAATGCAACAGCTGGAATTATTTTAGGCAGTTTACCCGAAAGATGGCAAGATTCACCGGGTAAAACATAATGCAAAGCCTCACGAAATCCGGATACCGGACGCGCTTTAATCTCTACTTTTATTTTTTCTACAAACGATTCTAAATTCAATACACTAATTGCTTCTGCGCTTTCTGTTTCTCTTATCTGTGTTATCTTCATTTCTACCTTATTCTATTTTTATATTTATAAACGGTTACGAGTCTCAAAGATAGTCATTAAATATCAGGTAGAAAAGGATTTCAGCAGTATTATTCCAAAATAAAAATTCTACTATTAACTTTACATAATCTCTTTGACTTAATAGTAAGACATGGCTCCATTAAGTAGTTTTCAATACTAGATTTATGTATCTTTCTAGTAACAAAAATTCGTTCCACGTACGTGGTCCCATCGGTTCGTGTACGTGATCCCATGGGTTCACATACGTGGTCCGAATGCTTCACGTACATGGAACGAGAACATATACCATACAAAACATATTGGCCAAGCCTTGTCTGCATATTAAGATTACTAGCATTTGCTCTAATACGCGCAGTATAGTCTAGATATAAGCATTCAGTAAACTCTCTTAGTGGTAAGCATCCAACTATCAATAGGATATCTAAACTCTAGATAAAAAGAAAAGTGACGGCAAAATTTTGATTTATTCTGCCGTCACTTTGCCGTCACTGGTTGCCGTAACTCTTAGCTCATTGATTGATAACTGATTAATAGTTGAAGTGACGGATGATGACGAAAATTTAGTTTTAAAACTACAAGTATTAAATATTACCCTTTTACTACTTCTTTAATAAGTCTATTTACTATCCTTTTACACCCTTGTCCATCTCCATAAGGATTAACGGCTTTACTCATCTTTTCATATGCGATACTATCTACAAGAAGAGAAGATACCTCATTTACTATTTTATTATAATCAGTTCCAACAAGTTTCACAGTCCCCGCTTCCAATGCTTCAGGACGTTCTGTCGTCTCTCGCATAACTAAAACTGGTTTTCCTAACCCCGGAGCTTCTTCTTGTATGCCACCACTATCAGTAAGAACAATAGTAGACTTCTCCATTAAATAGACAAAACTCAAATATTCCAACGGTTCAATAAAGAACATATTTCCAAGACATGATAAATCTTCTCCAAAAACTTCATGAATCGGCTTACGTACATTAGGATTCAAATGCATAGGATAAATAAAGTCCACATTAGGATATTTATCTATCAAGGTTTTAATAGCCTTACATATGTTAATAAAACCATCACCAAAGTTCTCACGTCGATGTCCTGTTATCAACACCATTTTCCTACCATCTTCCAAGCGAGTCACATCATATCCTACCTCCTTTAACTTTTCTCTCAATGTTTCATCTAACTCCACTTCTCTTTTAATTTTTTCAACCACCACATATAAGGCATCTATCACCGTATTACCAGTCACAGTAATTCTATTATCTGCGATACCTTCATCAATCAAGTTTTGTCGGCTTAAAACCGTCGGAGAAAAATGAAAACCAGCAATACGTCCCGTCAATTGTCTATTCATTTCTTCTGGCCATGGACTATAGATATTACGTGTACGAAGCCCCGCTTCCACATGTGCTACTGGTATTTGCTGATAAAATGCAGCCAAAGCTGCCGCTGTTGAAGTAGTAGTATCGCCATGTACAAAAACAACATCGGGCTGTGCTTCCTTCAACACATCTCTCATTCCGGTTAACACACGGGCTGTAACATCATACAAATCTTGTCCCTGCTTCATTATATTAAGATCATAGTCCGGTATGATTTCAAATAAGCTTAGTACTTGATCTAACATTTCCCGATGTTGTCCGGTCACACATACGACTGTTTTAAAATACTCAGGATACTTTTGAAACTCTTTCACCAATGGCGCCATCTTTATTGCTTCTGGACGAGTTCCAAATACCAACATTACTTTTTTCATTTTCATATTTTATTCATCATTAACCAATAGGCAAATTTCACAAGGTAAATTTGTCGTTTTATTCTCTTAGGCTCCTTTATTAGCCTGTATGCAAATTCCAAATTGTGCTTTACCCACCATTTAGGTGCTCTTTCAACGCGACCGGTATATACATCAAAACTTCCTCCCAATCCCTGAAATATAGCATCGTGATGTTTCTGAATATCCTCCATCAGCAATTCTTGCTTAGGAGATCCCATAGCAACAAATACCACGTCAGGCTTTACTCTCACAATATCTTCAATCAACGCTTGTTTTTCCTCATCCGTTTTTAGGTAACCATTACGATATCCTAGTATATTTATTCCCTTATATTCTTCTTTTAATTTAGCAACAACATCTTCAATTACCTGCTTCTTAGCACCTATCAAGTAAAAACTCTTTTCTTCGCAATATTTACTAATAATCTTAATCCATAATTCACAACCTGGTATTTTACAAACATCTTTATATCCTTTCCGTTTCAAAGCCATCACTGCACCAGCACCGTCACAATAACCAATATTCCGATTAATAATATAACGAGTTTCCTTTGTAGCATTCAATATTTTCTCAGCATTAATAGCAATAAGAATACCTTTCCTCTCATTTACGTAATTTAATAACTGCGCTTCCGAACTAAAAGGGAAAATTTCCACCCCGTTTACAACAATCTTATGCATCTTAATTTATAACCTTTTAATAATAAATTTATATGTATTATTATCTACTATTCCTTTATCCCAAAAGTTTTAAGCCTTCAATCTTTGTAGGATCGTCAGCTACAGCGTAATTGAGATGTTTTTCGTTGTAACTCTCCCTGCACCTATCCCACACCATTGTCTATTCTTTCTAACTTTGATGGAATAATTACACAAGAACCGATCCAAACACCATCACCACTTTATATTTTAATTTTACTAGACGAGTCTTGCAATTTCATAGGAATATCAATTTTATCAAAATGAGACCCAAGGTATCAACATTTTTCTTCTTATTATAACATTATTAGCTAACCCAGAACTACATTTTGCATTTTAAAATTACATTCTAATCCCGAATTATTTCCGTCCTTTAATTCTCATTTTTAATGTTTAAATCTATAGTTACCTCTCGTATCTAGTAAATTATAATAATTAAAAAAGGATCTTATTTTACAGGATATTTTTCCAAAGAGTATTGTTGAAAAAGACAAATAGTAAACCATTACATAATATATGAGTAAACAAATTATATAAATAATATTTTTGATAAATAAAATCTTAATCAATCAACCTCAATAATTGAGCATACAACTCCCTTCCAACTATTTCTGAAGCATACCGTTGCGCTTTCCTTTTAGCAGCTTCAGTCATTTTTTGCTTTTCAGAACTAGATAAAGATAGATATAATTCAATTTTATTAGAAAGTTCTTCCGCATTTCCCGGAGTAAAAAAGAATCCATTTTCTTTATCTTTGATATAGTCTTTTAATCCACCGATATAACTACCGATCACAGGAACTTCACAAGCCATTGCTTCTAATCCAACTAATCCTAGACTTTCTTCCAAACATGTTGGAAAGATAAATAAATCTAAAGTACAATATATTTCAGGAAGAGAATGATAAGGTATTGGACCTATATATTTAATCAAATTATCAAGATATAAATCTCTTATTTTTTTCATCATTTCTTTTTCTAATGTACCACGACCAGCAATGATAGCAGTATACGAAACTCCCCTTTCTCGCAATATAGATAAAGCATCTATCAATGTATCCCACCCTTTTCCTTTATCTATCCGCGAAATATATCCTATTATAGGAATCTCATTTTTCACTTTCGGCCTCTCTTTATAAAATTCAACACCCACCCCGCCAGAAGAAGATACAAATATCTTATCCCCCTCTAGCTCAGGAAATTCGCATAACAATATCTCCTTAAAAAAAAAGGAAGGTGAAACAATCATCCTTGCATTCCGTAATACAGGACGTGCATATTGCTTCATCTTTCCTGCTATTTTCCCATGAGTCAATACGTCCCCTCCATGCACATTAAAGACTAAGGGAAGTTTTCGAAATAGTAAAGCTAAACGGATAGGGATAATAGGATAGGTAATTGTATGTACATAGACAATATCATGTTTCCGAAACAGTAAAGAAAAAAGTATACTAATATAAAATTTTACGTATTTAAACAGCTTCCTTCCATACTCCCCATCACGCCCTTTAATAACGATTATATTAGTTTTGCCCTCAGTGTTTAACACCTTCATTTGTTCCACAAAAGTTTGTACAAAAGTCCCATACACAGGATCCTTAACAGAAGGATACATATTAGAAATAACCAAAATTTTCATGCAAACTAATACAAACGCAGATTAAACAATAAAATAATAAAAGCCGAGAAAAACAAATATACAGTAGTAAGATATTTGTTTCTATATTCCATTCCAGCTATCATCAATATAAAAAAACATGGCATTATAACATATGAATACCTATATTCAATCATATGACCAGACACAATTAACAGTAAAACATTAAACAGAACGATACTTATTAAAGGATAAAATTGCGTTTTCTTATGCTTAATAAAAAAATATGAACCTAATAATACAAAGATTGAAAAAGAGAATTTCACTATGGAATAAACAAGCATAATCAAATCTTGAGGTGTTGCTACTTGAAAATATTTTGGTATTGGACTTAAAAATGCAAGCAAATACGAAACATACTTAAACAATATGCCATTAGACGAAAATGTTTCTTCGGTATTTAACAAAGCATAATATATCGCTGGGAAATAGTACACCAACAAACTCGTAAAATAAAGGCATAGAACAATTGAAACTATACAAATTACCCCAAAATAACGATTATAGAGATATGGAAACCAATAGTATCCAATGTATATAATTATAAAAAACAAAGATAAATAATAACGAAAAAACCAAGTGGAAGTTATTAACATCCATACTAGTATATGCCATCCAATATTCTTTCTCTCCTTACATTTATATATACTCCAAATAGTAGCCACAGATAAGAACAAAAATAAAGGTTCTTTAAGTCCAGATGCATTCAAATAGACAGATGCCGTATTTAATCCCCATAACAAAGTTATCCATTGAGATTTATATCTATCATACAATAGCATATTAGAAAGATCATACGTCATAATACAAACAATTGTTTGCATCACGCAATTAATAAATATCAACAATATTATCGAATTTTCCAAACTTCCTCCCAAAGTATATACACATTTCAAAAACAACGGATAACCATAATCAGACAAATCATAAAAATAACGTTCTATTACCCTAATAGATTCTATCCAATTCATATCCTTTATTTGAAACGCAATCTGGGAATATAAAACAGAATCGACCGCATTGAATCCAAAAGCACTACTAGTTTTAAATAAAAAGTACCAATGTAAAATATAAGAGAAGATGATTTGATAACTAAAGATAAGCAAAAACAGTTCTTTTACTTTCAACTTTAGCCCTAAATATAAAGAAGAAAAAAAAGAAAATATTGTAAATATCTGCCAACATACAAACTCCCCATTTATTGTATCAGTAACCAAAATTAACCCTATGTATAAAAGAAAGCTAATCAAGAAAGATAACAGAAGGTATTTACTATAATAACTATGTATTATCATTAGTTGGTGCTTATTTCGCAAGTTGAGTATATAATTCACTATAACTATTTATCATTTTATCTACTGTAAAACGTTTAGCGTTTATCCTGCCCTTTTCAATCAATGAATTTCGATAACTTACATTTTTAATTAGAAGCAAAAAACCTTTCCGAATATCATTTATATCATGAGGATCTACATAATATACGGCATCTCCTGCTATCTCAGGAATAGCCCCCATACGACTAGTCAATACTACCCTCCCAGTAACGTTAGCTTCTATTATAGGCATTCCAAATCCTTCATAAAAAGAAGGAAAACTAACAATGTCACATAGTTTATATAATTCAATTATTCTTTTGAAATCAACATCATATTCTGATACATAATTTATTTCATTTTCTTCCAGAAGTCTCTTTTGCTCCTTACTTAGCTTGCCTACAATATATAACACACACTCAATTCCTTGTAATGCTTCAATAACATGAGCTAAGTTTTTACGCATACCAGTACCTATCTGCAAAATTATCGGTTTTTGAGTATTAAAAGTATGTTGCGTATATTCTAATTTGGGATTATAACAATTATAAATTACCAAAGATCTGTTTTCTGAACCAGAATATAATTCTTTCAGTTCTTGCTTAGTATGTTCTGAAATGCAAGTTAATCTATCAGCAAAATACAAAGGGAATGCCATTAACAATTTCTTTCGTATCCATCTTTTTATTACTGATTGAGACATCAATCCTGTCCCAACATCATGCCAAGTTACAACTTTTTTATTTTTCAAAAATGGAATTACATAACAATCAGAAGGAGAGAAAAAGTGATTTATGTCTCCTTGATGTTTCCGTGCATAACATATATTTTTAACTATTTTACTAAAAGAGTTACCCGTCTCTGGAAATATGACTAACTCTAAATCAGGGATTTTAGAAATCAAAATATAAGCAAGTTCCTCTATGCTATTCTCCCCAGATATTTTTTTTCGTAGAAATAACACCTTTTTAACTGTCTTTTCCTTCATATTTATTAATTATTATTGACAATAGTAAATCCTGAAAAGAAACTGGAACGTACAATAGAATAGCTTTCCAAATCCATTCCTTACACGAAGTGGGAAAGTATCTTTTTTTCATATTTTCTTTCTCCGCTTTACAAGATTCTAGAAACTTCACCCTTTCAAGTTTAATCGGTTTTGACAGATAACAAAAACGAATTGCTTTAACATGAATTCTTGCTACATCATGCCTGATCTGCTTCAAATAAGATGAATCCTCAATTTGGAATTTGCCTATAACCAGTTCGAGTTTATTTGAAAATAAGTGATAAGCTAACTCAATCTGCTCATAAGGATGTATTCGATGAGTCAAAGATCCCTCCACTTGCCTATATTTATATTTAGCACCAGACAACAAGCGAATGCTTTTTACATTATATAAATATTGAAGATAAAATATATGATCTTCATGAAAGCGAAACGCTGTATTAAAAGTTATACAATTTTCCCGAATTACGTTTATATTATATAATTTAAGACATGGCCCCCCCGAATGCAACAATCTATGCTCAACAATTCCATTCTTAACATTTTCTCCCAATAAATATATTTCCGGATATATAATATGATTCAATCCTTTGTTTCCAGTACAATCTACATATTCCATTCCTTGCATCTCCAAACAATATTTATCAGGAACACCGTACTTAAAAAAGACTTTCAAATAATCCTTTTCAAGAATATCATCTGAATCAACAAAACACACCCACTCAGTAGAAACCTTCTCCAAAGCAAAATTTCGAGCAGTACTTGGTCCATTATTAGGAAGATGCCATACTGTTACACGTGAGTCTAGCAATGCAAATTTTTCACAAATATCTCTAGAGTTATCTGTACTTCCATCATTAACTAAAAACAAATAGAAATCAGAAAAAGATTGATCCAATATACTGGAAATGCATTGATCCAAATATTGTTCTGCATTATATACAGGAACAATCACAGATAATATTCTCTTTTCAATATCATTTCTCATAACCTCCAAAATAATGAACACATTTTATTTACCAATATCCATTTCGTCTTATAAAATATTTCTCGTTCCCTTCTTTTTAATATTTTCCAACCTATTACATTTATTTCCACACCTAGCCATAATAAAATATCAGCTACTTTCAAATCAAAACATCCCCTCGTTTTGATATAATATTTCATAAAACTTTCCAACATCATTCGTATTCTTGTTTCAGGCACTTTAAAACTTTGTCCCTCCAAATGAGCAATTCTTGATTGAAGCACGCTCTTTATTATATATCCATTTTTTTATTCTCCAAGATAATTCAGTTTATTCTGAATACATAAAAAAATCAGGATCAAATATTCCAACTTCATCTAATACTTTACGAGAAACCATCATACTAGCTCCCGAAACATTTCCTACAGCAATAGGATGAGAGGTATAGGTAAAAGAGGCTGATAAATAAATCTATTACTTATTCCCATCACAAGTACTGCTAACTCTTCTGAGAAAATTCCAGATCTAAAACGATGATAAAAATACACTAGCTTTTAGTTAATATTATACAGGTTCCTTCCGCAAGCCCCAACTTTAGGATGAGTATATAAATAATCAGATAATATTTTTACTGAATTGAGAAGTAAAAGTATATCAGAATTGAGAAGTAGAATATTTCTTCCCTTAATCTTCTTTATACCTTCGTTATTTACTCTACCCAAACCGACCCTTCCTTTTAATCCAACAATAAAAAATTACCATTTTTTTCTAACAATTGCTTTTTGGGGAGGGGGGGGGGAGATATCATTAGAAACATTACTAATAACAATTATTTCAATAGTAAGATCTTTTATTTTATGAAATAAAGAATCTATTGCATTTACTACCAAAGATGTGATGTCATAATTTACAATAATAATCGAAACATCAATATTTGTCATTCTCATCTATTTATACAATTCGTTACTATATTGCTTATTGTGATTTTTTACACTCGTAAAAAATTCAAGATACAATTAATATTTGTTTTAACAAAATTATACATTATTCTACGTTCCGAACTTGTTAATCCTAATAGATAAATACAAATCAAAACATATAATACAGCTAAAGACAAATATAAAGCCAAGCAGCCCAAAGAAAGTTCTTTAGGCAGAGAAAGCCAAGATAAGACTGGAAGTATGCATAGCAAAGGAGGTAATATCGGACAAATTATTTTCTTTAAATAACTAGTAAAAGGCATCTGAATACGAGGACAAACAATCCACACACGAATACATTGAGTAACTAATTCCACAAAAAAATATACTAACATCACATCATTTGGAGAAATATGATATACTTTCAACAAGACATAAGCAATAGGCACAACTGTTAACAAAAAAGTTCCTTCATAAATTTGAAATTTTCGAATATCGCCAGTAGCATGTATAGCACTAATTAATGCTACTTTTAAGGACTCCAACAAACCTATCATTAACATGATTCGCACAAATCCTACCGTATATCCAGGAACTACCCCAAGCCAAATTTTCAATATAGGATCTACACACAACATAATCGGGAAAGTTAGCACCAACATTAAAAAAAAACCATATTTTGATGATGCCACCACCAATGTATGCATATATGACAAATCAAAAGTAGCATAGGACTTTATAATTTGTGGTCTAACTGCCATCTGCATATTCTGCATAAATGTCATTACCGCCGCCTGCACTTGTACTGCAATACCACGAGCAGCATTGGCTACTGGACCAAAAAACAAATTCAAAAGAATATTGATTCCTTGCGTATATCCTACAACTGCTAGGTTTCCATTTACTGTCCAACCAGCATAAATTGAAATTTCTTTAACTAACTGTGGGCTCCAACCAAACAGAATCTTACTCTCTGAAAAATGGCTAGAACAATAACATCCATATAAAAATCGGATAAATATTTGCACGATCAGATATAACACAGCATAAGTGATCAATTTATCTTGTGAAATATATACCAAAAAATAAACAATGCCTAATTTTAAAGCTACCTCAATTACAGAAATATAAGCAAATGCACTCATTCGCTCGTGGGCTACAACTAATGAATTATAAGGTACACTTATTATAGACACAACTGCAGTCAGAATGGAACAATGATATACCCACAAGGCTGCTGTCAGACGTTCAGGAGGTATAACTAGTTTATGATAAACAAACCATAATCCTAGCGTCTCTCCCAATAGAATGATAACAACAGCAAGAATAAGATGTATAAAAACAACCGTAGAGAAGACTTTCCTTAATTCCTTCTTATCGTTTTTTCCTAACGAAAAAGTAATAAAGCGTGAACTGGCTCCCCCTAATGAAGAATTTAAAAATCCTAACATAGAAATCACACCACCCACAACATTATAAATACCAAAGTCCTCTACACCAAGAGTATTCAGAATGATGCGCGAAGTATATAACGTAACTGCCATAATAAGCAGCATACGCATATATAACATTAGGGTATTTTTTGCTATGCGCTTGTTTTTACCAACGGATGTATGCAATATCTATCTATTATTTGTATATCCCACAAAAATCAAGAATAACTTTATCCTTTCGATAAGGAAGACTCGTGAAAAGATCATGTGCAACCATAAACACAACAATATCAGCTTTATCATAAGCCTCCTCATAATCAGTCAACTTAAATACGTTATGTTCTTTCACATTAGGCTCAACTACAAATATAGTGGCATTATTACAATTTTGCATTACTTTTGTCGTGACATACTTTGCTGGCGACTCACGCAAATCATCAATATTAGGCTTAAATGCTAGTCCCATCATGGCAACAATAGGCTTACGATGATTCTTCAATTCATATTCAAGCATTGCGTTTTTTACTTTCTCAGCACACCAGAAAGATTTGTAATTATTGATTTCTCTTGCTTTTCCTATCAACTGAGATTCAGCAGGAAACTCGGCTGTTATAAAATAAGGATCAACTGCAATACAGTGACCACCTACTCCACACCCTGGCTGCAATATATTAACACGAGGATGTTTATTTGCCAAATTAATCAACTCCCACACATTTATATTCGCTTTATCACAAATCATTGATAATTCATTTGCAAAGGCAATCTGAACATCACGAGAAGAGTTTTCTGTAAGTTTACACATTTCCGCAGTTCGAGCATTAGTTTTATGTAACACACCTCTAACAAACTGAGAATAAAAATTAATAGCCTTCTCTGTTGACTCTGGATTTAATCCACCAATAACACGGTCATTATGTATCAATTCATATATTACATTTCCAGGTAATACACGCTCGGGACAATATGCTATATAAATTTGTCCTTCAAGTTCTGGGCGCTCTGCATAAATAATACTCGCCATTAACTCTGTGGTTCCAACTGGTGAAGTTGATTCTATCACATAAAGATCCCCTTCCTTTAAATACGGAATTACGGAACGCGTAGCTGCTTCAACATAAGAAATATCCGGTTCATGATTACCTTTAAAAGGTGTCGGCACTACCATAAAATAAGCATCACAAACTTCAGGTATAGTTGAAGCTCGAAACATACCAGACATAACTACTTCTTTCAATATTTCTTCCATACCTGGTTCAATTATATGAAGTTCTCCTGCATTAGTTTTTTCAACTACTTTTGGATTTATATCAACTCCTAGAATTTGAATACCATTTTTTGCGGCAATAATCGAAGTAGGAAGACCAATATAGCCTAACCCCATAAAACATGCTTTCATTACTAAATATGATTTTTAAAAGTTTTCCTTTAATCCTATATATGTCAATATTTAAATCAGCTTATTCATCTTTATTTTATCCCACCATAAATTCAAGCTAATCCATATCAAGATATCTGCTATCAACATGAGTGTATTATTCACATAGGGCATTAACAATATATTTAGTCCACTAAAAGTACAAGAAATCAATAATATAATTACCATCGATTTCCGTGGAGTGAATCCCATTGCCAAAAACTTATGATGAATATGATTTTTATCTGGCTCAAATGGATTTTTACCATTACGAAAACGAACTAATATAACACGGACCACATCAAATACAGGTACGATCAAAGTACTAAAAGCTATCACAAATGCACCTTCAGTATACGAAATAACATCTACATTATTCTGACTATATTTGATTGCTAAAAAACTCAAGATATACCCCAAAGTCAAACTCCCTGTATCACCCATGAATATTTTACGATCGCGCTCTGCGCTTCCAAAAACATTATAATAGAAAAATGGAACTAGGACCCCAAACGTACTAAAGGCAAACATACTATACAACCATAAGCCCTTACTAATATATAGGAAACCAAAAACCAATAATGCAACACTGCTCAATCCCGAAGCAAGACCATCAATACCGTCAATTAAATTAATTGCATTAGTAATAAATACTACCGTAAATATTGTAAAAGGTATACCAACATAGGATGGAAGAGCATAAATACCGAATAATCCATAAAGATCATTTATCCAAAGACCAGCAATAGGGAACAAACTTGCACATAAAATCTGAATAATAAATTTCTGGTGATAACGAACTCCGACTAAATCGTCAGCTATACCAGTCAGATATAAAAGAACCATCCCACAAACTAGAAGTGTACATTCAGGCAATGCATATATAGCCTGCAATATTGATATATTATACCCCATCAAAGCACGAAGTGCTAAAACGATACAACAAGAAAGCAATATTGTAGGAAAAAAAGCGACACCACCTAGTCGAGGAATGGCATGCTTATGTATTTTTCGTTCATTTGGTACATCAAATAATTTCTTATGTAATGAAATCATCAAAATACGAGGTATAATAAGTCGGGAAACACCTACAGAAATAACAAAAGATATAATAATAAATATTAAATTCATAATTGGTTAAGGTGAATATAACAAAGCATTATACAAAACTATTTTTATCTTATTCCTTTTAAACGATTCCATAAATCGTCACCTATAAATATCCAACTAATCGTGCCTACGATAGCCAAAAACATAAATAGTAATACATATATCTTTAATCCCATCCCTGAAGGATACTGTGGCACAACAGCAGGCTCTAACACTGCAAAAACAGGTTTTTCCTCTTGTACTTTTGCCCTAGCAACTTGTAGTTGACTAGCAACTTGACTATATACTTGATAAGCCAAATTCATATCATTTTGTAAACGTTCCTGTTCTGCTCTTACACTTTGAAGAATTATATCATCATGAGTGTCTATATATAGTGCATATTTTTTTTGTGCTACATAATACTCCTGTTGGCGCTCTTTACAAAGTTTTTCTAAATAGCTACAATCTTCCTTAGCTTTAGAAGTACGATAATTGATAATATATTCTTGCAATTTACACACTACAGAATCTGCAACAACAGCAGTTATTTTAGGATCTTGTAAAGTAACAGAGATATTGGTTATTGCAGTTTTTTGATCAACCAAAGCAGTTATACTCCTTTTAAGTGTAGCAATCTTTTCACTTTCTTCCTTTGTTAGTTCAATAGCACCTCTCTTTACTTTATTATCAATATCTATATTGTTGTCATCTTCAAACAATGACTTAATACTATTGATGATAATACCAGGTAACCCTATCACATAACTCCACCAAGGGGAAGTCTGTTTATCCAAATATGATGCTAAAGTTATATCTTTACTTTTATTCGAAGAAGAGACAGTTATATCTAATAACTCTAAAAGAAAAGGAGTAGAAGAGACTATATCAGAAGAAAGTGACGCATTTAGAGCATCAGAGCCATCTCCTGTTGTAGCTCCACTACCTAAAAAAGAAGCTGCAAGTCCAGCTAATCCATTAGTTCCCCTAGAACTCCCCATCTCTGGAGAAAGAGTCACTTTTACCGTATACTGTTTGGGGATACTCAATGCTACAATAACGCCAATAATCAGTCCTATCCCAGCAACTTTATATATTTTTTTACGAATTACTATAATTTTACACAAGATTTCCACTAAATCAATTTCATCTTTCGAAGAAGTATCTAAATCTGTAGATTGGTTCTTACTCACATGTTGTTCAGACATAATCTTATTTCTTTATCAGATTAGCAATAGAAGCAATCATCATTCCCAAAGAACTGAAGGAAGTAGCATAACCTAAAATATTAGCTATGTTCCCTTTCTTCTTAGCCTTACTAGGCACAATAATCTCACACCCCGGCTCAATCTGTTTCTTACCACTACCCTTAACCTTCGTCACCTGACCATTCATGTAAACAATGAACTTCTTACTCTTCCTTGCATTATCAGAACAGCCACCGGCCTGATTCAGATAATAATCCACATCCTTTCCCTTCATATAAGAAACCGTATTCGGAACCATGACAGCACCATTGATAGTTACAGTATTAGTATTCTTAGGTATAAAGACCACATCACCTTCACGTAAGACAAGGTCGGCACTACCCTTAGGATTAGTCAAAGCCTTCTCCAGATCAATACCTACCGTAAAGGTATCCTCAACACCAATACCCAAAGAGTCAATCATGGCTTCACCCAATTGCCTGCTCATCAGGCGAATCACATCACCCATACGTTTCTTCTCACCCGCACTTGCCACACGGGTCAGCTTTGCACCACGAAGATAGGCAAGACTCGTAGGACCACCCGCTTTATTCACCAGATCGGAAAGACGTTCCTCACGGTTGGTCATGGCATAATTTCCTCCGAAAAGGATTTCACCATCAATGACTACATTCTGTTGCGCCTGATAACCCGGACTGCGACGGACATAAACTTCGTCATAAGGCTGAAGGATAAAACCGGGCTGACCGTCGATGACAAAACCATCCTTTAAAGAGAAGGTATACATCTGACCGATAGTATCATTATCCGCGGTACTACGGGGATTCTTGATTCGTCTCGACACATCAATGCGGACAGTGGAGGCGGCTTCTTTCAAGCCACCGGCCTGAATGATCAGATCCTCAAGTGTCATGTTATCAGCATAGGGATAGGAATCCGGTTGGGCGACCTCACCGTGAACTGTGACATTGCCACGATCTTCCAGATCGTGAATGCTCGGAATGTAAAGGATGTCATTCTTCATCAGGGCGAGGTTCGGGGAAGTACCGTCCATGATAGACTTGATGTCTATCTGAACAACTTCACTGGTCAGATCCTCACGCTGGCGATAAAGGACGGCACGATTCAGGAAAGCGTCACCGGTCAGGCCCTGGGCTTCATGGACAAGTTCGCGGATCGTGTTCAGTTTACCGCTGAGCTGGTAAATACCGGGACGATAGACAGCGCCACGGATTTCCAGTTTGTTTGTGAAGCGGTTAAGGATGGCTTCGGCTGTTACAACGTCACCGTTACGCATTGTGTAGATGCTGTAGTCCATATCCTTGACCGTGTTGACCTCATATTCCTCACCATTCTGACGGACAACACGCAATGAACGGGTGTAGGCATCGGCTTCAAAGCCGCCGGCATATTTGATTAAAGTGGCAAGGTTCTCGTCTTTCTTCATTTCGAAACGCATAGGGCGTTTTACCTTGCCGCTGATCTTTACCAAGACATCGTAGGCGGGGACGATAACCACGTCACCTTCCTGAAGGCGGATGTCATCCTGTGTGTTGCCTTTCATGATAAATTCATAAACATCGATGGTGGCGATATTCTTTCCGTTGCGTACCAACTGAACATTTCGGAGGCTGCCGATATCACTCACGCCGCCTGCACGGTAAAGCGCGTGGAAGACGGTAGAGAAGGAAGAAAGGGCGTAGGTACCCGGCTGCACGACCTCTC
>NZ_GG774707.1:329764-417497 GCF_000162515.1 Bacteroides sp. 1_1_14 | reverse complement strand
CCTTTACATATTCCAGTACCTGTGAGTCACTCATGGACTGGGCCATAAGCGAGCCACTTCCCAGCATAGAACAAAAAAGTAGAATGCTAAAAAGTCGTTGTATTTTCATTGACAAATAAAAAAGTTAAGTTGGTTTCACACAGTTCCTGCATACCGTGACAGACGGCAGACAACTGTTGTTTAAGAAGAGAAGGGGGAAGAGCATCAAGAAGGGTCAGAGAACGCTGCAAGACAGACCGTTTTCTATCCTCGTCTTCCGGATTGGCGTACATCGACACATTATATCCCTGAAGGATGGCCAAACACAGGGTAGCATCCTGTTCCGGTGTCTTCCCCCGTTGTGAATATAAATCGTTTATCTTTTCGTGGATTGATTGTTGTAATGCAGAAAGGTCATCGGCGTATACATACCCATTTTTATCACCGATGTGAAGTAAATGATCTGCCAGATGTTGCAGTTCATCAATATTTTCTTGTAGTAAAAAACTCACCATACCCCTTTTATTCACTTAATGCTTGTTTCACTTATATTTAAACCCTTATTTCTCCAGAGGCTCTACACACCCTACTGGTATATCTACAAAAGCACATCCCAACATAGTTAGCCGGACTGCTACTTTCGATTTTCCATTTACTGTAACCAATTCTCCCTGAAGTCCGGATAATGGCCCTTTGATAACCTTAATCTTGGTTCCTGGTGACAAGGGAGTCGTACTCATATTAATCGCCTCGTCCGAATAGTCTAGCATAAATTTAAAGCGGTGCATCTGTTCATCCGGAATGACAGCAGGAGTACTTTCTCCACGCAATACCATATATCGGCTGATAGAGCCCAATGTCAAAACTTCTTTCTGCTCATAAATATCGACATGGACAAATATCATCATCGGAAGAAGAACACGCTCGACTACCTTTCGACGATCACTCCATTGATGCACTTCTTGCTGAACAGGAAGGAAGTTTTCAATCCCCATTTTAGATAGTCGCTCACTCGTTTTCTTCTCATGAGAAATACGTACTAAAGCCACTAACCAACGTTTATGGTGCGCTACGCTCCTGCCAGTCACATCTGCCGGCAGAACTTCTTGTATGCTTTTTTTGCTATAAATCATCTATTTTACCCCACACTTATTCGTCATTCTTTAACAAACAGAAACGAATAACGGTGCAAAGATGACCATATTTACCAATATACGCAAATAAAAAACAATAATATTTTCGTTAAACGACCATAATAAGAGAGAAATATCTGCTTATTTCATTTTCCACACCTATTATTATATCATTTACGAACAATGAAATATTCGATATTTTCATTAACCAGCTCCTAAAAAAGAATTAAAAGCCCCACCTCAAACAGAAGATTTTACCAGGAAAAGAAAAAAAGTAACTATTCTGAGAAAAAAATAAAGAACAGATGCAGTATTCCATAAACTGCTGCATTTAACTTATAAACGGAACAAAAAAGAATCAAACCTATATATCATATTAAGACCTGAAACCTGAACTTGACAAGTGGGGAGAAATTAGAGAGAGAGAGTATTTTACAAACGTCCCCAAAAACGAGAACCCCTGCCGACTGTAGAAGCCGGCAGGGGTTCATTTTTACTACTAAGGAGTCCGAAAAGAAAGTAAGACGTAATTCTTTCCGAGTGCCTCCGCTTATTTACAATATTTCTTTATAAGTTCATCCACATTCGGATCACCCAGTTCTTTCGCTTTATTGAAGTTTCCGCAAGCTTCGTCCGTCTTCTTCAACTGTATCTGACAAAGGCCCAACAACCGGTATGCTTCCCCATATTTCGGCTCGTCTTTCAGAATTTCATTCAGTATCTTCATGGATTCTTCGTAACGTCCTACACGCAGATTAACCACTGCATGTTCTGCCCGATAAGTCAAATCTTTGGGGCTCAATTCAACCGCTTTCACGATATCATCCAATGCACGCTGATATTGACGGGCTTTCAGCGCAGCCTGCTCACGATAATAATAGAAAAGGTCATTGACCTGTCCGTTCACAGCCTTATAATAAGCATCATAATCGAGCATTGCATTTCTTGCCTGATCGTTGTTCATATATATCTGTGCACGTTCCAGCAGATAAGGAGCAAAATTTGCCGTGACAGGCTGCGGACAACGAGCAATGCAACTGTCCATCAATGCCAACACTTCTTTGGCATCTGCCTTCAGCAATTCTTTCGTCTTGGCGGCACTAAAGAATGAGGCTGCTGAAGCCAGATTGCTGGCATTCACCTTCTCATAAGCGGCCAAAGCGCCTGCATAGTCCTGCTGTGCAAAAAGTATATCTCCTTCCAACTGCGTATAAACGGGCAAAGGATCGATAGCCATCGCCTGACGGAGATTTTTCAAAGCCGTATCATACGTCCAGTCTTTATAAGTCGTTTCCGGTTTTGAAAGCTGATAACCGTATATCAGCTTGGCGATATTATAATACACATCATCCTTTTTAGCCGCCACCTTCAAGGCTTGATTAAAGTCGGCTACAGCCTTGTCAAAATAAGACTGGTCATCCTTACCTTTTGCTACGTAATAGTTGGCACGACGGATATATCCATCGGTACTGCTGGGGAACTGGCGAATGAAATCGTCCAGCAATTTCTCATATTCATCAGCCGACATCTGCGTGGAAGCCATAAACAGATACACCAATGCCTGATCCTCCGCTTCGGGCAATCCTTTCCGGATACCGATATTCTTCAGAGCAACGTCTCCCAAAGACAGAGCACTAATCTTCTGCGACATTGCAAAAGCTGCCCCTGCCGCATAACAAGTCGTTACCGTATCCGCACCGGAGGACTTCTGTGAAATACCGAACACCTGGCCTTCCGCATTCATCACCGGACAACTCACCATCTTGTCTTTCATCTGCATACTCAAGGTATAGTAATGGTATTCTCCAGCAATCTTCGATACATCCTTCACTTTACCCGAAACGCAGGCAATGCTCTTCTGCGTAGAATAAGGAAGCATCCATGCGTCAGCGCCTGTAGCCGGAGCAGTAGTCGCCACTACCAGTGACGGCACTTTCTTTTCGGTGATGGCCACACGGAACTTGATCACATCGTACATATCATTTGCTCCCAAAATCAGGCTGACCGGCATTTGCTTGCCTTCGGCTGTAATAACCACCGCACGCTCAGCCCCTTTGAAAAGACTGTAGTCGGACAGAGCCAGTCCGTCTTCGGATACGAAAAATCCGTTTCCGGTATTCAGCATCTTGTCATTCTTGTCATAAGTCACTACTGAGAAAACAGCACGTTTCGCCTTCTCCACCCATTTCGGGGTTTGCGCCAGACCGCTCTGTACCAAGAGGAAAAGCGCTAAAGGTAAGATTAAAAGTTTCTTCATATCAGTCGTTGTTTCTTTGTTTCACAGCTTCATAAATCAAAATACCGGCAGCTACGGAAACATTCAGAGATTCGATAGTTCCCAGCATCGGTATCTTCACCCATTCGTCACAGAGAGCCAGATGATCATATGATACACCGGTGTCCTCCGCTCCCATGATGATACACATCGGTCCCGTATAATCGGCTTTCGTATAGTCATAATCTCCTTTCTCGGTAGCGGCAACGATACGGAAACCGCTGTCCTTGAGATACTGCAAAGTCGCACGCAGATTCTGTTCGCGGCAGACAGGCAATGTATGCAACGCACCTGCGGAAGTCTTCATGGCATCGGCATTCACCGATACGCTGCCACGCGCAGGAATAATCACCGCATCCACCGCGGCACATTCGCAGGTACGGGCTATCGCACCAAAGTTACGCACATCCGTTATGCCATCCAGCATCACAAAAAACGGATTCTTGCCTTGCTCGAATAAGAAAGGAACGAGGTCTTCCGTCTTCTGATAGGTCACAGAGGAAATGAAGGCAACCACACCCTGATGATTCTTCCGTGTGATGCGGTTGATACGTTCCACCGGCACACGCTGAACAGGAATCAGCAATCCTTTCAATGCTGCGAAAAGCTCTTTGGAAAGATCACTTTGAATGTCTTTCTTAACGAGGATCTTATCAATTTCTTTTCCAGCCTGAATGGCCTCTATGACGGCACGGACGCCGAAAATCATTTCACTTTTATCGGTCATTGTAATTTTGAATTATAAATTTTGAATTATGGATTATGAAGTACGGGCCAACAGGGCCTTCGCATTGCTGAGGGCAGCCTCGGTCAATGTGGCTCCGCTCAGCATGTGAGCGATCTCCTCTACCCGTTCTTCATCGGTGAGACGGCGGATATGGCTGTTCGTTTCCGTATCGCTGTCCTTCTTATATACCTTATAATGAGCGCGCCCGCGAGCTGCGATCTGAGGCAGATGTGTGATACTGATCACCTGACGGTTGCAGTCACCCATTTCCTGCATCATATCCGCCATACGGTCGGCTATTTCACCGGAAACTCCGGTATCGATCTCATCAAATACAATCGTAGGCAGTTTCACCGCACCGGCGATCATCGCTTTGATAGAAAGCATCACACGCGCAATTTCACCTCCGGAAGCAACGGAAGATATGCTTTGCAACGTTCCGTTCTTGTTGGCGGAGAACAGGAAGTTGACAGTATCCTCCCCCTGTATGCCCGGTTCTTTCTTCAACCCCATTTCCACTTGGAAGCGGACGTTGGGCATACCCAGCGGGACCAGCCGTTCAGCCAGTTGTTTCTCCACTTCACGGGCGGCTGCCGCACGGGCTTTTGTCAGCACGGCAGCTTGCTTCTTCACCCGTTCATACTGGGCTTCCTTGCGGGCAGTCAGTTCGGCTATGCGATCATCATAAGAGGTGATCTCGGACAACTTAGTGCGATATTGGTCTGCCAAAGCCATCAATTCTTCAAGCGTCTGCACCCGATGCTTCTGTTGCAGGGAGTAAATCAGATTCAGACGATCGTTCACTTCGTCCAGACGGGTAGGATTAAACTCGATGGATTCTCCCTGCGCTGAGACTTCCTGCGAAATATCTTTCAGTTCGATGTAGGCACTTTCCATGCGGTCGCTCAGTTCTCCGGCAGGCTGATACACCTTTTTCAGATTATTCAGCGTATTCAGATTATCTTTCAGGAAAGAAAGCAGTCCGCCTTCGTCCGAGAAAAAAGACTGTTCGATGCGGTAAAGCCCTGCTTTGATCTCCTCAGCATGACTCAGAGTTTCCGCCTCTTGCTCCAGTTCACTCTGCTCCCCTTCCACCAGATGAGCTTCCTCCAGTTGTTCCAGCTGGAAACGAAGATAGTCCTCATCCGTCCGGCTTTGCTCGGCAAGTGCCGTCAGCTCGGACAATTCACGGTCGAGCAGCTTCCATTCATTATACAGTAAATGATACTTCTCCAGCGCATCATCGTTATGAGCCAGAATATCGAGTACATTCAGCTGGAAACCTTCTTTATTGAGCAAAAGATTCTGATGCTGCGAATGTACATCGATCAGTTGTTCGCCCAATTCCTTCACCTGTGCCAGCGAAGCAGGCGTATCATTAATGAATGCGCGGCTTTTGCCGGACGCCTGCACTTCGCGCCGCAGGATACATTCCTCGTCGTCGTATTCCAGTTCGTTCTCTTCAAAAAACGGGCGCATACCGTAAGCCGAGATATCAAAACGTGCTTCGATAATACATTTAGAAGCTCCACGACGAATCGCTTTCACATCGGCACGCTGTCCGAGCAGCAGACCGATGGCTCCCAGAATAATCGATTTTCCAGCCCCCGTCTCGCCTGTGATGACCGAGAAGCCTGTTTCAAAACCGATATCCAGTTTTTCTATCAATGCGTAATTCTGAATATAAAGTGAACGTAACACCTTCTGTAAATTAAAAATTAAACCTAAAAAATAAAGATCAGTGAGTCAAGACGGCAACCAGATGGTTGATGATGTCTTGCGCTACTTCCTGTTTGGGCTTCAGAGGATAATCCTCGCGACCTTTGCGATCAATAATGCTAATCTTGTTTGTATCGTGACGGAAGCCGGCTCCCGCATCATTCAGAGAGTTGAGGACGATAAAGTCAAAGTTTTTACGTTCGAGCTTTCCTTCGGCATTCTGCTGTTCGTTATTTGTTTCGAGGGCAAACCCCACTAACAGTTGATTGTCTTCTTTGATCTTTCCCAGACTTGCAGCAATGTCCTGCGTAGCCTGAAGATGCAAGGTCAGTTCTTCTTCCTTCTCCCGTTTGATCTTTTTGCCGGCCACCGTTTCCGGGCGGAAATCGGCGACTGCCGCACAAAGAATCCCCACGTCGGAAGTCGAGAAACAGGTTTGCGCTGCCTCATACATTTCCTGAGCAGATTCCACATCTATCCGGTGGATACGCGAATGCTGCGTTTTCAGTTGCACCGGTCCGGCGATCAACGTCACCTCTGCCCCACGACGGGCACATTCTTCCGCCAAAGCAAATCCCATCTTACCGGAAGAATAATTGCCGATAAAACGGACCGGATCGATCTTTTCGTAAGTCGGTCCGGCAGTTATCATAATTTTCCTTCCCTGAAGTTCGGCACTCGCAGAGAAAAACTCGTCCAGCACTCGGATAATGTTTTCTGGTTCTTCCATACGTCCTTTGCCGACCAGATGGCTGGCAAGTTCACCCGTTGCGGGCTCAATGATGCGGTTGCCATAGGAACGCAATATATCCAGATTCTTCTGTGTAGAAGGATGTGCATACATATCGAGGTCCATAGCCGGTGCAATGAATACCGGAGCTTTGGCCGAAAGATAAGTGGTTATCAGCATATTGTCTGCTATCCCGTTCGCCATCTTTCCGATGGTGGAGGCGGTAGCGGGTGCGATCAGCATGGCATCCGCCCACAGACCCAAGTCCACATGGCTGTTCCACGTACCGTCCCGTTGGGCAAAAAACTCGCTGATGACCGGCTTACTGGTCAAAGCCGAAAGAGTGATGGGAGTAATAAATTCTTTTCCCGCCGGAGTAATGACCACCTGCACTTCCGCTCCCTGCTTTATCAGTCCGCGGATAATGTAACAAGCCTTATAAGCAGCGATGCTACCGGTTATTCCAAGAATTATCTTTTTTCCTTTTAGCATTATTTTGTAATCAAATTACTCATTTCACGCAGACGGATTTTAGTCAGCACCGCCTTGGTATTCAACGTGAAATCACTGTTTAAAATCCAGCTGTAGTATCCGGGGTCTTTCTTCAGTACCTCGGCTACAGACATTCCTTTATATTTTCCGAAATTAAATACTTCCACACCATTGTCGTCATACACCATCCGTCCGGCAAAGTCCACATTCTTAGTGAAACTTGAATATTCTGCCAGGAAGGCGATGTCGTTCTGAAGATCCGGATAGCGGTCGAGCTGTGCTTTCAGCACCTCATAAGTGGCACGTGTATCGGCCTCGGCCGTATGGGCGTCTTCCAGACTCTTTTCGCAATAGAACTTATAGGCAGCCGAAAGGGTACGTTGCTCCATCTTGTGGAAAATCACCTGTACATCGACAAACTTGCGCTTCGTCATATCGATATCTACACCGGCACGAAGAAATTCCTCTGCCAATACCGGAATATCGAAGCGATTAGAGTTGAATCCAGCCAAATCGCAGCCTTCAATGTCACGGGCCACATTCTTTGCCACCTCCTTGAAAGTCGGACAGTCCGCTACATCGGCATCATAAATGCCATGTACGGCAGAAGAAGCTTCAGGAATATGCATTTCGGGATTGATACGCATTGTTTTCGTTTCCTCATTCCCGTTAGGATATACTTTCAGATAGCAAATTTCAACGATCCGGTCTGTGTTGATATTGGTTCCCGTTGTCTCCAGATCGAAGAACACAATCGGGTTTTTCAAATTTAATTTCATTTCTTTCTTTAATGGATAATGGATTATGGAGAATTGATAATGGATTGGAAACATAAAAAATGGATAACTCCTGAACACTGACAGCGCAGCTCATTATCCATTATCCATTTTCAATTTTCCATTAAATAACTAATCGTTCAGCATCATCGGCATCAGCAGCATCAGCAAGTCTTCATTTTCTTCCTGTTCTACCGGCACAATGACTCCGGCACGCGACGGATCGGCAAGTTCGATTACCACTTCATCGGCCGAAATATTGTTCAGGATATCGATGAGGAAAGTAGATTTGAATCCGATGCTCATAGCGGCACCCGAATATTGGCAAACTTGTGTTTCTTCGGCAGAAGTGGAGAAATCGATGTCCTGTGCGGAAATCACAATCTGATTCTCCTGCATACGCAGCTTGATCAAACTGCTTGCCTGTGAAGAAAAGATAGACACGCGGCGCAAAGCTCCGATCAGTTGCTGACGGTCTACAGTCACTTTATGAGGGTTGTTCTGCGGAATTACCGAGTTGTAGTTCGGATAGCGTCCTTCGATCAGACGGCAGACCATGCGGTAGCTTTCCAGCATAAACACAGCGTTGCGTTCGTCAAATTCGATGGTTACTGTTCCCTGTTCTTTCGGAAGCAGGTTTTTCAGCAATGTAGCGGGCTTCTTCGGAAGGATGAACGCGGCACGTTCGTTTCCTTTGGCAGCCAGCGTTTTGCAACGTACCAGCTTATGACCGTCCGATGCCACCATCGTGATGTCTTCTGTTGTAATATCGAAATATATACCGTTCATTACCGGACGGAGTTCGTCGTCGGCAGTTGCGAATACCGAACGGTTGATGCCACCCAGCAGTACACCTGCTTCCATCTCCACGCGGACTGCATTTTCGCCCAGCACAGCCGACTGCGGAAATTCGTCAGCATTCTGTCCCATCAGACTATATTTTCCGTTCTGATACTGCACGGTGATTTCATAATTGTCCGTGTTGACGTAGAATGTCAACGGTTGTTCCGGAATTTCTTTCAGTGCATCAAGCAATGTTTTCGCTACTACGGCAAAACGCCCGTTTGTATCGCTTTCATTTACCTCAACGGTTGTCACCATAGTCGTTTCACTGTCAGAAACAGTCACAGACAATGTTCCGTCTTCCAATTCGAAGAGAAAACAATCGAGAATAGGCAGCGCATTCTTTGAGTTAATTACACGACTGATAGCCTGTAAATGGCTGGAAAGAGCAGTACTTGAAACGATAAATTTCATATATTTTCGAGTATTTAAGTTTTGAATTATATATCGCACAAAGTTACGAAAAAAGATTCGTGCTGCCCAAGAAAACGAAAGAAAAAACAAGCTTTGTGTGAGGGATATTCCTAAAAAATTGTAACTTCGCCGCAGAATTAAAAATTATCGCAATGGAATTTACAGGAAAAATCATCGCTATCCTCCCTCCGAGAGGTGGAGTCTCAAAGACTAGCGGCAACGAGTGGAAATCACAAGAGTTCGTAATCGAAAACCATGACCAATATCCGCGCAAAATGTGTTTCGACGTATTTGGCGCCGACAAAATCGAACAGTTCAACATTCAGATGGGCGAAGAACTGACCGTATCATTCGACGTTGACGCCCGTCAATGGAACGACCGTTGGTTCAACAGTATCCGTGCATGGAAAGTTGAACGTGTAGGCGCAGGTGCTCCTATGACTCCGGGTGCCCCCGTTCCTCCCCCGGCTCCGTCTGCTACTCCGGATTTCACTATGGGTGACGCAAAAGACGACCTGCCGTTCTAAGAATTAAAAACAATCTGCATAAAAAACTCCCGATGGAACTATTTCTGTCGGGAGTTTTTTTATGACTGTCCCATGTAGTAACCAGACACCGGACTGAAGTGAATTCACCTCGGGGCCAACGCAGATTCAGCAGCGAGCTGAAAAGGACTGAGCAGCGAGGCGAAAGGAATTGAGCAGCGAGCTGAAGGAGATTGGACAGCGAGACGGAAAAGCCCCCATGAAGGTATGCCAAAAGTCAATAGTAACTAAACTCTCCTCCTTCAGGAAGGAGGAGTACCCGTAGGGGGAGGTGGTAGGTGAATACATAATCCTATCATTTACAAAGAAATAGAAATAAACATTATTTCTCCTACCACCTCGGTCTGCGACCATTCCTCCTTCCCGAAGGAGGAGAATAGAGATAGAATCGATTTTTTAGCCCCCACTTTAGCTCTTTTGACACCCCTTCATGAATTCTCTTAAAGGTATCTTACGGAATGGAATAAAAAGTGAATCAGCGGCGGCAAAATTCTCTATCTTTTTTCTTATTAATTCTATTTCTTTAGAATAGAATTATATACTCTTCTCTACTCTACTGGTTTCCATTCGGTTTTCGCGCCCTGCCAGAAGGCGTTTCAGAGCTTTTAGTTTCGCAAATTAAGCGCTATTTTTCCCCTCTATTTTTCGCCAGTTTTTTTCTTCGAATTCTATTCGGATTTATACTTCAAAACAATGTTGGGATAGACCATCCCGTCCGCACAAGTAAACTGCGCAAAAAGAATGAAATTACGGAAAAATTCGGAGTTGCGGAGAAAGAATTCCGGCACGTAATGAACCTGATGTCCGGACTGTTCGAGCACGTGCCCAAAGTCCGCCATCAACATGAAATGATACGAATCGGACAATCCGTCCGTCCCCGCCCGATAAGCCAAAGCGCCGTCAAGCACTTCGCCATTATCCAGCTGGCGGATATATCGTGACAAACTATCTTCATCGGGGGCAAGCAGCAAACGCCCGCCATAAAATGTAGCGAAAACATGCAAGGACGGCTCTACAAAACTGGTTAGTTGCGTAAACAACGTTGTTTGAGGCAACCTGTACACAGGATACGCTTTAGCAGGGGTATAACAAAAAGTTATACGTGAATTTCGGTCTGTTCCTTCCTCTGCCGGAGCCGTCTTTACCAAAGAGCGCAACATCCTTTCCGCCTCGGTCACATCCATCACCGAGAGGCTTAAAACAGCCGCAGGCCCCATCAGAGAGTCTTCCCGCTGGAAAAGACAAGCCACCAAATCCTGCCCCGTATTCTCTGCCAGATAACGTGACAATTCCCGATCCCGATTCAGCACTTCACTCGTTCTGCCTGCCGTTGCATATTCCTGCGTATCGCCATAGGAAAGCAGGGATGCCCAGTCCGTAATGCCCTGTTTACTGAAATAAAATGCAGTGGAGGGCAGTGTTTCGCCCGGAAATCCTTTGACAGATTCCTGCTGGCGGATTACATTTATAAAGTTAAAACAAGTATCTACATAATGGCTGACTCCGGAGAAATAAATGAAATCATCCTTTAGCTTCATATCAAACTCCGTCCATCCCATCATCCCTGCCAAACGAGTGTAGACGGTAGCAACAGTCGGACTTTTCTTCGGCGCCCGCACTTCTTTAAAAACAGGGTCGGTAGCCAGCGACTTGCCGGTTTTGCGGATATCTATCACCTCCTCTATCAGCTTTTTCTGACAACTGAGCACCAGAAAGTCTTCCGTCAGATAGCAGGCGAGAAAATCACCGTCCGCCATCGGATAAATAATGATATCTTCACCCTTATAATCGAATGTTTTCGGAGGATAGCCCGACGAAACATATTTCTGCACAAAACGGTCGATCAGCGCACGGTCTCCATTCCCCAACCGGCAGTAAAGCACCTGATTACGATCATTGTCCGGCTCATGAAAACTGATCAGCATCTGATTCATTTGCCTACTCAGACCGTGAGGAGCATCTTCGAGAAGAGAATAAAGATATTGTTTCAGATAAGAAAAGAGTTTGGAAACATAAAGATACTGGTGATCCCGACTACAGGTCAGCTCATCCACTTCCATTACAAATTCGGCTACATCTTCCGTCGCAAACACTGCTGAAACAGAGGACGGAACCAAGGTATAGAGATCAAAATCCTTCTGATCTTCGGCAGCCGACAACCTAAAAAAAGAGTACAACGCAAAACCTGAGCACAAAAGTACAACAGAAGAAGTGATCGCTATTTTCACTATCGTACGAAGTTTCATAATATTTGCTGTTTATCGGCTAGGGGCAAAAATAATAATTTCTACAAAGAAAACAAAACTTTTGCTAAAAAAATCACCAATAATCAGAAAATGATTTCCATTCCGTCATATGTAAGGTGAATATTTTCAGGAAGCTCCTTCTCTACCTTCTTGTGCAGCCCCATATCATGACTCATGTGGATGAAGTATGTCTCCTTTGCCCGAATACGTTCTGCCACCTTCAATGCCTCCTCCAGATTCTGGTGGGTGGGATGAGGAGCGATACGAAGCGCATTCATTATCAGAACATCTATCCCTTCTAATTGTTCATACGATTCTTCGGGCATGGTGAGCATATCCGTGATATACCCCAGCCTGCCGATACGGTAGCCCAGAATCGGCAGCCGACCGTGCATCACCCGCAAAGGCACCACTTCCGTATGGTGGATGGAAAAGGCGTGCCCGACCTCAATTTCCTGCAAGGGAATATCAGGAACACCGGGATAACGGTGATCGACAAAACAATAAGGCATCCGCAAACGCAATGCGCGTGCCACATATTCTTCGGCATAGATAGGAACCGCCCCGAAACGGCAGAACGGACGCAAATCATCCAATCCACCCACGTGATCATAATGTTCGTGCGTAATGAGCACACCGTCTATCTTCTCAAAAGGAAGGTGCAACACCTGCGCCCGAAAATCGGGTCCGCAGTCTATAAGTATCCGCGCATCTTCCGTCTCAACGATTGCAGACGCACGCAGACGATTATCCTTCGGATCGGCAGAAGTGCAGACCGGACAGGGTGCATCCAATCTGAGGAACTCCCGTCGATGTTCCGCTTCCAAGTATTCTTACTTTCATTTCCCAACCAAATTTACTTCCGGATGAATGTCTATGCCGAATTTCGCACGAACAGAAGCCCGTACCGCATCCGAAAGCGCAAGGATGTCACTGCCTTTCGCTCCGCCCCGATTGACGAGCACCAAGGCCTGCTTGTCATGCACTGCCGCCGGACCTAATGCTTTTCCTTTCCAGCCACACTGATCAATCATCCATCCTGCCGGAATCTTCACTCGTCCGTCATTCAGTTCGTAGAAGGGGATTCGGGGAAATTCCTGCTGCAAGGCTTCCAGTTTTTCGCGCGGAACGATGGGATTCATAAAGAAACTGCCGGCATTTCCCATCACTTTCGGGTCGGGCAATTTGCTTTCACGGATATCGATAATCACTTTCCGGAGTACCGGCAAGGTCAGTTCGGGATACTGTTCGAGTTCCTGACGGATGGTGCCGTAATCTAATGTATAACGTTCTTCCTTGCTGAGCCGGAAGCAGACATAGGTCACAAATACGGATTTATTCTCCGGACGTTTGAAAATGCTGTCGCGGTAGGCATAGCCACATTCATCTACAGCATAAACACGCTCCTCACCGTGAATGTTCACTGTTTCGACAGAGGTGATCAGGTCTTTCACTTCCACACCATAGGCACCGATATTCTGCACGGCACTCGCTCCCACTTCACCGGGAATAAGGGAGAGATTTTCCGTTCCATACCAGCCATGCTCTACACAATATCCTACAAAATCATCCCAGACCACGCCTGCTCCTACCCGCACGGCTACACTCCGTTCATCCTCTTCCGTCACCTCGATCCCTTCGATGCGGGAATGTAAGACCAGCCCTTCATAGTCTTTGACAAAAAGCAGGTTGCTTCCGCCGCCTATATGCAAAAAAGGTGTCGTAAGGGCACCTTGAGCTATCAATGTCTTCAGTTCTTCTACCGAAGCATATTCCTGAAACCGTTCGGCATAGACATCAATGCCGAACGTATTGTGTGATAAAAGAGAATACATATCTTCCGTTTTTTCGTTGCTAAATACTGGTATCTTCAAACTTATACAGTTGCCATTCGCCTGCTTTCCGCCTGAAATATAGAATATTAGAGAAGCCGTTTCCGATTCCCTTCAAGGCGAGAATCTTTGTCGGTGAGTTATCATCATTCCGCTGTCCGTAATTGATATTCGAAAGGCGGTCTGTAGGCAATGCCGGCTTGAAAGCAAACCACTGGTTCAAATCAAGAGAAGTCTCCAGAATAGAGAAGTCATCGTCCGGATCTGAGGTGACAAAAGCCAGAGGCTCCTGCACACGCCGGCTTTGAAAAAGGCTGTCGGCAGCAAAATGACTGAAAAACTCCACAAAGTCTTCATTTTCATTCCGCTCAACAGGGCGCAGATTGATAGCCTCCAGTATCCATGCCCCTTTGATACGCTCAAAATAATACTTTTTCACCATTCGGGTTTTCACGAATATCCATTCCACCTGAACGGAGGTCAGTGAGGTGTCCCCCACCAAATCCATGTCTTCTTCTTTATCAAACAGGAGCGTATAATAATGCTGTTTGGTAAATAAGTCATCATGCTTCCAGTTGCGTTCTTCGATATTGGTTTTCTCATCTCCCTTGTAATAGGGCAACGGAAACTTGACACGCTGACGCTGCAAGGCATCATCGGAAGCAAAATTATAGATAAAATCGTCGAAAGATTCGTCCGCTTCTGTCGGTTTGGGCTCTTCCGGCAATTCCTCCTGATGGATCGAATCGGCTTTGTGCCGGATAGAATCCACCTCTTGAGTGATAGATGCAAAGGGGTCGATGTTCGTTTTCTTGTTTCCACAGGAACCAAGGATAGTGAGCACCAGAACCCCCGCAATTAGTTTTTTCATTTTTTCAGTTTCTCTCTTAGCTTTTCAAGCATATCCACCGTCATGCTTTCCAGATCGTAAGCCGGCTTCCACCCCCACTCCTCGCGGGCGCAAGTGTCATCCAGACTATCGGGCCAGCTGTCGGCTATGCGCTGCTTCAAAGGATCTACATCATAGATCATCTCGAACGCGGGCACATGCTTCTTGATGGCATGGAAAATCGTCTCAGGGTCGAAACTCATAGAGGCGATATTGAAAGCGTTGCGGTGTATCAGCTTGGTCGGATCTGCTTCCATCAGCATGATTGCTGCGTTCAGCGCGTCCGGCATATACATCATATCCATTAAAGTGCCTTCTTTGATAGGGCACACAAATTTTTCTCCTCTTACTGCCGAATAATAAATATCGACAGCATAATCGGTGGTTCCTCCTCCCGGAGGGGTCACGTTCGAAATGATGCCCGGGAAACGGACAGCACGTGTGTCAACACCGTATTTGTTAAAATAGTAGTCACTCAGCAACTCTGTCGTTACCTTGGTGACTCCATACATAGTACGGGGACGCTGGATAGTATCCTGTGGTGTCTGTGTATGAGGCGTGCTTGCACCGAACGATCCGATAGAACTGGGGGTAAATACCGCACATCCCTGCTCACGCGCCACTTCCAAAACATTCCACAGTCCGTCAATACCAATTTTCCAGGCTAGCTTCGGCTTGGACTCAGCCACCACCGATAGCAGTGCAGCCAAATTATATATGGTATCAATGTGGTATTCCTTCACCACCGATTCAATCATTTCACCATTCGTTACATCGACAACTGCCGACGGTCCCGACTCTTTTAACTCTCCTTTGGGCTCTGCACCCTGGATGTAACCTGCTACTACGTTTGTGTTTCCATAACGCCTGCGTAACTCCATCGTCAACTCGGATCCTATTTGTCCGGTGGCTCCAATAATCAAAATGTGTTTCATTTTTCCTTTTAAATAAAAGTGTTAAGCTAAATAGTGCGCAAAGTAAGCACTTTTTTTTCAGATTTAAATCAAAAAGATATTGTTTATTCCAAGAAAAATCGTGTCCTTTGCACCATTAACTTAATCACTCAAACATTATGTACGGTAAAATGAAAGAACACCTCAGCCAGACACTGGCTGAAATTAAGGAAGCCGGACTTTACAAAGAAGAACGACTGATCGAAAGTGCGCAGCAAGCTGCCATCACTGTAAAAGGAAAAGAAGTGCTGAATTTCTGCGCCAACAACTATCTGGGACTGTCCAATCACCCCCGTCTGATTAAAGCTTCTCAAGAAATGATGGAGCGCCGTGGATTTGGTATGTCATCTGTCCGCTTCATCTGCGGAACGCAAGATATACATAAGGAACTGGAAGCTGCTATCTCGGATTATTTCCAGACAGAAGACACCATTCTGTATGCAGCCTGTTTCGATGCCAACGGAGGTGTGTTCGAACCGCTTTTCAGCGAAGAAGACGCCATCATCTCGGACTCTCTGAACCATGCTTCTATCATCGACGGCGTACGTCTTTGCAAAGCGAAACGCTATCGCTATGCCAACGCGGATATGAAGGATCTGGAAAGATGCTTGCAAGAAGCTCAGGCACAACGTTTCCGTATCGTTGTTACCGACGGTGTATTCTCTATGGACGGAAATGTAGCACCTATGGATCAGATCTGTGACCTGGCCGAGAAATATGATGCACTCGTAATGGTGGACGAATCGCACTCTGCAGGTGTGGTTGGCGCTACGGGCCACGGCGTCAGCGAACTGTACAAGACTTACGGACGCGTAGACATCTATACGGGAACACTGGGCAAGGCTTTCGGAGGCGCATTGGGAGGATTTACCACCGGCCGCAAGGAGATCATCGACTTACTGCGTCAGCGCAGCCGTCCTTATCTGTTCTCCAACTCGTTGGCTCCGGGTATCATCGGTGCAAGTCTCGAAGTATTCAAGATGCTGAAAGAAAGCAATGCGCTGCATGACAAGCTGGTAGAGAATGTAAACTATTTCCGTGACCAAATGACAGCTGCCGGATTTGACATCAAACCGACACAAAGTGCCATCTGCGCCGTTATGTTGTATGATGCCAAACTCTCTCAGATTTATGCCGCACGCATGCAGGAAGAAGGCATTTATGTGACGGGATTCTATTATCCGGTCGTTCCGAAAGAACAGGCACGTATCCGTGTACAAATCTCTGCCGGACACGAGAAAGCACACCTCGACAAATGTATCGCTGCTTTTATTAAGGTTGGCAAAGAACTGGGAACCTTGAAATAAGTAATAAGTAATAGGTAATAGGTAATAATCGTAGCTGCCGGTAGCTTTACCCGCATGACCTATTACTTATTACCTATTACTTATTACCTATTATTTATTACCTATTACCTATTTTTCAAGATGGAAGAACTTACGCTCACTACTCCTGCTTTGCTTTTTTCGGCTGTTTCGCTGATTTTGCTGGCTTATACCAATCGTTTTTTATCGTATGCGCAGCTGGTGCGACAGTTGCGGGACCGCTATATGGAAAATCCTACGGATATCACGGTAGCACAAATCGAGAATTTGAGGAAACGGTTGAATCTGACACGCACGATGCAGGGACTGGGGATAGCAAGCCTCTTTTTCTGTGTAGTCAGTATGTTTCTTATTTACATCGGACTGCAGTTGTTATCGGTTTATGTATTCGGACTGGCATTGATACTGTTAATCGCTTCTTTGGGTGTATCCTTCCGCGAAATACAGATTTCTACCCGCTCGCTGGAGATTTATCTGGGGGCTATGGAAAAAGGAAAGATAAAGAAATAGCCCGGCAGGGAAGTTGATAAGTAAGATAAAAAAAGAAGCTGTCTGAATATAAACCCAAACAGCTTCTCTTATATAATTTTCTATTTTTCAGATCATTATCAGCGTTGTCCCAGTTGTGAATCAACAAAGAAAATACCGGTATCACCAGCTTTCTTGATTTTATCCACAATTCCCTGTGCAGTAGCTTCTTCTTCTACCTGTTCGCGGACAAATCCCCACAAGAAATCCTGAGTAGCTTTATCTTTTTCAGCAGCAGCCACATCTACCAGCTTGTCTACCAATGCAGATACATGGCATTCGTGTTTGTAAACGTGTTCAAACACTTCCAGCGGAGTACCCCAGCCATTGGGAACCACATCAATCTTGTCAACTATAGCAGTTCCGCCACGTTTGATGATGTAATCGGCCATTGCATAAGCATGTCCCATTTCTTCCTGAGATTGTTTCTTCATCCAATGTGCAAAGCCACTGAAACCTTCTTTCTCAAAGTAGAAAGACATTGCCAGATACAGGTTAGAAGACCACATTTCAGCAGTGATCTGCTCATTGATTGCTTTCTGTAATTTTTCTGAAATCATAATCGTATATTTTTATTAAGTTGTTAATGTAGTTTTCTTTTGAACTCATTACAAAAATAACAAGATTTCAGTTAAAATTGTTCCAAGCTCCCTGCATTTTTAAACTACATTCACATTTTATTTACACCAGCTCGTCCGAAGTGTATCCTTTCGGCAGTTCACGACAGTTGTATCCGGATGCCATAATCTCACCATAGGCACCTGCGGAACGAAGTGCAATCAGGTCTCCCCGCTTCACTTTGTTCAGGTCAATCGCTTTACCGAAAACGTCTGATGATTCACAGATCGGACCTACTACGTCATAAGCCTCTACAGGTTCTTCTGAAGTGATGTTTTCCATCTTGTGGTAAGCCTGATACAAAGCCGGACGAATCAAGTCTGTCATACCTGCATCGAGGATGGCAAATTTCTTCTTCGTTCCCTGCTTTACATACAGCACTTTCGATATCAGAGAGCCGCACTGTCCTACCACCGCACGTCCCAATTCAAAGTGCAATGTCTGATAAGGACGCAGTTTCAGCTGTCCGGCATAGGTAGCAAAATAGCTTTTGAAGTCCGGAACGGACTGGCGGTTAGGATGACCGTAGTCAATGCCCAGACCACCACCGACATTGATATGCTCTACCAGAATACGGCGGGCTTCGAGCTTGTCCTGCAATTCATTCACCCGGTTACAAAGAGCGATGAAATCGCCCATATCCAATATCTGCGAACCGATATGGAAGTGCAGACCGATGAATTTTACATTCTTCATTTCCAAAGCCACATCGATCACCCTGTCCATGTCCTGCATACTGATACCGAATTTGTTTTCAGCCAGACCGGTGGTGATATTGGCGTGCGTATGCGCCCCGACATCCGGATTGATACGGAAAGCGACATTAGCGATCTTATTTTGAGCGGCAGCCAGTTCGTTGATGACTTCCAGTTCGGGGATAGACTCTACATTGAAACAGAAGATGCCATATTCCAGTCCGAGGTTGATCTCCCAATCCGCTTTCCCGACTCCGGCAAAAACGATTTTATTGGCAGGGAATCCGGCACGGACAGCGGCACGGATTTCTCCGCCACTCACGCAGTCTGCTCCCATTCCGCTTTCACGGATAATGGTAAGTACTTTCGGATTGGCATTCGCCTTCACGGCATAATGTACGGAATAGCTAGGATATTTGGCAACCTCTTGGTTAATAGCCGACAATGTATCACGCAGCACTTTCGTATCATAATAATAGAAAGGTGTCTGCAAAGTACGGAATTTATCGATTGGAAATATTCCTTTCATAATTCAAGAAACTTGTTTAGTTAGTTAAAAAGAGCGCTTTTATCAGTATCAATAAAAGCGCTCGTATTATTTGTGGAATTATTTGTTGTTGAAAAGCATATCGCTCAGCGACTGCAACGCCGTCTTCTTATCGCAATCCCGGATAAGGAAGGAAATGTTGTAGTTACTTCCTCCGAAGGAAATCATTCGCACAGGTATATCCCGCATCGCATCAAGCGCTTTAGCTTCGAAACCGACATTCTCCCATTCCAGATCACCTACTACACAGATAATACACATATCCTTGTCAACAGTGACAGTACCGTATTTTTTCAGGTCGTCCAGAATCTCGTTCAGATGCTTGGTGTTGTCTATTGTAACAGATACACCGACCTCTGAGGTACAGATCATGTCAATAGAAGTCTGATAGCTTTCAAAGATCTCGAATACTTTACGCAGGAAACCATGAGCAAGCAACATACGGCTTGATTTGATCTTGATAGCTGTAATATTGTTTTTGGCAGCTACGGCTTTAATCTTACCTTTCTCCGTGTCATTAGAAATCAGTGTTCCGGGAGCATCCGGGTCCATTGTATTCAGCAGACGTACAGGTATATTGGCATATTTAGCAGGCTGGATGCAAGTCGGGTGCAGGATTTTTGCACCGAAGTAAGCCAGCTCGGCTGCTTCTTCGAAATGCAGCTGACGAACCGGCGCTGTCTTGTCCACAATGCGCGGGTCGTTATTGTGCATACCGTCGATGTCCGTCCATATCTGGATTTCGGAAGCCTTTACGGCAGCACCGATCAGGGATGCGGTGTAATCGCTGCCACCACGCTGCAGGTTGTCTATCTCACCGTAAGCATTGCGGCAGATGAAACCTTGTGTGATGTAAATCTCCATATCCGGATACAGTTCCAGCTGTGCCTGCAGTTTCTCCTTAATATATACAGGGTCCGGTTCCGCGTTCTTGTCAGTACGCATGAATTCCAAAGCCGGAAGCAATACGGACTTCACACCGCATTCCTGCAGGTAGAAGTTGACCATAGCCGTAGAAATAAGCTCTCCCTGTGCCAAAACCACTTTCTCTTCGAACAAAGTGAAAAGGTCTTTAGTATAGGAGCGGATGTAGTCGAAGTGAGACTTGATGACTTCCAGACCTTTCTGTTTATATTCCTGAGTTGCAAAAAGCTCATCAACGTGCTGTTTATATTTTGATTCCAGCTTATTGATAATCTCGTTGGCACCCTCCGGATTCTTCTTATACAGATAGTCCGAAATTTCCACCAATGTATTTGTTGTTCCTGACATTGCAGAAAGGACAACAATCTTCTGTTCACCATCGGTAATCAATTTGGCTACTTCCTTCATCCGCTGAGCAGAACCCACGGAAGTTCCTCCAAACTTTAAAACTTTCATTTTCGTTACTGTTTTAGTTATCTATATTTAAATCTATTTCTATTGTTCTCTGTCTGGGCATGTATTCGTCTGTCACATCCGTTATACGATGTTCGGAACAGCGGTATACACTGCCGGGATATTCTTTCAGCAATTGCAGATTGTGCGTTGTCATCACTACCGACGAACCGGATTCGCAGATGTTGTGCAACAATTCAACGATGGACTTGCCTGTTTCCACATCCAGATTTCCGGTCGGCTCGTCTGCCAGGATAATAGCCGGAGAATTGAGCACGGCACGTGCGATCACGATGCGTTGCTGTTCGCCGCCGGAAAGCTCGTTGGGGAGTTTATAGCCTTTGTTGGACATTCCCACGAGGTCGAGCACTTCCTCTATTCTTTCCTGAATTTCCCGTTTGTTCTTCCAGCCGGTGGCACGAAGCACAAATTCCAGATTGTTGTAAACGGTACGGTCCGTCAGCAGCTGAAAGTCCTGAAACACAATTCCCAGCTTTCTTCTCAACTGAGGGATATGCTTGCGTTTGATTGAACGCATATTATAACCCAGCACTTCCGCTTCGCCGTCGATTACGTCCAGTTCGCCGTAAAAGGTTTTGAGCAGGCTCGTTTTTCCCGAACCTACCTTCCCGATCAGATAGACGAACTCTCCTTTGTGCAATTCCAGATTGACATCGCTCAGCACACAGAGTTCCTGTTGATGGATTTCTACGTTTTTATATTGAATTAATGCTTCTTCCATGTACTGCTATGTCTTTCCTGCAATTCGCGTGCAAGGTCTTCGATCCGATAGCCTTTTGAAGTTAATAATACAATCATGTGATAAATCAGGTCGGCTCCTTCATAGATCAGACGTTCGTTTGTTCCATTCGTAGCTTCGATCACTGTTTCGACAGCTTCCTCACCTACTTTCTGAGCGATCTTGTTGATTCCGGATTCGAACAGGCTGGTGGTGTAAGAGCCCTGGGGCATTTCTTCGTGACGTTTGTCAATGAAATCCTGCAATGCTTTCAGGAACATAACCGGTTCTTCGTTTTTCTCACCCCAGCAAGTATCTGTGCCTGTATGACAAACAGGACCTGCCGGATCTGCCTGGATCAACAGGGTATCGTTGTCACAATCCGCTTTGATAGATACCACATGAAGGAAGTTGCCGCTTTCTTCTCCTTTCGTCCAAAGACGATTTTTGGTACGGCTGAAGAAAGTTACTTTTCCGGTTTCCACCGTTTTATCATAGGCTTCCTTATTCATAAAGCCCAGCATCAAGACTTTGCGTGTCTCGTTGTCCTGTATGATAGCCGGAACAAGTCCGTTCATCTTATCGAAATCCAATTCCATCTTATATTAAGTTCTAATTACTATTTCAATTTACTATACCGTTTGTGTGAGCCCATGCCGCCTCACCCTCTGATGGTTATTCCTTCGCCGCAAAGATACGATTTTAATTCGGGAATTTTAATTTCTCCGAAATGAAAAACGCTGGCAGCCAACGCCGCATCTGCTTTTCCTACTAAAAAAGCATCACGGAAGTGTTCTTTCAGCCCTGCCCCACCCGAAGCGATCACGGGAATAGAGAGTTGATCGGCCAAGGAAGCAAGCGCTTCGTTCGCATAACCGGTCTTCACCCCATCATGGTTCATGCTCGTAAACAGGATTTCGCCTGCTCCACGCTCCTGAGCCTCTTTGGTCCATGCCAGTAATTCTTTATCGGTTTCGATACGCCCGCCGTTCAGATAACACTTCCAGCCGTTTTCTGTTTGCTTGGCATCTACTGCCAGAACACAAACCTGAGAACCGAAGTTCTTGGCAATGTCATCAATCAGCTGAGGGTTGCGAATGGCGGAAGAATTGATCGAGATCTTATCCGCTCCGGCATTCAGCAGGCGATCTACATCGCTCAATTCATTGATGCCACCGCCCACGGTAAACGGGATATTGATATTGGCAGCAATCCGCTTTACCAATTCCGTGAAAGTCTTACGTCCTTCATGACTTGCGGTAATATCCAGAAACACAAGTTCATCTGCTCCTTGTTCGCTGTAAGCCCGCCCCAGCTCTACCGGATCACCGGCCTGGCGCAAATTGACAAAGTTCGTTCCTTTTACGGTCTGTCCGTCTTTTATATCCAGACAGGGTATGATTCTTTTTGCTAACACAATTCTATCTTATTTACTATTTGACAATTTAGATTCTACTAATCCGAGAACCTGCTTCCTTATTTTTCATTATAACAGGGTGCTTCCTTCCATTTTAGCACTCCTGATTATAAAAATATACGCAAATCTTTCAATGTTATATGCCCTTCGTACAATGCTTTACCGAAGATGACTCCGGGAACTCCGGCTTCATTCAAGGCGATTATGTCATCCACATTGCTCACTCCGCCACTAGCCATCAGGTAGAGATTCGGAAACTTCTCCAGCATTTCTTTATACAAATCGATAGAAGGACCTTTCAGCATTCCATCACAACTAATATCAGTGCAAATGACTTTCTGAATACCTTTATTTATATAGTCTTCGAGAAATGGGAAAAGCTCGCAGGCGCTTTCGTCTTTCCAGCCGTTTACGGCAATCCTATGTTCCTTGACGTCTGCTCCGAGGATTATTTTCTCACTGCCATATACTTCCAACCAATGGCAGAACAGCTCCGGATCTTTCACGGCAACGCTTCCGCCTGTCACCATCTGAGCACCGCTTTCAAAAGCTATTTTCAAATCTTCGTCACTCTTTACTCCACCACCGAAATCTACTATTAAAGAGGTACACGTAGCAATCTGCTCCAATACCCGATGATTGACTACGTGGTGAGAAGCGGCTCCGTCCAGATCTACCACATGAAGCCTGCGAACCCCGTTCGCTTCAAACTCCCTGGCTACTTCCACCGGATTTTCGTTATAGACCTTCTTACTATCGTAATCTCCCTGAGAAAGGCGTACACATTTCCCGTCAATAATATCAATGGCTGGAATAATTTCTATCATCTGTTTATATACAATTTGATCATTTACGATTTACTATTTTAGCTGTTCACTCCATCTTCTTATACCTGTCCTTTTCTTCTTCTCCGAAAAGCCGGAAATAGTTTATTATAAACGATGACCGAGTTTATTATAAACTATAGCGGAGTTTATTATAAACTGTTGCAACGTTTATTAGAGATCCAGAAAGTTCCTCAGAATCCTTTCACCTGTCTTCCCGCTTTTCTCCGGATGGAACTGGGTGGCATAAAAGTTATCTTTATGCAATGCCGCGCTGAACGGATGGATATAATCGGTTTCAGCAGCAGTAAAGTCACAAACCGGCACATAGAAACTGTGTACAAAGTAGACAAACTCTTCTTCGGTGAATCCTTCGAACAGTTTGCTGTTTGTCTTACCAATCGTATTCCAGCCCATATGCGGCACTTTATCTTCATGCTTCTGCGGAACAAAACGTTTCACGTCTACATCAAAGATATTCAGGCAGTCCACCCCACCTTCTTCAGAATGCCGGCACATCAGCTGCATACCGAGGCAAATTCCGAACACAGGCTGACGCAGATTCTTGATCAGCTCGTCGAGCCCTGTTGCTTTCAGGTGATTCATGGTAGTTCCCGCCTCTCCTACTCCGGGGAAAATCACTTTATCGGCAGATTGAAGTATTTCTTTATCGGCAGTAATCACTGCTTCTACTCCCAACCGCTTCAGAGCATAGTCCACAGAACGGATATTCCCGGCATTGTATTTTACAACTGCTACTTTCATCAGCTAAATATTACTGTTTTATTTTTATAAGCCAAAATCTTACGTTCGATATGCTTTTGTACCGCACGCGAAAGAACAATTTTTTCCAGGTCCTTTCCTTTATTTACAAGATCTTCTATAGAGTCCTTATGTGTAATGCGTACTACATCCTGCTCGATGATCGGACCTGCATCCAGCTCAGTCGTTACATAATGGCTGGTCGCACCGATAATTTTCACTCCACGCTGGAATGCGGCATGATAAGGTTTTGCCCCCACAAATGCCGGTAGGAAGGAATGATGGATATTGATAATCTTATTTGGATACGCATTGATCATCTGTTCGGAAATCACTTGCATATAACGTGCCAACACGATGAATGTAATTTTATGTTTGGCAAGCAATTCCATTTCTTTGCGTTCCTGTTCTTCTTTGGTCTCCTTGGTGATGGGGAACAAATAGAAAGGAATACCGAAACGCTCTGCCACGTGCTGCAAGTCCGGATGGTTGCTTATAATAAGAGGTATCTCCACATTCCACTCTCCTGCCGTGTAGCGAGCCAACATATCGAACAGGCAATGAGACATTTTAGAAACGAATATAGCCATACGCGGTTTCACATCCGAGAAATAAAGACGGAAATCCATTTCATACTTCTGCCCATATAGCGTTCTGAAATAATCTTCAATCTTTTCCTGCGGAACCAGAAAATCTTTCAATTCCCATTCTATACGCATGAAGAAGATGTTCTCCACATGGTCTACATACTGATCCAGATAGATAATATTTCCTTTGTTTACCGTAATAAAGTCTGTCACTTCCGCGAGGATTCCCGGTTTGTCGGGACAGTGCAATAACAGTTTGGCTGTAGTCATCATTCTTTTTACTAATTTACTATTCCGGGCGGAAATTCTTCCACCTATCTAATTTTAGTGCGCAAAAATAACGATTTATTGCAAAACTACGAATTATTCAAGCAGAAAGTTGATATAAAAACGGTGATTTCTTACAGATAGAAAGATATCCAAGACTATTTCCAAAGAAGAAGATGACAAACTTCAGGATAGTGACACTATCGCCTCCGGATAATGACACTATCCCATCGTGATAGTGTCACTATGACGACCGGATAGTGTCACCATCCTGACTGAAGAAAAAACTAATATTTTTTTTTCATTATAAAAGTACTCAAAATGAGACACTAAGCTTTTTTCTTGCTTTTTATTGGAAAAAAGTTTCATCAAAACATTTGCAGATTTACAAAAAACAACTACCTTTGCACCCGCAATCGAGAGAGATGCAGATTAACAAAATGAAATTCTGGTTCGGTAGTTCAGTTGGTTAGAATACATGCCTGTCACGCATGGGGTCGCGGGTTCGAGTCCCGTCCGGACCGCTTCTTTTAAGTAAGAAGCAAAGAGAAATAAAATGAATTAGTCTATTAATATTTGGTGCGTTAGTTCAGTTGGTTAGAATACATGCCTGTCACGCATGGGGTCACGGGTTCGAGTCCCGTACGCACCGCTTCTTAAGAAAGTAAAAAAGTCTTTGATTACATTGATAATCAAAGACTTTTTTTTATGCATTACACGAAACCAAGATCGCTAACAGCTACAGTCTACGACTAAGACTGACGGATATCTTAAACATTCTGTTACCCGCCATCGGACATCAGACCTATAAAGTCATATATAAAAAAGATAATAATTCACTGCATCATCTGGGTTATTCAATTTTAAATAGCACCTTTGCATACATAAAGAAAATAGAATGATATATGAAAGAAGTAATTTTTGTATTATTAAATGAGTTCGCCGACTGGGAAGGCGCATTTATAGCTGCCTGCCTGAATCAGGGTGTTATGCCCGGAAGTCCTGTTCCTTATAAAGTGAAAACCTTGTCTATAACCAAAGAGCCTGTCTCTTCAATAGGGGGATTCAGAGTATTGCCTGATTATGATTTGAAAGATATACCGGAAGATTATGCAGGTCTGATATTAATTGGCGGCATGAGCTGGTTTTCACCAGAAGCTGAATTAATAGTCCCGCTAATAGAAAAAGCTATCAAAGATAAGAAAGTGGTTGGCGGAATATGCAATGCTTCCGTTTTCCTTGCTATGCATGGATTTCTCAATAACGTAAAGCATACGAGTAATACAATCGATTATCTGAAACAACATGTCGGAGAGAGATATACAGGTGATTCGAACTACGTTGATCAGCAAGCTGTAAGAGATGGAAAGATCATAACCGCTAACGGAACCGGACAACTGGAATTTTGCAGGGAAATACTATATGCATTAGAAGCTGATACAGCCGAAGCAATAGAAAAAAGTTATCTGTTTTATAAAAACGGATTCTGTCCGGAGTAATAAAAGCAAGGTTAAGTTTAACAATTACCGGATAACTAACATTAGATATAAAAATAGCCTCATACCCAAATAGACAAAACATACGGAGAACATTGGGATAATAAAGTTCCATTTTTCGCTACGTTCCAATATTCCGAATCGTCAGAAGAGATCAATCTTTCCTGACGATTCTTTTCTAAACATCTTCCGCCTACATATTCCCTCTATTATAAATTAATCAGAAAGTTAACCATTTCAGGGTCATAATGGGAGAAGAACAGACTTTCTTTTTTATCGAGTCCGGCAATCTCTTCCATATCCTTTGCAGACAAGGTGAAGTCAAATACATCGAAGTTTTCTATCATGCGTTCCTTGCGAGTCGATTTCGGGATAACGATGATATCACGCTGAATAAGAAAGCGCAGAGCTACCTGTGCAACCGATTTTCCATACCGTTCTCCAATTGCTTTCAATACTTCATTAGAGAAAAAATTATTGCGTCCTTCCGCAAATGGTCCCCATGACATGACCTTCGTACCATATTTCTTCATAATCTCCTGCGGTTTCACTTGCTGGTTGAAGACGTGTGTTTCAACTTAATTCACCGCCGGTTTAATCTCACAAAATTCCGCCAGGTCGATAAAACGGTCCGGATAGAAATTGCTGACGCCAATGGCACGAGCTTTTCCGTCCTTGTAAGCCTCTTCCATGGCACGGTATGTACCATAGTAATCATTGAAAGGCTGATGAATAAGCAGCAAATCAACATAATCACTTTGGAGCTTACGCAAGGATTCGTCAATAGAAACTTTTGCTTTTTCGTATCCACCGTTCGAAATCCATACTTTCGTGGTGATAAACAGTTCTTCACGTGGTACCCCGCATTTCCTGACTGCATTCCCCACTCCTTCTTCATTATAATATGCCTGTGCTGTATCAATAGAACGATAACCAACACTAATAGCATCCAGCACACAGCGCTCACACTCTTCAGGAGTCACCTGATATACACCATAGCCTAAAATCGGCATTTCAACACTGTTGTTCAATCTTATTGTTTCCATAAATGTACTTTTAGTTATTATATTCAATACCTATATACCTATCAATAACAAGATCGATAGTCGAATTGATCTTATTGCAGTACAAAATTAAGGAAGAAACATACATCTGACAGTAGATAAATTACGGGTTGTTCAACCATTATTACTGATTCTATTCAACAGTGAAACTTTCCGACTTAAAGTTACTGTAAAACCTTCCGGAAATCGCTGTAAATTTTAAAACACAATAATCGGGGTCTGTCACTCCTTCGGGATAATACATCGTATCCCCTTCCTGCCATATCATCTCCTTACTGGCAGGATCAGTCAGCACTTCCATAGTACCGCGCAGCATCACCCCTCTAAAGAACCGCGTATCACAAAAATAAATACAGGCATGATTGTTCTCACGATATTGGACCACACGCATTGACGAAGTATTTGTAGTCAGATAAATCGTCTTTATCCCTTCCCTCTTTCGGGGTTGTAACATAGCTTTCATATTAGGAAATCCTTCACTGTCTATGGAACCGATAAAGGCCGTTTTCAGCTTATCAATCATGTTCCCTACTGTTTTTTCCGCATCTCTCATCGTTCAATAATTTTAATTGGTTATTATCTGATGCGAAAGTAGGGATATAGAAGACAATCAGTGCAACAGAAAGAAAGGGAGAAATATCACTTTTTACGGTTTATGCGTTCTTCGATAAAGTAATGGCGTTGTTCCAGTATATTGCCGGAAGCTACGGATAAAATAAGAGACGGTTGAGAAATGAAGTTCAAACGCAATATCCGATATAGGGAAATCTGTATAAGTAAGCAGTCTCTGAGCCTCATCCATTACTTTATTCCGGATATATTGCTTCGCACTAATCCCTTTTGTTGAGGTTACAATCTCATTCAGATAATTCGGGGTAATACAAAGTTTATCCGCATAATATTGAACAGAATGCTGCTCTTTCAGATGGCTCTCAACCAACTTCATAAATTTGTCAATATGGATATTACCAACCTCTTTGGATGTAGTTTCTTCTTCCATATTCACTTTCTTATATTCCCGGTCCAACAACATCAAGACTTCATAAAGTAATGCCCTTAATACATACACATCATTCTGTCTGTACGAATCAATCTCCGTTTTAATATTGTGCAATATCTGAAGGATACGCATATAAAGTTCATCCGGCAACTGTAATTTGGATGATGTCTTTCCCGACTGAAAGAATGAAAGATGCTGCACAAAGAGAGAATCCTTAAAAAGAGAAGATAAAAACTCATCTTCAAAGATCAAAGCATAACCATTGACTATGTGGCGGGTATCCCAGTTCCGAATCTCTCCCGGTTTAGAGAAAAACACATCACGGGAAGCCGCCTCGTTAGTCTGATTATCTATCGAAAACTTGCCCTCCCCTTCTGTGACAAACGTGATATCATAGTAAGTCAGCGTGTGGACAGAACTCTGAGAGAGGAACTTCTTTACGTATTTCAGTTCGACGACATCTATCAAAAGTTCACTTCCATACTTATTCTTATAGAAAGTATATCGGGGAATCAGATTTTTCATTTCAATTACAAAAATAATATTCCTTATCAAATAATACAAAGACTTTCCGGTTTTGAGAAGCACCGGGGTAAGAATAGACTATTTAATAAGGAATATCTTCAAATATAGAGAATGAGACATTTCTTATTTACAGCTTCCGGCCAGATATCCCAGACTTGTCACATCGGCCCCTAAATAATAAGTAATGTACTTCAAAGGGACTCTGTACAGAATATCGGGAATTTCTGATAATAAAGAAAGGTATCTTTCCCTGATCGTCAGTTTACGTGCATTCACACTCATTTCCTCTTTAAGGTAAAACTGATATTCCATCATCTGACGAATCAGATTGGAAAACGTGATGGACGTTGCACACAATTCCTCGATCTCATCTTCGCTGATGTAATAGGCCACACACCTTGTCAGTGTTTTGACAGAATGCTTACTTGTATTGTAGCACAAGATAGCGTCACCTTCGGACAGGAATCTGACGGTTTTGTCCTCTCCCTGCCGGGTAGTAAATGTATGCAGGATACCGGAAACGATAATGTACAAGCTCTGCTCGGGCATTGTAGCAGAAGCAATCGTTTCTCCTTTATCCAGATACACTCTTTCCATGCGAGCCAACAGCTCTTTCACTTCCTTTTCTTCAACCTGATACTCAAAACAGAGTTTCTTCAAATAAGCTTCCATACAAATTGATTTTAGTTAATATATCCACTTAAAACACCTAATTCGACATAGCAGGCATCATGGTGCCTTTCAAATAAACTTTCTTCCGGGTATATCTTAAATACCAGATACAGATCAACAATGAAACCACTGTTGAAAGAGGCGGTGCAAAGCCCATGATAAACAGGGAAGAACTGTCTATCTGACTAAACCAGTACGACAACGGAATCCGGAACAGGAAAGTCGCTATCAGACTGTGAATCATCGGGAACAATGAATTTCCCTGTCCGCTGAAGTAAGAGTTTATGCAGAACACAAAACTTACAACGATACAGTCGATACTATATCCCCGCAGATACTCCGCCGCCATTGATACCACCGCCGCATCTTTGGTAAAGAACGCGGTAAGCGTTTCCGGCAGGAATTGTGAATACACACAAACCGATACACCGAAAACAAGTGCAATTCCTATCCCCGAAGCCAGACAGCGGTTCATCCGTTGTATAAGTCCGGCTCCGTAGTTCTGTGCCGTCATCGTCGCTACTGCCGATGAGATTGCCATCGGAGGCAGCATGGCAAACACTATAATTTTCTCTACGACACCCAAAGAAGCCGATGCGATCACTCCCATCTGATTGACTATAACGGTGATGATCAGAAACGAGATATTGATCAGCGCATCCTGCAACGCAATAGGCGCTCCCAATGTCATGACTTTCTTGGCCAGGTTCCGGTTCAGCCGGATATCTTTCCGGGTAAACTCAAAATGAAATCCGTGCCGATATAAGAACCAAAGAGAGATCATGAAGCTGACTCCCTGCGCCGTTATGGTGGCAACTGCCGCTCCTGTGGCTCCCAAATGGAAATATCCTACCAATATAAAATCGAGCACAATATTAATCACACACGCCAGCGCTACAAAATAAAGCGGCGTCCTGGAGTCTCCCAACCCGCGCAAAATACCGCATACGACGTTATATCCTACTATAAACGATATCCCGGCCGAACATACAAGGATGTAACTTTTCGTATCCGCCATCGCCTCTATCGGCGTATGCATTAACTCTGCTATCCGACCATGAAAAACCACCATGACCAAAGTAAGCAGCACCCCGATTATTGAAAACAACCATACGGACGAACCGATGGTGAAAGCTACTTTCTTGTCATCCTTTGCTCCGGTAGCGATGGCAATCAAAACGGTTGTTCCTGTCGTAATGCCAAGAATAATCCCCGTGATTGTCTGCATCACCTGACTGCCGATGGCTACAGCCGCCACACTTGCAGAATCATCGTATTGTCCTACCACAAAAAGGTCGGCCCCACCATAAAGTGCCTGAAGCACATTGGCAATCAGAAAAGGAACCGCAAATTGCAGTAATACTTTCGGAACACTCCCTTGTGTCAAATTTAACTCTTTCATAGTTTTTCAATACTTACTCCTCTTATCTTACTTGTTACAAAATAAAAAAGTGCCGGACAAGCTGAATGATTCACACCATTCATCTTATCCAGCACTATAATTATCTATTATAGCACCCTCCGATGAGGATTTTCTATGCCTGTCCCTATTTTTGGGGTGCAAATATGGGCTTTGTTTTCATAACTACCAAATTATAATCGATAATTATTTTTTTATGATACCATAAGGTATCAATGTGATACCAATTTCAGACCGACAATGGAGCAAATCAATGTGAAGATGAAGAAAATTCTGCCCCAACTTGCCGGCTCTTTAAAGAAAAAGATACCGATCAGCACCGTACCGGCGGCACCGATACCGGTCCATATAGCATAAGCCGTACCAACGGGCAATGCTTTGGTAACCCTTATCAGAAGGAGCATACTGACACACAGGGATATCAGCAGCCCTAATGACCACATATATTTCTCTGCTCCTACTACTCTGTTTATTTTTCCCAGACAGAAAGTAAAGACCAATTCAAGGCATCCTGCCAAAAATCAAAAGAATCCAATTCATAACACTTCCTTTTTTGATTGCAAAGGTCATGAATTTCCGGCACCCTTCATTTTACATTTGTAAAAAAGGGATTTTACAAAGTTTAAAAAATCATCTTATCTTCGCACGAATTCTGCTTAGATTGACCTGTGAGATGCCTAAATAGGAAGCTATAATACCCAATGGCACACGTTGAAGTATATCAGAATATTCGGATATCAGTTCCTGATACCTCTCCAATGAAGTTTTGAATTGCCTTGATATAAACAGCTTTTCCGATTTGATGTATTCTCTCTCGGCAAACTTCCGTCCCCAGTTGGCTATATGTATATCTTCCAGATAGAGATTGTGCAGTTTATCGACACTGAGTTCATACAGGACACTATCTTCCAAAAGTTCAATATTCTCATATCCTGCCCGATTATCATAAAGAGTTTGCAAAGGGAAGATTGCATCCCCTTCTTTCCCGAACCAGAAGGTAACCTTCTTATCCGACTGATGAGTATAGGCATGCAGCATCCCTTTCTTCATCAGATAGAACTTAGAGCTTTTATGGTTTGCCCGGAACAGATGGAAGCCTTTAGGATAGGCTACTTCGGGAGCATCGCTCAGTAAAGCCTCCTTTGAAGCATCCGGCAACTTGTAAATCGAGTCTATGATATCATTTATATCCATAAGCTGTTTTATTTCAATCGTTTTGCTACCCTTTTCAGCATAGAACGGATGATGACTTTATGAAAAGGACGAATAAAGAAGAAGTACAACCGGCCCAGTCGGTTATTGAACTTTACAACGGTCGTGATTGTAAACGTCTGCCCACCGGACTCCTTCTCTCCACACCATAAGGCAGCATGAAACGTCAGGTGTTTATCGGGCATACCGAAAACAATCTCCTGTGCATTCTGCTCACATATCGTATCGGCAAAGCGCATACCAACTTCCAGACCTAACGGTTTGACTAGCGTATTCCTTAACTTCATCAGCCCATTCACCCACGCCGGAGAGTGGTTAAAAGCCATATCAAAGAACTCGTCGGAAGTGATTGCTTTTTCACTGACCACATTCCTTGAAAAGAATCGCAATAATCTGCCGGAAGATAGCCGGCTATCAAACTGTCCTGGGGTATATTCTGCTCTTTCATCATCTTCAGCCATACCTTAATAGTATGGTTTGCCAAAAGTAGTCACTTTAGATAGACAAACAATGACTTTGCCCGATTTTCTGCTATCATCTCCTGCCCGTCCGACAGATATTACTATTACTTATTCACAAACTGAAGGTCATAAATGAATATATACAGCAAGGGCTGCCCTTTCACGGAGCAGCCCTCACCATTCTATTTACATCTCTTGTTTTTAGTCTTCAATCGTACATATACTTACACGGTTCCAATCCGGTTCGGTAAACATGTCACCTACGCCCTGACCTTCGGCAGTGATACGAGAAGCATTGATTTTGTATTTATTGACCAAGATAGTCTTTACGGCTTCCGCACGCGCAGCAGCAATTCTTGCATTAACTTCGACGCTGCCTTCCGGAGAAGCATACCCCTTGATCACTACTTTTGCATCAGCATATTTCTTCAGATAAGAAGCTACGCGTTCCACATTCGGCAACTGTGAAGCGTCAACCGATGATTTACCCTGTCTGAAAGTAATGATAGATTCAGGAACACGGGCAGTTTTCACTACAGTCTCCACCGGAACGACCTTGGTACGGCATTCTTCCAGTTCTTGCTGCAATCCGCTGATTCTCTGATTAGCACTGTTGAGTTCACCGTCCTTATTGTTCACCTGTCCGCGGAGGGCATTGATAGAAGCATTCAGATCGTCGATTTCTCCCTGGTTGTAAACTCTTACTTTAGTGAAGTAACGGTTTCCTGTACTACTCTTGAAGTGGTAAGTCAGTCCGGCAGTCAGTTCAAATGCTGCATTATTAGCATTGAAACGGCTTTTTGCCTGGTTGAAATCCCCTTGCATATCATATACGATGGCAGGTTTCAGTCCCAACGTCCAGGCCTTGCTTTCGCCTAGATTAAAGTTCAGATTCAATCCGAAACGAGTGGACCATGAGTTTTGGTCGCCATCACCATTCACATAATAATGTAGCCAGCCTGCTCCAGCTACAGCTTCTACCTCAAACAAACGAGGAGTGCCATTATAACCTGCAAATAAGTTCATCAAGTTTACTTTACCCAACAGACTAATGTCTGAAGCATCAAAAGCCGTTTTACTTGAAGTAGTATTAATATATCCCATTCCCTGCAATCCTAAACCAAAAATAGGAGTCAATTGTTTTGAAACCCCAATTCCAAATCCGGGGCGTGCATTCTTAAAGAAAGCGCTGTGAGTAAGAGGAGTGATTGCACCGGCATTTACTTCTACAGACCAATTATCTGTAAGTTTTGTACCTTCTACAACGGATTGAGCATTTGCTGTAAATGCACCCAATACCATAGCTAATAAAATAATAGATTTCTTCATAATCATACGTTTTAAATTGTAATGTTCCATTTGCTAAATCATTAGAAATGTTTTATCTGCTCATGCCTAATTTTTTAGTTTATAATTTATTTTGTTATTCACTTTAAACAACATACTATATCAAATATTAGTTCACGACCATCTATCTGAATTAACAACTATTTGATATTTAAAAGTCTCATAGAACCTATGATCAACAACAGCATCTCCATTCGAACAAATAATTAAATCCATTCGTTAAGACAATAAAAACAAGAAAAATGAATACCTTATCTACAAGTAAACAAAAACTATCCTTAGCCTTTAAAATAATAAAAGATACGGTTCAAGGATTTGTTGATGACAATGTAATGAGACTGAGTGCATCTTTGGCATACGCTACCCTATTTTCTATCATTCCATTATTTTCTCTATTAATTACTATTGGAGTCTTTCTTCAGATTGATCTAACTGATCAATTATATACCCAGATAGAACCAGTCGTAGGTCCAAAAGTTGTCGAGGCGCTCCGATCCATCATCGAGAACGCGACAGAAGCAGACGTATCTTCTTTTGCAACAATTATTAGCGTTGGAGTTACTATATTTAGTGCAACTACTGTCTTTGCAGAAATTCAGAGTTCACTGAATACTATTTGGGGCATAAAGGCAGTCCCCCGGAAAAGTTGGCTTAAATATATTAAAAACCGATTACTCTCTTTTTCTGTTATCCTCGTATTTGCTTTCATTTTATTGATCACATTTACCATTACTAACCTTATCACAGATTTGAGTAACAGATATATTGCCAACAATCCGGATGTAGCCGAATCATTAGTAAAAGTTATAGGCATATTTGTTAACATAGTAGTAACAACTATCATATTCACACTAATCTTTAAAATACTACCCGATGCAAAGATTAAAAGTAAAGACGTATTTATCGGAGCACTCGTAACTACTGTACTATTATTGGCAGGTCAGTGGGGAATATCGTTCTATATAGCTATTGCAAACATTGAAACAGTTTACGGAGCTGCGGCATTCATGGCTATTTTCATCATATGGATTTACTACTCTGCCATTATCATATATACAGGTGCAGAATTTACCAAGGCTTGGGCAAATGAGCTGGGAGGAAAGATTTTCCCTGACGAATATGCGGTGGCAACTAAAATAATAGAGATACACGAAGAAAAGAAATCGCTTACATAGGGTGGGTAGTGTCACTAAGTTCCGGCAACCGAATACAGCCGGACTTAGTGACAAACGATTAATCAGCTACTTACCTCCGGGCATCGGCAGAAAGTGTATAGATTTCACTTTTTATATCATTTTCTCTTCTATGCTGTTTAGCACGCACCATTTTCCGTAATTTCTTTGTTTTAGATTCTGGCGAGAGATGATAAATAAGAGCTCCTATTGCTGAACCTAGTGTCAGCCTGATCCATAAATTAAAACTACCGGTTTTCATAATTAATTGTGTTAACGGTTAAACATATAAAATAATGTCGTTTCCACTCTCTCTGATTGTTTATGACAAAAAGGGGAGAACAGCTATCATTTACACCGTCCTCCCACTTTTGAACAACAAACACCTAGCTATTTTTTTTGCTTTATCCGAGAAAGTATGAACTTTGTTTCTTACATCATCTGCTTTTTCTGCTATATGAAAGGTTCCGTCCGCTACCTTATCGGCCATTTCAACCCCAGCATCCAATACTTTATCATTCACCGTATCAATCATGTTTATGCCTTCACCAGTTACTTTCTGAAAGGCATGATTTACTTTTTCTTTCATCTTCTTGCCCTTAGGAGAACACCAAAAATGATAAACAAGCGCTCCAACTACCGAGCCTACTCCCAGCCCAATAATTAAATTAGATTTTCCTCTTTCCATAATCAAGTTTTAGTTTAAATTATTAATAAATCAAAGTTCTTCACCCTTCGTTCGGATGCCTTCTGAATAAAGATACAATCCATAAAAGCAATACTGCACCTACAACCGAAGTAATAAGACTACCCAAAATGCCACCAGTAGCAATACCCAGCAGTCCGAATACCCAGCCTCCCAAGAGACCACCAATGATACCTACAAGAAGGTTAATCAGGAGACCGAAACCTCCTCCTCTCATAATCTTCCCGGCTATAAAACCGGAAACGATTCCAATAATAATGTACCAAATTACACTCATAATGTTTAAAATTTAGGTTTATATTTACATTTCAAAAAAGGTTCATATTTTTCTCAAACCAAAACTGCATTTTCTATTTAGTTTATAAACCAAAGAATAAGCTATCCAAACATCTCGCTAATTTAGATCCTGTTTTTCATTCAACTATTAATAATGTCATTCATTAAAAAATAAACACCATTCAGTATCATTTAGTTCTATTTTAGCACTTGCGTTTAACACATATTTCGTTTTATATCACACTTTCATAACTTTCAGAATATGATCCAACTAAATTATTACGATTTTAAGAATGATTATATTCTTCTGACAAACTTCTATCATAAGCAAGATGTTTTACTAAATATAAGACTTTTAAAATATATAAATATGGAAAATAATGACAATCTATTTCTTCTTAATCATCCTGACTATGATGATATACACAGAATGTGTTCGGATGCATATACTAAAGGGCGTATGGTAGAAAGGTCACTCGCTATTGAAGCATACAGATTACGTTGTAGTAATCTGTTTGGCAACAGATGTATGAGTCGGACAATCTTCGGAGCCCTTTCCAAAAAAACATGTGATGGGAATTGCTGGTATTTAAACCAATTCAAGTTGGAGCTATACAAACTGGAAACCTAAATAAAAAGAGTTCTCTCTGTATCTTTTTTCACATTCTCGATACGGATGTTAACCTTGTCTTGAGTATTTTTATCCCCGCAAGATGTCATTACCAAGGTAATAGCACATGCCATCACCCATGCTATAAATAATAATTATCTTATATATTCCCGATTAAATTGTTATATTTAGGTAAGAACTTAAATTCCCGGTAAAAGATATCTTCGAATTCTTCGACCGGGAATAATATAAAAGATTCATTTAAGAAATGGTAATCTTATTTCTTATCCGACTTTTTACCAAAAGATGTAGATTTCTGGTAGTCACACCATGTCAAATCCTTATCAGGAGTTGCCGACAGAACCTGGCTGCTACGTTCTTTCGCTAGCTTTTGGTCCATTGCACGTACTTGCTTTTCGGTACGCTCGGTACCTTCCGGCTTTCTGTCCACCAATCCATTCGTATTTCTTACTTCTTGCAATGGATCATCAATATATTGCCATTCTTCTTTCAGTCTCGTACTCTCACCTTCGTTCCAAGGACCACGGGAATCTCCACCCTTTGACAAGTTAAAATAAAGATTACTATATTTAGGTGAAGTTTGTAAAGTACCAGGAGGGAAGTTGGGCTGGATAGTTGACAGTGCAGCTTCAAACTGTTGAAAATGAGTAATCTCACGAGTCATAAGGAATGTAAGGGTTTCTTTGACAAATGGATCCTCTGTAAACGAAAGCAGATTTTCATATCCTATTTTGGCACGACACTCATTAGCCATATTAGACTGAAGGTCCACCGTCAATTCCGCATTGGCAGATACATATGTAGCACACCAAGGATTCCCGTTACTATCTGTCAGCATAGGACTGCCGGGAGCAACAACTACACATTGGGGATTGGTAAATGCCTGATGGATATATTCCTCTTTTGCAGATTTACCTTCCATTAATTTGCTAATCTCCATCGTTTCAACAGCATCCTTCATTTTACCGTTTACCGGACCGAGAAGCATTTGTATGGTAGCTCCTACTATTTCGAGATGCGTCAATTCTTCCGTAGCGATATCCATAAGCATATCATACTTATCAGGAAACGGATTATGACAACTAAAAGCCTGTACAAAATACTGCATGGCTGAGGTTAATTCACCGTTAGCACCGCCGAATGCTTCGAGCAATATACGGGCAAAACGCGGGTCCGGTTTGGATACGCGGGCATTGAATTGCAAATCTTTTACATGATAAAACATAATTGATTCATTTTAAAGTTAATAATTCAGGTTGGTTGAGATGTACATCTATATTTTAATAGGCCGGACAGCACCAAAAAGCTGTCCGGCACACATCAAGAATCAAAATTTATAACCATACCCCAACATGATGACGACATTATCATCGTTGGCAAACATGAATTTCGCCTCTGCATTTAAATAACTACGTTCTGATAAAGGTAACGTAATACCGCCTCCGAGATTGAAAGCAAACTTTGTAGTATTGCTTCTATCTAATTCGGTAGTCACACCGTCAACTTCCACTTTCTGTTTTCCATAGAAATTATTCTGCATGCCTATTCCCGCAAGCGGATAGACAGAGAATCCTTGCCCGTCTTTACTGAAATTGAAGACATAATGAAAGTTTACATTTACATCCAATCCCGTCACTTTATCTTTCGGAAAGAAAAATGTGAGATCAGGCGCAATCCGAAGATTGTCAGCTATCACATAACGTCCCTGTGCCTGCAAACCGAACCTTTCATAATTGGTTTGATATCCAAGACTTCCCATCAACGAACCTTCTCCCTTTTTTGTCTGGGCATTCATTCCTAAAGCTGCAAGTGCAACCATTACTGATAATAATAACTTTTTCATAATTCAGGTATTAAGTTAATAATCTATTTAATTGAAAAGAGAACTTCTAAGTCATTAATCTTCGATAGTACAGATACTTACACGATTCCAATCCGGTTCAGTGAACATATCGCCTACTCCTTGGCCTTCGGCCGTTATGCGGTCTATATTAATCTTATATTTCTTGACTAAAATATTCTTCACAGCCTCGGCACGCGCTTTTGCTATTCTATCATTTACTTCTATACTACCTTCTGGAGAAGCATATCCTTTGATAACGACTCTTGTATCAGGATGTTTCTTCATATAAGAAGCTACACGTTCCACATTCGGAAGTTGCGAAGCATCTACCACCGAGCGGCCTTGTCTAAAGGTAATGATAGATTCCGGAACCCTGCTTGTCTTTACCACAGCAGCGGGAACAGTCTTTGTGCGGCAATCTTCCAGATCACGCTGCAATCCACTGATTCTTTGGACAGCATTATTCAGTTCACTGTTTTTATTATTCACTTCACCGCGTAGGGCATTGATAGAAGAATTCAGATCATCAATTTCTGCCTGATTATAAACTTTCACTTTGGTGAAGTAATGGTTTCCGTTACTTGTTTTGAAATGATAAGTCAGCCCGGCTGTTATTTCAAAAGCCGCACTATTGATATTAAAACGGCTTTTTGCTCTATTAAAATCACCTTGCATATCGTACACGATAGCTGGTTGAAGTCCAAGGGTCCAGGCCTTACTTTCTCCAAGGTTAAAATTAAAATTCATTCCAAAACGGGTGGACCAAGAATTCTGGTCTCCATCGCCGCTTGCATAATAATGTAACCAACCCATTCCGGCCACAGCTTCTATTTCAAAGACACGCGGAGTACCCAAATAGCTTCCAAACAAATTCATCAGATTGACCTTTCCCAATAAACTTACATCAGAAACATCAAAAGCTGTCTTACTCCGGGTAGTATTAACATACCCCATACCTTGAAATCCCAAACCGAAATTAGGTGTTAACTGTTTAGAGAACCCTACTCCAAAAGCAGGGCGCATACTCTTGAAAAAAGCACTGTGAGTGAGAGGTGTAATCGCACCAGCATTGATTCCTACAGACCAGTTATCTGTAAATTTAGTACTTTCTACCACCGATTGAGCATTTGCAGTAAATATACCTAATGCACAAGCTAATAAAATAATAGTTCTTTTCATAATTAAAAATATTTATGTGAAGTTTTGTTTGCTATTCACTCAAAAAAAACATATCCTATAAAAAAATAGTTCGTAGTTTTAGTTTTGCATTAACATCTATTTTACAGTCTTAAAATCTAAAAAACAGCACATATATGAAATAACGACCATCTAACTTGTTTCTTATGCAAAATATGCAAGAAAGCCTAATGATAGATACAGAAAACGGCAGGATTTTTATTTTAGAAGTATTCAAAGAATAGTTATATTAAGCTTTATCCTTCAATAGGAAACAATTTTAGTTCAAATTCATTTAGAATGGTTACAAAAAGGAATATAATCTATTCAAATTAACAGTTCCTTTCCTTTCATAAAATAAAGTAAACCAGGGAATCTATACAGACAAAATAGAAATTCATTCACTCCTTTTAAAGATTTAGTAGCTTCCTCACCGACCAACATTCCGTTTCTTTTAAAGGAACGAAGTGTTCCTTTAAAAGAAACAGACACAAACACTGCTAGTTATTATGCATAAATAATCAATTTCTTTGCACTAGCAGAGCTTTAAACTAGATATTTATTCATAATTTTATGTAGTACTCTCTCTATCTGACTTTAAAAGATATCTGATTCGCCCAATAAAAATCTTAAAAACAGAACATAGTTAATATATATAAATCCCCCCATCCAACAGTTCGGTCAGTATATATATCACGCATGTATTTCCTTATTTTAAATTCATTTATCTTCCGGAATCACTTCATTCAAACAAGCTATGGCATTGAGAGTGCGCGGATAGCCGATGTAAGGCAAGAGCTGCGTCACGACAGCCAGCAAGGTATCTTTACTATTACCTACATTGACGTTTCCCTGTATATGCCCTTTCACCTGTGATTCACAGCCTCCCAAGGAAACAAGGATGGAGAACGTCAGCAGTTCCCGTGTCTTCACGTCCAGTCCACCGCGTGTCTGGTAGTCTCCGAAGCAGTTGGCGGAGAGATAACGCTGGATATGCTTTTGGTTTTCGGGAGCGTTTTTATGCATTTGGTCTATCCGTTCGCCGAAAATGGATTTCTGCAACGCCAGTCCTTTGTCGAAACGGGTTTCGGCAGAAACGACCGCTTGTCCCTCTAAAGGAAGACGTACACCGTGGGCAAGCAGCACCTCATTAGTGATGCCGACAAAGTCCATCACTTTAGCCATGCCTGCATAGGCTACTGCCTGGTAAAGGATTTCCTTTATTTCTATCGGAGTGATACCTGCATTGAGAGCGCTTTCAAGCATCATCCGGTATTCGGTCTGTGCCTGTGAAGCAATATTGGATGCCAATGTTATCATAAGGCGGGTTTTAGTATCCAGGTTGCCGTATTGCTGCACCTCCTTTGTGAAATTGCCGAATATTGCATCCAGTTCGGGGTCGGTGGCGCTTAATCCGGTTCCTCCGTTATCTTTCGTAGCTTCGGCATACTGCCGGTCGTCTACCCGTTCCAGCCAAATATTCTTGTTGGTCTGCGGATTGCAGCCGATAGCCAGATGCGAAAACCAACTATCGGGGGCAGCACCATGCCAATGTTCTATGTCCGGTGCTATTTCAACCACATCACCGGGGAGCAGTCGACGTGCCGCTTTGCCACGTTCCTGATAATATCCCACACCTCCGACAGCAATGAGGATTTGTCCGCCCGTATGGCTGTGCCAGTTATTTCGGCAGCCGGGTTCAAAAGTAACGTTGGACATGGGTACATTCAAGTCTTTGTTACCGGTCAGCGGTGCCAGCCAGGATTCTCCTGTAAAATATTGCTTGAATCCCGTATTTTCCTTTCCTAACGGAAATGCGCTGATGTTCTGAGGTACTTCTTCTTTTTTCATACTCTGTGCATTTATAGATTGCATCGGGATTTGCAGAAATCCGATGACTGTTACAAAAATAAAATATAATTCTCTCATACTGTGACGTCTATGGTTTACTATTTAAGAACTCTCCGATAATGCAAAGTTAGCTGTTCTGATCCAACTCTTTATAATACAAATTACGGATATAAAAAACAAAATTACGGATTTATAGTACTGCCTGTCATTTACTTCATCTTTAGTTCGGGAATGAGTGGCGTAGCATCAATCATGATTGTCGTTCGAATTTCACTGCCACATTGCCCGGAACGTTCAATGCATCTATTCCGTCACCGTCAATGCGGCCAATCTTTATCAAGTCATTGCTTTGTGACCCGCTTTTACAGAAGATCGCCACATTATTCCACGGCACATAGATTGTAATATCACCGGGCACAGGCGCACAGCCACGGGTCACCCCTGTCGTAGTCAGTGCAGGCGACGGATAGAAAATTTTCTCTGTGATATTATTATAATCATTCAGCGGCACTTCAAGCGGCAGACGCGAAAGAAAGTCCTGCGCTGCGGCATTGTCTTCCATCGTAGCAGTAATGGTACGGTTACCGACTGTAATCTTCACATGCATAGAAGTGGACGGATGATTGTTTTCTCGACTCGCACCGAGTGTTTCGAGCCATGTCCGTATCCGGTTTCCCATCTGCGAAAGTGTCGAAGAAGTCAGAAGCAATGTTTCGGTGAAAGTGGCACCGGAGCAAAGTGTCCGCGCCTCGTCAACTGATGCAGAGATGCCGCTGCTGCCACTGCTGGCAAAAAGAGCGATACGCTTACCTGCAAGTTTCGAGGCATGATTATGCAGGAATGTCTGCATCGGTGTGCCCATGCTACCGTACCAAATCGGATAGCCGACAAACACGATATCATAGTTGCCGAAATCTTCAACCGAAGTTTTAATCGCCGGATAATTCCCCTGACGGATAGCAGCCAGTTCTTCCTGTGCACGGTTGAGCATCCCATTATAATCGCTTTCATAAGGTGTTTGCGGTTCCACTTCCAGGATATCGCAATCGAGTGTTTGCTGAATCTGTTGCGCCATACGCTCCGTGCTGCCGGTGCGCGAACAGTAAAGTACCAGATATCGCCCGTTACCGCCCGGAATGGGGTTTGTCGGGTCTGTAGAATCATCCTCGTCTCCACCATCGGAATTTCCCGGTTGTCCCGGCTGTTCCGGAAGAATCGGATCAGCGTTTGAGCCGTCGCAAGCCGCCATCGGCATCATCGTCAGCATCATCAATGGAATTAATAGAATCTTTTTCATATTACTATCTCTTTTCAATGTTAAATTACCGGTTACAAAGTTACGGGGAATGGACCAGCCCGGATGTAGACGATTTACGGATATTTATACCCCAATCATGGATTTTGATGGGAGAGTAAAAATTTTAAAGAGAAAAGAATTATATTTGTAACGCATTAAAAAACAGATTGTGATATGGAAGAGAATACTAAAGAAATGATTGTAATAGACAACGTTGACCGTTACAACAAAATCTTCGGGCTTGAAACCAGACATCCGTTAGTCAGCATCATCGATCTGGCCAAATCCACTACGTGGCCCACACGTGCGTGGTTTCGTTACGAAGTGTATGCACTATACTTGAAAAATGTAAAATGTGGTGATATTAAATACGGACGACAATATTACGACTACCAAGACGGAACCATCGTCTGTTTTGCTCCCGGACAAATCACCGACCTGGAAATGCTGCCAAATATCCAGCCCAACGCGCATGGTATTCTTTTTCATCCCGACCTTATACGTGGCACTGCGCTCGGACAAGAAATAAAAAAATACTCCTTCTTCTCCTACGAAACCAACGAAGCACTCCACATTTCCGAAGAAGAACGGCAAACTGTGATGGACTGCCTGCAAAAAATCACCATCGAACTGGAACATTCCATCGACAAGCACAGCCGCCGACTGATCTGCGCCAACATAGGATTACTGCTCGACTATTGTATGCGCTTTTACGAACGCCAGTTCGACACACGAAACGGAGTAAACAAAGACATCATTGTCCGCTTCGAACATCTGCTCAACGAATATTTCGAAGGAGATGCCCCGCAAAATCAAGGGTTGCCATCGGTCAAGTACTTCGCTGATAAAGTATTCCTTTCCGTTAACTATTTCAGTGACATGGTACGTAAACAGACCGGTAAAACCGTCTCTGAATATATTCAGGATAAAATGATCGGATTAGTGAAGGAGCAGCTATTGTCTACGGACAAGACTACCAGCCAGATTGCTTACGAAATCGGATTCCAATATCCACAGCACCTTAGCCGGATGTTCAAACGGGTTGTCGGGATGACTCCCAATAAATTTCGTCTGCAATTCTGAAACGCTATCTTGGTTAGGTGAATGAGGTAATAGGCGATGATAACGCCCGCCTCATTCTGTTCAGTCCTTCTATCAGCCGTTGCCGCGGACAAGCGATATTGATGCGGACGAATCCTTCACCAGCTTCTCCATACAGATTGCCTTCGTTCACCCAAAGTTTTTCCTTCTCCAGCAGAGTTTTCACTATATTCTCCGACGATTGTTTCAAAGCCGAGCAATCTACCCATACCAAGTAGGTGCCTTCTAATGGCATCACCGGAAATTCGGGAAGATATTTATCAAAGTAAGCCCTTAAACAATGGTAGTTGGCAAACAGGTATTGGTTAAGTTCTTCCAGCCATTCCGCACCGTCATTGTAGGCAGCTATCAAGGCTTCTACACCAAACGGGTTTACATCACAGACTTCATTTATATTGATTGCTTTGTTTATTTTCATACGGATATCAGCGTCGGCAGAAACAATATTGGCTATCTGAAGCCCCGCCAGATTAAAGGCTTTACTAGGCGAGGTGCAAGTAACGGAATGCATCAGAAACTCTTCTGAGACAGATGCAAAAGGGATATAAGTATGTCCCGGAAAGACAAGTTCGCAATGAATCTCGTCCGCTACTACCCATACATTATTCCGAAGGCAGATTTCCCCCAAGCGAGTCAGTTCCTGCTTTGTCCAGACTCTTCCGGCAGGATTGTGCGGATTGCATAATAGCAGGACTTTTACACTCGGGTCAGCCGCCTTTCGTTCCAAATCGATAAAGTCTATCTGATACGTTCCGTTCATGTAAATCAATGGATTTGCAACAACCTCGCATCCGTTATTGCGGATGGAGGAGAAAAAGCAGTTATAGACAGGTGTCTGCACGATTACTTTATCACCGGGAATTGTCAGCACCTTGATGACAGCTGACAGGGCCGGTACTACTCCGGTCGTATAAATAATCCATTCTTTTTCAATCTGCCAGCCATGACGTCCGGCAAACCATCCTGTTATCGCCTCATAGTAAGCATCGGGCACACGCACATATCCGAAGATACCATGTTCCACCCGCCTTTTCAACGCTTCCACCACAGAGGGAGCTGTACGGAAATCCATATCAGCTACCCACATTGGTAATACATCCGCATCTCCGGCAGAATCCCATTTATAGGAATTTGTACCTCTGCGCGGAACAATTTCATCGAAGTTGTACTTCATATATTTCAATCAAAACAAGTCAGTCCGTCCCAAAGTTTCAATTCGCAGTTTCCCGGAGCTTTGAGGTTCTCGTCCAGGATGATTGTCCCGAAACTTTCGGCAACAATGTTTCCCGTACGGGGATTCTTCACGCTGTGAACCGGGCCTTTAATCGTTGCCTTCACACTACTGTGTTCGAAAGCAAGATCGGCATCATCCGCCATCGTGCAATTTTCCATTATCAGGTCGTGTGCGTAGCAAAACGGTTGTGTACCCGAAATTTTGCAGTTCACCAAACGTAAGTTTTTAGAATGCCATCCCAAATATTCTCCGTCCAGCACAGAATCGTAGACTGTCACATTCTCCGTATTCCAAAATGCATCCTTCGAATGGAGTTCAGCATGACGGATTTCTACGTTCTTGCAATATTGGAAGGAGTAATTGCCATTCAATACAAAATTCTTGATGCGGATGTCTTCTCCGTGTATAAAGAGATAGTCTCCTTTATCTATCTTCACATTGTTCAGTTCCACATTCCGGCAATACCAGAGTGTTTCCAAAGCATTGGGCAACTGTACATTTTCGAGTTCGACTCCGTCCATTTCGCGAAACATCTTCGGTGCTTCCACTAATGTATCCTTCATCTTCAGATTTCTGGAGTACCAGAGTGCGGCACGTGCTCCTTCGGTAAAAAGGCAATTTTTAACTACAAAACCATCATTATGCCAAAACGGATATTTTCCCTCGAAACGACAGTTTACCGCTTCTATATCACTGCACTCTTTCAATGCCGATTCGCCGGCATGAATGGTTACTTCTTCCAGATAAAGCCCGTGGGATGCGAACAAAGGACGTTCGCCTTCGTAATGTGTATTTTTAATTTGTTTCATGATTCGATTGTCTTTTATTTAAATAGTTATCTGTTTTTCCTGTTCATGCTTATTTTTTCAGATATTCCTTAAAAAAGAATTCCAATTTATCGAATGGTATAAGACCCACACGGTCGTAAAGGTCTACATGACCTGCACCGGGCACAATATACAGTTCTTTGGGCTCAGCAGCCAGTCGGTAGGCATCTTCACTAAATTCACGTGAGTGGGCATTTTCTCCGGTTATGAAAAGCATAGGACGGGGCGAAATAGTCTCAATATCTGCGAAAGGATAGAAATTCATGAATTTCACATTGCTCGAAAGCGTAGGATGTGTGGTAGTCATCGGGGTTGCTCCTTCGGGAGTAAACTCTCCCCTCTGAGTGCGGTAGAACTCATAAAATTCGCGTTCTATCGGACCGGAGTTTTCTGTCACTTCGTGTACAGTGCCACCGGTATATTTAGTTTCTCCGCCCAAAAACTCTGCATAGCGCTGTTCTGCTGCCTCAGCCATGATTTGTTTCCGTTGTTCCAGAGTCAGCGCATGTTTCAGTCCGTTACGACTGGCTGTACCCATATTGTACATGCTGATGGTTGCAATCGCTTTCAGACGAGGGTCTATCTTGACCGCACTGATAGCGAAACTTCCGCTGCCACAAATTCCGATTACACCTATATTATTCCGGTCGATGAACGGACGTGTACCCAGAAAATCTACTGCGGCACTGAAATCCTCCGCATATACCTCCGGCAAAACAGCATTGCGCGGCTCACCTTCACTTGCACCCCAAAAAGACAAGTCGATGGACAGCGTTACAAAACCACGCTCCGCCATTTTGGTAGCGTACAGGTTCGCACTCTGTTCCTTGACCGCTCCCATCGGGTGTCCGACAATAATGGCAGGATATTTCTCTCCCTCTTTCATGGTCTTCGGCAAAAACAGATTGCCGGCTACTTTCATTTTATACTGGTTAGAAAAAGAAACCTTTTCTACCTTTACCCAATCACTTTTATAAAAATTATCCGCATCAGCCTGTGCGAAAGAAAAACTGGTTCCAAGCATCATAATAAATACAGCGGTTAATAATAATATTCGTTTCATATCTCTTACATTTAATTATTAATGAATTGATTGTCTACTTTCTACATTGCAAAAATACGGTGAAATAAAGAGAGTGTTTGTAGATGAATTACTGACATTATTACCCCAATTACGGATTATCGGTTTTATCTTTTTGCCGCATATAAGAGTATATACTATTATATATAATGATTACGCGTGCGTGATACCTTATCCAAAGTATATTCAGGAGAAAAGAATCAAGCTTGCAAAAGAGCACATGGTTGATATAGAGGAAGTCATATTTTATGTTTTATCAAGCCCATTTTTAGCGGAACTGTAATATAGGTAAAAGAATCCGTAATTCATATACAAACAGATTTCAAATCCGGCAGTATCTTTGCAGTGAAATAAAAATATAGGTATAAACATAAAAAAACAATTTGATATGTATTTAGAAAATATTTACTCTCCCGCAGACGTAAAGAAGTTATCGTTTCAGGAACTGAATGATTTAAGTCACGAAATCCGTGCATCCCTCTTACAAAAACTGAGTGAACATGGCGGGCACTTCGGCCCTAACTTCGGAATGGTAGAAGCGACCATTGCCCTGCACTATGTTTTCAATTCACCGAAAGATAAAAATTGTATATGATGTATCACATCAGAGTTACGTACATAAGATGCTGACCGGACGTAAAGATGCTTTTCTCCATCCTGCTGAATATGACCATGTATCCGGCTACTCAGAACCACAGGAAAGTGAACATGATTTCTTTGTGATCGGTCATACTTCTACTTCGATCAGCTTGGCAAGCGGACTGGCAAAAGGACGTGACCTGACAGGTGGCAACGAAAATATCATCGCTGTAATAGGCGACGGTTCACTAAGCGGAGGCGAAGCCTTCGAGGGACTGGACTACGTAGCAGAACTCGGAACTAACATGATTATTATTGTCAATGACAATCAGATGTCCATTGCCGAAAATCACGGAGGTTTATACAAGAATCTGAAAGATTTGCGCGACAGTAACGGTCAATGTGAATGCAACTTCTTCAAAGCGATGGGGCTGGACTATATGTACGTGAATGACGGTAACCATGTGGAAGCACTGATCGAGGCTTTCTCCAAAGTTAAAGATATACAGCATCCGATAGTAGTCCACATCAATACATTAAAAGGCAAAGGTTACGAGCCTGCAGAACAGGACAAGGAGACCTATCATTGGCGTACTCCGTTTGATCTAGAAACCGGAGAATCAAAAATGAACGACGACGCAGAAGATTATAGTGAAGTAACCGCTCAATATCTGCTAAAAAAGATGAAAGAAGACAAGCGTGTAGTTACTATTACTTCGGGCACCCCCGCTGTTCTAGGCTTCACTCCCGACCGTCGTCAGGAAGCAGGCAAGCAGTTTGTAGATGTCGGTATTGCCGAAGAGCATGCAGTGGCACTTGCTTCCGGTATCGCAGCCAATGGCGGAAAACCGGTTTACGGAGTATACAGCACCTTTATACAACGCTCTTACGACCAGCTATCGCAAGATCTCTGTATCAATAATAATCCGGCAATTCTGTTGGTATTCTGGGGGACGTTATCCGGTATGAATGATGTAACCCACCTCTGTTTCTTCGATATTCCACTTATCAGCAATATCCCCAATATGGTCTATCTGGCACCTACCTGTAAAGAGGAATATCTAGCCATGCTGGAATGGAGCATCCGCCAAAATGAGCATCCGGTGGCTATCCGTGTACCTGCCACAGATGTAATCAGTTGCGGTGAACCGGTGGAATCCGACTATAGCAATCTCAATCGTTATAAAGTCGCCCACCGCGGCTCCAAAGTAGCAATTCTTGCATTAGGCTCCTTCTTCGGATTAGGGCAATCGGTTCTGTCACTGCTGAAAGATAAAGCCAACATTGATGCCACCCTTATCAATCCCCGCTACATCACAGGTGTAGACAGCGAACTGATGGACGAACTGAAAGCCGACCACGAATTAGTGATTACACTGGAAGACGGAGTTCTGGATGGTGGTTTCGGTGAAAAGATTGCCCGTTACTATGGCGCTACAGATATAAAAGTGCTCAACTATGGAGCTAAAAAAGAATTTGTAGACCGTTATGATATACAGGAACTGCTTCGTGCCAACCATCTGACGGATGAACAGATCGTAGAAGATATCCTATCACTCATTGGCTGATAAGTCAAAACCAGTTCATTATATATTTCATGTAGGTTGATGTATCCGTTCGTTATGGGATCACATCAACCTGCATTCATTTTCACTTAAATCCATAATCCCTTCCGATAATTGAGAGGAGTCTGCCCCATATTTCTCTTGAAAAACTTACAGAAACCGGCAGCATCGCTAAAGCCCAACTGAGAAGCAATATCCCCTAGCGTAGATTTAGTGGAACTCAGCAAGGTTCGGGCTTCCATGATCAATAACTCATTAATAATCGTATTCACACTTTTTCCCGTTCCGGCACGAACGATACGCGCAAGGTACTGCTCACTGATGGCCAGCTTATCCGCATAGAAACTAACGAAATGCTCTTCTCTGAAGTTTCGGGTAACAAGCGCATGAAATTCCTGTAAAACATGGTCTTTACGACTGACCTCCTTTTTTATGATGGTCTTTCGGGAAAGAAAATCGGCTATATCCAAAAATAAGGCGTTGCAAGCCGCCTGTATTCGCCGGAAAAGAAACTGATGTTTTATATTCAGCAAATGCATCAACACTTCCAGTTCATTACGAATGATTTGAGCTTCGTATGCTGTCAGCTGTATGGTATATTGCTTATTCTGCCTCATCGTTGCCAACAGAATAGCCGTTATCTGGGTAAGATAAGAGTCATCTGTCCGCATGGACTCGGAAATGGAGAGGGTGATAAACTTAATATCCGGACTCGAATAAAGATGGTCGGTGAGATAATTCGCTCCATGAACAAGCAACATATCAGGCTCTATCACAATAAATTCCCCATTCAACAAAATCTCGGAACGACCTTCAAGAACGAGTATCATATAAAGTTCACGATTAAAGTAACGTTCGTTTTCCGGATAGCTCCTGTCCTTATATTCACTCATAAAGCAGACTACCTCCTCTTTATAATGAGGAATTTCCGGATGTTCCTTTAATAACTGCCTATTATCAAAAATACGAGATTTTACCATTTATACCTCCTTCTTTTCGACGTAAAAGTACAATTTGTTTCGGATATGACAAAAACTGTGTGGAATCGGATAACTTATATCAGACAAAAAAACGGGACCTTTGCATATTCTTCTTTATAGAATGAAGAACAATACGATTATATAAGATAGATAAGATATGGGAATGAAAGACGTTTTTAAAAGGTATTTGGTATTTGTTATCGGATTGTATTTTCTGGCTGCCGGAATAGTGTTGATTGTACGTTCCGCATTAGGAACCACACCTATATCCAGCATCAATTATGTGTTAAGCCTGAACAGCCCTTTATCATTAGGAACTTGTACGTTTCTGATCAATATGCTGCTTATTCTGGGACAGTTCTGGATCATCAGAAAAAATAAGACCCGACAGGACACCATTGAAATACTTCTTCAATTGCCGTTCTCTTTTATCTTTTCGGCATTCATTGATTTTAATATGGCACTCACCAGTAATCTGCATCCCGACAATTACGGGATATCAATAGCCTTATTACTCACAGGATGCATGATACAATCCATAGGAGTCGTACTCGAACTCAAACCCAAAGTAGCAATGATGAGCGCAGAGGCTTTCGTAAAATACGCCTCCCGCCGTTATAACAAAGAGTTCGGAAAGTTCAAAGTCTGTTTTGATGTTACGCTGGTCACTCTGGCAGTCATACTCTCTCTCCTGCTTTCGCAATGCATCGAAGGTGTTCGCGAGGGGTCTCTTATCGCCGCCTGCATCACCGGATATATCGTCAGCTTCCTGAATCAGAAAATAATGACAAGGAAGACTCTCTACAAATTATTACCTGTATTGAAATAAGTTTTCTCCAGCTCACTACCAGCAACGTTTCCATCTGCCTGACTATATAGTAATGCTTAAAAATAAGTTGGTACTTCGAGGGATGTTTGGATACATCACAGTGAGTACATTAGATGTAGTTCGCTATATCTGTTTAAAGCCATCTGTTGTTTGTATGTTAAGTCACTGTATCCCATACGTTATCCTATATACATCATTGCGTTTTCCCTGCGGTGAAATAAAACACGAACACCTATTGTTAAACACACTAAGTCAGAGTATGTGACAGGCAAAGAAGCAGTAAATCGCATCTCATGGAAGGTACTTTGTCACGAGAAGGACGGGCATTGAGGAAAAAAGTGAGAGACAACTCAAAAAACAATGTAGGTATGTCAAAAGTCAAAAGTAACTAAACTCTCCTCCTTCGGGAAGGAGGAGAGTTTAGTTACTTTTGACACACCTTCATTCGGTATGCCACTGATTGCAAGAAGTTTAAATAGAGCAGAGTGAGACTAAAATTATTTTTTCTAAAGGAGGAAAGGATGTCTATTTCTTCCGGCTATCTATTTCTTTAAGCAATTCATCCACAGCCATTTTGAGTTGCGTGTCCTCTCCTTTCACTACAGTTTCCGGGCTGTTGGCAACCTTGATATCAGGTTCCAACTGAGTATTTTCCAGATAACTGCCATCCGGTAGACGATAACCGATGATAGGAATCCCAAATACCAATGAAGGATCCTGCAAAGTTTCCCAAGACACACTTGTCATAGTTCCCGGGACAGGCATACCTACCAGTTTTCCAATATTCTGATGCTTGTACACCCACGGGGTGCCATGAGCATTCGAATAATTGGCTTCACACTGCAACATAATAGAAGGCTTGTTCCAACGACGACTTGGCATATCACAGGCTTCACGTCCGCGTACCACCTGAGTGAAATATTTCTGACCGCTGAAAAGTATTTCAATATCTTCATGCAGACGACCGCCTCCGTTAAAACGGGTATCGATCACAATTCCGTCACAGTTATTGTATTTTCCCAGAATATCCGAGTAAACAGTACGGAAACTTCCATCTCCCATAGATTGAATATGAACGTATCCCAAACGACCGCCGGACCATTTCTCCACATCCTCAGCACGTTGTTTTACCCAACGTTTATATAATAAGCCATTAAGTTGTCCGCTTGTGACAGGTTTTACCACTTCTTCCCAACGTTCCTTATTCTGCGGGTTGTACAGCGAAACCAGTGTTTTCTTCCCTGCCTTATTATTCAAAAGATCAGTGATGTCCTTATCCGGAGTTATTTCTTCCCCGTTGATTTTTTCTATAATACACCCTGCCTTTACTTTGGTACGGGAATGATCGAACGGGCCTTTTTCTACAATTTCAGCAATCTGCATACCCTTTCCCTGATAATTCCAGTCAAACAATAAGCCCAGATTAGAGGTTACATCTCCATTGCCCCTCGGAGAATAGCGTCCTCCGGTATGCGAAACATTCAGTTCACCTAACCATTCGCTCAGTAATTCTGCAAAGTCATAGTTATTATCAATATGTGGCAGGAATTTACGATAGGCAGCTGTCATGGCATTCCAGTCCACTCCGTGCATATTAAGATTATAGAAGCGTTTTTGATGCTGTTTATATACATGATCGAACATCGCCTCACGTTCGGCTGCCAAATCCATTTTCATTTCAGCCTGATAACTGATAGGTTTCAGAGCATCCGACTTCGCGTCCATTTTCTGCATATTTCTGCTTCCCAGCAAGAAGATATCTCCTTTTTTATCCAGCATCAGTGATGACCAGCCGGAATTAAGTTTATGGAGACGCTTCGTGCCTTTTTCACGAAGATTCATTTTCCAAAGGTCATACCCCTCTTCGAAAGCTGAAAAGTAATACAGATTTTCTCCATCTTTGGAAAGAATAGCACTACCTAAATCAGAAGAGTTAGGAGTCAGGCGTACAATACGGTCTTCAATACCGCTGAGTTCTACAACAATATCTTTCTTGTCTGCCTTGTCCTTTTCGGTATCCTCCTTATCTCCTTCTTTGTCTGCCTTATCTTTTCTTTGTCTGCCTTGTCCTTTTTAGACTGACTTCCGTCCTTTTCTTATCACCGTCTTTCTCCTTTGCTTTTTTCTGCTCCTTTTCAAATTCTTTGAGCAGTTCGAAGTCCTCTTTACTCAAACGGTAACGGTCGTAAGCATCCTGATTCAAGAATACCAGCATCACATCCTGTTGTGATCCCCAGGAAGCATGGGCACGCATACCATAACGCTCGGTCTGGAACAGAATGGCATTTCCATCCAGTACCCAACGTGGAGAGCCGCTAATATAACCGCTGTTAGTCAGATTAGTGATAGTACCTCCCTGTGCACTGACAATACCGATATCCGAATAGGGATCATGACGATTGCCGATAAACTCAAGCGTAAACCACTTGCCATCGGGCGACCATTCGTAATCGAATCCGCCTCCTGTATTGTACCATGTAGAACCGTCTGTCACCTGACGTACTTTTTTGGTTTTCAGGTCGAGTACCATCAACCGGTTACGGTCTTCGATAAAAGCCAGTTCCTTACCATCCGGAGAGTATTGCGGGTAAGCACGTTCTACGGTTTTGGAGGGGAGCAATACTTCCTCTTCAATAAGAGTGGCGTTAGGGAAATTCGCCTCTTCTTTACGAGCTATCTTAGCGGTATAAAGTTGCCAGTTACCGGTCCGCTCGCTGGCGTAAACCAGTGTACGGTTGTCGGGAGCAAAAGATACACCGGATTCCTTTGCCGGAGTATTTGTTATTTGCTTGGTCGTAGCATAATCGGTTGAAGTCACAAAAACATCACCTCGCACAATAAAAGCCACCTGCTTACCATCCGGAGACACAGAAGCGGAAGTCGCACCCTGAGAAAATCTGAGAGTAGCAATCTCTTTTTCATCATCACGCACAAGATCAACATTTACTTTCTTCGGGCGGGCATTGGGCTCTTGTGTATAAAGTTCTCCGTCATACGTATAGCATAAAGTTCCTTTATCGCTGATTGACAAGAAACGTACCGGATGCGTGCGGAAAGTGGTGATAGCTTTCACTTCCTGCGGAGTGTTCAGGGTAAAGTTATATACATTAAATGAACCGCCATTGCGCTCACTTAGAAAATAGACCGAATTACCATCCGGTGCATATACCGGATTACGGTCTTCTCCTTCCCGATTGGTCAGATTGGCATGTTTCCCGGTCGAAACATCGTATAGCCAAATGTCTCTTGTTATAGATGAGGTATGGTGTTTTCTCCATTCATCTTCAAAACCTTTACGGTCCTGATAAAGGAAGTTTTTTCCCGATTTATCAAAGCAAACCCATTCGGCAGGAGTAGCCAGCACTTGTTCGGTACGTCCTCCGGTAACCGGAACTTTATATAATTCCGTCATGGCTCCGGTAGGAAAAAGGGCACTTTCCGCAGGGTCCTGAATGGAGGCGGAGAAAAGTACAAATTTACCATCCGGAGTGAAAGCCGAAGGAATCTCCGAGGCAGAATGATAAGTCAACCGACGTGCAGTTCCTCCATCGGCAGACATGATAAAGAGATCGAAGTTCCCATTCCGGTCGCTGGCAAACGCGATTTGTTTACCATCTGGCGACCAAACAGGATTAGCCTCATAAGAAGCTTGTGTTGTTAATTGGGTAGCGTTTCCCCCTTGAACGGGGACTCTGTAAATGTCGCCTTTATAACAAAAGACGATTTCCTTTCCATCCGGTGAGATACGTGCATCACGTATCCACAAAGGGGTAATAGCATAGCTGGATAATGCAGTCAGTACCAGCGCTAAAGAAGTTATAAGTTTCTTCATATCAAATTATTATATATTTTGTTCTTAAATACTTGTCTCTATTTGTTTTCCTGTATAGTTATAGAATATCCTGTCGCCAAAATCTTTATAAAAAGAAGCATATTTATCTACTCCCGTACAATGGCAGACACCTATCTCTTGAGGTAAATATTCATGCAAATAATCAGCAATAACCTGATATTTGGATTCTTCTGCATTATGAATATGAAAGCCTCCTAAAAGCAGATTGCAGGGAAGTTTTGAAAATGCCGTTCGTACTGTCCGCAATATATTTGTAATACCCCGGTGGGAACAGGCACTTAAAATGGAAAGTCCTTCAGGCTCAACCAGTACCATAGCTAACTCGTCCGGAAAGGTATCGGGGACTCTAGAACCATCTTCCTTTTGAATCCAAAATCGTTCAAAATGTGTATCCTTCGGGTCTATAATATCCACAGAGGGAAAAAGAAATACTCCGGGAACCAGTTCAGTCAACTCATCAATAAAACGAAAACGAGAAAGATCAAGCGAGCGTGTATATTTCATTCCATTCTCACGTTCATCCTTGAATTTAGGAAAAAACACTTCGCGTTTGCAGACAACCGTTGCTTCGGCATTTAGTTCAAGAAAATGGCGTAGTCCACCCGTATGGTCACTGTGACCATGAGATAATACTAAATAATCTACTTTTTGCAAGTCAATATTCAATAACCGGGCATTACGGATAAATAAATCGGAAGCTCCCGTATCAAAAAGTAATCTGTTTTCCGGTGTCTCAATATAGAGGGAAAGCCCATGTTCTGCCTGCAATTTACGTCCATAGACACAATTTTCTACAAGAGTCGTTATTTTATAGTTCATGTGGTTTGGTTCTTAATCAAATAATACGAAATAAAAAGTTCTGCTACAAAATTATAATAATTCTACGGCAGAACAAGTAATCAATCAATTTAAATCGACTGTAAGGGTAAAAGATTTTGTTTCAGGCTTCTATTGCCGAATTATTCATTTTGTAGTTTGAATACAAATAATTACTTTTACATCCATATCAAACCCTTTAAATAAAGAATCAAAATGGAGAAAGAAGCAAAAGGTAAAGTAAATACAGTTCAGATACAGTACTATCAATCTCCATGCGGGAAATTGATACTCGGTTCTTTCGAGAACAAGCTCTGTATGTGTGACTGGGTGGTGAGTGAAGAACGCAGAACAACAATCGATAAACGAATACAAAAAGCGCTAAATGCTCAGTACGCAATAGAAAACTCTGAAGTGATAACGCAAACGATCAGCCAGCTAGATGAGTATTTTTCCCGTCAAAGGACTACGTTTGATATTCCTCTGCTTCTTGTCGGGACAGAGTTTCAAAAGAGTGTATGGAATGAATTATTAAACATTCCCTACGGAACAACGATATCTTATGCTCAATTATCACAGAGACTGAATAATCCTAAAGCTATCCGTGCGGTAGCCTCTTCGAATGGAGCAAATTCGATTTCAATACTTATTCCTTGTCACAGGGTGATCGGCAGTGATCATAAACTGACCGGATATGCCGGTGGTCTTGTAGCTAAAAAGACTTTATTGGAGCTGGAATCGAACGAAAGAAGATTATTGTAACAGAATCATTAAACTAAACTTCTCTCATTAAATCCAGACTAAAATATGGTGTCACTATCCCATTACTATAGTGTCACTATCATACTGCTTTAGTGTCACTATCCTACAGGTATAGCGTCACTATATACTCAGCATAGTGACACCATCCTGAAAGGTTGTTATATATGACGGGAAATGTTTACCTAAAGCGAACGTTTACACCATTTTTCCCATCTCATAGGCTTCCTGCATGTAGGGAGTATCTTTTATTTCTCCTACCTTCCAGGCACCTATTCCATAAATCACTCCTTTTTCCTGCGGATTTTCCAGACAATCAAGGAAGCCACGGAAACCATCAATCGTACGTTCCATCATCCCCTTATCATTCTCCGCCGCTGCAATAATGAAATAAAATTCCTTATTCGTTATTTCCGTATAACGCGCACAACAACGGTCAATCATAATCTTCATCTGTCCGCACATCGTATAGAAATAAACAGGTGTTGCCATTACGATGACATCAGCAGCAATCATTTTCTCCACAATTCCTGCGGCATCATCTTTCTGGGGGCAGGGTTTGCCATACATGCTGCAAACACTACATCCCGTACAAGGATGAATTGCTTTCTCTTTCAGAAAAATCTTTTCTACTTCATTGCCTGTTTCGAGGACACCTTTCATAAATTCGTCACAAAGCATATCAGAATTACCGCCCTTTCGCGGACTGGACGAAATAATCAGAACTTTTTTAGCCATAACTATATTACTTTTATTTTTTGAATTTCATTAATCAGCTTTTTCACTCTGCAAAAATAGACAATTTATCATATAGCAAATGTAGATAAATTACAGAGATGTGTACCCTAATTACTGATTCAAACATTTTCTGCCATTTTTACTTTTTATCAATATCCTTTTCATCTCATCCATAATCGGTCTTTCGGCGGCACAAACATAAAAAAAGATTTTCTCTGCCCATATATAATTCATATCTTTGCCCATGATACGAACAACATAATGCAATGAAAAAAATACAACTGACCAACGCACATAAAGAAAAATTATTTCAAATCCCTTTATTTCGGGATTTACCTCTGAACATTAAGGAATCTCTGTTGGATAAACTGGATTTCGTTATCTATGCAGCGGATAAAAAAGAAATAGTTGTTACGCAAGGTACACCTTGCAACAAACTATATGTGTTATTGGAAGGAAAACTACGCACGGATATCATTGACGGATTGGGGAACGAAGTGATGATTGAGTATATCATCGCACCACGTACCTTTGCCACCCCTCACCTTTTCAATTCAAACAATACGTTGCCAGCTACTTTTACTGCTTTGGAAGACAGCGTGGTACTCATGGCAACCAAAGATTCCACTTTTAAAGTCATCAGTCAGGACCCGCAGGTGTTGCACAATTTTCTTTGCATCGCCGGAAATTGCAATATATGTACCGTATCACGTTTGAAACCTCTGTCGCGCAAGACTGTACGCGAAAGGTTTATTGTTTACTTATTCGAACATAAGAAAAAAGATTCTCTGACTGTAGAGATCATGCATACCCAGTCACAGCTTGCCGAGTACCTGAATGTATCACGTCCTGCTTTATCCAAAGAAATCAATAAGATAATCAAGGAAGGGCTGATCACAATGGAAGGAAAAAAGATCGAGATTCTGAATAAAATGGCGCTGGAGAAATACTTATAATAAAAAGAAAGTGGCACAGCCTAAATTTAATGCTGTGCCACTTTTTATATTCTATCAACGGTTTAATCTGAATCCTAGCTAGGTTTCAATTACCATTTTGTAAAAAACACTTTCGGGTTGATATTGACAGATACCCATCCCCAGTCTTGCCAACTCTTATGATTTCCGCCTTTCACAGCATCCATCGTCTTCGTTCCAAGCATAAAAGAATAACCGGCAGAGAGTTTCACATCTTTCATTACAGACCAATTGATCTGATAGTCAACTTCCGAACCGAGTGACTTCTTCAAATCTTCTTTAAAATCTACTTCAGTAGCAGTAGCAAAATAATGATAATTGAGTTCCATATCTACCTTGGCAGATGCACGAAAACGAGCCCCAAGACGACCATCTATTAATCCGGGAGCAAATCCTTTGTTGAATGCAGAAGCGTAGAAATAATCCATGCTGCCATAGAATTTATGATGCGTCCCATAAAGAGGGTCAAAAGCCTTAAATTTACTACTACCTTCTTCATTTCCGCTCAAATAATCAAAGCTTACAACCATTCCCCATGTTTTATTGAACGCATAAGCTGCCGTAGCACTTGCCATGAAAGCAGAAACACTCTCGGCATCCTTGTTCTTACCTGTTTGGTAGTAGAAAGCGCCATCCAAGTTCCATCCGCTATTTTTATATGTAAGATAAGTTCCCATCGTTTGCAAGTAGCGGGTATGAGAATCTTGAGTGAGCTGATTCCCTGTCTCTAACCCTAAATTCATAAACAGTAAAGAAGCCCCGAACGGAATCTTATCTGCTTTATAGTGATACCACACAGTCTGCATATTCTTGTAAGGCTGACCAATAGAAGAATTGTAATAAGTACCACCTGCCGTTTTTTCATCATTCTGGTTGAAAGCCAGAATAGCATGTATTTCATTATTCTTATTGGCATATCCCAGTTTCAACGCATCATGATAACGGCCTGCCACATTCCAGTCCAGTCCGCCCAAAATACGTTCATCATCATAAACTAACGTCTGACGACCTAACTGTGCAAAGAAGCCTTTTCCAAAATCCAGCTTTGCCCATGCCTCATTCAAGACAAAGCGACCATTCTTGTCAATCTGCGGATCTTGCCCCCATACTCCAACATGCTGTGCCGACATCTTGATTTCAAGGTCCGAGCGCTTGTAGTCCAGTGACAAACGGGCACGGTTATTAATGAATGATGCAGCCTTCTGCCCTTCATTGCGAGGGATTAAAGCACCGTTTCGATACTCCGCACGAGGTCTGATTTGCATAGACATCGAAAATTCATTTTCCTTCTCCGTAGTTTGTGTGTATGCCATGCTTGACAATAGCATAAGAACGAATGACCAATAAAATGTTTTCATTGATATTTCAATTTAAGTTATAAGTATGTACACTAACTCCTTGTGCCGATGGAAGGTAATTGATTCCATACCAACACATTTGTAATAAGACAAATGATACTAACAGAATGACTAATGCCGGACGACTCTTCAACGGTCTGCCCAGCCTGAAATGGATATATACCAGATAGGAGAACCAAGTAGCTGCCGCCCATGTCTCTTTCGGGTCCCAAGCCCAGTAGTGCCCCCACGCTTCTTTCGCCCAGATAGCTCCCGTCAGCATTCCCAATGTCATAAATGCCAAGCCCACATAAGTCAGGTTATCGCATAAGTCCATCTCTTTCCGTTCAATATCCTTCTTTTTGAACCAAAGCAGATAGACAGCCATGACCACCGCAGCTCCCAACATCGCATAAGCAAACATATACACTATGACATGAGGGGCAAACCACGGACTTTGCAAAGCAGGCATCAGCGTTTTATTGTGAATCTCCGGTTTAAAGATATTGATACAGATAAATACCAGTGAGAGAATGCAACTGAAACTAAGAATCCATTTATATTTCCAACGCACGTACGTTATCAAACCCGCCAACGGAAGGAAGAAAGAGTACCACAGACGTGTCTCTCCCATCGTCCGCATCGGAGGACGTTCCAGAGAAATCCACATACCGAGGATAAAACTGAAAAAGATGACCAGCCCCAACAAGGTAAATCCATAAGTCCATACCGGCTTCTTTCCTTTCCAGGCAGCAAACGCGCCCAAGCTCCAGCAAATCAATGCGGCTATCGCAAACCATATAAAAATGTTCCCAACTCATTCCCTGTCCTCCTCTTTCCTCTTTTGTGCATTGACAAACAGACAAATTGCTCCGAGCATCATCATGATGATCCCTGCATATACTACAGGCAACCACGGGTCGCGAACCAGCTCAAAGACACTGATATCGCTCCAGCGACCTTTCGACTCATCATAACTAAGCTGATAAATTTTCCATCCTGCTATCTCCATCGGACGATTTACTTCAATCGTACTCTCCGTTATCGTTCCTTCCTGTGTGTAGACTTTTACTTCCGAAGCAAAACGTTGCGGTTCCCGTTCCGGCATCACCAGACTCGTCAGAGAGTCGAGACGCAACGCCTTATAAGGAAAGAGAAAACTACCACAGCTCACCCAGCCTTCTTTCGTCTGTTTGTTCTTTCGGTTGACGGCCTTCAGATGCACTGCATATGTCGCTCCCATCGAATGGAAATCTGTAAATTTCAGTGTGTCTTCTGTAGCTACGGAGGCAGCCATCGGAATAGACTGTTCGACAAACAAGTCCCAATCCAGCAGACTGCCCTCGGAAACTCCGTCTTCAAGCAGTAAATGCACAGGAGACTTTTCGGGGAGTACTCCCCCCGTTTCATTGTCAATCAGCATCAGTTTCGGAGGATATTCATCAATCGTAAAATCCTTCAGTTCGATAGCCAACGGAAGTTCTATCAATTTTCCTTTATCATCGGTAGCCCTCCATTCTGCGTTTCCCATTCGGGTAGTCATCTTCAAGCGTTGCATATCGGCATTTCCCAAAGTAGCCGTAATCAATGCCACGAACAATCCTACGTGATTGAGAAGAAAGGATAGTCTGCCAATCCTGAATGGAAAGCTGGCACGGAGTATGGTCAAACCCAATGCAGTGACCATCCAAAAGTAAAGCAGGACGAAAGGCCAGGACGAAATCATCTGTGAAAATCCCAGTATATCATTGGAAGCATGACCGGAAGGAGCCTGCCGGATAAGCCCCATGATCACCGTCATGCCGACTACCCATACCAGGGAAGAAACGGCAGCGGAATAATGGCTCAACCATCCAAACAGATACACACGTTTACGAAGAAGGTGCATGGCTACCAGCGCAATGATATAAACCACTAACACAATCACATTGACCGGACAGGCAAACAGGCTCCAGTTGATGGCTCCCACTGCCATTTGCAGCAAAATACCTATCACCAGTAATCCCGCACCAATCACCAGCCCTTCTTTATAACTCCACGGTTTGCTCCACATATATCCCTATTTTACTTTTGTGCCAGACGTCCGTTTGCCTTTGCCTTCTCCAGCCATGCCGGAACGGTCGTTTTCAGGAATTTCTCCTTAGCAGCTCTTTCAGCATCCATATCAAGACCGATATATTTCTGCGCTTTGGCCTTCGTTGAAATGTCCGGCATCGGAACGTCTTCCGTATACCCATGCTTCGCTAAAACTTTGGATACAGCCAGACGAGCCTGCATAGCACGGTCCAGACCATGAGAAAGAATTCTCTGAATCTCCTGCGGTGCATGGAAAGAACCTCCATGTGATGCCACACCGAAGTCCCAACGCCATTGTGCCTGACGAATCAATGCAAGCACATCTTTCATCTGATCTTCTGTAGCACCCTTATCCCAGGCAAATTTTGCTTCGATATGCGCCTTTGCCAGTTCCTGTTCCAGACGGTTACGGATTTCATTTGCCTTGCGCTGACGCTCGTACACATTGTTACGTAATGTTTCTTCACTCTCACGATGACAAGTCTGACAGGTGCGGTCAATCATTGCCAATGGGCTCTGAATGTGATGGTCACTGAATTTCACGCCCCCTTCACTCTTATAAGGCATATGACAATCGGCACAAGAAACGCCTCTTTGCCCGTGAATACCCATCTGAGCTATTTCATAGTCGGGATGCTGGGCTTTCAAGATCGGAGTACGGCTTAACTTATGAATGTAATCATAGAAACCTGCCTCATCATAATATGCTTCCATGTCTTCTACAGTGAAACCTTTATCCCACGGGAAAGTCAAATATTTACCGTCACCCTTAAAGTAATATTCTACGTGGCACTGCGCACAGACCAATGAACGCATTTCCTGTGGAGTAGCTTTTGTGATATCTTTTCCCTGACGCTGGAAAGCTTCAATCAATGCCGGACGGCTGATATGAAGATTCATTGTTTCCGGATCGTGGCAGTCGGAACAGCCGATCGGATTCACGATTTCATCACCAAAGGCAGCCCATTTGTTATTATAGAAAGAATCGACTCCCAATGCTTCCATCATGCGGGGAACATCCGGACTCTTACAAGTCCAGCAAGTAGAAGGCTGAGGGCCATCGTGCGGACCTGCAGGAGAACCGGTACGAAGTGACGCCGTAATATCCTCGATAGCATGCATATGTCCGCGCGGAGTGGAATAGTCTTTTGAAAATGCATATCCTGCCCACAGAATAACCAATTCCGGACGTTTTTCCAAAGCATCAACAGCGACATTGCCATTAAACTCGCTTTCAAAATCAGTCTTTGCCGTTTCCGTCCAAGTCTGATATTCGCGGGGAAAATCATCTTTAAACAGTTCGTTGCGTGCTTCAATACCTTTAATGACAGTTTTGCGGTTATTAAAGATACTGGCGACTTCCGCCCTCCTCTCCATCAACGCAGAAACACATAATCCTAAAACAAAAACAACGACCATTGAACCTCCGAACAACAGCCATCCTTGCCATGATTTTAATTTCTTTTCCATTGTATATCGGTTTTATTATTTTATTACGTAGTTATGTATATGCTTATTCCTTATTATTAACCATCTTCCGGAGCCATTCCGGTACAGGCGATTCGGGAAGAGAGACGATAGCTGCCGGAGTAGCGGACAGCGAATTCTTACCACTATGAGGTACATCCCGATGACAGTCCCAGCAAGCCTTTCCTTCTCCCACCATAGACATCATATAATCTATCTTTCCTGTTTTTACAAACTCCGTATTCAGTTGTGTATGGCAACGAATACAATTGTTCATAATCACCTGCGAACTGGGCTCGTGGGCCTGTATCACTTGTGGCTCACTTTTGGTAAGGAAAGCCGCGACGTGCTTCATACCATCCATTCCTTTGAATGTCCATTTCTTTACAATGTTCTCGTGAGGAACATGACAATCGTTACAGGTGGCATCCCGTGCATGTGAACTGTGAAACCATGTGGCATAATAAGGAGACATGATGTGACAATTCACACACGCTGCCGGATCATCGCCCAGATACGTATGTGCCCGAAGCATGTACATAAATAAAGCTCCTCCGCCTACAATAATACCGCCAATGATAACGGCTATTATCTTCGATCTGTACGAAGGAAAAATTCGGTTTATAAATGGTAACTTCATCATAGTGAAAAAGTATTTTTCACAAAAGTAAAGCTTTGGAAACACAAAAGGTGTAATAACTATTACACCTTTTAAAGAAAATTATACGAACACTGATTAATAAGAGAAAAAAGATACTCCATCCCGCCCCCGTTTTGCATGGCAGGCTGGCTATTTTATTTATTCATCGTGATGATGATCGTCCCCTTCGGCGGTAGTGCTCAGTACAATATTGCGCGCAATGTAGGTTTCGTTTCCTGCGGCATCCGTGCAATAAACCATCAGATGATAATCGCCCGGAGTAGCATTGGCCGGAATTACAATATCGTGGTGATGGATATGCGCCGTTTTCTTTCCGGAGATATCATAAGACCTGTTGAAACTGAAATCGACAGTGGCTTCGCCCGTAGCAGCAGCCCTGCTCTTTCCATGCGAATGGTGGTCGAAATTACTATGTATTTCAATCATATATGACTTTAACATGACGTCGTCCGACAGATCCATTTCAAAATGTACTCCGTGCTCGTCGCCAATTTTCAGTTCTTGCCCTTCTTCCGGTTCACTTAGTTCAATCACCGGTTTGGTGGTATCGCTATCCGAATCGTCACAAGAAATAAATGCAAATACAGACATTGCCAGAAGGCTGATGATCGGGAGGTAAAGTTTTGTTTTCATTACAGTAATTTTTTAAATGGAATTTTGATTAATAATTGGAAGTTTCGTCCCGGTTCCGGAATTTCTACTTTCCTGTAAAAACTAAGATGATTGTAATATCTGGTATTGAAGATATTACGGGCGGTCAGGGTTATTTCTATCTCGTTAGTCCTACCAACCGGAATATTCAGCGAGCCACCCAAATGAAACAGGTTAGCCCCCGGTGTACGGTCCTCATTACGGTCTACACGGTTCTGACGGGCAATAAGTTGCCACTCCGCATAAAGCATATAGTGTTTTCTTTGCCATGTCAACGTATTCCGCATACCGAACGGCGGAGAAAAACTTAACGGAATATGCTCGTCACAGTTGTAGGTGTAGACGTATTCTCCGGAGATACGGTAATTGAAGTGACGCAGAAAGTTAATGTCTATCGTAGCCTCCGTTCCGGCAAACAGTGCTTCGGCTCCCGTGTAGCGGTAAATCTGTCCGGCATGCGGCAGAACTGACCATTCGCCTGTGGGACGCAGAAAGATGTAGTTACTGAACCAACTGACAAAAGGAGACACGGAAACGGAAAATCCGTGATATCGCAGGTTGTAGGAAGCATCCATCTGCCATCCTTGCTCGGATTTCAGAGAAGCATCTCCCTGCTCGTGACGGAAAGTGCCGTGATGTACACCGTTAGCAGCCAGTTCATTGGCTCCGGGGAGGCGGAAGCTACGTCCGATGTTCACTTTCACCATGTGCTGAACGGAGGGTGTCCATACCAGTCCCAAAGAAAAGGAATAGTCACCGAAATGCTTTCGGACGGCATGACTGTTCCATTTATAGGACTCTACTTGTTCATCATCATATCCTTGCCTCCGAAGGTAATCCGCCAGATAAACGTCCTCGTGCGGAGAGATGCCAATATAACCATAATCATATCGCACGCCTCCACTGACAGAGAGAATGTTATTAGGCTTATACGTCGTAAGCCAGAGCAATCCGGTAGTAGAACGATGGTATTCCGGCAACAAGAATGAATAGCCGGAAATGTCGTTCTGCTGATGTTGCCCATCCCACCCCAACGTATGCTCCCATGAAGAAGAGCCAATAAAGCGGGCTTTTACCGAAGCACTGTATGTGTTCAGATCGAAAGCCAGTTCTTTATCCGGGTCCTTCTCCGGCGCAGGCTGGGAGCCGTAATGAGTATGAAAAGCACTCCATTCCTCCCGATGGTTATTCTGAAATCCCAAATCACCGGACAGGATCAGTTTCTCCCAAGCATATTGCTGATGTGTGGTTACTTTCAGATGATTTACCTTGCTGTAAGGCAGTTCGATATTCCGGCTGTCTCCGTCATCTTCTACGCGCGATGCGTCGGGGACACCGTGTGCGCCCGGAAAGAACCCCGTCTTCTGATAGACATTACTGATGGAATAGTCTGCTTTATAGCCTTTTCGCTGATATTGGGTGAAAAGGCCGATATTGCGTTCCACTCCTGCCGTATTTTTCAGTTTACGCCCATAGACGGGCATTTTCTGAGTCAGGTAGACAATGGTATCCGTAGGGATGCGGTAATCACCGAAGTGCTGTTCGGAATAACGGATTTGCGCATACCAGGCATTCTTTTTAAGTCCCAGCATCAGCGAACCTGCCAGTGTTCCGTTGACGGATTTGCCCAATAGGGTGACATCGCCGAAGAGCATATTCGCAGAAGGTATGGGAGGAGAGGCTATATCAATCACTCCGCCCATGGCATCACTGCCGTAAAGCAGTGAGGAAGGACCTTTCAATACATTGACTGTCTCGATATTAAAGGCATCCAGTTCCAGTCCGTGGTCGGCTCCCCATTGCTGGCCTTCCTGCTTGATTCCGTTTTCCAATACGGCTATCCGGTTGAATCCCATCCCCCGAATCATCGGTTTGGAGAAGCCGGAGCCTATGTCCATAGCTTGTACTCCGGGAATGTTCTCCATTGCCTGCATGAAGTTTCCCGTAAAATGTTTGCGCAGAAAATCCTGTTCTATCACTTCAACCGTAAGTGCAGACTTCTTGGCTTGACGCTGTTGGTACGACTCGGTCACAACAACATCAGGCAAAAGCATACTCTTGATTGAATCGGACTTCTGTGCGTGGACGGGTAAGGTTACAAACAACCCTATTACGCCCGAAATAATTCCGATACGCATCAATTACAATCTTTTATATAATGTGTAAAATGAATGTGAGGACAAGTTACAATGAACCTGTCTTCCTAGAAAATATGAATATGTAATTATGCGGCAGGAGGCGCGCGTAGGTGATGCGAATAAGTTCGTTTGCAGACAACCTTATCCTGATAAGTAATCGGCTCGTAAGGAACGAGCGTCAATATACAGTGAAATTCTACCGACTGAGGTTCTGTAAAGAGAGAAAGGGAGTATTTACATATGGCACAATCCTCGGCATGACTCCGGGAATGTTCGGCATGAGAGCATGACGTTTCATCTTCACTTCCATGATAGTGAAAGGTTTTCACTACAAAGAAGGGAATGAATGTCATGAATAACATCCATGCTATGTATGCTCTTATTTTTCTCTTGTGATACATTCTCCCCTATCGTTTTAACAGAATAGTGAGGCAAAGATACTCGTATGAAACAAAAGGTGCAAATTATCTGACTTAATATGTGTTATTAAAAGAATAGTAATAACCGACATTCAATTTTTATTCATTACTTTTGTTTCATAGCATAGTGACACAATATGTCTATAGAAAATAAAGAATCATCAAAAGATAACAGATTATGAGCGCAAATGACAAATTAACCATTCTTTGGACGACTGACAACAAAGATACCGTTTTTAATATGTTGGCAATGTATGCCTTAAACTCTAAAAACAGAGGTTGGTGGAAACATATAAATATTATTCTTTGGGGAGCATCTGTGAAATTAGTAGCCAACGATACGCAAGTACAGACTGAAATATTAGAGATGTTACAATCAGGAATTACGATTGAGGCATGCCAAGATTGCTGTGAGAATTTCGGGGTAGCCTCTATCATCACAAATCTAGGTATAACTGTTAGATATATGGGAATCCCGCTAACCGAATATCTGAAAAACGGGGAAAAGATATTATCTATCTAAGCATGATGGAAATAAAACATAGAATACAGTTCGGATGCGATACAGACGAATTGGCAGACAAGGTCTTATCAGGAGAAAAAACAGCAACTTCTTCTTTATATGATTATTCTCTTATGAATCAAGAAGAAATTAAAGTCAATGAATACGCTTCTATACTAGACTCACAGGGCAAAGAAAAATGTATTGTGAAAATTGAAAGAATAGAGATTGTAGATTTTCAAGATATAACAGAAGAATTTGCTGTCAACGAAGGAGACGGATGTTTGGATAACTGGATAAAAATACATACAGAATATTATTCTTCATTATTGGAAAAGATAGATAAGAAACTGACAGGTAGAACAAAATTAGTGTGCGAGTGGTTTTCTGTAGTATCCTCTAATAATTAATCCATATATATTTTAATTCATTGTTTCATTCCTTCTGTTTCCACACATAAAAGACAGTTCGTCCTGCTCCCCTCTTGCGAAGAGTTCCCTCCTTGATGAAAGTATTCAAATCATCAATTGCTTTCAATCGGGGGAGTCCGGTCAGTCTGCTATATTCTATACGCGTGATTCCTCCGTTTTTCTTCAGAAATTCCTGCAACATTTGGAGACGGTCTTCAATGGATATTTTAGCATTGTGAGTTTTTACTTTGGAGTTCTCAACTCGTTCAAGTTCTATCTCCCGCTTTATTTTCTTTTTAAATTCTTTGGAAGTACGTAAATGAACATTGTCAAAACGGATAGACTCGGCGCGAATTTCTTTCTTAGTCATCACTTTATGGGTACACTTCAACGAAATGCTGAAATGTCCAAGTTCGCCCAATTCCACGATGTATCCATCCGCCAAGGCTTCGGCCAGTTCATCAACTACAGCGCCAAGTACTCCTTCAATTATATTGTGCGGGAAAGGTTGGTGACGGGATACGCGTTCTATAAAATCTTTTTTCGAATAAGTTCCACTCGGAACAATGCGGGCATGAAGGGGTTGTTTCTCCCCTGTATCATTAGGGTCCGGAGTCTCATACAAATCATAAAATGCACTCATTAGTATATTTTTTATTAGTTGTTTATGTGTCTATCAGTTTATTCGCTAACATTTCAGTCCTCTTATACTAAACCTTAACTTTAGTTTAGCATAAAAATAATCGTCTGACAACTGTTTCTTTTTCGTCTGACAGTTGTTAGACGAAAAGATAACAGTTGTCAGACGAAAGTTCAACAGCTGTCAGACGAATAGCTCATCGCATACAAAGGTACAGTTTTATGTAATGCGAACTGTAATTCTTAGCAAGAAAAAATTATTCAATAGCAAAACGCGCCGTCATCTCATACCGCAATTTAATAACGCGATATTGCTCAGTGGCAGCTGTCCCCATACTGACATTACTCTGTGCCTGATAAAGAGAATAAGGACTTACATAGCTCGAAGCCGGTTCGACAATACGAATGACCTCACCCAGTTTTTGTCCCATAGCTTCCACAAGATAAGATGCCTTTTCACGTGCTGCTTTCAATGCTTCTATCTTACCTTGTTTCCGATAGTTCGGCAAATCCTTGTGCTTCAGCTCCCCGATACGCATGGACTCGATGCCTTTCGTATCAATCTTCTTAATAACAGCATTTATCTTTTCGAAGTCAGTAAACCGGATGTCCAGTTGCTTACCTATCAGAAATTCTTTTCCTTTCTGACGCCAATAGTCTCCAATTTCCTGCACACGAATAGCCTCATCCGAAATTCCTGCCCTACTTAGCACCCGACGCAAATCTTTTTCAATCCATTCCAACGGAACTTTCGTTTTATAATCTTCCGGCTTGGAATTCGGCACAAATTCCTCTTTCCAATATTCCTTTATCTGAATCAAAAGATGAATCTCATCCGGCACAACTTCTATTTCAGAAGAACCGGTTACCTCAATATATCTTCTCTCACTCTCCTGAGCATCGGCAACAACACTCCATACACATAAAACAATAGCTAATAAAAACAACTTTCTCATATCTCTGAATTTATAATAGTACTTAGTTTCTGAATTCCCTGTCCCATATCAGACAAATGTAGTAATAAAAAATCAATCAATGCCTGTTTTTACCATAAAGCTATCCACAAAGTCCATCATAACAAGCAAATGTTCTTTATCCATCAACAGGATATCTCCATCCTTTACTTTATATTTCTGCGGCTCTTTACCGGAAAGAAGCGAAATCACTCCCTGTTCAAACAGACGCCTTAGCTGAGTGCTGGAAAGAAGAAAATTCCTTTTTAATAAAGACGACAATTTCAGATTAAATTCAAACTCATATTTGATTTGAATCTTTATGGTTGCATCGGGCACACGGATTATATCTTCTTTCGAGAAGTTATCCGTAACCTCATATTCTACACTATCATAATCCGTTTTCAAATGATTCCTGCCGGCAAGTTCGGCAGAAAAAGCATATTTCCAGGCTGCTTTCCGATCGTTCATGGAAAAGCTATGAAACAGGACTTTATCTATCAAATCCGGTTTGGTACGTGACAGCAAAGTAATGTTGCATGTATTATCGCATTTCACACACCGATATATCAGCCAGACATCGATGTTCTTTTTCTGCGCATTCATTCTAAACTTATCACTACAGTAAAACCGGTCACTATCGCAATGACTGCATTTCTTAATTAATAAAGGAGAATTCTTTGCCTTTATCTCCCATGTAAATGTTGTATCCATAAAGCAAAGTTGGATATAAGCCATTTATAAAATTCACAAGATGTCACAAGATGGCGTGAAATTTATCCGTCGAGCTCCTCCATCATCTTCTGTATTTTATCCTTCAACTTATCAAGAAATTGTGTCCTGCTCTTCTTCCGATTCCTAATTTCCAAGAAGATACGATAAAAGTCCCCAATCTCGATATTGAAAAGTATCTCGCAACAAAAAGCGATGTCTTTCAGACTGGTATTTCCATTATTAAAGCATTTGCCCGCATAGATCGCATAGATGAATTCAACCAAGGCGACTTTACTATCCGTCCATTGCAGCAACTTACTGTCTACTATGGAGGTGAATTTAAGATGCAGTTTGTCTGACAGCGAATCGATCTCGTCTGATACATATTCTATCAAATGACTATTCGCCAGAATCATTGCAACGCTTGAATCGTGTAAGGTGGTAAAAGAAGAATCCCTGTCCAGCAAATGACAATGAACATCGGAAAGAATATCATAATTCTCACGGATAAAATATTGGTTATCAAGTTCGGTCTGACCGGCACGATAATAATCATAGAAGCTATTATTCAAAAATGACTTCTGTATATTTTCCAGCTCCATCTTTAAATATTTACATTGAGCCGACAGGGATTTGCCGACACGGTTCTTTTCAATCTGATATAAACGGATATAAAACATCAGCAAGCCGGAAATCTGCGGTTTCCAGACTTTAAAGAACTGAATTTCTTCTTCAGGATTCTGAAATTGATATTCGGCAACTGCCCTTTTCAGCAAAGTAAGTGATGTCTGTATGACATCTATTATCTGCTTTATCCGCTCGAGAAGGGCAATCGGCTGTTGCTCAATCCTTTTAATTTCTTTTTCTATGTTCAGCTTACTATTTCTTACGAAATTTTCCATTCATTCTCAATGTACCCACAGCTTTCGAACCGTCAAAAGGAGTCTGACTAAAAGCCTGAATACCAAATTGCACTCGTCTTAAAAAAACGATGCAGTGAATAATAAAATTGATAAAATGAAAAACCGGTTCAAGTAGAAGTACTCAAACGAAAGAAATTAGCCTGTGGTTTATGAGGCTAATATTAAGCTATAACAAATTTAAGAATGGTGCCCAAAATAGTTGCTTTTAGAATTCAGATGCAAATATAACTGATTTTTTATGATTATGTGAAGTTTATATGAAAATTTGAAAACAGCCTGCGGGAAGCTACAGAAAAATACTATCTTTGCCTTCGGTTCTTCACAAACACAGTGATGAAACCATTCTTTTTAATCACATAAATAATAAAAGAACTATGATCAGATTAAATGTTTTTGTTCGTGTAAACGAAACAAACCGCGAAAAAGCGATTGAGGCAGCAAAAGAACTGACTGCCTGCTCTTTGAAAGAAGAAGGATGCATTGCTTACGATACTTTTGAAAGCAGTACCCGCCGTGATGTTTTCATGATTTGCGAAACATGGCAGAATGCTGAAGTATTGGCAGCACACGAAAAAACCGCTCATTTTGCACAATACGTAGGTATCATTCAGGAATTAGCTGAAATGAAACTGGAAAAGTTTGAATTCTAAATGAATGCCAAATAGACGAAAAACACGTCTTCCAGCCTAAACATAAAAGAGAAAAACAGTCCTTACTTTGGGAATGTCTTTCTCTTTTTTCGTACACAAATGTACCGTTACCTGTCAATTTTATAATCGCTCCAAATCAAGATTAGTCAAGCTTTTTATGAATAAAGGTACCTTCAATCCAGTAGGTTGCGTGATTGGCGGTGAACTTTAGCAATACATAGCCCGGATCTGTAGGACCACCGGGAAAGTGTTCGATAAACCAGTCCTGCCAAAGTTCCTGCTTCAGTTTCTCGTCTGTCACGACTTCCACTTCTCCCATCAATGCCACACTGTCCCCCTTCTCCTGAAAACATAATCCTGCTTTCGGATTCGATAAAAAATCAATAGTCTTTAATGAATCCGCTCCGGTGGACATCCAGATAGTGGAAATTCCTTCTGCTGCAATTTTACTCATTGGCACAGGACGGGGATAGCCTTCCTTGTTCACAGAAGCAAGGGTGACAACTTCGCATTTCTGCAATAACTCCGCCGCTTTCTCTTTCATAGTTTTTGTTGACATAATCTTATTGTATTTATTTTATTTCACCACAAAGATAACGGCACAGATATCCGTTCTATTGTAAAAAATCGACTTTTACTAACTTGGGGGCTACGGTTCGATATAGGTCAGCGTTATATCCTCCGGAAGTGTGAGTGAAAGAAATGATGTAGGAGTATTGCCCGACAATGTTTTGATTTCTTTTGAAAAATGTGCCAGGTCATAATATCCTGCGTCGATGGCAGTAGTCAGCAGGTTGACAGAGGTCGTGTTTCTCAGTAATTCTACTGCATTCTTGAATTTAACAATGCGGCTATATTCTTTAGGGGTGAATCCGGTGTTATATTTAAACTTCCGTTCAAAATGACGCTGGCACAGGCATACCTCATCCATCAGACTACGAACAGAACGCTTCCCTGCGGACTGATTGATTATATTCACCGCTGCGGCAACTTGGGTATCAACAGGCTGATAGTTATGTGCAAGATACGCCAGGAGATATTCTTCAACGACCTGAATCCGTCCCCGGACATCATTCTGCTCACATAACCTCTCGATAAAGGTACTGTCAAAAACCGCCTGCATTTCATTCGTACTGACTCTGTAATTCGCAAACTCATGCAAAGGCAACTTTGTAAATCCGGATAACCCACAAGGCAGAAAACGAACGCCAAACTGATGAACGAATTCGGCATAAGTGACAAGCTCCGAATATTTCGTCATCGGACCCACAAAGTAAGAACGATAAGGCTGCATGACCAGCGTTTCTTCTTTTACCTTACTCACTGCTTCTCCCAACGTAAAAATAAAATCGGTACAACCATCCGGCAAAATATGGATACGCATGCCATATTCCGGAGTTCCCTTAAATTCCCAATAATTATCGATATAGGGAGCGAGTAGACGAGAGGGCTGATATTCTGTGTACATTGGTCTATTTTATACGCAAATATAAAGAGAATAAATGCTAATTCATGTATTTTGCAAAAAATATCATGTACATTTGTGTTTCAAAAAACAGCAAAACGCATGAAGGACTTTGCAGCTATCGACTTTGAAACAGCCAACGGAAAGCGCACCAGCGTATGCAGCGTAGGGGTTGTCATCGTGAGGAACGGAAAAATCGTTAAGAAAATCTATCGTCTGATCCGTCCTTGCCCCAACTATTATACGCAATGGACAACAGCTGTTCACGGACTGACTTACGCAGATACGGAAGAAGCGGAAGATTTTCCTGATGTATGGGCAGAAATAAAACCGCTTATAGACGGTCTTCCGCTTGTTGCCCACAACAGTCCTTTTGATGAGGGCTGTCTGAAAGCTGTTCACGAGCTATACGAAATGACTTATCCCAATTATAAGTTTTATTGTACTTGCCGCACTTCACGGAAAGTGTTTGGAAAAGAGTTGCCCAATCATCAGCTACATACGGTGGCAGCCCGATGCGGATATGATTTAACCAATCATCACCATGCTCTCGCCGATGCTGAGGCTTGTGCACAAATAGCCTTGCTCATCATCCCCGAGCCTAAAAAGCCAAAAGTTGATTTGCACACCGGAAGCTTATTTTAATACGAAAGCTCCGTAAATGAGCAATATAAAAAACACTACCACTATTATTACTGTCAATAATAGCCGTAGTGTCTTTAAAATAGATTGCTAATTATGAATTCTGCTTATAGAATAGACTTTGCAATACCCATTTCCAAACCGCGAAGTTCTGCCAATCCACGAAGGCGGCCTAAGCAGGAATATCCCGGATTTGTCTTCTTCTTCAGATCATCAATCATCTGATGACCGTGGTCCGGACGCATAGCGATAGAACATTTACGACGTTGTTGCAGAAGAATCAGGCTCTTCATTACGTTGTACATATCTACATTTCCTTCCAAGTGGTTAGCTTCATAGAAGTTTCCTTCTTCGTCACGCTGTGTACTACGCAAGTGTACAAAGTTGACACGATCGCCAAAACGCTCCATCATACCTGCAAGGTCATTGTCAGCACGTACACCGAAAGAACCTGTACACAAGCAAAGACCGTTAGATTCGTTAGGAACGGCTTCAATCAGTTTTTTAAAGTCTTCTTCCGTACTTAGAATACGCGGTAAACCTAAAATTGTATAAGGAGGATCGTCCGGATGAATCACCAGCTTCACTCCTACCTCATCAGCCACAGGCGCAATTTCTTTCAGGAAGAAGATCAAGTTAGCACGAAGTTTCTCAGCATCGATATCATTATAACGATCCAATGCTTCCTGGAACTGTTCTACAGTGAAACTTTCTTCCGATCCCGGAAGTCCGGCAATCATATTACGAACCAATAATTTCTTATCGTCTTCACTCATTTGTTCGAAACGGGCTTTTGCTTTAGCTATTTCTTCCGGAGTATAGTCTTTTTCAGCATTCGGACGTTTCAGAATAAAGAAGTCGAAAGCAAGGAAGGCCGCCCTCTCAAAGCGAAGAGCCTTAGAACCGTCAGGCATTGTATAGGCAAGGTCCGTACGTGTCCAGTCCAATACAGGCATAAAGTTATAGGTAACTACCATTACACCACATTTAGCCAGATTACGGATGCTTTCCTTATAGTTTTCAATATATTTCAAGAAATCACCGGTCTGTGTCTTGATATGTTCGTGCACAGGTACACTTTCTACAACAGACCAAGTCAGGCCCACTTCTTCAATCATTTGCTTACGCTTCATGATTTCTTCTACTGTCCACACTTCGCCGTTCGGAATGTGATGAAGTGCGTTTACTATACCGGTAGCGCCTGCCTGTTTGATATCCCACAAGCTTACTGGGTCATTCGGACCATACCAGCGCCAAGTTTGTTCACATAGATACATAATATGATAAGTATTAAGTAATAGGTAATAAGTAATAGGTATTAAATGGAGAATGCGTCGAAACCTCCGTCGATAACAGCTACTGTACCTGTTACGAAGTTAGAAGCATCACTGATCAGATAATGAATAGTTCCGTAAAGATCTTCCGGTTCACCGAAACGATTGAACGGAGTATGAGCAAGAATTGTCTTGGAACGGTCAGTCAGAGAACCATCAGGATTTGTCAACAGCGCACGGTTCTGGTCAGTCAGGAAGAATCCCGGAGCGATAGCATTTACACGCAGACCGTTACCGAATTTCAAAGCCAGTTCGCCAGCCATATATTTAGTGAAGTTAGCAATAGCAGCTTTTGCAGCTCCGTAACCAACCACACGTGTCAACGGACGAAGAGCTGATTCGGAACAGAAGTTTACGATAGAACCTTTCTTCTGTTCTACCATGATTTCAGCAAATACCATTGTAGGCAATACCGTACCAAACAGATTCAGATCCACCACTTTCTTAAAAGCATCAATCTGCAAGTCAAAGAAAGTTTTGTCCGGAGCAATTGTTGCGCCTGCCATATTACCTCCGGCAGCGTTCAGTAATACGTCAATACGGCCATAGGCTTTCATGATCTCCACTTTGTTACCTTCCAGCACTTCTTTGTCCATTACGTCCGTATACAGGAACATAGCTTCATTTCCTTCAGCCTTGATACTTTCTACCAACGCCTTACCTGCTTCTTCGCTTCTATCGAGTACAACTACTTTGGCTCCTTCTTTAGCTAAGTATGCAGCGATACCCTTACCTAAGATTCCGGCTCCACCGGTGATAACAACAACTTTGTCCTTTACGTTAAATAATTCGTTCATGGTTCTTTTTTATTTATATGGTTTATAACTTATTGTTCAGATAATATTTCAGATTTTCTTTTAGAAGAATATCAATCGGCATCAGGTTCACCTTTTCGGGGTTCTGCTTGAACAGCAGATGATTGCATAATGATTTGATACCATCATATCCTTGTCGTTCGGGACGCTGTGCTACTAATGCAGTGATAACGCCATCGGAGAGCAGTTGAGTATTCCTTTCAATAAGATCGTAGCCAACCAATTTTACTTTTTGCATTCCTCTTGCTTTCAGGTAGTTTCCTAAGATGTAGCAAGTTGAATTAAAGATAATTCCTCCTTCTATAGTTGCATTCGCTTCAAAGATTTCGTCCAGCTTGATAAAATTGTAAACAGAATCATTGATTTTCAATTCTACTTCATGCAAATTTCCGGTAAATCCTGTTTCTTTCAGATAGTGACAAAAGCCTTCTCTCCGGTTCTTACCTTGATTTGAGTCGTTTTTTCCACTATGAATAATTCGTGCCATCAGGATATCCGAAGTCGAAGAAATCTTGTCTGTCAATAATCGCGCAGCAATCACTCCGGCATCATAAGACTCCGTCCCGAAATATGCCAACTGATGTTGCCCTTCAATATTGGAGTCAACATAAACATAGGGAATTTCATTCCTGTCGAGTTCTTGCGAAAGCCGTATAACAGAGTCGGTAAACAGTGTTGCAATCAATACCCCATCTACTTTTTCATCCAACAGATTGCGGACAATATCATCAAAAGTTTTGTTATTGTATTGATCGAAAAAGAGTTTAGTGATCGTTATATTATAAGATTCCATCTCTGAAGCCGCCTTATCAATACCCTCAGAAATAGCTTCCCAATATTCTCCGTGCGTAAAAGAAGGAGTAATTGCCACAAAATGATATTGTTTTTTAGACGCCAACGAACGCGCCATCAGATTCGGCTGATAATGAACCATCTCCAGAATAGTCTGGACTTTCTTCCTGTTCTCTTCAGATACCCGTCCACGATTATGAATCACCCGGTCTACCGTACCGACAGAGACTCCCGCCATCTTGGCGATGTCTACAATACGAATATTTGAGAATTCTTTGTCCATATACTGATAAGTATCTTGTTTTTCGACGACAAATGTAAAATGAATTATTGAATTAAGCAAAAGTGTGTGCGCACACACGCTCTACTATAAAAAAATGCTATAAATATGATATTCAAATATTTAATAAAGAAAGGAAAGTAATACGTATGTTGTTAAACATAAGAAAAAGAGTGGAAAAAGCCATCAAATATTCGTTTGGGAGGTAATAAACACCATGACAGAAAATCTTTTTATCTGTAAAAAGAACAAAAAAGAGGGATATAAAAGGTAAAATGTGTACGGACACACACTGATTATTCTATGCAAAAGCAGATATGAAGGATAGTGACAGTATCCGGTTAAGGTAGATTTTCAAGAAGGAAGCTATAAGTACAAAAGAAAAGTGATAACCAGTTATTTTAAACCTGATTACCACTTTCAAGGATGATTATTTCTCCCATTTTTCTTTTGCTTTTCCAACTGCTTTATCAGCCTCTTCAGCTACTTTATCTGCGACCTTAGCTCCTGTTTCAACAGCTTTTAAGCCAAGATTCATTGCTTTTCTTTCAGCTTCGGCTGCTGCTATTTCAGCATCACGACCGATACGGTGAATAGCGTTATAAATATCACTTTCCAACTGTCTGGCTTTTGCTGTACGTGAAAGACGATAAGCTACTGCACCAAGGATTGAACCAATTCCAAGTCCAATCCAGAAATTTCCATGTCTACATTCCATAATTAAGTTCTGTTTTTAGATTAAAAATAAATTATATAAAATCTTTATTTAGATTTCGAGAATAAAGAAGCAATCCATAATACCAGAATAGCTCCTACGGTAGAAGTTATCAAACTTCCAATCAATCCCGAAGCCGCAAGTCCGAAAAGGGCAAATACCCAACCACCCAGCACTCCTCCGAGAATACCAAGTAACAAATTTATAATAAGGCCAAAACCTCCGCCACGCATTATCTTACCTGCAAGAAAGCCGGCTATAATACCAATAATAATATACCAAATAAAGCCCATTTTATCCTCCTTTTTATTTAACAACATCAAGTACCACGAATAGTTCAGTAAGTCAAAAAATGAATTAACGACAATTTACACTCCAAACGCCACTATAAATTCACTAAAGAGATAATTTGGGCAACAGTCCGGCAAATGTTTTTCTTAGCGACTTCCGGCTTCATGGCTGTTTCTAAAGACATGGGCGAAGGAATGATAGAAAAGAGACCTTGAAAACCTGCCTGATTCAGAATTTCCGTATCCTCTATGCTGCCTGCCACAACAATGACCGGTATCCCTTGTCGTTTCGCCTCTTCTAATATTCCGGAAGGTACTTTTCCCATTAAAGATTGACGGTCTGTTCTCCCCTCACCGGTTATGATCAGATCAGCACCTTTTATTTTCTCACTAAATTTCAATGTTTGGAGCAGTAAATCAATGCCGGGCTTTAGTTCAGCATTCAGAAAAGCAAGAAAAGCACCTCCCAAGCCTCCGGCAGCTCCTGCTCCGGGAACGTGAGTGATTTCTCTTCCGGTAGTTGAATGGATCAATCGGGAAAAAGACTGCATACCCGCATCTAATTTCTCTATCATTGCATCATCCGCCCCCTTCTGCCGGGCAAAAACATGCGCAGCGCCTTCCGGACCACAAAAGGGATTTCGTACATCACAGGCTATCGTGAAACGAGTATCTTCAAGTGCAGGGTGAACGGAAGAAAAATCAATAGCGGCAATTCGATGCAGGATTTCGCCTCCTTCTCCCAAGACTGCTCCATCCTTATTGAGAAATCGGGCTCCTAATGCTTGTAACATACCTACTCCGGCATCATTCGTAGCACTTCCTCCGATACCAATGACAAATTCCCGATATCCCTGTTCAATAGCGTGCAATATCAATTCACCGGTTCCATAAGTAGTGGTCAGCATTGGATTTCGTTCAGTTTCTGATAATAGCGGCAGACCATTCACGGTGGCCATCTCAATAAAAGCAACGCGTTTATCACCCGAAACTCCATAAGTGGTTTCTATCGGGCGCATCAAAGGATCATTCGCTATGATCTTCTGATAAGTGCCTCGTGTTGCTTCTACCAAGACAGTCAATATTCCCTCACCTCCGTCGGCTATCGGAAAACGAATGACTTCACAATCCGGACAAACCAGCTTTATGCCTTCTTCCACCGCCTTTTCCGCCTCTGATGAGGAAAAACACCCTTTGAAAGAATCCATCGCTACTACTACTTTCTTCATTACTTATAGATTTAATAGTGACAAATATATTGAGAAACGGGAAGTTTACGTACCTTTGCAGCCATTTTTTCAGGAACATTTCAAAAGAATAGGTATTATGGTACAGAATCAGGAACAACCCGTAGGAAGAATTACGTTTTCTATCCTCATTGCATTAAGCCTTTCGCATTGTCTCAATGATCTTTTGCAGTCCGTTATATCGGCAGCCTATCCATTATTCAAAGACGATTTGGGACTCAACTTTGCACAGATCGGCCTTATCACACTGGTTTATCAACTCTCGGCTTCGGTATTCCAGCCAATCACCGGAATCATCTTCGATAAACATCCCGTTGCCTGGTCACTACCTATCGGAATGAGCTTTACAATGATAGGAATGATCAATCTGGCATTCTCCAACAATCTTTATTGGATGCTGATCTCTGTTTTTCTGATCGGAATCGGTTCTTCCGTCTTGCATCCGGAGGCATCGCGTATTACTTTTCTTGCTTCGGGTGGAAAACGGGGACTGGCACAATCGTTATTTCAGGTAGGAGGCAATTTAGGAGGTTCACTAGGCCCTTTATTGGTGGCTTTGCTGGTGGCCCCTTATGGCAGAGAGCATCTGGCCGTTTTCACACTTTTTGCTTTGGCTGCTATCGGTGTCATGTATCCGATCTGCAAATGGTACAAATCTTATCTCAACCGAATAAAAGAGCAAAAGGCTACAGTAAAAAAGGCTGTACATTTGCCTTTACCGATGGATAAGACTGCTTTATCTATCGGAATCCTACTGATATTAATCTTCTCAAAGTATATCTATATGGCAAGCCTTACCAGTTATTATACATTCTATTTGATTCATAAATTCAATGTAACTGTACAGGAATCTCAATTATACTTATTTATTTTTCTGGTAGCTACTGCTATCGGAACATTGCTCGGTGGTCCTATCGGCGACCGTGTAGGACGTAAATATGTGATTTGGGCTTCTATCTTAGGAGCTGCACCTTTTAGCTTACTGATGCCGCATGCCACTTTAGCATGGACCATCATTTTAAGTTTTTGTGTAGGGCTGATGCTTTCGTCTGCTTTTCCGGCTATCCTGCTTTATGCGCAAGAGCTGCTCCCTACCAAGTTAGGGTTGATTTCCGGTCTTTTCTTTGGTTTTGCCTTTGGAGTAGCAGGTATCGCTTCGGCTGTACTTGGCAATATGGCTGATAAATTTGGAATTGAGTCGGTTTATAACGTTTGCGCTTATATGCCGTTATTGGGATTAGTCACGTTCTTTTTGCCCAATTTAAAGAAACAGAAGATACAGGTATAAAAAAACGACCGGTATGCATCGTCACGACGTATACCGGTCTACAAGTTAAGGTTAAGGTCAAAGTCAAAAAATTAAGAGAGCTATTTATAAGTTAGGGTTTGCATTAATCTCTTTTTCAGGGATAGCATACAGATAATAAGAACTGTTCGCTGAGAACGCTTTACCATCCGGAAAATTAAGGAACCAATGTCCTAACGGATTTCTTTTCGCAAAACTGCCGCCTTCCTGCCAGCAATCCACTTCCGTTTTCTGCATATCCTCAGATAAAGCCATGCGTTCTACCGCCTTCTGATTACGGAGTACATCCGTTATACCGAATCCTTCTCCCCAAAGTTCGCGTCGGCGCTCCATCAGAATTTCGTCAATCACCTGCTCTTTTGTTTTCCCTGTCACATCATAATTACCTACGCCACGGGCAGTACGTAATGTATTCAATGGGGCAACAGCCTGATCCAGTGCTACTCCATCTCTGACCTTGGCTTCCGCTTCTATCAGATACATTTCTGCCGAACGCATCAGTACCAGATCTGCAGTATCATCCGAACGCATATGGAATTTCTTATAACCCAGATATCCTTCACGCATCCATTGGAAAAGAGGCAGACGGATGTCACCTTTAACAAAAGTATCCATCAAGTGCGGGTCGGCCATAAAGCTACTGTAAGCTCCGACATACGTTGCATCCAGATAGTAGAAATTATAACTTGCATCCGATTGCGAAAGTGTTTGAGGAGATCCCCAAATCCATTCCTTATTGGAAATATTATTAAAACCTTCGTACTCGGCAGTGGTAGTCATTAATGAATATCCTTTGCGTGCAGCTTCGGCAGCTTTGGCGGCCTCTCCCCATTGTCCTGTCAATAAGTAAGCACGTGCCATAAGACCGTTGACAACATCCGTATTCGGTTTGAATTTCTGCCCGTCTCCCTTGCGGACGTAGTTTGTCAGATAATCCTGTGCAAGATTCAAATCATCAAAGATCTGCTGATAAACTTGCGCCACTGTCGATTTGCCTTTCGGCTTGGTACCGCTTGTAGTCGGTTCCGTATATATAGGCACACAGGGAGCATCTTTATCTTTCAAATATGTAAACTGATAATGCTGTACCAAATGCAGATAACAAAAGGCACGCAAAGCCAATGCCTGTCCCTGTGCCTGCCGAAGTTCCTCGGAGTCACCCTTAATCGAAATGGCAGTGTTGCAGTTATCAATTGTCTTATAGATCAGATACCAGGCAAACGAAGTTCTTCCATCGGAAGGAATCGCCACATCATTAAACTGATAGGAAGAATTGAACCCATATTTCGGACGGGAGACAACATCGCTTGCCATCATATCATCCTGACATTGAAGTGCCCGATAACCAATATTGGCATACGTCGTGCCGTATTCAAACAGGTTATACCAAGCTCCGTTGAAGAGACGTTCTGCATTTCCGGCTACTGCTACCTGATCAGAGCTTACCGCATCCGTAGGTTCCGTATCCAGAAAGCTACTGCTACAACTTGTCGCCAGAAACAGTCCGGCAACAGCAGTAAGTATAGATTGAATTTTTATCTTTTTCATATATCGTGTAATTTTAGAAAGATAGATTGATACCTCCGGAAATAGTTCGCATAGCCGGATAACGGTAATAAGTGATACCCGTGATTCCCTGTTCAGGGTCAAGTCCCTGATTCCGGTGAATAGTGAACAGGTTATCGCCCTGCACAAACACCTGAACACTGCTCAATGCCAGTTTGCTGATCCACTGTTTCGGCAGATCGTAAGATAGCGTCAGGTTTTTCAGTCTCATATATGAATTGTTCTGCAAGAAACGGGTGGAAGCTGAGTTCCAGTTATTGGAAGTAGTGCTCAAAGCAGGCACGTCTGTATAACGGTTTTCCGGTGTCCATCTCTTCAATATCTCCGTAGACCAGTCACGGCCTTCCAAACTTCCGTTGTGCAGAATCATAGTAATATCACGGTTGTAGATATATCCGCCGATGCTATAAGCAAAGATGGCGGACAGATCGAACCCTTTCCATGAAAGCGATGTATTAAAACCGCCATAAACTTTCGGGAGGGAAGATTTATTGACGTAATAATAATTTGCCGAAGCATAGTCGCTTGTTGTGACACGTTTTCCGGTCAACTTATCATTGGCATCTTTCTCATCCATATACCACAGCGGATTACCGTTGCCAGGGTCTACTCCCGCCCATTCTTTCATATAGAAGTCATAGACTGACCGTCCTACCTGCAATTTATTTACGCCACTTTGCGGCATATCCTTCAGCGGAAGTTCCGTCACCTTATTCTTATAATGCGTCAGGTTCATTCCGAGTTTCCATACCCATCCATTCTGATTGATAATCGTTCCGTTCAGCACCATCTCGATACCCGTATTCTTCAATGCGCCTACATTCTCATCAATAGAACCATATCCTAAGGAAGGAGCGATCGGACGGGAATAAAGTAAGTCTTTGGAACGACGCGTAAAGAAGTCGAACGAACCGGAAAAACGGTTGTTAAACAGTGAGAAATCAACGCCGACGTTAAAGTTCAGGTTCGTCTCCCATTTCAGGTTCGGAGTAGCCATACGGTCGGAAACCAAGGCATTCTCTCCGAGATTGGAAACGATGGTATAAAGTCCCTTGCTTGCATAATAAGTACCCAGATTATCATTTCCCTGCGCACCATAGCTCATCTTTAATGTCAGAGCAGAAAGCCAGTTGGTAGTGGAAGCCATAAAACTTTCACGGTCGATACGCCATGAAGTTCCCAAAGACCAGAAGTTACCCCAGCGAGTCTCCGGTGCAAAACGGGAAGAACCGTCACGACGAAAGGAAGCGGAGAAAAAGTATTTATTCTGATAGTCATAAAGCGCCTGGGTGAGATATCCCACCAAAGCATAATCGATACGATAACCGGAACCGCCTGTCAACTGTGAGCCGACTACCAGTTCGGGCATATCGGGCTGTGCCATCTTCGTACGTGAAGCAGTCAGTTCATCATAACGGTACGAATAGGCTTCCATTCCGGCAAGCACATTGAAGTGATGATCACCGATGGTTTTATCATATGACGCGATGTTGTTCCATGTCCATGAAAAAGTACGTGAGTTCAAGCGGCTGGAACCACCTCCGTTTTCCAGAGCCGGACCGATTTTCGGATTCGTATAATCCAGCGTATTATAGTTGATCAGGTCGAAGTTGAAACTTGTCTTGAATTTCAGCCCTTCGATGATCGTAGCTTCGAGATAAGTACGACCGGAAAATTCATCTTTCATCCGTTCCGATTTATCCAAAGGCAAGGTAGCCGGCAAATTCCAGTTAGCCATAGAACCGGAAGGACGGTATGAGCCGAAATCGTAGATACGATCCCCATTATCATCCAGCTTGTAGCTGCCGTCCGTATTCATTTCATAAATAGGATAGAATCCGGGCATAGTACGTCCTGCCGTAATCACGTTGCTTGTTTTGGAATCCGAAGAAACCGGATAATTCTGCATGGAATGGGCAAAACTCAGGTTGATGCTTCCTTTCAGCCAGGAAGTCATTTCACTGGTCACGTTCGAACGAAGGTTGAAACGTTGGTAGCCGGATTCGAGTGCAATACCTTTATCGTTCAGGTAGCCGGCAGAAAAGAAGTATTGATTAGCCTTTCCACCACCGGAAACACTCAGATTCAGTTCGGTACGAAGCGCTTGCTGCTCCATCGCGTCACTCCAGTCGGAGTTCCATAACGGACGAGCACCTGCTGCCAGCTTTCCGTCTGTCCCCACAGGTTGCGGATATTGTGTGCCGTAAGGATTCGGACCGCCTCCCATCAATTTTGTAACCAAGTCTTTGGAAGCCTGCGCAGCTGCGGTGGCAGGGGTATAATCGGAGCTCTTGGCATACTGGTTGCGAAGCGCTTCCCAGTAAAGTTCGAAATACTGATTAGTATTGACGCGGTCATAATCACGTACCGCACGACTGGAACCACCCAGTGTAGCTTTCACCTTGACAGTAGCTTTCGAGTCCTGCTGTCCCTGCTTTGTGGTAATGATAATCACACCGTTCGCACCACGTGAACCGTACAAAGCAGCAGATGCAGCATCTTTCAGTACAGTCATGGAAGCAATGTCGTCAGGATTGATTGAGTTGACGCTGCCATCAAAAGGTACGCCATCAACCACATACAACGGGGCACTGGAAGCATTGATCGAACCGATACCACGAATACGGATTTCGGCATCCGTACCGGGTTGACCGCTGGAGGCACTGGCTTGCACACCGGATACCGTACCTTCAAGTACACGAGATACGCTGGAAGTCTGTAACTTCTCGATCTCTCCCGCCTTCATAGTCGAGGCAGCTCCGGTAAAACTATATTTCTTGGCAGTAGCATAAGCTACAACCATCACTTCTTCCAGTTCTTTGCTCTCCGATTCCATTGTGACATTGATCACATTCCGGTTGTTCACCGCTTGTTCCACTGTCCGCAATCCTACAAAGCGGAACACGATAGTCCCATTGGCAGAGACTTCAATTGAATAGTTTCCATCGATATCGGTAATGGTGCCGGAAGAGGCCCCTTTCACTTGTACGGAAACACCGGGTAAAGGCTCTCCTTCAGAAGTCACAGTACCCGTTACGCGTTTCTCTTGTTGTGCTTCTGCATACACTACATTGCCGGCAGAAAGCAATAGAAACGCCACTAATAAACGTAAATAGATTCTCATAATTTTGTGGCTTAGGATTTATTTGCTTGTTCTAACTAACAGAATACATATCTCATTTGTTTAGGAAACGAAACATTTTTTAGACGATTATTAGTATAAATCAACGAAAGGTAGTACATTCGTGAAACGAACAGCATCAATCATAACAACGAAAAATCACAGGATGAAGCAAATTGTTCTATCTCTTTTTCTGTTTCTGTCACTCTCCTTACAGGCCCAGGCTGAAAGGAGAGATACCCTTATGAGCGATAGTCTGCAAACTGATTCTGTGATACCGGCCAAACCAAGCGCTTTTAAGAGAGCGATCAGGAAGTTCATGAATTTCAGTGACTTCGACACCCTTTACATCAGTCCCAACCGGTATAATTACGCATTGATGACTACCCATTTCAGCAACTTTGAATATTATTCCGTTACCAGCAATCTGCCCCAACCGCAGAAGCTGAGTTTCTCTCCCAATCCGCATAACAAGATAGGATTGTACTTCGGCTGGCGATGGATCTTCCTGGGATGGTCTGTAGACGTGGACGACATTTACCGGAAGACCAACCGAAGGAACAAGGGAACAGAGTTCGATTTAAGTCTATACAGTTCCAAGCTGGGAGTGGACATCTTCTACCGTCGCACAGGTAACAACTATAAGATTCATAAGATCAACGGTTTCCCGGAAGATGTCCCCGCCAATTACTCCGAAAAGTTCAATGGAATAAAAGTAGATATCAAGGGATTGAACCTATACTATATCTTCAACAACCGCAAATTCTCCTACCCTGCCGCTTTCAGCCAGTCAACCAATCAGCGCAGGAATGCAGGTTCGTTTATCGCAGGCTTTTCCATTTCAAAACATAATCTTGAGTTCGACTATGCAGAACTTCCGGCTTTCATACTGGAAGCGATGAATCCTGCCATGAAAGTCAACAATATAAAATACACCAATGCCAATATCAGTTTCGGTTATGCCTATAACTGGGTATTTGCCCGCAACTGTCTGGCATGCCTGTCTCTCACTCCCGCCATAGCCTACAAAGCCTCCGATGTAGATGCAGAAACCCATGAAGGGAAGACATGGTACGGCAATTTTAACCTAGACTTTCTGATCCGTGCGGGAGTTGTCTATAATAACGGAAAATATTTCGTCGGCACTTCATTTGTCGGAAAGAACTATAATTACCACCGGAATAATTTTTCACTGGACAACGGGTTCGGAACGCTTCAGATATATGTCGGATTCAATTTCAATTTACGCAAGGAATATAGAAGAAAGAATACAAGATAAAGGGTGTATATAAACGATGCAAGGTAAGGGTGTATATTTGCAGTATATTATTGTATCGCTTGCTTATCCAAAGAATCTTTGTACATTTGCCCCGTTCTTAACTTCAAAAAACAAGAACCTGATGAAGAAACAACGCTACATACAGACCACACGTTCCCTTCTTTCCCGCTTCCGCTACTGGGGCAGGAAGAACTATGCCGCCTTTGCGAGTATGGGACGTGAATTTCAGATCGGTCATCTGCATACCAATGTGGTAGATGTGGCTCTTCGCAAGCAGAATGCTAAAGTAACTATCCCTTATCATACATTTATGACACTTCAAGAAATCAAAGACCAAGTACTGGCAGGCTTCGACATATCGTCCGCCCAAGCCACTTGGCTGGCCAACATGGCCGACAGCGAGGCGCTTTATGCCGCCGCGCATGAGATTACCGTCACCTGTGCTTCGCACGAGTTCGATATGTGTTCCATCATCAACGCCAAGTCCGGCCGGTGTCCGGAGAACTGCAAATGGTGCGCACAATCCTCTCACTACAAGACTCAAGCCGAGATTTACGATCTCCTGCCCGCTGAAGAATGTCTCCGACAGGCAAAATACAACGAAAGTCAAGACGTCA
>NZ_GG774707.1:152655-329422 GCF_000162515.1 Bacteroides sp. 1_1_14 | reverse complement strand
CGGACGAAAACCTTCTCCCAAACAGATCAGTCAACTTTGCGATGCGGCTCGCCTTATGCGGAAACATTCGTCCATCCAACTTTGTGCATCCCTTGGATTACTCAACGAAGAAGAACTCCGCGCCTTGCACACAGCCGGAATCACCCGCTATCACTGCAACCTCGAAACAGCTCCTTCCTATTTCCCCACACTCTGCTCCACACATACACAAGAGCAGAAGCTGGCCACTCTCGACGCCGCCCGCCGGGTAGGAATGGATATCTGCTGCGGTGGCATCATCGGCATGGGAGAAACAATGGAACAACGTATTGAATTTGCTTTCACTTTGGCGGAATTGAATGTACAGTCCATCCCCATCAACCTGCTAAGTCCGATCCCCGGAACTCCACTGGAAAATGAAAAGGCATTGAGCGAAGAAGAAATCCTGCGAACCATCGCCCTGTTCCGCTTCATCAATCCTACCGCTTTCCTGCGTTTCGCAGGAGGACGTTCGCAGCTCACTCCCGAAGCCATGCGCAAAGCCTTGTTTGTCGGCATCAATTCCGCCATCGTGGGTGATTTGCTGACCACACTCGGTTCCAAGGTTTCCGACGACAAGAAGATGATTCTGGAAGAAGGTTACCACTTCGCCGACTCCCAGTTTGACCGCGAGCATTTGTGGCATCCTTATACTTCTACTACCGATCCATTGCCTGTCTACAAAGTAAAGCGGGCGGACGGAGCAACAATCACACTCGAAGACGGGCGGACACTCATCGAGGGAATGTCGTCCTGGTGGTGTGCTGTGCACGGATACAATCATCCGGTATTGAATCAGGCGGCAAAAGACCAGTTAGACAAGATGTCCCATGTCATGTTCGGAGGACTGACTCATGATCCGGCCATCGAGTTAGGCAAACTGCTGTTGCCCTTGGTTCCCCCATCCATGCAAAAGATATTTTATGCGGATTCCGGTTCGGTGGCGGTAGAAGTTGCCTTGAAGATGGCCGTGCAATATTGGTATGCAGCCGGAAAGCCCGACAAAAACAATTTCGTAACCATCCGTTCCGGTTATCACGGTGACACTTGGAATGCCATGTCCGTATGCGATCCCGTTACCGGGATGCACAGTCTTTTCGGTTCATCGCTTCCTGTCCGATATTTCGTTCCGGCCCCCTCTTCGCGATTTGACGGAGAATGGAATCCGGACGACATCATCCCCCTGCGGGAAACGATAGAGAAACACTCCAAAGAACTGGCGGCGCTCATCCTCGAACCCATTGTTCAGGGAGCAGGCGGTATGTGGTTTTATCACCCGCAGTATCTGCGTGAAGCGGAAAAACTCTGCAAAGAACACGATATCCTCCTGATCTTCGACGAAATAGCCACAGGATTCGGACGCACCGGCAAACTCTTTGCCTGGGAACACACCGGAGTGGAACCGGACATCATGTGCATCGGAAAGGCACTGACCGGAGGATACATGACACTGTCTGCAGTATTGGCAAGCAATCAGATAGCAGATACTATCTCCAATCATGCCCCAAAGGCTTTTATGCACGGTCCTACCTTTATGGGGAATCCGCTCGCGTGTGCGGTGGCGTGTGCTTCTGTCCGGTTGCTGCTCGACTCCGGCTGGGCAGAGAATGTGAAACGAATCGAAGCTCAGTTAAAAGAAGAACTGGCTCCCGCCCGCAAGTTTCCGCAAGTAGCGGATGTACGGATATTAGGAGCCATAGGAGTCATCCAGACAGAACGTTCGGTGAGCATGGCATACATGCAACGCCGCTTCGTAGAAGAAGGTATCTGGGTACGTCCGTTCGGAAAGCTGGTCTACCTGATGCCCCCGTTCATCATCTCTCCGGAGCAATTAAGTAAACTGACTTCCGGAGTACTTAAAATAGTCAGAGAAATGTAACTTAACTATCTTCTCAAAAAATGAATAGATTATGATTTTAGACTCTATCAATCAAGAACTTCTGACTTTAAAAGAGAAGAAGAATTACCGTTCCCTCCCACAGTTGATTCATGATGGAAGAGACGTGACAGTAGACGGACGACGGATGCTGAACTTATCATCCAATGATTATCTGGGGTTAGCCAATGAGGTGTCTTTAAGAGAAGCGTTCTTAAAGACCATCACTCCGGAAACCTTTCTGCCCACTTCCTCTTCCTCCCGCCTGCTGACAGGCAACTTCACTGCCTATCAGGAACTTGAACAGCAACTGTCTACTATGTTCGGAGCAGAAAGCGCCCTTCTGTTCAATAGCGGATATCACGCCAACACAGGGATACTTCCTGCCGTCAGCGATGCCCGTACATTGATCCTTGCGGACAAACTCGTACATGCCAGCCTGATAGACGGAATCAGATTATCATCTGCCAAATGTATCCGGTACCGGCACAATGACTTAGCCCAGCTCCGGCGTCTTCTTGAAGAAAACCACGGTATGTATGAGAAGATAATCATCGTTACCGAGAGTATCTTCAGCATGGACGGAGACGAAGCCGACCTGCAAGCGCTGGTACGATTGAAACACGATTACGCTAACCTTCTTCTCTATGTAGACGAAGCCCACGCTTTCGGAGCACGGGGCGAGAAAGGCTTAGGATGTGCCGAAGAACAAAACTGCATCAACGACATCGACTTTCTGGTAGGAACTTTCGGGAAGGCGGCAGCATCCGCCGGCGCATATATCATCTGCCGACAGACCATCCGGGAATATCTGATCAATAAGATGCGTACCTTTATCTTCACAACGGCCCTTCCTCCTGTCAATATCCAGTGGACCGCATGGGTACTGAAACACTTCGCCGATTTCCGAAGCAAAAGGGAGCATCTGCTGCAAATCAGCAGGAAACTGAAAGAAGCACTGACCGAGAAAGGATATAACTGTCCTTCCGTCAGCCACATCGTGCCGATGGTGGTCGGAGCAAGCGAAGATACCATCAGGAAGGCAGAAGAATTGCAACGCAAGGGATTCTATGCCCTGCCGGTACGCCCGCCTACAGTACCCGAAGGGACTTCCCGTATCCGCTTCTCATTGACAGCGGACATCACAGAAAAAGAAATCGATACACTTATAGAAATCATTAACGGATGAAGCAGACTTTTATTATCAGGAACAATGGAAAGCACCTTCTACTATTCTTCGCAGGATGGGGAATGGACGAAACGCCTTTCCGACATATCCATCCGGCGGAATGTGACTGGATGATTTGTTACGATTATCGTTCGCTGGAATTCGATACAACTTTAATACAGGCATATTCCAAGATTTCGCTGATCGCATGGTCAATGGGAGTCTGGGCGGCTTCGCAGGTAATGAAGCAATATCCCTCCCTGCCTGTTTCCCAAAGTACCGCCATCAACGGAACACTTTATCCGATACACGAAACGAAAGGAATTACGCCATCCGTTTTTGAAGGCACCCTGCAAGGACTGAACGAACAAACCCTACTGAAATTTCAGCGAAGAATGTGTGGTTCTGCTGCTGATTACAAGGCTTTTCAGACAATAGCTCCCAAACGTCCGGTTGAAGAACTGAAAGAAGAGCTTGCCGCCATCCGGCAGCAATACTTGTCATCCCTCCCTTCGGAGTTTGTCTGGCAAACAGCCATCATCGGAGATAACGATCGGATTTTCCTTCCGGACCATCAAGAGCAGGCATGGAGAAACAAGGCAGTCTCCCTCCTGCACGTCGAAGCTGCCCATTATCAGCAGGAGCTTTTTAATGAGGTAATCATGAACATTAAATAATCATTGATCAATGAATAAGACAATTATTGCAGAACGTTTCTCAAAAGCCATCTCCACCTATCCCCGTGAGGCAAATGTACAACGGCAGATAGCAAATAAAATGATCCGCCTGCTCCAGAAACATATTCCCTCTCCCTGTCCGAAAGTGATTGAGTTCGGATGCGGAACGGGCATTTACTCCCGAATGTTGCTCCACACCCTTCGTCCGGAAGAGTTGCTTCTGAATGACTTATGTCCGGAGATGAGGTATTGCTGCGAAGATTTATTAAGAGAGAAACAAGTCTCTTTTCTTTCCGGAGATGCGGAGACGATTTCTTTTCCGGATAAAAGTACGTTGATTACTTCCTGTTCCGCTTTGCAATGGTTCGACTCGCCGGAGGAGTTCTTCAAAAGGTGTAATACATTGCTTCACAGTCAGGGATACTTTGCTTTCAGTACTTTTGGGAAAAAGAATATGAAGGAGATACGTGAGCTTACCGGAAAGGGACTGCCCTATCGTTCAAAGAAAGAGCTTGAAGCAGCCTTGTCGTTCCACTTTGATATACTGTACTCAGAAGAAGAACTGATCCCCCTTTCTTTCGAAGATCCGATGAAAGTGCTGTATCATCTGAAGCAGACGGGGGTGAATGGTTTGTCAGCGCAATCATCCCTCTATCCGAAGCATGAGAAACAGACTTGGACCCGTCGTGATTTGCAGCATTTTTGCGAACGTTACACACAAGAATTTACACAGGGCACTTCAGTGTCCCTGACATATCACCCTATTTATATCATAGCAAAAAAGAAAAAAGTATGAAACAGAATGTATATTTTGTAAGCGGTATCGATACCGATGCCGGCAAAAGTTACGCGACCGGCTACCTGGCACGCGAATGGAATAAAAACGGCAAAAGAACCATTACGCAGAAGTTTATCCAAACAGGAAATGTGGGGCATTCCGAAGATATAGACCTGCATCGGCGCATTATGGAAATCCCTTTCACCCAAGAAGATCAGGAAGGGCTGACCATGCCGGAGATCTTTTCTTATCCCGCCTCCCCCCATCTGGCTTCCCGACTGGATCATCGTCCCATTGATTTCGACAAGATCAAGCATGCTACCGAAGTATTAAGCGAACGGTATGACTGTGTTCTGCTTGAAGGCGCGGGCGGTCTGATGGTTCCTCTGACTACGGAGCTCCTGACAATTGAATATATCGCACAGGAGAAATATCCGCTTATCTTCGTGACTTCCGGAAAGCTGGGCAGCATCAATCATACTCTCCTGAGTCTTGAAGCCATACAGAAACGAGGCATTGTGCTGGATACAGTACTTTATAATCTCTATCCAACGGTAGAGGATAAAACGATTCAGGATGATACGATGGAGTTTATACGGACATGGCTCGAAAAGTACTTTCCGGAAACAAAGTTCTTATTAGTTCCCGAGATAGGAAAGTGAGTATAATATAATCACTTGTAGTTGCTACCCCGAACACTTCCCCAACGCCTCTTCCAATGCTGCTTTTGAAACCGGCTTCGTGACAAAGTCATTGCAGCCGGCTTCCAAAGCCTGCTCCTTGTCCGCTTCGAAAGCATAGGCGGTCAAGGCTATGACAGGAATCTCCTTCGAATAGGAACGAATGATGCGGGTAGCCTCCAGTCCACCCATACGAGGCATCTTGATATCCATCAGAATCAAATCCGGCTGGAACTGTTTATACATCTCCACCGCCTCAAAGCCATCTTTCGCCCATAGCAGGGTGTAATCTTTGCCGATCATATTCTTGATCAGTACAAAGTTGCTGTCCACATCTTCAGCCACCAGAATCTTCTTGATCTTCTGCATCCTCTTGATGGTGTGGCTGATGTATTTCGTTTCCGAAACCTCGGAAAATGCAATACGGTCATCCGAGCGTTCTTTATAAGGTATCGTAAAGAAGAAAGTCGATCCTTTGCCTACTTCCGAAGTGGCTCCGATCTCCCCTCCTATCTTCTCTATGATCATCCGGCAGATGGCAAGTCCGAGACCTGTCCCCTGCGCAAACGAGTTCAACTTGACAAAACGGTCGAAAATATGTCCCACCTTGTCGGGAGCTATTCCGATGCCTGTATCCTTCACATAAAAACGGATACATTGATTATCGACTTTAAAGCCAAAGCGGATTTCACCGGAAAGCGTGAATTTACCGGCATTGGTGAGGAAGTTGGTGATAACCTGCGCAATGCGATTCCGGTCTTCTTCAATAATCAGGTCATCGTCTTCATTGTCCAAGATAAGGGTCACTCCTTCCTGCACACGATCCTTATGAATCTGATAGATATTCCGGCATACTTCACCCAGGTTCATCGGCTGTCTGACGTATTCCAATGTACCGGCTTCTATCTTCGACAAGTCCAAGATGTCATTAATCAGCTGCAACAGGATCTCTGAGTTCTGATTGATAATGCTCGAATAGAGTTTTTCTTCTTCAAGGGTTTCGGCAGAAGGCAACAGATTGGAAAAACCGACAATCGCATTCAGCGGCGTCCGGATTTCATGGCTCATATTGGCAAGAAAGGCGGTTTTTAATCTGTCGGATTGCTCTGCCTTGATGCGTGCCTTAATCAGTTCCTGTTCGATATTCTGAAAGTTAGTGATATCCCAGGAGATGCCGATCAGAAGCGGTTCGCGCCCTTCCATCGGGACAAGCGCTTTCAGTGTCTGCACAATACGGGTCTCACCGGTGGCCGCCACGTAGGTCTCCTGCATATCGATCCGTTCATGCGTCCGGATCAATTCCAGATCATCCCTGCGGAACCTTTCAGCATCCGCACGCTCCGGAAAGATCTCAAAGTCCGTGCGGCCGATTGCCCGGGAGGCGGGAATCTTGGAATGTTCGGCAAATGCCTTGTTCCAATACAGGTATCTGAAATCGTCTTCGGGATCTTTCACATACAGATAGACGGGGACATTATTCAGAATGCCGTCCAGCAGGAGATTCAATTCACGAAGTTCATCCCGCTTCTTGATCACATCGGTAATGTCCTGCGTAAAAAACCAGATAAGTTCCGTATCATCTTCCTGTGTAAGGTAGGTAGAGACTTGGTGTACTCTGTTTTTCTCCTCACCTTTGCGCACATACGCTGCACGGTATGAAAAGCTGCCGCCATTATCGCGTATATCTTTCAGTTTGGCTTCCCATAACTCCGGTGTGCGCATAGAGACGGGCAGGTCGTATATTTTCTGGGTACCCATCTGCTGGGTGACACCGTACTCTTCCATAAATTGCTTGTTGGCATATACCAGCGTTCCGTCACTGGAAACGGCAAGAATGCTGTCACTGACTTTGTCGAGTACGCTTTTAAATATCTCCAGCTGTTGCTGGGTGGCCACTCTCTCCGTGATGTCACGACACATGATCAGAACGTATTCTTCATCCAACGGAAAAATCCGGTTCTCGTAGTAATGGTGAGAGCCATTGAAATCCATGTCGTGATGCGCTGCCGAAACAGTCCGCGTGGCGATCACTTTCTGCATATTGGCATGGATGTTCTGATAGGCTTCGGGAGGCACCATCTGGCGCATGTGCATTCCTTCAAAATCTTTGTTGGATATCCCGACATGATTGGTTTCTTCATTGGATACGACTTCAATTCCCACTTCGTCGTGGTTGAACACAGTCAGCATATCCGGTAAGGAATTTAATATTTTAACGGCATACCTTTCCTGAAAGCTGGTGGAGCTTTCTTCAGGTTGTTTATTCTGTTCCAGAGATCGAAGTTGTCGCTTCAGTTGCTCATTTTCTTTTCTAAGCAACTCCAATTCCTCTTTCAGTGCTTCTTTTGTTTGTTCGTTGTTCATAAGACATCCGGATATAAATACGTACTTATCTGCCAAAAGTAAAGAAAACTTTTGAGATAAGTACGTAAAACACCTTTATTTTTTCAAGAATCATTCAATCACCATAATCCGGTCGTTCAAACCGACCTTCATACCGTCTTCGACAAAGACTTCTTTCACTACTCCGTCGGTAACAGAACGAATCTCGTTTTCCATTTTCATGGCCACCAATACGCAAAGCGGGTCTCCACGCTTGACTTCATCTCCCTTCTTCACGTATATTTTCAGGATCACCCCCGGCATCGGCGCCTGTACCACCTGACGCCCTACGGCTTCCGTACCGGCACGGGCATTATGTATCTTTTCCATCTCTCCCTGTAGCTCTATCTGATAAAGCTCACCCTTATTCATGATGGTATAAGAATTATTGGAAGAAGGGGAAATCTGCACTCCATGCGAGTGATGATCGATGATGATCGAATGAATGGAGTCGCCTCCCATATTGTAATCGACCTCATATATTTTACCGTTGACCGCTATCTTCTTGATCGGTCCGTCTTCCAGAATCTCTACCTTATATTCACTGTCCGGCATATCCAGAAGCTTGGCATAATAAGTCGCTAACGATGTACCCATATCTTTCTAATTTTAATAAATGACCAACTTAACTTTCAACTCTCAACTTATTCAATAATTATTGGCAGTCATCTGCAACTTGCCATAATACTTCCAGAGAGATTCGCCCACTACAGGGAGCGTGGTGGCACGGGATGCAGCTTCTTTCTCCCGCTCGTAATGCCTGACGGCGGCAGCGATCACGGCAACAGTCGGGTCGGTATTCTGCCGACGCTTCAAGTCTTCCTTGTCAAAACGGGTGTCGATGAAAGTCGTATCATATTTTCCTTCGAGGAAAGCGGCATTCTTCAACACACGCTGATGGAAAGGAATCGTCGTCTTGATGCCCAGAATCTTATACTCACGCAAGGCACGTGCCATGTTGGAGATGGCGGATTCGCGGGTACGCCCCCAGCAGCAGAGCTTGGCAATCATCGGGTCATAGTGCAGGGAAACTTCGAATCCGGCATAGGCGGCACTGTCCAGACGGAGATTACGGCCTTCGGGAGCTTCACGAACGGTTATCACTCCGGGAGATGGCATAAAGTTATTCTCCGGATCTTCGGCATAGATACGGCATTCGATGGCAGCTCCGCTGAATTTTATATCTTCCTGCTTATACGGCAACGGATTGCCCGCAGCCACCGTGATCATGTCACGCACCAGATCGACGCCGGTACATTCCTCCGTCACCGGATGCTCTACCTGCAAACGGGTATTCATTTCAAGGAAATAGAAGTTCTGGTCTTTATCCATCATGAACTCCAGCGTGCCGGCACTGTAATAACCGATCCGCTTGCAAGCCTCTACGGCTACTTTCAGCATCTTCTTACGGGTTTCGTCTTTCACAAACGGTGACGGAGACTCCTCGATCACCTTCTGATTACGTCGCTGAATGGAACATTCACGCTCGCCCAGATGAACCACATTGCCATATTTATCTCCCATAATCTGCACCTCGATATGGTGCGGATTCTCGATATATTTCTCTATATAGACCGCATCATTACCAAAAGAAGTACCCGCCTCGGACTGAGACAAACGAAGAGCCGTTTCCGCTTCTTCTTCGGAACGGACCAGACGCATCCCCTTTCCGCCTCCTCCGGCAAGCGCTTTCAACATAATAGGATAACCTACTTCCTTAGCAACCTTCTTCACTTCTTCGATCCCCTGCACGGGAGTTTCCGTTCCGGGAACGATGGGCAGCCCCGCTTCACGCATGATTTTGCGTGCTTCAGTCTTGATCCCCATCTTAGCAATAATATCGGCACCGGGACCGATAAAGATCACTCCTTCTTCTTCGCAACGACGGGCAAAGTCGGCATTCTCCGACAAGAACCCATATCCCGGATGAATGGCGGCTCCGGTCTTTTTGGCAATGGCCAGTATCAACTCCGGCTTCAAATAAGAAGTATCCTCCGGCGAATTGGAGATGCAATAAGCCTCCTCCGCATAGCGAACGTGCAAAGCCCCCCTGTCTACATGCGTATAAACAGCCACCGTCGAAATATTCATCACCCGGCAAGTACGGAAGATGCGCATGGCTATCTCTCCACGATTAGCAACTAATATTTTCTTTATCATAATCTGTTTCTTTTAATTGATCACTCTCCATTTTCAACTTTCAACTTTCCATTTTCCATTTATTAAAGTGGAATGTTCGAGTGTTTCTTAGGCGGATTGGACTGACGTTTGTTGGCCAGCATTTCGAAACTGCGTATCAAGCGTAGACGGGTAACGGCCGGATCGATCACTTCATCCACATAGCCCAGTTCCGCTGCGCGGTAAGGATTGGCAAACTTTTCACGATAATCGCTCTGAAGTTCCTTTCGCCTTTCTTCGGGAGTCTGTGACTTTTCGATCTCTTTCTTGAACAGGATATTTACGGCCCCGTCCGGTCCCATCACAGCGATTTCGGCAGTGGGAAAAGCCAGATTGACATCGCCACGGATATGCTTGGAACTCATCACATCATAAGCGCCTCCGTAAGCCTTACGGGTGATAACGGTCACTTTCGGCACGGTAGCTTCGCAGTAAGCATAAAGCAGTTTCGCACCATTACGGATGATTCCGCCATATTCCTGATCTACTCCCGGAAGGAATCCCGGAACATCGACCAGAGTCAGCAAAGGTATATTGAAAGCATCGCAGAAGCGAACGAAACGGGCAGCCTTTATAGAAGCATTGATGTCCAGTGTTCCTGCCAGCACCAGTGGCTGATTGGCTACCACCCCAATCGTCTTTCCGTTCAGACGGATATATCCGGTGACGATATTCGCGGCAAATTCTGCCTGAAGTTCAAAGAAGTTATTATCGTCGGCCACCGCTTCTATCATCTCCTTTATATTATAAGGTTGATTCGGATTGGTGGGCACCAAGTCGGACAGTTCGGGTGTCAGGCGGGTCGGCGAGTCGTTGGTGACAACGAAAGGAGGCTCTTCCATATTGTTGCCCGGCAGATAAGAAATAAGTTCGCGGATGTAATTGATACATTCAATATCATTTTCGGCCGACAGATGCGCCACGCCGGACTTTGTCATGTGGATGCCCACTCCACCCAGATCTTCCTTGCTTACTTCTTCCTGTGTCACACTCTTGACTACGTCCGGTCCGGTGATAAACATATAGCCGGAGTTCTTGACCATCAGAATAAAATCGGTCAGTGCAGGAGAATAAACGGCACCACCGGCACACGGGCCCATGATGGCACTGATCTGCGGAATGACTCCCGAAGCCATGGAATTACGAAGGAAAATCTCCGCATATCCTGCCAAAGAACGGACGCCTTCCTGAATGCGCGCACCACCGGAATCGTTGAGTCCGATAATAGGTGCTCCCATCTGCATCGCCATGTCCATCACTTTGCAAATCTTCTTGGCGTGTGTCTCCGAAAGAGCCCCTCCGAATACGGTGAAGTCCTGTGCAAAAACATAGACCAGCCGTTTGCCGATCATTCCGTAACCAGTCACTACCCCGTCACCGGAGAATTTCTGTTTTTCCATACCGAAGTCGGTACATCGGTGGGTCACCAGTTTATCAAGTTCGATAAACGACCCCTTTTCCAGAAGTAAGTCAATGCGTTCACGGGCGGTCAGCTTGCCCACAGAGTGCTGTTTCTCAATACGGGCATCCCCGCCACCTTTTTCTGCTTTCCTGTTCAGTTCTTCCAGATTCTTGATAAGCTCTTTCATAGGCTGTTTGTATTAATGTTATGTGTAAAAATAGTCAGTAATAAATTAATTAGTTGTCATATTGATTACACAAAGGTATTTTTATATAGTAAACGTATCATTTGCCGAATTTGTTAGCATTTATGCCCTTAAACATCTTTATGGCGGATACGGGCTGGGAATCTTTTCTACGGGTTTACACAACAAAGTCACACAATCATGTGTTTATCGCATATCATTTTAATAAAACCTAGACCCTAACAAAAATGAGAACAATTAAACTTTTATTAGCAGCCGGTTTCCTGCTCGTATTGGGTACAAGCGTGTATGCGCAAGTACAACGGAATGAAACCTATCTACCCAAATTCGCCATCAAGACCAATGCCCTCTACTGGGCTACGAGCACTCCCAACCTGGGATTCGAAGTCGGACTGGCAAAGAAAATCACCCTCGATGTATCCGGCAACTACAATCCGTGGAAGTTTGGCGACGACCGCCAGATCAAGCACTGGCTCGTACAACCGGAATTGCGCTACTGGCTCTGCGAACGTTTCAACGGAAGTTTCTTCGGTCTGCACGGACACTACGGAGAAATGAATGTCAGCAACCTGAATATATTCGGAATGGGGCACGACCGCTATGACGGCAGTCTGTACGGAGCCGGCATCTCTTACGGATACCAGTGGATCATCAGCAAACGCTGGAGCATGGAAGCAACCATCGGAGTCGGTTACGCCCGTCTGAAATATGATAAATATGCCCGCGGTGACGGAGGCGAAAAACTCGGGCACAACACCCGCAACTATTTCGGCCCGACCAAAATCGGGCTCAGCTTCATTTATGTCATCAAATAATCGAACTTTCTAAAACTTACAATGATGAAAAGAAAACTTATCTATCTATTTATAGCTCTTGCAGCCACCATACTTCCGGCTCATGCACAGAAATTTCTGAATGATGCGCTCACGCTCTCGAATGTATCCTTATGGCAACAAGGAAACTCGCTTTATATCGGCATGACGGTCGACATGGCAAACCTGACCATCGGCTCGGCACGCAGCCTCAGCCTGATCCCTCTGCTGACGGACGGACAACATAATGTCCCGCTACAGGAGATTATCGTCAACGGCAAAAGACGCGAGAAAGCCTATCTACGTGGACTGGCGATCAGCAAACAGGAACCCACGGCTATCATCGTACCTTATAATAAAAGAGAAACGTTTAATTATACGCAGGTCATTCCTTATCAGCCATGGATGGCAAACGCATCCCTGCAACTGGTAGAGAACCTGTGCGGATGCGGCAACTATCAGGAAATGAACGCGCAGGAACTGATAACGAACGATGTATCTACCGAAGCCAAACGACTGAGTGCCATGTCTCCTATCGTAGCCTACATCCAGCCTACGGTGGAAGTGGTGAAAAACCGCAGTGAGCAATACGAAGCTCATCTGGACTTCCCCGTCAACAAGTCTGTCATCCTTACCGACTTCATGAACAATCACTCCGAACTGGTGAATATTCATTCTATGTTTGATAAAATTCAGAATGACAAAAATCTGACCGTACAAAGCATCAGCATCGAAGGATTCGCTTCTCCCGAAGGGCCGCTGGCTTTCAACGAGCAACTCTCTAAAAAAACGTGCGGAAGCTCTAAAAGATTATCTGGTCAAGAACGAAAAGGCATCTGCCAAACTGTATAAAGTGACTTTCGGTGGAGAGAACTGGGACGGACTGGTGAAAGCTCTCGAATCCTCTTCGATGAAGGATAAGGAAACCTTCCTGAATATCATCAAAAATACAACGAATGACGTGAAACGTAAACAGGAAATCATGAAAGTCGGCGGCGGCGCTCCTTATCGCACTATGCTGAAAGAGATTTATCCGGGACTGCGTAAAGTAAACTGCAAAATCGACTACACAGTGGTCAACTTCGATGTGGAACAAGGACGTATCATCATCCGTGAGAATCCGAAATATCTGAGTCTGAACGAGATGTATCAGGTAGCCAATAGTTATCCGAAAGGCAGCAAGGACTTTGTTGATGTATTTGATATTGCCGTACGTATGTATCCGGCCGATGCCGTAGCCAATCTGAATGCAGCGGCTGTCGCCCTGTCACAGAAGGATATCAATACCGCACTGAAATATATGGAAAAAGCGGATCATACCACTGCCGAATTTCTGAATAATACAGGCGTGTATAACTTCTTAAACGGAGATATTCAACGTGCTACAGCAGCCTTTGAACAAGCTGCCAAATTAGGAAATGAAGCTGCTCAGGCAAACTTGAAACAGTTGCAACAGATCATGAATATGAAAATGAGCAAGTAATAGCAGAAGGGACGGAAGTCACTTAAAACGATTTTTCAGGCACGGATTACACGGATTTCACGGTTTGGGGTTACCTAACTCTTAAAACCGTGTTAATCTGTGAAATCCGTGCCTAAATATATTTTTGACACATTCACAAAAAGAAGTTGGATAAAATTAGAGTCACATATCCATCAAAACTACCTTTTGTTTTGTTATATTAAGTATTCACCAAAAGTTGACTATTTAAAATTTAGAATTATGACACTAATCCTTGCTATTATTCCGGTATTGCTATTAATTGTATTGATGGCGTTTTTCAAGATGTCCGGCGACAAGAGCAGTATTATCTCGTTGATTGTAACCATGCTGATCGCTCTTTTCGGTTTTGCCTTTTCTGTAGACAATCTGTTTTATTCCTTTTTATATGGAGCGCTGAAAGCGGTCTCTCCTATTTTAATCATCATTCTGATGGCTATTTTCAGTTATAACGTATTACTGAAAACGGAAAAGATGGAGATTATCAAACAACAGTTCGCTTCCATCTCTACGGATAAAAGTATTCAGGTATTGCTGCTGACTTGGGGATTCGGAGGATTACTGGAAGCGATGGCAGGATTCGGAACGGCGGTTGCTATTCCGGCGGCGATTCTTATCAGTCTGGGATTCAAGCCGATATTTTCGGCGACTGTCAGTCTGATAGCCAACAGTGTCGCTACGGCTTTCGGTGCTATCGGAACTCCGGTATTGGTATTGGCAAAGGAAACGAATCTGGATGTGCTACAACTCAGCACGAACGTTGTATTGCAATTATCGGTACTCATGTTTCTGATTCCGCTGGTTTTGCTTTTCCTCACCAATCCTAAACTGAAAGCGCTCCCGAAGAATATATTTCTGGCCCTGCTGGTCGGAGGTGTTTCTTTGGTCGGACAATATCTGGCTGCCAGATATATGGGGGCAGAATCGCCTGCCATTATCGGAAGTATTCTTTCTATCATTGTCATCGTTCTCTATGGAAAACTGACCGCATCGAAAGAAGAAAAGGCTCGGAAAAGTACGCTGAAAACCAAAGATATACTGAATGCGTGGAGCATCTATTTACTGATTTTGTTCCTGATCATCCTCACCAGTCCGCTTTTCCCGAGTTTGAGAAGTACATTGGAGAATAACTGGATTACAAGAATCAGTCTGCCCGTCAATGCATCTACTGTGAACTATACGATCTCGTGGCTGACTCATGCAGGTGTACTACTCTTCCTCGGCACTTTTATCGGTGGGTTGATACAAGGTGCCAAAGTCAAAGAGCTGTTTATCGTTCTTTGGAATACGGTGAAGCAATTAAAGAAAACCTTTATTACCGTGATCTGTCTCGTGGGGTTATCTACCATTATGGATACTTCGGGAATGATTGCTGTCATCGCTACGGCACTGGCTACTGCTACCGGAAGCTTGTATCCGCTGTTTGCTCCGGTCATCGGCTGCCTGGGGACATTTATTACAGGAAGTGATACCTCCTCCAACATCCTTTTCGGAAAGTTACAGGCAAGTGTGGCAGGACAGATTCATGTCAGTCCGGATTGGCTGTCAGCAGCAAATACGGTAGGTGCGACAGGCGGTAAGATTATTTCTCCGCAAAGTATCGCCATTGCGACTTCTGCCGGAAACCAGCAGGGAAAGGAAGGGGAAATACTGAAAGCTGCCATCCCGTACGCATTGGCTTATGTGGTGATTACCGGAATTATCGTTTATATTTTCAGTTAATCATCCGAAAAGTATATCTTTGCCGAAACACTTTTATTCCATGAAGAATTTTAAAATCAGACAAGAAACAAAGGAAGACCTTGACGAGGTATACCAACTTATCAAAACCGCTTTTGAAACAGCAAAAGTGAAGGACGGAGACGAACAGGATTTCGCAGTAAAACTGCGGGAAGGGAAGAATTTCATTCCGGAGCTTTCGATGGTTGCCGAAACGGACGGAAAGCTGATCGGTCATATAATGATGACCCAAACTCCGGTTTTACAAAGCAATGGCGAACGATATACAGCATTATTGGTAGCTCCATTATCCGTACTATTAGAGTATAGAGATCTGGGAGTTGGCTCTGCTCTTATGAAAGAAGGGTTGAGACTGGCTGCCGAGATGGGTTATCAAGCTGTTTTCCTTACGGGTGACCCCAATTATTACAGCCGGTTCGGATATCAGTCCAGTAGCAGATTCGGGATTACCTGTCCGGGAATCCCCGACCAGTATGTATTGGCTTATGAATTAGTGCCTCACGCATTAGACAAAGTAGAAGGAACCATCGGCGAATGGTGATAAAACGATGAGGGTGTGTCTTCACTGCAGACACATCCCCATGTTTTTCATCCCTGATACTTAAATCAACGGTTCCCGAATCACCTTCACGGGATTCCCCCGTTGAAGATGATTATGATTACTCCAGTTTTCCTGTGCCTGAATCATCGCTTGTTCCATCGTCCATGACGAAAGTTTCACCAACAGGCGTTCCGTTGCCAGCTTCTTGTTCTGCCATTGCGAACGTTGGTCGGAAGCTACCACACTCATCCCGGACGGGATGTGAACGGCACGGACCGCGGACTCTGTCTTGTTGACATGCTGCCCGCCCGGACCGGAAGCCCGTAAGGTTTCATAGCGGAAATCTCTTTCCGTAGCCTCCTGACTCTCCGACAACACAAACGAATGCACACCGACAAACCAGTTTTTCCGCTTGTGATAAATGCGATACGGGCTTTGGGCAATCCATTGCACCGTTCCCTCCCATTCATCCGCCAGTTCTCCGCTCGCTGTGCCTTGAAGAGCAATGGTAGCCGAAAGCAGTGTCCGGTTGACCGGTCCCACTTCACGTTCTATCATTTCCACTTTCAGTCCGCTTGCCTGCGCCTGTCTTACTATTCTTTCGAGTACCAATGCCACCACCCGGCAACATTCTGCAGGTCCCCTGCCGGAAGTTATCTGTAAATAGACTTTCTCCTTCATCGCCTTATTCTTTATTCATTCGTACGATGCGAGGCATAAATCTACCCTGCACTTCCACCAAAGTCTCCTGCGTGTACATCACGCGGTCGATGTCTTTATATGCCAGAGGCATTTCCTCGATACTTCCGCCTATCAATGTCACGTCTGCCTGCGACAGCATCTTTTTCAAAGCCGACTGAGTGAAACTCTCCTTTGCTTTCTGACGGGACATCGCTCTTCCGGCTCCGTGAGAAGCAGAGCACAAGGATTCTTCCACCCCTTTGCCACAAACCAGATAATCTGCCGTAGCCATACTTCCGGGAATCAGCCCCGCCTGTCCCTTTTGTGCAGGAGTTGCCCCTTTGCGATGCACAATCGCCATACGTCCCGGAGCTATCTCCTCTTTCCACGCAAAGTTGTGATGGTTGTTGACATTCGCAACAGGTTTCAGTCCCAATGCTTTAGACAGATTCAAGTGAATACGCTCGTGACAGGCACGGGCATAGTCTCCTGCCAGATTCATACTCATCCAGTACTCCTGCCCTTCTTCGGAGTCCAGACTCAGCCATGCAAAATGCTGCGCCTCCCGAGGAAGTTTGCAGACTTCACGGGCCAACAGACTGTAATGTTTGGCAATAGCAGCACCCAAGCCACGTGAACCGGAATGTGACAACAAAGCAACATAACTCCCTTCTGGAAGATTCAGCACATTATTCGCCTGCAAAGCAATTTCACCGAACTCCACAAAGTGATTCCCACCTCCGGAGCTTCCGAGTTGCCGCACGGCCTTTCCTTGCAAATCCTTTAATAAAGGAGTCGACCGAAATTCTTCCCGATCCAGCACTTCATGCTCCTGTTCAAAGCCCAGGCCGCCATCCATTCCGAAATGTGTAAAGTCTTTCAAAGCCTCCTTTATCTGATAAGAATATCGTTTCAGGAAGTCTGCTTTCGCATCAAATACCGTCAGACTCATCCGGCAACCGATATCAACCCCGACAGCATACGGTATCACGGCATTATCAGTAGCCAGTACCCCACCGATAGGCAATCCATAACCGGCGTGCGCATCGGGCATCAACGCTCCGCCGACCGTTACAGGCAGGCGCATAGCCAAATTCATCTGTTGTTTGGCAAGAGTCTCGATAAACTTACCTCCATAGGTTTTATACATCAACGGATCTTCCCGTAAGTCGTAAGCTACGAACTCTTTCGCAAGTATAGTAGGCGACAGGCGTTCCGCCAGCTTACTCCATATTTCATTGTTTTTATAAGATTCGGGATGTTCGAGTATATTGCTCAAAGTCATTGCAATCTGTTCCTTCGTGTCATGTTTGCTATATTTGCCTACAATGTCTACTACCAGACTACGGGCTACATTATCCCGATATCCCAGTTTACTTAAATCTTTTAATCGTATTCCCATACTTTTTTTCTGTTCGCATACCACACCCCGTCCGCCTCAACAGCGGAAAGTAAGGTTATACACGGTATGCCAATGCTTCGGATACGGATACAAAACATCCATCCACAGCATTGAAGTGAATAATTTGAAAAATAAAAATGTGATTGCAGGACTAATCAACTATTACCGCCAGCAGCAGAGTTGCGGTAAACGTAAAAAACAAAATGTCGCAAAGCCCCGCCTTCCCGACGAGACAACTTAGTCCTAATTTGAAAATATTATAGCTCCAACATAATTAATACCCTTTCCATCATTTTAAAGGGTGAATACTCATTTTATCGCGACAAAAGTAGCGCATATTTTTATTACTTCCAAAGATAAAAAGACATTTTTTAGCGTTAAAGGAGCAGTGATGGGAAATTTTGCCAAGTGTTTCAGTCAAATCGCTATTTCACGGGAAGCTATTTCGCCTTACCTTTGCAACATAGAAAACAAATAAACCGAAAAGATTTATGAAACTGATTAAAAGCATTATGAGCGCCTTCGCTATCGTACTGGCCACCACAGCCTGTGCGGGAAATGGCGGAGAAAATAAAAAGAGTAATGAACCAACAAAGGAGGACAATAAAATGGAAGTAGTATCATTAAATAAAGCAGAGTTTTTAAAGAAGGTATATGATTTTGAAGCCAATCCGAATGATTGGAAATTTGAAGGCAAACGTCCGGCAATCGTCGATTTCTATGCAACATGGTGCGGACCGTGTAAAGCGCTGCATCCTGTTTTGGAAGAACTGAGCAAAGAATACAGTGGTAAGGTAGACATCTATCAGATTGATGTGGACCAAGAAAAGGAACTGGCTGCCGCCTTCGGTATCCGCAGTATCCCCACCCTGTTACTGATTCCGATGAAAGAAGAACCGAGAATCACGCAAGGGGCTTTGCCCAAAGACCAGTTGAAGAAAGCAATCGACGAATTTCTTTTGAAACAGAATAACGAAGCTAAATAAACTAATTTCGATTTTTTCTTGATATGCAACTACCCTCTATCAGCATTCTAATGACTGACAGAGGGCAGATTCTTTTATAAACTTTCCTTTATCTACCAATATTGCATCAGATTAAAGACTAACGGATATATATGACATAAAAAACATCGCAAGACCTGTCACCATCTTTGTTGTTTCATCACGAATCCTTCAAAGAAGTCATCCCGATAACTATTCCCGATAGCAATCTCATACGACTTGATAAATATATCATTATTGTCGAACGAATCGATATGGGCTGTATTGACTATATACGATTTATTGACCCGTAAAAAAGAGTCCTTCGGCAACAAGTCAAAGACCGCTTTCAGACTCATACGGGTGATGATGCGTTGTTCGCCCAACTGTAGAATTACATAATCTTTCAAGCCTTCTACAAAAAGGATATCAGAGAAGTTGACCTTGAAGTATCTGCGTTCCGCCTTTACAAAGAAATACTCGGCAGCCACAATCGTCTCAATGGCTTCCTTTTCTTCCTGTAATAATAAAGAATGATAAGACTGCGCCTTCTCAACCGCCTTCTGAAAGCGCTCCGCCTCCACCGGCTTTATCAGATAATCAATTGCGTCCACTTCGTAGCTATCCAGTGCATACTCCGTATAGGCAGTGGTAAAGATTACCAATGTCCGTTTGGAAATGGTACGGGCAAACTCAATTCCCGTAATGCCGGGCATTTGAATATCCAGAAAGACAAGGTCTACTACGTGCTGCTCCATAAAGTCGGAAGCCGTGGCGGCACTGTTAAAACTTCCCACCAGCTGAAGACATTCCGCCTCCTCTATCAGCAATTTCATAGCCTCCCGTGCCAATGGTTCATCGTCTACAATAATACAATTCATAACGTTATACATAAAGTTACCATATACCGATTTTCATTCTCTATCTGCTCCAATTCATAACGGTCGGGATATAACAATCCTAATCTACGCTGAATATTCGCAAGTCCGATTCCTCCTACCTTGTTGCTGACAGCAACCGCCGGCATCGTATTTTCACAACGGAACTCCAACCGATTCTCTTCTATCTTAAAAGAAAGATGTACATACGAAGGATGCTCGCTATCAAAACTATGCTTTACCGCATTCTCCACAAACGGGATAAACAATAACGGCTGAATCCAGATGGAGTCAATGTCCCCTTCCTGCTCCATTGTAAACTGAAAATGATCCCGGCGTATCTTTTCCAGATTCAGATAGTCGTTCAGAAAACGGATATCCGAGGCTAAAGCAACCCTTTCGCGCGAACTGTCATTAATCTGATACCGCAGCAAATCTTCCAGTTTGAAAAGAACTTTGGAAGCCTCTTCCGGATTCCGCTTTATCAGTACATTGGCGTTATTCAGCATATTGAACAGAAAGTGCGGGTTAATCTGACTCTTAAGGAACTTCAGTTCCGATTGCAAAGTGGTAGATTCCAGCTGATCAATGCGCAGATTATAACGCAGCCAATGAGTGAACAATGAAATAGCTGCCGAACCTGCGGTGACAAAGCCCATAGTGAGTATCCCCGAAAAGGTGTTGATGAAAGTGGCAAATCCATCGGGATTCCTGACAGGCAAAATAACTTCAAAAAGCATTCCCTGCGTAACTGAAAGGAAGAAAATGACCACTAAGTTGGTAACTATCGCAGCCAGAACATAACCACCCAAACGGTTCTTTAGCAGAAAAGAAGGAACCAGGACATACAGATTGGTATATATCACCGCATTCATAGACAAGAAATAGACCAGACAGCCTCCAAAGCGTTTCAAGAGAGAGACCACCTGCAAAGGCTCGTACCAAAAAACATTGATTGTAATCAGCAGAACAGCCACCTGCAAGAGGATATGTCTGTATATCCTGCAATGAGGACTCAGCAGAAAAGCGGTGACACTGCTGCTGTTCATGGTTCCGTCACCGGGATTCCTGTCGAGCGTATTTTTATCGTTTGTACTTATTCTCATTATTCCCCTCCATTCAGTTCCAGTCTTATACATTCCATGGTAAAAGATAGTCCGTAGCGGTCGCCATACAATAAGTCCAGCCTTTGTCTGATCCGTTCCAGTCCCCTGTTTACGGAGAGATTAAGTTGCGGACACATACAAGTGAATACAATCGTACCCTTCTCCGCTTTCAGATGGATGTCCAAAGAGACAGGAATCGATATCTGCTGTTCGTGCGTCAACTCCATGATATGCTGCACAAAAGGAATGAAGAGCAGAGGAGGAACCAGCACCCTGTTTACCTCCCCTTCCGAAGTAAACTGATAGCGGAATTGCGGAAGGGAGCTTTGCTCCAATGTCAGATAGTTGGTAAGGAAGACGATTTCACTGCTGAGCAATACTTTTTGCCGGCTGCAATCATATAACTGATAGCGCAGCAACTGGCTCAGCTTCATCAACATCTTCGAAGCCTTTTCCGGCTCGGTCAATGTCAGTTCACCCGAATGATGCAACGTTTTGAAAAGAAGTTCGGGGCTGACCTGCTCTTTGAGCTGTTCCACTTCGGACAGTACGTGCGCCTTTTCCATCTGTGAAACACGCTGATTCTCAATCATCCATTCTTTCAGAAGCAAAGTCATCGTTCCTCCTATCATGCAAAGCGTTGACAGCATAAAAGAAGAAATGTAGTCCATCAGCATGGGAACCGAGAAATACGATCCCCGCGCATGAAGCTGCGGCCAATGGGAGTAAGCAAGGTATTCTATGACCATCTGTATCAGCAGTGCAATGACCATTGCCACAGACAGCACCGACAGATAGGTCATATAATGCCTTTTCAACAAATATTTCGGGAATAACCAGAAAAGGTTCAGACAAATAACGCCAACGTATGTGAGCATATATATAAACGTGAACACATAAATCCATACGCCCAGTATATCCCGATAGTCCATAAAAATGATGAATACCTGATTGAAGGAGATAGTACCCAACACCATGACAAGTATCAGATACCGCATCCATCGGAATGCCGGACTTACGAGCAATCTATATAAAAAGGCCGATTCGTTGCCTGCTGCAGTTGTTTCAGTTGCCATATGCTTCATTGGGTACGAAGATAAAACATTTTCCGTTAAGGTCTCTATACCGGATATCTAAAATTCAAGCTTATAACTCACATTAGTCAGAACGGTAGAGCCGTCGGTTGCGTCTATCTTTCCGGTTTTCACGTTATACTCATGTCCGTAGTGCTCTTTCGTGCCCATAAAGTTCAGGCCCTTCACAGCAAATTCATGAGATACTTTTTTCTTGTTGATGCGGTAGCTGACGGTATAATTGCCGATAAACATGGGCGAATACTGTTTGGAGAATGCCTTCCTTTCGTCATACTGCACTTCCTTGTCCGGATGCTTCATGGTTGCTTCCATGTCAATCGGAGAATAGCGGTCGCCGCCCTGCAAGGTCAGTTTCAGGTTGATGCTAAGAATATTCTGTTTGTTGCGTCCCAGCATCCATTCTTTGCCGATCAGTCCGTTGATGACATAGTTGCGGTTGAACTTCGTGTTGTACCATACACCGTCTCCGCCACGGTAACGGGAGTCGAACAACGAACCGGAGATCATGTAATAAAGTCCTTTTTCCAGGAAGCGTTCGAGGGTTATGTCAATCCCGATATTCCGGCCTCTTCCTTTGTTGACAAGCGCATCTTCTACATAAAAGTCGGAGCGGTTGAGTACGGAATAGGAACTATCCGCCATTACCGGTACATCGTGCAGGAACTGTACATAAGGTTCTATTTTCAGATTCATGCGGTCCGAAATCTTGTAGCCGAAAGACAGCATGATGTGCTGCGCCTTGGTGAAGTCGAGGTTCTTGTTGACGGACTGATTTCCCGTACTCTTCGTTTTCACAAAGTAGACGTCCATTTTCTCCATCCGGCTGTATATGCCGTAAGCTAAAGCAAAGGTCGCTTTCGGGGTAGCCTGCCATTTCAGTCCGGCACGGGGTTCGACAGACCATTTATTATTCAGCGTCAGGTATTGTCCGTAGATACCGGCGTTGAGAGTCCAACGGTCGCTCAGTCCGACAGAAGAACTATTGTAAGCAGAAATCAGACTCGTATTACCATCTCCCTTCGATACCGTTTCCAGCGGCTGAGCTTCGTATGGAGCTATGGCAAGGTTCATGTCATAAAACATGGCAGTATAAGTGAATCCTGTCTTATTGGTAAAGCGGTTGCTGAATTTACGGTTGAAGGTGCTGGTCAGTATCAGGTTGGTATGCCTTGATTCAAGGTCCATATAAGGAGTCGATTCCAACGCATGATTGAACATGGAAGCGCCTCCGTCCAACTGCGAGTAGGTAGCGGCAACGGTTGTTTTCAGTGATGCGTCACTATTGAAAAAGTAACGGTGACTGATACCTCCAGCGGCCATATACTGCTTGTCACGTGATTCGCTGCGGTCGCCCAGATATTCCCATTTCTCAGGATTCCTCTCCATGTCACTCTTAAATTTGTCAATCAGGCTGGTTCCCCATACCGAGAAAGTCCCGGCCATCTTTGTGGGAAAGTTTAGTTTGAAGTTCAGGTCCTGATAGTCCATCGTTCCGCCGTCAAGATTCAGTAGTCCTGTGGTAGAGTAACGATAATTGAAGATATACGAGGCTTTATGCTTCTTGCTCAAAGGACCTTCGGAAGCAACGTCAATTCCCATGATTCCCACTTGGATCGTGTTTTCGTTCTTTTGATTGTTACCGTTGCGCAGCTTCATGTCGAACACGCCGGACACTGCATTTCCATATTCAGCCGGAAAAGCTCCGGTGAAGAAATCGGAATTTCCGAGTACCTGTGAGCTAAGGGAAGAAAGGATTCCTCCACCCAATGTGGCAATATCCGCAAAGTGATTCGGGTTCGGGATTTCTACATCCTCCAGCCTCCATTGCAACAGATGGGGTGCATTGCCATGAATCGAAATGCCATTCGAAGAGACGCTGGGCGCCACTCCGGCAAAAGCGGAAACCAGACGTGCAGGGTCGTCGAATCCGCCTGCATAACGGCTCGCTTCCTCCACGCTCAGCATACGTGCTCCGGTAGTTGCCATCTTATTCATCGCTTCTTCTTTGTTCGTCCGCGCACGGACCACTACTTCACTTAGTTCGTTGACGCTTTCTTTCAAAGGTATTTCCAAATAGACTTCTTTGGCGGAAGTCACCAGTATTTCTCTGAAAATGCCGGGTTCATATCCCATGAACGCTGCCTCTACCGTATGTCTCCCGACGGGAACCTGCGGAATGGTGAAACGTCCCAGGCTGTCGGTTGTCGCCCCCATCCCCTCTTTATCTGACAATCTTACTGTCGCATACGGTATAGGATATTTGGAATCTCCGTCAACAACCATCCCACGAATGGTCTGGACCGGACGCCCTTTCCGCTCCGATGTTTGCCCGAAAGCAAAGGCTGATACAAACAAACCGATCAACAGCAATATCCATCCTCCATAACGATACAGTTTCCGTGTGAGTTCTTCGCAAAGGACTCTTTCAAAAGTTTTAAGTACTACTCCGCATTCATCTGCCGGAATCCCCGAACGGTTTGCTACTTCCCCTAACAACATAGTTTTATTCATCTTCATGACTTATTCTGTTTTTTATTTCGACACGAAGATAAGGGATACTGCATTGCCGGTTTTTCAAATGAGACGAACACGCCTCATTTGTAGACAAGATGTGGAATTGGTAAGATAAATGTCCTTTCAGTCTAAATGTTCCAAATTTAATATTATATCAATAGGAATTTGCTCAAAAAGTCATGAACGACAGCATATCCTGCATAAATTAGTGCAATAATATGCAGGAATACGGGTTCATCCTGCATAATACTGCGTGAAATATGCATCTTTTTTTAGTCATTCAGTACTCTTTGGTTTTAAAGGAACGGGTGTTCCTTTAAAACCAACGCTCCGTCCCTTACTAATGAACTTGTTTTTCATCAGTGAGGAAGTTATAAAAAGGCTGTTTTTGCTCGTTTTTGCTCTAGTTCATCATAAATACCGATAAAATAGAAAATGACAGAACGGAGTACCTTCCTTAATTAATCCATCTAAATGATAAGTATTAATAGGAAATGGTTACCATTTTACTCTAAGAACACTTCCAATTACATAAAGATAGAATTTCGTATTTACAAATGACGGAGATATTCTATTCTCCTTGATAAGTGATATGTAATTACGGTCTTTAGTGCCTGTGTAAATATCCTCTTTTTAAGAAAAGGTCATTTTTTCAGTGAATGGCTAATATATACATATTATCACAATGTCTGTCATGTAAATAAAATAAAATGGACGCTAGATTGTTTTTCATTAATAGTTTCATAACTTTGTCAGTAGCATATATCGAATTAGAAAATAGAATTCAGTAACCTCGCCTTATAGTATCGGTTACTGAAATAACCTCTACTCGTCGAGTGTGATTATTTATTCATTAGTAACAACATTGTTATGAGAAAAGAAGTTGAACAATTAGCTTTAATGGGTGCAATGCCCGATGAAGCAGATGAACGAATAACGGCTGCATTAGTTGATGAATATGCAGACTTATTAGGCAAGATAGTTAAACCTGTCACTTTGGATGAAGCACATATTTTAATCAAGCTCTTTCCGCCGACTGCTTTATATGGGATAGAATGGACATTACTACATTTAATAGAGTCTGTGTATTCAGAAATAAAATCTCTTGAATATAGAGAACTTATAAATGAATGTAATTGTACAGAGTTCAAGAAGATGTTAGTTCAACGTCTTAATAATTCACAACAGAAAAAAATTACTAACGAAGCAGGATAACGCTTATAGCGTTCCCCGCTTAGCCATTATCAGTGATCCAAAACAAACAAATGTATGGAAAAGTATGATATAAATAAGGTATACACCCCATAATAATAAATGCTCATCAATCGGGAATGATGAGTGTCTCCAATAAGGTATATATCCTGACTCTTGGAAAACCTGCATTAAAAAAAGATATCGCAACGATATTTGATTATGCAGAGATTCAAGAATTTCCGAATACTCGTGAGCAAGAAGAATTCTCTCAAAAATGGCTCAATTCTTTTTTAAACAGAGAGACTTACTAAATACGTCGAGTAAGTTGTAATATGTAATTCCTATTAATCAATTAAATGAAAAAAGGTACGAATAAAACAGATAATTATTTCGAACGCGTAAAACAAAGATTACATCCTCCCAAATACAGATATTATTTCTTCGATTATCTGTATTTTAAGGGTGAACAATGGAGCAAGAAAGCCTTCAGATGCTCCGGTGCATTCATTTTACTGGAGTATTGGATAATGATCGTAGCTTTTCCGGCATTTGGATTCACGAGTGTAACCCATCACTTTGGAGACAATGCGGTCATATTTTATCAAGTACTGATTCTTTTATTGCCTTACATTTTCATATTTTTCCGTTACCGTAAAGACAGAAAAAAAGCTATTATCAATCATTACCGACACTCGAAAAGTAGTGGAGTGACTATGACCTTCATCATTATCCTCCCATTTATCTTGTTCTTTTTTGAATTATGGCTATTCGATAAACTGGAATGGATAGATTGCAAATTATGGTAATCAGCAATAAACAAAAGGAATATAGTTAGGACAAAATCAAGGAAACTTATGGACGACTTTGCTAAACTCTAGCATTGAAATTACATAAAAGTATTCATCTGACAGTTGTTGAACTTTCGTCTGACAGCTGTTTCTTTTTCGTCTAACAACTGTCAGACGAAAGTTCAACAACTGTCAGACGAATAATCTTTCGCATATTGCGGGACAAAGGATTGTGAAACGATCCTTAAATTTCAGTAAGTAGCGAGCTAGTTCATCCGTAAAACACTAAGGCAGAAAACCGGTCTTGTCTTCATCGGTTATTTCCCGAATAACTTTACAGGGAACACCTGCGGCAATTACATTCTCCGGAATGCTCTTTGTCACCACACTGCCCGCACCGATTACTGAATTTCTCCCGACAGTGACACCACCCATTATATGAACGCCGGCACCTACCCATACATTATCTTCAATGACAATCGGATGGGCATAGCACCCGCCCATAAGACGTTCCTGCGGATCGAGCGCATGATTGGCCGTATATAAACCGACACGGGGCCCTAATAATACATTGTCGCCTATCGTAATGAGATTTCCGTCCAACATGATGCAATCAAAATTGGCGAAGAAATTATTGCCAATACTGATATTGAATCCAAACTCACACCGGAAATTCGGTTCAAAATGAACACTACTGCCAATACACCTCAATAGTTTACGTAACAATGCCTCCCGAACTTCTTTAGGCTTTCCATAAGTGGAATTATAATCATTGGTCAGGAAAACAGCCTGTTCTCTTCTTTGAACCAGTTCTACAGACAAGTCATTATACATTTTTCCCGAAAGCATTCTTTCACGCAATTCTTTATTCTCCATATATATATTATGATGTTATTTAATAAGCAGGACATACTTGCAAATATACAGAATTAGTCAGATAAAACAGGCAACCTATTGGTTTTCAAAAATACTTTTATAACTTTGGCAATATTAAATATAAACAATACAATAAACGTATGAATCTAGTTTCACTCAGAGACTCACCTCAGTATCTGGAAAGAGCTATCGCCTATTTCCAAAGCAAGTGGGGTAACGAAAACACGAAAATGGTGTATGACAATTGTTTCAGACATTCTCTGAATGCCGAAAATCCCATTCCTCAATGGTACCTTTTAATGAATGGTGATGAAATAATAGGATGTGCGGGACTTACCAGCAACGATTTTAACTCTCGCGCGGATTTATATCCTTGGTTAGTTGCCTTATTCATTGAAGAAAAGTATAGGGGAAATCATTACGCCAATCTTTTAATAGAACAAGCCAAGAAGGATACACTGAAATTCGGATTCTCGAAATTATATTTAAGCACCAGTCATACTTCGTATTATGAACGCTTGGGCTTCACATATATCGGAGATTGCTGGCATCCTTGGGGAGAAAGCTCCCGTGTATATGAGATTATTTTAAAATTCTGACTTGTACATTCCCGATAAGTATTTGTCTGGGCAAATGACGATATTGCCGCAACAGAAAGTAACAGAATTAACAAGATTGTTCTCATAATATTCATTCTGGTTTTATGTCCCTCAAATATACGAAAAAAAGGGCATAAAAAAAGGCTATCTATCCCAGACAGCCAATCTTTTGTTAACCTTAAATCTAATACTATGAAAAACACACTACAAAGATACGGACTTTCTGCATATCTCCAAATTTCCGGAGCAAAGCGGAGCATCTTATAACATGGTTTAATAGAAGTAGCAGACTCGTTAACATTTAACATAATTCCTCCGGATATTAACGAATACCCGAAGGAGTGATCTAAAAACTATTCATATCTTAACGAACGAGCAGGTTTGCTCATTATTATTTTCATTGTCTGAAAGGCCACCGTCACGAAGGAAATGAACAACATCAACAATACGGGCACAATAAAGAACCAGGCTTCTAAATCCGTCCGGAAAGCATAATGACTCAACCAGGCGTTCATACTGAACCAGGCTACCGGAAGAGCAATCACAACCGCTATCAGAATCAGCAGGAAAAATCCTTTGACCAACTGATAGAAAAGATTCCAGCGGGAAGCTCCCAAGACTTTACGTATACCCATCTCTTTCGTACGGGTGGAACAGGAAAACATCACCAATACCCAAAGTCCCAGACAGGATATGAATATCGCTAATCCGGTGAAAGAACCTATCATCACCCCGAATACTTCATCCTGACGATACTGATGGTCGAAGAACTGATCGAGGAAAAAATAATCGAAACTGGAATCAGCAAAGTACCGATTCCATATTTCCTGTACCTGCGATACCAGTTCGCGGGGATTGCCGGAAGTCATTACGATAGAAATATAGCGTTGTGGCAACCAGTCTATCTTATCTTTATGAATCAGCATAATAGGAGTATAATTCTTACTCAACGCCTGCTGATGATAATCTTTGACCACTCCGATAATCTGCATCGGAGCATCGGTACATTCTACTGTTACCAACTCTCCTATCGCCTCATCATTGGAAGCAAAGCCCAGATTGCGTACGGCCGTCTCATTAATCACCAGTTTATCTACATCGTCTCCGTACTCTTCTGAAAACGCCCCGTCCGGCTATCACTTGCAAACCATATGCCTCTATATAATCCGGATCGCAGGCCAGCATCTCATAAAGCCGGTTCTGCTTCAAAGCGTCATTGGTACGGCGATTGGAAAGGAAAGTAGCCACCTCCTCGCCCGGCACAGCACCGGAAGCTGCGACACTATGCACCAGTGGCAACCGCATTATCGCTTTCTTCATCGCTTCCAGTTTCACATTCAGACCGTCTGTACGTCCGGGAAATTTAATGACTAATGTCTGGTCGGTTTTCACCCCTAATGATTGGCTGCGCATAAAATTCAGCTGTGCAAACACGATCAATGTTCCACAAAGCAGTATCATAGAGGCCGTATATTGAATGATAACCAACACCTGACGAGTCCGTTCTCCGGACTTGCTATGCAAAAACTTTCCTTTCAACAGGGTAATCGGTTTACGGTTCAGCAAAGCCAATGCCGGATAATATCCGGAAAGGAATATCCCTGCGATAAAAACAAGAACCAGCAGCACCCACCAATAATCCATCAGCCAAACGGAGAAAGTGACCGTACGTCCCACCAGTTGATTAAAGTACGGAAGAATCAGCTCTATCAGCCCTACCGCCAATATAAAAGCAATCAGATTCATAACCAGCGCTTCGAACAGGAACTGATGAATCAACTGCTTGCGGAAAGCACCCACTACCCGACGCACTCCGACTTCCCTGGCACGCTCCATCGAACGGGCTACTGTCAGATTGATATAGTTTATCCAGGCAATAGCCAGAATGGCAATGGCTGCAAAGACAAGTGCAATCATAGCAGAACGATTTCCTTTTGTCTCCATTTCATAACCCAATTGCGGAGTGAGATGTATATCTGCCAGAGGAACCAAATCGACTCCCCATGTTTTGTTTTTCAACGCTTCCTCCGTCTTGTACTTTTCCGCCATGACGGGAAACTCTCTTTCTATTTCCGCTTCCCTCTCCGGCGAATCGAGCAGAACATACGTATATGCTTCGTGCTTATACCAGTATTCATGTATAAACTTGGGCAAAGATGTATACGAAATCAGGAAGTTATAATGTATGTGGGAATTGGAAGGCATTTCCTCCATGACTCCGGTCACTTCACACGATATCTTATAATAGGGACCGGTAAAGATAAGAATCTTTCCGATAGGGTCTTCCTCTTTGAAATATTTGCGAGCAATGCGCTCGGTGATTACAACTTGTCCCGGCATCGAAAGGCTGGTCTTTTTATCACCTTTCAGAAGCTCGAAATCGAAAAGACGGAAAAAGCCCGGATCGGCATAAGCTATCTGGTTTTCCCGCAGTGTCAACTCACCATACTTCACAATCTGTTCAGGTTGGAGCAGAGAGCCGATTCGGGTATAATCTTCAATTCCCGCAAGATTCTCTTTCATTGCCGAACCGTATCCGAAGGAGCTGCTTGCCCAGTTATCGGTCAGCACCTCCCCTTCGCGGAATGTACTTTGCACACGGTAAATATGGGGATATTTCGTGTGCATCTTGTCAAAACTGAACTCAAAAGTTACATACGTCAGAATCAGTAACGCCGATGCCATGCCGATCGCCAGTCCAAACACATTAATGAAGCTGAACTTCTTCCGCTTCATCAGATTCCGATAGGCACTATTCCAATAATTTCCTATCATACAGCTTCGTTTTTAGAGGACGTACTTTTTTCTAACGGACGGTTGATGTTTTCGGATACAATCTGTCCGTCCAACAACCGGATAATCCGATGCGCATACGTCGCATCCCTTTGAGAGTGGGTGACAATGATAATCGTAGTCCCCTGGCGGTTCAGTTCGCTCAACAGCTCCATCACTTCCACGCCATTCACCGAATCCAGATTTCCGGTCGGTTCGTCAGCCAGCAACAACTTACAGTCCGTCACTACCGCACGGGCGATGGCCACACGTTGCTGTTGTCCGCCCGACAACTGTTGAGGATAATGGTTGGCACGATGTAGCAGATTTACTTTCTCCAGCACTTTGTTCACTTTCTCTTTGCGTTGGGCAGTCTTAATCCCCATATAGACAAGCGGGAGTTCCACATTTTCGTATACCGTCAGTTCGTCAATCAGGTTGAAACTCTGGAAGATAAAGCCCAGATTATTCTTCCGAAGGGCAGTCAGCTGGTTCTCGTTCATTTTATCCACCTGTTTCCCTTCAAAGAAATAAGAGCCGGAAGTGGGAGAATCCAACGTGCCCAGAATATTCAGCAACGTTGACTTGCCGCATCCGGAAGGTCCCATTATAGCGACAAATTCTCCTTGTTCTACGTGTAAGGTGACTTCGTTCAATGCTTTCGTCTGCACCTCTTCCGTAGTGAAAAGCATAGACAGTTTTTCTGTTTTAATCATGGTGATTCTTTTTATTTATTTTAGTATTAGTTTCTCATTGTCTCCGAACAACTCATAACCGGATATGATTACTTTCTCACCCGAAGACAAACCTTCCGTCACCTCATAATACTGTGGATTCTGGCGCCCGATCTTCACAGGACGCCGCGTGGCAAATTTACCACTTTCATCGACAATATACATCCACCGCCCTCCGGTAATTTGAAAGAATCCGCCACGGGGAACAAGGATCGCTTGTGCCGGGTCTCCTAACTGAAGGTTGATATGATAAGTTTGTCCGGCACGTATATTCTCCGGCCGCTCCGAAATGAAAGCCAGGTCAGTACGGAACTGCCCTTCTTTCACTTCCGGATAAGGTTTGGTTACTTCCAGTTTATAGGTTCCTCCGTCACGGGTAAAGTCGGCAGGAAGTCCGGGAAGTACACGCTCCACATAATGCTCGTCTATCTGTGCCTGTACTTTGAGGTCCGGAGTAATAATCTGGCCGATATGTTCTCCTGCGGAAATGGACTGCCCGACCTGCGCGTTCAAGTTTCCTACCTGTCCGTCAATCGGAGCTTTAATCTTCAGGTTTTCCAAGCGCTCACGGACCAACGTAAGACTGCGTTTCATGTTACGTATGTTCTCGTCCAGACTGCTGATCTGGCTTTCACGGAAAATATTGTCCTGACGGATACGTTCGTCAATGACCGCCAGTTGTTCTTTGGCAGCTTCATACTCCTCCTCTGCCTGACGGAAGTCCTCGCGGGCAATCAGTTGCTCCTCCACCAAACGTCTGTATTGTTCATAACGGCGTTTTTTCAATGTCAGTTCTTTATTCAAGCCTATGCGTTCCTGTTTCAGTTGCAGACGCTCCTGCTCCATACTGATGCGGGTATTGCGCAATTCATTTTCCTGATAGGCAAGGTCTGCCTCACTCTGCATGATTCCGATATTCAGCAACGGGTTGCTGAGACGCAGAATCACATCGCCCGCTTTCACCATAGCTCCTTCTTCTTTCAGACGTTCTTCCACACGACCGCCTTCTATGGCATCCATATAGATAATCCGGCTGGGCATCACTTGCCCGATCACACGGATATAATCATTGAACTCCGCTTGCTTGACGGTAGCAATCGTGAGACGATCTTTCTCAACTGTCATGGAGGAAGCCGTATCTCTAAAAATAAAATATAAAATGACAGCGATTCCCAGCGCCACACCACCGATCGTATAAAGGTGTTTGCGATTTATGCCGGGTTTGCGTTCAACAGGTGTATCCATAAAGGTATATTCAAAATAGGGTTGTTATTAAATGATTGATCCGATGGCACAGACTCCGTTTTACAGGAAAGTCCCCTCCCGATAGTATTTCTCCAGTTTCCTCATCATTTCCACTTGCAGGCGTACACGAACCAGTTCTGCCTTGGCGGAGATAAAACGGTTACGGGCTTCCATCAGCTGAAAGACGGAAATGAGCCCTTCCTCCCATTTACGTTCAGACTCTTTCAGTACGAGAGCTTCTGCTTCAAGCTGTTGCAATGCCTGTTGATGTTCACTAAATCCGGCATGTAGGGAAAGAAGTGTTTGCTCTATATCGGTATATAGCTGCTGCTTTTCCAGTTCTTCTTCATTCTTCAAGCGATACAGGTTTAGTTTCTGCTTCCGTTGATGAGTCAGACGTTCCAATCCGCTCAGCAAAGGAAACGAAATACCGATGCCGACATATTTTCCTATATTGTCCCGCAACTGTCTGGCAGAAAAAACTGTATTGTAAAAATTGGAACCAACCGTAAAGCGGGCATAGACAGAAGGAGAAAAAGTTCCGCCAGCCATCGCATACTCTTTACGGGCAGCCTTTCGTTTCAAATCAATCATACGCATGACGGGAAGTATTTCCAGTGATTGGGTATAAAGTGTTTCCGTAGACGGAACAGAAAGCAAGGGCAACTGATTCGCTTCCACAATAGTATCCTGAATAACGAGTGTATCACCGGGTTGGAAATTCATTAGCTGTTCCAGATGCAATAAGGCCAACCGGCAAGTATTCTCACGAGATTTATAACGATAGATATCCCCTTCTCTGCGGGCCTTGACTTCCTGCAAATCGGAAGCGGATTTCAATCCCAACTCAACAAAGGCTTCGGTTTGTTTCAGATACCGCTCACTCAACCGGCTTTGTTCTAAAGCAAGATTCAGCAGTTTTCTCTCCAGAATCAGTTTATAATAAGCATCCGTCACTTGATATGCCAGTTCATTCTGCTTATTTTCAATGCCCATTCGCTACGCTCCTTATTCATCTTCCGGAAGCGTACCTGATGAATGCGTGAAAAGCCCTCAAAAAGAGAAAGAGTCATATCAAGCCCCACAGTCCCTTCTTCAAAAGTTTCGTTGGTATATCCGTTCGTATCCGGATCGATAGAACGCCCAAAGCGTTTTCCTGTTTCTGCATTAACCGCTGCACGGGGAAGAAAAGCACCGACAGCAGCCATATAATCTGCCCGTGCCTCCTTTATATCTATCACACTGTTCCGCACAGAAGGATTCTGCTTCCATGCCAGACGAATGCACTCATCCAAAGTCATGCCGGACTGGGCCTGCACAAAATGCGGTAATAAGAATAAGGACAAAAAGAAAAGGTTTTTCATTCTTTATAATATATGCGATTGTGTGTTACGATGATTAGAAGGCAAATAGGATGCCACAATTTTTAAGTAATTGATTATTAGTCAAATGACCAATACGTTTGCATTGCATCCGTCCAATTATTACACACCGCAACGTCCAACTTTTGGACGTTATCCATTATTTCATATTCTTCGGGAGCAATTTTCGGGCATTTAAGTAAGCCTTGCAGTAAATATGCCCGAAAACGTCTAATTATTGGACACTCGCTTGCAGAGGAAAGCAAAAACGAATATCTTTACCCCCAAACTTAAAGCATGGTTCAACCTGATAGATACCCCCAATCTTAGATATGGAAAACGGAACTATTTTAATAGTAGATGATAATAAAAGCGTGTTAGCTTCACTGGAGTTACTGCTCGAAAATGAGTTCGGTACAGTTCGCACCGCCGCCAATCCCAATCAAATCACCACGTTACTGACTACCACCTCTATCGACGTCGTTATCCTTGACATGAATTTCTCTGCCGGCATAAACAATGGCAATGAAGGACTGTACTGGTTAAAACAAATCCACGAAATCCGCCCATCTTTACCGGTGGTTATGCTGACTGCTTACGGAGACGTTGAATTGGCGGTAAAAGCACTAAAAAACGGGGCTACTGATTTTTTACTCAAACCTTGGGATAATCAGATTCTGATTCGGAAGATAAAGGAGGCTTATAAAAGTAACAACAGCAAAGCCAAAAGCGCTTCAAAGGCAACCGGCAAACAGGGGGATACCGAGAAACCGAGCAAACCGGAAATGTTGATCGGCCACTCTCCCGCAATGCTCCAGTTGATTAAAGTGGTCACGAAAGTAGCCAAAACCGACGCCAACATCCTGATCACAGGAGAGAACGGAACAGGAAAAGAGATGTTAGCCAAAGAGATACATCGTTTATCTCCCCGAAATTCCCGTCAAATGCTTGGCATTGATATGGGCGCTATCAGTGAATCACTCTTCGAAAGTGAACTGTTCGGACACGAACGCGGAGCGTTTACCGACGCATACGAAAGTCGTCCGGGAAAATTCGAAGCGGCCAACGGCAGTTCCCTCTTTATGGACGAAATCGGAAACCTTTCCATTGCACTGCAAGCCAAACTATTGACTGTACTACAGAACCGGAATGTCACCCGAATCGGAAGTAACAAAGTGATTCCCGTTGATATCCGGCTGATCTCTGCTACCAATAAAGATATTCCGGAAATGGTAAAGCAAGGACTGTTTCGGGAAGATTTGTTCTACCGTATCAACACCATTCATCTGGAAATCCCTCCTTTAAGGGAACGGGGAGACGATATCCTATTATTCATAGATACTTTCCTCCGTCGTTTTACTTCCAAATATCAACGGCCGGACATACGGATGCACGAGCAAACGATTGAGAAACTACGCTCCTATCACTGGCCGGGCAATATCCGCGAACTGCAACACGCCATCGAAAAAGCGGTGATCTTATGCGAAGGCAACGTGATACGCCCCAAAGATATTCTGGTAAAGCAAAGCTGGAAACCTCAGACGGCAAGCGTCGTCCCCAATCTGGAGGAAGTAGAACGGCAAGCCATCGAAACAGCAATCCTCCAAAACAATGGAAATCTGACAGCCGCCGCCGAACAATTAGGCATCAGCCGACAAACTCTCTATAATAAACTGAAACGATTCAAACCCTGAACAAGATGATATTCAGTCGACATATCTATTGGACCATATTGCTTCGTATCCTGCTCATCCTTGCAACTTCGGGAACAGGGCTGTGGCTCATCATCTCCCAACGTGGCATCATCATCGGTACGTTACTAATCATCTGCTCCTTGTTTCAAATCGGCGGAATAGTCACTTATCTCAATAACATCAACCGGAAACTCCGGCTTTTCTTTGATGCCATCGAGGACAGAGATAATACATTCAGCTACCCCGAGCAAGGAATAAGCGAAGAGCAACAACAGCTGAACCGTTCACTGAACCGGATCAACGCCCTATTGGCGCAAACAAAAATGGACTACCAGAAACAGGAACATTTCTACCGGTCTCTGCTGGAGAAAGTACCCAACGGAATCATAGCCTGGAACAACTCCAAGAAAATAATCTTCGTCAACAACACAGCGTTGACCTTACTAAACATCGAATCACTGACTCTATATTCCCAACTGGAAAATATCCTGCAGAATGAGAAGAACAGAAAAAGACTCAGCCTCTCCCAAAGTCAGATGAAACTACAAGACGAAACAATCACCTTGCTTTCCATACAAGACATTGACGACCGGCTCAACGAAAACGAAAGTGAATCATGGAGCAAACTCAGTCATGTCCTGACTCATGAGATCATGAACACGATCGCTCCCATTATCTCACTGTCTCAGACACTGGCTTCCTATCCGGAAATCAGCGAGAAAGGAATCCGCGGGCTTCACATTATTCAGGCGCAAAGCGAACGGCTGATGGAATTTACCGAATCTTTCCGGCATCTGTCCTATCTTCCGCAGCCCGAAAAGCGTCTCTTTTCCCTATCCGACTTATTACACAATCTGGAGGAACTGCTTCAAACCAATTTTCAAGAAAACAATATCTCCTTTACACTCCGGTGCTCCCCCGAACCGATGATGACCGAAGGAGACGAAAAGCAACTGTCACAAGTGTTTCTCAATCTGTTGAAAAACGCCATGCAGGCATTGGAGGGGCATCCGCATGGAGAGCTTTCCCTGCAAGCAGAACAAGACGAACATATAGTCATAGACATCACCGACAATGGTCCCGGTATTCCTCCCGAAATTATGGACAAAGTATTCATCCCCTTTTTTACGACTAAATCAGAAGGTACAGGCATCGGACTGAGCCTGTGCAAAGAAATTATCCGCCGCCACGAAGGGCATTTGGCTATCAAAGAAAGCAGAGCCGGAAAAACGGTTTTTCATATTGAGCTCCCTTAAAAACAACATACGTAAACCTCATACCGGACATTCAAACTTTTTCCACTGTTCTTTTGTTTATAAAGCAGAATATCTAAATACATAATATGAGCATCAAAGAACAATACTGGAAATATTCCCTCATCGTCATCATACTATTTATGGGAATCATCATCTTCCGTCAGATCACTCCTTTTTTGGGAGGATTGCTGGGAGCACTCACTATTTATATTTTGGTACGCACACAAATGACGCACCTGACAGAAAAGTGGAAACTGAAACGCAGTGTTGCCGCATTGCTGATTACGGCAGAGACGGTTATGGTATTTTTGGTTCCGCTCGGACTGACAATCTGGCTACTGGTAAACCAACTTCAGGACATCAATCTGGACCCGCAAACATTCATTGCCCCGATGCAGCAGGTGGCAGAGTTTATCAAAGAAAAACGGGTTATGATGTGCTGGGAAAAGATACCTTGTCATTCATTGTCTCCATCCTACCCCGCATCGGACAAATCATAATGGAAAGCATCAGCAGCCTTGCCATCAATCTGTTTGTCATGGTATTCGTACTATACTTTATGCTGATAGGAGGAAAAAGATGGAAGCTTATGTGAATGACATTCTCCCGTTCAATGAAGCGAATACACAGGAAGTAATTCACGAAATCAATATGATTGTACGTTCCAATGCCATCGGCATACCTCTGTTAGCCATTATTCAAGGAGGGGTCGCCATGATAGGGTATCTTATCTTCGGAGCACCCAATGTCCTGGTATTGGGATTCCTGACCTGCTTCGCCACCATCATTCCAATGGTAGGAACTGCCTTGATATGGTTTCCCGTAGCTGCCTATCTTGCCGTAACCGGAGACTGGTTCAACGCTATCGGACTCGCCGCATACGGTGGAATAGTCATATCTCAGTCGGACAACCTGATCCGATTCATCCTGCAGAAGAAAATGGCGGATACCCATCCGCTGATTACGATATTCGGAGTCGTTATCGGTTTGCCGTTGTTCGGATTTATGGGAGTCATCTTCGGTCCGTTGCTGCTTTCATTATTCTTTCTATTCGTCGACATGTTCAAGAAAGAATATCTGGATTTACGAAATAACCTTCCTGCGAGATGACGGAGCTACCAAAAAAATGCGTACTTTTGCAGTCGTAAAAACGACACTTATATCCAATGGAAGCATTTACATTCAATACTGTCGAACTGATTCTTTTATCGGCGGCAGGTATTCTTTTTATCATTCAGCTCATTTATTATTTCGGCTTGTACAATCGGATACATGCCCACAATAAGGCTGTACGCAAAGAAGCAGTGCACTTCACACAAGAGATGCCTCCGCTTTCCGTGATTCTTTGTGCACGCAACGAAGCTGATAACCTACGTAAAATCTTACCTGCCATTCTCGAACAAGACTATCCGCAGTTCGAAGTGATTGTTATCAACGATGCTTCTACGGATGAGACAGAGGATGTACTGGGATTTATGGAAGAGAAATATCCTCACCTCTACCACAGCTTCACTCCCGACAGCGCACGCTACATCAGTCATAAGAAACTTGCCCTGACATTGGGCATCAAGGCCAGCAAACACGACTGGCTGGTATTTACAGAAACAAACTGTATGCCTGCAAGCAAAGACTGGCTCAGACTAATGGCACGTAACTTCACTTCACAGACTCAGATAGTACTGGGATACAGCGGTTACGACCGGACCAAAGGATGGCTGCATAAACGGGTAGCCTTTGACACGTTATTCCAGTCTCTGCGTTATTTATGCTTTGCATTGGCAGGAAAGCCATACATGGGCATCGGCCGCAATATGGCTTACCGGAAAGAATTATTCTTCCAGAGAAAAGGCTATTCCACTTATCTGAACCTGCAACGCGGGGAAGATGATTTATTCATCAACCAGATAGCCACCCCATCCAACACACGTGTAGAAACGGATATCAATGCAACTATGCGGATACAACCGGTATACAGCTACAAAGAATGGAAAGAAGAAAAGATAAGCTATATGGCAACCGCACGCTTTTATCACGGTGCACAGCGCTATTTGTTAGGATTCGAGACTTTCTCCCGTCTGCTGTTTTACGCTGCCTGCATCGCGGGTCTTGTATTCGGCATCCTCAACAACCATTGGCTGGCTGCCGGAATTGCATTACTGATCTGGCTGTTCCGCTATACCATACAGGCAATCATCATTAATCGGACAGCCAAAGAAATGGGCGGAGACAGGAAATATTATTTCTCCCTGCCGGTTTTCGATATCCTCCAGCCCATCCAGTCGCTCAAATTCAAACTTTACCGCTCCTTACGCAGGAAAGGGGACTTTATGAGAAGATAGGCAACTGCTGATTACATGTGCCGCTGCATATAAATCGCATCCGAACCATCATGATAATAGTTTGGCTTTACTCCCACGGGAATAAAGCCATTTTTCATATATAGCTTGATGGCAGGCGTATTCGACTCTTTTACTTCGAGCGTAATCTTTACCGCCCTACAGTCAAGAGCTGTCTCAATCGTCCGCTCCATGAGCAACTGTCCCAGCTTCCTTCCTCTGCAGTCCGGATGGACGGCTATCGAATATATCCGCAGATAACGGGTTCCCGCATGAAACAATAATGAGACATAGGCGATTATCCGCTCCTGTTCCACCACCACATAAAAGGTGCCCTTTGAACGGCAGATCAGATAAACAAACTGTTCTCTCGAAAAACTATCTTCCTGAAAACATTCCTGCTCTATCTCCAGAATGGCAGGAATGTCTCCCACTTTTGCCTGACGGAGGTGTATCGTTGGTTCCATCATTAATAATGTTTCATTTCCAGCGCCTGCTCAAAGTGATTCAACAGACGGTAATACATTTCGTCACCGATAATCGCATCTTCCAGTTCATGGTCGATACTCGGATTATCGTTGATTTCGATCACGTAAGCCTTATCATCGACCATTTTCAAATCCACTCCATACAAGCCTTTCCCGATGAGATTGGCAGCCTTTATCGCCGTATCCAGTACCACACGCGGCACCTGATAGATAGGAATCGTATCCACCAATCCGCAGCGGCTCCTGCCCGAATCATAATGGCAGTAAATCTGCCAATGACCTTTTGCCATATAATACTTGCAGGCATACAAAGGTACTCCGTTCAGCAGACCGACACGCCAGTCAAACTCCGTAGGCGTAAATGCCTGCGCCAACAAGATAGCCGACTTCTCGAAAAGAAGTTCAAGACTTGTTTTCAGTTCTTCTTCATTGGACACCTTTTTCATGCCAATGGAATAGGAACCGTCCGGTATCTTCAGGATGAAAGGAGCACCAACCTGCTCACTGATCTGCTCGAACGAGTTCTCATTGGACTGAAAAATCAACGTAGACTTCGGTGCCGGAATCCTTTCTTTCTCAAAAAGTTCTTTCAGATAAACCTTATTGGTACACCGAATGATAGACAACGGATCATCAATGACGACCATCCCATTCTGGGCGGCCAACTGTGACAAATGGAATGTATAATGATTCAGCGATGTCGTTGTCCGGATAAACAGCGCATCAAATTCCAACAGACGCATGGCATCATCCTCTGTAATCATTTCGACGTGGATATTCATCTTCTTGGCCACTTCGGAGAGTTTATGCAAAGCGCCTTTGTTGCTGGGCGGAAATTTCTCTTTCGGATCAATCAGTACCGCCAAGCTATATCTGGGAGCTTTTGCCGACTTAGGCGCACGCCATATTTTCTTATTAAAGTTATCCAGCGTATTAGCAAAGAAGTCCTGTTCCTCATCATCCAACCGGTTCAAAGGCAAGAACTGAATACTTTCAATCTGATTCTTGGGATGAGTGTTCAGAGCGACTCTCAACAAAGGGCAGGGATAGTTCTCGAAAATGAAGCGGGCCACTCTTTCCAGCCCTTTCTCACGGCATTTCCCGAAATAGATATTCAGATACCAGATATCACTTTTGACCCCGTTCTTCTGAATCCATTGATAACACAACGCCTGCAGACTTCGGTCCATGCGGATTCCTGTCCCCGTCTCCAGTTTGTTGATGATGTCAACATCGGGAATCACCCGTTGTCCTCTCGTCTGGGCAAGCAACGAACAGTAATACCCTTCGGAGTTATAGCTGTAATCATTGCTAAGATTAATAACTAACTTCCGGTCTTTTTCAACCGGCTTGTTCTTCAGATAGTCGGAAACAGTCAGGATACTTTTCGTCTCACAATACGGCTTCCAGTCATCCGGATTATCCAACAGAATTAACACATTATTCATAATGGTTAAAAATTAAACCTACAAGAGGATATTAAGTAAATCGGGCGCAAATATAGACATATTATTCACTCTACATCACGCTACGGTCTAAATTATTTTTGCAGCAAAAAAAGAAAAGAAAAAGAGAAGATTACTCGTACCGCATGGAGCTTGCAGGATTGATCTTCGTTATCAAGTAAGAAGGTCCGATCAGCATCAGAACCGATGCTAGCAACGTACCTGCATTGATCAAAAGGAAGAACCAGACATTGAAAGAAACCGATACCGTATCAACATAATAATTCTCCGGATCGAGCTTAAATATTCCGAATTGGGACTGGATAAAACAGAATGCCAGTCCAATCGCATTGCCCCAAAGCATCCCCTTGCCGATGAGAAAGACGGCAAACCAAAGGAAAGTCTTGCGAATCGTAAAATTATCGGCTCCCAGCGCTTTCAGTATTCCGATCATATTGGTGCGTTCTATGATAATAATCAGCAAACCGGAAATCATGGTAAAGCCGGCAACTCCTATCATCAGGAAAAGGATTACCCATACATTCAGATCAAGCAGATTGAGCCATTCAAATATCTGGGGATTCAGTTGCTCTATATTGCGTACATAATACACGCCTCCAAACTTATCGCGCTGGCTATCCGTATCAACAGCTATCTCGTAAGTGATATCTTCCAGTTTATCATAGTCGCGCACCTGCAGCTCCACTCCGCTCACCTGCTCCGGTTCCCAGCCATTCAGACGGTTCACCAAATAAAGGTCAGTCAGCAGAAACAGATTATCATACTCCGAGAAATTGGTCTGATAAATGCCTGCAATCGTCAAGCGCCGGGCACGGATATTATCCTGAATATAATAGGTATATATCTTATCTCCCAGCTTCAGCTTCATTTTGGTAGCCAGCGCCTTGGAGATAAGTACCTGATTACTCGAAGCCGAATCGCTGAACGCAGGAATCTCCCCTTCCACCAGATACTCCTGCATAAAACTCGGATCAAACTCCGGTCCGACACCTTTCAGTACCATTCCCTGAAAAGCATCATCCGTTTTTATCATCCCCGGCTTGGTAGAATAACGTTGCACATGGCTTACTTGGGGATAACCGGAAAGAGCAGTCATCATACTGTCCCCCACCGCAATCGGATGAGTCTCATAAGAATTGACTGCATCCAGATTCGCTATCTGAATGTGCGACCCGAACCCGATGACTTTATTCCTTACCTCACTTTTAAACCCTATGACTACCGCCACCGCAATAATCATAACAGCCAACCCTATGGCAATACCAGCCATAGCAATGAGGACCGCAGGACGTGAAACCTGTTTTCCACCATCGCTCTCGCGATAAATACGACGGGCTATAAAAAGAGATAACGACAATTCTTTAATAGGTATTAAGTATTAGGTAATAAGTAATAGCCGTAGCTTATTTAGAGATCAGGGATTAGGGATTAAGTATTATATTAAGCATTAAGACATCACCTTATGATATAATTATCAACCTTATAATACATCATACGCCAATCAGCGTCTACGGTTATTACCTATTACTTAATACTTATTACTTAATACCTATTCCGTTCTTCCCGGATACGCCTCCAACGCCTTTTGCAGGATGAAAAGCGCACGGGTCAAATCTTCTTTCTTCAATACGTAGGCGATACGCACTTCATTGATGCCGGAGCCCGGAGTAGTATAGAAACCGGAAGCCGGTGCCATAAATACGGTCTGGCCTTCGTATTCAAAGTCAGAAAGACACCATGCACAGAACTTGTCCGAGTCGTCTACGGGGAGTTTGGCTACGGTATAGAAAGCCCCCATCGGAATCGGAGAATAAACGCCCGGAATACGGTTCAATCCATCAATTAAGCATTTACGCCGTTCTACGTATTCATCATACGTCTCACGCGAATATTCCTCCGGAGCATCCAAAGAAGCCTCGGCGGCAATCTGTCCGATCAAAGGAGGACTCAGACGAGCCTGACAGAATTTCATAACAGCGTCACGTATCTCTTTGTTCTTGGTAATCAATGCACCGATACGGATTCCGCACTCCGAATAACGCTTGGAAACTGAATCGATCAGCACTACATTATTCTCGATACCTTCCAGATGACAGGCAGAGATATAAGGAGAGCCGGTATAAATAAATTCACGATATACTTCGTCAGAGAAGAGGAAGAGGTCGTACTTCTTCACCAGGTCACGGATCTGATTCATTTCCCGACGTGTATACAGATAACCGGTCGGGTTGTTCGGATTACAAATCAGGATAGCCTTGGTACGTTCATTGATCAGTTCTTCGAATTTCTCTACTTTCGGCAGGGAGAAACCTTCTTCAATGGTCGTTGCAATCGTACGGATCTTTGCTCCGGCAGAGATGGCAAATGCCATGTAGTTGGCGTATGCAGGTTCCGGAACAATGATTTCATCTCCCGGATTCAGGCAGGAAAGGAAGGAAAAAAGTACCGCTTCCGAACCTCCCGATGTAATGATTATATCGTCAGCCGTCAGATTGATGTTGAACTTTGCATAATATCCCACAAGTTTCTCGCGATAGCTTCTGTTTCCGGCACTGGGGCTATATTCCAGCACTTTACGGTCGATGTTGCGTATCGCGTCAATCGCGGCCTGAGGAGTGGGCAGGTCAGGCTGTCCGATATTCAGGTGAAACACATGGACTCCCCGTTGCTTGGCAGCGTCTGCCAAAGGAGCCAGTTTTCTGATAGGAGATGCAGGCATCTCGTTTCCGCGAATGGATATGGTTGGCATAATTTTAACTACAAATTACTAATTACTATTTACTTTTTTAATTTGGAACTGCAAATGTACGCAATAATTTGAATACAGAGACATAAAAACTTTAAAATCCTTATCAAGGGTAAAAACGTAGTGGAAAAATGAAAAGAAAGCTATACATTTGTAATACGGAAAACTTAAAACAATATCATAATGACCATACACCTTATCTCATTTGCTTCAATACTTCACAAACAAGCCTCGCTGCGCAATTCGCACGAAGCAATTCTGAGTGAACTTGAAAAATATTACACTGTCAAACTCATCGATTATCAAGATATGGATAAGTTGGGCAGTGATGATTTCAAAATCATTTTTATCGCTACCGGAGGTGTGGAAAGACTGGTCATCCAGCACTTCGAACGTCTTCCCCGCCCCGCCATTTTATTGGCCGATGGCATGCAGAACTCACTTGCTGCGGCATTGGAAATATCTACATGGCTCCGTGGAAGGGGAATGAAGAGTGAAATTCTTCATGGAGAATTACCGTCTATTATTCAACGTGTACATATACTATATAATAATTTCCGCGCGCAGCGTTCTTTGTTCGGCAAGCGTATCGGAGTCATCGGTACTCCTTCTTCGTGGCTGGTTGCCAGCAATGTGGATTATCTTCTGGCAAAACGCCGTTGGGGAATCGAATATATAGATATTCCGCTGGAAAGGGTTTATGAACATTTTAAACAAATCACAGATGATCAGGTAGGCGCGTCCTGCGCCGCCGTTGCTTCGCAGGCGCTTGCCTGCCGCGAGGGAACTCCCGAGGATTTAATCAAAGCAATGCGATTATACAGGGCCATCAAGAGAATTTGCGAAGAAGAGAAGCTGGAAGCGCTGACATTAAGCTGCTTCAAACTGATCGATCAAATTGATACGACCGGCTGTCTGGCATTGTCATTGCTGAATGATGACGGTATCATGGCAGGCTGTGAGGGAGATCTCCAGTCTATCTTCACTCTTCTGGCAGTTAAGGCGCTGACAGGAAAAGAAGGATTCATGGCAAATCCATCCACCATCAATACGCGAACCAATGAATTAATACTGGCACATTGCACTATAGGACTCAAACAGACGGAAAGATATATTATCCGCAATCATTTTGAGACAGAGAAAGGTATCGCCATTCAAGGACTGCTCCCGACTGGTGACGTGACTATCGTAAAATGCGGAGGCGAATGTCTGGATGAGTATTACCTGTCTACCGGAACTCTAACCGAGAATACGAATTATATCAATATGTGCCGCACGCAGGTGCGTATCCGCATGAATACTCCGGCGGATTATTTCCTGAAAAACCCGCTAGGCAATCATCATATTATGATTCATGGGAATTATGAAGAAGCTTTGAATGAGTTCCTGTTATCGAATGCCTGCAAAAGGACGGAATAGGGGATCGAAACAGAGGCTCTGTTATAGATAAATGCAGGCTCTGTCAGCAGTTGACGGAGCCTGCATTTATTATAAACAGAAGCTCTGTTTTATTGTAACAGAGGCATATCTTTCCACTGTCCGCCGTGCCACTCCACTACTGTGTCAAAGCCGACTTTCTTCAAGGCTGCCAATGCTTCGGCACGACTGTTATTAATCCGTTCCGGATAATGGGCATCACTATTCACCTGTACCCGAATACCCAATTCTTTCAATAAAGGGAAATAGCGTTCGTTCGGATAGAAAGTTCCCAAATCATGATAAGACTTGGTATTAATTTCAACGATATATCCATGACGGGCTATTTCTGCAAAATAATCGCGAACCAACGCATCATACCACGGTTCGTCCAATAATCCCGGACGATAGCAAGAGGCATTATAGTGCATCTTATCTGCATGACCAAGGATATCAAAACCTCCCAGCTCGACCATACGGAGCAGATTCTTATAATAAAGGTGGACAACGTAATCGAGATCACCTTCAAAATGCGCATCTATCAATTGACGGAATATATCGGCAGGGGTATCGATATCCACGACTTTGCCCTGCGGAGAATAGAGCATATGCACAGAACCAATCCGATAATCGAGCGGCAATTCCTGAAAACGAGGGATAGCGGGATGGCTCTCTTCATTCAGATAGTCTATTTCGAGTCCGATGGCAAGCTCTATTTTATCGGCATATTTCTCCTTCAGATGAGAAAATTCGGAAAGGTAATCATCCATCCGGTCCCACTCCATCGTCCATGCTGTAGAAAATGGCAGAGGAGCGTGAGAAGAAATACCATAAGAAGAAAAGCCTTCACTAATGGCAAAACGGATAAAATCTTCCATATTAGCTCGTCCGTCACAATATAAGCAGTGACTATGGTAATTGGTCAGGTTTGTCATATCGGTCTATGTTATTTCGGTTATTATCAGGTTGTTTCAGTTATTACAGTTTCTTTCCGTTCAGATTCATGTCAGCCTTCTATCTCGCTCAGTTCCAGCCAGCGCATGGTCTTTTCGTCAATCAGATCATTCACTTCGGGCAGACGTTTCGACTTTTCAGTCAGTTCGTCTACAGAAAGCGTTCCGCTGCAAAGCAGTTCTTCAATCTGTGCCTTCTCCGCTTCCAGTTCCGCTATTTCTTTTTCCAGTTGTTCGAACTCACGCTTTTCCTTGAAGCTCATTTTCCGCTTATCGTTCAGACGGACACGGGCGGTCTTCTCTTCCTGCGGCTTTTCCGCTTCCTTTTCTTTCTGTGCCTTGGCTTCTTTCCAGTCACGGTAATCGCTATAGTTTCCGGGGAAGTCACGGATATCTCCCTGTCCGTTGAATACCATCAGATGGTCTACTACCTTATCCATAAAGTAGCGGTCGTGGGAAACGACTATGACACAGCCCTTGAAGTTCTGCAGATACTCTTCGAGCACATTCAGAGTGATGATGTCCAGGTCGTTGGTAGGCTCATCGAGCACGAGGAAGTTGGGATTACGCATCAGCACCGTGCACAGGTAAAGGCGGCGGCGCTCTCCCCCACTCAGTTTATAGACATAGCTATGCTGCGTTTCGGGAGTAAACAGGAAATGCTGCAGGAATTGCGAAGCCGTCAGCTTCTTTCCATTCCCCAGTTCGATCACTTCGGCTATATCCTGCACGACATCAATCACCTTCATTTGTTCGTCGAACTGGAGACCGTCCTGCGAGTAGTAGCCGAAACGGACAGTTTCGCCCACATCCACCGTTCCGCTGTCGGGTTTGACCTGTCCCATCAATATTTTGATAAAAGTAGATTTACCCGTTCCGTTATTTCCTACAATTCCCATCTTCTCGTAACGGGCAAAGATATAGGAAAAATCATCCAAAATCTTCAGGTCGCCGTAGCTCTTGAACAGATGATCGGCTTCAAATATCTTGCTTCCGATATAAGAGGCCTTTACTTCCAGTTTTACGTTGTCATTGTTGAAACGTTGCTTGGCAACCTTCTCCAGTTCATAGAAGGCATCTTCACGGTATCGGGCTTTGTGTCCGCGTGCCTGCGGCATCCGGCGCATCCAGTCGAGTTCCGTACGATAGAGGTTATTGGCACGTTCTATTTCCACGCTTTTAGCCTCGATGCGTTCCTGACGTTTCTCCAGATAATAGCTGTAGTTACCTTTATATTGATAAATCTGCTGATTGTCAATTTCGATAATCTCCGAGCAGACACGGTCGAGGAAATAACGGTCGTGCGTCACCATCAGCAGGCTCAGGTTGGTGCGACGCAGGTAGTCTTCCAACCATTCGGTCATGTCCAGGTCCAGATGGTTGGTAGGCTCATCGAGGATCAGCAAATCCGGTTCGGTGATCAGGGCGTTGGCTAAGGCAACACGTTTCAGCTGTCCGCCGGAAAGCTGCTTCACCCGCTGGTCAAAGTTACGGATTTTCAGTTGGGACAGAATTTGCTTGGCTTTCTGCTCATATTCCCATGCTTTCTCCTGGTCCATGCGTGCCAAGAGGTCTTCCAGTCCCGGATGCCCTTCGGTTTCCATACATCGTTCGTACTCTTTAATCAGTTCGACGGTGCTGTTGCCGTGATGGAAACAGGCTTCGAGAACGGTCAGTTCTTCGGGATACTGCGGGTCTTGTTCCAGATAATCCACACGAAGGTCACGGCGGAAGACGATGTTTCCGCTGTCATACCCTTCTTTTCCGGCGATGATATTCAGTAAGGTTGTTTTTCCGCTGCCGTTCTTGGCGATTAATCCGACGCGTTGCCCCTCGGCAATGCCAAAAGATATATTTTCAAAAAGAACCAAGTCGCCGAAGGACTTGGTCAGGTTGTCTACTTGTAAATAAGGTACTGCCACGTAATTTAGTGATTAGCTGGTTCGTGATTTAGTGATGATCGATTGCCGATTGATATGCTTCGGCAATGTTGCAGGGTTGGCCGGCCTTAACTTTGCTCCATGCGATTTTCATCGGGTCGATGGTCCGGCCTTGGTATTCGAGTACGGGGACTTCCCGATTGCCGTCAATCAAGGTTTTCCACTCCATGCCTTCCACTTCGTTAGTCAGAATCGCGCATACCGTTATACCGATGGCGAGCCATTCATCTTTCTTCTTGGGGCTGATCTTACCGCTGTCTATCACTTGCTGAATCTTCTCCAAGTCCTCTTCCACTCCCTGAAAGTCTTTTTTGAGTTCCTGTTTGACGGTAGATACTACCCACTCGTAGCCTTCATTGATCTGATAGATTTCCGATAGGCGGACAGGAATCAGTTCTGCGGGATATTTCTCGCCTTCCTTGCGGGCTTCCAGTGTAGCGATGATCTCTTCCGCTTCCTTGGTGCTTCCGCCTTTGGGTACGGTGAAAGAACATTCAAAAGCGATATTGCCGGTTCCTGTTATCCACAGGTGAGAAGTATAATAAGTGCCCTCTTCCTGAAACATTTCTTTACTGTAGGCACAGTCCCATGTACCGATTTTCACCAATGAAGCCGAATCGTTTTCTTTCAGTTCCTGACGGATGGCATCTTTACCGTATGAGGCGTTGCCTTTAAAAGCTGATATACGAAAGTTGCCCGTCCATACATCGGGGTTATAGAAAAGAAAAGAGCCTTCGCCATCTTCAAACTCGTTCCAGTCCGACGGATAATTCATCGAAAACCACGCTCCGGGGGAGATAAATTTCTTGCCTTGCATCCTTTTTCATTAAATGATTACTTGGGCAAAAATACGAATTAAAAATGAATTTCACTTTCCTATCGGCTGTATTTTCCTCCGTACTTCTTTGGAAATCTCCAGAAACATATAGTTCAGCTTTCCGGAATGGATGCCTGCTTCATTGTCTTTGTACTTTTTGTTGGCGTACTGTTTGGATTTCTCGAAAGTGAGCAGTGACATTTCGTTCTGCGATTTGCCGACCATGGTAGAGTCCAGTTGTTCATCCGGGAAGAAGTCGTCGAGGTCTACATCACCAATCATCGTCGTTTCGAGGAAGTTCATGTCCTTATGGGAGTTGTCGGTGTAATATCCTACGAACATATGCCCCGGTGTACGTACCAGTATCGGTTCGATATTGATAGCCCGAAGGAGCGAAGCGAACAGTACGCTGCCGTCCACACAGTTGATCTGCGACGATTCCAGCGCATCGTCAAAGGTGCGGACGCGTTGCGAGAAAACGACATTGCTCGAAAGGCTCGTATTGGATACGGAACTGTAGCGGAACTTACGTTTCTGTAAGATGTTCCAAAGTGCGTACACCTGCTTGTCTACCGCACCTTTGGCCGTGCTCTGGTAGCCCAGGAAACGATTCACGATGCGGGTATTCAGCGCTTCACGAAGCAGCTGGTCGATCATCGGATTCTCTTCGTTGACGTATGCGGCAAAAAAGATACTGGTATCGTAAAACTTCGTCCCGTTCGCCACATAACCCAACAGGCATTCATTGACGCTACGCACCGAAAACGTACGTACCCGTTGTCCCAAGTCTTTCCCGTTCATCTCCACTTTTACGGCTACGCTCACCGGTTCCGCCTGTGCGTTATTCTTCAGTGCCTCGTAATTCCAGATGATATCGGGATAAATAGTATATTCCGTCCTCGGCTTGTTCAGCACAAATTCCGACACGGAACGGGAAAAGAAAGGGGTCTCGGCAACCTCTATCCGCACCCGGCTGTAAGCAGTCCTTGACTTCACCCGAACGGCGATGCACGATTTCGGATTTCCGAGACAGGTAGAATCTGAAGGAGTAATCACCTGCGCGTCCGTAGTGGCTACCGACAGGATGGCCGACGGAAAGATATTTCCTCCCAGATCGTCTACGATCTCAAAGCCGGAATTAAAAGAAGTATATTTAAAGACGGAGATTCCCCCGATGAGAAGAAGCAGTACAATCACCCCTCCTACCACTTCGCGTCTATATCGTTTCAAGTCTATTTTTATCATGATCTGCAAACTGTGTATTTATTATCCTATCGCTACACAAAGATAACAAATAACAGACGGTTTTTCCTCGCATATCCCATAAAAACTTTCAAATATCATCCCGATGCCCGCATTCAGCGGAATGTAATACGATTGTAATATTTGTTTCATCCGCCCGTAACAAAGTCTTCTCATCTTTGTCCCGAAATAAAAAAAAGCTTAACTTTGTCATATCACATTAATACATATATCATATGAACGATTACCGTATTTTAGTTGTCGACGATGAAGAAGACCTCTGTGAGATTCTGAAATTCAATCTTGAAAACGAAGGTTATGAAGTGGATACCGCCAACTCCGCCGAAGAGGCTCTGAAGATGGATATCAGCAGTTACCACCTGATTCTTCTGGACGTGATGATGGGGGAAATCTCCGGTTTCAAGATGGCAAACATGCTGAAGAAAGACAAGAAAACAGCCAGAGTGCCCATCATCTTCATCACAGCCAAAGATACCGAAAACGATACCGTAACAGGCTTCAATCTGGGAGCGGACGATTATATCTCCAAGCCTTTCTCCCTGCGCGAAGTGATCGCCCGTGTGAAAGCCGTACTGAGGCGTACCGCCACGATGGAGACGGAAAAGGCGCCCGAACGCCTGACTTACCAGTCACTCGTGATCGACATCACCAAGAAGAAGGTAAGCATAGACGACGAAGAAGTGCAGCTGACGAAGAAAGAATTTGAAATACTGCTTCTGCTGGTGCAGAACAAAGGACGCGTCTTCTCCCGTGAAGACATTCTGGCGCGCATCTGGAGCGACGAAGTATACGTACTCGATCGTACCATTGATGTGAATATCACCCGTTTACGGAAGAAAATTGGCGAATATGGCAAGTGCATCGTTACCCGCCTGGGATACGGATACTGCTTTGAAGCCGAATAATCAAGAAGTATGAATCTACCTGTCAAGCAAAAACATTTCCTCTCTTTCAGCCGGAAGTTATTCCTTTCGGTGATCTCGCTGTTTCTGGTATTTGCCTTTTGTTTCATCGCCTACCAGTATCAACGCGAAAGAGAATATAAAGTCGAGTTACTCAACACACAGCTCCAGAACTATAACAGCCGCTTGTACGAACGGCTGAACAGTAATCCCGCCATCGAAGAAACGACTGAAAAGTATATCCGCGACCACGCATTGGAGGACTTGCGCGTCACACTGATCGACTTGCAGGGAAATGTGATCTATGACAGTTATCAGACTACCGACCAGCAACTGGAGAACCATCTCAACCGCCCCGAAGTGCAGAAAGCCTTGAAAGACGGAACCGGTTTTGACGTACGCCGCACCTCGGAGACCACCGGGCTACCGTATTTCTATTCGGCAACCCGCTACGGAGATTATATCATCCGCTCGGCACTGCCATATAATGTAAGCCTCATCAATAATCTGCAGGCAGACCCGCATTACTTATGGTTTACGGTCATTGTGTCGCTGTTGCTCATGGTGATCTTCTATAAATTCACCAACAAACTGGGAACCTCTATCAGCCAGCTCCGCGAGTTTGCCATGCGTGCAGACCGTAACGAACCGATAGAGATGGCGATGCAGTCCGCTTTTCCGCATAATGAGCTGGGAGAGATTTCGCAGCACATCATCCAGATATACAAGCGTCTGCACGAAACGAAAGAGGCACTCTACATCGAACGCGAGAAACTGATTACCCATCTTCAGATTTCGCATGAAGGGCTGGGCATATTCACCAAAGACAAAAAAGAGATTCTGGTCAACAACCTCTTTACTCAATACAGTAACCTGATTTCGGACTCTAACCTGGAAACGACAGAGGAAGTATTCGCCATCAGCGAACTGAAAGACATCATTCATTTCATCAACAAGAACCAGCAGCAACGCTCGCGGGGAAAAGACGAAAAGCGTATGTCCGTCACAATCAACAAAAACGGACGCACCTTTATCGTGGAATGTATCATCTTTCAGGACGCCAGCTTCGAGATTTCGATCAATGACGTCACGCAGGAAGAAGAGCAGGTACGTCTGAAGCGCCAATTAACCCAGAACATTGCCCATGAACTGAAAACTCCCGTAAGCAGTATCCAAGGTTATCTGGAAACGATTGTCAATAACGAGAATATCTCACGTGACAAGATAAATACGTTCCTCGAACGGTGCTACGCACAAAGCAATCGCCTCAGCCGGCTGCTACGCGACATATCCGTACTGACCCGCATGGACGAAGCCGCCAACATGATAGACATGGAACGGGTAGACATCAGCGTACTGGTAGGGAACATCATCAATGAAGTTTCTCTGGAACTGGAAGAAAAGCACATTAGCATCGTGGATTCACTAAAGAAGGGTATCCAGATCAAAGGCAATTACTCTCTGCTCTACTCCATCTTCCGTAACCTGATGGACAATGCCATCGCATACGCCGGAACCAATATTCAGATAAACATCAACTGTTTCCGTGAAGATGAGAATTACTATTATTTCAGCTTCGCAGACACGGGTATCGGTGTCTCTCCGGAACATCTGAACCGCCTTTTCGAACGTTTCTACCGGGTGGACAAAGGGCGTTCACGCAAACTCGGCGGAACCGGTTTAGGGCTTGCCATCGTAAAGAATGCTGTGATCATACACGGAGGAAACATTTCTGCCAAGAATAATCAAGGCGGCGGACTGGAATTTGTCTTCACGCTGGCGAAAGAAAAATAAACAGCTTGTTTTTTCTTTATTCACAGTGCAGTCAAACAATCAGCCACTCTCCCAGATTCCGCTTCGCGGCATCAAAAGACACACCGACTTTCACCAGTCGCCTGCCATCCACGGTGTAGGGCAAAAGGTAACCTTTTTCATCAATCTGCTTCAGAGCGTCTTCGGCGGTGCCGGTGAGTTTAAATTCGAACACATAGATGTAGTCCGCAGTCTTTACTACCGCATCGGCACGACCGATAGCGGTACGGACTTCCGCTTGCGTGAATTGCCCCATGAGTTTGAAGACGAGATAGAATACAACTTGATAATGACGTTCCGTTTTCTCGTTCAGTTCGTAAGGAAAATCGGCGAAGAAACAGGACAGACGAGTGAGGAAAGCTTCCGTTTCGCCCGTTTCCAGTTCATGCACAAATTTCCCGATATAAAAGGTGGTATCGGTGGATGCGACAGGAGTATAGAAAGGGGCGACAAAATTGAGGAAACCATATTTCACCTCTTCGTTAGGAAACCCTAGTGTATATGTACGAAAGCGTTGGTCGAACGACTTTATAGTCAGGTATCCGCTTTGATAAATCATCGGAACGGGATTGGAGATATTCGCCCTGTCGTCGCTCAATGAAGCAGAAGAGACTTCAATACCGTCCAATTCGCGAAGGTCAAAATTTGTCTTCTTTAGGATCTCTACCAGAAAAGTAGGCGTTCCGCTGGCAAACCAATAGTCACCGAAACGCGACTTAGCAAGGGCATTGAGCACACTGAAAGGATTGAACATGGGAGTAAATCCTTTCTCAGGAGTGAAGCGGTAACCGTCATACTGGCGGGTGAGTTGCTCTACGGCTTCGCCATAATTGGTTTCAGCCTGGAGAGCTAGTTCTTGCAATTCAGGTACAAAAACGGTTTCAATTTCCGTACGTGTCATGCCGCAAAGGGTGTTGTACTCAAGGTCAAAGCTGATATCATTCAACTGGTTAAGCGTGCTGAAAATGCCCATCTGCGCAAACTTCGTTACTCCGGTGATAAAGACAAACTGAAGATAAGGGTCAGCATCTTTGAGTACAGTATAGAAAGCGGTCAGCGTTTTACGGAAGTCTTCTTGCAAATCAGGTTTATCGAATGTCTGAAGCATGGGTTTGTCATATTCGTCTACGAGTACGACCACACGGCGTCCGGTCTGTTCGTATGCACGTCGGATAATGGTAATGAAGCGTCCGGAGTAGGTCATTGTGCCTTTATCTACTCCATACATCTCTTCCCAACTTTCCAGTTGCAGTTCAAGCATTCTTTCCAATCGTTCCTTACTGTCATATTTCTCAGCATTCAAGCTTAAGTGCAACACCGGGTATTCGAACCAGTTCTGCTCCAATTTCTCGATAGCGAGTCCTTCGAAAAGTTCTTTCTTCCCCTTGAAATAAGCTTCAAGCGTGGAAAGCAACAGGCTCTTCCCGAAACGCCGGGGACGACTGAGGAAATAAGGCTTCCCTTTCGTTACGAGACGATAGACCAGTTCTGTTTTATCGACATAAAGATATCCTTCCGAGCGAAGAAATTCGAAACTTTGTATCCCTATCGGGAGCTTACGGAGCGTTTTAACAGGTGCGTTCATATCAGCTTTTATTAAAAAATAACCAATGCTACGGGCAAAGATAACAAATTCGATGCAGATTCCATCCGAAGGGAAGAGATTATTTAGCCCTATTCACACAAAGTCGGCTGTATCGATAAAAAATACGAAGCCGCATATCCAGTTTTCAAAACTTACCGGAATATCGGTATGTTTTTTCACATAGTTTTCATACCTTTGCTTCCGAAAGTAAGTTTAAACCAACCAATTGTCATGAAAACAAACATAAGCCTTATACTCATTCTGTGCCTTCTTCTTGGCGCCTGTAAAAACGGGAATGCTTCAAGTCAAAGCAAAAGCGAAACACCGCAAGATACCATTAAGGCTATTAAGATGCCCGCCATCCCGCAAATGATGACAGCACCGGAACAACGGGCCGACTTTCTGGCCAAGCATTATTGGGACAATGTAAACTTTGCCGACACCAACTATATCCACCATCCGGAAGTAACGGAGCAGGCGTGGGCAGATTATTGCGACTTGCTGAACCACGTACCGCTTGAAACAGCCCAACAAGCCATGCGCAATGTAATCGACCGGACCAATGTGGACAAGAAGGTGTTTACATATATCACCGACCTGGCGGACAAGTATCTGTATGATCCCAACTCCCCCATGCGTAACGAAGAATTTTATATACCGGTATTGGAAGCAATGATAGCCTCTCCTGTATTGAACGAAACAGAGAAGATACGTCCCCAGGCCCGTCTTAAGCTGGCTCAGAAAAACCGTATCGGAACCAAAGCGCTCAACTTTACTTATACCCTGGCCTCCGGAGCACAAGGTTCATTATATCAGTTGAAAGCGGAATATCTTCTGTTATTTATCAATAACCCCGGCTGTCAGGCATGCACAGAAACCATAGAAGGTCTGAAAAACGCTCCCATCATCAACCAGCTTTTACAGGAAAAGAAGTTGGTACTTCTCTCCATCTACCCCGATGAGGAACTGGACGAGTGGAAAAAGCATCTGAGCGAATTTCCCAACGAATGGATTAACGGATATGACAAGAAGTTCACTATCAAAGAAGAACAGGTCTATGACTTAAAGGCTATCCCGACTCTATATCTGTTGGATAAAGACAAGACTGTATTGCTTAAAGATGCCACCGCACCAGCCATTGAAGCATATCTAATGCAGCATCAATAGTTAACATGTAGTTCCAATATCAGTTCCAACCGTTGAAACAAAATGTTTCTGCCGCTCGGAACTAAAGTTTCATCGGCTTGAAACCAAAGTTTCTTCAGTTTGAAACTAAAGTTTCATCTGCTTGAAACTAGAGTTTCATCCGCTTGAAACCGTTGGTTTCAACGCTTTGGAACTTTCTAAAGCAACTATCAATTAGAGTAACTTGACTGCATGACCGGAGTAACCCAATCGTATCAGTTATTCCAATTCACCCGTTCTTTCAAGAAGCATTAACTCATTTATTGGCTACTAATAGATGAGTTATCAGCCTTTAATACCTGATTTTTCAATTATTAATAGTTGATATGTCAATCTTTAATAGTTGACGTATCAGACGTTAACATCCTACAAATCAACCTATAACACTACAAAACGTCACGTCATCCGATGCACCGGAGTGAGAGCAACCGTTTGCTCTCATACCTGCCACCACACTTGCTACCACGCCTGAAACAGCGATGAATAAAGGGATACGCAGGAATTGTTAGAGCATGAGAGCAAAACTGCTGTTATTTTCTTTTTGGTAGAAACAAATAAACTATATATCTTTGTCCCCGCATTGGTTTGCGACTCTCATCACGAGGGAAGCGATTAAAAGGGAATCAGGTGTAAATCCTGAACAGTCCCGCTGCTGTAAGTTCCATAGATATGTTGCGAGCAATCTACTCAAAGCCACTGGAAAGAAAATTCCGGGAAGGCGCCCGCAACAGGAATAAGTCAGAAGACCTGCCATGTAAAATCCGTTTCACTGCTTTCGAGGAAAAAGCGTTGAATCTAATGACCCGGACATCCGTCTATCATTTCATTCATCACTCTGATTCAGAGAAAGTATGTACAAACTAATAGACTCTGCCAAGTTTATTATGTGTGTCCGGTCGAAGCGATTTCGCCCGGACACTTTGATGGACATATTTTATTTACTTAATATACAAAACATGAATTGTAAAAAGCTATTCAAAACGTTATTATTTATAATAACAGCGTTCGTTATTGTGTCTTGCTCGAAAGACGATTGTGACCTGGACCACATTGACAAACTACAAGGATTGCCAGCTCTGAAAGCCGGCACTTTCCCCGAAGAGGATTTGACACTCAATGTCGGAGAACAATATGTATATGCCCCTAAGGCAAGTAGTCCGCTGGATATATACTATCAATGGTATCAGAATGGAGAAGATATGTCGACAGACCCGTCATTCACATTCAACGCCGAACATCCCGGCCGTTCCAAAGTTATTTTAGAACTCAGCAATGACTTGGGAAAAGTGACATTAGAAAATAAAGTGATGGTTCCGGGAGCGGATTACTCCAAAGGATGTCTGATTATCAATGAGGGATGGTTCGGACACGGATCCGGAAGTATTTCATTCTATAATTATGAGAAGAACAGCATTGAACACTGGTGCTATAAGAATCAGAATTTCGGAGATGTGCTGGGAGTTACCTCACAATCGGCTACTTTGTGGAATGGGAAGTTGTATGTCTGTTCAAAAGAAGATAATCAGTTGGTGGTGATGGACCCTAAAACTCTGTATGCTGAAAATAGCTGTGGCAAACTAGCTAATTATCAAGCTTATGAGTTTATCGGTTTGAATGACGATTATGGAATAATTACTCATGGAGGATATTTCAGCCGTATCAATTTAAAAACGTTTGAAACAATTACACTGGTGTCGGTAGGAAATACGTATACCGGAACAGGTAGCGGAATCGCTTATAACGGAAAACTCATATTAAATGTGAACTCCTCCGGGTGGGGAAGTCCTAAAGTGTATACCATAGACATTGCAGAATTATGTTCACCCGATCTCAAGCCTACAGACAAAGTCGCATTCCAGGAATTAGATATTGCAACCTATGGTGGTACTCGCTTTGTACAATGTAAAGATGGAAATATCTATACTGTAGAAACGACCAAAGACGGTAAAAACAATCTGGTAAGAATCAATGCTGATTTTTCTCTGAAAAAGGTTGCAATGCGTGACGATTATTCTCCCTCCTCGTTCGGTGCTTACAGAGAAGCCAGTTTCTGCGGCACTCCTGAAGGAATATTCTACTACATCGCAGGAGGAAAGATATACAAAGCCACTTTTGACAATCCCGCCCCTGAGGAGACACTGACCGAATACACCAAAGAAGGTTACGGATTCTATGGCGCAGGCATCCGCGTCAATCCAAAGAGCAACGAATTACTGGCCATGTACCTGACCGGAGACTATCAGAAAAATCTTCTGGTAAGATTCAACGCCGCCACAGGAGAAAAGATATCGGAAATAGCATACGATGGCTATTATTTCCCGGCTACATTCATTTTTAACTAATAACAAGACTCTGAAACAAGATGAATAAACTACATACCACTTTATTAATAGCCTGCCTTGCAGCAGGTTTTACCGCCTGTAACGACGACGATTGCGAAGATTTGCACCTCGGCAATCTGGCACATTATCCGAACGTACTGAAAGGAACTTTCCCGACAGAAAGCCAAGTGTTGGAATTAGGAGAAACGTTGGAGATTACTCCGGAACTGCTTAATCCGGAAGGAGCCACCTATTCATGGCTGGTCAATGGAAAAGATTATTCTACCGAACCGACCTTTAGTTACAAAATAGACAATCCATGTCGCGCGGACCTGACATGTATCATCAAGAATAAATACGGAAAAGTAGAAATGAGCACAAGTTTCAGCTCTAACCACAACTTTTCCAAAGGATTCTTCTACGTAGCAGACGGAACATTCAATTTCTATGATACCGAAAAGAAAACTGCTTATCAAGATTGTTATGCTTCTTTAAATGCAGGAAAAACTTTGGGAATTGGTAACTACGACTCTGCAAATATCATTCACAGCAACGGAAAGTTCTATCTGCTTGTGGGCACCAGCACATCGAACCGAGATCATTTCTACATTGTCGACGCCAAGACTCTTTATTACGAAAACTCCGCTGTAGTAGGCGCAAACCTAAGCGGTCTGACCATTCTGAACGAACAATATGGATTAGTGACAGGAGATGGCATACGTCGTATTGACCTAAAATCACTTAACAATGTCAGGATCGAGAATGAGCGTCTGCTTTGTTTCTATAATAGCATAATCTACAATGGCAAAGTGCTGAGCAATGACACTTATAAAGATGAGTCCAAAGTGAAGTATTACGATGTAAACGAGCTAATCGCAGCTAAAGAAGGAGAAGCTCCTGCCGTTACAGAGCTAGATATCATTCAAAAACAGAAAATCAATTTTGTACTGGCTAAAGACGGTAATGTTTATACTCTTGAATCGGCTGATAACGGATGTAATATCGTAAAAATAAAGAATGACTTTACTTTAGAAAAAGTCTTTGCAAACTTCCAGCCGGCCAAGGGACCGTATCATTCAAGTCCGACCATAGGCATGGTAGCATCCGAAACAGAGAATATTATTTATCTGGTATCGACCGACGGAGCTATATATAAATATATATTAGGCGATTCAGACTCTCTCAAAGCACCTTTCATTGCCGCAGAATCAGGAGTTTCAATTACTGCTCCATTGCAGCTGAACCAACAAAGCGGAGAACTCTATGTAACTTATACCGAAGAACGGAAAGACGAATCTAAAATCGTCGTTTACAGCAAAGACGGAAAAGTTCTCCACACAGTAGACTGTGGTGAGAGCGTTCCTTCACAAATATTATTCAATAACTAAACTAACATAGAAAAATGAAAAGATATTGGTATCTGATGGCTATAGCAGCCACTCTTTTGGCTTCCTGCAACAAAGATGAGGAAGAAACGGAAATTCAAGGATTCAAAGTGCTGGAATATCGTCCGGCACCAGGGCAGTTTATCAATGAAGGCTTCGACTGCCAGACAATGGAAGAAGCAAACGCTTATGCAGAAGAGCGCTTCAACAAGAAACTCTACGTCTCACTGGGATCTTTCGGCGGATACATCACCGTTAAAATGCCGAAAGAAATAAAGAACCGCAAAGGATACGACTTCGGTATTATCGGCAATCCCTTCTCCGGAAGTTCCGAACCGGGCATCGTATGGGTATCCGAAGACGCTAATGGCAACGGAAAAGCAGACGACGTATGGTACGAGCTGAAAGGAAGTGACGAACCGGAACGCGACTATTCCGTCACTTACCACAGACCGGATGCAGCCGGAGATATCCCCTGGGAAGACAACAAAGGAGAAAGCGGAATCATCAAGTATCTCCCTCAATATCACGATCAGATGTATTATCCGAACTGGATTAAAGAGGACTCCTATACATTGAAAGGAAGTATGCTCGAAGCACGGACAGAGCAAGAAGGCGGAATATGGAAAAACAAGGATTTCGGAAAAGGATATGCCGACAACTGGGGAAGCGACATGGCAAAGGATGACAACGGCAACTACCGATATAATCAGTTTGACCTGGATGACGCCGTTGACCAGAATGGCAATCCTGTAACGCTGGAACGTATTCATTTTGTGAAAGTACAGAGTGCCATTTTGAAGAATGTCGAGTCGATAGGTGAAGTGTCAACCGAGGTGGTTGGATTCAAAGCTTTTTAAAAAGCTGTTCAAAGTCATGGATTTACCTTCTCTCCTCTCTTGCAAAAGACAAATAAACTATCTATCTTTGTCGCGCATTGGTTTGCAACTCTCATGCACGAGGGAAGCAATTAAAAGGGAATCAGGTGAAAGTCCTGAACAGTCCCGCTGCTGTAAGTTCATTTTTTGGTTGCGAGCAATCGACTTTATAGCCACTGGAAAGCAAATTCCGGGAAGGCGTTCGCAACAGGAACAAGTCAGAAGACCTACCATGCAAACTCGTTTCACTGCTTTCGAGGAAAAAGCGATGAGTCTAATGAACCGGACAATCCGTCCATCATTTCATTCACCATTCTGATTCAGAGAAAGTGTGTACTAATTAATAAACTCTGCCAAGTTTATTATGATGTCCGGTCGAAGTGAGTTCGCCCGGACATCTTTTTACATTATGAACAGACTGAAAGAAACAATGAGAAGGAATACTTTTATTAAAAAGATGAGCGTACTACTCTGCTGTCAGGCTTTGTCCTTATCCCTTTTTGCCCAACAACAAAAAGTGGATACAGCACATATCTACTCCATCCCCGAAATCATGGTATCCGACCCTTATCAGACGCGTGAAGTCCGTTCAGCCTCTCCTCTGCAGGTTTTCAATAAGGAAGAATTAAAGAATCTGCAGGCACTGCAGGTATCGGATGCGGTAAAACATTTCGCAGGAGTTACCGTGAAGGACTATGGAGGTATCGGAGGATTAAAAACCGTCTCCATCCGAAGTCTCGGGGCACAGCACACCGCTGTTTCCTATGACGGCATCACCGTCAGCGACTGCCAGACCGGACAAGTAGACATAGGACGTTTCTCCTTAAACAACGTAGACCGCCTTTCGCTCAACAACGGACAAAGCGACAACATCTTCCAGCCTGCCCGTTTTTTTGCTTCTGCCGGTATACTGAACATACAGACACTGACTCCGCATTTCAAAGAAGACAAGCCGACTAATATAGCCGCCGAATTTAAGACCGGTTCATGGGGATTAGTAAACCCTTCCCTTTTTCTGGAACAACAACTCAACAAAAAATGGAGCATGACCGCCAACGGTGAATGGATGTCTTCGGACGGGCATTATCCATTTACCCTGCGTTACGGGAATGATGCCGATGTTCAGGTCAGTAAAGAGAAGCGCCAGAATACGGATGTAGAAAACCTTCGGGCTGAGATAAGCGCTTTCGCCAATCTCTCCGACAAAGAGCAATGGAGACTGAAAGCCTATTATTACCAGTCCTCACGGGGGCTGCCCAATGCCACTACCTTATATTATGACTTCTCCCGACAAAATCTGCAGGATAAGAACACCTTTATCCAAAGCCAGTACAAGAAAGAGTTTAGCAGAAAATGGGTATTCCAGACCTCTGCCAAGTGGAACTGGAGTTATCAGAACTATCAGGACCCGGATGCTCTTACCTCCGTCGGAGGAACTGACAACAGCTATTACCAGCAAGAATATTACCTGTCCGCTTCCGCTCTATACCGGATATGGAACAATCTTTCTTTCTCCTTGTCCACCGACGGAAGCATCAATACGATGAATGCCAATTTGCAGAACTTCGTCTCCCCCACCCGCTATTCATGGCTGACAGCCTTTGCCGGGAAATACGTCAATGATTGGATGACGCTGTCCGCTTCTGCTCTGGCAACTGTCATCAACGAGAAAGCTAAAAACGGAGGTAGTGCCGGCAACCACCGGAAGCTGTCTCCCAATGCCAGCATCTCGCTAAAGCCGTTTCATAATGAAGAACTGCGGTTCCGTTTCTTCTACAAAGATATCTTCCGTCTGCCCAGCTTCAATGATTTATATTACGACAAGGCCGGAAACATCAATCTGAAGCCGGAAAGTGCTACTCAATATAATATAGGTATTACTTATAGTAAAGCCATCAACAACTTTATACCTTATCTTTCGGCCACCGTAGACGCCTACCATAATAAAGTGACCGACAAGATTGTAGCCACTCCTACCAAGAACTTATTCATCTGGAGTATGGTCAATCTGGGCAAAGTGGATATCAAGGGGATAGATGCAACTGCCAGCCTCAGCCTCCAGCCTCTGGATAAACTACGGATCAACCTTTCCGGAAACTATACTTACCAACGGGCACTGGACGTTACCAACTCCAATCCCAACTCACCGGAAGGTAAAGTGTACAAGCATCAGATAGCCTATACCCCGCGCGTCTCCGCTTCCGGACAAGCCGGAATAGAAACTCCATGGCTCAATCTTTCCTATTCATTCCTTTTCTCCGGAAAACGGTATATGTTAGGACAAAACATCAGCGACAACCGCCTAGACAGCTACAGTGATCACAGCATCTCTGCCTACAGAGATTTCAAAATACAGAAAGTTACAGCATCACTCAACCTGGAAGTGCTGAATCTGATGAACAGGAATTATGAGATCGTTAAGAATTTCCCCATGCCGGGAAGATCGGTAAGAGTGACGATAGGAGTCAGGTATTAGGTAATAGGTATTAAGTAATAAGTATTAGGTATGCAGAAAGGTCTTTTATATAATATGTTGCTACGGTTGGGGAAGTGTTTTTTTCTTTTCCCACTCTTCTTTATCGCTTGCGATGATCTGGAAGATAAGCCAAGTATTGTACCCGAAAGCAATGGGGATGTATTCGAAACCGGAACAGCGGAGATGTACATATTAAGCGAAGGACTGTTCAATCAGAATAATAGTTCGCTCGCTCGTTATTCTTTCAATCGGCAAAGATGTACGAACAACTACTTTAGTGCAAACAATCAGCGGAGACTGGGAGATACAGCCAATGACATAGCGATCTATGGAAATAAGATTTATGTAGTAGTCAATGTGTCGAGCACCGTAGAGGTGATTGACTTCCCTACGGGCAAATCCATCCGGCAGATCAGTATGTTGCGCGACAATGGCAGTTCACGTCAGCCCCGCGCGATAGCGTTTGATAAGGATAAGGCATATATATGTTCCTATGACGGCACAGTCGCAAGGATTGACACCACTTCTCTGGAAATCGAAGAGATTGTCACAGTCGGAAGAAATGCGGAAGATATCTGCGTACAAAACGGGAAATTGTATGTATCCAATTCCGGCGGACTGGATTATTCGGGACCGGGCGTAGACACTACAGTATCAGTGATTGACATAACGACTTTCAAGGAGACCAAGAAAATAGAAGTCGGACCGAATCCGGGAAAAATACTTCCGGGGCTGGAAGAAGCCGTGTATGTAGTCACACGGGGAACTGACATTGAAGCCGGAGACTATCATCTGGTCAAAATCGACAGCCGGACGGATGCGGTCGCCACTACGTCTGATGAAAAAGTACTGAGCTTTGCCATCGACGGCCCCATCGCTTATCTATATACTTACGACTATCAGACTAAAGATTCCGCCATCAAAGTATTTGACCTGAATGCAGGAACCGTCATACGGGATAACTTTATCACAGACGGAACGGCTATCCAAACGCCTTTCAGCATTCAGCTGAATCCTTTCAGCGGGAATGTGTATATCACGGAGGCTTACAATTATACAGTCAAAGGAGATGTCCTTTGCTTCAACCAACAAGGGCAACTTCAATATCGGCTAAATGATATCGGCTTAAATCCTAATACAGTAGTATTTAGCGACAAGGCTTCACAGAACGAGGCAGGCGATACACCGGAAGATCCGAATGCGCCTTCCGCCTTTGCCAACAAAGTATTCGAATACATCCCTGCCCCCGGACAGTTCATTAATACAACAACCTCCGCCTACGAAGACGGCTTCTCTGCCGGACAGGTTCTGGAACGTGCAACAGAGAAATTAAAGAAGAAGTCTGTTATTTCTTTAGGTGGATTCGGGGGAACGATTACAGTCGGATTCCATCAGTCAATCCGTAATAGTAAAGGCGAATATGACTTCAGAATTTTAGGCAATGCCTCATACAATCAGAATACCGGTACGGGAGCTTTGGGAGGAAGTGCCGAACCGGGCATTGTCTTAGTCTCAAAAGATGAAAATGGCAATGGATTGCCGGACGATGAATGGTATGAACTGGCAGGAAGCGAATATGGGAAAGATACGGAAACCCGTAATTACGAAATAACCTATTATCGTCCTCAACCTGCCAATGGTGATGTCCGCTGGACCGACAATCAAGGAGGAGAAGGGTTCGTCTATCGCAACAGTTACCATCAACAGGATTCCTACTATCCCAATTGGATAGAAGAAGATGAAATTACTTTTCGCGGAACACGCTTGAAAGACAATGCAATAAATGAAGGAGGTACTTGGGTAGGGTACTGTTATCCTTGGGGATATGCGGATAATCATCCCAACAGATCGGAGTTCAGCCAATTCAAAATAGACTGGGCTGTTGATCAAAACGGGAATCACGTAGAATTAGACAAAATTGATTTTGTGAAAATATATACAGCTGTCAATCAAAACGTAGGTTGGATGGGAGAAATTTCCACGGAAGTAATGACAGTAGAGGATTTACATTTCGAGAACTAATCAATAAAACAATTAATAATTTAAATGAAAGCAAAAATGAAAAAGTTATCTTTATTCTTACTGGTATCAGTATTCGCTTTTTGTGGATGTAGTGATGAGAATGATGAAGTAAAAGGTGGTGATGATAATAAAGGAGGAGAAAATGAGAAAAAAGAAGTGGTTGTCAGCTTCGAAAACCAATTAACGGAATCGGAGAGTGAATTTACTTCAACTAGTACCGAAGTTTCAGGATACTATTTTAAAGACACATTCACTGATCCTGAAAGTTATGTAACCTTCGATCATTATTACTCGGACTGGGGACAAGGGTATAGCTTCGCAGGCTTCACTTACACCAACAAAACTAGCCACTTCCAAAATTGTCAACCCAACTGTGGAAATATAAAAACCGGGGAAGTATATTTAGGTGTCTACAGTGATGAAAATACCACAGCCTCTATGACAATTATAGACTCTCAATATTCCATTAAAGGTCTATGGATAACCACTAGTAAAAATGCCTACATCGGTATGACGGAAGGTGACAGTTACGCAAGACCTTTCAAAAAAGGAGATTGGTATGAGGTTACTGCGACAGGATACGACAATAAAGGGAAAAAAATTGCTGAAACAAAAATTAAACTTGCCGATTACAAAACTGATACTGATAAACCAGTAAATACATGGATATGGTTTGATTTAACCCCTCTTAAAGATGCTTCTAAAATCACACTTATTCCTAGTTCTTCAGACTCGGGCGAGTTTGGAATGAATACTGGTAAATATTTCTGCATTGATGACCTTACTCTCATCGAAAAATAAAAATCAGGTATTTATTGTTTGACTCAAACAGAGGCTCTAATTACCACAAACAGACCCTCCGTTTGAGCCAAACAGACCGTTGGTTTATCCTCAATCAACCTCTCGATTACAAACGATCGACCGCATAAGTCCACTCAATCAACCGCATGACTTGAAAGAAGGTGCATAGAAACTCTAATAAGCATATCACTCCACTTTGGATAACAGTACTAAATGATAGCAAACTTGACTTTTAAACCTCATCTCTTAGATTCTACACATTCCCTTCTAGATTTTCTCTCCGTCCCATCTACTCTTTCCATGTCCCTTCAAAAACAATTACGCATCCCTATCCTTACAAAAAGTCATCAAAAACTTGTCCATCTCATACATATTCAGTATTTTAGTCGGATAAAAATCTAAAATCGAGGACAATGAAATTACCTTTTGCTGAATCATGGAAAATCAAGATGGTAGAACCCATCAGAAAAAGTACCCGCGAAGAACGCGAGCAATGGATTAAAGAAGCACATTATAACGTCTTTCAACTCAAATCAGAGCAAGTTTATATTGATCTTATCACCGACTCCGGAACGGGAGCCATGAGCGACCGCCAATGGGCAGGCATGATGCTGGGTGATGAAAGTTATGCCGGTGCCACCTCCTTCTTCAAACTAAAAGATACCATTACAAGAATAACAGGATTCGAATACATCATTCCTACCCATCAAGGACGGGCAGCAGAAAATGTTCTTTTCTCTTATCTGGTACATGAAGGCAATATAGTACCCGGCAACTCGCATTTCGACACCACCAAAGGACATATCGAAGGACGGCACGCCATCGCACTGGACTGTACGATTGACGAAGCAAAGAATACTCAACTGGAAATTCCCTTCAAAGGAAATGTAGACCCTGCCAAATTAGAGAAAGCACTAAGCGAATATGCCGACTGCATTCCTTTTATCATTGTTACCATTACCAACAATACCGCAGGAGGTCAACCTGTATCCATGCAAAACCTGCGTGAAGTACGTGCTATCGCCGATAAATACAACAAACCTGTACTTTTCGACTCCGCCCGCTTTGCTGAGAATGCCTACTTCATCAAGATGCGTGAAAAAGGTTATCAAGACAAATCAATCAAAGAAATCACCCGTGAAATGTTCGATCTTGCCGACGGTATGACAATGAGTGCCAAGAAAGACGGCATAGTCAACATGGGCGGTTTCATTGCCACCCGACGCAAAGAATGGTATGAAGGTGCCAAAGGTTTCTGCGTGCAATACGAAGGGTACTTAACCTACGGCGGCATGAACGGACGGGACATGAACGCCCTCGCTATCGGTCTTGACGAAAACACAGAATTTGATAATCTGGAAACACGTATCAAACAGGTAGAATACCTCGCCCAGAAACTGGACGAATACGAAATCCCCTATCAACGTCCTGCCGGCGGCCATGCTATTTTCGTCGATGCTTCCAAAGTGCTGACACATGTCCCGAAAGAAGAATTTCCCGCACAGACATTAACCGTCGAACTTTATCTGGAGGCAGGCATACGCGGCTGCGAGATTGGTTACATCCTTGCCGACCGTGACCCTATCACTCACGAAAATCGCTTTAACGGCCTTGATTTACTTCGCCTTGCCATCCCTCGCAGGGTATATACGGACAATCACATGAACGTAATAGCTGCCGCCCTCAGAAACGTATTCGAACGGAGAGAAACGATCACCCGTGGTGTGCGCATCGCTTGGGAAGCCCCCTTGATGCGGCATTTTACCGTTCAGTTAGAACGATTGTCTGTATAGCAGGTAGATAAGACAAATGGCAATGACCTTGTAAACAAGCAGAAAATTCTTTATAAACAAAATCAATCCTCAAGTGTTTATATTATAATCAAACTTAATACGTAAAGTTATGGCAGAAGATTATAAATTAATCGATAATGAGGAGAAACATCGGTATGAATTTCAGATCGATGACAAGATAGCCCAGATAGACTATATCAAATCAAATAATGGAGAAATCTATCTTGTACATACCGAAGTCCCCGCTTCCCTTGGAGGAAGAGGAGTCGGTTCACAGCTTGCAGAAAAGACATTGGCGGATATCGAACGACAAGGTTTACGCTTAGTTCCACTTTGTCCGTTTGTAGCCGGATACATTCATAAACATCCGGAATGGAAGAGAATTGTAATGCGTGGCATTCATATTAAATAAGTATAGATATGGGAAAAAAAAGTTGAATATACCAATGGCGAACTAACCATTGTATGGCAGCCGGAAATGTGCCAGCATGCAGGAATCTGCGTAAAAATGTTACCCAATGTTTACCACCCGAAAGAGAGGCCGTGGGTACAAATCGAGAATGCTACAACGGAAGAGCTAATTGCACAAATCAGTAAATGTCCATCGGGAGCATTAAGTTACAGACTGAACAAGAAAGATAAGTAACCAAAGATAAGCGGTGAATAATTGGTGGACTATTCCACTCATTATTCACCGCTTATCAATATGCAGATATGCTTCAAATAGTGACAATCCACGTCAAAACAAAGTCCGGACAAATACGATAACCGACGGTGAACAATTGCTGCCGTTCCGTTGCATACTCCCGCACCTGGAATCCCCCTTCGCTCTGAGGAATGAAATGTGATAAACAAAGTTTCCGAAGATCAGCATCAGCATTTTCCATTGATTTGAAGATTGTCTCCTTTGCCGACCAATGCAACAGCATACTCCAAGTCTCATCTCCCTGATAAGGTTCTACTCGCTCGTCGGAACGGATAAAACGATCGTACACTCTTTTCACACGCTGTCCATATTGCTCAATATCAATGCCTACAGGAGCTACGGAACTAAGTATCACAGCTACATACCCCTTTGTATGAGAAATACTGATAAAAGAAGAATTGTCTGTCAAATGCGGCTTTCCTTCCGATGAATATCCTATCTCTTTATCTTCCTGCAACATGGAATATAGCAGCACACGGACAGACAACCATTCCAGTTTCCTTCGGTCCGAAGTAAAACGCTGCATTTCCTGCTCACAAGAAACTCTTCTGGCATCGGGCAGAAGACTAAACAGTGTATCCAAAGATTCCTCCATCTTCCAGACAGCCCACTGCATATCAACCGTCTTATGTTGCAGAAATAATCCCATCGTTTTTGGTTTATAATTTCTTCTCCGATTATAGTTTCTCCGCCCGAACAGGCCTTATCTACTCATCACTCCTTACTCTCCGACTCATCCATCTCCTTCGGAAGAATCGTGAACTTAACCTTCAGAATACGGCGGCTATCCATCTCCAGCACCTCAAACTCATAATTGTGATAAGTCACCTTCTCATGCAATGCCGGAAACTCACCTTTTATTTCGAGCAGCATGCCTGCCAGCGTATCAGCGTCACCTACTACCTTTTCAAATTCATCTTCATCGACTTTCGCAATCTTATAGAAGTCAGTCAACTGTGTCTTTGCTTCAAATATCCATGTATGATCGTTCAGCACAACATATGTGCGCTCTTCATCGTCATATTCATCATGAATCTCGCCTACGATTTCTTCGATAATATCCTCCATTGTCACCAGTCCGGAAGTACCTCCAAACTCATCCACCACAATGGCAATATGTATCTTATTCGCTTGAAAATCACGAAGCAGATCATCAATCATCTTCGTCTCCGGCACAAAATAAGCAGGGCGGATCAATGATTGCCAACGGAAATTATCTCCCTTATTGACATGTGGCAGAAGGTCCTTGATATATAGCACACCCTTGATATTATCCCGCGAACCGGAATAAATAGGGATACGTGAATAAGCATTTTCAATGATACACTGCATCACTTCTTTGAAAGGGGTACGGACATCCAGATCGACCATATCAAGACGAGATGTCATCACCTCTTTCACAGTCTCACCACCGAAGCGGATAATTCCTTCCAAAATATTATTTTCCTCAGAAATTTCAGCTTTGTCCGTCAATTCCAATGCATGAGAAAGTTCATCCACAGAAATATTATGATTCTTCTTGGCAAAGTGCTTATTCAGAAAAGTGGTAGAACGCACCAGCATAGAAGCAACCGGATGAAACAGTTTTTCCAGAAAATAGATGCCCGGAGCGGAGAAACGGCAAAATGCCAATGTCTTTTGTGCTGAATAAATCTTCGGCATGATCTCTCCAAACAACAATAACAGGAAAGTCAGGATTACAGTCAGTATAATGAACTCCGCCAAGGGAGAATGAAACACGAATACATTCATGAAGAAGAAGTTGCAGAGCATGATAATGGTCACATTCACAAAATTGTTAGTGATCAGTATCGTAGCCAGAAGCCGTTCGGAATCTCCAAGGAGTGCGCTGATCTTTTCGTCAGCAGGATGATTGTGTTCGTCAATATCATTCAAGTCCGAAGGAGAGAGTGAGAAAAAAGCTATTTCAGAAGCCGAAGCAAAGCCGGAAGCAAGCAGGAGCACACCTGCCAGTACTATGGCGATAATAGCAGAGATTGAAGGAGTGTTTACGGTAATACCGTTGAAAATTTCAGCCAATTGGCTTAAATAACCATCTGAGTCCAAAGAGTATGTATTTTAGTTAAACAAAAGATAATGTGCCAATCAGCCATCAGCCTATTGACACATTATCACAGTATCTAAAACGGCAAGTCATCTGCCGGATTATCTTGTATCGGCTGTGCCTGTGACGGCTGCGCCTGTTGTTGCGGCTGTTGCATCTGCTGCGGCTGCTGAGCCTGTGTTGCAGATGGTTGAGGAGCTCCCGCACCTGTATTAGCCCCTTTCGGAGACAACATTTCCATATTGTCCACAAAAATCTCAGTGATATAACGCATAGCGCCCGACTGATCACTATATGAACGGGTTCTTATTTTCCCCTCTAGATACAGTTTGTCACCTTTGTGCACATATTTGTCCACAATCTCAGCCAAACGGTTGGATGCAACAATATTATGCCATTCCGTTCTTTCGGGAATCTGGGTTCCATTGGCCAATGTATAGCCACGATCAGTAGTAGCCAAAGGGAAAGTTGCCACTGCCGAACCTGTATCGAAATATTTCACCCTAGGATCTTGTCCTACGTTTCCTATCAATATCACTTTATTTACTGACATACATGTATCAAGTTTATGATTCTATTATTTAAATCTGCTGCCAAAATTAAACAGAATAACAATAGTATGCAAGTATTTTAAGTAATAAGTAGGTAATAAGTAATAGGTAATAGGTATTAACCATTCGGTTTATAGCGCAGCTTATTACCTATTACTTATTACCTGAATTAAGGTCTGCACCAACTTGGAAATCGCATACTTGTCCAATTCCTCCAATCGTATTCTCTGAAAGTTAGCGAAGGACTTCGTGTCTTCGGGCAAAGCCACTTCATACAGGTTGGCATAGATGACCCGATGTGACAACACGTGCTTCACACCCCGGCAGACTAAGCGTATCACCGGATTCTCACCCGATGCTATTAATGACCTAAATTCCGGCAATGCAAGAAACTCCTCTTCGGACAAAGCAACCGGAGTTTCTATCAGTGGCAGTTCAAACAAGTTCTTCCATATATCGTTTGCCGTCCGCTTATTTATATAGGTATGCGCGCCCGCACGTACATAGATATAATTAAAGTAACGGTTCGTCGTCTTTGTCTTGTGTTGTTTCACCGGAAGCTGAGTCACCCTTCCTGTTGAAAGTGCCGAACAACTATCCGCCAACGGGCAAAACAAACAATCGGGTGACTGTGGAGTACACTGTATCGCTCCGAAGTCCATAATACCCTGATTATAAAGAGCCGGCTGTTTCTTATCCAGCATTTCATCCGCCAGAGCAGCAAACAGTTTCTTTCCTTCCGTCGAGTCAATCGGAGTATCAATGCCGAAATAACGGGAAAGTACCCGATACACATTTCCGTCTACCACCGCATAAGGCATACCGTAGGCAAAAGAACAGATAGCTGCCGCCGTATACTCCCCTACTCCTTTCAGCGCCAGCACTTCGGGGTATGTTTCCGGAAAAACTCCATTCATACTTTTGGCCGCAGCATGCAGGTTGCGGGCACGAGAATAATATCCCAGTCCCTGCCAGTATTTCATCACCTCATCCTCGTCAGCGTCTGCCAATGCCTTCACATCAGGAAAACGTTTGATAAACCGGAGAAAGTAATCATATCCCTGCGCCACCCGTGTCTGCTGGAGAATAATCTCCGATATCCAGATCCGATACGGGTCCGACGATTCTCTCCAAGGCAAATCACGCTTGTATTCTTTATACCATTCAACTATAGCCTCACTAAAAATATTCATTCCTGATTTCGATCTATCATCTAACATTTATCTCGTATATACTATCCAAAAGCAGTACAAAAGTAACTCTTTTGTCTCTAAGAAAACTTAATGCCTCCACTTTTTTAGAAAAATGTGCAGAATATATTTTTTTAGGAGACCAAAAAGCTATATATTTGCAGTCCAAAAAATTAGCAAGAACCTAGTAATAATATTTTTTTTAAGGAAAAATGACTAAAGCAGATATTGTAAACGAGATTACAAAGAAAACCGGTATTGATAAGACAACAGTTCTTACAACAGTTGAAGCATTTATGGAAGCTGTTAAAGACTCATTGTCTAACGATGAGAATGTATACCTTCGCGGGTTTGGTAGCTTCGTAGTTAAGAAAAGAGCTCAAAAGACAGCTCGTAATATTTCTAAGAATACTACTATCATCATTCCAGAGCACAACATTCCGGCCTTCAAACCGGCTAAGACATTTACAATTTCAGTAAAGAAATAATAAACAAGAGTATTAACCCATAAAATGTGAAGCTATGCCAAGCGGAAAAAAGAAAAAAGACATAAAATGTCTACGCACAAGCGTAAAAAAAGACTAAGAAAGAACAGACATAAAAGCAAAAAATAATTTTTAAGTCTGATCAAACAGAATAAAGAACAAACTTGCGAAGCTACATGTCTTTCAAGTTTGTTCTTTGTTTAAGTAGCTAACCCTAAATGAACATTTTGTCAAAAAAGTTGTTCATATAAATGAGATTCAATCAATAATAAGAAAGCAAAACAGTGACAAGTGAAATTGTAATAGACGTACAGCCCAAAGAGGTCTCCATCGCCCTTCTCGAAGACAAGAGTCTGGTGGAACTTCAAAGCGAAGGAAGAAACATTTCTTTCTCAGTGGGCAATATGTATTTGGGACGTATCAAGAAATTGATGCCCGGACTGAATGCATGCTTTGTAGACGTCGGTTACGAGAAAGACGCTTTTCTTCATTATCTTGACCTGGGTCCTCAATTTAACTCACTCGAAAAGTTTGTAAAGCAGACTTTAAGCGACAAAAAGAAGCTGAACTCCATCAGTAAAGCAACCCTACTTCCTGACCTGGACAAGGATGGCACAGTGGCCAATACATTAAAGGTCGGACAAGAAGTGGTGGTGCAAATCGTTAAGGAGCCTATCTCTACCAAGGGACCACGACTGACATCCGAAATTTCGTTTGCCGGACGCTATCTGGTACTGATCCCTTTTAATGATAAGGTTTCCGTTTCGCAAAAGATTAAATCGAGCGAAGAACGTGCCCGCCTGAAACAACTGTTGATGAGCATCAAACCGAAAAACTTCGGTGTGATTGTCCGCACAGTGGCCGAAGGCAAACGCGTGGCCGAACTCGACGGAGAGCTTAAAGTCCTGATCAAGCATTGGGAAGATGCAATGGCGAAAGTACAGAAAGCCACCAAGTATCCGACGTTGATTTATGAAGAGACCAGCCGCGCCGTAGGTTTGTTGCGCGACCTCTTCAACCCTTCTTTTGAGAATATTCACGTCAACGACGAGGCTGTGTACAATGAAATCAAAGACTACGTGACACTGATCGCACCCGACCGGGCAAACATCGTGAAACTGTACAAAGGCCAGCTTCCCATTTACGACAATTTCGGTATCACCAAGCAGATTAAATCATCGTTTGGTAAAACAGTCTCTTACAAGAGTGGTGCCTATCTGATTATTGAGCACACTGAGGCGCTTCACGTAGTAGACGTGAACAGCGGTAACCGCACCAAGAATGCCAACGGGCAGGAAGGTAACGCACTCGAAGTAAATCTGGGAGCCGCCGACGAACTGGCTCGCCAACTACGATTAAGAGATATGGGTGGTATCATCGTCGTGGACTTCATCGATATGAATGAAGCCGAAAACCGTCAGAAGCTTTATGAACGAATGTGTGCCAACATGCAGAAAGACAGGGCACGGCATAATATTCTGCCGCTCAGCAAATTCGGGCTGATGCAGATTACACGCCAACGCGTGCGTCCGGCAATGGACGTCAACACGACCGAAATCTGCCCTACCTGCTTCGGAAAAGGTACTATCAAATCGTCCATTCTCTTTACGGACACTTTAGAGAGTAAAATTGATTATCTGGTCAACAAACTGAAGGTAAAGAAATTCTCGTTACACGTCCATCCGTATGTCGCCGCCTTCATCAATCAGGGACTCGTTTCCCTCAGACGGAAGTGGCAGATGAAATACGGATTCGGTATCAAGATCATTCCAAGTCAGAAACTCGCTTTCCTGCAATATGTGTTCTACGATACACATGGAGAGGAAATCGATATGAAGGAGGAAATCGAGATTAAATAACAGAAAAGGCGGCCCATTCAGTATGAGTCGCCTTTTTGTATAAAAGAGGATGTCCGTGGGAAAAAGGGAGACATCCTCCAACAGGAAATAGGTAAGAGAAAGGAGTACTTTCGCAAGCACCACCTTTCCAACTATTCCCCAATGTAATCTTCACATTTAAGTGAAGAAAGGGTTATTATTGCAGAAGTACGGACTTTCACAAGTACGGACCTCTTAAGATTCTCAGAGAGAACGCCTTATATAAATGATATATATAAAGAAGTGGGGAAAACTCTCTCATGAGAAATAGGGAAATTTTAAATTCTTAATAGCCTTTGTGTGCCATATTTACTCAGCAATACAGATACTTACCCGATTTTCTTCAGGAGTATTATATGGCTGAACAGTATCACCTTTATAAGCAACTGTAATTCTATCGGCAGCAATACCTTTTGCTTTCAAAGCTTCCACTACATTATTCGCACGTTTTTCCGATAATTTGCTGTTGATTCTGGCATTACCAGTTCCTTTGTCTGCATATCCTGTCACGCTCACTTTAGCAGTAGCATTCTTCTCTAAATATTCTACCAGAGAAGCAATCTTGGCTTGCTGATCGTCCTGAATCTTTGCAGAGTTTATGGCAAAGAAAATATTCTGCTTCATCGGTTCAATCACCACTTCCTTTTTGGGTTGCGGCTTTTCTGCTACAGGAGTCGGTTTGGGTTGTTCCGTCACTACCGGTTCCGGTTCGTAATAGACCGGAGCGGTTTTAGTGTAGCTTTTACCCAGTCTGATACTTACACCGACAAGGGCATTCAGTTGCCAGTCACAGTTACCGGCCTTCTTGGAGTTGAACTTATCAGACAAGGCGTTGGCATTCGCTTCGATGTTAATAGACAAGCGGTCATTCAAACGAAGGTCGCAACCAAGACCGAAACGTCCGGCAACGAGAAACTTACCTTCCTGCCAGAGATATTCCATCTCATAAGTACGAGTATCGAGCGCATTTGCTTCGTCATTGTCAAAACCACGGTTCAGCCCTGCTCCGGCAAAAAGATAGCCATTGAACACACGCTTCGGATTGAAACCACAGAACAAAGTACTGATATCCGCCATGATGTCTACATTTCCTTGCAGATATTTATATTGGTAGGTCTGTTGCGGATTCACCCATCCCCCCTTTGCCTGCCAGCCACTTACACCAACACGTGCGCCGAATGCGGGAGCAAACTTATAACCGACATTAAGAGCTGCTGCCGGAGAAATAAGATCAGTGAATTTTGCTTCACCTACGGTATGGGCTGCTCCTATTTGTGCTTGAATGAACCAATGAGGTTTGAAAGAAATCTTTTCAGGTTCCTTGATACGCTGTTCCTGGGCGGAAATTGGCAATACACTGATAGCCATTATACCTATCAACAGTTTTCTTCTAATGCTCATAATTGATTAATTTACATTAAACATAAAGCGCCTCTCATTAGAGAGAAGCGCTTCATTATATTTAAGTTCAAAAAGAATTAGTTACCTAATGTCTTTTCAACCGGGATAATCACATAAGACTTAACTGTACCCCACTTGTAAGTGACAGTAACAGGTAATCTCAAGTTGAATGCACCGACAGCGTTACCATTGTTTGTATATGTAACGGTACCATAAGTATCCTTAGCAGGAGCTGCAGGAATAGGATTAACCGTAGTACCAGTTTGAGTAATTACCAGTTGTGAAGTAACCTCAGACAACTTCTTAGAATTGATATCGTTACCATTCAAGTCAGTAGTAATATTAGGTATATCAACTGTAATTAGCTCGATTCCATAATAACCGAAGTAGTTAGCTTTTACTGTTGTGCTGAATGCTTGGTTTCTCCAATCAGAGAAGCTCAACAGGTCGAGCATATTAACTGTAGAACCATTATCAACAGCATCTTGGAACTTACCTTCACCGGCAATTACATCAATCGGACGCAAGAAGTAAGCCATATATTCACCGTTAGTGATAGGCAACTCTAATGCACATTCACCGGTAGTTGCTTTAATGTTAATCCAAGCATAGAATCCGGCAGATGGAACTGAGTTGTGACTTGCAATATTCAACAGGTCTTTTGCAAAGTCTGTATTTTGATAAGTGACTACACCATCAGCATCAATCACTGCTACATTTTGAGTCGCAGCACCGGCAGTAGCTTTCAATGTCAAGCCATCATCACTAACTGATAATGTATATTCAGTACCGCTCAAACCTTTCTCTTTACGATTTACGTTCTTAGATGCAAAAATATACTTGTAAGCAGTAGCACCTGTGATAATAGGTTTGTTTCCTTCAAATGTGTTATCCAAATCAACTGCAAATGCACAGTCATCAGTCAGAGTACCCGGAACAACTACATTCAGACGAACGTAAGTCTTATTAGCATCCCAGTATTCAGCGATCTTATTAGAAGCAGGAATTGTAACAGCGGCAATTGCATTAACCTTAGTAGACAATGTGATAGTTACATCGCTGTAAGAATCTTCATAACCAGCTTTCGGTTTGTAAGTTACAACAGCCTTCAATGAGCCAACATCAGAAGTCTTCGCCAAAGCTAACTTCATATCGGCCTGAGAAATAGTCCACTTCAACAAGTCAGTTTGTGTAACTTCTCCAGCATCGGCAACCTCAGTAACCACACCATCGCCGGTATACAACGGATTGGCAGCTTCATAGATAGTCTTGAACATCTTATAGTCCATACCCAACTTGTTATAAACCTTCACATTCATTTGTTCAACTGTCAATGCGAATACTTTATCATCACATTGGTTAGTGAATGGATCAAATGTGAACGGAGCGTCAATAGCAGGAGCCTTATCTTTAGTGATCATCACTTTAATCCAACCTGTGCTGACCACTTTATTATTAGCTTTCGTATCCAACAGCTGAACACGTACCAATGGCTGACGACCTACGGCAGCATACGGAGTAGCTGTTTCATTAAACAATTTCGGATACAAAACCGAACCTGTCAATCTAGCGAAATCACTTTGGTTAGTCTGATTAGTACCATCAATATAAGCACACAAATGGAAATCATACTTCAAGCCTAATTTTGCCAGTTCCGCAGCAGACATAGTCAAATCTGTTTTATTAGCAGCCACGTCATCATAACAAGTAATAACTTTGTCAGCAAGATCGATACCGGTAGTTGAGTTATAAGCAACTTCATAGTCTGCGTCAGCCTTGATAGCATCATCTGCCTTACCAGAGGTTGTTCCATACAAGTGATGTTGTGCAGCAGCTGCAGCTTTTTTAGCCTTGTCACCCAAAATCACGTTTTCATAATCTGTTGCGTAGATAGCTCTATACTCATCAGTAATTGTATTACCAGCTTCTGTTTCTACACGGATAGCCAAAACAGTAATCTTAGAACTTGAGATAGCTTCAATCAACTCAGTAGTAGCCTTGAAGTAAACAGTCAAAACACCGTCTTTTACTTCATAGCTTTCAACTTCCGGATTAGAAGCAGCTGCTCTAGTTTTATTAATATACTCTTTATCTGCAGAAAGTACAGTGATCTTCTTAATCTGTTCTTTAGTTGCACTTGACGGATTCAGATAATAAGTACCCGCAATAACCGGACGAACATAAGAATTTGTAGTAGCTTTTTCCCATACTTCACCAGTAGCAGTAGCCGGATTACAGCTAGTGGTTTCACCCCAAGCTTTGTAAACGACTTTCAAAGCCTTCATTGAAGGAACGCCTCCCAGATAAGCATCCGGTTCGAAGCCAAAGCTTGTAATAGGCAACACATCACAGATCATCAAATTAACAGGTTCTGCATTACCATATTTAATAGCCCAGCCATAAGTTACGCCATCTGTAGTCATTTCTGTGATAGTCAGCGTACCTTGCTTAGGTATTGTAACCCCGGTAGCAACACCGTCATATTTTACAACGCCATCTTCACCAACAGTCAATTTGGTAGCATCAAACTTGGTATCAGTGTCAGTATCTGTAAAAGTAATAGTCTTAGTCTGTTTATTACCTTTGTCATCGGTCAAAGTAATAGTAGCTTTATTACCATCCTGAGATACATCCAAAGTGTACGTAGTATTCGTATCGTTATCAGGGATCGTATAAGTAGTAGGAGTCCCCGATTGATCTGTTACTGTCAATACACCATTAGCAAAGGATACCGATTTCACATAAGCCAATGCTCCGAACTTGGTATTCAAGTCAGCTAATGTTTTTTCGACTGCATCCACACGTTCGCTCAGACCATTGATGTCGTCATCGTAGTCTTTACAAGATGTAAATGTGCCCGTCGAAGACGCTAATAACGCTCCAAACAGGACTGCATTTAAAAACTTTTTGTTCATAATAAAAAACTTTTAATTTATAAATTAAATAATAAAAATATAATCTCTCGATGTCGATTCAATAATCCCATGTGTTGTCCCCATTCATTTTTAGTGTAACCTCCTTTCTTTTTTGTTTTACCTGTGTCCATGCTCCATAGAGGATGAACAAGAAACTTACTCCCAATACTTTTTGCCCGTTACTTCATAGGTAACGGGCAAACCTTTGTCCTGGCTCTCATGAAGCCTTCTTTATGAAAAACTGTATGATTTAGTAATGAAACTTATTTACCCCTGCTTCAAAGAGGAGGCAGAGGGGAGGGAAATCTTTGAATATAATTAGAAGGTTATAAAGGTCTAATAAAAAGAAATCCGCCGTTTTATCGTGTTATTTCTCTTTTTTTAGTAGTTTATCAGAAAAAATATCTTTTTTGTTTGCATGTTTTCCAAAATATCTCCATCTTTGCAACGCTGTTTAGCTCCGTTACCTATGAAGTAACAGGCTTAAATTCAACACATTGCTATTGGAATTGAGCGCTTTATAAAATCCACCACCTTTTTATTGGCTTCATCTATTTTCTTATTCCGGAAAGGTTTGAGATACGTCTCGGTCACTGTGATCGAAGAGTGTCCCATAGCTTCAGAAATAACGCCCGGGTGAATTTCACAATAGTAAGCTGTCGTTGCCCATGTATGGCGGGCAGTATACGAACTAAGTTTATCCCCCAGTCCTAACATTTCACCTAGCAACATCAGTTGTCTATTGAAATTGCGGAGTGCCAACTGGTATTCATGATAAGCCTCCTTCGTCCCTTCCCGACTATTTAATAACGGAAATAAATAAGGAGATGACGTATCACGATTCATATACCTCTTTAATATAGCCATCGCTTCCGGAGTTAAAGTCACTGACAAAGGGCGCCCGGTCTTCCGCCTGCGGTAAGTAATCACATTGTCGTGCAAATCACTTTTACGCAAATAAGCAAGATCGACAAAAGGCAGACCACGGAGCAGAAACATCAAAACGAACAGTTCCTGCGTACGACGCATGTCAGATGTCACAGCGGACGACTGCGGCAATTTGGTGAATACTTTCTGTATGTCTTCGGTATCCAATGCACGCTTACGGTCCGCACGGGTGCCGGTATATACAGAACGAAACAAATGCGGTACATAAACAGCCCCACGACAATCTACCGCACGATTATAGACCGCACGAAATGTGCGTAAATAGGTGGAAACAGTGTTCCAGCTACATCCCCGGCCACGAAGGTGAATCTCGAAGCCTTTTATCCACTCTGGGGTTACTTCATTGAACGTAAAATCCCCTTTCCCACGATAAGCAATGATGGCATTGAGACTGCTACGATAAACGTGCGCAGTACCAAAGTTCCCCCCCATCTGTAGTCCCTTGGCTACTTGCTTCATAAATGCTACTACTTTTAACATTTTAATCACTATTAAATAAATTACGCGATAAATATAAGAGTATTTTCGTAACCGAAGCCACCCAATACACATATATTCATTGATTTTAGAGCTGTATGGACAGTATGTTAATCAATGTTCGATCTGTATAATAACAAAAAGAAGGTGTGTCAAAAGTAACTAAATTTCCCTCCTTCAGAAAGGAGGGGTGGCTGAAAGCCGGGGTGGTAGGTGTACTTCACAGCTGAAGATCAATAGCTTATATATTCACCTACCACCTCCCCCTACGGGTACTCCTCCTTCCTGAAGGAGGAGAGTTTAGTTACTTTTAACTTTTGATACACGTACCTTCAGATACAAAAAAAACAAAAGAGGATGCCTCCAGGGAAAAAAGGGCAGGCATCCTCCTTGGGGCAGAATAAGGTACACTTTCACAAGTATAATCTTATACTGTTACCCCCTGATACAATTTCCTCACATTCAAGTGAAGAAAGGGGTCTATTGTGGAAACACAGACTTTCACAAGCCCGCACTTCCTATTCATCTCATGTGAGGATTCTCGTACGAATACGAAAAATGTGGGAAAAAACACCTCACATGAGAATAGGGAATATCTTTTTTAAGAAAAGAGAGTTATAATCACAAATATTATTCCGCTATACAGATACATACACGGTTTTCTTCAGGTTTCTGATAAGGCTGCACCGTATCTCCCTTATAACCAATAACAATTCTATCAGCTGCCACTCCTTTAGCTTTCAACATCTCAATCACATTCTTTGCACGTTTTTCCGACAAAGTCATATTGATATTCGGGTTACCGGTTTCCTTATCAGCATATCCTGTCACACTTACCTTGGCGGCAGAATGTTTCTCCAGATATTCTACTAAAGAACTAATCTTGGCTTGCTGATCGTCCTGAATCTTTGCAGAGTTTAAGGCAAAGAAGATATTCTGCTTCAACGGTTCAATCACCACTTCCTTTTTGGGTTGCGGTTGTTCTACTACAGGAGCCGGTTTGGGTTGTTCCGTCACTACCGGTTCCGGTTCGTAATAGACCGGGGCGGTTTTAGTGTAGCTTTTACCCAGTCTGATACTTACACCGACAAGGGCATTCAGTTGCCAGTCACAGTTACCGGCCTTCTTGGAGTTGAACTTATCAGACAAGGCGTTGGCATTCGCTTCGATATTGATAGACAGGCGGTCGTTTAGGCGAAGGTCGCAACCAAGGCCGAAACGTCCGGCAACGAGGAACTTACCTTCCTGCCAGAGATATTCCATCTCATAAGTACGGGTATCGAGCGCATTTGCTTCGTCATTGTCAAAACCACGGTTCAGTCCTACTCCACCAAAAAGATAGCCGTTGAACACACGCTTCGGATGGAAGCCACAGAACAAAGTACTGAGATCCGCCATGATGTCTACATTCCCTTGCAGGTATTTATACTGATAGTTCTGACGTGGATTGACCCATCCCCCCTTTGCCTGCCAGCCACTTACACCGACACGTGCGCCGAATGCGGGAGCAAACTTGTAACCGACATTAAGAGCAGCTGCCGGAGAAATAAGATCAGTAAATTCTCCTTCACCTACAGTATGTGCAGCTCCTATTTGTGCTTGAATAAACCAATGAGGTTTAAATATCGTTTTACTTTCTTCTTTGATACGTTGCTCCTGCGCAAATGCTATTGTAGTACTCAACGCAAATACAGCAACTAATATTTTTTTTATATTCATAATCAAAACCTGTTTAAAAGTCTAAAAACCAATGACAACAGTACTCGTCACCATTCATCTACTACTTATCAGTAGCTTCCTTGGTAGCCTCTTTAACGGCAAGATACCAAACTCCGTCTATTTTCACCGGATTAAACATAAATCCAATTGTATTTGGCGTATGATCATCCGGACTAGTGTGCTTGAAAAACTCTATCTGAAACTTCACATCGTTATTATCCGTACTTGAAAAAGAATAATAATCCAATTTATAATCTACAACAGGAAAATACTTGAATTTTTTCCTCAGTTGTTGTTCCTTCTCAGCGGGAAGAGGTATCGCTTTTCCATCGCGCAAGATAAAAAGCATCTTCAGCGCTTCATCTATATTTCCGGCTTTCAATGTATCCATGCAACTGCGTGATATGGTAAGTACTTGCACCGTATCTTCAGCTGTCAACCCCATTAAGAATTCTTCTTTGGGAGTGAGCTGCTTCTTTTTTTCTCCGCATGAGAACAAGAAACAAGAAACGGCAACCAACACACATATATATAACAGATCTTTCTTTTTCATTCCGCCTTCAATTCTTATTGTGAAGGAGGGTGCACCAATGATCGGCGCACCCTCCTTATCAGTGTTTAGTAATGAAACCTTTACTATTAGTTACCCATTGTACTCTTAACTGTACAATCTACTGTAGTCTTCACAGTACCCCAAGTATAGGTGAACTCAACCGGGATGCGCAGTTCAAATGTTTGAACGTTGTTACCGTTGTTTACATACTTGATCTTACCCATAGCTGCAACAATTGCATCATATGTAGCTTGAGTACCCTTTGACTCTTGATTATAAGAAGAAAGATCTAAAGTAGCAGAAGTAACAGCATTACCATTTTGATCTGTCTGAGTCAATACGATTTTCTCTGTTTTGCTTGACAATAAAGTCTCTCCTAACTTGCCACCACTTAATGTAGTTGTAGCATCTGCTATTTTCACTTCTACCTTATTCAATCCGTAGAATGCATACAACCAGCTGTTTGAATAGTCAGTTCCATCTACGAACTTAACATTACGCCAATCCTGGAAGTTGAACAACTTAGCGATATCCAGAGTAGAACCATTAGCATGAGCATCAACGAATTCTCCACCATCTGTACCTACTGCGTCGATAGGACGGAGGAAGTATGCATTGTATGTATTGTTCGTCAAAGACATTGCAATGTTGCAAGGACTGTATGCACAAATACCGATCTTAGCAAAATGCTTAGCAGCACTATGGCTATATGCATTCAACAACTTCTTAGAAGTATCATTGTTTTCATAAGTAATCTTACCGGTGTTCTGATCGATTGTTGCAATAACAGTTCCATTAGCATACAACTTCGTATTAGTGAATACACCTGCATCTACTTTCAAAGCATGATCGATCATGTTCTGAGCTGTAGCTTTATATGAACCGCCTGTAATACAAGGTGCTGTAGCATTATCTACTGACAATGTATACTTAGTTCCATCAACAGTCAATACATTCTGATCAGCGTCGAAGTAATACTTATAACCTCCGGCAGCGCCGTTTTGATTTGCAAATATTACATCAGTATAAGAAGCAAAGTTTGCAGGAGGAGTAAATGTAGGCATACCCTTTTCCCATACCTGGTTCAAGTCAACTACATAATTCAATGTATTGCCGTTATCTTGCGGATAAGGAACATTCAGACGAGTATTCTGACCATCCTTAGCAACGTCACCGTCACTGTACCAGTAGTTAGTCAACTTAGTAACAACAGTTCCCTGAGGTTTAGCGACAGCTATCTGCAAAGGCATGTAGATAGGAGCATGAGATGTAGTATTCAGCTTGCTGACATATCTTACATAAATAGTAGCTGTATGACCTGCCATTTCATAAATACCAGACTGTTCTGCAGTAGTCAAAGTCCAGTGAAGAACTGTATTTGTTGTACCAGTTTCATCCACCTTTTCTTTCACTGTTCCAATAACCTGTGCAATCGCAGCCGGAACGAATGACTTACCATCGGCTGATTTAGCAAACTGTTTGGCTACACCACTATCATCTACATCGAATTCATATAAAGCATCGAATTCATCCTTAGACTGAACAGCTGCTTTTTCAAGCAATTGATAAGAAATCTCAGACCATGTCAAGATAGCATCAGCCTCATCACATCCAAAGTTGTGAGTGCCTTTGTCGAATACACTTGTAACGATATCATCAACCTGTTTTGCAATTTCAATCTTAATGAATCCAGCCAAGACAACGCGGCCATCCGCATCTGTCACACGTACTCTAACCAACGGGCGTTTTCCTACAGAAGATACACCTTGCTCGTTAAGAGTCTCACCGGCAGAGTTTACAATACGCGGAGTAAGTACACCTTCTTTAATAGTGTTTGCATCTGCATATTTACTGTCAGAAGTTACATTTTGACCTGATGTATATTGAATGAACGCGAAGTCATACTTCAAACCATACTTAGCTTCATCTCCATAAGCCCAAACTTTATGAGTACCATCATTTTTTGTTGCTTCAGGCTGACCTTCACGATTATAGTGAATTGTCAACAGATTCTTCAAATCAATAAAGCTATTATAAGCAACTGTCAAAGTAGGAGCATGTGTGATAGCACCTTCTACAGTCTTGAACAACTCGTCCGGATTAGCAGATTCCCGGCAATCTTCAGCAGCTAAAGTAGCATCATTAAATGCAATAGCCTGAGGAGTAACCTTAGAAGCATAAAGCAATGCGTAATCAGATGTTACAGTTGTATCTGCCTGAGCATCACTTTTTGCTTTAACAATTGCCTGCAAAGCCAAGATAGAACCTTCGCCTCCTTGTTTGATGTCTTTTCCTATTGCTCTGAGTCCTACCGGAAGGATACCTTCATCAGCAGGTTTCATGTCAGCAACTTCAGGAAGAGCCACTGAAGCACGAGAAGAAATCACTTCAACATCTCTGGATACAAAAGACAAATCTTCCTTACTTACTTTTGCACTAGACGGATTCAAGTGATAATTAATATATTCAATCGGATTATATTGAGCTCCGGTACCACCTGTATAGTTCCATTCTTTCGAATCAGTAATTACTTTACACAGAACTTTCTCTGCTTGCTCATCTTCCCATTGAGTAGTAGCTGCAGTGCTTCCTGCCTTATATGTATAATCCAAATAAGGATATTCGATAGCTTCGATACCGTCTACAAACAAATCAGATTTGAAAACAAGACCTTTCAGAGTCAATACGTCATTCAAAGCAAATGTAACAGCCTGATCTTTGTACTTAATCGTATAGCCGATAACAACGCCCTCAGCGTTTTTCTTATCTTCAATACTAAGAACTCCGTCACCAGGTATAGTTACACCAGTTTCCTTACCATCATACATTACTTTGCCTGTCGTAGGATCCACTGTCAATTTAGAAGGATCAAAAGCATCAGGAATGGTTGGAGTTGTAGGAGCATCCGGGAATGTAATAGTACCGGACGAAACAACTTCACCGTCTTTCAACAGCGAAATTTTACCTTCCTTATCCACACTAATTGAATAAGTCGGCAAATTCTGTCCGATAGTATAAGACACACTGTTGTTCTCTCCATCTACCACAGTCAATTTTCCCGTAGCCGGATCATAAGTAACAGACTTTACAAAAGACCCAACTTTGGCCTGTAAGTCTGAAAGACTTTTTGCGAGTTCATCGATTCTGCCGTTTACTGCATCGATGTCGTCGTCATAGTCTTTACAAGACGTAAATGTACCTGCAGAAGACGCCAACAGCGCCCCAAACACGACTACACTTAAAAACTTTTTGTTCATAATAAAAAAACTTTTAATTTATAAATTAAATAATAAAAATATAGTCTCGCATTGTTGATTTAAAACTCTCATGTGTTGTCCCCATTCATTTTCAGTATAACCTCCTTTTCTTTTTTGTTTTACTTGTGTTCATACTCCACAGGGGGATGAACAAGAAACTTACTCCCAATACTTTTTACCCGTTACTTTGTAGGTAACGGGAAAACCTTTGTACCTGCCCTGAGAGGGTAGATAATACTGAAAAATCATTTGTTGAATGCTGAAACATCTTTACCCCTGCTTCTAAGAGGCGGCAGAGGGGAGGGAAATCTATTATCTAAAATTAAAAGCTACAAAAGTTTAATGCTAAGAAATCCGCTGTTTTATCGTGTTATTTGTCTTTTTTTAGTTGTTTATCAGAAAAAATATCATTTTTGTTTGCATGTTTTCCAAAATATATCCATCTTTGCAACGCTATTCAGCTCCGTTACCTACAAAGTAACATCACTAATAATCAAGCTATTAATCCAGTAACTGTCCGTTTCACAAAATCCGTTACCAGTTGATTGGCTTCATCAATTTTCTTATTTCTAAAAGGTTTCAAATACGTCTCCGTTACCGTAATGGACGAATGCCCCATTGCTTCAGAAATAATACCCGGATGAATTTCGCAATAATAAGCTGTTGTTGCCCACGTATGGCGTGCCGTGTATGAGCTCAGCCTGTCGCCCAGCCCTAATAATTGCCCCAGCAACAACAGTTGCTGATTGAAGCTGCGCAATGCCAACTGGTATTCACGATACGCCTCCTTCGTCCCTTCACGGCTCTCCAAAAGAGAGAACAGATAAGGAGAAGAACTGTCACGGTTCATATACCTCTTTAATAAGACCATCGCTTCCCGAGTCAACGTTACTGACAGGGGACGACCGGTCTTCCGCCTGCGATAAGTGATCACATTGTCGTGCAAATCACTTTTACGCAAATAAGCAAGATCGACAAAAGGCAGACCACGGAGAAGAAACATCAGGACAAATAGTTCCTGCGTACGACGCATAGCAGGAGTCACGGCAGGAGACGAAGGTAATTTGGCAAAAACCTTCTGCATATCCTCATCACACAACGCCCGCTTACGGTCCGCACGCGTGCCGGTATATACAGAACGAAACAGATGCGGTACATAAACAGCCCCACGACAATCTACCGCACGATTATAGACCGCACGAAATGTGCGTAAATAAGTAGATACAGTATTCCAACTGCATCCACGGCCACGAAGGTGAATCTCGAAGCCTTTTAACCACTCAGGGGTTACCTCATGAAATGTAAAATCCCCTTTCCCACGATAAGCAATGATGGCATTGAGACTGCTACGGTAGACGTGCGCAGTACCAAAGTTTCCCTCCATCTGTAGTCCCTTGGCTACTTGCTTCATAAATGCTACTACTTTTAACATTTTAATCACTATTAAATAAATTACGCGATAAATATAAGGGTATTTTAGCATCTCTCCAAAATACCCTTCAGACATATACTCATTCATCAGCAGAATGATCCGACCAACAAATTTCGCCATGCGTCTGAGAGTAAAACAACAAAAAAAGAAACCGCTATGTTTTTTTTCATAAAATTTCCGCCACAAATAAATAGTTATTATAATCAACAAATATCCCTAATTACAAATTTAATTAAGCAGGTACATACATATAAATTTACAGATGTAAAAACAAAAATAAAACTAAATTATTTTATACTATTCAATCAATTTATTTTTCATAACTTTGCAGAAAATAAACCACAAACAATGGTTTATACAAACTAAATATAATAATATGATAAAAGTAGAAAAAGAAGTATCCAAAGATTACATCATCAAGGGATTTAAACATTTTACCCAATTAGCTACGGAATACTTTCAAGGACATTCGGACTGCAATGCAGCTAGAAAAAGGATGCGCGACACGATAGACGCCAACTTGCAGCTCAAAGCAGAGCTCACCGCAGCAAGCTACACCGAACATACGACTTTGCTAAGTCCGAAAATGCAGCAAATCATCTGGGCGCACTGGGGACCACCCATCATTTCACTGTCGGAAAACCACGCAAACGAGTCGGACAACAAACGAGTTTGAACGCCCAAAAAGCGAAAATCGAACTATATATTTTTAAATATATAATTTATTAGTTATCCCTTATTATGGTTCCGCCCTGCGTTTCAAAAGATTTTTCTCAACAGACATATTCCATTAAATGTCAGAAGATTACCTCACTCTCCAGAGTGTTCCGCTGTGCGTTCCACAAAAATGCCCTTTTTCCACCCTCCAAACAGAGGCTCCAAAATGACCGAACAGAGGCTTCGTTTACTATAAACAGAAGCTCTGTTCGCATCAAACGAAGCCTCTGTTTCACGATCTTCCTCCAACGTGTACCACACAAAAACAACACATGTCAAAAACAGCAATTTACGTCCACACAAGGAATATTACATCCCAACACGTCCAAACACGCACATCCGTTTAGGATTCCGGCAACGATCAACCTACTTTTGGACAAAATTTAAAAACAGAATATCATATGCAAAAAATGGATTGTCAAGCCATCGGATATGGCTACATCATTATCCCAAAAGCTCTGCTGAAAGAGCAACTTATAGACTGCAGCCCACATGAAGGAGAAATAGAAGCTTTTCTGAAGCTTCTTATAAAAGTCAACTACTCGGAAACAAAGCTCACCGACCATCAAAGACGCACCATCGTGTGCAAAAGAGGTGAAAGCCTGCACAGCTACCGCAGTTGGAGCGCCATTTTCCACTGGCCAACGAGCAGAACCTACCGCTTCATACAACAACTGAAAACAAACGGAATCATCGAAATCATTCCTCACAACGACACCACCGCCCTGCATATCCGAGTAGTCGACTACGAAAACTGGACAAATATCTCGACACTCCTCGGCGAGAAAAAAGAAAACACACAAAAAGCCAGCAACGAAAAGTTCCGCCTCTTCTGGGACGACTACCACAACATCCTGCAGCTCCCCAAAGAGAACATCGCCAAGGCGCAGCGTATCTGGAAAAAGCTGAGCGAAAAAGAACAGCAGCTCGCCATCGACCATATCGAAGAATATTATTATCATCAGACAAACATGAAATTCACGTTACATGCCTGCAGTTATTTATCCAATAAAGCCTTTCTGAATGAATATGAATACTGACAACAGAGTTTCTCCGCAGGCTCCGGAGATAGAAGAAGCCATACTGGGCGCCTGCCTGATAGAACAGGAAGCCATGCCGCTCGTAGCCGACACGCTGCGTCCGGAAATGTTCTACAGCATGCGTCACCAAGTGATCTACGCCGCCCTGCTGGCCATGTACCAGGCAGGAATGAAGATCGACATCCTCACCGTAAAAGAAGAGCTTGCCCACCGGGGCAAGCTCGAAGAAGCCGGCGGAGCATTCGGTATCACGCAACTGAGCAGCAAAGTAGCCACCTCGGCACACATCGAATATCACATGCAGATCGTACACGAGAAATACCTGCGGCGGGAAATGATACTGGGACTCAACAAACTCCTCGCCTGCTCCCTGGACGAAACAATGGACATAGCCGATACGCTGATAGATGCGCACAACCTGCTCGACCGCCTGGAAGGTGAATTCGGCCACAACGACCACATGCGCGACATGGACGCACTGATGACCGACACAATGGAAGAAGCCGAAAAGCGTATCGCCAAAAGCGTAAACGGAATCACCGGCATCCCCACCGGCCTGACGGACCTGAACCGCATGACGTCCGGACTGCAAAACGGAGAACTCATTGCCATCGCCGCACGCCCCTCGGTCGGAAAGACCGCCTTCGCCCTCCATCTGGCGCGGCAGGCTGCCATGCAGGGACATGCCGTCGCCGTCTACAGCCTTGAGATGCAAGGAGAACGACTTGCCGACCGCTGGCTGTTGTCCGCCAGCGACATCAACCCTTACCGCTGGCGCACAGGCATCCCTAACCCGCACGAAGTAGCGGAAGCGCACACCACTGCCGCAGAACTGGCACGGCTACCGATACACGTAGACGACAGCACATCGATCAGTATGGACCATGTACGTTCCAGTGCACGGCTCCTTAAAAGCAAGGATGCATGCGACCTGATCATCATCGACTACCTGCAACTTTGCGACATGAGCACCGGACAGAAGAACCGCAACCGTGAACAGGAAGTGGCACAAGCCAGCCGTAAGGCTAAATTGCTCGCCAAGGAACTGAACGTTCCCGTCGTATTGCTTTGCCAGCTAAACCGCGAATCGGAAGGCCGTCCCGGTGGTCGGCCGGAACTGTTCCATCTACGCGAAAGCGGCGCCATCGAGCAAGACGCGGATGTAGTAATGCTGCTCTACCGCCCTGCACTGGCACGGCTCACTACCGACCGGGAAAGCGGTTATCCGACCGAAGGACTGGGGGTAGTCATCGTAGCCAAACAACGCAATGGAGAGACAGGGAACGCATACTTCAGCCACAATCCTTCTCTAACGAAAATTACGGACTATACACCACCATTGGAAGTATTACTGAAACAAGCAAAATAAAAACAGAATCAAAACAATATTATATTACATAATATTATTTCTAATATTTTCCGATTTTATTTCATATTTACAATGAAATAAATGGCATAATGCTTGACTTCGCCTCTTATATTTCGTATATTTGTAATGTCATATAGAAACAAAATAATTATTACTTAAACCTTAACTTTTTAAATTTATGAATGTTTCAGTAGAACGCTATCAGCGAAGAAAGTACGTAAGTCAGGAGAATTCCCCGATGCTGTATTACGTACGTCAGAAATCGGGTACAGTAAGAGTGATGGACGTCGAAAAACTGGCAGATGCCATCGAAGCCAACTCTTCACTCACAGCAGGAGATGTAAAACATGCCATCGAAGCTTTTGTAGAGCAACTCCGCCTGTCACTCACCCAAGGTGACAAAGTGAAGATCGACGGTCTGGGTACGTTTCACATCACACTGTGCAGCGAGGGGACAGAGAAGGAAAAAGATTGCACGGTCCGAAGCATCCGCAAGGTGAATGTCCGGTTTGTAGCGGATAAAGCACTGCATCTGGTGAACGCAAGTCACACCAGCACACGAAGCGAAAACAACGTGGAATTCGTACTGGCAAGCAAAGGTGACACGGAAGGCGGAAATGCCGGCGGAGGAAACACCGGAGGCGGAGGAAATAGCGAAGGCGATGAAGAAGCTCCGGACCCGACAGTTTAACAGGACTTTTTTGGGAAAGAGCAGTACAAAACACTGGAGCAGCCCTCCCAATTGAAACTGACTAAAAAGTCAATAGTATCTCAATTCCCCTCCCTTTGGGAAGGAGGAGAAGTAAGATACTACCGACTTTTAGTCAGTCTCAGGTTTGTCGCTTCGCTCAGAATGAGAGATACTATATCGAACTAACCTTAATGTACAACTCCCCCCATTATCAATTATCCATTATCAATTATCCATTAAAAAAAATGCTAGATAAAATTATCGAGATTATTATGACTATCCTCCCTTTCCTGGGTAATCGTAAAAAGCGTAAAGCGATAGCGCAAGACGTCAAAGAATTCAGCGAACTGGTGAAAGACCAGTATACCTTCCTGATGGAACAGCTGGAAAAGGTACTGAAAGATTATTTCGACCTGAGCGCGAGAGTGAAAGAAATGCACACCGAAATCTTTTCGTTGAGAGAACAACTTGCACAAGCTGCCACATTACAGTGCGTAAACAAAGAGTGCCTACAGCGTACACAAAGCGAGGCATCCATCTCTGAAGCTTAATGCCGGACAGATTATGAGAACGATCAACTTAATCGTAATTCACTGCTCCGCCACACGCGAAGACAAGGATTTCACGGAATATGACCTGGACGTCTGCCATCGCCGACGCGGATTCAACGGAGCGGGTTATCATTTTTATATCCGCAAAAACGGGGATATAAAGTCTACCCGACCGATAGAAAAGGTCGGTGCCCACGCCAAAGGTTTCATACTATTTACCCCTATTTATGTATCTTGTTACTATAACCAATAAAAAAGCTAATTACCATTTCTGATAATCAGCTTTATTATAATAATACTGCTTATAAAAACATAGTAGATTCTATCTCACTATTCATAAAACTTAAATGATAATTTCTTTTTCGATTTAAAGAATTGCCCTATGCTTAGCTTTTTACCATGTAGAGTTTTATACGGTTCTGCCAACTCTTTTAGTAATTCATATAGTATTTGATTTACCAATAGCATATCTTTATATATATCCTTTATCTGTTCCCCGTCTTCATAATAGTGCTTGTCTTTATAGCCTATAAAAAACATATCAGATTTATTAGGTTCACATTGGGGAGCTGTATATCTAAATATAACTTTATTGGGGTGAATCCACCTGCAACCCTCTTTGTATATTTCTGATATTCCGGAATACCTCTTATTTAATTCTCCACAAAGATAACCGGCAGTAAGATATTGTTTACCGATATAAAGTTTATTAGTAGGCTTACCGTCCATGAAATATTTAAAGAAGCGTTCCTTATCTCTATATAAAAGACAAGCATAAACTTCCAAACAGCAATCTACCTGCATCCTAATAAAGTGTATGGCAGATAGTTTATTTTTATTCTTTAGTAAAGTATTAAAAGCCGCATTATTTTCTAAAGCATACGTAATAATAATATACATAAATAAATATACAGAATAGTGCTTATCAGTACAAACACTACCTAACACTTTACAATACCGTTTTGAAAATTTAATAGGTCTACTCATAGCATAAGTAAAATAAAAAAGGCTAGCCGAAGCTAGCCTAAATTTAATGTACTAGTCCAACATAGTTTTTACGGCTTCTCGTTCACTCGGATTGAGAGAAGAAATTAGGCGTCTAACCCTAGCCTTTCTCATTTCAGAATTAAGTTTCTCTCCCGAGTTAATGACTATCTTCAAGTGATTTATATAAGTCTCAAATCTTTCAATATAAGACTCACACTTAGTTATAACCTCTTCGGGAGTATCTGTTTCTGAAACAAACATACCGACACCAAAAGTTTTACTCAATTTGCTACGGTTGTTAGATACTAATGCTTCAAGTACATCATTTGAATCTGCTATTATTGCCATAATTATAAAAAGTTTAATTATGCCAGCACTATTACTGGCTATTCAGAAGATAGTGCCACAGCAAATTCCACACAAAAGTAGTATATTATTATAATAACACAAACAATTTCCAACAAAATCCGAATACTCTATGTAAAAAAAGCTATGATAGTATAGCTTTTCAAGAAAAAGCCCTCTATATTAATACCCAACATTATTATACTAATCCTATTAATACTAGAACTAGTATATCTATTATTATAGTATAAAATATAACTGTAATAATAGCCAACTTATTAGTGACTATATTAATACTGATTGATGTATTAGTATTGAATTTCTGTAAAAATAAAAACAGCAAATGAATTTCTTCAAATGGTGATAACCATGTTAGTTTCCACCATACCAAAGAGATATTTAATTCAAAATGTTAAAGTTACATTTATAGGGTAATTACCAATCATCATCACTTGTTTGCAATGGCTTCTTTAGAACTGTATCAATTTTGTCTACAAGGATTTTATAACATGATAGTGAATAAACAAAAGCTCGTGATGAGGTCACTTTAGGATGTTGTCTGTTTTCTGCAAATGGAAAGCAATCAGAAAGTGCCCATATTTGGGTATCTTTAGTAACGCCATTACCTGTTACCCCAAAACCACCACCAAACATTATGACATATCCACTATCGTCATTTATCTTCAATACCTCATAATTCTGTAAGGTATATGTCATTCGAATACGTTCTTCTTTAAAATCAAATTTAATAAGTGGTCGAATGCTTACTCTATATGAGTTATCTCCCATAGTCCGTTTGGCAATATTAGGCAAATAACAACGTGCTATGATTGTTCCTTCTTCCTCATTTGAAACTTGTATAGCTGACTTTGCATCAGAAGACATAGATATGACCCAATCTATAATTTTGCGATATAATTGAGATTTGGACTGACCTTTATACTCTTTTATAACCGATAATGATAGTTCACCCAATTCATTCAACTTATATTCATTGGATAGCTCCTTAGCTTTAGCTGACCAAGACATATCCCCTATATTAGTATATTCTTCTAATTCTTGTTTAGTTACAATTTGGGCATTAATTGTATTACAGACTAATCCTAATAACATTATAAAAATAATCTTTTTCATGTTGACTTGAAGCTTACTATTAGTATGATGTATTTTTGTGTTCAAATGTACAAAAAACAAATTAATTAATCAGATTTTATTATATATATTCTCTAACAAGCCTTGTTGTAAAAGATGTGTTGTAATAATTAATAGAACAATAAAAAACAGCAAATGAATTTCTTCAAATGCTGTTTTCCAATATGCTTTTTATTATTCCATAGTTATTAAAGCTGCTAAATCGTAAAATTCACCAAGATTCTTCGCATAATATTCTCCCTTTACAGTAGCCATTTTATTGGGATATGGTATTATACCAACTCGTTCTAAGTCTAATCTGTCTGCATCAAAGCAAGTATCAATAGTTGAGTTACCTGTTCGCAATGTTGTAGTATGAAGTTCACAAGCCTTAGACAATAACTCTAATTCATTATCGGTTAGTTCTTTTAGTAATGTATGCCTAATCCCATTAATCATAATAGCTGCTCTTTTTCCATGTTCAACGTCATAACCATTATCTATTCTGCATTTATCATGCAGATAAGCAAACAACCTAACAACCGTAATATTTACTTCTGATGTGGCAAGTATTATTCCATTACGTTCCACTCTTTGCCAATGTGGTAAACCATGAGTTTCCCCAAGTTCCCAATCTTTTAAAGCAAATTGTTTGATTGCTTCTATATCTAAAGAAGCTAACTCTTGCATAACCAACCTTTCTTTAAACTCTGAAAGATGCTTACTATAATTATCCTTTCTTCTATGAAACCACTTAAACATACAAAGATTGATTTAGTTGTGATAAAGATAAGAATTATTCTACTATCATACAATAACCCTTTTTCTATGATTATGAACTATTCTTCTTCCATTAACTTATTTATGATATTGCTAAGACGGTTTATTAGCTTCTCCTTTTTAGAGGGAACGATAACTTCTTCTTTTTCTTCAAATGAGATAGCTTCTTGTTTTTCTTTTAATACTTCTGTTACATTATTATTTATTGGCTCTTTAACAATAAATTGAGTTTGTTTACTCATAGGTTTAGAACTAGATTTGTAGTATTTCTCTATTTGACCTTTAAGCCTTGCTTCTTCGCTTGTATCAGTTATAGTGTTTTTTCTGTTGTTAAAGCCAGTAGCAATCAGAGTAATTTTTACCTCTTCTCCTAAACTATCATCATCATACAATCCCCAAATAACTTCTATATCAGTGTCTAGTTCTGCCATAAATGAATCTAATTCTGATAGTTCATCTATCAAGATTGGATTATCTTTACTTGCGTATAAAATATATAATAATTTTTGTGCTTGTTCTATTTCATTGTCATTAAGTAATGGAGAATTTAAGGCATTCAATATCGCATTTTGGATTCTATATTTCCCTTTAGCTTTTCCTGTTGCCATAATAGCACTACCACCGTTCTTCATAATAGTTTCAACATCACGAAAATCTCGGTTTATCGTACCTTCAACGGTAATTATCTCTGCAATGCTTTTAGTTGCAGTGGTTAGAATATCATCTGCTTTACTAAAAGCATCTTTAGCAGTGGTTATTCCATCCGTATATATTTCTCGTAAACGTTCATTATTTATTACTAAAAGTGCATCAACGTTCTTTTTCATTTCTTCAACCCCTTTTAATGCTTGCATTATCTTAGGCTTCTTCTCAAAAAGAAAAGGTATGGTGACTATTCCAACGGTCAATATTCCCATTTCTTTGGCAACATTAGCTATTACAGGTGCAGCACCAGTTCCTGTCCCACCGCCCATTCCAGCAGTTACAAATACCATTTTAGTAGTATCATTGAATAGCTCCTTAATGCTATCAATACTTTCCTCTGCCGCTTCTTTACCTTTCATTGGGTTATTACCTGCACCCAGTCCTGTTTTACCTAACTGGATTTTTACGGGAATATCAGAACGATATAAAGCTTGACTATCAGTATTGCATAGAACAAAAGAAACATCATGAATCCCTTGCTTATACATATTCTTTACAGCATTTCCACCGCCACCACCTACACCTATCACTTTTATTATATTAGAAACTTGATTTGTTGGAAAATCAAATTCAATTATATTATCCATAATTATTTCTCCATTATATTATTAATTATCTTTTTAAACACAATGCTTATTACTAAACTACCAATAATTATACAAATAATAATCTTATCCTCATTATTTCAGCAAATTAGATAGAAAACTATTAATATCTTTATTGATTATATATTCCACTTGTTCTTTTGCAGAATCTGTATACTCCAACTTCACTGTTACAATAATATCACGTTCATAAGTTTTTTTACAAGTAGCTTTGCTGTAAAAACATCTATCACTCTTAGTATTGCCTTCAATAGTATAACTATGGTCTGTAATATCTTTTTTGACAATTCTATTACCTTGTTCCACTTCTGTATCAATCATTATATCAAACCATTCATGAAGCGAATAATCATCTTTAAAAACATCGAAGTAAGTAGCATACACATTCAAACAGATTGTACTATCTTCATTTACGAAATGATTGCCATTGCCTAAATCTGATTCTTCTCCATGCGTAAAGCTAGAGGGATATACCAAGAAAGAATCAAAAGCCCTATTCCAATAAAACCTTGTATCATCATATTCGTATATCCCATTTCTGTAATCAATCAGTTTCACATCTTTTACTCCTAATACAGAATCTACCCATTGCAAATGCTTTGCTTCCGATATTTCTAAAATAGGATGATTGTCATATATAGATAGGCTGTCAATAGTAGCTTGTGTATTACTATCCTTTTTACTAGTACAAGATAGTAATAACATAAATATTAGTATGTAGATAGTTACTAACTTCATAATCATGAGCTTCTCGATTCTTGTTACTTGATAAGAATAAGGCATTTGATATATTTTATTTATGAATCTTATTTATATCAATAGTATCATATTCAGCAACGTCATCATACTTACCTTCTCCTATTTTCTGCAATCTATCTTTTATCCTTTTATACTGTCTAAATGAACAAGTTGAAGTATTTCTATCATAATCTATGATTTTAGCCTCTATCAGTTCTAATTCATTACATTTACTAAGCCTGTCATAACTATTCAAATCCACTCTTTTAACTAAGCCATATTTATAGTAACCACCATAGTAAGCACTTCCTGTTCTTTTGTGTATCGTTATAGTTTTATTTACAGAATCAAAATCTGAATTATAATTGCTGATTTTTCCTGTTGGATTAACAAATGGCGCTTCTGTCAGTTGCTTCACTTCATTATTGGTTATCTTATAAACATCATAGGTATTGCAATGTCTTATACCACATTTCCAGTTATTGATAATTAATTCTTCTTCTCCGTCAAAATCCACATCAGAGAAAAAGAATGGTGAGTTATGACTCAAATATTCATTTTTTGATTTAGGCAAATAGTCCAATTCTAATATCATGTTATCTCTAACTTCTTGTTCGTTTACATAATAAAGAACACTGTCAGAAAAGCTTTCATTGTAAATATAGAATCTGCTATCTTCCTTTTCAAAGTAAAGTAAGGCATTACCCCAAATTTCTGTACTTCTTTCTTTATCATAAGTATAGTTATACGGCAAACACATAACAGTTACATCATAGCCATTTACAGGTTGCTTATACTTTATAAAAATACGTGGTTTAAAGCATTTAAGCTCATCATCGAACAAAGTATTATACAAAAACTTTGCACATTTCATAAAGTTAGCTGCTGCTAACGAATCTTTCATATCCTGTTCACTTGATTGTCTTTTCCTATCACAAGATAAAACAGAACATAAGAAGATTGGTAATATGCAATATAAAATTTTCCTCATGGACTTCTTTCTAATTATTACATATAAGATAAATCGCCAAAACCACAACAGGAACGATGATATACAATGCTATTGCTCCTTCTTCAAAACTCCCATTTTCTTTACGTGGACAGGTAATATATGCTATTATCGCATAAAAGATTATTCCTATTACTACTCCCATAAGATTTAATTAGTATTTACTAGTATAGAAAGTGTCTTTTGTGCAAACATACTGTCTATCTTTAGTTTCTTTATATTGAATCCAAAGTTTCTTAACAATGTCACTACAAGGGTCTACAACTTCAAACCAAACATTATACTTCACATCAACGGAAACCGAAGTTGCATAATTTACAATTTTATACTTCTTTTTCTGAATCGTTCCATTGACATAGCAAGCAACTTCTTTCTGTTTAACTCTTTCTAATGCAAGGTTAATAACTTGCTGTGGCACTTTAGGAGTAAAATCTAAAACAGTTTTCTTTTGTGAAGATTGTGCCATAATTTCACCATTTGTAAATGATAAAATACAAATCAATAAATAAAATATATTTTTTACCATAATCTTTTCTATTATAAATCCAGAGCTTTACTTTTAATGTTTATAAAAGAATAGTCCATTAAATCAATATGTTCATCCTTTGAAATAAATAGAATCTCCCTCCTTTCGCCACTTTTGATATACCTTTCTGTTATATCTTTTGTTTCCTTAACCCATCCATTGTTAATATATTTATTTAAATGCAATTGTATTTCAACAACATCAATAGTATATTCTGTTGTATTTTTAATGTAATACGCCTTGCCTTCAAATATCAAATGACCATTAGAAGGATTCATCTCTTTTTCAAATATTACGTAACTAGCTATATCATTTCGATACATTTCTTTTTTATCTTCAACTGTTGTAGAGGAAGAATTTTGTGTTTTTTGATTACACGAAGTTAAAAGAACAAATATAATTAATAGGCAAATTTTCATATTCTGTAAATAATCTTTTCGTTAATAATTCAATTTGTAATATAAGCTGCTCAAAAATTGAGTTGGCTACTTAAAAGATAGTAGCAAAAGTTGTTTCTTAATGTCTGATTCGTAGTTATATATCGTTTTATGTACCCTGTTTCCTTCAGATACTATTAAAAATTAAAAGGCGTGGAAACTATTGAATATTATCATATTGAGGCTCTGGACTGCCCAAGGTTGAATAATAAACAATAGCCCACGCCAAACGATATATAGACTATCTTAACAAGATAGGTATATAACATTGACGTGAGCGTTCTTGCCTATTATCTTCAACCTTCGAAATTGTCCAGATTCCAATATGAGATAATATCTTAAACGCTCTTCGTTAACTAATATGTCCTTTCAGCCCCAACACATTAGGTATCTGAAATTGGTACAAAGTTACGAAAAGCGTTTGTAATAGCAAGAACTATTGTTTATTAAAAGTTGAGGGCTATTTCTGCTTTATAAATTTATGGTAGTGGAAAAATTCAAGACCACCCATATAAAAACTAAATCTCTGAATTTTTCCACCCCACCGATATTTTATGATTATGGCTTTATAAACTGATTTTTTATCCGTTGAACGGTGGAAATACCAATACTTTGTAGCTTAGCTATATTTCTGATTGAATAGCCTTTTCTTAGTAAAGCAATGACTTCTTTATATTCCTCTTTTTTCTTATCATCCGTTTTGGTTGAACCTGTCTTTCTGCCAAGTTTACCACCCTTAGCAATATAATTCGCTCTACCACTATTCAAACGGTATTGGATATTGCTTCTTTCGATATTTGCCATTTCTGCAAGTACTGTCACCATGATAGACGCTATTGGGTTAACTTCCCCATTTGGTTGCAAAGTATATAAGCCCAAGTTCTGTATGTAAACCGATACTTTCGATTCATGCAATATATCCAAAGAGCGAAGAACCTGTAATGTACTTCTTCCTAGTCTTGACAATTCAGACAAAAGTAGAATATTCACAGATTCACGTTTACAGTATTCCAAACATTCCCCTAAAATCTGTCTTTCCTCTATTTTCTTTGCACCTGAAATATGCTCCTGGAATATGTTTACTATTTCTATATCCTGTGAAATAGCATATTTCTTTAAATCCTCTATTTGTCTGCTCGTATCCTGTCTGTCATTACTTGAAGAAACACGGGCATATATTACGGCTGTTTTCATTTTATTCTTTGATTAAATTGATAACATGAAAGAATGTGTTCAAACCACCTTTGCAGATTTATTTGAACACATTCCTGTTTTGAACACACAAGTAGTTAGTGACGTTTATCCGCTTCTTCCACTTCCCATAAGCCAACTAAAAGAATAAGCAGGATTAACGGAACACAACCTGTTATAAAAGACAATACCACCCAAAAGAGCCAAACAAGTATCTTATAATAAAACATGATTCTTTATTTTAAATAGATTAATAATTGAACGGTTTATTTCCATATTGATAGTCTGTTATTGATAAACAGATTCTATCAAAGAAAGAATGTCCCTTATCTGAATTGAAATACTTCCTATAAATCTCATCATTGGAATTATCCAATAAGACATCTAATTTCAGCAACCAATATTTCAATGCTTGCAACCTCTTTATATATTGGAGATTATTCTCACAATGGCAAATTGTTTCTTTCAGATATTCAATCTTTCTAACCATAGTTTCCTTCTTTCTATCCATTGCAATAAAATTAATAAAATAGGAGAATACCCATTTCTGAATATTCCCCTGTTTAATCAATCAATAAACCACTTATATTTAGTGTCTCCATGCAAAGCGGCATTTATTCCCGTTGCTATTTCGGTTGCATTTACCGCTCTATCCAAAAATGAATCGATATATGAATGAGTTTTACACGCCCCAGTTAACAAATTAAAGAATTCCCACATAGACAAGTCACTTCCTAAGCTACCAAAGTTCTCATCATTGATATAAGCTCTAGCCACATTGTTAACCTGTGTATCAGTAAATAACATACGTGGAATATCTTTTTGATAGCCATTGGGTAAACACTGATAAAGCCTCATTTTGCCCAATATTTGGCAGAATTGATGTTGGCTCATTGAAGTATTGCCCAACTGTTGCATCAAATGCAGATGTTTGGCAGGATTGTAGTTGTTGAACAGTTCCAAGGCAGAACGGTAAAGTTCACTTGTATTGCTCACCCTTAAATCATCCTTGTAACCATCTGTAAAGATGCACATGTTGCAACATACTTGGTTCTTAAAGCCTATTGCCAACCTAAACAACTCTGGAACTTTCTTGCTGTATAAGTTCATTTGATTATAGGCTCTGACCCCTACTATTGAAAGGTTCAACTTGTTTCCCTCAACCGTTTCATAGATTGTAGGAATGTCAATACTAAAAGCTGCCCTCTCATAGTAGATTGTTTTGTCTGATTCCAACAACTGATTGGCAGGTTTGTGGATAGCTTCGGGAATGCGACCCTTAATCACATGACTAACACGAATATTGGGTGTTCCAATAGTCTCACCATTGTAGTAGGAGTTTGCAGCTTCCCAAACAGTTTCAATAAATGCAGCATGGTTTACTGTAAGCTCATTGTCTTTGGCAAAAACTGGAGTAATGCAGTCATTTTTCAAATGGCTTAAAGAAACTTCTTGGGTGTTTGCCTCTATAAAGTGATTTACCCTTTTGGGCTTTACTGGCTCTTCGATTATTACCGCTTCTTCTGCATACTCACCAAGGTTACTTTCCCTTCTTACCTGTGGCACATTGCCAATAATTTGTAGATTTCTCATAACGAATAAAATTTTAAATGATTTATAAATTGATTACGTGGATTGAAATATATTTCGTTTCTCTCCAACTACCCTCGGGGGGCGTAAAAGGGTACTATTCATGCGCTCATGTAACTTTCAATTCAGTAAATCATAGGAGAAATAAGCTGATATATATTTAAGCTCTTATTTTTATAGGTAGGGGGTATTATATATAAAGTACCTATACTATATTGCGTGCCTATGTATTACTATACACTATAATAGAAAGGAGAGTATTATACTGCCATATAAAGATATGCTAAATAGTAATATTAAAAAATGAGTATTGTTTATTTTTTTACCTTGTTTATAATGAGTAACTTTGAGTATTCTTAAAAATCAAGAACTACCTGTTTGTCAATGGTTCAACTCCTTGAATTATATGTAAATCAAACAGGTCATATTTGCATTTTCCCACACTTCCATTGGGAAAATTAACTCCCATATTTAAAATTGCGAACTGCTATATCCCTTGTATTAGACAAGAATTTAGAAGTTCCACAAAAAAAGCCGCAGTTGAGCACATTTGTAAGTGTACTCGCTTGCGGCTATTTTTGTTTTCAGTTGGGTAGTAGACTGCTTTATTCGTCAAAGTCTCTATAATGAGCTTATTTGTGGGCATTGACATATTTTTCAGTGTCTCATACTTCAAGTGCAGGATTAGCCTATATAACTCTTAATCTTTAAAAATCAGAACAGATACTCTGTCACACTAAAAAATGAAGTTCATGCGCACATCAAGTTTAAATTCTTTAGTAGTAGGGGAAAATGTGTGTTATAATATATAATTAATATTAGATACTTTTTCCCCACTACTTTACCTATGTAAAGCTAAGGATAACTTATAGTACTAATAATCACATTTCTCTTTGTCTTACACAGAAAAAAATCACTTTTATTGCATCCTATTCTGTAAAATAGTTAGGTACAAGGGAAAAAATACTGTATATTAATATATTATTAATAAAGAACACTTTTTCCCCTTACTTGGGAATTATGATATTCCCATTATCATCCATCTCTACTATTTTATTTACTTTCTTTTTAGGTAGTTTTTTCTGCTTGGAAAAGTCGTTTGCCAATAGAATATTTTCAGTATATAAAGTTAAGGGAGTAGTAATTGATACTAAATCAGCGCCAGCAAGTTCTATTATATACTTATCATAAGTCTTTTTATCTATTTTGATTGCTTTGATTATATTTTTCTTAATCAGTTCTATATTGCCATATTGGGATAATAGAAGTAATTGGATAAAGAAGCCCTTTATCGCTGCATCCAGTTCGATTAATGCAAACTTATTGGAGATAGTGATACATTGTTCTTCCATTGCAGGAATATGATAAATATTCCGTCTAGTTGGATAATAAAAACCATTATCCACAAAATAAGGCTTTATATCCAAGTACTCCTCAAATTTCTTATTAAAACTGCTTACTGATTTACCTCCACTTGTTCTTTTCAATTCATCTAAAGTAATTCTCACATTATACCAATCATCTCTTGAAAGAGACAAACAGAAAAATCTATAAATATTGGCAGGTTTGAATCTATTTAGAATGGAATAGTTGACGGTTGCATTGCTTTTGCAGAATTTGGGTAGAATATTCATTAGTAGCGGATTGAATATTGTTTATAAATAGTAAATCTTTCTTCTCTTTTTCTATCTTGTAGTAATAAGCACTACCAAAGTAAATCTTTGCTTCTTTTCGATTATTAAATCGCTTTCCTGTGGGAATGTGGATAATCATAAATAAAAATATATCTATTAATTAAAAGAATAATAGTTATAAGTCAGGAGTACTGAAAAGCATACAATATTTCAAATAAGCATGTCAAAATACCCTAATATATAGTAAGGAGATAAACTAATATTTATTATTTTTGTAAAAAAATAAATTTATCAGCTATGAAATATACAAGAAACCAAATCAATAAAGCCGGTGAAGTAATCATGACCTCTAAAGATTCTCAAGAAGTCACTTTAGCCATAGAAATGCTAAATGATTGGCGTACTAACCATTTAGTTCCCCTAAACTTATTAGGGAATGAAGTTATACAGATTTTGTTTGAGAATAATATTACTCCAATCCTTACATCTCAAAGACTTAAGCGTCTTACATCTATTCAATATAAGTTAGATTTAAATCCAACAATGAAATTAGGTGGTATGCAAGACATAGGTGGGTTTAGAATAATTCTAAAGGATGTATCTAGTTTACAGAAAACATTAACTTTATTATCTAACAAAATAATAACAAATTTTACTTTAGAAAAAATCAACAATTACATACAAGAGCCTAAATCAAGTGGTTATAGAAGTATTCATTTTATTTACAAATATCATTCGGATAATAATGCACATGACGGGTTAAGAGTTGAATTACAAATAAGAACTAAATTGCAACATAATTGGGCAACCGCTGTAGAAACTGCTAGTCTGCACACTAAAACCTCCTTAAAGTCTAGCCAAGGAGAAGATAAATGGTTGATATTCTTCAAAGTCGTAAGTTCTTTATTTGCGATAAAAGAAAAGCTACCAGTAATGACTGAACATCAAAATAATACAATGCGAGAACTTATGGTAAAATGCCACACATTAAATACTAAGTTTAAGTTTTGTGATATACTTAGAGCTTTAAGAGTTACTGTTCATTTTATCGAACAGAACAGTTTGGACAAAGAGTATTATATAATTGCTATAAACTTTGAAACAATGAGAGTAAATATACATACTTATGATAAAGAAGATGAGAATGAGGCATCTGAGCAATATTCTGAACTAGAAAAGGATATGGAAGATAATAAAAATGCAGTTGTTCTTGTTTCTGTATCTTCTATAAAGGATTTAAGAAATGCCTATCCTAGTTATTTCTTAGATACATCAGAGTTTATTAGAGCACTTGAAAAAATTAGTCAAAACTGTAGATTGCTTAAATGGGTAAAAGAATGACCACTGGTCATTCTTTAGTTTTCATTACGATATATGAGGATTAGGATTTTCTGATATTTTAGGAATAAGATAAATTGTGAGAACCTTTCCTTGTATCTTTCTTTTGCTTTTAATATAGCCATTTGAGCTAGCCCATAAGCCAACTCTAAGCCTGTTATCTGTAATTCCTTGTTTTAGTGCTTTTTCTCTGATTTCTTCATAGGTGAATGTTTGCATGATACTGTTTAAAATAAAAAATGGTGATAAAATAGTGTATCTTTTGTGCCTGTGTTATCTTATATACTATTTGTAATATATTGATACAAAGGTACTAAGTTTTTAGGGAGTGACCTAATACTAGTACCACAAACTGGAAAAATCAACTAGAAGCATTAATAAAGTGTGATTATAGATTGATACTTTATTTCACTTGATTGTTTTCCGCTTCTAAAGCCTTTTTCCTAGCTCTGTATTCCCTTTGTCTTCTAGCATTATCTTCTTTATGTTCTCTGCAATATTTTACATTATAATAACGGTTTTTCTCTTTGTTCCTTACTGCCTTAAACCTTTCTTCGTAGCATTTAATCTCTTCTGATACTGGCAAAACTTCTATGTCGTCTATAAAAGAATGTTTTTTCCCTATTAAGTGTTGGTGAATATCTTCTGTGACATCTGTAAAGACAGTATTTTTCTTCGTATTCAAAGTGTACTGAAGTGGATGATTCCACAGCTTCGGATATATCGAAATAGTATATTTATACTGTTCAATTCTATCTATAAAAGCACAATCAAAAACTTCGTGAATAATATCATACCTTGTTTTGTCATCCTTTATTTCTGCTACTTTATCTAAGTTTACTACCTTGTCATCTCTACTCACCTCAATTAACAGACCTTGAATAGTAGCCCTATCATTCATCCACTTATTCAATTCTTTTCTTTCTCTATCTATTTTATTATTGAGTTCATTAATAAAAGAATCAGCTTTCGTTATTGATAAAGTGCCCTCCACATAAGCTTTATATTCTATTACTTCCGCTCTTTCCTGCATTGCTTTAATTTGCGATTCAGAAGTTTTAATTTTGCTGTCACATATTGTTAGTTGACAATAATATTGTTTTCTGTTTTCATCATTTCTGTGCATTAGTTTAGTTGCATAAAGCGCAATAGAACTATACCAAAGTATGCTGTCAACTAAATTTATCTGTATCCAAAATCCTTTAGTACATTCTTGACAATGATATGTATTGTTATTTTTCTTTGCAACCATTATTCCACCACAGTAAGGACATCTTAATAATCCTTTACCGAAATAATAGTTATTATACTGTTTTTTAGGTTTGTTTGTATTACTCTCAGCTATCTCTTTACATTTGTTTATCATTTCCAATGTTACTAACTGAGGATATATATTTCCTTCCGTCTTGACATTATTACGTTTATTGGTAGAAGAAGGCAAACCTGCATAAGCAAAATTGTTTAAAGTTAATGATATAAATTTTCTAGCAGTAAGCAAAGTATAACCGACTAATAGTCCTGTTTGCATTAGTTCTTTGGCTAGACTACCATAACTATATTTCCCTGTTAAATATAAAGCAAATATAGTCTTTACTATATTTGCCTGTTTCTCGTCTATTATTAGTTTTTTCGTTGTCTCATCTACCGTATATCCATATAAAATCCAGCCACCAGTGTATATGGATTCTTTGCGTTTAGCATCTTTAGTACGTTTCCACCTGGCTAGTTTAGTACGCATTTCTGATTCTGCCATTTGGGAGAATAAAGTGAATACCATTTCTGCACCTTCATCTATATCTCCATTATCTTTAAATAGCCGTATAGACGGATTCTTGACTACTAGCTGTATTTTATGAGTTGTGAGATAGTCCAATACAGAGAAGTTTATTTTCTTTCTTCTAGCAATTCTTGATACTTCCCAACAGTACACACAATTTATATCGTTATCTTCTTCAATCAATTCTTTCATTTTGTTTAATCCTGCACGCTCTTCTTCTGCCAACTTTATACCGGATTCCTTTTCACATACAGGAATTATGCACTCCGGTAAGTAGCCGTCTTTGATAGCCATATTGTAAATTTCTCGTTCCTGTTCGTCGAAATCCTGTGCTTTTGTAGAAACTCTTACTAATAGTATTGCCTTCATATTCAGATTATTCTAATAATAATGATGCAAATATAACTATTTTAGTAACAGGATATATAAATTATACTATATAATACAACAGAGAAAGTATCGGTATCTGCTATGAAGGCGGGCTCGACAGCAAAGGTCGCCCCAAAGATACCCGGACCGAATGGCAGAAACATTCACTGCGGGTACTGGTTCTTACTTTACTGAAAGATTATCCGGAATGCCGCGTATGCGGTCACCGTGACCTTAGTCCCGACCGGAATGAGAACGGAGAGATAGAACCGGAAGAATGGGTGAAAGCGTGCCCTTGCTTCGATGCGGAAAATAACTGGAAAGCATGAGGCAGAAATCAAGAAAAGTTTTAATTGAATAGCCTATAAACAAGAAAACTCCAATTGCCCGACCAAACTAAGTCGGAGCAGTTGGAGTTTCTACCTTTATAAAATAGATCATCAGGATGTCTCCTCTGAAGGAAATCAATCAACAAGCCTATTATAATGCAATAAACCGAAGTACTGATGCCGTAAATAGTGGTATCTTCATTGACTTCATGCTACAAGAAATATACGAAACACTAAAGAAACGGCAAGGCGATCCTATAGTAACAATGAAAGCGACAAAGGATGTCGGTATAAATGTCGGTATAAATGTCGGTATAAACGAACAAAAAGTTCTGGAACTTTTGAGAAAAAACAATCAAATTACCGCCAAAGAAATCACCGGACTTCTAGGTATCAGCCTAAGGCATAGCGAACGCCTGATCACATCATTAAAGCAAAAAGGTATGATTCAGCGAGTTGGATCAAACAAAAACGAATACTGGGAAATTATAGTAAAATAAAGCTACTTTTTATTTCCAACCTTCATCAAAGCAAGCCCTATCACAATCCAAACCATCTCACGCACGCGAGTGATCAATGCCGCATAGACTCCATAAGCTCCGGAAAGGGAAAGCCCGCCTACCGCAAGGGCAAATCCTCCCTCACGGCCACCCAACTGCATAGGCAAGAAGAACAAAAGATTGGCTAGTAAAGAAGAGAAGGCAGCAATCAGGCAGCAATCTGCAAAACTGACACTCCTTGTCAGCACATTGAGGATCAGCCAGATTTCCAGACAACTGACTACACGTGCCGTATATTCCAAAAACAAAGCGGCATAAAAAGCTCCCTTCTTCTGTTGATGAAGCAGGGCTATCTGTTTATCTATGTTCTCCAACTGTTCCCGATGGGAGTCGGCAAAACGGATTACTTTCTTTTTCAGAAAAGGAAGATGACTGCCCAGACGAACGAAAGCAACTGCCATCCCATGCTGATAGCCTTTTACAAACAACATAGCTACCAGCAGGCAGAAGACGGTGATCGTACCCAAAATGGTTCCCATCACCCACCCTACCGGATAAAGGCAAAGGTATAGCAAGACAGAACTCAGCCAAAAACAGAAATGAGAAAAGATGTGCATCATCACGTAGAGAATCACCGAAGAAGTGGCTCTCTCCACTCCTATATACGGTTTCAGTTCCATGATGCGATACGGTTCACCACCCATCAGTCCGACGGGAGTTACGTAATTCAGTGCAAAGCCCGTAACAGTGAACTTATAAAGCCGGGCAAATGAGAAGTCCGGTTTACCTCCGCTACGTATAATGATGTACCACGATGTAGTATTAATCAGATAAACGAACAGCCACAGCAATAATACCAAAGGCAAATATACTCCTGCCCTTTTCAAATTTGCCCAAAGTTCCTGATAATCCATATCGAAAGTGAATATCATGATCAGGACGGCGACAATGCCAAAAGCCAGGAATATATTACGGTATTTGTTCTTCACTATTTAATATACTGATAATATCGGTCAAAGAAGTTTCTGAATCCGCGAATCTTCATCAGTCCGTACTCAAAGAGCAGCCAGCCGAGCAGTGCACAGGAGATTCCAAGGAGTACATCTATAATATAGTGATGACAAGAGTAGATCGCTGTTCCCCAGATGCCTGCCATGATAACAGAGAAAAGGGCAATCACATACCATCTGCATTTGCCGATAATGGCATACACCAATGCCACAACCATATATGCCGCATGAAGGGAAGGAACGGCAGCAAAGACGTTTGCGTTTCTTCCATAAATGGAGTCGAAGATAGTCACGCCAAAAATTTCGTCGAAGCGACCGAGACCCGCCACATTACCCGGAGTATTCAGTATCGGTTCGAAACCGTAGTTGATAGCATACCAGGGGGGAGCAGCCGGATGGATATAATAGCCGGCAAAGCCGATTAAGTTGACAAACAAAAAGACTAATGCAAAGCGAAGATAAGTTTTTCTCTCTTTCTTAAAGTACAGGCAGAGCCCGAACAGGATAGGCACAGGGACCCAGCAAAGATAGAAGATGCCGGCGAAGACATCTGCCACCGCCCAATGATGCACGGCAAAGTATTCACAAGGAGTAACCAGCACACCATTATCCATCACTCCGAACAACGACTTTTCGAGATTATAAAGTCCGGCCACATCAATCGGATTTACTTCGTAATTGGGGCAGATACGCATCCAGTCATACGAGATCCCGAAAATGGCGAAAGGCAGTAAGGCCACTGCCAGCTTCCGGGTAGGTAGTCCGGCAAAAAATAAAACCAGATAGAGTGCCGCCATCAGCAGATGTTCGGAACGGAGTCCGATACAAGCAGCTGTCAGCAGAAGAAAAAGAGCCATGATGACAATAACGGTCAGGGTTTCTTTCTTCGACGGCATTTGAATTGTTTTATCATTAAGGATGTTATTTAATTAGTCATTCTTCTTTTCGTTCGCTGTCATCACCTTATAGCAATGTCTCACGCGTGCGAAAGCTGTGATATTGGCGAACACAGCGACGATTGTCAAAGGCACCATCAATATCAGCATCGGATCAAAAGCGGTAATATCCTTGAATACACCGCAGAACAAGGCTCCGAGACTTGTCAGAACCACACGCTCCGGGCGTTGCATAAATCCAACCTTGCACTCAATGCCCAGACCTTCGGCGCGGGCACGCACATAGCTCACCATCAGCGAACCGATCAGGGCAACAAACGCAATGATAGCGTAAATGAAATAGTCTTTGACTGACAAATAGTAACATATACCGAAGAAAGTCATCAACTCACTATAACGATCAAGCACAGAATCGTAGAGGGCACCGAATTTGGAACTCATGTTTCCCAGACGTGCCACACGCCCGTCCATCATATCGAACAATCCGGCAAAAAGGATCACACCTCCTGCCCATCCAAGAATGGACAAATCATTCTGTCCGCCACAGATACCGGCATAGACAAACATACCTGCCGCTACCACATTCAGAATAAATCCGGTAGTAGTGATAAAATTAGGGGTGATGCCTATTTTAATCATTCCATGTATCAAAGGATTGATAATCTTATAAATCAGTTGCTGTAAGTAATCTCTGTAATTCATATACCTAAATCTGTTTTTATCTAAATCTTCTGTTTTCTTTCAATTTCTTTTAAACAAGCTTCTTATATCTATATTCCGGTAAACAAAGAAACGCTGCATATTATAATTCCAGAACAACGCTACAATGACTGCCACCACCACTTTAGGGATGATGAAGAAGTCACCGAAATATTGGCTGAGTGTATCACGTACCCACGGAATTTTCGCTAACGATTCCGTCAGAGTGTACGTCCCCCACGTATTCAGCCAAATACTGCAAACCCACACTATTATGAATTTTACAGCAACATGCGTTTTTTTCCCTTTCGATTTAAAAGTCCATTTATAATTGATAATGCAATTGATAATTCCTCCATAGATAGCGCCCGCCAAGGTAGCATATACATAGTAGACATCAAATAGCCTTACCAGAAGGATAGTCACCAGAAAGTCTGCAATAGTCGCCATTTGAGCCGAAAGCTGCGCCCTTAAAAACATAAAGACTCCACCCTTCTGCGAGATCATCCGTGCAACTCTTTTCAGCCAATCACCCATCGTGCCACCGCTATCAAGATAAAACTATATACACCCGCCAGTACATCATCCATCATTACCCCTACTCCACCTTTAAAGTTCTCCATCTTGCGTACTCCCAATGGCTTTACGATATCAAAAATACGGAACAGAGCAAAAGCCGCTATCACGTACCAATACCACCGGTCATTATCGGGAACTGCCAGTAACGGAATCCACACACCTACCATTTCATCGACCACCACACGTGACGGGTCTTCACCCCAACAAGACTCCAACTTATTGGCAGCCCAAATACCTGCAAAGGTAAAAAGAACCACCAAAGCAGCAGTCGTCCATAATAAAGCAGTGAAAGGAAGCAGGAAGTAAAGTGCAATCCAGATGATAGAAGCCAGCAATGCCCCGGCCGTACCGGGAGCAAAAGGAGAAAAACCAGAGCCAAAGCCCGTGCCTATTAAAACAGGTAGAAAGGAAGGTCTCTTCATTAATAGTTGAGAGTTGAGAGTTGAAAATTGAGAGTGGAGGATGATTGGATGTGCTCCAAAAATAAAAGTTGAAAGTTAAAAGTTGTCTAATGCTGCAATTACATTGCAACAACTTTCAACTCTCAACTTTCAACTCTCCACTTATTTAATTAAGCTAAATAATCAGGTTCTTTTTCACCAATCATGTTACGCAATGTCTGTTTTACCATTCTCCATTGTGTGAACAGGTCGTGTTCCGGCTGATGTTCGAAATCGTGCATCGGGCTCTTGCAGAAGAATGACAACCAAGTCTGGATGCCACACATACCTGCACGCATAGCCAAGTCACTGAACAATACCAGGTCAAGTGCAATAGGAGCAGCCAGGATAGAGTCACGGCAAAGGAAGTTCACCTTGATTTCCATCGGATAGCCCATCCATCCGAAGATGTCGATGTTATCCCACGCTTCTTTGTTGTCCTTACGGGGAGGATAGTAGTTGATGCGTACTTTGTGGTAAACGTCTCCATAGAGATCCGGATATTTTTCCGGTTCGAAGATGGTGTCGATTACAGACAGCTTACTAACTTCTTTTGTCTTAAAGTTGTCCGGATCATCCAGCACTTCACCGTCACGGTTACCGAGGATGTTGGTAGAGAACCAACCGTTCACACCCAGCATACGAGTCTTGAACATCGGAGCCAATACGGTTTTCATCAGTGTCTGACCGCTCTTGAAGTCTTTACCGGAGATAGGAACATTCTTCTGTTTAGAGAATTCCCACATGGCCGGAGTATCTACACACAAGTTAGGAGCACCCATCACAAACGGAGCATCTTCTGCGATAGCAGCGTATGCATAACACATACTCGGAGAGATAACTTCTGTGTTGTTATCTTTCATTGCTTTCTCCAAAGCAGCGAGTGACATGTGTTCGTCTGATAACGGAATGTAGATTTCGGTACTTGCAGCCCACAGTACAACAACGCGTTCGCAGTTGTTGGCAGCCTTAAAGTCGCGGATGTCCTGACGGAGTTGTTCTACCATTTCCCAACGGGTAGCAGCCTTCTTGATATGTGTACCATTCAGACGTTTTGCCCAATTGTGATCGAAAGCTGCAGGCATCGGCTTGATAGCTTCCAGTTCATCTTTCACACCGTTCAGGTCTTTTTCTTTCAAAACCTCGGCATACATAGCAGCTTCATATGCGTTGTCCGGGAAGATATCCCATCCACCGAAAACAATGTCGTTCAAATCAGTCAAGGGCACAACGTCCTTGATGAGTTTTTCTTCGTTGTTTTCCATGCGCATTGTGGCTAACTGTGTAATAGATCCTATCGGTTTTGCCAGTCCCTTGCGAGAGGCTAGTGTACCTACAATCATTGTGGTGGCAACCGCACCACCTACTCCAACTACCAACACGCCAAGACGTCCAGTAGCGGGTTTAATTTCTTGTTTCATTTCTATTCTATTAAAATTAAACTAAAATTGATGCAAAAATAAGATTAATTAATTACTAAAGCGACCTTTGTTTGCTATATAAACATTGCAATTAGCAGGATTTAACTTTTAGAAGGTCATGTGAAGACTTATCCTCAGGCCGGACTTGTCAATATCGGGCGAATCCCTATATGTGAGCCGCCAGACGTAGTCTAAACGTAATACCTTGAAAATGTTTTCAATACCCACACCCGCCTCCACGTAAGGTGTTTTTCCCATTGTACGGGTACTTGCTATCGGAAAAGCGAACAAACCGTCTGTCATATCCGGATTATTCTTATCACTCAAATGCCCATAAAGTCCACGAAAGGAAACTATTTCCCTCCATTTCAGTTTTTTCAACAATGGGATACGATTGAACAACCACCCGTTGAGGAAATAGGTGACGTCCCACGAAAAGTATTCATCATTCATAAACTCCATAGCATTCATTAACGAATAGGATTCCGGCTGAATGGTGTAGGAAAGGTTCGCATTCGGCATAATGAGCAACGGAAAGGGAACTTTATCCCATACCTTCCCTGCTTTCAGGATAATATCCGTATAGCCGAAAGCAGAAAACCAGAAACGTTTCTGTATACCCGCTTCGGTATGATTATAGGTGTAATCACTTCCCAGTACTCCTTTTCCGGCAATGGTGTGCGACAGTGTAAACACCGGAGCATCCAGCGATACAGGGAAGCGGTTCCATTGTGTCTGAAAGAATTTCTCGTTCGGGGCATAGCGCAGCTTCAACTCCGCCGCACTGGTAGAGAAGTCTTTAACCGGAGAGTAAACCTCACCGTCTTTCCGCAGAAAAGGAATCAGGTAGCTCGATTCATCCGTTCGCCTGCGTGCCGTTAGCTGGAAGGAGAAACCGGAATAAAACTCATTGGTATAGGTCATTTCCGCTTGCCGGTAATAGCCGATACGATCATCTTTCTCACGCTTCAAGGCAAGGAAGACATTGTCTTTGCTTGTGTACAGATAGTTTTGTCCGTATTGGTTTACGTCCGATTCATAACGTACTTTCAGTGAATGGATGGGAAATTCATTGGCATATTCCTTTTTCTTTTTAAAGGAGTATTCTACTTCCGCCAGTCCTTTCAGCCTTTCGTCTTTGAAGCCATAAGCGATATAGCCTTTGCCGAACAGATGAGGGTTGAGCCATGCAGTCGTCATTCCACCGGCACGGATACGCGGTCCTTCCAGCGTATTCCCGCTGATGGTGGCATTCATGGGACCGATATAGAAAAGAGGGGCTTCTTTAGAGGTCGGGATGTATCCGGTGAAGAGAATGGATAGCACCTTTTCCGTCCAATAATAGACCGGATAGCCACGCAGTTGCGCCATCAGGCGGTCTACGGAGTTCTCCTGTTGCGAGATGGCTGCTTGCGGACGGTTCTCCGCCCAGAAAGTTTCGGGTCGGGACAGCGCTTCGGTTTCTTCGATGATACGTTCCGGTTTGGTGAAGGCTTTATCGGCTTCCTCGGTCGGAAGGAAAGAATAACGACTGTAATCCGCCACCCGACGGGCAAAGATACCATCCTGTCCTTCGGTCAGTTTGAATTCTACGGTGATACTTTCATGGTCGAGCAGACGAGTACCGTCTTCTGCCCGCTTAAATTCCTGTTCAAGCAGCATATAATCGACAAAGTTCAGATTGATCTTCTTCGGGAAGTTAAGTACGGCACGTTTGACAAAGTAGGTAGAGTCGAGCGTGACATACAAGTGCCCGTTAAAACCGAAAGATTCGGAATTAAAGGGGGTGAAAGCAAGGTCCGCACAGGTTTCACCGCCGATCTGCAAGGTATCCATCAGATAATATTTGTAGAATCCTGTCCCGATGCGGGATAAGGGGCTGACGAACTTATTGGTGAACAGGGAGATGTTGTTCTCGTAAATGTCCACGTCTTTAAAGACTTCATTAATAGCAGCCTGCATACCTTGTTTGGAAAGGAACTCATCGACTCCTGCCTGCTTGCGTCCCTTCACCCACTGCTTTTCGGAATGAGGAGATTTGCGGTAGTAGTCCGTAGCAAGAAGTTCACGGGCAGATACGGTCAGTATCGGTTTTCCGGTGACGGCAGAGGTGTCTACATATTCTGTCAGGAAATCAAATTTGCGGTATAGCCATTTCTTCTGTTTCTCTTCGTCGAAGTTGTTCAGCGCAAAGGTAGTCTTCTCATAACGGTCGCGCTGCCAGAAGTCTTTCTCATTAGGAGAATGGTCGTCACGATGTTCTATCATCCGACGGACAAACTCCACAGCGGGATTGTCTTTCTTACGGTAATGCTCGCGTTTAGGCTTCACCAATACTTCGTTGAGCGCATATGTAGCGGGAGAAAGTGCTACTTTATACGAAAGATTACGTGCCGGATGGATCAGCCGGCTATATTCATTATAGCCTACGGTTGAGATCACAAGCACTCCTTCGGAGCGATGAGTTTTGAAATAAAAGCGTCCGTCACTTCCGGTAGTCGTTCCTTCGGTCGTGTTTTTCAGACGTACAGATACATAAGATAAGGGTTCTCTGGTCAGAGAATCAGTCACCACACCCTGCACTATGTATTGGGCACTTAGCGGAATACTGATAGCCAATAAAAGAAAGAGCGCTACTGCACCTTTAATTATTAATCTCATATCTTATACCTTAACATCCTATTGAATTGAGCGGGGCAAAGGTAGGAGGGATTTCAGAACAAAAAAAGGTCTATATAGCGGAAGAACTGTTCTCGTTTGACATTTGATCAGGGAAAAAGAATACGGAATCTGGTCAATCCGTCGGCATAAGTCCGCAGAGAGAAGGTACAGCCGTGACGCATCAGAACCTCCCGGATAAAGATCAGTCCGATTCCCTGACCATTGGGCTTGGTGGAGAAGAACGGGCTGAACAGCTTCGCTTCCACCTCTTTGCTGATTCCCTTGCCGTTGTCCACCACTTCGACAATGGCAGGAGAAAGGGTGCGGACGATAATCTCTCCATCCTTCTCGATGCTTTCCGCAGCATTCTTGATGATGTTTACCAATACCTGTTCGAAGAGGGAGGCATCCATTTTTACCTCTTTCAGCGTTTCGTCTATCTCCAGACGAAGTTTTATGTTCCGGTCGGTACACATACCTTCCATAAAACGTTTGCATGTAAATGCGAGGTCATTCAGGTCGACAAGCGTGAGCGTCGGTTCGGGAATCTTCACTACATCGGCAAAACGGGTGATGAAACGGCTCATAGAGAAACAGCGTTCGGTACATACACGCATGACATCGCAAATATCATCCATGCCTTCTTCGGTAGAAAGCGCCTGTTCTACCGTATCCAGTGTGGAGGTTATTCCGGCAGTAGTGTTGTTCACTTCGTGGGCAATCATGCGGATTACTTTCTCGTAGGCTTTCTTCTCTGCCTTCATCACTTCGTCCGTCAGACTTTCTATCAGGAAGAAGGGGTGCTGAAATCCACGGTCAATAAAAGAGGAATGCGTACACCTATAAATATTCGAATCATTCAGACGGACGGTAGCCGTTTCTCCTTTCGGTACGTTTGCCAACTCGGCGGCAAGCGGAGAATCTATCTCGTTCATCTTTTTACCCAGAACATCTTCCTGACGGACACCCAGCATTTTCTGCGCCATCGGGTTCAGCTCGGAAAGGTCCTCGTCCAATGTGGTGAGGATGACTCCCATCGGAGAGGCTTTAATCAGCAGGTCAAGGAAGTTATTCTGTTCGCGGAGACGGAGACGTTCATTCTTTAGTTGCTCCATCATCCGGTTGAAGACGTTCACGATACGGTCAGCTTCATATTGCCCCACGGGACTTAACCGGCTGCTGAAATCCTGTTCGCGCAACAGTTCCATACCGCTTCCGATAGAGTTCAGCGGTTTCACAATCTTACGATAGAAAAACGGGAGATAACACAGGATAAAAAGGACCAACCCCTCTCCTATATAGAAATAGATCATATTCAACCGGCTTGAAAGGAAAAGCAATCCACCCCCCAAGACCAGAAGCAGGAAAACGAGTATACCAAAGAATCCTTTTATACGCATAATAATAGTAACATCTATCTGCTAAACACTGATTCCAAACTTCTCCAGACGACGGTAAAGGGCGGCACGACTGATGCCAAGCGCTGTAGCTACCTGACTCAGATTTCCCTTATGACGCTCCAAAGCCTGCAAAATCGTCTGCCGTTCTATTTCATCCAGAGTCATACCAGCAAAGGATGCGCCTTCGGCGACTTTCTGATCTTCGTGACGGATATACTGAGCATCAAAGTCGGCGGCATCAAGCGTCGGCTTTCCATTGACCAAAATCGTACGTTCTACCAGATTCTTCAATTCACGAATATTTCCCGGATAAGGTAAGCGACTCAGAAACTGCAAGGCATCCGCCGAAAATTCGGTGCGAGGAAAACCGTTGGCCTCCGCCTGACGATCGGCAAAGTGACGTGCCAGCAAGGGAATATCCTCCCGACGCTCACGCAAAGCCGGCAGTCTGACGGTAATCAGATTAATACGATAAAACAAATCTTCGCGGAAAGTACGTTCGCCCACCATCTTACGCAAATCGGCATTGGTAGCAGAGACGACACGAATATCCGTCTTACGGGGACGGCTGTCTCCCAATACTTCAAACGTCTGATCTTGTAACACCCGCAAGAGCTTCACTTGACAGGAAGGGTCGAGATCACCGATCTCGTCCAGAAAGATGGTTCCTTTATTCGCCATCTCAAAGCGTCCGATACGGTCGGAGGAAGCATCCGTAAAAGCTCCTTTCTTATGGCCGAACATTTCACTTTCGAACAGACTTTGGGAGATTCCTCCCAAGTTCACCTTGACAAAAGGCTGTTTGGCACGCTGGCTGTTGATGTGTATCGCCTCGGCTATCAGTTCCTTGCCCGTCCCACTTTCTCCGGTGATCAGTACGGAAGCATTCGTCTTTGCTATACGGGCAATGGTGTTCAGTACTTCCGTCAGTCCCTGACTACGGCCGATGATATGACGACGGTCGAAAGCGTCATTCTGTTCCTGCGTTGTCTCTTTGGGAGAGCCTGCCAGTTCCAAAGCCGTCTCGATACGCTGCAACAATGCCGCATTATTCCAAGGTTTGGTGATAAAATCGAAGGCTCCTGCCTGCATACCTTGCACGGCAAGCTGTATGCTTCCCCAGGCGGTCATCAGTATCACCGGAGTTTCCGGACGGAATATTTTCACTTGCCTGAGCAAAGTCAGCCCTTCTTCACCTGTAGTAGAAAGGGTGAAGTTCATATCCATTAAGATTAAATCCGGTGCTACGGAACGCACCACCTCCATAGCTTCCCGGGGACCGGAAACCGTTTGTGCTTCATATCCAGCCCGCTTCAACATAAAACTGAGTGAAGAGCGTACCGCACTGTCGTCGTCTATTATTAAAATCATAGTTTAAATTACTTGTGACAAAGATATTGTAAATACTCAATACAAGCAACAAATAGCCCGATTAATCCCTATTGTCGCACTATTTCATCAAAATCTGCTTCCAACTCCGTGTTAGCCTGGAAATCCCAGAGAGTCAGACTACGGATCTGATAAAAGTAATACCAGTAATAATAAAGTTCGGAGATGTGTTTCCGGCGTGCCTCGTCTTTGGCGTTCTGGGCATCATTCAAATCCAGTGTATTGATTTTACCAATCAGGAAGGTTTCAATACTGGTTTTGTAACGTTGCTGAGCTATGCCATCCGCCTCTTTGGCTATCTCCAATTGCTGTGCCTGATTATTGAAATGCTCTACCAGCAAGAATATGTCCTGATTGAAGTTGATCTGTTCCTGCCGGATCTTCGAAAGCACTACATCGCGGTTGCTTTTCGCTACCCGTACCTTTCCGCGTCTCTTTCCCCAGTCCAGAATCGGAATCTGAACGCCTACCTGCACAATCTGATTATCCTGCAAGTTCCTGTAGACACTGGAAAGTTCACGACTCTCTCCCGTATATCCTACACTGGCAAACAAATTAATGCTACGCAGATTACCACGTGCCGTAGCTACCGCATAATCGGCCTCCAACTGACGGCGACGAATATTCTGGGCAAAAGAATTACGTTCCAGCGCTTTATTCAAAACCATATTATATTCCATTTTACCACAATCTACCGACTCGGGAACGACAGGACCGAGGATTTCATCCTCTCCCACTCCCAGAAAGGCACGAAGCTGGAACATCTTGGCATTCAGATCACTTTCGGCTTCGGTCAACGCAGCCTTTGCATTCAATGCCGAAAGTTTTAACTGGAGAAGTTCATTTTCCGAAATCTGTCCCATCTTGCGTTTAGCTATAGCCACTTCGTAAAGCTGATTGGCATTCGTCAAGTTCTGACGGGCGGTTCCAAGAGTCTCCTTCGCCAACAGCAGATCAAAGTAATAGGTAATAGCCCGCATCGTCACTTCTTCGGTAGCTGTGATAAATTCCGCTTTCGCTTCGGCATATCGCACAGGTTCTATACGCCTGTTCCACTTCACATTATTCACACCAAGAATAGGTTGGGTCAGTTTTAAAGTAACAGGAACGGACATCAGATGGCGATCACCGCTATTACCCAGTTGCTTTAGGTAGTCGAGGGAAGAGGTTAGTGAAAGTTGTCCACCGGTAAGCCAGATATTCTGGTCGATGGAAAGTTCACCGGAAAGACCTAAGGCGCTGTTGCGGACAAAGCTGTAAGAACCGTCCGGATTCTGATAGGAGCCGTAAGATTTATTGTAATTAGGCAGTGTTCCTTTCAGATTGATTTCCGGAAGAAGATCGGCACGGAATGTGCGATATTCCCAATAAGATGTTTTCAACTCATTCAAGGCAACGGCAGCGTCAACAGACTGCATACGCGCCATAGCGATAGCTTCGTTCAAGGTGATTTCCCTCTCTTTCTGTGCCGACACTGCCAAAGGCAGACAGATTGCAGCCAGAACAAACAATATACTTTTCTTTTTCATTGTACACGGTATTTTCCAGTCAGATAGAATCAAACCATGTGCCAAAAGAATAATACATTTACTATCAATCGGTTAGAGAAATGTATCAGTGTTCATTTTCGGACACTATGCACAGAAATGAACGTTCAGTCTTATTCGCAGAAATTCGGGATACGTACAGTAAAGCGAGTTCCCCTGCCTACTTCGGAAGTCACAAAGATCGTTCCTCTCAGACGTTCGACAATCGTCTGGCAGATACTCAATCCAAGACCGGCTCCCTGTGTAAAGTTGTCCACCTTATAGAATCGTTCGAAGATATGACGGATACCTTCTTCGGAAATGCCGACTCCCGTATCTTCCACAAAGATTCGGGTATATTCGGGATCTTCATCTTCCTCATATCCGAAAGTAATGGAACCGTAAGTCGTAAACTTGGCAGCATTATTGATCAGATTATTGACGACTTGTTGGAGACGGACATTATCTGTCACCAGATATTTTTTCTCATTATCGGGCATACGAAGCAACAGTTCCACTCTCGGAGGCATATTCAGTTGTTGAGAATCATGCACTGTCTTCAGCAGCAGAGGCAAATTATGATTGGCAAACATAAATTCCATTGTTCCTGACTCGATACGCGACAGATCGAGAATATCATTAATCAATGCAAGTAACAATCCGCAATTCTTATTGATCGTTGCTATAAATTGCCCTATTTCCTCTTCTGTAAAGCCGCTTGTATCGCTCAACAAGTCGGAGAAACCGACAATAGCATTCAGTGGTGTACGGATTTCATGACTCATATTGGCAAGGAAAGCAGATTTCAGTTTGTCAGCCTGAAGTGCCTTATCACGCGCCTCCCTCATTTCCTGTTCTGCTGTCTTATAACGTTGGATACTTTGGCATACACCTAATATATTATATAGCGAATCTCTCGTCAGACCGGAAATAACAGAGGAACGGTATTCCCACCATTCATATTCTCCATTGGCATTGCGCTGACGGAAATTCAAACGGGTATTGGTTTCTTTTCCCGCCAATGTTTTATCAAAGAGAATACGCATTTCCTTCAAATCCTCCGGATAAACCATACGATCCATTTCGTCGCGGGTGATGGAAGTAATCGACTCATCATAACCAAAACGAACAAGAAAACCTTGCGGAAAGATGAAACTATTACTCTCCACATCAAACTGCCAAGGGTAAATAGAACTTTCCTCCACGGCCATGTCAAAGAAACGTTTCTGCATTTCTTCATCCGATACGTTGCGTGCCGAAAGTGCCATACCGGTAATCTGCCCGCCTGAATGAATCGGAACAACTTCCCCGGAAACCGGGAAATAATGTTCGCTATGTACTTCTTTCATAAAAGCCCCATCGGGAATAATGACACTCTGCCCAGTCTCTCCCACCTTCTTCAATATCTTGTAAAGGATATCCTGACCGTTATAGTATATTTTGAAAATACTGCCCGCCATCATTCCTTCATAATTCCGTCCGCCCGATTCTGAGGGTAAATGAAGGATCTTCAGCAGAGAACGGTTGGTAAAGTGAATATGAAGATCAGTATCATATGTGATCACACCGTCGCGTATGGAATGGAAGATATTATCAAACTCATTCCGCTGTTCCACCAGTTTATTCTGCACCAACAAGCGGGTCTGGGCATGTATCCGTCGCTTAGCTTCACGACGGTTGACACGAATGAGCCACACGATAGAGACGATCAACAATGCCAGGATAGATGGATAAAGAAGAATAAACAATAATTTATATCTTTCCCAATACGGCTGATTAACAACACTGCCACTGGAGGAAACCTTATCCGGGTCTATATGAAAGAAGTCCAGCTGTTTATAATCGTAAATAAATCCCTGTTCCGTCTCCGTCACACCCAGTTTCAAGGGAGATTCCCCCTTCAACACTCGCGATGCCTTCTTTGCAGCAGACATCGCAGAGGTATAGGCGTCTGCGTCATATGCCGCAAATACACCGTTCATCAGCCCCACATTCTGACTGGAGAAGACCGGTGCTTTGGAGTTCTTGCCTACAAACGAAAGGAACGGTGACCATTTGGGAGCAACCACAACCCGAGCATAACTATTGCGGGGATAACAGATAGCCGCAATAATATGATTGGTTGATTCATGCTGGGTATTGTAGAGTTTCATCTTGTAATCTGGATTCTCTTCCTGAAAAAGCTGCCATTCTTGTTTGAAGTCCTCACGTCCCTTATTACTCAGAAAACTGTTGTCAATCACACATATCACTTCTTTCCGTTGGGGAAATACCTTTTGTGCCTGCTTTAAGATCACATAAAAATCGGGATTAGCGGTGAATCCGCATACATTGGGAAGACTCGCTATAAGTTCTTTATCGGGATATTTGATTCCGAAAAACACAACCGGAACTTGGTAAGGCAACGAATCGCCGGAAGAGAAAAGAGTGTAAAAAGCCTCATCGCTGGCTGTGATAATCATATCCGTCTTTCTGTCACGGGCACGCTGACAAAAACGCTGCATAATCACTTTCTCCGAACTGAATGACCAAAAATCGGCATCCAAATATTCAGTAGTAATATTTACTTTCAGTCCATTCTCTTTGAATCCCTTGGTCAGCCCCTCATTCAGGTCGTTATGCCAAGGGGTTTGCGAGGTATAAGATTGAATAAAAAGTATGTTGTATGTATGTTCTGCTGCCGCCGCCCGGGCAAAAACAACGAAGAACAAAACAACAAACAAACAGTAATATTGTCGGTTCATAAGCAAAAAACAGCATTGTTTTTCAACATTTTGCCTACAAAGATAAGTTATTATATTGAAAACAATGCAAATAGCTTCAGTTTTTTATTCCTCGCGTAAGGCTTCTGCCGGCTGTATACGGATCGCCTGCCGGGCGGGGAACCAAATGCCTATGAGTATCATCAAAGCCATCAAAAGACTTGTCACACAAAAAGTGATAAGAAAACGAATGATACTCCACTCTATACCACCTTCCGTCAGTTCCAGATAACCTATATTATAACAAATAATTGCAGCAGGCAAAGCAGCCAGTGCCAGTAGCAACAAGCCTTCTTTATTAAGACGATGCCAGAGTCCCATGCGGGTGGAACCGACTGCGACACGAAGTCCGAGTTCTCCACGACGATGCTGGGTACGAAACCAGAATGTACCGACTATTCCCAACAGGATATTCACCAACAAAAAGCCCATCATCCAAAACCGCGTCTGCATCTGATTGACATTGGTACGATTATAATCCTCACGTATCATCTCGTAATCGTGTACCTTCAGTATAAAAAGATTTCCCACACTGAACTGGGTATCCGACTGTTCCATCAGACGCTCCGGAAAGCCGGGAGCCGTATTCGGCTTTACACGCAGGCAAACTTCCGTATTGAGCGGATACAGGTCATCATTAATCTCGGCCAATTGTGCTTCCGTAAGAGGAATAGCCATATAGCGATCGCTGTAATTTGGCCAAAAATCATTGTAACGTACCTTAGTCGATACGGCAGCTATTTTATAAACGTCTGTAGAATCATCCACATTCATGACTTCTTTTCCCAACAACGTACGGTCACCCTTATAACCGTCAGGCCATATATTCTCGCTGAGAACCGCATTTCCGTTTTTTATAGCCTGCATTAAAGGCTGATATCCCTGTCCATCCGCACTTTGATAACGGAACACCTGAAAAAACTCCGGTGTTACCGGACGTCTCAACGGACTGCGCACCAGCGTATCAAGGCGAAAACGGATGCCGGAATTACTTCCTATATACGGACGTGCATTCACTGATATCGAGACAGCCTCTACTTCCGGCAAGCGACGGAGTCGGTTAGTCAGTTCAACAATGTCCTGTCCCGTCGTCGTTTCCTTCTGCCCTTTCGGAATATAAGAATCACTCTTATTGTTTTTCAGACTGAGTTCCAGATAGTAAGTATTGGTGATGTCATATCCCAGCGGTTCGTAATAAGTACGCGCTGTTGCATACGTCCAATCGACAATATACCACAACACCACGAAAACAATCAGCAATTCTGCCCACAGCCACCCGTTCGAGCGACGTTCGTTCCATATTTGTTTTAACAGTTGCATCTTCTTAAAAATTAGTTTGTTGAATGTTTCGGTTATCTCTCATTGATGGCATCCACAATATTTGTCCGTGTCACTCTCCATGCCGGAATGGCAGCACTCAATAAATTAAGTGCAAAGCAGGCAAAAAATGCGAGCAAGAACACAACCGGGTCAAACAGCAGATCCATACACATGGTCCGCAAATCCGTCACACCATTACCCATAAAGTCAATGGAAAACAGCATACTTCCCAAAAAGAAAGTTGCGCCATAACTCAGAATTAATCCGAGCACTCCACCCAACAGTGAATAAAGCATATTCTCAGAAAGTACCTGTATCATCAGTTCGCGTCTGGGCGCACCGAAAGCTTTTCGAACACCGATTTCAGAAAGGCGTTTGCGCATACGCGACAATGTCAGTCCGGAAAGGTTGACAGCAGGTACGATCAACAGAATGATTAACGTTATTATATACTGACGGACAGCCTGCTTCACAGCCGGAGGATTATTGGCTGAATATCGTTGCGCCGCCACAAAATAAGTATCCGGCTGGTCACGATAGAGCAATTCATAATCCGGATAACCTTCCATATATCTGTCCCTGAGACGTTCAGCTTCCATACGGATTGCCGGAAAGTCATCCTGAGATTTAGCCAAAATGTAGACACTCACCATTCCCATAATTCCATATTCACCCCAACTGGCGGTAAACGCATCTGTTGAACTTAAAGGAATCCAAATCTGGGCATAAGCATACCGTGCCAGTTTGGATACGGGACGCACAACTCCACAAATCATATAAGCGGAGTGATTTAAAAGGAATGTTTTTCCGACTACATCCGATGTTCCGAACAATTGCCGGGCTATATCCTCAGATATTACTGCTTTGGTTGCACCGGCATCAAAAGTAGCCTTATCAAACGGATATCCCGAAAGGAAATCGAACTTAAATACTTTCCAGAAATCATCATCCACCTGCAATACACTGCAACTAACCTTCTCTCCCGCTGGCTTGGCAGCCAGCATCGTTTCCGAGAAACTGCTGGTTATAGTAACTGCTTCAGGGGCAGCCATTTCTTTAAAACAGGCTTTCGCTGTCTTATAAGAAACAGGTCCGTTACTCTGCCAGTTCTCGTTTGTTTTATACTGAAATCCCGCATACCTGAAAATCAACATACGGTCACGATAGCTTTCCGGAGCAAAGGGTGCAATAGTAGCACGCAATGTGATCACAATCACCATAATCATAGCAATAGCCAATGCCGTACCTATGATAGAGATAGAAGAAAGTAACTTATTCTCCCTCAACAGGTGAAATGCTTGTTTGAAATAGAGTTTTATCATTGTAATCTCATTATCTTCTCATTCATTTTCATACTTATCAGAATCCCCAGCCTTTCGTGCTCACATCCGGGCATTTCAGGCCTTTATGATTGATTCTGCCTACTCCGTCACGCTTCAGAGAAGCTCTGTCTGCCTTGCCGGACAATTTGATATTTCCGACTCCATCCACTTTGGCTTTCACAGTATTGCAGTTTACATTGACATTCATATTCCCTACCCCGTCTACCATTAATTCCAACTCATCACAATGGAGCTTTTTCACCTCACAGTTTCCCACTCCATCGAGTTTGAAAGTTACATTTTTCAGTTTCAGGGTTTCTTTAGCATTGAAGTTGCCGACACCATCGATCTTTACACTCTTCAAATCAGGGGCTGTGATATAGAACGTCAGGTTCTTAACGTTTTTTACATTCTTCTGCTTATATTCGATAACCAATGTTTCTCCTTTTACCGTTACTTTTGTTTTATCGACATATTCAAAAGGACCTTCCATCCGACAGGAATAAGTATCGGACTGAGTGAAAATAATGTTACCTACCGACCGCAGATTGATAGCGGAAAATTCGCCTACTTTACAATCTTCACTCACATTTTGTGCCCAAAGCGGGCAAAAGGCTACACTTAATAATACCGCAACAGCAGTTATAAAAATATTCTTTGTCATGATTAGCTTTTTTAGAGTTTAAAAGGGGATTACTGTACCTGACGGCCATCGAAGAAACGGATAGTTCTTGAAGTCTGTTTCGCCTGTTCTTCATTATGCGTCACCATAACGATAGTTCGGCCGTCTTCCTTATTCAGCCGATGGAGAAGTTCCATGACTTCGGCACCCATCTTAGAATCCAGATTACCGGTAGGTTCATCGGCCAGAATTATCTCCGGATGACCGATAATTGCACGCGCTATGGCCACACGCTGACACTGACCACCGGAAAGCTGTGTCGGAAAGTGATTCATACGATGACTCAATCCGACTTTTTCCAGTACCTCCTTCGCCAAACGCTTGCGTTCACCGCTGCTGATACGACGATAGAGTAACGGTAACTCAACGTTATCCATCACATTGAGTGAATTAATCAGATGGAAAGACTGGAATACAAAGCCCAGTGTTTTGTTACGGAAAGCCGCCAGTTGCTTATCTTTCATTCCCTCAGTGTGCGTACCGTTAATTTCAACAGTTCCTGTTGTGGGTGCATCAAGCAGTCCCATAATATTCAACAAAGTAGATTTGCCACATCCGGACGGCCCCATAATGCTTAGAAATTCTCCGCGGTCTACGGTCAGATTCACGTTTTCCAGTGCTACCGTTTCAATCTCGTCCGTACGGTAAATCTTAGAGAGAGAAGTCAATGTTATCATAACTATAAGTATTTAATTTAGATCGTTTTTATCTCATTTTCAGCTTATTCTTGTTCTTATAAGAGCTCATATCACTGACTACCACTACATCTCCCGGTTGTAAGCCACTCACCACTTCCACATATTCAAAGTTGGAATCGCCCAGCTGTACTTTACGTTTCACCAGTTCGTCATCAGATGTCCGGACAAAAAGATCATACTCACCACGTCCCACATAGAAAGAAGCGTTTGCCATCCGCATCACATCTTCCTTTACGGCATTCATCACATAAACGTCCGTTTTCAGTCCCGAACGTAAACGGTGGTTATTATCGTCTTTCAACTGCACTGTAAAAGAAATGACTCCGTTTTTAGACAGGGGTGTCACACTGCTGACCGTTCCTTCCAGTTTGTCATTGCCTATCTTTACAACCGCTTTTCCTCCGGCAGCTACCCGGTCACCGTAGGTATCGGCTATTTCACCTTCTACCTTAAAATGGCTTAAGTCTGAGATGATGGCCACCTGTCCGCCTTGCGAAATCTGAGCACCGATCTGATTATTAATGTAGGTAAGAATCGCTTTACGCGGAGACCGAATCTGGGCATCGTCCAGTGTACGCTTCATTTCGGCAAGACTTTTACGGAAGATATTGAAATCCAGTTCCTGCACTTTCAGTTCGGCAGCCGCTACTTCTTTTTCGTTCTTATATTGTTGTTGGAGCTGTTCGTATTCCAGTTGTGCTACGTTATAGCTCAATTCTGCCTGACGCACTTTATCTGTTGTTCCCGCTCCCAGACTGTCCAGATAGTGTTCGTTCCGAAGTTCCACTTTCATGCGGCTCAATTTCATGGCAGAGACCTTAATCTGCATCGCCATATCGGAAAGTTTCGTCTGATTATTGACGCGAAGCTGATCCAGCTTATAGCGGCGCATCTGTTCTTCGTCAAGCAGTTTTTTATATTCCGTTTCCGTGCTCTGAAGGTCGAGTTTCAGAATCGGAGTACCGATTTCCACACTGTCTCCACCTTTTCTATATACTTCAACAATACGGCTGTTAATGGGAGAATTGATGATTTCTTCAAATGCAGGGACTACCTTGCCGGAGGCACTGACACTAACTTCAATCATTCCCTTATCAACTGTAGAAAGTACCAGATCCTTTTTTTTCCACTCCTGTCCGCATGACAGATATAAGTATGCCGATAACAACTATACCGGCCACTCCTATCGATGAATAACGGATGATCTTTTTATTGCGTTCTTTGTTACGCACTTCTTTGGGTATTTCTCTGTCCATATCTAAGTATTTACAATTTCACTTTCAGTTGTTTTACCTTTTATTATACCAAATCTATGCCAAAAGCATAATCAACTGATTAACAGAGAATAATAAAAAAGAGAAGGTGTCCGATATCGGACACCTTGTACGAATTTACCGTTTAAAAAACATGGTGTCACTATACTGTTGTTATAGTGTCACTATCTCCTTGTAATAGTGTCACTATACCGACCGGATAGTGACACCATCGCAAAACGGTGCTATACTATTTCTTTTGAGTTTGGTTGCGGTTCTTGTTTGGCCGGTTGCGGCTCCTGCATGAGGTCTTTCCCCCAATGGGTAGTTGCCTCAATTGCTTCCCGGTCACGGATCTCTTTCGCCTTGCGGGCATAGACAATCATTCTCATGGACTGATCATAGGTGAAGTAATTCCATACCCAGTTCAACAACACCACTACTTTATTGCGTACTCCCAGAATAGAGCGCAGATGTACTACCAGCCACATTACCCAGGCAAACCATCCCTGCATCTTCACCTTGCTGAATTCCGCCACGGCACGATTACGCCCGACAGTCGCCATCGACCCCAAGTTACGATAATGAAAAGGCTTCATCTCTTTTCCTTTTTCCAGGCGGATCAGATTCTTTGCCAGCAATTCCCCTTGCTGGATGGCAACTTGTGCCAGTTGAGGATGTCCGTTCGGATAATCTTCGTCACCGGAAAGAATACATAAGTCACCAATGGCAAACACATTATTCGTTCCTTCTACCCGATTGAAGGCATCTACTTTGATACGGCCTCCACGACCGATTACGGACGTATTCATATTCCCAAAAGAAACTCCGGTCACTCCACTTACCCAAATAAAAGTACGGGTAGCAATCTCACTGCCGTCTTCAAGTGTCACCTTATGGTCACGGTAATCCGTGACACGCTTATTTAAAAGAATGTTGACTCCCATTTCACGGAGGAACTGTTCTGCATGGCTCGATGAGTCTTCGGACATTCCGGCAAGTAGCCGCGGACCCGCTTCTATCAGATAAATATGCATCAGACTGCTGGGCATATCGGGATAATCATTCGGCAATACAAATTTCTTCATTTCCGAAAGTACTCCCGCCACTTCCACTCCCGTGGCACCACCACCTACGACAACGATATTCAGCAACTCCTGCTGTTCCTGTTTGTTGGAGCAGGTCACAGCACGCTCCAAGTTGGCGAGAAGCGCATTTCTGAGCCCCATAGCTTCGGACACGTTTTTCATTGGCATGGCCTCCTCTTCGATATGTTTATTACCGAAGAAATTGGTCGTCGTACCCGCAGCAAGAACCAGATAGTCGTATTCCGCCTTCCCTATGGAAGTCTGTATCATGTTCTTTTCGGGGAAAACAGCACGTACTTCCGCCATACGGAAATAAAAATCTTTCCGATGCTGGAATATCTTGCGGAAAGGGAAGGAAATGGAAGTCGGTTCCATACCTGCCGAGGCCACCTGATAAATTAACGGAGGGAACTGATGATAGTTGTTCTTATCTATCAACACAACTTGAAAGCCTGATTTTTTCAGCTTATTAGCCAACTTCAAGCCACCGAAACCACCGCCTACAATGACGACCCGTTTCTTACTGTCCTTTGCAATATTTAGACTCATATATTAATCATGTTTTATCATACATAATAACACATGAGTATGGCATAAAGTTTTCTAACGCAGACGCAAACGATCTCCTACCTCCGGAATATATTCTCCGTCCTTACGATTCATCTTGTACAGATTCTTGAGACGGATACCATATTTCTGCGAGATGGCATGCATAGAATCACCATCTTTCACAATATATACAGTATGAGGCTTGGATGCTTTCTTCTTTTTGCTCTTCAGATAGATGATATCTCCGGCTACTAAAGTATAATCACGCTGCAAGTCGTTATACTTCACCAACTTCTTCCAGCTGATATCAAATTCCTTACCCAAATCCTTGAAAGTATCCCCGCTGCGGGCCACGATATAAGCGATATCATTGGCGATATACACCGGATGCGGACTCAGCAGCCACGGGTTCTTTCGCAACTTGCGTTCCGAGTAGACACCTTTGCTGTCATATTTATACAGGTCGTAATCTTCGATAATCGTAATCAGTCGATTGGCATAGGAAGGGTCTGTGGCGTATCCTGCCTTTTTCAATCCACGTGCCCATCCTTTGTAATCGGTGATATCGAGTTTGAAAAGGAAGGCATAGCGGGCACCTCTTTTCAGAAAGTCGGAATGGTCTTCGTACGACTCGCGGGGATGCTTGTAGGCACGGAAACATTCATTGCGGGCATCGTCATCATGACGTACCGAACGTCCGCGCCAACTGCCGCCACACTTAATACCGAAATGATTATTACTCTTGCGTGCCAACTGGCTGTTTCCGGCTCCGCTTTCAAGCAATCCCTGTGCCAGAGTGATGCTTGCGGGAATTTTGTGAAGCTTCATCTGCTCCACAGCCAAGTCACTATACTTATTTATATATTCTACATAACGTGCATTCCGTCTTTGTGCCTGTACTCCTACGGCAAAGAAGATAATGGCAGTTAGAAAGACTAGTCTATACAATTTGTTCTCCATTTTAACTTATATGTGGATTATCGGACACAAAAATCTGAAAAATAATTGGGATTATCAATCTCTTTTCTAACTTTGTAACATTAATAATGTAGAACTAACCTATTTACCGATATGAAGGACCTCACAATTACCGCTATAATCAAAGTATATCAATACGATGAACTGAACGAAGCTGACCGGTCATTAATGAAAACAGCCATGGAAGCAACCGCCCGCAGCTACGCTCCTTATTCGCATTTCTCAGTAGGCGCCGCCGCACTGCTGAACAACGGAACCATTGTGACGGGAACCAATCAGGAGAACGCAGCTTACCCGTCGGGACTTTGTGCGGAACGTACTACCCTGTTCTATGCCAACTCGCAGTATCCCGACCAACCGGTAAATACCCTCGCTATCGCAGCAAGAACCGAAAAGGACTTTATAGAAACTCCTATTCCTCCTTGTGGCGCCTGCCGCCAAGTGATTCTGGAAACGGAAAAACGTTACGGCCAGCCTATCCGTATTCTGCTATACGGCAGGGAATGTATCTACGAAGTAAAAAGTATCGGCGATTTACTACCGCTGTCATTTGACGCATCAGCCATGGAGGAATAAATTATGTTACAACAGTATCACACCAAACTAAAAGGAACACTCGCTCTCACAGATTCTTATCTGACAGAGAAAGCTTTGCAAAAAGAAAAAGGACTCTATAAGTTTATATGGGTCCGCCAAGGAAGCATTACAGTAGAAATCGACCATCAAGAGATGGTACTTTCAAAAGACGACGTTATCTCACTGACTCATCTGCAGCATCTTGAATTTAAGTCCATAGATGGTGAATATATGACTTTGCTGTTCAACAGCAACTTCTATTGTATCTATGGAAACGACCACGAAGTGTCGTGCAGCGGCTTCCTTTTCAACGGTTCGTCCCACCTTGTCCGCTTCACACTAAACGAAGCAGAGCGCCGGCAACTGGACCAGATTACCGAAGCCATGGAAAACGAGTTCACCGTTTCCGACAGCCTGCAGGAAGAAATGCTACGTATCCTGCTGAAGCGTTTCATCATCCAATGCACCCGAATCGCCCGTCAGCGACTGGATATCACGCGCGAAAAGGAATCCGGCTTCGAGATTGTCCGCCAGTATTACAATCTGGTAGACGAGCATTACCGGACCAAAAAGCAGGTACAGGACTATGCCGATATGCTTCACAAGTCACCGAAGACACTTTCGAACATTTTCTCAACATGTAAGTTGCCTTCTCCGCTAAGGGTCATCCACGAACGGGTGGAAGCGGAAGCCAAACGCCTCCTGCTCTACAGCAATAAGAGCGCGAAAGAAATTGCCGATATTCTGGGATTTGAAGACCAGGCTTCTTTCAGCCGTTTTTTCAAAAACATGACAGGACAGAGTGCCGTACAGTTCAGAAATACGGAAGTTGGGAAGAATTGATAAGTGAAGCGGAAGTATTGCCATTTCGGAGGTATGCAGAAAGCACGACCTTTGCGGTATAAAGTTAAACCCATAAAAAGACCGCAAAATGAAAGAGAAATTTATTGCTTTGCTTACCTTCACTTCCAGCTTGAAGAATTTCGGAATTAAGTTTATCCGTGTAGCTATCTTAGTCGTATTCGTATGGATCGGTGGACTGAAATATTTCCACTACGAAGCCGACGGAATTGTTCCTTTCGTAGCCAACAGTCCCTTCATGAGCTTCTTCTATGCGAAAGATGCTCCTGAATACAAAGACCACAAAAATCCGGAAGGAGCCTTCGTTCCGGAAAACCGCGCCTGGCACGAAGCCAATCGCACTTATACTTTCTCCTATGGATTAGGAGCGCTCATCATGAGTATCGGTATTCTGGTATTCCTGGGCATTTTCTTCCCGAAAGTAGCGCTGATAGGTGACACGCTCGCCATCATTATGACGTTAGGCACACTATCCTTTCTTGTCACCACGCCCGAAGTCTGGGTTCCGAATCTGGGTGGAGATGAATTTGGCTTCCCGCTATTGTCCGGTGCCGGAAGACTGGTTATCAAAGATATCGTTATTCTCGCAGGAGCCGTAGTGCTTCTTTCAGACTCGTCACAACGCGTACTCAAAACACTGAAAAAAAGCTGATTCTGTCCGCTACGGACACCTTTGCTTCCCGGATATGACGCAAAACAAATATACTCTTCATGTGTTATAATAGCTGAGTATAAATCGTTAATGAAAGGAAGTTATGAAACAATATGATGCAATTATTATAGGGTTCGGCAAGGCAGGAAAAACACTGGCTGCCGAACTTTCCAACAGAGGATGGCAGGTCGCTGTCGTCGAACAGTCCGATGAAATGTACGGAGGAGCTTGCCCTAACGTAGCCTGTATACCAACCAAAACTTTGATTCACGAATCAGAGATTTCCACCCTGCTTTATCACAATGATTTTGATAAGCAGAGTAACATGTATAGGCAGGCGATTGCCAGAAAAAACAAACTTACCTCTTTTTTAAGAGAAAATAACTACGAGAAATTAAGCAAACGCCCTAATGTGACTATTTACACAGGTAAAGGGTCTCTCGTTTCAGCCAATACGGTGAAAGTTGCTCTTCCCGAAGAAGAAATCGAACTGCAGGGAAAAGAGATTTTTATCAATACCGGCTCTACACCTATTATTCCCAATATAGAGGGTATTCAGCAAAGTCGAAATGTGTACACCAGTACCACTCTTCTGGAGTTGGATATTCTGCCAAAACACCTGATTATTGTAGGCGGAGGCTATATCGGACTGGAGTTTGCTTCGATGTACGCTGGCTTCGGAAGTAAAGTGACTCTTCTCGAAGCAGGAAACAGATTCATGCCCCGCAATGATTCGGATATTGCAAAAAGCGTTCGGGAAGTGATGGAGAAGAAAGGAGTCGAGATTCGTCTGAATGTCCGTACTCAATCGATCCATGATACACACGACGGGGTAACTCTGACTTATTCGGATACTTCGGACGGCACTCCTTACTTTGTAGACGGTGATGCGATCCTTATTGCCACAGGCCGCAAACCAATGATTGAAGGACTGAACCTGCAAGCAGCTGGTGTAGAAGTCGATGCGCACGGGGCAATTGTAGTCAATGACCAATTACATACCAATGCCCCTCATATATGGGCAATGGGAGATGTAAAAGGAGGAGCGCAATTTACCTATGTCTCACTGGATGATTTTCGTATTATCCGGGATCAGCTTTTCGGGGACAAGAAACGTGACATCAACGACAGAGATCCTCTGCCTTATGCTGTATTTATCGATCCGCCATTGGCACATATCGGAATTACGGAAGAGGAGGCACTGAGAAAGGGGTATTCTTTCAAAGTCTCCCGACTGCCGGCAACCTCCATTGTCCGTTCGCGTACCTTGCAACAGACTGATGGGATGCTGAAAGCTATTATCAATAGCCATAGCGGTAAGATTATGGGATGTACCCTATTCTGTACCGATGCTCCGGAACTGATCAATATGGTTGCAATGGCTATGAAGACAGGACAGACTTCTACGTTCCTGCGTGACTTCATCTTCACACATCCGAGTATGAGCGAGGGGTTGAATCAATTATTCGACGTATAAAATTAATAATAAACAGAGCCTGCAAATCTAGTAAACAGAGGCTCTATTAGTACTAAACAGAGCCTCTAAACTAAGAGAATAGAGGCTCTAAAATCATAGACTGTAATTCCCGGATTCCATATTTTTATTTATTTACGCAAGAATCTAAAGATAATCTTGTATATTTGTTAAATGGAATCTAATAGAATGCAGTATAATGGTATATAGAATATTCTGGCTACTTCTTATTACAACAACTTTATTAATGTTTCCCGTCCATGCACAGGATCGTCTGAAGAATTTAGAATTCAAACAATTCTCAACTCCGGACGGATTACCCAACAGTATGGTTCATCAGGTCTATCAAGATCGGGACGGTTACATCTGGATTCCCACCTTCTATGGATTATTCCGGTATGATGGTTATGAAGTCAGAACATATAAATCAAATCTTTACACTCCGGGACTACTGACCAATAATAATGTACTTTGCGTAGAAGAAGACTATTCCCACAGACTATGGATAGGAACTCATGAAGGTCTCTGTGTACTCGATAAGCAAACGGGACAAATGAGAAAAATGCAACTGGAAGGAATCAACAAACATCGTTTGAACGAAATCCACGTAACCAAAGAGAACAAAGTCTATCTGGGATATATCCGTGGAATGGCATATTATGATGCAGGACAGGATACATTGGTCCTGATGACACACAAGAATTGTAAAGGCGAAGTACCCGAACAAAAGAATGTTCAAACCATACTTGAAGATGAAAATGGTGATTTACTGATTGGTACCTGGCAAGACGGGCTCTACCGTTATCACATAAAAGAGAATAAGTTCACCCATTACCCTCCATTGAGCGAAAACAATTCCGTTTTGTCATTATTTCAGGATTCCAGAGGAGTTCTATGGGTGGGAACAAGCGGGTATGGTCTTTATAAGGTTAATTTCTCTTCGGACAAGCAGACATTGTCTATTGAAAAAAATTACAGATACGATCCTCTGAATATTTCCTCTATCCCTTCTGATTATATTTATTCTATCCATGAAGACTTGCAGACACATTCGTTATGGCTGGGAAGCCGGGATGGAATTGGCATTATGAATATGGCTAACGAAGGGACGTTCATCAATTACAAAGAATCGAACCCAGAACATTATTTGCCCGTACGCGAAGTGAACACCGTTTTTCGAGATAAAAACGGCTTGATGTGGATTGGAACAAAAGGAACAGGAGTTTTTCATACAGATACACACGCACGTTCTTTTGATGTCCTCTACCCACGTGGTAACGGGAAGTTCTTTACTGATTTGATCTCTACCTTATATATAGAAGAGAATGGAGCTTCCTGGATTGGTTTCGGATATGGAGTGGATTACCAGTCGAGAGACAAGAAGATATCTTTAATACCCTCCAAACGTCCCTATCACATTTCCTACAGCCCTACTTCCCAAGAAGTGCTGCTCGCCATTCATGATGGCGGAGTGATGGCTTGTCAGAATGGAAAGATTATCCACCAATATAAGACTTCAAATTGTGATTTCATTCCTCATGATCTGGTATATTGGATACATGAAGACCATAAGGGGAATTGGTGGCTAGGCACCTATAAGGGAGTTGGAGTCCGATATAAGGATGGTCGTGAATATTGTTTCAGCCGTATGCCTGGCATTGATGCCTTACTCTCTAAAGAAATTACCTGCATAATGGAAGATAATGACGGCTCCTTGTGGCTGGCAACCAACAATAATGGTATAGTTCATGTAACTGGAAATATGGAGCAACCGGAAACATTACATTGCCAAAACTACTGTATGGAGAACAAACTGTTACCGGTCAATACTCCCCTTTGTTTTCTATTGGATAAAAGCGGCAGAATATGGGTAGGCACAGAAGGAAGCGGACTTTGTCTGTATAATGTACAAGATGATTGTTTTGAATCCGTCCATCAAGCATACAATTTACCGGGAGATATGGTAGGCAGTATGGAAGAAGATAATCATGGAAACCTTTGGTTAGGCACTAATCAAGGATTGGCAAGATTGACTATCACCGGGGAGGAAAAAGGAAGAGTACGGACTTTTACTGTTGCAGATGGATTAGCAGATAACTTCTTTAATCAAAACGCATCTTTTTATCGCAATGGAACTTTCTATTTCGGATGTAGCCGCGGAATAGTTACTTTTGACTCCGAAATGATGAAGGAGAAACACTCTGATATTTCTTTGCGCATAACGGATATATTAATAGACGGCAAATCATTGGAACAAATACCGGAACAGCAAAAAAGCAAGATATCCTCTTTTACTGCCGATTATACAAAGACTCTCATCATCCCGTCAGCATATACCAATTTTACTATCCGCTTTGCATCGCTCACTTACAACCAGCCCCAACTGAACAAGTACGCATACAGGCTGCAAGGTTTTGACACAGACTGGCACTATGTGAATGCCGCCAACCGTAATGCATATTATTCTCAATTACCTGCGGGAGAGTATGTATTTGAATTACGAGCCACCAATGAGAATGGAGACTGGGGAGAAATGCGGACAATGGAAATCCTTATCGAACCTCCTTTCTGGGCTACCTGGTGGGCATATCTTATTTACGCTTTACTAACTGCATCTTTTTTAGGATTGATATGGTGGGAAATACGCCGAAGACTTATGTTGCGTAATCGGAAGTATCTGCAAAAAGGAGAAACAGACAAAGTACACCATATCAAACTACAATTCTTTTCGAATATTACTTCAGATGATGAGAAATTCCTCCAGGATGCCATTGACTGTGTAAACCGACATCTGGATGATCCTGAGTTTGACGTAACTCAATTTGTCAATGAGATGGCAACAAGTCGTACCACACTTCACAAAAAGATGAAATCACTCACAGGACTCAATACAACCAGTTTTGTACGGAGCATTCGTTTGAAAGCAGCCTGCAAAATCATGGATGAGAATAAGAATATCCGCATCTCTGATCTGGCATACAAAGTGGGGTTCAACGACCCTAAATATTTTTCGATCTGTTTCAAGAAAGAATTCGGTATGCAACCTACAGAATACTCGATGAAATCGGCAAAAAACACTTAATTGAATTCTAAAGAAAGAGAGTTGAAAGATGTTCCGAAAAGGTAGAAGGAACATCTTTCAACCTTATCGGGCAATGCCTCCCCCCTTTAATACTGACAGCCGGTTACCTTTGTGACATTAAAACTCTAATGTCTAATTTAAAAAGGTTGGCTTATGAAATCTAATTTTTATGGAAACAGAAAGTCGTTTATAGCGATATGCTTCTGTTCAATTTTTCTTTTCGGAAATCGGATTGTTTGCACCGCGGCAAATCACAACGAGGGTGAGTTTGTCTGGTACAATGGAAAACAAGCGATCACCTATTCCGTATCAAAATCCGTATCACCTGTGGTGACAGTTGCACTGGATATGTTTACCGGTGACATGAAACAAGTGACAGGAGTATTACCTCAAAAAAACTCATACAGGAAATACAGCTATTAAAATTGTACAATTGGACAAGAATAGATCTGCACTGAAAGAACTTCTTAAACAGGATGTTCCTGTAGATAGCCTTATGAGTAAAAAGGATGCTTTTTTTATCAAAGTTACCGAAAGCTCCAATAAGAAACAATTGCTGGTGGTAGGCAGTGATGGCAGAGGGACTGCCTACGGAATACTCGAATTGTCACGTTTAGCCGGTGTGTCTCCATGGGTATGGTGGGGAGACGTCACACCCATAAAGAAAAATCAATTAACATTGCCTGCCGATTATACAACCTTTCAAAGCCCCTCAGTAGAGTATCGTGGAATCTTTTTGAATGACGAAGACTGGAGTTTACAACCTTGGAGTTGGAAAAACTTCGAACCGTCTGACACAAAAGGACGAATCGGTGCCCGTACTTATAAGGAGATTTTCAAGCTGCTGATGCGTCTTCGTGCCAACGCCATCTGGCCGGGTATGCACGGAATTACGACTCCTTTCTACTTTGTACCAGGAGCCAAAGAGGCTGCCGATAGCTGCGGTATCGTTATCGGCACTTCTCATTGTGAACCTTTGATGCGTAATAATGTAGGTGAATGGAAAGTCAGCGAACGAGGCGAGTATAATTATATTACGAATCGTGAAAGTGTACAGTCCTATTGGACAGAACGCTTGAAAGAAGCCGGACGCTATGAAAACTTCTATACGATAGGCATGAGAGGTATTCACGACAGCGGTATGGAAGGAGTAAAAACTCTTCAGGAAAAAACCGATGCTTTGCAGCAAGTTATAAATGACCAACGCACCTTATTATCTAAATATGTAAAAAAAGGATGTAGCGAAAATCCCACAGGCTTTTGTTCCCTATAAAGAAGTACTTCAGATTATGGAGAACGGTTTACAGGTACCCGATGATATTACACTCATATGGTGTGACGACAATTATGGCTACATGACTCGTCTGAGTGACCAGGAACAGCAAAAACGCAGCGGAGGTGCCGGTGTATATTATCATCTCAGCTATTGGGGACGTCCGCATGACTATATGTGGCTATGCACTACCCAACCGGGGTTGGTCTATAGTGAAATGAAACAAGCCTATGATTGCAATGCCCGTCGTCTGTGGATTGTCAATGTGCATGATTTAAAACCTGCAGCCTATGACCTGGAGCTTTTTCTGGATATGGCATGGGACATCAACTCTGTATCTCCCTCTACCCTCGTACAGCATCAGAAAAATTGGCTTTGCCGCGAATTCGGTACAGAAGCGGGAGAAAAGTTATTGCCGGCCATGCTGGAATTTTATCGTCTGTGCGGTATCCGCAAGCCAGAGTTTATGGGCTGGAACCAAGTAGAACTGGATAAAAAGAAATATATAAAAGGATGGTCTCCAATCAAAAATACAGATTTCAGTCTCACTGAATTCGGTGGAGAACTAGACCGTTATCTGGAATCTTATGAGTCAATAAAAAGAATCCTGTCCGAAGTAGAACCGATCATTCCTCAAGAGAGAAAAGACGCTTTCTTTGCACAAATTAAATATCCTGTATTCGGTGCAGCAGCTATGAGTACTAAAATGCTGGAAGCACAAAGGGCGCGCTGCATTTTTCCGGGAAGTTGTGATACTAACTTGTGGACTCGTGAAAGCCAATTGATGAATGCTTGTGCAAAAAGTATCAAAGCCTATCAGGAAATTCGTGACTTGACAGATTATTATAATCATAAATTAGCCGGTGGTAAATGGAAATATTCCATGTGTTACAATCCACGTGATTTATACGTATTTTATCCGCCTACCCTCCCTATATGGTTAACTGATCAGGAAATTGAGCAATATACTTTTCCTGAAAGTACCAAGTCGCTCCCCCTGAAAGAGGTATCAAAAGACAAATGTATTGTTGCCAATGCTTGCAACTATACCAAAGCAACAGACGGGGTGATCGTCATTCAGTCATTGGGACACAGCATGAACGCTGTATCCCTACCAAAAGGAAAGACAATCACCTTTGATTTTGAAAGTGCATGGGAAGGAGAGGCTATTCTGCGTACAGCCGTCATCCCGACACAGCCGAACGATAAAGGAGATATTCGCTTTAGTGTCAGCATAGATGGTGAAACGCCTCAGATATGTTCCTTTAAAGAAGGTTTTCGTACCGAATCCTGGAAGCAGAATGTTCTTCGCGGACAAGCAGTAAGAAATACCAAGCACAGACTGACAAAAGGAATGCACACTCTATCCATTACTGCTTTAGACAATCATGTATTAATAGACCAATGGATGATTGATTTCAAACCGGAAAGACAGTTTTATGTATTCCCTATAGAACCAACCTATCAATATTAAAGAATGAACCTATATGAAAACATTTATTTTTATAATCTTAAGTTGTTTATTCTCCTTAGCTGTAAATGCACAGACTACGGAAATCCAATATCTGTCGGGAAGCGGATATCAAGACACAAAGACATGGGAGTTTTATTGTTCCGCAGGCATGAACAGTGGCAAATGGAGCAAGATAGAGATCCCTTCGCAATGGGAATTACAAGGGTTTGGCGAATACACTTACGGACGTTTCTATTTGAATAAAGGAGCTAAACCCAGCGATGAAACCGGGCTATACCGATATCAGTTCAAGGTACCCGCTAAATGGAAAGATATGCAAGTCAGTATTGTTTTTGAAGGAGTAATGACAGATACTGAAGTGAAAATAAACGACATACCGGCAGGCGACATTCACCAAGGCGGTTTCTATCGTTTTAGCTATGACATAACAGATAAACTAAATTTTGGAAAAAAGAATAATCTGGAAGTAAAGGTATGGAAAGAATCTGCCAATAAATCAGTGAATGCTGCCGAACGACGTGCAGACTGGTGGCTCTATGGCGGTATTTATCGGCCCGTATACCTCAAAGCCATGCCCCAAACACATATCGAACGTATCGCAGTAAACGCGATGGCAAATGGAAAACTAGCAACAGAGCTACATCTGAGAAATATTTCCCAAGACTATTCAGTAGCGGCAACAATTACTCCTGTAGACAGTAAGACAAGTATTGGCAGGCAAATCATTTCACTGAACAGTGATGAAATACAAACTATAACTACAGAATGGAAAGGCATTCAGACATGGGACTGTGAAAACCCCAATCTTTACACTTTAAAGCTGGAACTTATCAATCCTCAGAAGCAAATTGTCCACATCCATGAAGAGCGTATCGGATTCCGTACCATTGAGTTCCGCCCCAAGGACGGCATTTATGTCAATGGAACCAAAATTATAGTAAAGGGAACCAACCGTCATAGTTTTCATCCTGATGGCGGACGTACAACAAACCGTGAACTCAGCCTGCAAGATGCCTTATTAATTAAAGAAATGAATATGAATGCCGTACGTTCTCATTATCCTCCCGACAAACATTTCCTGGAAATATGTGACTCGCTTGGCATATTCTATCTGAACGAACTTGCCGGCTGGCAGAATAGCTATGACACGGAAACAGGATTAAAATTACTGTCTGAGATGATAAACCGTGATGTAAACCATCCCTGTATCTTTATGTGGAGTAATGGAAACGAAGGAGGATGGAATAAAAATATAGATGCCCACTTTGCAGATTATGATCCGCAGAAACGTCATGTCATCCATCCGTGGGCTGATTTCAACGGGCTTGATACTCATCACTATCCAGCTTATCAAACAGGTCCTTACCGCTTGGCAAACGGATATAATGTATTTATGCCTACCGAATTTCTACATGGACTTTATGATCGCGGACAAGGAGCCGGCCTGGATGATTTTTGGGATAGCTATAAGTCTAATCCCTTATTTGCAGGAGGATTTTTATGGACATACGTTGATGAAGCCGTTAAAAGGACCGACCAAGGAGGGCGTCTGGACTCGGATGGTCCTAACGGTCCGGATGGCATTGTAGGCCCCAGACGGGAAAAAGAAGGAAGTTTTTATACCGTCCGTGAAGTCTGGGCACCTATACAATTCCAGAACCTCTTTATCACCCCATCTTTTAAAGGAGATTTCATGATAAGCAACAACTATCTTTTTACGAATCTGAAAGAGTGCAGTATGAAATATCGAGTCTATTCCATTTCATCACCTTTAAAGAAGGGGACACAAACGCTGCTTTCCGAAGGTGCAGTGCCCCTTCCGGATATTGCTCCGGGTGAAACCGGCAAGGTACATATGAAATTACCTGCTGTTTTTTTCCAAGGGGATGTGCTGGAACTGGAAGCTTATGATAAACAGGGACATTCTATCTGCAATTGGACTTGGCCAATCAAATATGCCAATGAATATTTTGCAATGCAATATAATAAACATATTAGTACTTCATCCGCAAGTATTAAAAAGCAGAATGGAGAGGTCACTTTGTTTGCTAATGGTATCTCTGCCACCTTTAGAAATGGGATACTTATCGAAATAAAACAGAAGGATGAAATCATCCCGTTAAATAACGGTCCATTACCTGTCGGTATGAAAGCTAATTTTAAAGAAGGCTATGAGTACATGCAAGGTAATGACGCCTGTTACATTGCCAAATATGAAGGAGGAATAGATTCAATTGTCTGGCGTATGTCCGGAGACGGATTATTAGGTATGGAAGCTGTACTGCTGAATGATCCTAAAGGTCATGGTTTTGAGGGAGCCTTCTTTGATAAGAAAATATATAATCTCGGGCTCACTTTCTCTTTTCCGGAAAAAGAAGTGAAAGGCATGAAATGGATGGGACGTGGCCCTTACCGTGTATGGAAGAATCGTATAAAAGGTACCAATTATGGCATTTGGGAGAAAGAATACAATAATACCATAACCGGTGAAAGTTTTGATCATTTAATCTATCCGGAATTCAAAGGTTATCATGCCAATGTTTATTGGGCAACATTAGAATCAGATCGCGTACCTTTCACTGTTTACTCTGAAAGTGATGGCTTGTTCTTCCGTGTATTTACTCCGCTGGAACCTGTCCATCGACGTAATGGTGAAAACACAATGTGGGAATTCCCGGAAGGTGACATCTCTTTTCTTTATGATATTCCCGCCATGCGTTCCGGAAAATCCATTCCTGAACTTGGTCCCCACAGTCAGCCAAGCAGTATTCGCATTAAAAAAGGGGATGACGGTTTTAAAATGAAATTATGGTTTGATTTTCGAGTGGAAAAGATGTAATAAGTTAATAAAGTAGGTAGTGAAAATGAAGAGCGGGACATTTTTTAATTGTAGTCTCTGCTCTTCATTTTTTTATTCCATATTCTGAATTAGTTCAAAGAATCCATTTTTCCAGCCAAAACCCAACAATATTATAAAAGAAAGTACTATCTTTGCGCCCAAATTAAACTATATACTTACCACAATGAGAATTTCTAAGTAAGACAACACTCTAGTAAACATCACTTTTCATCTATGCTTTTTCTTTATCGTTAAGCATCACGAAATTCGTGTTGTTTAGCCAGTATTGTGTTTGTCGTTCCCCTGCCCCGTGATTATCCTCACCCAGTTTTCAACCTCAAACCCAATAGACCATCATGCCTATTAGTATTCAACAAATCAGCTATATCCATCCGGATAAAGAAGTATTATTCAGTGACCTTAACTTTGCCATCAGTAAAGGGCAGAAGTTAGGATTAGTCGGCAATAACGGCTGTGGCAAATCTACCCTGCTGCAAATTATTGCCGGACAATTAACACCCTCTTCCGGCGTCATCGTCCGACCGGACGACCTCTATTATATTCCCCAACATTTCGGGCAATATGATTCGTTGACCATCGCGTAAGCCTTACAGATAGACCATAAGCAGAAAGCACTACATGCTATCCTTGCGGGAGATGCCTCAATAGAAAATTTCAGCATATTGAACGACGACTGGAATATAGAAGAACGTTCCGTCGCCGCCCTCGATTCGTGGGGATTGGGCCAATTCCCACTATCCTACCCGATAAATCTGCTCAGCGGAGGAGAAAAGACACGTGTATTCCTCGCAGGTATGGACATTCATAATCCGTCCGTCATACTGATGGATGAACCGACCAATCATCTCGATTCGTCAGGCAGACAACGTCTGTATGACTGGGTGGAAAAATGGCGTTCCACGCTGTTGGTAGTAAGCCATGACCGTACACTGCTGAATCTTCTTCCCGAAATATGTGAACTGGAAAAGCATCAGATCAGCTATTACGGTGGAAACTATGAATTTTATAAAGAACAAAAAACACTGATGCAAGAAGCCTTGCAACAACGCATCGAAGAAAAAGAGAAAGCACTCCGCACTGCCCGCAAGGTAGCCCGCGAAACAGCTGAACGGAGGGATAAACAGAATGTACGTGGTGAAAAAAGAAACCTGAAAAAAGGTGTTCCGCGTATTGTACTGAACAGTTTACAAAGCAAATCGGAAAAGAGCACTGCCAAACTAAGCGGTGCACATCAGGAAAAAGCCGAAAAGTTAACTGACGAGCGTAACCAACTCCGAAGCTCACTCTCGCCGACAGCTGCACTAAAGACTGACTTTAACAGTTCCGGACTTCATACCGGTAAAATACTGGTTACGGCAAAGGAGATTAACTTCGGTTATCATCCCGATCAGCCACAACTTTGGCAAGTTCCTCTCAGTTTTCAGCTGAAAAGCGGAGACCGCCTTCGTATAGAAGGAGGCAATGGCAGCGGAAAAACAACTCTGCTGAAAATCATAACCGGACAACTCCAACCACTGAAAGGCACGCTCATACAGGCAAATTTCACCTATGTATATCTGAATCAGGAATATTCGATCATCAATGATCGAAACAGTATTTTGGAACAAGCCTATGCCTTCAATGGCCGCAACCTGCCGGAGCACGAAATAAAGATTATTCTGAACCGATATTTATTTCCGGCTTCCGAATGGGATAAATCTTGCCGGAAGCTAAGCGGCGGAGAGAAAATGAGACTTGCCTTTTGTTGCCTGATGATCAGTAATAATATGCCCGATATGTTTATACTGGACGAACCGACCAATAACCTGGATATACAAAGCATCGAAATTATTACTGCTACCATCAAAAACTATGCAGGTACTGTGATAGCCATCTCACACGATAATTATTTCATTCAAGAGATTGGAGTGGAACAAAGTATATTTTTAAGTTAATCTATTCATATTTTATCCGGTAAACCCTACATATATCGATACAGTTTTTATAACTTCGCAGCGCGAAGAAAATAGAAAAATATAAAATGAATCAAACAGCTGAATCCCTGTGGTTTGTCTTTTACAAAGATGAACTACTGCTTGAAAAGGAGGGGAACGGTACATTTGCCATTCCCTGTGGAGAAATTCCTCCTATCCTTATCAAAGACAAGACTACAGTACACAATATCACCACACTGGAAGGAAGAAACTGCAAAGCCTATTCCGTATCCCAACCTATTGAAGAGACAGAACAATATGCAATGATAGGGCTTCGCGCTTCTTACGAATACCTCCCGCTGGGACATTACCAGGCAGCAGGCAAAGCCCACGAAATACTGCATTGGGACAGAAACAGTCTGTTCTGCTCGGCTTGCGGCACTCCGATGGAACAAAAAGAATCCATCATGAAACGCTGTCCGAGTTGTGGCCGTGAAGTGTATCCGGCTATCTCGACAGCCGTCCTTGTTTTAGTGCGCAAAGTCGACTCCATACTTCTCGTTCATGCCCGCAACTTTAAAGGCAGATTCAACAGCCTTGTAGCCGGATTCCTCGAAACAGGCGAAACACTGGAAGAATGTGTAGCCCGCGAAGTGAAAGAGGAAACCGGACTGGACGTGAAGAACATCACTTATTTCGGCAACCAGCCCTGGCCCTACCCCAGCGGATTAATGGTAGGATTCATTGCCGATTATGCCGGAGGAGAAATCAAATTGCAAGAAGAAGAATTAAGCTCCGGTGATTTCTATACAAGAGATAATTTGCCGGAACTTCCACGAAAACTGAGCCTGGCACGGAAAATGATCGACTGGTGGCTGGAATGCTCCCACAAATAAACAGACATGGAGAACATCATCAAAGGAATCCGCCGATATTATCCGGTATCTGACAGCTCACTGGAAATGCTTTTCAGCCACATGAAAAAGCTGGAATTGCCAAAGAAACACTTACTGATACACGGCGGAGTATCAGATCGTCACGTCTACTTTATTGAGAAAGGATTTTGCCGCTCCTATTGCCTGCGTGACGGTGAAGAAATCACGATCTGGTTCTCACGCGAAGGCGATATCACTTTTGCCATGAAAGACTTATACCACAACCAACCGGGATACGAATATGTAGAGTTACTGGAAGATTGCGAACTATATGCCATACGCATTGATGAATTAAATCAGATTTATGAAACAAATATCGAAATTGCCAACTGGGGACGCATTATCCATCAGGAATGTCTGCTCTACATGGACATACACCACATAAACCGACTATACCTACCGGCCAAAGAACGCTACGAACAACTTCTACGCGAACAGCCGGATGTAATTCACCGTGCCCAACTGGGATATATAGCTTCCTTTCTTGGGATGACTCCACAACATTTAAGCCGCCTGCGCTCCGAATCCTGAGTTCTTTTTAATCTATGTGAATTTTTATATCACAGAAAAACTGTACTTTTACAGCCGAATACAAAAAAGAAACAGATAAACGTCGTGATCAACACATTAACATCTTTACGAATATTCTTTGCCTTGATGGTATTCGGAGCACATTGTTATGTACTGGATACAAGTTTCGATGCCCACTTCTTTAAAGAAGGATTTGTCGGAGTCAGTTTCTTTTTTGTCCTCAGCGGGTTTATTATTGCCTACAATTATCAGGAAAAACTACTGACAAAAACGACTACTAAACGCACGTTCTGGGTAGCACGTATTGCCCGCATTTATCCCCTGCATCTACTTACACTATTAATTGCCGCATGTATAGGAGGATATGTTCAATATAGCGATACGACGGACTGGATCAAACACTTTGTCGCCTCTACCTTTCTGTTACAGCCCTTCTTCCCCTCTGCCGATTATTTTTTCTCTTTCAACAGTCCTTCATGGAGCTTGGGGTGCGAACAGTTATTTTATTTCTGCTTTCCTTTCGTGATTCCTTTCTTAAACAGCAGGCGAAAACTATTGGTTGTACTCTCAATCTGTCTTCCGGTCATGCTGGCAGGTATGTATCTGACTGCCGACGAACAAATCAAAGCATATTGGTATGTCAATCCCATCACCCGCCTGCCGGACTTTTTTGTAGGAGTATTGCTTTATCAGATCTATCAGTCATTACACAATAAAAAGATTTCTTCTTCCACGGGAACATTCTTGGAAGTAGCATCCGTCGCTTTATTTCTTCTTTTTTATCTTTGTGCCGCAGATATACCTAAAGTATACCGTTATTCTTGCTATTACTGGTTACCTGTTTCTCTGATGATACTCATCTTTGCCTTCCAGAAGGGAGGTATATCCCGGCTATTATCCAATCGGTTTCTGATAATAGGTGGAGAAATCAGCTATAGTTTCTACCTGATACATTTGTTTATTATACTCACATATACGAAAATGGCAGCGCTCTATCAATGGCAGGTGTCATGGATGATCAGTGTTCCCCTCATTTTCGGTATCACCATTATACTTAGTTTACTTTCTTACTATTATTTCGAAAAGCCCGCCAATAAATGGGTAAAACGAATACTAACTAAAAAACAATCATAAATCAAACCCATGGAATTATTAAAAAAGACACCACGAATTGAAGTAGTAGATGCCCTCAGAGGATTTGCAGTTATGGCCATCCTCTTGGTACATAATCTGGAACATTTCATTTTCCCTGTTTATCCGGAGAGTTCTCCCGAATGGCTTAGCATTTTAGATGCCGGAGTGTTTAATGCAGTATTTTCACTGTTCGCCGGAAAATCTTATGCCATATTCGCACTGCTTTTCGGATTTACTTTCTATATCCAATCACATAATCAGCAGTTGAAAGGAAAAGATTTCGGCTACCGTTTTTTATGGAGACTGGTTTTACTTGCCGGTTTTGCCACTCTTAACGCGGCTTTCTTTCCGGCTGGAGATGTTTTGCTTCTGTTTGTTGTTGTCGGTATCATATTATTTATTGTACGCAAATGGAGCGATAAGGCTATTTTAATCACTGCTATCTTATTTTCATTACAGCCTATTGAATGGTTCCATTATATAATGAGTCTGTTCAATCCTGCCTATACCCTGCCCGATCTGAATGTCGGAGCCATGTATAGCGAAGTGGCAGATTACACCAAAAACGGAACTTTTTGGGAATTCCTCATTGGCAACGTCACATTAGGACAGAAAGCAAGCTTGTTCTGGGCCATTGGTGCCGGACGTTTCTTGCAGACTGCCGGACTTTTCCTGTTCGGTCTGTACATCGGACGCAAAGAACTGTTCATCACTTCCGAGTCTCATCTGAAATTCTGGACCAAAGCACTGATCATTGCAGCTATCAGTTTCGCTCCGCTTTACTCTTTGAAAGAGCAGATCATGCAAAGTGACAGCAGCCTGATTCAACAGACCGTAGGGACAGCTTTCGATATGTGGCAGAAATTCGCATTTACCATCGTACTGATTGCTTCCTTCATCTTACTTTATCAGAAGGCTAAGTTCCAGAAAACCGTTTCCAACCTGCGCTTTTACGGAAAAATGAGTCTGACTAATTACATCACACAATCTATTATGGGAGCTATCATCTACTTCCCATTCGGATTTTATCTGGCTCCCTATTGCGGATATACGCTCAGTCTGATTATCGGAATCATTCTGTTCCTATTACAGGTACAGTTCTGTAAATGGTGGCTGTCGAAGCACAAACAAGGACCATTGGAAACCATCTGGCACAAATGGACTTGGTTGGGAGCTAAGAAATAATGAAGAAAGCAGGCCACGAAGTACACACAAACTACAAACGAACAACTTATGAAAATGAAACGTTACGTATCACTCTAAAGCATCAACAAAACCGTGTATCCCCGTAGCCTGCATGTTTAAATTGAGATGATTTAGATAGAACAAGATTTCCATAAGAAGGATTAGAAAGGGAACTTAAAGAATGCAAAGGAAATGAAAGACCGATGAAAAGGCGGTTACATAAAAGAAACGCCTCCATAGTCTCGAAGATTATGGAGGCGTTATTTATTGTTTCTCTATTCTGAAATATCAGAAGAAGAACGGAATCAAATACCTAATGACTTCTTCACTGCTTCAATCTTTTCCATTGCAGCAGCATCAGCAGAAGCGAAACAGTTGCGACAACCCATTTCTCCTTGTACTTCCATATAGAATTTGATCTTCGGTTCTGTTCCCGACGGGCGAACTGAAACTTTGCTTCCATCTTCAGTGAAGTATTGGAGCACATTAGATGTTTCCGGCATATCAAGGTCAGTCACCTTGCCTTCTGCATCTGTCTGTTTCAGCGTCTTATAGTCTTTGCTCAAAATCACCTTGGAGCCACCCAGTTCTTTCGGAGGATTAGCACGGAAGTTTTCCATCATAGCTTTGATTTCTTCAGCACCGCTCTTGCCCGGTTTCACTACGTTCACTGTGAATTCTTTGGAGAATCCATATTCTACGTAGATATCCAGCAACAACTGGTACAATGACTTACCGTTATCTTTTGCCCATGCAGCTACTTCTGCAATCAGACAGCAAGCTGATACGGCATCTTTATCACGTACGAAGTCTTCGGCAAGGAAGCCGTAACTCTCTTCACCACCACCGATATATTTCTTTTTGCCTTCACGCAGACGGATTTCACGTGCGATCCATTTAAATCCGGTGTAGCAGTCGAGCATTTCGATGTTATTCTTATCAGCAATCTTCTTGATAAGTTCGGTAGTAACGATAGTCTTCACACAGAACTCATTACCCTTAATCTTACCTAACTGTTTGTACTGAGTCAGAATATAGTAAAGATACATCATACAAGTCTGGTTACCGTTGATCAGTACCCATTCACCCTTGTCGTCCTTACAGGCGATACCTACACGGTCAGCATCCGGATCGGAAGCCATCACAAGGTCGGCATCAATTTCTTTAGCCAGATTGACAGCCATAGAAAGCGCTTCGGCATTTTCCGGATTCGGAGATATTACTGTCGGGAAGTTACCGTCTTTGATCATCTGTTCGGGAACAGTAAATACATTTTCGAATCCCCACATCTTCAAAGCGCGCGGAATCAGCATCATACCTGTACCGTGAATCGGAGTATAAACGATCTTCATATCCTTATGACGGGCGATAGCTTCCGGATCAATAGAAACTGTCTTCACCATATCGAGGTAAATCTTGTCAATATCTTCACCGATGATCTGAATCAGATCCGGATTACCCTGGAACTTGATATCAGCAGCGGAAGCGATATTATTCACTTCATCAATGATACCAGCATCGTGCGGAGCCAGTACTTGCGCACCATCATCCCAGTATGCTTTGTAACCGTTGTATTCTTTCGGATTGTGAGAAGCAGTCAGGATAATACCGCTCTGGCAACCGAGGTGACGGATAGCGAAAGACATTTCCGGAGTCGGACGCATATCATCGAACAGATATACTTTGATGCCATTAGCAGAGAAAATGTTGGCAGAAGTTTCAGCGAACAGACGGCTGTTGTTACGACAGTCGTGACCAACCACTACAGAAATCTGAGACAGATCTTTGAAGTTCTTCTTCAGATAGTTGGAAAGGCCCTGTGTAGCAGCACCTACCGTATAGATATTCATACGGTTGCTACCTACTCCCATGATACCACGCAAACCACCCGTTCCAAATTCAAGATCTTTGTAGAATGCTTCGATCAATTCTGTTTTATCTTCGTTCTCCAACATGCGTTTCACTTCAGCCTGAGTTTCGGCATCATAAGCCGGGGTCAGCCATTTTTCGGCTTTCTCAGTGACCTGCTTGATAAGTTCCTGATTTTCCATTTCGATTATTGTTTATTGGTTAATGATTATTTCTCTATTCTCTGTCAATCCTTGAATATATGCCAAGTCTTGAGCACACAAATGTAAAAGAATAAGTTTATAAATCCTAGTTATTTAATGAATAATTGACAACTATTTCACCAAATATCTCTCTCCTGTCTGCTTCACATATTCCTCCAGAAACTCCTTCGGATATCCCGGACGAATGACACCGGCAGGCTGTCCGATAGAATTCCGTTCAAACTGTCCGTCCTTCACGCGCTTCACTACTCCGTCGTTGTACTTCACAATCAGGAAAGTGCCCAGTTGCTTCCAAGTATCAAAAGTACTCTGGGCGGTCATATTAGTATAGTTAGTCAGGAAAGCGATTGCGGCATTCTTATCTTTTGCCAGCAATTTGGCTGCCATTTCTTCAATACCTTCCTGCGCATTATTAAAGGTCGTTTCCATCTCTTTCTGAGTTGCACGCACGTCACCGATCATCAGATCATAACGTGGATAGACCATATTAGACACCCAGTTGAAAATCCAGAAAGCGGAATTCCAGGAGAAAGTGATGTAATCTGCGCCATCTACACGTGTATAGCATAACGGAGCTTTCGTCGTACAGCAATAAACAGGAGTAAATACGGCCATATTCGCATCGTCCACTCCAAACCAAAGAACTCCGCCTATGGGGTCCGGCTTGTTGGCACGCATTTGTGCAACAAATACGAAGCCACTTTGTTGAGTCGAAATCGGACGTTCGTTAAAATACTCCTTATCACCTACCTTGAAATTCAGTGGAGAAAGGCGGTACGGGGTTTTATAAGGACCGGCACCGAAATCATTGGAAATATCAAGCGGTGTTCCTTCGTAGTGGTCACGCATCATATCTTTCACGTCCTGTACGGAAAGTTTACGGTTCGGCTTTACGAAAAGAGGCATCGGAGTATCTGTCTTTCCTTCGATATAAGGAAGATAGTCATTTCCATGGTCAGTAAATTTATTGAAATAGCTCCACACACGGGCTTCGCAGAAGCGACGGGCACCGAAATCAAGGGGCGCATAAGCCTCAGCAAAGCTGAAATCCTTGTTCACTCCATTGAAGTAACCTTTCTCGCGAGCGAAGGAAATCACATCCGGAGAAGTGATACAGTTTTCTTTGTCGTTCATGTCAAACTGATGGATACGGGATTGGTTGGCATGAGCCGAAATACAGTCATCCGGTACACGTACAGCCACCCAGACAGCACCACGTACCCCCGGTCCCTTACCGATCATTTCCATAATCCAGATTTCATTCGGATCGGCAATCGTAAACGATTCCCCTCCACTATAATAGCCATATTGCTGTACCAAATCAGTCATGATACGGATCGCCTCGCGGGCAGAACGTGAACGTTGCAATCCGATATAAATCAGACTTCCGTAGTCGATGATTCCGGTAGAATCTGCCAGTTCCGGACGTCCGCCGAAGGTGGTTTCACCGATAGTCACTTGAAATTCATTCATATTGCCAGTCACATTATAAGTCTGGCGTGCCTGTTCGATTTCGCCCAAATACTTACCCGTATCCCATTCATAGACTTTTAACATCGTCCCTTTGGGATATGTAGCAGCCGGATAATGATAAAGCTCACCGAACAGACCATACGAATCGGCCGAATAGGAAACAATAGTCGAACCGTCAGTCGAGGCATTTTTGCCAACAATCAGATTCGTACAAGCGAAAGAATTCGCCAGAGCCGCCAAAGACAGGACAGCAGATAGAATGATTCTTTTCTTCATATATAATACATTTTAATAGTTTACCAAACAAAGGTTTCCTTCGAAACGGTCTGATTTCCACAAGCATCCGTGACAGTCATTTCTACGGTATGCTTACCGCCTTTCTTCACATGTTTCGGATCGAGCACACATTCCCAGTAAGACTTTACAATATTGGGACGACCGAAAAGTGCATATTCACCGTCAATCGTTCCCCGATAGGAAGCGATACCTGCTCCTTCATCTTTCAGCCGATAGACAATCTTTCCGTTTCGTCCCCACAAGTTCTTGTTAACAGGTATAATTTCCGGAGGAACAGTGTCCAAAGCAACCGTATATGTGCCCAGTTCACGAATAGATGCTTTCATAAATCCATCTTCGTACTTCCCTCCTACGCTGTATTTAGTCCCTTTAGGGGTCACTCGCGCCACGTAATATTTCGTAGTGTCCGCCACCGGTTTGCGCCGCAATCCGATTCGCAGTTCACAGCTTGCATGTAGCGGGACCGGCTTATCATTCAACTGATAGGTAAATGCAACCGCTCCGCTATCCGCTTTTACCTGATATTGAAGAGGTACATTATCATATAGCATCCCTTTCGGAACAATCAGACTCAAGCCCGGTTCCTGCAGATAATTCGTCTTATCCCAGGCAAAGAAATATTTCTCCCGATGATTCAACGGTTCAACCGGCTGTTTCTTGCCACGTACCGTAAAGTGATAGCGGGAAGTATTGCCAAAAGCATCTTTCAATGTATATTGAAACTGATAATCCCGTTCTTCGTCAATCGTTACCAAACCACGGTTATCGTTCGAGGCTTTCAACAACCGTAATGTATTTCCGGGATCAATAAAGGATTTCATGTACTGCCCATACGTCCAGGAGTTTATCATTCGGTTTTCTTCCTGCGAAAAGCGGTCTACGGTACTACGGAACACTTCGGCACCATCTACCGTAAGCACTACGGAATACACTCCATAATGATTATTTACCCCGTCCATGTAGTCATACGCTTTGATACCTGTGCCGATTACCCCCCATGCTTCCACCGGATGTTCACTGTTCGGCAGAATCGTTTTATTTTCCTGACTTCCACTGACCACTCCTTTGCCAAGCTGCGGAAAAAGCATGATACCATCCGCTTTCGGGGCACGTGTATCTTTCAGATTCTTTTTAAAGAAAGGCATAGGGTCGATATAGTCTCCCGTCTCCGTCTCGAATACATCCAAATGAAGATGTGGTCCGAATGAGTATCCGGTATTCCCGCTCAACGCAATCCGCTGTCCGGCTTTCACCGGATATTCATCGGGTTCGGGGATGATTTCTACTTCCCAGTTCTCATTTTCATATTGAAGTTTCTTTACCCTTTCGGCAATGGGAGACAGAAAAGCGCTCAAATGGCGGTTGATAGTGGAATAGCCGTTGTGATAGCAGACGTCAAGCACATACCCCGAACCATTGGTGACACGTATACGTGAGATATACCCGTCAGCAAGTGCCCGAACCGGTTTGCCGATTGTTCCTCCCGTCTTAAAATCTAATCCGCCATGAAAGTGATTGGAACGAATTTCTCCGAAGTTTCCACTCAATGTAAGGGGAAAGTCGAAAGGTGGCACAAAGGCAGCCTGCTTTTTTTCCTGTGCATACCCCTCCACGCAACAGGCCAATAATAAAGCAGCAATATATCTTTTCATTATCTTCTTCACTTTTTTACTCCTGCAAATGTACATTATTCCAACTAGATTACGAAATATCCGGGAAGAATGATAGCAGATGAACCTAGTTAATAATTCCTTTTATTATTATATTCGCAACTAAACTGTAATCATTATATTATTAATATTATTACTTTTGCGGCTGTTTTTAATAATAATTAAAAGTAAAAGGACTTAATGAGAATGTATGTAAAGGTAATGGCAGCGGTCATTGCATGTATATTGCTGAGTGGAGAAGCGTACTCAGCACTTGCAACTACCCCTGCTACAGAAAATCTGAGTTGGTTCAAAAAGAAAAAGAAAAAAAATTCAGAAGAAGAGAGAGTAAAAAGCGACTACGAGAAATTAGTGGAAGGCAGCAGTGTTAAAAAAGGGATGTTTGCCGTTTATCAAAAAAAGAACGATTATTATTTTGAGGTTCCCACATCATTGCTAGGGCGCGATTTACTTGTTGTCAACAAGTTACAACGAGTACCGGCTGAATTGAACGATGCTGGAGTAAACCGGGGTGTAAATTATGAAAATCAAATGATTTGCATGGAATGGGACAAAGCAACCGGGAAACTGATGTTCCGCCAACAACGCCCGTTACCTCTGGCTCCTCAGACGGATGCTATTTTCCGTTCGGTTAAGGACAATTTTTATATCACCGCTTATTGCCGCATTCAAGATAGAGGCTGTCAATCAGGACTCTACAGCATTGGTGATCAAGATCAACGACATCTATGACGGTACGGAAACCAGCATTAATAATGTATTTACCAATATCAATCTGGGAACATCGGCTATTAAAAATCTATCACGTATCTTATCCGTGAAATCCTTTCCGAACAATGTAGTTGCCACTTCCGAGCTGACTACTAAAGTGACGGAAGGAACAACAAGCGTATATGTAACGGTAGAAGTCAGTTCTTCTATCCTTCTGCTGCCTGAAACTCCGATGATGGGACGTTTTGATAATCAGAAAATAGGTTATTTCACCAATCCGCTATTGAGTTTCAGCGATGCACAGCAAAGAACGGATAAAAAGCAGTTTATCACCCGTTGGCGTATGGAACCCAAACCGGAAGACCGGGAAGCTTACCTGAAAGGAAAGGTGGTAGAACCTGCCAAACCAATCGTATTCTATATCGACAATTCCACACCTTATCAATGGCGCAAATATATAAAAAGAGGTATTGAAGACTGGCAGATCGCTTTTGAAAAAGCCGGATTCAAGAATGCAATCATCGCCATTGAAGTTACCGATAGTATGGAAATAGATATGGATGACGTGAACTATTCCGTACTGACCTACGCAGCTTCGGAAAAGAAGAATGCGATGGGACCTTCTTTGTTAGACCCCCGTTCCGGAGAGATTCTGGAAGCAGACATCATGTGGTGGCACAATGTGCTCTCTATGGTAAGCGAATGGATTACAGTACAGACCGGAACTGTTTGCCCGGAAGCACGCAGCGTGCAGTTGCCGGATTCACTATTGGGTGATGCTATCCGCTTTGTTGCCTGCCACGAGGTAGGGCACTCTTTGGGATTGCGTCACAACATGATGGGATCCGCAGCGTTCCCAACTGATTCCTTACGTTCCGCAACGTTCACTTCCCGATTAAATTCCACCGCTTCTTCTATTATGGACTATGCCCGCTTCAACTACATAGCCCAACCGGGAGATGGCGTGAAGGTTCTTTCCCCGCATATCGGTCCTTACGATATCTTTGCCATCGAATATGGATATCGCTGGTACGGAAAGAATAGTCCGGAAGAAGAAAAAGATATCTTATTTGATTTCCTGAGCAAGCATACCGACCGTCTTTATAAATATAGTGAAGCACAGGATGTACGTGATGCCGTTGATCCACGTGCACAGAATGAAGATTTAGGCGATGATCCCGTACGTTCTTCCTTACTTGGCATTGACAACCTGAAACGCATCGTTCCGCAAATCCTTCAATGGACTACTACCGGAGAAAAAGGGCAGACTTACGAAGAAGCCTCACGCCTCTATTACGCAATTATCAATCAATGGAACAACTATCTGTATCACGTACTGGCCAACATCGGTGGTATCTATATCGAAAATACAGTCATAGGAGATGGTGTCCAGACCTACACATTCGTTGAGAAAGAGAAGCAACAGGCTTCCTTGAAGTTTCTGACAGATGAAGTACTGACTTATCCTAAATGGTTGTTCGATACGGAAGTAGGAAAATATACCTATTTGCTCCGTAACACCCCGGTTGGACAACAAGAAAACGCCCCGACGCAGATACTGAAGAATGCACAAGCCTACATCCTTTGGGACTTGCTTGGCAACACCCGTCTGATGCGTATGATTGAAAATGAATCAGTCAATGGAAAAAAAGCGTTTACCGTAGTGGAACTAATGGACGGACTCCACAAGAATATTTTCGGCATTACCGAACGAGGAGGTATTCCCAATGTGCTGGAACGCTCTTTGCAAAAAAACTTTCTGGATGCATTACTCACAGCTGCCGCAGAGCCCGAAGCTGTGAAAATCAATAAAAAGATTGCAGACGATCATTTCTTGCTCGATCATGCCACTCCTTTCTGCAGCTGCTATGCGGCCGAACAACGTTCGCTCCGACAGGAAGATAAAATGGGAGCTCACCGAGTTCTCAACTTCTACGGCAGCCAACTGAATCGTATCTCGGATGCAATATCCGTGAAACGCGGAGAGTTACTGCGGATTAAGAAATTATTGCAGAGCCGCCTCGGAACGTCTGATACAGCAACACGTTATCATTACGAAGATATGATTTTACGTATCAATACAGCTTTAGGTATTAAATAATTCGATTCAATCACTTACGTTTATTTACAATTAATGAATAAAAAACATCTTTGCATTATTATATGCTTCCTTGTTAACGCACTGGCAATGGCCAGTGCGGCTAATCGCACTATCACCGGGGTAGTAATCTCCGGTGAAGATAACGAACCGTTGATTGGTGCTTCGGTCTACGTTCATACGGATGAACTGAAAAAGGCAGGAGCATCCCAGACATCGCTAGGTACTATTACAGATATCGATGGTAAATTCTCTCTTTCCGTTCCGGATAAAGTAACCCGTATTCATTGTAGCTACATCGGATTTGAAGAACAAGTTATAGTTCTTCAGGGCGACAAAAAAAGCTACCGAATCGTACTTCAAACTTCAGCACATACATTGGGAGATGTAGTTGTAACAGGATATCAAACCCTAGAACGTAGAAAATTAACAGCTGCGATCTCTAAAGTTGAAGTTTCGGATGCTATGGTAGGTGCTGCAAAAAGTATTGACCAGGCGCTGACAGGTCAAATAGCTGGTGTATCCGTAACAAACACTTCCGGTGCACCAGGATCACCTGCCAAAATTCGTATTCGTGGTACTGCATCAATGAACGGAACACAAGACCCATTGTGGGTACTGGATGGAATTCCTCTGGAAGGAACAGATATTCCCAAAATGGACAATAAATCTTCTGATAATGATATTGTCAACATCGGTCAATCATCAATCGCCGGATTAAGTCCAAACGATATCGAAAGCATTACCATACTGAAAGATGCAGCAGCAACCGCCATTTATGGTGCTCGCGCTGCTAATGGTGTAATTGTAGTTACTACAAAAAGAGGTAGAACAGGAAAGCCTGTTGTCAATTTTAATACAAAATTAACCTATACTCCTAATTTGGAGACCTCCCGCCTTAATCTCCTAAATTCTGAGGAAAAAGTAAACTTGGAACTTCAAATGATGAAAGAAGCACCTTTCAATAAATGGGGATTTTATCCGATACCTGTATATTCAGAAAAAGGAGGAGTAGCGGCTATATTAAAACAATACAATCTAATGGATATTTATCGGGAGAAAGGCTGGGAAGGGCTTACTCCTGAAGCTCAAAACGCAATCAACCGTTTAAAAAGTATTAATACTGATTGGAATGATATACTATTCAGAGATGCCATTACTCAAGAATATAATATCAGCATTTCCGGAGGTAGCGAAAAGGTGACTTATTATAACTCCCTTGGCTACACTCTCGAAAACGGGAATATTCCGGGAGTAAGCTTAAGTCGTTTTAATCTGACGAGCAAAACTTCTTATCAAATCAATAAATTACTGAAAGTAGGTGTTTCTATTTTTGCAAATAGACGTAAAAACACCACTTTTCTGACAGATACCTATGGGCTTACTAACCCTGTCTATTATTCCCGTATTGCCAATCCTTATTTCGAACCATTCGACAATAATAACAATTACCTGTATGATTACGATGTCGTAACAGGTAGCATACCCGATCTTTTACAAGGATATAATATTCTGGAAGAACGTGAAAATACCAGTAATAAATCAGTTACTACCGCTATTAATAGTATTTTCGATATAGAACTTCGCTTTAACGACCAGTGGAAAGTTACTTCACAAGTCGGTGTACAATGGGATCAACTATCCCGGGAAGAATATGCCGGTACTAACAGTTTCAATCTGCGTAACCAACGTGAAAACTCTGCATATTACAAAGGAAACGACCGTATATATCTCATACCGGAAGGCGGGATGCTCAAATCGACCAATTCTACGACTTCCCAAATTACATGGAAAGTTCAGGGTGAATACAAGAACACATTCAATGACATCCACAATATACAAATAATGGCGGGATCAGAAATCCGTAAAAATTGGTACGAAAATCAAGCATCTACCGGATATGGATATGACCCAAAAACATTAACGTTCAAAAACCTAGAATTCAGAGATTCCAAACAAGCCAATGAATGGAAATTAAAGACCAAAAGTTTTAAGGAAAATGCTTTTGCGTCTTTCTACGCCAATGGTTCTTACACACTGATGGATCGCTATACTCTGGGAGGTAGCGTCCGCATGGATGGCTCTGATCTCTTCGGTGTAGATAAAAAATATCGTTATTTACCTATTTACTCAGTCAGTGGACTGTGGCGTATCTCAAACGAACCGTTAATTAATCAGTTCAAATGGATTGATAACCTTGCTCTCCGTTTGTCTTATGGTTTACAAGGGAACATTGACAAAAACACTTCACCCTTTATCGTTGGTACTTATGGCAATATAAGTATCTTGCCCGGTTCAAATGAAGAGAGCATCACTATCAATAGTGCTCCGAACAGTAAATTACGCTGGGAAAAAACAGCTTCTTATAATACCGGAATAGATTTCTCTGTATTTAATCAGGCTATCAACCTAAGTGTAGACTATTATTACAGAAAAGGCACCGATCTCATTGGTAACAAAATGCTACCATTGGAAAATGGATTTACCAGTATGGCTGTCAACTGGGCAAGTATGAAGAATCAAGGTATCGAAATAAACTTGCAGACACGTAACATTGCAACTAAAAATTTCTCATGGTATACTTCATTTAACTTTGCATACAACCAAAATAAAGTTTTGAAAGTGATGACTGAAAAGGATCAAGTAACTCCAAGTCTGGAAGGATATCCGGTTGGCGCTATTTTCACCCTAAAAACCAAAGGGATAAAATCAGAGACAGGACAGATATACATTGAAAATAAAGATGGAGAAGCTGTCACTATTGAGGAACTATTCCAAATGGCAGACAAAGGCAATTTAGACGGAGAATACAGTATTGGCGTAGATAAAGAAACAGAGAGAGGTTTTTATAGTTATGCCGGAACGTCCGATGCTCCCTACACCGGAGGATTCATGAATACATTTAATTACCGTAACTGGGAACTGAACTTAAATTTCTCTTATAACTTAGGTGCACATGTAAAAACAGATCCTACTTATTACATAGCAGATCCCGATCCGGGACGCAATATGAATAGGGATATATTAGATAGATGGACACCAGAAAATAAAAACGGAAAGTTTCCTGCATTAACTAGCCTAAATACTAATCCGGCTGACTATTATTTATTCAGCACTCGGAGAGATCTCTACAAATCGCTGGATATATGGGTCAAAAAGTTAAGTTACATACGTTTACAGAACATACGCCTGGCCTATCATTTTCCTTCCGAGTGGCTGCATAAACTGAGCATCAGTGGAGCAACTGTAGGTTTGGAAGCACGAAATCTCTTTGTTTTTGGTTCCAGTTACAAAAACTACATGGATCCGGAGTCAATGAGCAATCTTTATTCAACACCTGTTCCTAAATCAGTTACTTTCAATCTAAGTCTTAACTTTTAAACAAGAAAAATATATATGATCAAAAAAATATATTTCATAATGGTTGTCATAGGAAGCATCCTGCTATCTTCATGTGACAGCTACCTGGATATTCAACCTGTAGGACAAGTAATCCCTACTACACTAACAGAATATCGTGCTTTACTGACTACTGCTTACGGACTAAAACTCATCGACAAATCCGTCACTGAATTTCGCACAGACATAGCTATGGTAACAGATAACAGTAATTCTCAAAATTTCTACTCAGAAATTGAAAAGTGGAATGATATGAGTCCCAAAGATGGAACCCGAGAATTTGGCTGGGCAGTATATTATAGTGTGATTTATTATGCAAATGCTATAATAGCAAATAAAGATAATATAAAAGAAGGCAGTCAGGAAGACATTGATCAACTCGTTGGAGAAGCTTATTTATTAAGAGGCTACATGCACTTTATTCTTGCTAACCTATATGGACAACCTTATACTAAAGAGGGAGCACCAGAGACCAAATCCATACCCATAAAATGGGACCTTGATCTAGAAGTGGTACTGCCACGAAACACCGTAAAAGAGGTCTATACTGCTATTCTATCCGACATAGAATCGGCCCGCGGCTTAATGCATCAAAAAGAATGGGAAGCCGTATATGCTTACCGCTTCTCCACCCTATCTGTGGATGCAATGGAATCACGTGTACGCCTGTACATGGGAAACTGGAAAGAAGCCTATGATGCGGCAGAACGCATATTAGTTCAAAAATCCACATTAGAAGATCTCAATGATCCGGAAGCCAAACTTCCCAATAATTATACATCAGCAGAGATGATTACTGCTTATGAGTTTTTCAATGATGACGTTACTTCAGCATCCATATTGATACCTGCGTTCATGGAAAAATATGATGCAAATAAGGATCTCCGCCAGAACAAATACTATAGTTTAAGTGGAGATAAGTACATCTCGAAAAAAAGCGGAAAAGCAGAGCATAACTGTACTTTCCGTACAGGAGAAATTTATTTGAACGCTGCCGAAGCAGCTGCACAAATGAATAAATTGCCCGAAGCTCGTACCCGCCTGCTACAATTGATGGAAAAGCGATACACTCCGGAAGGTTATGCAGAAAAGAAAAAAGCTGTGGACGCTATGAATCAAGCAGATTTAATTAAAGAAATTCTGGAAGAACGGGCTCTTGAACTTGCTTTCGAAGGTCATCGTTGGTTCGATCTACGTCGTACCACCCGTCCACGAATTGAAAAAATATTGAACGGACAAGCTTATCTATTAGAACAAGATGATTCACGCTATACACTACGCATTCCACAAAGTGCTATTGCCGCAAACCCGGGTTTATTAAATTGACCGAATTATATATAAGCATTCTGTTTTTAAACATCCCCTTGCGAATAACAACGTAAGGGGATTTTTCGTAAATTGGTCCATGTTAAACCTTTAATATATAACAATATGATCATCGGAGTACCCAAAGAAATCAAGAACAACGAGAATCGGGTAGGCATGACACCTTCCGGAGTTGCCGAAGTTGTGAAGCAAGGTCACCAAGTATATATCCAGCATACGGCAGGTATCAATAGTGGTTTTCCTGATGAAGCATATCTGTCTGTCGGTGCACAGGTGCTTCCGACAATAGAGGATGTCTATGCCACAGCAGATATGATTGTAAAGGTTAAAGAGCCTATCGCGCCCGAATACCATCTGATCAGAAAAGGACAGTTATTGTTCACTTACTTCCATTTTGCTTCCGATAAGGAACTGACTCTTGCCATGATTGACAATAAGTCGATCTGTCTGGCATACGAAACGGTAGAAAAGGAAGACCATTCTTTACCCCTGCTTATCCCTATGAGTGAGGTAGCCGGACGCATGTCCATTCAGGAAGGAGCACGCTTTTTGGAAAAGCCGCAAGGAGGAAAAGGTATCCTTCTGGGAGGAGTCCCCGGTGTGAAGCCTGCCAAAGTATTGATTCTCGGAGGCGGTATTGTCGGAAGTAATGCAGCGCAGATGGCTGCGGGAATGGGTGCGGATGTTACAGTTGCAGATATTAATCTGTCACGCCTGCGCTATCTCAGCGAGACATTACCGAAAAATGTCAAGACGCTGTACGCATCCGAATTAAGGATAAAGAAAGAATTGCCGGATGTTGATCTGGTCATCGGTTCCGTGCTGATTCCGGGGGATAAAGCGCCTCATCTGATTACCCGAAATATGCTTGCAATGATGCAACCCGGTACGGTACTTGTGGATGTAGCAATAGATCAGGGAGGATGTTTCGAAACGTCACATCCCACGACCCACAGTGCGCCGACCTATGTGATAGACGGTATCGTTCATTATGCCGTAGCCAATATCCCGGGAGCTGTACCTTATACTTCTACGCTGGCTTTGACCAATGCTACTCTCCCTTATGTCATTGCTTTAGCAAATAAAGGATGGAAAAAAGCTTGTAAAGATGACCCGGCACTAGCACTCGGCTTGAATGTAGTGGAAGGAAAAGTGGTATATAAAGCAGTAGCGGATGTATTCGATCTAAAATATGAAAATATAAACCTATAAATTGATTAAGCAGCCAACTTTCTGAAGTAGTAAAGTTCTGAAGTAGTCAGGTTTTTCCAAGCCCGACTACTTCGGAACTTGTTTTTCTACAAATATTTCTTCTCCGCTGCCCGCTGCATAGCCTCCACCAATTCATTCATGACTTCCGCTACTAACTGCTGACGGGAAACAATAGCCGACACCTGCCCTATCTCCAGTTCGCCTTCTTCCAGATCCCCTTCAAAGATACCTTTCTTCGCACGACCTCTCCCTAGAAGAGTTCGCAATTCTTCGGCAGAAGCACCGCCATCCTCAGCCCTCTCCACAGCATCCCGGAAATTATTCCGTACCAAACGTGTCGGAGCCAGTTTCTTCAATAATAATTTAGTATCTCCTTCTCCCAAACCCAGACAATATTCTTTGAAGACCGGACTTGCAGAACTTTCATCCGTCAACGCAAAACGAGTTCCGATTTGTACCCCTTCTGCTCCCAGCACCATGGCAGCAAAGATACCTTCTCCCGTACCGATACCTCCTGCAGCGATCAAAGGCAAAGTGGTCGCATTGCGTACCGCAGGAATCAAGCAGAAAGTGGTAGTTTCTTCACGCCCGTTATGTCCGCCGGCTTCGAAACCCTCGGCGACTACCGCATCTACTCCCGCCTCTTCACATTTCATCGCGAAACGGGAAGAGGAAACGACATGAGCCACGATAATACCACGTTCGTGCAGCCATCCGGTCCATGCTTTAGGATTTCCGGCAGAAGTGAAAACGATCTTGACGCCCTCTTCGGCAACAATCGCCATGATTTCTTCAATCTGAGGATACATCAAGGGAATATTGACTCCAAAGGGACGGTCTGTAGCCGCACGGCATTTCCGGATATGTTCACGAAGAGTCTCCGGATGCATAGAGCCTGCGCCAAGCAGTCCCAATCCTCCCGCATTACTTACTGCGGAAGCGAGACGCCAACCGCTACACCACACCATGCCACCTTGAATAATAGGATACTGAATACCGAAAAGAGAAGTAATTCTGTTCATAAATTAATCGTTTTTCAATGTGCTAATCTGATAACATGAAACATGAGACATGTCCATATTTAATAAAACAGTTTCAGCGGGCAATCTGTTCAATGGGGCGATTGATCAGTACAGTCGTCGAATCGCCATAGGTTCTCAACACTTCCAACGTACGCTCCCGACGTTCTTTTCCTTTTTTATCCCAGAAGTTTTTGGTGAAAACCGCCATCAGATCAAGCCCTCCGATAGTTCCTCCATTGATGTACACGCCGCTGCCTCCAAACAAAGGAATCGGGCTATCCATCACTACCGAATTAACCATCATTCCATTCGCCCGCTCGCTCAACTGACGGAAACGTACCCCGCTCGCCCGTATCTCCTCCAATGATTTGCGGACTCCTCCCGCCATCGGATTACGCGCCCAGTTGCTGTACGACCTTTGATGACGCATTTCGTAATGCGGATCTCCACGCCAGGTATTCTTATCCATTCTTATTTTCTTCTGAAAAACGGGGTCCCAATTATAAGGAGTATTTGCCTTATAGGGCATCAGACTCAATACCACTTTCGGTTTAGGCAATGCTTCGGGAAGCGACTCATCGGGCAGCATCCACTTCTTTTCCACCGACATGCGGGGAGTACCGACAGCGCTGCCGAAATCAATCTGCCTGACTGCATCCTGATTCAAATTCAGCTCCTGATCACTGTCCAGCAACTTTCTCAGACGCAAGGAATCCTCCTTCGTCCATTCCTGCGCATGTACCAGCAAAGCTGTCAAGCACAGTGTCATAGCTGTTATCAAACGTTTTATCAATTCACTCATCTTTCTACCTCTGTTTTCTATATTCCTCAAGTACCCCCATCGTACGTGTGCGCATTCGTTTCTTCCTGAACTGCCAGAACTCTCTCGTAAAGACCTGCAGTAAATCCAAACCGCTAAACGTACCTCCGTTCACTCTTACTCCATTCCCTAAAGATATTCCTTCGGGGGGAGGGAGCTTAAACTCCATCGCAATTTTCAATGTATCCAATGGCAAGTGAGCATAAACAGGCTTGTACACTTCAAGCATTTGAAGAGGAAGTTTCCCACCTGTTATCCTCCGTTTATCGTACAAAGTATCCGATTCGACCACAGCAGAAGGAGAAATCACACGCGGAAGCGACTCATCAAAACGCATCCATCGTTTCTCCTCATACACACGCGGATTGGCTGCTCCTGCATTCAAATCAATCTGTCTGACGGCTTCCTTATTCAGCTTCAGCTCTTCGCCCTCCTTCAGTGATTTCTTCAATCGCAGAGAATCTTCCTTCGTCCATTGGGCATAGCACGCCCCTGTCAGCAGTACAAAGACTGCTGATACAAATAAACGTTGCCTCATGTTTTTTAGTTTTTATGCCCCGAAGGATTTTTCTTTTTTTTACCACCATCGGTATCCTGAGCCACAAAGTGGCTCGTCGTAGCACGGATCAATCGTCCAGGTCGTCTTCGGATATTTCCGCCCTTCCCACCATCGACGATAGCAGGCTGCCGCGTCGAGCACTTCGTCGTCGGTCAGGAAATAGATGGCTTCGTAATTTTCGGCATTCGCCAGTACCATCCTGCAACCTAACGACGGGGCTGTTCCCTGACGGATCGATTCTATCACCCAAAGCATACATTCACCTAAACGGATTTTACCGTTATTCGTATTGTAGACTGACGGGAAAGAAGGAATAATAGTCAGATCTTCCGCATATTTCAATAGTTCGGGAATGTCCTCTTCAGTGAAATGAGGAACTTCCACGACCCCTTTTTCATTCTTCATATTATAGGTACCCGCTTTCAGCTGTTTCACAAAAACGGTTACATCGGGATTCTCATAGTCCATTTCTTCGCTGCTGCATCCCACCAGGGATACCATCAGGCTAACAGCCATCCACAGCATCATAAGTGTTTTTTTCATTTTCATAAGGATTAATACGTCATGCGAAGTCCGCAAAGTAAATTAAAATTAGTCGGCCGTTTCGTGCGTACCGTAGCCAGTTTCGAATCCGTCTTGAAATGATGGGAAACACCCGGCTCGGCAAAAACCGCCAATCGGTCATTAATTTTGTAAGTGATTCCGATACCGGCAGTAACTGCCAGTTGGATAGGTTCTTCTTTAAAACTGTTGTCCGGCGCACCGGCTATACATTTGTCCGCCACTCCGCCTACCGTAGCGTAGAGGTCGATTTTCTTTGTATCCATCAAGGTAATATTCGCTTTCAGCGGGATGCCCAGATAATGCAGGTGCTGTCCTTCCGAGCGCAGATTCGAATAAAGCAGTCCGGTCTCTATTCCGAGATAGTCATTCAGTTTCCGCTCTACAGTGACTCCTGCGGAGATCGGCATCTTGTAGGCACCGTCCTCTGCCGGAAGTGCCGTCCCCATCTGCGCTTTCAGAGCCCAGCGATGTTTTTTTACGTTTTCCACCGGAGCAGGTGTACCGGTAGTATATTTTTCTTCTTGTGCGGCGGATGGTTCTGTGTTACCATTATTCGCCTGCCAATAACCGTTGCGACCTTGGTTGCCGTATCGGTTGCCATTTCCCGTGGTGGTAGTTGCCGAGAAAGAGAAAGACATGGAGAAGGAAATGGAAACCGAGTCTCCCTCTTCCGGATACTGCGATAATAATCCGAATGATTTAGGTGCCGGTTTCGGCAATACAGGTTCCATTGCCGTCGGCAACTGATTAGCGCGTACACCATCTCCATCCATTCTTCCGCTGTTCGCCACCACGATTTTGGTAAACGCCTCCTCCATCTCTTCTTTCGGAGAGAGATACCAGAAAGTAGCTGAGGATGCAGCCAATACCAGCAACACAGATGCTGCCGCTGCCACACGGAAGAATATCAACCGACGGCGATGCTGGCAAGCCACAGGGATATCCTGCGAAAGCTCTTCCCAAAAGCCATCCCGAACAGTCATCCCGGCATCAGCGAGACGAGTGCGAAACAGATCGGTTATTTCATCATTTTCTTTCTTCATGATTTCTATATTCTTTTATTCTTTTTGCTAACAAATACTTGGCTCTGTGTAACTGCGAAGTAGACGAATGTTCTTTAATGTGAAGCATCCCGGCTATCTCCTTGTGCGATTTCTCTTCAAACACATAAAGGTTGAAAACGGTTCGGCAACCATCCGGCAATTCGGCGACAAACGCCATTAATTGTTCTTCGGAGATCCCTGCTCCTCCTCCCGACGACGAAATATCCGGTATGTCGGGAAGCTGCTCTTCATGCACTACCAACTGATTGACTCGTTTCTCCCGTCTCAGATAGTCCAGTGACTGTGTCACCATCACCCGTGTGATCCACGTACAAAGCGAGGATTCACCCCGGAACGAGAAGTTGGTAAAAATCTTGATGAAACCGTCATGCAGTACATCGTGCGCCGCATCCATATCGCCCGTATAGCGGTAGCATACCGCCAACATTTGTTTGGCATAGAGGGTGTAAAGTTCCTTTCGGGCTGAATCCTGTCCTGCCCGACAGCCCTTTATCAGTTCTATCTCGTTTTCCAATGCCAATTGTCTTTTTTAAATCGAACGTATGTCTGCGCCGTTTTTATCCTTTAGACGCAAGTATTTGAGGAATGCTGCAAAGAGTTTTGCTAAAAGAAGTTAAAGAAATGATGATTCGTAAATAATAAACGGTGAACAGCTGCAGCACGATAGCAACAGCACTGTTCACCGTTTATTTATTATCAGTTCATCACTTATAGATTCAGCATGCTTTGAAACTCATGTCAAGTCCTTTCACCGAATGAGTCAAAGCTCCTACAGAGATAAAGTCTACGCCACATTCGGCATAGTCGCGAAGGGTATCGAAAGTGATACCACCGGAAGATTCTGTTTCGTATTTGCCGGCTACCATATCGACTGCCTTCTTAGTCATTTCGGGCGTAAAGTTGTCGAACATGATGCGGTCTACGCCACCCAAGTCAAGCACTTGCTGCAATTCGTCGAAGTTGCGTACTTCGATTTCAATCTTCAGGTCCTTGCCCTTTTCCTTGCAGTAATCCTTGGCACGGTTGATCGCTTTGTCGATGCCTCCGGCAAAATCCACGTGATTGTCTTTCAGCAGAATCATGTCGAACAGACCGATACGATGGTTTACACCGCCACCGATTTTGACTGCCATCTTTTCGAGGATACGCATCCCCGGAGTTGTCTTGCGGGTATCCAGCACGCGAGTGTGAGTGCCTTCCAGTTGTCTGGCATACTTGCGGGTCATGGTTGCGATACCGCTCATACGCTGCATGACGTTCAGCATCAGGCGTTCGGTCTGGAGCAAGGATTGTACTTTTCCTTCTACGATCATAGCTACGTCGCCCGGTTTCACTTCAGTGCCGTCATTGATAAACACTTCCACTTTCATGGACGGGTCGAAACGGTTGAAGATTTCTTTGGCAACTTCGATTCCGGCCAGTACACCGGCTTCTTTGATCAGTAGTTTTGATTTTCCCATTGCAGTAGCGGGAATACACGAAAGGGTGGTATGGTCACCATCACCTATATCTTCTGCAAAAGCAAGATCGATCAGTTTGTCGATCAGTTCTTTTTCCTTATTCATTGATCTTGTCAATTCTTATTTGGTGTATTAAATATTGAGTCTGCACTTTTTTCAGGAAGCAGTTCACACGGAATTTTCCTTTTGTAGTCGTCAGCGTACCTATGACAAAACTGGATTCATCCCGTTTTCCCTGATGATTCACGTCAAATGCGCTGACCTTGTTTTCCGTGAAAAACTCTTGCATCATTGCTGTTGCTTTCTTCTTGTCAACGTTTGCCGAGCTGCCTTGGAGAACAAGGTTTACCTTGTCTCCCATATACTTACTCAGTTCCTGCGAGCTTCCCCGCTTAAATGCCGTAATCACTCCTGCCGGTATCTCCTGCGCCATCAGCAATGAGACAGAAAGAAGCAAAGAGGCCATTCCTAAAAGCACTCGTTTCTTCATAAATCCAAGCTTTTGGGTTGAAGTTTAAAGGCTTAAACTTTCAACTAATGATAGGCAAAGGTAAGCATTAATTGCAGAATAACATAAAAAATGCCTATTTTTGTGCTCGAATCAGAATATCAGACGCATGAAAACAACTTTGCTCGTCGTTGGACGAACCGTAGAACAACACTATATTACAGCTATTAATGACTATATTCAGCGTACCAAACGCTTCATCACTTTTGATATGGAAGTGATCCCCGAACTGAAGAACACCAAGAGCCTTTCGATGGAACAGCAGAAGGAGAAAGAAGGGGAACTGATATTGAAAGCGTTGCAACCGGGGGATGTGATCGTACTGCTCGATGAGCACGGGAAGGAAATGCGTTCACTCGAATTTGCCGATTACATGAAGCGGAAGATGAATACGGTGAATAAGCGGTTGGTATTTATCATCGGTGGTCCTTACGGATTTTCGGAGAAGGTGTATCAGGTAGCTAATGAAAAGATTTCAATGTCGAAGATGACGTTTTCACATCAGATGATACGGCTGATCTTCGTAGAACAGATTTATCGGGCGATGACGATATTGAATGGAGGGCCGTATCATCATGAATAACATGCCTCCATTCAACAGCAAACTCTCCTTATCCTGCTGAGTTTTCCGCTAAATATAATTTATCAAATACGGTCCGCAGTTCCTCCTCATTCTTCATCAACTGACGCAACTCCGCCAACCGTCCGGCATTATCAGACTGGGGTATCCATAACTTCAGATACCCTCCTTCTGCATATTTATCGGCAAGATGTTTCCGGAAGCGTTCATACTGCTGCTCTTTATCCATCTCCGGATAATGAGACAAACCATACTGTACGGTACGCCGCAGTGTTACTTCCGGATCAATAATCCGGTCTGCCTCAGCCACTATTTTCCCGTAGATACTTCGCGGAGCATCTCGGTTGGAGGCACGATGATCCTCTATCGCTTCCTTCATCTGCAGCATTTGTTCATCGGTAAACCACTGACGCAAAGTTTCATCCGCCAACAATATTTTGCCCGAAACGATATGATGAAATTCACGTCCCTCGCATAAACCCAAGTCGTGATAAGCGGCAATCGTATAAACCATTGCAGAATCGACTTCATAATGAAGAGCCAGCTTCAGACTTTCTTCGATCACTTTTTCTGCATGGTCTATCTGGTGCGCCTTATCAAAGCCGGCATATTGCGGGATAATCCTTTCCTGCACGTATCTCTGCAATTCAGTAGGTATATTATGAGTCATATTCTGCTCGTATTATTATTTTTATATCTGGTTATTCCCGATTCATCAACCGGTGCTCTGCCATCTGTTCGAACTTCGTTCCCGGACGGCCATAATTGGCATACGGATAAATCGAGATACCACCACGAGGAGTAAATATACCTGTCACTTCGATATATTTGGGATTCATCAGTTTTATCAGATCTTTCATGATGATGTTCACACAGTCTTCATGAAATGCACCATGATTACGGAAGCTGAACAGATAAAGTTTCAAACTCTTGCTTTCCACCATCTTAATGTCGGGGATATAGCTGATACGTATTTCTGCAAAGTCAGGTTGTCCGGTTATGGGGCACAGGCTTGTAAATTCGGGACAGTTGAAACGTACCCAGTAGTCATTTTCCGGATGCTTATTATCGAAAGCCTCCAATACTTCAGGAGCATAGTCTTGTTTATACTCCGTTTTTCTTCCTAATAAGGAAAGTTGGTCTTTTAATTCAGCCATTGTTTAATATAGTTTTAAACTCTCTTCATATAGAAAAAAACGCAAAACATCTTTCACCTGTCACCATATTCTCTGAAACGGCTTATCCATCGATGGTTCAGCGGTGAAAGATTGATTATTGCAATCTTTCACCGATCTTTCATCTTTCACCATCCAGTATTCCTATTATCATCCGGTACTCCTATTATCAAAACGACCGTTGCTTTTAGTCGTTTCCTATAAAGGAATGAAGTGTTTCACTATGATGGAACTCTAGTTTCAAAGCCTTGAAACTAAAAGTTTCGAGCGTATGAAACTATGGTTTCAAGTAATAGAAACTAAAGTTTCAAGCCTATGGAACTAAGGTTTCAAACCTATGGAACCAAAGTTTCAACCGCTTGAAACTTCTTGAAACAACCGGCAATGACTCTTTACCCTTGCACATCCCGAAATGAAACGAACACCAATAATAGAATGGCAAGCAGCTGTCAGCAACAATAAAGGTGACAATAAAAAAGCATTCATCGGTTATTATCACCCTATTATCACCATCTATTATCACCCTTTATTCATTCGTAATCAAGGAGTTAATCTTCAAAAGTGACAAGTGACAATAAAAAACACGTTTTTAGTCTCTATGTAGAGATATTATTGATTCTTCTTTTTTAAATACTTCTCCAGCCCCTCACGACGCAGCGTACAGGCGGGACAATGCCCACAACCATCCCCCTGAATGCCATTATAGCATGTCAAAGTCTCGTTACGGATCAAATCCAGTACTCCCAATTCATCTGCCAAAGCCCAAGTTTCTGCTTTATCAATCCACATCAGAGGGGTATGAATCACGAATTGTTCATCCATTGCCAGGTTTAATGTCACATTCAAAGACTTAATAAACGCGTCCCGGCAATCGGGATAGCCGCTAAAGTCAGTCTGAGAAACTCCCGTCACCAAATGGTTGATGCCACGTTCGCGGGCATATACCGCAGCAATACTCAGGAAAAACAGATTACGTCCCGGAACAAAAGTATTGGGGACGCTGCCTGCGGGCTTTTCCTGATCCATTACCATCGTGGTGTCAGTCAACGAATTATGTCCCAATGTTCCTATGAAAGACACATCCATCACATCAAATTCCACTTCTGCCTTTCGGGCTATTTCTCTGGCGAGTTCCACTTCTTTCTGGTGCTTCTGACCATAAAGGAAACTCAAAGCATATACTTTCTTAAAGTTGCGTTTCGCCCAAAAGAGGCAAGTGGTAGAATCCTGTCCGCCACTGAACACAACCAATGCAGTCTCTCTGTTCATCATAAAATTCTCTTTATATTCTCAGCCCTCGAAGCAGGCCGGAAGAAGTCGTTTCATTAAATATCTTTGACTTTCAGTACGTTATAAGAAATATTAGTATCGTACACGTCGCTGCCGTCTACCTTCTTAATCACTTTCACTACGCGGATAGTCACCGGAAGGATGATAACTTCGTACATAGATTTCAGTACGATCTGAAGTCCCATCATGATAAGCAGTTCTTTCCAGGCAATGATGCCTCCGAAAGCTATCGGGAAGAAAATCAACGAATCGGCAGTCTCGCCGACAATCGTTGAGAGAATAGCCCGGGCAGAGAAGTTCCGCCCCTGACTGGCAATCTTCATCTTACTCATCACATACGCATTCAGGAATGAACCGACAAGGAAAGCCATCAAACTGGCTGCTACGATGCGGGGAGCCATACCGAATACAAAATCGAAATGCTCTTCGCCTTCCCAGAACGGAGCAGCAGGTATCGCAACAGCTATCAAGCCAAGCCCTACCACAAAGAAGTTCATGGCAAAACCACTCCAGATAATAAGACGTGCTTTCTTGAATCCCCAAACTTCGGCGATACAATCATTAATGATATAAGAAATGGGAAAAACCAATAATCCGGCTGTGACAGTCAAGCTGCCGACCTGAATTACTTTCGTTTCAAGAAGATTGGCTGCAATGAGGCATACATTGAAGAGAATGCCCAGCAACATAAAAGGTACTGATACTTTTTCTTTCATAACTCCTGTTTTTTACGTGGTGTTCTAGAATACACGACCGCTATTCACGGCATCATACATCTTTTTACTTGTTTCGGGGTGCAAAGGTAGAAGAAAAAAGCGAGAAGGCAAAGTTATCCGATAACTTTATTCGGGGCATGAACTACAACCCCGAAAGATACTCCTTCAGCGTCTCCACATATTCCTCCATCGCTTTCCTGCCTCCGGCAGTGATCCGGCAGGCAGTACGCGGCCTTTTGCCTACAAAGCTTTTTTCCACCTCGATATATCCGGCTTCACTTAGCTTATCCAACTGCACACTGAGGTTTCCCGCTGTCGACTGGGTCTTCTCTTTCAAGTAGACGAACTCAGCCTCCTCCACCGTCAGCAGAATCGACATTATAGCCAAGCGAAGCTGTGAATGCAAGATAGGATTCAGTTCTTTAAACATTGCTTCTTCATCTGTTTATTCATAATATGTCCGGGGACAATCATCATCACTATAAAGATGGCGGCAAACACCAGATATACCCCGCTTCCATGAATAAAAAGCATGGAAAAAGAAAGGGCGATACCAGTCATCCCTGCTATACTAAGCGGCTTGTACTTACATACCAACCCCGTAAGAGTAGCCCCCATCCCCATCAATAAGGAAATTACAAACAGAATATCAATACGGACAACAAATGCCATGCAAGACAGACAAAAACCTACTACTCCAAACACAGCCCATATCTGACCAGTCACCCGGTCTATGTAATTTTTTGCTCCCTTATTCTTGTCTTTCCTATTAAAAAAGATAGTCAGCGGTCCGGCAATGACAGGCAAAGCAAACCAGAGAAAATTGATCTGCCACACTCCCGTCTGCAAATAAAAGTACCATACCACAAGTGATATAGCCACAGTAGTATATCCCCATATCAATAATGGGTAGGCTGCATAACGGGCTGTATTGTCCTGCGTCTCCCGAATCATGCGGGCAATCAGTTCCAAACTCTCTTTCTCTGAAATTCTCTTGTCTTCCATATTCTATCAATTTTGTTTCAAAAATAATATTGTTTACGTAATAAACCAAAAATCCTTGTCTATTTTCCTTCGATACGGCTTCTTTCACTTGCCGATTTCTTTTCTACAGTCACCGCACCCGATTTCTTTCCATGATTGAAATTCCAGGTAAATGTGAGTTTCATCAGTCTTCCGCTCGAAGCCAGTTCAAAACGATTTTGAGATGAATAACTCGGTACATTGCTGAAATAAGAATTATATCGGTTGAAGATATTGTCTACCCCCAAAGTAGCTACACAACGCCCGTCTTTCCATTTTTTGCGCAGGTGCAGGTTGAATGTATGACGAGGATCGATCCCGCTATTACCGGAATACAACCGGCTAACTCCATTATATTGTGCTTCCAACGAATAGTCTGACGGTAAAAGGACCGTAGCATTAGCATTGGCGAAATAAAGGAAGTGCCCAAAGTAATCGTCCTCCCGATACATGCGGATATCTTGCCTCACTCCGATAAAGCTGGCATTCAGATTCAGCCAATTGAGCGGCTGCCAGGGAGCAGTGATGGCTACGAACCAATGGTTCTCACGATTGTGATTCTCATTGATGACATATGATATATCCGAATTCTCCGCATCTTCTTTACCAAACTGACGGATCAGATCATGGTGCAAATTGCCGCCAACAGTCAATGTATACCGGAAGTTATAGACCAGCGTAATACTGAATTTATTAATATAAGTAGGACGCAACATCGGGTTGCCTATCAGATAACTGTATTCGGAAGTCTGAATCCGGTTCGGGTTGAGAGCCGAAAAAGTCGGACGTTCTATATAGCGTCCATACTGACCGATAAGCATCCACTTGTGAATTTCATCAAAATAGAAATTTCCGTCGATATGTGGAAACCAATCCCAGTATTTTCTCGTCCGACGTTCTGTTTCATTGGAGGTTTGCGTATATTCTCCCCGAAATCCAATATGAACAGATCCTCTTTTCATATCCAGAGAATAAGTTCCGTATAAAGCACCGATATTCTCGTGATAATCGAGTTCATATCCATAAGCAACATTGGGCTTCCAACTTTCGTCAGGTTCCAGCCCTTCGTAACAGGCATCATCTTTCATTCCCGTATAGGTATATTTCATTCCTATCTGGAAAAACGATTTCTTATGTAACTGTTGTTTCCACGACAGATCGGCAGTTGCGATCTGATAAGTGGCATTAGAGCGGGAACGGTAAACGGTATCTTTATTTAGAGCACCTATCTCCTGAAAAATTTGATACTGATTTCTGCCATGCAGATCTTTAGAGATATAGTCGGTGACAAGCTTCAGCACCGAACCGTCCTTATCCAGTTTATGTATGTAGTTGGCAGTAGCTGTATACATATTGTAAGTCTCTTTCTGACGATACACACCCTGACTTTCCATATCCAGCGGTCCTACCGACAGAGTAGAGTAACTCTGAGACGGCCAGATGTATCCGCGACGAACATACTCCAGCTCTACTCCCAGACTATTGGAAGAGTCCATCGTATAAACTGTTCCCATCCGAATCGTCCCGTAACGCGAAGGCTGCTTCATACGGGTCAGACTGGAAAAACCTTTATCTCCCGCTACATAATCACGGGTAACGTACAAATAAATCCGGAAAAACCATACGTGCCGCTTAACAAAAACGATGCGTTTCAAAAAGTACAAAAACGACGCGTACAAAAAAAACGGTGAGCGCGGTCCTGTTCTGCATGACCAAAGCCCACCGTTTTTCTTTCACTTGAACCTTCCTTGAACAACTTTAAAATACCATTCAAAAGCCATTGCCGATTCAAAATAAATCACTATCTTTATGCAGTGTTAGGCTGCGATTGTCTGCTCTTCATCCGGTACCGTGTACAGCATCATGTCTGTATATTTGGCTTGATAGTTTACGTTTGCACTAAATTCCACTTTCCTGCATTCCTTGAACGGGTTGCCAAGAAACGGGTTCCGACCCATCCAGTCACACAGTTCCAGGATGGAAGACTTGTTTGAGGTGAAGTACACGAATGCATGTCCTTTCAACACGTTCAATACGTTCAAATAGTCAGCCAGGCGCCAATACATTTTGTAGGTTCCTACTTCAGTGGAAAGGTACGGCGGATCAACCAGGAACACCACACCCGGGACATCCTTGTAACGTTTGAACACTTCCTTGTAGTCTTCGCAGGTGACGGTAATTCCTTCCAGGTAATCTTCCGCTTCGGGATAATCAGTCCTCCGAATCCTATTGTAGATGGTCTCTTTCTTCATTTCTTTCAAACAAGTCACGTACTTCATGGCGAACAACAAAGATGCGGAAATCGTGATATAATCCACGTAGCCGTGCTCCTTCTCTTCCCTCTCAATACGGGCAAACATTTTATTGCGAACCTCCCCGGTTATACGTTTGTTTCTGGGTTCCCCTTCAGCTATCCGGTGCAAATCGGATAACAGCACATTGGTGACCGGGATATTCGCAAGCCGCTGGCGGTAGTTGTCGAAGTCGTTATACACAACGACGGCATCAGGCCTGACACATTTGGTAATATGTGACAGCAGGCCCGATCCGCCAAACAGGTCCACAAACACGGTGCTGTCCGGGAACTGTCCCAGCACCTTGATAAACTCCTTCGCAAACATGCGTTTCTGCCCCACGAAAGGAAGCGGGGCGGACAAATACATCTTTCTCATTTCATTCTGCTTTAAAACGGCCGCAAAGGTCCCCAGAATAAACGAAAAACAGCGGGAAACATGAACTGTTCCCGCTGCAAGGCATATACAGCAAATCACACGTTCAGCCCGAAGCGGACCGTCTCGTCACCGGCGATCAACGCACGTGTACCCGGGATATTATTCTCGTAGATATGTACATTGCCCAGGTAGAGGGTGATCGACTTCAGGGGAAGTTCTATCTGCCTGGCCATCAGGTACAGGTGGTAAATGTCGGAAGGCAGTCCGAGGTTCGCATCGCTGCTGCGCTGGTAGGCGGACAGAACCAGTTCACCACCGTCCAGCTGGAACTGCACCAGACTCAGGCAGGGCGCCTGGTTGCTTTCCGCACCGGTCTCACCCAGGAAAAGCACGTAGTTCTTGCTGTTGCGTTTCTCCCGGTTGATTTTCGCTATCAACGGAGGAAGCTTCTCAAAATATGTGGGGTAACTGTTCACCAGGATAGAACCGCAATAATCCCACCAGTTGATGCCAGCCTCCCGGTACTTCTCTACATTACGTTCCCCCTGCATGAACAGTTGGAGCTCGCTGCGGAGTTTCTTGCGGGCGATATTATGCCCCTCGAATATGTCAAGCAGGTCTGCCGGAGTCAGCGACAGTTGCTCGTTCAGAAGGTATTGTATGTTTCCCTTCTTGTTGGTCTGTGTTTTTCCCGCGACAAGAATCTTGTCCAGGATACGGTAATACTTGTTCATAGCCATTTCCTCCTTCTAAAATTGAAACACCCTAAAGATAAGGG
>NZ_GG774707.1:149107-151934 GCF_000162515.1 Bacteroides sp. 1_1_14 | reverse complement strand
GACAAGAATCTTGTCCAGGATACGGTAATACTTGTTCATAGCCATTTCCTCCTTCTAAAATTGAAACACCCTAAAGATAAGGGGAAACGGCACTCCCTACGGCATAAAACACCCCGTTCACACTGCAAGCGTCTTGCAGTCACTCTGGAAACGTTTTACCAGGGCATAAACCTTGCGCTCGCTCACCGAATATTTCTCGGACAGTACGGCCACAGCATACGAGACCTTCTCACCTTGGTCCAGCAGACGGGTATAGTCCGCGTACAGGTCGATATACCGGGCATCCTCCAGACGGATGCCGGCCGCCTGGAGCCTTTTCAACAGCTCCCGGTTAAAGTTTAGTATCTCAATCACTTTCATACAACAAAAAAATTATATCTTTGCATCGCCAATCATTTTTTAGACAACAAAAAAAACACCCAAGTGGCGTGACAGAGGGTATTTGCCCCCGGTCGCGCGCCGCTTGGGTGTGTTGTTAATAAATGATTGGCGTCTATATTAACAGGCCGGGGGCTTTTTTCTTATCCTCCCCCCGAAGGATTTATTCCACCCGGTACTTCTCCGGATCAAAAGCGTCTTTCTTTTTCCAGCCGTCAGCCAGTGTATCCTGGATGTGCTTCATGGCTTTCGTATAGAAGTCCGTCAGTTCCTCCAGCTTCCCGAACGTCCGGTACCGGGGTTCCTCATCCGTTCCGAACTTGAACGTCACCGGAAGCGTCGCGCCGCCGTTCTGCACGGCAAGGTCGTGGGCCGCCTTGTAGTTGAACTGGTTCTCACTTGACAGCCACACCGGCATACCCTCGTAAACGAAGCCGGAAAGTATCTCCCGGTCGATCTGTTCGTTGTACCAGCCCAGGATAACGCTTCTTATTATCTCACCGGAGGGCTTCCCTAAAAAGTTCTCCTCCATATAGTCGGCAGAACCGTCCTCCCTTTCCCGCACGTCCCAACGGATGCGCCACGTGTTCTTCACCGGGTTCACGCATTCCAGCAGCTTCACCCCGGCTGTTCCTTCAACTCGTTTCATGTAAATACGTATTTGGTTCGACCCTTCCCAAAGGTTTCCGTCTTGATGGTTGTTTCAAAAGGAAAGCCGTCGGGCATCTCTTTCACTTGCGAGAGGATGTTCTTCATCTCCTCGCTGTTGGTGAAGAACTTCTTCGGCTCACCGTTCATCTCGATGGCCACGATACAGCGGTCTTCTCCCTGCTCGGTCTTGATGCCCGTCTCGAAGTCCTTCACTACAATCGGTAAGTTTACCAGTTCCCGGATGCTTACCACCACCCCGGGAAATCGCTTTTTGCCGTCTTCGGGCTTATAAGCGACGTTCAAGTCTTTAAATGATCTCATGTCTTTGCCTGTTAATTTTTAAACAACGTATGACAGTCGGCGTGCTTGGCCATCCCGTAGAACGACGCTATCAGCTCACGCCTCCTTCTTCTTGATTTTACCTCGTGCATTTTTCGGGCGAATTTCTGCTTGATGCGCTTGCGCAGACGGACGTGGTCCGCACCGAAAGTCACATATCCCAGAAAATCGATGCCCTCGCCCAGGGGAAACACACGGTCGTTCCCCTTCACCCGGAGACCGACATGCTGAATATGCCCATGGACGATATCACGAATCTTCCACAATTCCGCTTTCGTTTTACCCAATACGACACCATCATCACAATAACGGTAGAAATGACGGACACCGTACTTGTCCTTCAAGTAATGATCCAAAAACACAGACAAAAGCAAATTACCCAGACCCTGCGAGCTACGCAGCCCGATACTCAAACCCTCGGGCATCAGCCGGACAAAATTGTCAAGTATGGCGATGAGTTTCTTGTCCTTGAACACCCGGCCGACACAATACATCACGAAGTCCTGCTTCACGCTCTCATAAAACTTGGTGATGTCGAACTTGTAACAGTACCGCGTACCCTCCGGATCCTCGACCATGTCACGACGGATATACGACAGAAGATCGTGCATACCCCGCTTCTTGATACTGGCAGAGGTGGTACGGATGAAACGTTTCCGCAAATGGCAGTCCACCACCGTCATGATGGCATGTACGGCGATACGGTCGTACATAGGGATTACCTGGATACGGCGCAGCTTGCCGCCCTCGAAAATCTCTCGCTCACGATAGTCCTTCACACGGAAAGTACCGTCCGAGATACGCGCGGCCAGTTCCTCCAACACCTCGGGTTTATGCGCAAGCAGGTAGCGTCCCTGGCGGCTGCGTTTACGCCTCCTGCCGCGAAGGACCTGAAGGAAAGACTCCTCCATGTTGGAGGGCTTCACGATTTCCTCTATTACAAAACCTGCTCTGTGCATATTTCTTTTGTTTTCCATTTTGGGGCCTTCAATCCCCCGGGCACTGCTTCTTCGAACCGTTTCCGGCCTACCAAACCCTCCCGACACTCTATTTTTCAGTTTTCCAGCCCCGAAAAGGCTGCTGTTACTGAGGCTTGCTTCCCTCGGCACCACGGTGGGGACAAGTCCCCGGTGTTGTACGCCGATTAAAATTTCTTTTCGATTGTTGTTCAGACGAGAACCGATGTTCGTGTTCGTATTCGAGAAATCGTTATTCGCATTCGACATCGAGACACCGCCATTCGGGTTCGCGTTGTTGTTGCCACGATAAACCACACGGCTTATGGGGAAGCGCCACCTTTTAATTTGAATGCAAAAGTACGATTTTTCATAAATTATTATTTAACAAACAGCTACAAAACCCCGGAAACAAAAATTTTTCAACGGGCTGACGCCCGTAAAGAACGGCGTTCCCCTTCTTCGGGGAACACCGGACGTTTTGTCGCTTCGCTCCCGCTTTG
>NZ_GG774707.1:143716-148922 GCF_000162515.1 Bacteroides sp. 1_1_14 | reverse complement strand
CCAGACGAGAACCGATGTACGTGCTCGTACTCGAGGAATCGTTGTTCGCATTCGACATCGAAACACCGCCATACGGGTTCGCGAGTGGCAGCCACGATAGACCACACGGCTGGCTGCAGTGGATATGTAGTACATATCGCAATAATGCGTCGAGGAAGAACCCGAAACGGAACCCACCGGAACCACGTCCATGTACTTGCCATGTGCAACGGCCGTTATCCATACGCCCGAGCTTGTGCCTCCTTTCACCATACGGGTCGTGCCGTCAGGCATCCAGATGCGCCACTTGCCGGCGTTGCCGCTGTCATTAGGAAGGTCAACGCCGTCCATCATGTCATACTTATGACCGTAGATATCCTCGTAGCCAAGGCAGCAGATATTGTTCACCTGCGTGACAGTAGCACCGCCGTAGTCATCCTCGCCCCGGTACCAGGCGTACTGGTGGACCATGTTGTCCACAAGCGAGTTCGTCACGTTCGGGTTGATGGCGTGCGCCTCTTCATAACCGATCGTATCGGTCATGCCGCGTGAAGCGGTACCGCCGGTGGTACGGTTGTAAGTATGCTGGCCCGCACCGCATTGTTCCTGGCTGTCACGACGGCCATAGGCGGCGTAGAAGAGGTTGGCGATACGGGAGTGCATCAGCGCATCAATCTGCTGCATACCACGCTGTACCGAGTAATAATGGAAGTCGGCCCAGCTCATGCTCGCCGTAGTGCTGCCGCCGGTGATACAGGCGCGGAGCTTGGAACCGACAACCGAACTGCCCACAACCGCGCAAAGGTGCTCGTCATTGGCTACCCAGTCCGGCTCCATGTCCTCGATCCTGTCGGAGTTGGAAAGCACTACCTTGTCGAACTCCGCGGTGTTCAGTATAGAGAAATGCAGCGCTGTGGCACCGGCAGGAACGTCGGCGATCAGGTACATGCCCGCCTCGAACTTGTTGGAGAGGGTCGGAACAACGATGGAACTGACTACGGCGCCGGTATTGTCAGTGAACACGCTGCCGACAAGGTTCGTACCGGGAACGCTCGGGAACCGGACACGCTTGTGCCCGCTGACGTTCACCTTGCAGACGGAATACGTGGTGTCGGCACTGTAGCTGTTCGCAAGCGTATCCTTGCCGCTCATGATCTTACGACCGCCCAGGTAACCGCCGGCTTCCTTGATGTCATCCAGCGTGAGGATATCAGCATCAGGAACGGAGGGCATGTCATCCCGGTCCTTGCTGCTGTAGCAGGAGTAATGCTTGCCGTTCAGGTAGTCATTGATGCCCTTTGACCAGAAAAACGGCTCGAGCATCATCCAGTCGCCCTCGCTGCCGTCAAGTCTGGCGGCGCTGCCGTCGGCGTAACGGTTGGAATTGCCGTCATCCAGCGGGTAATAGGTCATCTCGCCGTCGAGGTTGTTCACCGTCGTATCGACATTCGCGATCTTCACGCTGCGCGTGGTAGGCTTCCTGGTCACTTTCGCCAGCACGCGGTGACGCTGTTTCAGGATGGCGGTGATATGGCCGCTCGCCCTGTAAGGCGTACCGTACTTATAACCTGTCCTGTTGTCCGGGTTGCTGATATTGGCGTCGTCGGCCACATCATCGTCGGACTCGATCATCGTGTATTCGGGCTGGAGGATGTTCAATTCCGGGAAATGGGCTTTCAACGCCTCGTATCTCTCATCCTCGACATAGTTGGTAAGGCGCACCGTACCCGCCAGCGCGCACGTGTCCGTGGCGTTGCCTTCAGCGTCCACGCCGCCCATCTTCATGAACCGGTTCAGCCATGTGCCGTCGTCCTCCCGGTCGATGCCGGTCACGCGGATGCGTTCCACGCCGGAACAGCGGTTCAGCAGGGTTTCCCAGTTCACCCCCGGACAGCCGTCCACGATAAGCGTCTTCACTTTACTGTAGTTCTCCAGCGTGAGCCCGCTTGTGACCAGTTTGCCCAGGTATTCCAGTTTCAACACGGTCAGCGTGCCGGGAAGCCAGGCCCTCGTCAGCGGGGCACCCTTGGCGAAGGTCACGCTCTGCACCTGCGTGCCTCTCGCGTCAAGTTCCTCCAGCTTGGTCTGGTTCGTGAAGTCAAGCTCGGTGCTGGTGTTGCTCCCGGTCTTGGCCTGTGCCTGGTTGCGCAGGTTCACCTTACGCAGCTGGCGGCAGCTGCCGAGGTTCAGCCACCAGCCAGTCGAACCGGTGGAGGGGCTTTGCAGGTTCAGCTCACGCAATACGGTACATTTACCCAGGTCAAGGCCGTTCTTCAGGCGGTCCGAGGCGCCGGTCATGTCAAGCACACGCATGCGGCTCGCGCCGTAGATACGCAGGGGGTCGTTTACCGTGTAGGCCCCCGTGATTTGAAGGGTGGCCACCTTGCCGCCCTCCACGATGCCGGTACCCCCGATATTGGGGCTGTTGTTCGTGCCGTAACCGAAAGCGTACACCTCGCTCGCCGTGATCTTCACCACGTCGGCGGCATCGGAGGCGGTACGGGCCATGTAAAGGTCGATGTTGTCACTCGTGAAGTTGCTCGTGCCGTATTTGGCGTCCAGAAGGGCGAAACGGTTCTTCACGAAATAACTGCGGTGCGCAGCGTTGCTTCCCTGAAGGGCGTAGATGAACGGCCATTTCTTGCCGTAAACCTCTTCCATGTTCGGGCGGATATACTTCAGGTAGCCGCTCTTGTTGTACGCACGGTCGCTCCAGTTGCCCGCCTGTTCCACGTCAAGCATCGACAGCACGCGATCGACCGTCATTTTCGCGCGGTAAGCGGCGGCGCAGGCTTTCAGCTCGTCCTGCAGGTTGGCCAGAACGAGGTTCCAAAGCCAGCTGTCGCGGCCCTCGAAGGCGTATTTCCCCGCCTCCGCGTCCCACGTGTCACGGTCGAGCGTGTAGTCGTAGGCAAGGAAACAGTCGTTCCTCTTGGCAAGCTGGGTGTCACCGTCGTAGTAGGTGGTGTACCAGACCAGCCCGTCCCAGGTACGCAGGAGAATGTTCTTCGCGCGCTGGTCAACGCTCGCGAAGTAGTCGGTGTGCACGTAGTAGGTCAGCAGGTGGTCCACATCAAAATACTGGCCGATTTCCGTCCTGAACTTTTCACTCACGAAGGTGCCCAGGTCGTCCGCGGTGGCGTTTGCCGGGACACATGAACGGATCCAGCCGAAAAGGCGTTTCAGCGCGGACTGCTGGGCCGTGTTCAGGCCCGCCCATTTCACGTCGTCCGGGTAGTTGGTTTCCAGGCCGGCATCGAAACCGGCGGCAAGATCCGCGTCGCCGGAGCTCTGGAAAAGGCAGACCCTCTCGCCGTTGTTCAGCGTCTCCAGCGTCATCGGGCAGGAAGGGGTGAAACCGTCAAGCCCCTCCATGCCGAACAGCCTGCCGCTCTTGCTCTTCTCGTTGTTGAAGTTGTACTGCCCGTAGTAGGTGCTCTCCCCGTCAGCGGTCTCCGCGCTGAACACGTCGATGGGGAAACCGTCGATGCTCTGCCTAACCTTCACCGCGTTCAGGTCACCGCCCGCCTGTTCCAGCTGGTAACGCTGCGGAGGGGTCAGAAGGCCCAATTCGAGCATCACGTCGTTGTACAGCTTCGCCACACCGGTATTCAAAGTCATGGACGAGTCGGAATAGTCGGACTTCATGCAGAACAGGTCCATCGGGATGCTTCCGGGGCGCATCATGTACCTGTTGCCGCCAAGGGGGTCCGGGACGCCGTTGATCTCGAAACTGAGGTTCGCGCCGCCCTTGGTGAAGTAGATGCGGATGTTCTTGCTCGGGTATTTCGTGGAACTGGTACCCTGGATACGGATGTAGCAGTCGCGGAGGACGAAGTCGTACTCCTTGCCGAAAGGGGACCAGAAATAGACGTCGGCGATGAAGTCGGTCTTCTTGTTGTTCGTCTCGTTCACCTCGTCAAGGCCGCCCTTGCGGACGATGCGCATCACGCCCTTCCCCTTGGCGCGCAGCTTGTCGATATCGACGTCGCCGCTGCCGCCCAGGATGTCGTTCTCCTCGTACAGGCGCATCATGTCGTCGCTGCTGCCGGCATCCACCATCCGGTTCTCCAGGACTTCGTCATCGCTCAGGGCACGGTTGTAGATACGGATGTTCTTCAGTTCCACGTCGGCGGACGCGCTGTCGACGGTGATGCCCGCCGGGGTGTCCTGGCGGAAGTAGTAGCTGTTGTCGTAGATGTCAGCACCGGCACGGTTGCCGTTCACGTAAAGTTCCATCAGGCGCCCGTCACCGCGTTTGCCGATGACGAAGGCGACCTTCAGCCACTTCTCGGGGGCGAACTTCGTGCCGATCTTGATTTCACGGCTCGCGTCCTCACCGTCCTCGTTCGTGTAGTGCAGGATGGTGCCGGTCTTGATGCTCGCCTCCTCGCTCGTGACACTAAGGCCTTTCCCCTTATCCATGCAGCTGATCACCTCGCCCTGACGGTCCGTCACACCCGATACCCGGAACTCCATCTCGATGGTAGCGCCGGAGGCGCCGGCATCATCCTTGAACAGCTGGTAGCCGATGACGGCCTTCGCCCCGCCCGTCAGTTTCAGGCTGTCACCCGTCCAGCCGTTGCTGCTCCAGTCGAAGCCCTCGAAGATTGTCTTCACGCCGTTATACTCCCACCGCGCCGGGTCGCTCTCGCTGTTGCTGCGGCCGGACGGGCTAAGCTTCACTTGAAGGCCGTAGGTGGCCTCGCTGATGTCGATGCCGCTCTCGACCACGTCAATGTGGAAAGTGTAGGCGGTGGCACCGACCTTCAGCTGCATCTGCTGCCGGCCCTGCTCCGTGAAGCGGTTCCGGTAGGTCTGGGCGGTACGCGGGACGCTCACCGTCTGGAGAAGCGTGCCGTTCCTGTAGATGCCCACACCCGCCGGGGTGGTACCGGGATCGTAGGCGGCAAACTTGAACTCGCAGTTCTCGTACTGCCCCACCTCGATGACCGGGGAGAGGTGGTCGGCACCGGTAAGGATACGACCGTCCCGGTGGGTGACCATCAGCCCCACGTAGGGGACGCTGCTGCCGCTCTTCAGGATATCGATATGGATGCTCTCGCTTTTGAGCGTCAGGCCGTCGCCGGCATCCATCTCGGCGACCATCTGGACGGTATGCCGGCCTACCGACAGGGAGGACATGGAGAGCGGGAAGCTGCTGTTGGTCGTACCGCTGCGGGTGACCGTGTGGGCGTTCTGCTGTTTGCCGTCCACGTAAAGGGTC
>NZ_GG774707.1:140398-142567 GCF_000162515.1 Bacteroides sp. 1_1_14 | reverse complement strand
CGCAAGCACGACCTCCTGGCCGCGCATCGCAGGAAGGCTCTTGATATTGTCCAGCGAGGTGACCTCGGCCAGTTCATCGACACTCTGGCTCTCAGACTTGATGGAGTTCAGGATGTCCTTCTTCAATTCATTCTTTTCAGATTCTGTCAGTGCCATAAATTATCCTCCTTATCTTTCTATCAGTTGTACAACCTGCGAGTAACAGCCGGGAGTCAGTCCGGAAACAGCCTCCTTTATCAACACGGCATCTTCCGATGTGATTTCAATCTCACCGCCAGTGTCCATTATCCGCATACAAAGGTGATACGCACGCATCTTCTTACCGTTGTCTGTCTGCATATTGCCACTCGGACGAATACCCGTCCCGTTGAAAAGGCACTGGGCCACGATATGACCGATTACCTGCGGGTTGCCATCAACCAGCAGGGGTTCACCATTAAAATCCTTAAAATCCGCATTAAAATTTACCTTCATAATTACATGATATTAAATACCCGACATTTTGACAACAATACCATTGACAACTTCAAGGGTATAATTATTAGTTAGAAAATCATTCTTCACAGACCATCTGAAAGTCCCGGAAACACCCTTCCGGTAAGTATAGGTCCCGTCACTGCCCAAAGTCCATTCCGTACCATAATTGTTCGAAAGGATGTCGCCACAATATACCGCACCGTTCACATGTACGCCCCCGTCAAAAAAGCCGGCATAAGAATTGGCACTTACCGGGTAACTTTGTCCGGATGATTTGCTGGAAGCATAAATGGCGGCACCGCCCGTATTGGAACCGACAACCTTCACTCCGAACCGCCCCTGAGTGGCGGCATTGAAAGCGACATCCACAACCCCATCCATATCGGTCTGGGACACTCCGAGTTTCAAACTGCGGGAATCGTTGCCGAAATAATCACCCGCTTTCCAGAACAAACGGCCGGACTCTATCGTAAAACCGCCGATCTTGCCATCTTGGGCATGAACGGTCCCGTATATTTTTGCATTGCGCGTCTCAATACTACCATCTTGCAAAATTTTAAAATTATTGTTAGCCGTAACAAGCCCCTCAAGGGTAATGCAGTCGCCTTTGATTTTTATACCGTCACCGCCGACACCAACAAGGGATTTTAAATTTCCGTCGCCGTCAATGGCATATAACCCGGAATATTTGGAAGTAACCATCAGACCTGTCTCTTCCAACATATTCTCGTCCTTATCAAAGACAGCCGCCGAAATCTTCACCAGACGCTCCGACTGCTCGAAAAGTGTTTTATAACGGTGCGCCAGCGATTCCACGCGGTCGGTAGAGAGTATGAGCATGTACAGGTAGATGTCCCCGGTGAAAGACAGCTTGAAGTCTCCCGTACCGTTCCAAAGACCGCTACAGGTATATTGCACGTAGCCGTCAGTCGCGGGCAGTTCCTCTTCCACTTCCATGCTGTTGAAGTTGGCGAACCCCGTCTTGTCAACACCCACGAACTCCACCCGCAGGGTTCCACCGACCGCACAACGGTAAAAGAAGGTCAGGTACACCGGGACGGCTTCCTTCTCCCCGCTGCCGTTTTCAGGCATGGAGGGGATGCTTTTCAGGTTCTCACGTTTCTGGAGAATGTACTTACCCCGGATACGCACGACCTTACGGCCGTCATCCTCGGTCACGCTCGCGCCGTCACCCTTCTTCGTCAGCACATTGCCGTTCGCCCAGACCCAGCGGTTACCCACAAGGAAGAACACCGTCTCGTTTTCCGTGTTCCATTTCATAAGGCCGTCATCAAAGGCGGGGTTATTCAGATACCCGCGATCGGTGGCGAAGTCCTGGCGCAGAGCGGTCACCACACTGGTGATACGTCCCTCGACGATCTCGAATTTTGTCTTGATATCCTCGCCTGTCACCAAAAGGAATGTCCCGCGCAGATAGGCGTTGTCGCTGTAAAGGCCGTTGCCGTGCGGCTGGTTGTCGGCCGGGAACCAGTCGTCGCTGATGCCGTCCAGGTTACCCAGGCGGGCACGAAGGCAGCCGGTGAAGTTTTTCGCCTTCACGCCGTCCATCACGTCCATGCGGGGCTGCCCGTCCTCGGTGGCGGATATCAGGATCAGGTTCTGGCGCAACGGGTTTTCCGTATTACCCATCAGCACACATTCGTCACCGGGGGCAGGAAGGGAAGTTCCGAA
>NZ_GG774707.1:122826-139835 GCF_000162515.1 Bacteroides sp. 1_1_14 | reverse complement strand
GCAACCTCCACCCAGTAGCCTTTCAGGTTCCCGCCGGTAAACGTAGCGCAGCGCATCAGGTCATGCGCCCGGAAGGTATTCGCCTGCTCGAAGGTGATTTTATAAAAGCCGTCCTCCAAAACGGCGGTCTTTATCTTGCCATTGGCCGCGGACACACAGAGCTGGCCGCCCACGCTGCGAACCTTCTCGATAAGCAGTTCCAGCACCACCATGACCTGGCGCACCGTCAGCTTGTCGATGGTAAGGTGCGAAAGGGCGTCCTCCATCCACAACTGCCAGCCCTCACCCAAAAGGCCGTCCACGAACTTGGGGCTGCGAAGAAGCTCACGCACGACAAGGGTCAGCAGTTCGGCGTTGCCCTTGCCGTCGATGTGGCCGTTCTCCTCCGGACCGATGCCGACGCCCTCCTCGAAGGTGATTTTCTTTTTCGCACGGTCGGCCTTCTTCTTGCTGATGAACTCCGCCTGGCTTCTTCTGGCCGAGAAAAGGTTGTTGTCGGTGGGAAGCGTGTTATCCCAGCTCCTTATGATGTCAGGAAGGTTCGCGCCGGCCGTTCTGGTATAATTCCTCACCTCCTCGATACTCCCCTTCAGGCTTTCCATCACGCCGGTGGAAAGCGCGTCACCGATTTCGAGGTCCATCTGTGAGGGGAGCGCCACCTTCCGCGTGATTTTCGTGATACGGCTCAAGCGGTAGCCCGTTTCCGGGAAATACTCCGTGCTTTCCAACCGGACGCGGCGGCCCGGGTAAAGGTCTATTCCGTTACGCTCGACATACACGTGGTCCGTCGGGCCCTTGTACACGGAAACGTCGACGGCGTTCTCCGCGTTGTACCTGTTCACCGCCGTCAGGTATTCCTCCTCGGTAAGCGCATAGTATTCGTCAGGCATGCAGATATTCCAGAGGATATACCTGTCACCCGCTTTCGGGACAAGGCGGTCACCAGGAAGCTGCGTGTCGTCGTCATACGGCCAGATGGTGATGATCTCGAACTCGCGGGTGTCACTGTCGAAGTTCACCTCGAAATAGTAGGTGCCGTCCTCTTCCTCGCCAAGACCGGCAAGTTCACCACCTTCCTGGAAGGAGACACGTTTCACCTTGCCGGCAAGTTCGTAAGCGTTGGGATCGAAGTTCAGCGTGTCATCCCGGAAATACCAGATCACGAAAGGGTTGCCGTTCTCATCCGTCACCTGCGCGCTGCGTACAGAGGTCACGGTACCCACGCGACGGGGATAAATATCCGCGAAGGCGTCCTTCTCGTAGTGGTGGTGGATGCCGTACTTGTCCGTGTCCACATCCACGTATTTGGCACCGTCGGGAAGCTGGAGGCGGCTGTGGCCGTATTTTTCCGGGTCGATGTTCCGGGAACTGCCGATCGGAAACAGGCGGGTGTAGAACTTCGCGCCGTCGGCCCTGTCGCGGGAAAGTTCCGTCAGCCCTTTGCCGTAGGACAGGGTAACCTCCTCACCGTGTTCGCAACGGCATAGGTTCACAGTCTGGCCTTCCACCCACCACTCGGCGCCCGGCACCTTGCCGGCGAGTTCCTTCAGCGCGTCGGGGCAGTACTTCCCCTCGTAGTCGATAACCACGTTCTCGGTGCCTTCCACGCGGCCCACCTTCCAGTCGGTGACACCACCCATTCCGTCATTGATGGACTTCACGATCAGGGCCATGTGTTCCCGGGGCGGGGCGGTCAGCGTGAACACCGGTTCCGGGTCGCCGTCCACCACGTTCAGGACGAGGAAACGTCTCATCAGGCTCTCGATGCCGTAGAACTTCACGTCGTATTTCCACTCCTGCGTGCTGCGTTCATCCGGAAGGTAACGCTCCTGGAGCCAGTAGCGCTCGCTCTCGAAATCCACGTAGTCGTTCACCTCAAGCGCCACATATTCGTACAGGGTAAAGGAGAGTGTCAGGATATTGTCCGACTGGATCGCCTTCACCTGCGTCGAGCTGTCGTCCGGGGAAAGGACCGCCTTCGCCTGCCTGTTACTGTCATATACCGTTAAAAGCATGTTCGAATGGTGTTTGAACGTTGTTTAAATGATTGGTTCGGGTTCGCGGAATTTCACCTTGAAGCGGCCGGCCTGCACGCCTTCCTTCCAGAGGTAGGTCAGCGGGGTGAAGCCGGGGCAATCCAGGTAATGTACGCGAAGCGTCAGCTCCAGCTGCGGGAAATACAGCGAGAGCCACCCCTTGTCGCCGGTTTTCAGGAAGGAGATGAAGGACATGTATTTCTTCAGCCACTCCCCTTTACCCGGGGCATACAGGGCAAAGGCCAGCGTGATGTCGCGCGCCTCGTTGGCCACTGTCAGGATGTCGGAATATTTCTCCCCGTTCTCCTCGCGTATGTCCACGGCGGTGTGCGCTTTCGTCTTGCTCGCGGCAAGGATGGCCTTCAGGTTGTCACGCCCGCCGCGCTTCTCTTCGGTCAGGAATACGCCGTACTCCGTCCAGATATCGGTGCCGTTGATAAGGAACAGCCCGCCCATGATTGGTTCCATGCTCATGATGATTTCATTCTTAGTCCGTCACGTATGATTCGTTTTATATCTTCCTTTATCTCGCCGAGGAAACCGGCGCTTTTACCGGTATTCTCAGCGATCTTTGCCAGGTGTCCCTCGGCGCTGGCCATGCGGCCCGCCACGTCCTCGGTCTTCTCGTCAATGCTTACCCAGTGGTTCAGGCCCGAAGTGAACATGCCCTCCAGCTTCGTGCCCTGGTCCTGCGACATGGCCGAGAAGCCGCCGGCGCGGCCGGTCTGTGACGTGCCTTTGCCCTCCTCCGTGATGCCGGCAGTGTCAAACATCTCCTCCTTCTTGGCACGGGCACGCTCGAAAATGTCCGAGTACCGGGTGCGCAACGTGTCGGCTTCCTCTTTCGACAGGATACCGTCGCTCATGAACTCGGCGAACGTCTCCTGCCATTTCTTCAGCTCGTCCGAATAGGTGCCGTTCACGATGGACTTCAGGATGGCGTTCTCCATGAACTCGTCCACACTCGCGATCACGTCTTTCGAGTCCGTCTCGAAATCCTTCAGCAGATCCTTCATGCCGCTACGGATACCGTCGAAAGAGGTGTCCGTGATGGCTTCCTGCCATTGCCTCTGGAGTTCCAGCAGCGTGTTCGCGTCAGAGACGTACTCGTCAAGCCACTGGCTCTGGTCGTACTTGCCCGAATGGAGTTTCTCCCAGATGTCGGGAAGTTCCTGGAGCCGCGCCAGTTCCTCGGGGGAAAGGCTCCAGAGGGAAGCGGTATCCCGCACCGATTTGCCCAGGTAGGCGGAAACCGTGTCCCAGTCACCGCTACCCATGGCCTTACCGATGTAGTAGTTGTTCGAGTGATGTGAACTGTGGTATCCCATCTTTGCCGCGAGCATCTGGCGGTCGTTCTCGATTTTCTGCTGCTGTTTCTCGTAGGCGCTCCGGTAGTACTCGGTGGAACGTGCGCCGCCGGAGCTGGCCATCTCGTCGGTCAGCTTCTCGATGGCGGTGGTCAGATACTTGTTCGATTCGGTCAGCCGCTCCACCAACGCGTTCACCTCCCTGGCATTGCCGTGCGAGGAGAACAGGCCGAAGGTCACCGTGTCCAGGATGTCCCTCACCCCGTAGAAAAGCGAGCTGCCGATCTGCGTGAACAGTTCACCGGAAAGGATGTTCTCCAGGATACCGTTCACCGCACCGAGCACGGAATCAAGAATACCGCTTACCAGCGTACCGATTCCTTCCTTCAGCACGTCAAGGATGGAAAGCACCGCCGCGATGATCTGCCCGATGATGCCGCCGTTTGAAAACGTCTCGGCAAGGGTACTGCCTACCGTACCCATCACACCGCCCATGTTCTTCGTCGCCTCGCCCAGTTTGCCGAGCCCCTGGGCCACGCCGGCAAGGGAACCGGACTTCAGGCTTTGGAGCCCCTCGGCAAGCCCGGTAAGGGATGAAACGGCGTTCGTGCTGGACGTGCGCAGGTCCTGCGCCGCCTTGTCGTTCGCCTCTGTCAGGGTGGCCACGCTCGCCGAGGCGGCGTCGAAAGCTTCCTGCGCGGTAGCCACCAGTTCTTCCGCTTCCTTCATGGCGGAGGGGTCACCGCTTTCAGCGGCTTTCTTCTGTTTTTCCTGCGCCACCACCAAAGCGTCAGCGGCGGCCTTCTCCCTTTCCTTGGCCTCTGTCAGCTCACGCAGCGTCGTCTGGTAGGCGGAAAGGTCACGGGAAACGTCCTTGAACATGTTCCGGTTAATACCGCCCGCGCTCCGGTCCTCCAGCTTCGCGATCAGCTCGCTGATCACCTGTTTGTCCTCGGCACCGGCATTCCGGTACTCGTCGGAGGCGGCATACTTCCGCAGCTTCACCAGCGTGGGGCGCAGCTGCTCTTCAAGCAGCCCCCCGAAATTGCCGAAAAGGCCGTCCCAGTCGATATCCGCCTTCAGACTGGCAATCTCGGCGGCAGCCGTTTCTTCTTTCTGCTGGCGGCCAAGGCGCAATACCTCATTGTAGTTCCCCTCCTCCTGCGCACGGCGGATCTTCTCCGCGTACTCCTGGGCGATGGCCAGCTTCTTCTGCTGGTACGTACCATATTCCTTCAGGTAGTCGAGCATCGACTGGCGGGCGGCGTCGTTCTCTTCCCTGGTCACCTTTGCCAGGTCGCCGTCACGTGCCGCCGCGGCCTTCTCCCGCGCCTCCTTCAGGGTGGATTCCTGCTCACCGGTCAGTTTACCCTTCTGCGCGTCCTTCCACTTCTTCTCCTGGGCGGCAAGTTCGGCGATCTCCTTGTCATAGTTCAGGCGGATCTGGCGGCGGCGTTTCTCGCCGCTCTCCTTCAGAAGGTCGATTTCCGCCTGGCGGTTCTTCATCTGGAGCTTCAGAAGTTCCGAGGCACGCTGCTCTTCCGACTGTTTCTCCTTTTTGGCGGCATTCGGGTCGGGTTTGGCATGGTCACCCAGGTCGAACTCCTTGCCGATATCCAGATATTCCTCCTGGAGCTTCCGGGCTTCAGCCAGGTAGCCGTCGCGGACTTCCTCGGCCTCACGTACGGCCTTTTCCTTCGCCTTCTCGTTATACTCCGATATCATGGACTGCGCGTCCACCCGTCCGTACGACTCGCTTTGGGCCATGTAAAGCCCCATGCGCGCGAACCAGCCCATCGAGCCGTCCACGTCTTCCGGCTTGCTGGCCTTGATCTCGTTCACCTTCTCGTCAGCCTCGGTGGCCTTGTTCACCAGGCTCTGCACCTTGGCCTGGAGGAAAAGCATTTGGATGTATTTCTCACCCTTTTTCTGAAGGATGTCATACCACTGGGCGATCGTGTCGTAATACCCGAAACTCTCGCCGTACTTGCGGTTCAGTTCCTCCACCTTGGACTTCTCCTCGTCCTTCGTGCCGGTGAACTTCTTCAGGCTCGCCAGCGTGCTCTCGATCTCGAAACGGGTCTTGAGCATCTGTGCGCGGCCGTCACTCTCGATTTTTACCCGTTCTTTCGCTTTTTCCGCCGCTTTTTCCTGCGCGTCACTGTATTTATCCCAAAGGACGATAATTCCCGTTATTACGGCTGAAAGACCCAACGTAAGCGTGGCCATCAGGGCCTGCGCGGCACCGGTGGAAATGCCCAGGGCGACAGCCAGCCGGGTATTGGCGGCTGTCAGCAGGTTCTTCATCTTCACGACCGTCACCAGGCGGAAGGCGGAGTCCTTGTTCAGGGTATTGAACACCTGCTGGAGCCCCATCGTGATGGCCATCACGCTCTGGACGCGGGTCTGTATTTTCGCCAGGTTCTCGTTCTCCGAGGCGAAAAGCGACAGCGCGCCGGTGGCCGTGGTGAACAGACCGGCAAGGCCGCTCACGCCGGACATGAATCCCTGGAGGTTCGCGTCATCGTGCGAGAGGATTTTCGTCTGGGTGTTCAGGTCGGCAAGCGTGTCGGAAAGGTTGGCGGCTTCCGCTGCCATCTTCCGGTACTCCTCGGTGTCCTGTTTCCCTTCCAGACGCATGCGGGCCATGTTGTCCTGGAGCTCACGCAGTTGCATGGAAAGGCGTTTGCTGCTTGCACGCGTCTTCTCCTGTTCAGCCTGGAGCCCGGCAAGGGCGCCCTTTTCCTCTTCAAGCGCTTTCTTCGCGGCGTTCAGTTCATCCAGAGCGGCTACCTTCGCCTTGCCGGGTGCGGCCCCCTGGTAGGCTTTCTCCAGCGACTTGATGTCGCTTTCAATCTGCCCGATGACTTCCTTCTGCTCCCGGATCTTGTCGGTCAGGCTCTTGCTGCCGGCGGCGGCGCGTTCTTCCTCCAGGGAGATACGCTCGTACTCCTTACGGAGGTTCCGGACGCTTTTCTCCGCCTCGCGGTGCTCCTTTTCAAGCCCTTCAAGGGCGGCACGCTCCTCATCCAGGACCTTGCGGCAGGCCGCCACGTCGGCGGCAAGTTCCGCCTGCGCCGGGCCGGGCTTCATGTTCTGGAGCTGCGTTTCCATCCGGTGCAGGTCGGAATTCACCCGGTCGATGACCTTGCGCTGCTCTAAAATACGGGCGTTGATGGCAGCGGCGGCCTTCTCCGATTTCTCGGCAAGGATATCGACGGCAAGGCCGGCCTTGTCAAGGCCCCCCGTCAGGTTGTCCTTCATCAGGAATTCGATTTCTACGGGCTTCATCGTTTACAGTTCTAAATTGCTTTGGTAAAAATTCACTATGTCGCCGGCTTCACGGGCGGCGGCTTCCGGATCAATCCCACCGCCACCACTTTGCGGAACCTTGGAGTCAGCTGCTGACCGGCGGACGTAACGCGGGGCGTCGGACAGCATCAGGATGAGCGTCTGGTAGTTCACCTTCTCCAGGATGTACTCCACCGTCCAGCCGGTGGCGCTCGCGATGTTCCAGATAAAACCGAAGGGGCTATGGGAACCTTCAAACTCGGTCCTTAACTCCCCTTCCTTCTTTGGCTCATTCTCAACTTCATCGGGTTCGCCCGATCGATCGAGCTGATAATACTCGTAAAAGACTCGCTCCCCATCAGGCTGATGAACTTCTCCAGGGCGCCCAGCAGGAAACGGTGCTCCACGGCCTCACGCAGGAACCATGCCACGGGGCGGACAAGAAGCCGCCGGCTCACCGGGCCGCGGCAGAGGGTATGGGCCACCATGCGGGAAACCTTGACGCCGTTCCGTGCCAGGAACTCCAGCCGCTCACGCCCGGCAAAGGCGGAAACCTCCTCGGGGGAGACACCCATCGAGAGGTACAGCCTCACGATGCATATCTGCCCGGCAAGGCGCGGGCGGCGCATGGTCACGCGCCACCGCACGGGGCGTTTCATGAAAGGCAGGCGCCATTCCTTCAGGGGAAGGGAGACACCCAGGTCAAGCAATGCCTCGGATGCCTCCCTCTGCACCTCTCTCGCTTCACGCTCGTCCATGCGTTAGCCCTCCACTGCCGCGGTGTCATTGATTTCGTAAGGGGAAGAGCCGTCCTCCGGCTTGTTCACCTTCAGCTGGCATTCCAGCTTGGAAACCTCCGTCAGCGTCAGCTTCCCGCCGAGGTTCGCAAGGATCGTACCGTTCGGGATGGACATCGTCTGCCCGGATACGAACTTGATGGTCCACGGACCCGAAAGGTTCACCAGTTCGGTCGGGGCCTTCCAGCCGGTCGGGGCATCCGCCGGACCTACAAGCGTGCCGCCCAAAACGGCCTTGATATTCTTATAGTCCAGCTGGATAAGGTTGAACGTGGGCGATACCTGCCCGTTCTTCTGGAGCAATGTCAGGACGGGGGCGTCGGGAACCTGCTCGGCCTCGACATCGACACTCTCGGGCTTCGTGCCGCCCCAGTCCCAGCTGCCCTTCTCGATCCAGCCGATAGTCATGGCACCGAACGTAACGACGGCGATGCCATAAATGAAATTCTTGTTATTTTTCATACAGTCGTCTCTTTATTAAAACGGTTAATACTATGCCGGATGCCATACCGGCGATAAAGGCAATGAGGGAGATTTTAACGGGGTTAAAACGTTGTTTGAACTCCGTTTTGACCTCTGTTATGTCCTGTTCGGTTTCGCTACGAATACGCACAAGTTCCTGCTTATAGAACTCAACTGTTTGCAGCAGGCTGTCTTCCCGGACCTGCCTTCGAAAAACTTCTTCTTCATAGAATAGGCAGCGCCGCATGAGCGAATCGCAATGCCCGGTGACTGCCAGGGAATCCCCCTGCCTGCGGATATCGACCGAGGCACGCCCGTCCCGGTGCCGGTAACCGGCACCCTCGGGAAGGTCAAGGAGGTTCTGAAAGGGAATCGTCAAAGTCGCCTCCTGTGCCGGAACCGGTTCCTGCATCAGGGTCGAACTCCGGCGGTCCGCCAAAAGATCCTGCATTTTGCGCACCGCTGTTACTGCCACGTCCGCGGACACGGCGGCGCTGTCTGTCATTCTCTCCGCCCGCACCGTGCCCTGTCTCTGAAGGTTCCGGCTCTCTTTGGACGTGCCGCATCCTGCCAGCAGGAACACGGCGAGCAATAATAGGATTACGGGGGTCCACCCCCGGATTCTGTCTTTCATCATTTACCGATTGTTTACTTATTACTTTTCTTAACCGCTCGACCTCTTTCGTCAGGCACGACAGCTTCAGGATCATCTCCTCCTGGTTCGCTTTCAGGTCGGCATTCTCGCGCCGGAGCTGCACGTTCTCCTCCAGAATCTTGCGGTTCTCCTCACTCAGCAGGTTGATGGACGCCTGAAGCTGGGACAGCATGTCGTTGTCACGCTTGCGCCGGCCGAACAGCCAGGTGAAGATGCTTCCGACAAAACCGCCGGGGAGGGCGAACATTAAAAAATTTATCAGGGTGTCCATCTTCTTGCCGTTTATTATTGTCTGATACCTATTGAAACAAGCCACTTACGCACGTCAAAACTGGGGCAGGCTTTGGCCGCCAGTTCGTTATGCCCCACGATACGCACATCAGGAAAACGGCGGTGGAAGTCTTTCACGTACTTCTCAAGCGCACGCTTCTGGCACGCCGTACGCGTGTCCTTCGGGGTCTTGCCGTCTTTGGCTACACCGCCGGCATACACGATATGACGGCTGACGGAATTATAGCCGGCCACGCCGTTGGTGATTTCCCAAGGGTCCACGTTCGCGTCCTCGTTGTTGTCCACCAGGCGTTCCACGCCGCCATTCAGATGGAACAAGTCAGTATACCCGACCTGTTTCCAGCCGCGGCCACCCTTGGATACCGGGTTCGTGTGCCAGGCGCGAATCTCTGCGCCACTGACTTCACGCCCTTCAGGCGTAGCCGTGCAATGAATGACCAGATACTTCAGCCTGCCCATCACGCACCGCCTTCCTCGTCATCAGCGGCCACCTGGGACAACGCTATTTCAACCTTCTTTTCCGGATCAGCGTCCAGGCTTACCACAAGCGTACCGGATACTGCTTTGCCGCTACTGTTCACCTCGGCGGTAATTTTCAGCCCGTCATCGGTACCGACCGCCGTAAAACCGGCAGGGACGGATGTCACACTATAATCACCGGATGCAGTGACTGTCACATACTTGCTCTCACCTGCGGCCTTGAACGAAAGGGCGGAAGGGTCGGCTGAAATGGTACGTTCCACCGCCTTGAACACCGGGTCGGTACGGGTGTCAAGCACCACAAACTCCTCACCGAAGGCGATTTCCGTGTCGGCCTTCATAAGCAGCTTGAAGAAGTACAGCTCGCTGGAGTTCATCCACTTGTCAATCTGGATCACCTCCTCGTCGTCCTGGAGATTCACACCAGCGAAAAGGTTGCCGTCGGCGCTCATCGAGCAGAGCGTGGCCACGATAAGGTCATCAGGCCAGGAGTTCAGCGTCTCGATGGTGATACCCTTGTAACGCTTCTTGTTGATGTCCGTCTCGCTCGTATTCTTGTACTCGCGTTCGGTCAGTTCGTCATCGTACTTGTCAAAGTCATCGATGCTCATCAGGATACGCAGGTTCGGGTTCTCGCGCAGGGCTTTCGGAATGGCCTTGCGGACAGCCTTCAACTTGCCGATCATGGAAGTATCGGCAGGAGCCGGGACCACTATCACGTCCGAGTCCTTGGCAGCCTGTGTCAGGATACCGTTAAAAAGGTGGTCGTCATCACTCCCGAACTCGCCGTTGATGTAATGCCAGCCCAACTCGAATTTCACACTCTTGCTGAGTTCATCAAGCAGCGTGTTCTGGGCTTCGGGAGGAAGTTCGGCAAACACAAGGTTGCCTTTCGGCTGCCACTTGCGCCAGATATGCTCGAAAGCGCGGGGGTTGAAAGTGGTGAACGCCATGAAATCCTCCGGATCCAGGGACTTCTCCGAGTAATTGAAGTTACCCTTCGAATCCTCCAGGCCCGGGTTCTCCTTGCGTTTCTGGAGCATCTTGCCGGTCTTGATACGCGGCAGGCTGATTTTCTTCTCGACGCCGGGGATCACCATGATCAGGCCTTTTTCCACAAGGTCGTTCCCGGTACAGGCGAGTACCAGGATCTTCTCCAGTACCTCACCGTTGTAGTTGGTGTTTCTTACTACTATTGCCATAGCAAATATTTTTATTAATGTTTCAACTTGTCCTTAATCTCGGTCATGCGCTTGTTCCAGGGACTTTCATTTGTCGGGTTCACACGCAGGTCGGTCATGACTTTACGTTTCGGGGAGAGTTTCTCCAGCGCCTTTTCCCCGTTTTCGCGGTCCTTGGACAAAAGGTTCTCATAGATGGGGCGGGTGGTGGCGTCGATACGCCCGTCATTCTCCGCGTCATCAAGCAGTTTCTTACGGGCGGCGGCTTCATCCGCATCCGCCTTGTCCCGGAACTCCTTCAACTCACCCTTCAGGCGGGTGACTTCGGCATCAAGGCCCGGAACTTTCCCGGCTTCCGTTTCCAGAAGCCCGACTTCACGGAGAAAATCGTCATCTGTCACGCAGTTCTTGAACCGCGGACGTTTCTTCAGTTCGTCTAAATTCATGTTACTCTTGTTTTGTGGCTTGTGCAGCCGGTTATTGAATATTTGGAATACCTGTTCAGGGGTACTGTCCTCCGGAAGGGGGTCGGCATCATAGATACCGTCAATAAGACCAAGCGCCAGCGCTTCATCGGCACGCAGCCAGTGGTCTTTGCCGTCAAAATACAACGAGCGGATTTCCTCTTTGTCCTTTCCCATGCGGGCGGCATACATCTCGCAAAGGGTGTCCTCCAGCGATTCGATCTCGCGGATGCACCCCCGCATCTCCTCCTTGTTGCCGTAACAGCCTCCCTGGACACTGTGAAGCATCAGACGGGCATAACGGCTCATCTGTACCGGTTTGCCGCAAAGGGCGATGACGGAGGCCATGCTGGCGGCGATGCCGTCCACGTAAATGGTGATGTCAGCCTTGCTGTTTTTCAGGGCGTTGAAAATGGCGATGCCCGCATACACCTCGCCGCCGTTGCTGTTGATACGAACGTCAATCCTGCCGGACAAGGCCTCGGCCTCCAGAAGCTCGCGGGCGATATCCCCGCTGCGCACATTGCCGTCATAATCACCGATGTCACCGTAAAGGAGGATACAACAGGCGTCTTCCCCGGGTATGATGTTGAAAAACTTTTTCATGCTTATATAGTCTTTTAGGCGGGTGTTCCCCGCGAAGTTCACGGTGCGAAATTAGGGGGATTAAAGCCGTTTTTCAAACCGCATATTCATCACACTCAGTTTAAAACGCTGTCATGAAGTTTTAAAGTGTCATCATGCGGCACGCGTTTTTTTCCGCCCCTTTTCCTTATCAATTTTGCACGTAAAAAAGGAGGAAATATGACCGAACTAAGCATGCAGCAAAAAAGGGAATGGGCGAAGACGCTCTACCTGAAAGAGAACCTCACGCAGCAGGAGATAGCCGAACGCGTGGGGGTGTCACGCATCACGGTGAACAACTGGATAGGCAAGAACGGATGGGAGATGCTCAAGACATCCATCACCATCACACGCGAGGAGCAACTGAAAAGCCTGTACCGCCAGCTGGCCGAGCTCAACAACGCCATCATGGCCAGACCGGCGGGGGAACGCTTCCCGAACACAGCCGAAGCCGACACCATATCCAAACTGTCGAACGCCATCAAGAAGATGGAGACGGAAGTCGGGCTCTCGGACATCATATCCGTATTCTCCGACCTGCTTAAATGGCTGCGCGCGTCCGACCCCACGCAGGCGAAAGAAGTGACGCCGCTGCTTGACGCGTTCGTAAAATCAAAAGTCTCATAACCATGGCAAAGAAAAGACTTACACCGCAGGACCGCACGGCACTTGTCGAATGGGAGGAACTGATCGCATCCATACGCGAGAATTCGGACATCAACCCCTCGGACACGGAAGCGGAAATACGCGCACGCAGGGAAAGGCTCGAAAAGGATGACGAGGAGTGGTTCCGGTATTACTTCGCCATGTACTATTCATGCGAGGCGGCGGACTTCCACAAGAAAGCCACCAGAAGGTTGACAAGGAACAACCGGTGGTACGAGGTACGCGCATGGTCGCGGGAGCTGGCGAAGTCCGCACGGTCCATGATGGAAATCTCAAAACTGGCAATTACAGGAAAAGTACGCAACGTACTGCTGATCTCCAACTCGCAGGACAACGCCCAAAGGCTCCTGCTTCCTTTCATGGCCAACTTCGAGGAAAACCAAAGAATCATCCAGGATTACGGGATGCAGAAGAAACCCGGATATTGGGAAACGGGGGAATTCACCATCATGGCGGGATGTTCTTTCCGGGCCATCGGGGCCGGACAGTCACCGCGCGGTACCCGTAACAAGAACTTCCGGCCGGACTTCATCCTGGTGGACGATATCGATACCGACGAGGAATGCCGGAACCCGGAACGTATCAAGACAAAATGGAAATGGCTGGAGGAAGCCCTGATACCGACCATGTCCGTATCGGGAAACTACCGCATACTCTTCAACGGGAACATCATCGCAGCGGACTGCTGCATAAAAAGGGCCATTGAAAAGGCCACGGAACTGAAGGAAAAGGGCATCGGGCACGTGGACATCATCAACATACGCGACAGGAACGGAGTCTCTGTGTGGCCGCAGAAAAACTCGGAAGAGGATATAGACCTCTTCCTCTCGCTGGTCAGCGCGGCGGCACGACAGAAGGAGTTCTTCAACAACCCGGTAGCCGAGGGAGAGATATTCAAGGACATCATCTACGGGAAAGTGCCGGCGCTCTCGAAGTTCAAGTTCCTGGTCATCTACGGCGACCCCGCGCCCGGCGAGAACAAGACGAAGAAGAGCTCCACGAAGGCGGTGTTCCTGCTCGGCAAACTGGCCGGAAAGCTCTACGTCATCAAGGGGTTCCTCGGAAGGGAGACAAACGCCACGTTTATCGAATGGTACATCAGACTGCTGGAATTCGTGAACGGGAAAACGAACGTGTACTGCTACATGGAGAACAACAAGTTGCAGGACCCTTTTTTCCAGCAGGTGTTCCAGCCCATCATCAGGCGCATACGCCGGCAAAGGAAGATATCCCTCTACATCCAGGGGGACGAGGAGAAGAAAACGGACAAGGCCACACGTATCGAGACAAACCTGGAACCCCTCAACAGCGAAGGGAACCTCATCTTCAACGAGGCGGAAAAGGACAACCCGCACATGAAGCTGCTCACCGACCAGTTCAGCCTCTTCAACCTCATGCTGACGTATCCGGCGGACGGACCCGACTGCGTGGAGGGAGGAAACCGCATCATAGACCGCAAGGCGCACCAGGCCGAAAAACCGGCCGTCATCTCCACAAGGAAGATGCGGGCGCACAACAAGTACAGACTGTAAACTTTAATACTTTACCCACATGAGCAAATTTATAGAACTTACAGATTACGACGCGAGCATCCACCGCGAGATACTGGACGCGCTGACAAGGGAGGACAATGCCGTCGTGGAGATATGCGAGGACCGGGCCGTCGAAGAGATGCGGTGCTACCTCTCCAAGCGCTATGACTGTGACAGGATATTCACCCGGACCGGAGACGAACGGAGCCAGCTCGTGCTGATGATGGCCATAGACATCGCAGTGTACCATATTTTCAGCATCCACAACCCGAGGAACCTTTCACCCCTGCGCAAGGAACGCTACGAAAGGGCCGTCGAATGGCTCAGGGCGGTAGCGGCCGAAGAGATATCCGCGGACGGGCTGCCCCTGCTTCCCGAAGAGACAAGGGCGGCAAAATCAAATTTCCTTATCAAAAGCAATCGTAAACGTGTAAACCACTGGTAACATGAGCAAAAGACAGAAAAGGGCCGGAAAGATAACCAAAAGCGGAAACCTGCCGAGGCCCGGGCAGAAAGGACCCGCAACCATCATACTGACACAACCCAAACGCTTCGGCATAGACATAGCGGATTATATGCTGGCCATACGGGCCTTCGAGAACGTGGATTACTCCAGAAGGTTCAGATTATACGACCTGTATGAGGACATTCTCATGGACACGCACCTGACAAGTGTCATCGAGAAACGGAAAAACGCCGTGCTCTCCTCCGTCATCGAGTTCAGACGTAACGGAAAGCCGGACAAGGCGGTAAACGAACAGATACGCTCCCCGTGGTTCCGGCGCCTCATAGGCGACATCCTGGACGCGAAATTCTGGGGGTTCACGCTCGTACAGTTCTACCGCAAAGGGGAATGGGTAAACTATGACCGGATACCGCGCAAGCATGTGGATCCGGTGCGCAGGCTCATACTGCGCCACCAGACGGACACCACAGGAACATCCTGGGACGAATACCCCGACCTGCTGTTCATCGGGGAACCGGAAGAGCTCGGGATGCTCGCAAAGGCGGCCGTATGGGTGATATACAAGCGGAACGACGTGGCGGACTGGGCACAGTTCGCGGAAGTGTTCGGCGCACCCATCCGGGAATACACATACCCCACGGATGACGACGAGGCACGGCAGAGGGCGCTGGCGGACGCGGAAAGTACCGGAAGCATGTCGGTATTCGTGCACGCCCAGGAAACAATGATGGAACTCAGGGAAGCGGCGAACAAGACCGGAAGCTCCGACCTGTATGACAAGCTCTGCGAACGGTGCAACAGCGAGATATCGAAACTGTTCCTCGGGAACACGCTCACCACCGAGGCATCGGACAAGGGAACACAGGCACTCGGAACCGTCCACAAGGACGTGGAGGAGAAGGTCACGCTGGCGGACCGGCAGGACATCCTGGACGTGCTCAACTACAACATGACCGACATATTCGCCATGCTCGGGATAGACACCACCGGCGGCGAGTTCTGCTACCCGGAAAAGAAAGTCATCGAACCGGAGAAGAAGATGAGCATCCTCACCCAGCTGCGTACGAACTTCGGCCTGCCGGTGGGAGACGATTATCTGTACGAGGAATTCGGGATCGAGAAGCCGACAGACTACAACGAACTGAAAAAACGGCAGGAAGCCGGAGCGGCCGAAATACAGAAGGCGAAAGAGAAAGCGGCAACCACCGGGGAACGGGAGGATGAAGAGGAGGAGATACCGGAAACCGGCAAAGAAGCTCCCAAAGAGAAGAAAAACGCCCTTAAAAACGCGTATAACTGGCTGAAACGTTTTTTCGCGAAAGCCCCGGGGAAAGACGGGGCAGCTTTAGAATGGTGATGAACGACCTCTACCGGTTGGAAAACAAGCAGGTGGAAAACGTGTTTTCTTTTGATGAGGAGGTACTGGGGAAAGCCCTGAAGAACATATACAGCAAGGATTTCCATCCCATGACCGACATCGAGGAGAACCTGTTCGAGGCCACGTGGAAAACAATGAACAAAGCCACCGACAAGGGGTTCGGAGTACGAAAGCCCGATGATCCGGATTATGACTTCTACCGCGAAATACGGACGAACAACGCCGTATTTGCCGCGTTCAAGGTACATCGGGCACAAAACGACATGGCGGCACTACTGCTGGACGAAAACGGCAATTTAAGGCCGTTTGAACAGTGGCTGAAACTCGCCATGCCCATAGCGGACCACCAGATGGTAGACTGGCTGCGTACCGAATACGACACGGCAGTCATACGGGCGCATCAGGCGGCCGACTGGAGACAGTTCGAGCGGGAGAAGGATATCCTGCCGAACCTCAAATGGATGCCCTCGACATCCGTACACCCGGGAGCGGACCACCGCGTGTTCTGGGGAACCATACGCCCCGTCGATGATCCGTTCTGGAACGTGCACAGGCCGGGGGACCGGTGGAACTGCAAGTGCACGCTCTCGTCAACGGATGAAGCGCCGACAGCGGTACCGGACGAGAACGGGCGAAACAAGGCACATGACGGTCTGGAAAACAATCCGGGAAAAGATGGCAAATTGTTTTCAGACAAACATCCCTACATTACTGAAGCGCACCCGGGAGCCAGAAAAGCCGTGGACGCACTAACCAGGCGCATCAACGAGATGATAGCCGAAATGCCGGACAACCTGACGCTGGAGGAAAAAACCGACATCGCCCACAACAACCTCAGGATAGAAAAGGCCCTCGGTATCACCAAAGGCAAACCGATGACATACGAACAGGCGAACAAGGGAAAGGAAAATCCGAAATTCGGGAAAGAGGAAGGATACCGCGTAAATTGCCAGACCTGCACCGTGACACACATGCTCAGAAGGTTAGGGTTCGACACCGAGGCAAAACCCAACATCCGGCAAAGCGCATACAACGAAATGGCAAAACAAGGCATCACATGGGAAGAACGTTTCCTGAACCGGGACGGAACAAAGCCGGATTATGACTATACCTATAAATGGCAGGTCAGAAAGGGATATCAAGTAATGAATGCGAACCGGCTGAAGGAATACTTCAGGGAAAAATTCAGCGAGGACGGAATATATGAGATATATTGTGCCTGGAAAGGCGGTTCCGCACACGTGTTCTGTGCGGAGGTGTCCGAAGGGAAAATAAGGTTCTTCGACCCGCAAACCGGAAAGGATGATGCAAGCAATTACATACAGAGCATGAAAGCCAACCGCGTGGGAGTGATAAGAATAGACAACAAACTGGTAAAT
>NZ_GG774707.1:116293-122551 GCF_000162515.1 Bacteroides sp. 1_1_14 | reverse complement strand
ATATTGTGCCTGGAAAGGCGGTTCCGCACACGTGTTCTGTGCGGAGGTGTCCGAAGGGAAAATAAGGTTCTTCGACCCGCAAACCGGAAAGGATGATGCAAGCAATTACATACAGAGCATGAAAGCCAACCGCGTGGGAGTGATAAGAATAGACAACAAACTGGTAAATCCCAAAATCATGGGACTATTCATCACCAAATAAACGGGAAGAAAGTGCCAGCCCCTCCTCACCGTCCATCAGACGGCAGGACCGGCCGTCGAACAGAATAAAGGCGGGAAGACCGACAGGCAACTCAAAACCATTCCCATCAACACACCCCACGGAATAGATGCTTCCCTCAGGGGAACTGGCTGATAAGACAACGGAGTTGTAACCGTTACTGTTTGCTAATTCCGACACTTGTTTAGGTATTTCCATAACGCAAAAAGGCACATAAAACGCCTTGTCTGCAAAAGTATAAAATTATTTTTTTAAATCAGTCATTTATGGACATAAAAGAATATTCAAAGCTGATAAAAGCCAAGCGCAAGGAACTGGATGACCTGATGAAACGGAAGATGCCGGTCATAGCCGGACGAATGGCAAAAGACCATTTCCAGGACAATTTCCGCCGGGAAGGTTTCGTAAACGGTGGATTACACCCGTGGCCGAAAGCGAAAAGGCTGTCCTCGGGACGGACCGATGCGGCAGGGCAGTACGGGACGCTGCTATCCGGGAGGAACCACCTCTTCAGCTCTGTCAAGTACGTGCCGGGGGACTACCGGGTGAGAGTGGCCAACGACCTCATATACGCCCCCGTCAACAACTGGGGAGGGGAAGTGCATCCGACCGTTACGCCACGAATGCGGCGCTTTGCGTGGGCGAAGTATTACCAGGCTTCAGGCAAGGCTAAAAAAGCCGCCACAGGCAAAAGAAAGGGCAAAAAGAAGGGTTCTGCCGCAAGCAATGAACCGCAGGAGAGCCCGGAGGCACTGAAATGGAAAAGACTGGCGCTCACCAAAAAGAAAAAACTCCGGATACGCATACCACAGCGACAGTTCATCGGGGAAAGCAGCGAACTGTCCGACAGGATAACGGAAAAGACAGAAAACGAAATCAGAAACATTCTAAATTTATAAAGACATGGAAGAAATATTCATCGCGATCATGGAACGCATCGCCGGAAAGATGCCGGAACTCTCCTATATAGACGAGGATTACGGACAACTTGAAGCAGGGGCGGAAGAGGACAGCTATCCGGTCACGTTCCCCTGTGTGCTGATCGGAAACACCGAATCGGACTGGAACGACCTCGGGTACGGGGTACAGAAAAGCGAGTCACTCATCACCATACGCCTGGCCATCGACTGTTACGACGACACGCACTACACTTCAGGTACCTATGATAAAGTAAAGGAACGCCAGCAGAAGGCAAAGGAACTGTATAGGATACTCCAGGGATTCCAGTGCTCGGAAGAAGCCAGCCCGCTGGTCAGGGTGAAGAACCGGGACTATTCCCTGCCCGGAAACATCAAGGTGTATGAAACCGTATATTCCTTCACGTTGCATGACGAATCCGCAATGCAGGAAAGTGCGGCGAGGTTTATTCTCCGGTAAAGAGCGAAAGCTGGACGGCTGTCAGGCGGGGCTTCTTCACCTTCGGGACGGGTTTCACTTCCAGATCCTTCAGTTCCCGGCATTTGCGCCGGATAATGGACATGATACGTTCCTCGGAAATGAAAAATTCCTGCTGGGACAACACTTTCAGGGCGTCATCAAAGCGCAGGCGCTGTACCTCCGTCCAGTAATAGTAACGGCGGCACAGGGCTTCATCACGGAGTTCTATCAGGTTCTTGTCTCGTCCTTTGGCCATAATTGTGGGATACTTGCTGCAAAATTAGGCATTTAACCGGTCATTATAGATAAAAAAACGCCGCATCGTATATGAATGCGGCGTTTTCTGTTTAGAGTGTGAACAAAATCACATGGTCATCAGTTCGGTGTCATCCTCACCCGGAACAAACGGCTCGATGCGGGTAATCACCTTGCTTTGCACCTTCACCCGTCCGCTACCCTTGCAGACCGGGCATGTGGCAGATGAAGGAGCCCCTCCCTGATCCGGATAAAAGACACGTCCCTTGCCTTCACAACGCTTGCAGGCCATGACATGTGGCGCGATATTCTTCGTCTTTTCCATAATTACAACCGGCAGAATGAAGGCTCGATACGATGCCAGACACCGTTCTCGTCACGTTTGTGGAAATAATAATTCACTGCGGTCTTGTACACTACGTTACTTTCGCGGAAGAGGTCCATGATTTCGGTGTACTCGCTATCGAAACGGTCCTCCAACTCGTACAGTTTGCTCACCGACTTGTAGTCCAGGTCACCCTGGCGGTTACGCTCGATCATCGTCATGCCGAGCTGGTACATCGGATCATCGGTACCCAACTCGCGCCCCATGGCATAACGCTTCAGGTAGTCCACCAGGCGCTCGGCGGCAAGATCGGCACGCTCGTCGAAGCTCTTCACCTTGTTGCTTCTCACCTCCAGCTTCATGTCACCGTCCACGATGGTGAAACTCGCCTGCTCGTCCTTGCGGAGCTGGCCGTATTCACGCATCACCGCACGGAAGGCGGCGGCTTCTTTCTCCACCCAGTCGCGGAACGCTTTCACATCATCCACAACCGGGAGCAGCTTGTTCTTCACTTCAAGCATGAACTGCGCACGAAGGCCCTCATAGGCGTCGCGCCGGTTACGCTTGTTTTCCTTCTCTTCCTGCTGGAGCTGTTTCAGCAGTTCTTTTCTGTCCTGTGCGGACAAGCTCTTTAACTGTTCTTTTAAGTCCATAACTAAAAAATTTGATGGTTATTATTGTTGTTTATTCTCACGTTTACGGCGGATGGCACGCAGCTTCACCTGCAATGTGTCCAGCGCCTCACAGTCAAGTTCACGGAACTCCTTGCCGGCGATACGGCTGTCCAGGCAGAAAGTATTCACCTTGCCCCAATCTGCCGTATCAATACCCAACAACTGCATCTGGTGCAATACCGCGGAGCGCTTTTGGCGGAGAATCTTCCGGAGCTGTTCCTGGTAAGTGGGCGGTACCAGCTTCTGCATGGCGGCCACGGCGGCACTGTATTCCTTCAGCGTCATGTCACGCAGACTCGTGGTACGTCCCTCCGTGTACTGGGAAACGATGCTTTCCTTCAGCGCATCACGATCGGATGTCGGAAGGCGGTTCAAAAGGCTGTAAAACGCCGAGTAATTCTCGGGTTTGTTCAATTGCTTGCGGCTGTTGATGTCTATCTGCATGGCTATGTCGGTTTTAAGTTATCCCTTTAAAAAGGGTACGCCTCCAAAAAGAAGTTAAAACGTCACTTAAAAACTTTTACAATTATGCCGGAGAACGTACCCTGATTCATTATTTTTGTCTGTCACTTTTAAATTTTACAATTATGAAATTTACAGAAGAAAATGCTAATGCCATTTTGGCCGAGATCAACAAGAAATGTTCACCGTACGAATGTCCCATGTGCAAACAAAGAACAAACTTTATTTTCGGTAAAGGTGAGTCTCAAATTTTATCGTTCCAACGGGAAGGGATGCAATTAAAAGCTGATAATGGCATCAATTTTATCCCTGTCATTGTCGGATATTGCCAAAACTGCGGCTATGTAGCGCAATTCAATCTGAATGTCATTTTCCCAGAGAAATGACACCTTTTTGGTAGGTATCATTTTGGAACTTTCCTTCTGATTCACCAGAGGTTCGGCTATCCACATTCCGTTTCTGGTGAATCACTTCAACCGACACCACACTGTTCCTGTTGGTGTTGATCGCCATAATGTATCTGTTTCCTTTCTGTCCTTTCTCGTAAAGATAAGCCCAGTTCTCCTCAACCTCCACGTAACCTTGGCGGTCAACCGGAAGACCGAAACCGTTCACGATTTGCACACGGACCTTCAGACCTTCGAATTTCTTGAATATATTGCTCATAATATTGAAGTGTTACAGGTTATTCAACTCTTATCCTTCCGGTGTATTGGTTTCCCCGAAACTTCATCCCCTTGGTGAAGCCGCCCGGATATCCCAGTTCCTTACTTCTCGCGTTTGCCAGCAACAGATGTTCCCGGCTAAGGGAGGCTACAAAACCTTTGTCCTTTTCCAGTCCCATCTCTCGGGCCTTCCGGGTGACACTGCGTTCGGAAACACCGAGCATTTCAGCCAGCTCCCGGTTGAGGGTATTGTGATAGTGGCGACGCATGATGGAAAGCATATTGCCGTTCCAGAATATACGCGTCGAGTAGCCGTTATGCTCCACAATCCGCCCCTGGGTCCGGTGCATGAAAGTACCATCGGGAACCTTCCGGGTCTTACGGTACCGCTCCCGTTTGTATTCCAGCACACATTCATGACACCAGGAACTCCGGCCTCCGTTCTTCAGCGGATAAAATTCACGCATCCACAACTTGCGGCCGCAATGCGGACAAACACGTTTACGTTTCTGTTTGTTGTTATTCTCACTCATGGCTGTTTATGCTACATTCATCAATTCAAATTTTCCCGCCAAAACGGGATAACATTGATATCCGCCTTTCTCACCTGGGCCTGCATCAGCGCCATGGACAGCAACATGCAGACACGTTTGTCAGTTTTGACGGTTCCAGATATGGAACCCACAACATGGTCACCCTTGCCGGTCACGATTGAACCCGCAACCTGCTCAAGCCCGTCCGGATGATCCTCACTGGCCGCAACGCTCATAAAAGCGCTAAGGTCGTTCTCCTTACAAAAGTTCTCCACATACCGGCAGAGTTCCATTACTGCCTCTTTCTGTTTTTCTGTAATCATTTCTGTAATTTTTAATTGTTAATTAATTATATGTTATTTCTCAAGAATATAATCACATTCAAGAACCTTGACACCACTGTAAAATGTCACTTTGGACGTATCAGTGATACCGAAATGTTCTTTATCCGCGAAAATCATATTTTTCACACCGGACTTCATTTGCCGGACAACGTCCTTAGCCCTTTTATCAGTCCAGCCATGAGCGGCAAAACCGGCCTTGAACTGGTAAGTGGTCGTTACGGCACCGTTCTGGATCCTGGTGGAAACAGTAACTGTACCCACACAGTTCTCTATTGTTTTCTTCTTTCCCATGATGATTATTTATTTGTTGGTTTCCAATCCACTGTTATAACCGCATCCAGTTCACCACTGCCTTCACAGACCGGACAAGGTTTCCGCACATCCTCGCGGCTGCCTTCCTCCGTTCCCCAGAACCAGCCGTTACCCTTGCAGTAACCACACTTGTGACCGGTACTGACGAAGTTCTCGCGGTTAGTCCCTTTACACATATAGGCAGGAGGACAGATCTCCAGCTGTTTCTTTATCCTGCTCATGCCTGGCCCCCTTTCTGTTTCGGCCCCGCCACATTCCAATAGTCATAGGCGCCCTTCTCCCAGATTGTGTATTCACCTGTGGACCCCTGATAACGTCCCTTACTGAAGGCGACATAGCCCTCCACCCATATCTTCAGATCTGCATCATACATCACACTCGTGGCCGCATCACCTTTAGGATTTTTGCCGCGGGCATGGCTGATGAAAACAAACAGCTTGTCCGGAAACTCCTCCTTCAGCTGGATATAGTCACGATACGTCATCTGTGTGTATTGGAAGCTGTCAATAATCACGATGTTGAAACTTTTATGACGTCGGAGTCTGATCTTCAAGGTGGGGATGTCCTCCTTGATGAACGCCAAATGGCGGCTTACCTCGGCCATACCAAAGCGCCGCAGGTTATTCTGGACTGTCAAAGAAGTTCCTTCCTCCAGGGAGTTGAACGCCACACGGTCATACTTGCAAAGTTCCTTGCAGAGCTGCATCACAAAGGAGGTCTTTCCGTTGCCGCTATTACCCCACACGAACCAGCAGCCCCGGACTTCCGGAGTGTCGAAGGCGTCCTTCCATTTCCCCTCGAAAGGGAACACGTCATACTTCTTGTTCAAGATGTCCCTGACATTCAAGGCACGCTTCATGCCGGCCTTTTTATTATCCTTTTTCTCTTCTTCCATAGTCAGAACAGTCTTAGTTGTCGGATATTGTCAATTCGGTCAAGCACGGCCTGCCGTGCGGCACCCCGCAGCTTCTCGTGGCAGAGCATCCTGCCGAGTGCCCACAGAAGGGCGTTCTCACGGGTGGCAAACTGTCCCCATTTGCGCCCCGGGTTGAAACCGCCGCCGGAACCGTCCACCTCCATGTGAACGCCGG
>NZ_GG774707.1:100637-115852 GCF_000162515.1 Bacteroides sp. 1_1_14 | reverse complement strand
CTTCTGGTAGCGCAGGCCGTTACTGATGCGTTTGGCAATATAATCAGTACTCAAGAACACAACACCGCATTCTCCTCCAGCTTATTGTACAGGCTGATAAAGTAGTGGAACACCGGTTCGGTCAGCTTGTCCGCCTCATCGAACACCAGCAGGGGTGCGTCCATCTGGATGATGTCATCCAAAATAAGTCCCCATACCTCACGGATATTATACCCTTCAGTCCGGATTCCGACCGTGCGGGCAATCTCACGAACGAAGTCACCTTTCTTCATGTCCTCGGAGCAGAGGATATAGAAAACCTCCTTATGCTCCTGAAGGTAAACACGGGCGGTGGTACTCTTACCACAACCGGCCTCACCGGTCACCCATGTGACGTTACGCCAACGCTGCGCATCGGAAAGCACAGCCGTGATCTCCTGGTAAGCACCGGTCTCTACAATCTGCCAGCCGGTAGCGCTTACACCACCGACCTGCGAAGCGACATTACGGAACATCTCGTCGCTGATATTCTCATAACGGCCGTTCAGGATATTGCTCACAGTACCCACACTGACTCCCTTCAGACTACCCGCGGCTTTCGTCTGGCTCGGATACTTCGCCACGTAAGCCCGGAGGCTCTCGCTGATGGCGTCTTTCTCTTTCATTGTAATTTCCATAATCAATAATTTTTATCTTGTTATAAATCTGTTCCTTATAATTTTCCGACCACCTTACGGATGCTCACTTCCTTCTTCTCAAAACTGTCCCATGTTACGTTGCTGATGACTTTCATGTCACGACCTATGGAAGGACGGGGCGGCTGACTGTATTTTCTTGTGCGGCGGTCAATCTGGCGTTGAGCTTCCTTGCCGAGCCCTTTCAGGTCAGGAGTACGCAAACCGTTCTGTTCCGGTGCGACACCATGCTCATACTCGATATCCTTGGCGACGACCTGACGGTTTATACGCTCATTGATGACGGCCTCTTGCTGGGTGCGGATGAAACGTTTCTCGTCTTCCGTCTGCTCCTGCTGGGCACGGTGGATCATCAGCGGGAACGAAGCCACACACTCGAAACGCATTGCTCCGCCCTTATCCTTGTACAGCAGGCGCACGCTGCTCATGTCATAAGGATCGTACTGGACATAGAACTTCTTGTAGGTGTTACGCCGGCGCCATTCTAGATCAGGCTCACCGGGAGCGGAGAAAACCTCGTAGGGGTATTTCTTTCCCCGTACCGTGATCTCGATACCGCTGGCGGTGAACAGAGACGGTTTTTCGGTTGTGTACCAGAACATTTCCACCATATCCGGCACACTTACCGTATCAGTAGCCTCGTTCACGCTGGTATTGTACATTTCCATACGAGAGATGCCGGTGACCGGATGCTTCATTGAGTTCCACTGCTCACGGGAAGCGGCATACTGCTCCTTCAGCTCCTCCAGTGTGGGAAGGGAGTCGATGTTCGCGTTGATGAATTCCAGGTTCGGACGGCTTGTCTCTCTCTTTGCCGTAATATTCTGCCCGGTGAAACTGAAACGTTTTTTTCAACACCTGGCTCTGGAAGCGGTAGAAAATGTTCTCAATCGTTTTGGACTCGCCGTTATACGGGGCTGTCGGGCGGTGGATACGGCTGATCTTCGAGAAAAGGCCCAACGCCGCGTTTTTCTTATGACCGCCCTGGTTGTCGCACACGATCTCGTAAGGTTTGTGCCGGCTCGTTTGGATAGCCATGCGGAAAGCATGGTACTGGGCGATATAGTCCTCATTGTCGCTAATGTAATAACCGAGCAGAACTTCACTATAGGCATCCACCACCTCATACACGCTTGTAGTGCACTTATTTCCGTTCTCATCACGATAGTAGAGGTTCAACTTCGTACCGTCACCATACCAGAGGCTGTCACGACGGCTCGGAAGGATTGTCCGGTGTTTACGGTCATAACGCTGGTGTGCCTTCATTTCCCCATAAACGGCATCGTACCACAGTGGTTCGACACGCGGGCTGTTGAACCATTCGCGGAGGCTGCGGGGACTCTTCAGGGGTTTCCAACCACGTTCTGGAGCGACACGGTTGTACTCCTCGAAGATCTCCATATCAGTATAAACCGGAACGCGGCTACGTTTCAATGCAACAAGGTAACGTCCACCGTCCTCCTCGATCTTCAGCGTGTTGCTGTTGCCGTATTTACCGCTCACAAGCACACCGTAGTTGTCGGGACGAAACTTGTTTATCAGGGCTTTCAACCGGCCCACACTGCCCGGAAGACTATGCCCGTACACCGGACGCCATTCCTCACTCGTGACAAGCAGAAGCTCCCAAAGGTTACGGCGGAAACCGGTCAGCTTGTTATTGGATGAACTCAAGCGTTTGAACTCTTCCATCAGCGCGTTCAGTACCGAGGCATTCCAGGTGTATTCCTTCTTCACATCCACGGGAAGAGCGACCATCTCACCGTTCTTGTCGTAGCGGTACTCCTCAAAAAATCTCTCGGCCTTCTCGTCTTTCTTCACTATGTTACGAATCATTTCTTCTCGCATCTGTTGCTCGGGCTCGCCATGGCGAGCAACCCAGCGTTGCTTATACTTCTCGGGAAGGGAGGAATAGGAATACAGGGCTACATTGCCCTCGCCACCGCCACGGTTGACACTTTCGATGTTACCGCGACGGACATTCTGGTATAAAGTTATATACTTCATCACCGGGTCATCCCCTGAAGTAAGTTCTTCGCAGGTCACACACAATGTATTATCAAAATATTCCATCTTCCAACTTGATTATCAATCCTCTAAACCATTCAAGGGGACATGCCTCTTTATCAGTCTCGCTGAAGCCCCGAAGTTCAACACTACGAGAAGCTCCGGCAGTGGGTGGTCGAAGACCACGGAAAGCAGGATCCCGAAACTCAGACAGAAGTAAAGCGCACAAAGGCGCTGTTTCCGGTTCAGACGGGCAAACCAGCGCAGCTGGTCACCGAACAGTGTCATCAGGTCTCTTTTCATCGTCGTCTTTCTTTTGAGAGTTATCACCTACCTTGGTACCACCACGCTCGATAGCGAGCTTGCGGATGGAACGGGCCAACTTGCTGTTCTTGCGAAATGCAAGGGAGTGGGAGACCATTTCTCGGGAACAACCCAGTAAACCGGCTATTTTACCCACCTCACTGTATTCTACGACTATTCGTTCTTTCATAATTCACTGATATTTAATTATTATAGCGGGCAGTCGCGGACTCGAACCGCGGACCATGACCTCTCCCTTACAGGAGTTTGGTGTGTTCTACCAACTGAACTAACCGCCCAGAAAACTTATCGAAGTTCTTGCATTGCATCCTCCGGGACACATATCACAGTCCAAACCTGACCATCTTTCATATAATCAACATTATATTCACGACCGAAAGTACAAATGTTGTAATCCCAATCACGGATTATACCATCAATGATCTCACCGTTTCTCTTGGTGATTCTCACACTTTGTCCCTTTTTAAATTTTGCTTCCATTCTATCCTCGTTTTAAAGTATATTAATATCAATCACATCCAGCACATTACTCGTTCTCAGACTACTCACAACCAAAGTGGCTAAAACGATACTGTTTTCTGCCATCCACTTCTTCGCCTGCCTAACAGCCACTTCCTTATTGTAACCATCCGGAATAAAGGCTCCCAGATCATTATAACTCCCGTCTGTCAATTCAAAATAGTACCGTTTCATAACTTTCTATTTAACCTCTTCTATAGTTGGGGCAACCCGGTAATCAAAACAGGAACGGCAATAAGCCAACCCGCACTCGTTCTCACAGACCACGATACCGGTCAACGCATCAATCTGGTAGGCGAAAATATTTTCGTCATCATTCAACTCTTTAAGGGTGACAGCAAACAGGTCCATTTCTGCCCAGTCAACGGTTACTTTCAATGCTTTCATTTTCTTCTTTTTATATTTCTCATTGCCACCTCAAGCCTTTTTTGTAGCTTTGGGGCGGTGTTCACACTTTGAACACGCTGCAAATATAGTATGAGATTTTCATACTACAAAATAAAATAGCGTAATTTTTCATACTTTATCAAGATTATGGATGAGAATTTCAGATTTATACAAGTTCTTGACGAATTAAAAGAGAAGGGCATAATAACAGATTATGTTCAGGCTGCGAATGATTTAGGAACAAATAAAGCAGGTATCAGTGATATAAAAAGCGGAAGAAAGAAATTATCAATAGAGCTTCTTCGCCGTCTGAAATTATCATACCCAACGACTAATATAGAATGGATTATAATGGGAGAGGGGGATGCATTTGTCACCTCTAAAACTAATAATTCCAGCAATCCAAGTTCTGAAACTTCATTTTTTATAGAGAAAATAGCCCAACAAGCAGAGGAAATAGGAATACTTAAACAAACAATCGTGCAACTCAAACAGGAAAGCGCGGGGCGTGTTTCAGGTGCGGAAAGTTCAACACTTGCAGGTGTCGGATAAAATGCGTTTTATGGGGTAAAGGGGGCAAAAAGAATTAAAATATTGATTTATAGCACAATATCTTAAATTATAGGGGAGTAAATAAATATTATCAATGTATTGTTTACTCCCTCAAATAGTTTAAAAACAAGCAAAAACAAATCCTATTTATATTGTATAGATAGGTAAATCGCTAAAAAATAACCCCAAAATGTAAACCCAAGTGTAAACCCTACTAAAACGTTTCGTTTTTGTAACGGGAAAAATGTAAACCCAAGTTGTAAACCCAAGTGTAAACCCTTTCCATTTTTCCACCCGTTCAAACCGTTCAAATGAGTAACAGATTCTTTCAGATGTACTACTTGAAAAGGATACCACCCAAAAGACACAAAAAAAGCCGCAAAAAGCGGCTTTATAGACGTTCTAAGGCCGTTTTAGACCTTTCTGGTAGTCTTTATCAAGTGCGACTGGATAATCATCGCACGTTTCGTGTATTTTACGGCTCCATCGGTCAAACCGGCATGTAACAGACTGCTCTTGGTGATACCGACCTCACTCTCCGTCAAAGTATCAAATATGGCGGAAATGCTGCCGAAATAGAGGTTCTTTTTCTCATAAATCAGGTGTACATGGATAACTTTAGTCATAGTATATTGCATTTATTTTGCTGCAAATATACCAAATATCATCTATATGGAATAATTTTAATAAAAAAATAGGAGAGAGTACTATGCACTCCCCCTACTCTATTTGCACAAACCGATCTTTTTGCCTACCTTTATACATGAGAGCCAATCAGAAACAAATCGAAGAGTAAATTGACTGCACGATGTCCAATTTCTCCCCTATCCTACCTTCAATGTAAAGCATTTCATTTGAACGGCGTTCAAACAGAGCTCAATTGTAAGCCCAATGTAAAGCGATGTAAACGCTTCGTTTTTCCAGAGTACTCTCCCCTACTCTACCATAACACTTTGAAAACCAAAGCAATCAAGCTTTTTCAGGCTGACCACATATTGACACGCTTCGTTTTTCCCCCCTTACAAATCTCCTTTATTCTGAGGAACCAAAGTACCGGAAGCAAATCCATAGGTATCCCACTTCCCACTATGATAATTCAAGCTACCACTAGGCTGATAAGATTGCAAGGAAGAGGCAAAGGAAGCATTCATAGAAAGATTTCCCTGAAATCCTTTGTCCGTATGACGTCTCATTATAATATGTATAGCACCTCCCTGAGCATCGGCATCCTTATCGGCTCCCGCCATTGGAAACACTTCAACGCGAGCAATATCGTCCGATTTCAAAGAACGGAGATAGCCTATCAGCATCTCTCCGGTAAGTTTTATCTCCCTATTATCTACAAACACCTTCGTGCCGGAAGAACCATTGATGGAAATCCGCTCGTCGGACAACCATACTCCGGGCGCTTGTTGAAGGAGTTCGACTCCGTCTTTGTTCTGTGCAGGAGGGACGGACAGGATAAAACGGTCTGCCTTCCGTTTCACAGGACTTGTCCGTACCACCACTTCCTGCAACGCATAAGTGGAATCTTCTGTCAGAGTATCATTCACAGCCATCGGCCGAGCAGTCGTCGAAGTCTGCCCCCAAGCAGTAACTCCGGTAAAGCCGGCCAATATCAGAAATATCAGGTATCGCATACTGTTAGTCATTTACCGGATAATACATCTTCATTTTAACGGTAGCCGAAGCATCCGCCTCTTTCTTGCATTTTTCCCGGGCATACCCTTCTACCGGTATTCCCTGTTCATTCATGTCCAATTCCCAGTTTCCGTTCTCATCATGGAAAAGAGAGATTAAAAACTTTTCCCATGGAACATCTTTTAGAACAACAGTCACTGTATCTTTAACAGCAGTAGCCATCGCATATACCGGCTTCGATTCCGAATCCTGTTGTGCCATGACCATAATAGCGCCTTTTGCACTACGAATACCCCGCACTTCTACTTTTACTTCTTGTGCAAAAGTAACAACGTGGTAACAAATAATCCCTAAAGCAATGAATAACAAGCGTTTCATCTTTTACTTTCCTCCAATCAATTAGTTGATACGATTTAATTAGTTTATTTTATAAACCATATATGGATTAAAAAAAGTAAGGAGCTGCGCATCTCTCTTACTCGATGCAAATATAAATAGGTTTATTTTATAAACCAAGTATTTCGGAAGAATATTTCAAATTAAATAAGCCTTCCTGTCATTCGTCGTATTTTGACAGGAAGGCTTCACTTTGACCTTAAAACACATCACTCAATTAGAAAGTTGCATCAGGAGAAGTCTTTCAATTCTTCTTTCAGACGCTTGCGGATAAAGAAAAGTCGGCTCTTTACCGTCCCCATCGGCAATCCTAATTTTTCGGCAATTTCCCTGTATTTAAATCCAGCTACAAACATCTGGAAAGGAACTTTCATATCTTCGGGGATGGAATGGATCACTCTATACAGCTGCTTCATGTCATAAGCAAACTCGAAACGGTCGCCTTCTTCATCTTCTATCAAACTTTGCTGATTGATGGAATAGGTATCATCGATCAAATTCATTTCGCGGACCGTGCGCCGGTAGTTGTTGACAAAGATATTACGCATGATGGTAAACATCCATCCTTTCAGATTCTTGGCATGCGTAAATTTCTCATGATTATCCAATGCCTGCAATACACAATCCTGAACTAAGTCGTTAGCAGAATCACGGTCTGAAGTCAACTTATATGCGAAACGATGCAGGTCTGACTCCATCGCCAATATTCCTTGAGTAAAATCTACTTTTTCCATTCTCGTATTTTATTTATCTAATTAGTACGATACAAAGATCCGCTTTTTTAGAACGATTATAAATAGCAATTCTTCCGATAAGTTTGGCAATTTTTCCTTAGCCCCTCTCAACCATTTCTTTTTTTAGTTGTTCATTGGGCATTCACCTAAAACTTAACTGATAATGAAAACAAGCTTTAAAATGGTAGCTATGCTACTGGGGATCGGAATTTTCCCCGTCTGTGCTCATGCGCAAAAGAAAGTAGTCATCGAGGATGAGGAACCGAATTCCATCATGTTCGTCTCCAGGGACAAGGCCGGAGATGAAATCATCCGAATCATGAACGACCGCTCTCAGATGCGTTTTCACGACCCGAATGCTCCCCGCTTCCTTCTGACGGATCAGAAAGGAAAATTCGCCCTTGGTATCGGTGGCTACGTACGTGCGACGGCAGAGTATGATTTCAACGGCATCGTTGACGATGTGGATTTCTATCCGGCATTGATCGGACAGCCCGGAAAGGGAAATTTTGCCAAGAATCAATTTCAGATGGACATCACCACTTCTACCCTATTCCTGAAATTGGTAGGACGAACCAAACATCTGGGCGACTTCGTGGTGTATACCGCCGGAAACTTCCGTGGAGATGGGAAGACGTTTGAACTTCAAAATGCGTATGCGCAGTTCTTAGGATTTACCATCGGATACAGCTACGGTTCATTCATGGACCTTTCGGCTCTGCCTGCAACAATTGACTTCGCCGGTCCGAACGGTTCCGCTTTCTATCGTACCACTCAACTGAGTTATATGTGCGATAAACTGAAAAACTGGAGATTCGGCGTTGCCATGGAAATGCCTTCGGTAGACGGTACAACGAATAGCGATGTATCTATCAACACGCAACGAATGCCGGATTTTGCAGCTTCTGCACAGTATAACTGGAATAGTAACAGTCATATTAAGTTGGGTGCAATCGTACGCAGCATGACTTATTCAAGTAATGTGCACGACAAGGCTTTTTCGACTACCGGATTTGGCCTGCAAGCATCTACCACCTTTAATGTAACCAAGAAGTGGCAAGTGTTCGGACAGTTTAATTATGGAAAAGGAATCGGTTCTTATCTGAACGACTTAAGTAATCTGAATGTGGACATCGTTCCCGATCCGGATAATGAAGGCAAGATGCAGGTTCTTCCGATGCTGGGCTGGTATGCGGGGTTGCAATATAATATTTGCCCGAATATCTTTGTATCCGGTACATACAGCTTATCCAGACTTTACTCTGAAAACAACTATCCGAGCGATAATCCGGAAGCATACCGAAAAGGACAGTATTTCGTAGCAAATGCTTTCTGGAATGTGACTAGCAATATGCAAGTAGGTGTTGAATATCTGAGAGGATGGCGCACTGATTTCAACTCTTCTACCCGCCATGCCAATCGGCTGAATATGCTGGTACAATATTCTTTCTAATCTATTACATATATAATATTAGGTATATATAATATGAGAAGCCGCCTCTGAACAATGTTCGAGACGGCTTCTATTATATAAAATCGTAGCGGATTAATATTAGAACTTATAGTTTACACTTACACCAAACACTTTGTTTGTACGACTATAAACATCTTTATCCATTGAAGCCATAGCCCCATCCAAGCCACGTGGATTTTCTTTGGTATAATCGCTGTAGGTAGTCCAGAAATAAGCAACATCTAAACTTAACGCCTTACTAAGATTAATACGACCACCCAAACCGACTGAATAAGAATCACAAGAGAAACTTGTGTCTGTCTGGAAAGCATCGCTCAATCCATAATCAGTTTTCTGATAACCACCACTGACTGTGAATATTTTGTTTATATCCCATTCTACACCAGCCAGGTATTCGTGTGTTCCATGTTTCAATGTCTTCTGCTTGTTATCAGCCATACCTGCATTCTTGTCATCAAAGAAATGATACTCTACTGAAGCACGAAGAGAAGGCAAGAATTCATAACTTGCTGCTACAGATAACATAGAAGGGAGGTCACTTGGAGTATTCACACCATGCTGATAAGGTGCCATATAGGCAGCAGCATCCGGAAATTCCAATTTATGTGTATTGTTCTCAATATTCATATTAGCTTTGAACTCATACTTCGCAGCCAAATTCAACTTACCGAACTTAGCATCTACACCGATAATCGGCGTCAATCCCCAACCTGTCTGGTCACAATCCAGTTCAAGCTTCGTATCATTCAGTTTCTGAAGCATAGGTGCAGATTGTTCTTGTGCAATCTGCTGTGCCTGTTCTAAACTCAAATTAGGATTAGCCCCCATAATTTGTTGTACTATAGCAGCACCGATCTGTCCTGCTACTCCTTCTTTCAAGGCAATATTCAGAAAACCTTTATATCCACCTGTAAAGTAATTCATACGGGCTCCGGCAAAAACTGAAAAGTGTTCATTAATCTTATAGCTTGCCCCTAACTGCAAACCATAAATATATTGACGACCTTCCATGGCTGAATTGATATTGTACATATTAGGTTTCAACATATCACTTGTAGAATTTACCAAGCCGATAGCAGCTGCATCAAACATAGGCAAACCTGTATTGAAAGAAGCTTTTCCACCACCACCAACGATAGCGAAACTACCGGAAAATGCCCAGTCACCATTCTTATATACAGCATGGACAGAAGGGATAACGGGAGCCGAAGCTTTTCCTTCATAATTGCGCACGGAAGTCTGTCCATCCATAGTCCACAAAGGACTTGTAGCAGCAATATCACGGGTCTGATATGCACTCTGAATAGTCAGTGCTACCTGTAAACCGTTTTGGGGAAGGAATGCCAGTCCGGCAGGATTACTATAAACTCCATCAACATCAATGGAAGCGCCGCGGGCTATCATGCGCAAGAAAGCAGCATTCTGATTCGTATTAGTTAGATAATCTCCGGCAAAAGTTGGAATTGAAACGATTAACATTACAAATCCAATCAAGAAATTTTTTCTCATCTAAATCTTTTTTAAATTAATTCGGGCGCAAAGATACAATATTCCTGCACACGCAACACATGTTTGTGCACTTATTTTCGCTTACCGGCTCATTTTAATTGAAAATAAAAACTGTTTCTAATGAAACAATTCACATTCAGAGCGAAGGTAAAGATAAACAAACCACCCTGTTTTTACGTTTAATAATAAGAATAAAAACAGAAAAGATTATGGCCTATACAATTGCATTTTTCGGAACAAAGCCTTATGACGAAGCTTCTTTCAACGATAAAAACAAAGAGTTCGGATTTGAATTCCGTTATTATAAAGGACATCTGAATAAGAATAATGTGTTATTAACGCAAGGAGTAGACGCGGTCTGTATCTTTGTCAACGATACGGCCGATGCAGAAGTCATTCATGCTATGGCAGCCAACGGAGTAAAACTGCTGGCACTCCGATGTGCAGGATTCAATAATGTAGACCTGAATGCTGCCGCCACTGCCGGAATCACCGTTGTACGTGTTCCTGCATATTCGCCTTATGCCGTTGCCGAATATACCGTAGCACTCATGCTCTCTCTCAACCGAAAGATTCCACGCGCTTCGTGGCGTACAAAAGACGGAAACTTTTCCCTTCATGGACTGATGGGATTCGATATGCACGGCAAGACGGCAGGTATCATCGGTACAGGAAAAATCGCCAAAATTCTGATTCATATATTAAAGGGATTCGGAATGAATATACTGGCTTATGACCTTTATCCCGACTACAACTTTGCCCGGGAAGAACAAATCGTTTATACTTCTCTGGACGAGCTGTATCATAGTTCCGACATTATTTCCCTGCATTGCCCGCTTACCGAAGCCACCAAATATCTGATCAATGACTACTCCATCAGCAAAATGAAAGACGGAGTCATGATCATCAATACCGGTCGTGGACAGTTGATTCACACCAATGCCCTGATCGAAGGCTTAAAAAACAAGAAAATCGGTTCTGCCGGATTGGATGTGTATGAAGAAGAAAGCGAATATTTCTACGAAGATCAGTCCGACCGCATCATTGACGATGACGTACTTGCCCGTCTGCTCTCGTTCAATAATGTGATTGTCACTTCGCATCAAGCCTTTTTCACACGTGAAGCAATGGGAAATATCGCCATGACCACACTTCAGAATATCAAGGATTTCATCAACCACAAGCCTTTGCTAAATGAAGTGAAGAGATAGAACCTTTACCTGACTTCCCTTGTTACAGAAGTATATAAACAATTAGAAAAGGAGAAAATTATGAAGAAAGTAATACATAAAGCAGATACAAGAGGACATTCCCAATATGACTGGCTGGATAGTTACCATACCTTCAGTTTCGACGAATACTTCGATTCTGACCGTATCAACTTCGGCGCCCTCCGTGTATTGAATGACGACAAAGTCGCCCCCGGAGAAGGATTTCAAACCCATCCGCATAAAAATAATGGAGATTATCTCCATTCCATTGAAAGGACATCTGCAACATGGTGACAGCAAGAAAAACAGCCGTATCATCACTGTCGGAGAGATTCAGACGATGAGTGCCGGAACGGGTATTTTCCACAGTGAAGTGAATGCCAGCCCTGTAGAGCCGGTAGAATTCCTGCAAATATGGATTATGCCGAGAGAGCGGAATACACATCCTGTCTACAAGGATTTTAGCATCAAAGAGCTGGAACGACCGAACGAACTGGCAGTGATTGTATCGCCCGACGGCAGTACTCCCGCTTCACTTCTACAAGACACCTGGTTTTCTATCGGAAAGGTGGAAGCCGGAAAGAAACTCGGTTATCACTTGCACCAAAGTCATGGCGGCGTATACATTTTCCTGATTGAAGGAGAAATCGTAGTAGACGGAGAAGTACTGAAACGTCGCGACGGAATGGGCGTCTATGATACGAAAAGTTTCGAACTCGAAACATTGAAGGACTCACATATCTTATTGATAGAAGTACCGATGTAGAAATTTGGAATTAGAAATCATGAATCTTGAATGAATGAAGAATATAGCTGATATCCGGCAAGAATATACCAAAAGCGGGTTAAGGGAAAGCGAACTTCCCTGCGACCCGCTTTCACTTTTCAGCCGCTGGCTACAGGAAGCCATCGACGCAAACGTAGAAGAACCGACCGCCATCATTGTAGGTACCGTATCTCCCGAAGGCAGACCCTCGACCCGTACCGTACTGCTGAAAGGACTGCATGACGGAAAGTTTATCTTCTATACCAACTACGAAAGCCGCAAAGGAAGGCAACTGGCACAAAATCCGTACATTTCACTTTCCTTTGTCTGGCATGAACTTGAAAGGCAAGTACACATCGAAGGTACTGCCGCGAAAGTTTCTCCGGAGGAATCGGACGAATATTTCCGAAAGCGCCCTTATAAAAGCCGCATCGGTGCACGTATCTCTTCACAAAGCCAGCCTATCGCAAGCCGGATGCAACTGATACGCGCTTTCGTCAAAGAAGCTGCCCGATGGCTGGGAAAAGAAGTGGAACGCCCCGACAACTGGGGCGGATATGCCGTCACTCCTACCCGGATGGAGTTTTGGCAAGGACGCCCCAACCGGTTACATGATCGCTTCCTGTATACCCTAAAGACGGATGGAAAATGGGAAATCAATCGACTTTCTCCCTGATTTCACTGATTTTTCTTGCCAACTCCAACTAGAATACGTAATATTGCAACTGTAAAAATAATCAGCTCATGACACTGGATTATATTTATCATAGCGGTTTTGCCATCGAAGCAGAAGGTGTGACCGTCATCATCGATTATTACAAAGATTCTTCGGAAACTGAACATAACCGGGGAATCGTACATGACTACCTCCTGCAAAGACCGGGTAAACTCTATGTATTGGCCACTCACTTTCACCCCGACCACTTCAACCGTGAAATACTGACGTGGAAAGAAGCACGTCCCGACATCCGGTACATTTTCTCCAAAGATATTCTGAAAAGCCATCGTGGAAAGCCCGAAGACGCTACTTATATAAAAAAAGGAGAAACCTACGAAGACGAGACGATCCGCATCGAAGCATTCGGCTCGACCGATGTCGGCAGTTCGTTCCTGATCCATCTGCAAGACTGGAACATCTTCCATGCAGGCGATCTGAACAACTGGCACTGGAGTGAAGAATCTACCGAAGCGGAGATACGAAAAGCCAACGGAGACTTCCTTGCAGAAGTTAAATATTTAAAAGAAAAAGCACCGAAGATCGATTTAGCGCTGTTCCCAGTGGACCGCAGGATGGGAAAAGATTATATGAAAGGGGCAAAACAGTTCATCGAACAAATAAAAACTACTATATTTGTACCCATGCACTTCAGTGAAGACTACGAAGGCGGAAATGCCCTCCGTGATTTTGCCGAAAATGCAGGATGCCGGTTTGTCAGCATCACCCATCGGGGCGAAAGTTTTGAAATAACCAAATAAACACAATAATAATTATGAATAAGTTAACAATCCTGTTTCTTACCATGCTTCTCACATGCCTGCCAATGGCAATGAGAGCCGAATCGCACAAAGAAAAAAGAGATGATACCAGATACCTTGCGGGAGCTGTTCCTGTAGTAGATGGTAAAGTAGTATTTTCCAAGGAATTCCAGATTCCCGGAATGAGTCAGAAGCAAATCTACGACACTGTCATGAAGTGGATGAACGAACGTCTGAAAGAAAACAATAATCCGGACAGCCGCGTCGTTTTCAGCGATGAAGCACAAGGAACCATCGCCGGTGTAGGTGAAGAATGGATCACATTTTACTCCAGCGCCCTGTCATTGGACCGCACTTGGGTCAATTATCAGATCACTGTTACCTGCAAACCGGGCAGTTGCTTGGTAGAACTGGAAAAAATCCGTTTCACCTACCGCGAAACAGAAAAATACAAAGCAGAAGAATGGATTACAGATGAATATGCACTGAACAAAGCTAAAACCAAACTGGTACGCGGCTTGGCTAAATGGCGCAGAAAAACGGTAGACTTTGCCGATGACATCTTTATGGATGTAGCTGTAGCCTTCGGTGCTCCCGATACTCGTCCGAAGTCTGAGAAAAAGAAAAAAGAAGAAGAAGCACAGAAGCCGTCTATCGTTGCTGCTGCAGGTCCGCTGGTGATCGGTCAGGGCGGTAAAGTTACCACTGCAGAAGCAGATCAGACAACTACTCCTGCTGCTACTTTAACTCCTGCAACTCCTGTCGGCAAGGCTTCAGCAGATATGCCGGGATATACAGAAATCGATCTGAAGCAGATTCCGGGTGATGTATACGCATTGATGGGCAATGGAAAACTGGTGATCTCTATCGGCAAAGATGAATTCAACATGACCAATATGACAGCCAACGCAGGCGGCGCACTGGGTTATCAAAACGGTAAAGCCGTAGCTTATTGCACACTTTCTGCCGATCAGCCCTACGAAGCGATAGAAAAAGCAGAAACTTATACACTGAAACTATACGCTCCGAACCAAACGACTCCTTCAGCTGTTATCGAATGTAAGAAACTGCCTTCACAAACGACTCCGCAAGCCGGACAACCCCGTACGTATGTCGGAGAAATCGTGAAGCTATTGATGAAAAAATAACAAGATAGCAATCATGGAAATTAAAAGTAGATTTGATCACTTTAATATCAATGTAACGAATCTGGAGCGAAGCATTGCTTTTTATGAAAAAGCGCTTGGCTTAAAAGAACATAGTCGGAAGGAAGCTTCCGACGGTTCTTTCATCCTGGTCTACCTGACGGACAACGAAAGCGGCTTCCTACTGGAACTGACCTGGCTGAAAGATCATACCTCCCCCTATGAACTGGGAGAAAACGAAAGTCATTTATGCTTTCGTGTAGCCGGCGACTATGACGCCATACGGCAATACCACAAAGAAATGAATTGTGTCTGTTTTGAGAATACAGCCATGGGGCTTTATTTTATCAACGACCCGGATGACTACTGGATAGAGATACTTCCACAAAAGAAGTAACCTTAT
>NZ_GG774707.1:16956-99897 GCF_000162515.1 Bacteroides sp. 1_1_14 | reverse complement strand
CCCGCTTCTTTTTATAAGGTTGTTAGCTATTCATGACATAACACATCCCCAAAATACTTGAAATAATGAAAAAACATCCGGGAATAAATAAACGAACAAACAATCTTGTCAATTGCATTTTTTGCTCGACAAACATTGCATCATTATCCAAATTATACCAAACCGTAACTTTATCACCTATATGAAAATCTTTCGGGTAATATGAAAATTGTGTGATATCCTCCACAATAATATTGGGATTGATAGACCGACAGCATTTTTCACCCTCTCCTTCTAATGTAAATTCAACAGACGGGCGCATAAGAAGCTTTCCATCCTTCACATAAGTATCAACATCCACTACTATTCCATCTATCTTCTTAATGTATTTCGTTTCGACTCTCTTGATTAAAAGACAAAACATTCTCATCTTAATGATCAAACCAAGTCCATGGCCAGCCAGCAAAAGTGCTAGTATACAAACAATTGTTCCCATTTATTTTTTATGTCGGTTAGCTCTCTTTTTCCGAATATCCGCTTTCATCTTCGCGGCTCCGGAACCATGTTGTCCACGAATATAAGTCGCTTTCTTCGCTTTCGTCTTCACTTTCTCCTCCTCCTGGGGCTTATCTTTCTTACCTTTAAAGACGATTCCACCCATGATTGCATCTTCTATACTCATATATATTATATTGTTAGCATTCACATTTCTGATGCAAAGATAAGCCTTTTCTACGGAATTGTTTATCTTTGGCGGATAAAACAATACATAATCACCAAAATGGCAACAATAACCCTTTCCGCAGAAAAGGACCCGATGGGAGCTGCAATCTCCGATTATTTCAATCATCACAGGGCTGACCGCTTGCGAGTATTCTCTTCTCAATTCGAAGAAGATGAAATCCCCGTTAAGGAATTATTCCGAAGTATACAGTCCATGCCAGTCCTCGAACGCACTGCTCTGCAAATGGCTACGGGAAGAATATTAGATGTAGGAGCCGGAAGCGGCTGCCACGCATTGGCACTTCAAGAAATGGGAAAAGAAGTTTGCGCCATTGACATCTCTCCGCTTTCCAACGAAGTAATGAAACAACGCGGCGTAAAAGATTCCCGCCTCATCAATCTCTTTGACGAAACATTCACCGAAACATTCGATACGGTTCTGATGCTGATGAATGGTTCGGGCATCATAGGAACACTAAATAATATGCCTGCCTTCTTCCAACGGATGAAACGTATCCTACGCCCTGGCGGATGTATTCTGATGGATTCAAGTGATCTGCGCTATCTTTTCGAAGAAGAAGACGGCAGCATGCTTATCGACCTGGCAGGCGATTATTATGGGGAAGTAGATTTCCAGATGCAATACAAGGATGTAAAAGGAGATACATTCGATTGGCTATATATCGATTTTCAGACTCTTAGCCTGTACGCCTCCGAATGTGGATTCAAAGCGGAATTAATCAAAGAAGGAAAACATTATGACTATCTGGCAAAGCTGAGCCTTGCCTGACAGCGTATTATTTTAATCAGAAAAAGCCCTATTCAGGATAGTGACACTATCACATCGGAATAGTGTAACCATACTAACGATATAGTGTCACCATCCCAGTGTGATAGTGACACTATATCTATTGTGCCCGCATCCGGTTCAGAGACCGGCAATAAGCACTTATTTCAGCATTTCATTGATCTGCTGAACCAGTGAAGCAAACTCTTCTTCATTATACAGACGAGTCAGTTTTACAATCTTTCCTTCCCGGTCTATCAGCACATTCCGTGTGATTCCGGCATCACGCAATGCATATTTTGCAAAAATATCAGCTCCCGGATCCAGTCCCAGCGGGTAAGTCACTCCGGTAGACTTTGCGAAGGCAAGCACTTTTTCAAGCGGTTCGTCACGGTCTATTCCAATCAGTGCAAAGTCTGCATTATCCTTATGCTTCAGCCAAATGTCTTTTTCTATAAAAGGCATTTCCTTACGGCATACTCCGCACCAACTTGCTGTAAACTGCAACATGACAACCTTCCCACGAAGAGAAGACAAAGTCACTTGTTTACCATCCGTCAATGTAATCGTAAAATCAGGGGCCATTTCCCCTATTCTGACAATATATCCTGTACTATCAGCTTGTGCCGACATCGCTTCAGTAGCCACTTTCACTGTGTCTGAAGCGCTCTCAGCAGCTTCTGCTCCTTTCTTCTGACCGGAACAAGCCAGTAAACTAACGGCTAATAAAGCCACACCACATACATTCATAATTTTCTTTTTCATCTTCTTGCAATCATTAGTGAGACTGCAAATATAAAAAAAGAACATGATGTATTTGCATTTTTAAAATAAATTCATACCTTTGCACCCGCAAAACAGAAAACGCCTCTTTAGCTCAGTTGGCCAGAGCACGTGATTTGTAATCTCGGGGTCGTTGGTTCGAATCCGACAAGAGGCTCTCCTCAAAATTCAAATGCCGCTATATGCGGCATTTTTTATATCCTTTTCATTCGATGTTCACGAAACACAACCATGCTTACACCCTCAACAGGCTCAAAGCAAACACAACTGCCAAATCCTTTCTTTTCAACCGAAAGTCACAGCCGGAAAATAATCCGAATATGATTAACACTACCGAAGCTGTCCCCCAACGATAAGAAAGTACTTCGAAAGCTGAAAAACCGATCAGCAATAAAGTGATGAAAAAAACGGAGCCAGCCCAAAAGTGAAAGAGGAAACCGACGCATATAGTATGCCTTTGATACGATTCATGAATATATTCGACTAAAATCCGATATTTATGACTGCAAAGATATAAATATAAATCCAAGAAGATATCAAACAAGAAGAATAATAGATTTGCAGATAAAAAACCTTCCATTTATTATTTGTTTTTAAATAAAAGAATGTATTTTTGAATCCAAATATATAGCTAATATTATTATATATATCATTAATATACTATGCATCAATATTTTAATATTAAATTTTATATATAAATTTATATCTTATAAAACAAACACTATTTTCAAGAAGCAATAAATAACCAATTAAAAGACAAAGATTATGGCATTATTTGTAAATCCCGGCAAAGATTGGGAAAAGAACATGAGTGAAGAAGACATCGCACAAATGGAATCACAAGGTTATGATGTAACAGAACTACGCGCCAAACGCGCAAAATCTGCAGAGGAAGAAGAAAAAGAGCGCCTCCGCGAAAAAGAAGAGCGGGAAAACTTCAAGAATCCAACTAACCTGAACAAACTCGCCCCTTACCTGCAGACACCACGTGACATGAGCACTTCTTTTTTCAAAGCTATGGCAGGCAGCGCCCCCTGGCTATTCAAAGATCGTTGGAAAAGAAAATATACCGAGGCTCCTATTGTTTATGCCGCGGTAGTGCAAGCTAATACCGCCCTATGGATGCCCGGTAATAACGATTATTATCCTGCCGTATTTGTTTTTGCACTTGATCAAAAACACATTCACGACACCGAATGGCTAAAACAAATAGCAGAAGAAATAAATGTATTGCAAGATGCCGACCAAATCCCCGGTGATTGCCGCAAACTAATACAGACATTACGCGATGATACCAGCGAATTCTGTTTTCGTATCGGCAAAAGTGTATGTGGTGATGCCAACGCATGGTGTGCCACCTATAAATTCGACAAACAGACAGCACTGCCACGCAAGGCTTTACCATCCGATGGAATCGTCCCTTTTCTATTAAAGTCCGCCCCGGTAGAAAATCAATTTGTTGATTTCAAACTAATCCCGACTGAATTTTATATCGGCTAAAAATAGATAAGCAGAAATAGGCAAACCGAAAGTAAACAATATTTTTTTTCATCATTTATAATTATATCTCACATAAGGAATATGCATGCATACATTATCCAACAACTAACAAGAATTATATTGTTTATCACTATCGGTTTGCCTATAGGACTAAAAAGTTTTGCCCAAGAAACAAAACGTTTCTATATGGAACTGGACACTCCCCGCAATGGAGCCAAAGCAGGACAAGAGCTTGAATTAAAATACATCAGCACAGCCGATTTCGATTCTGTATCTCCACCCGACTTCGGAACGCTTATAGAAACAGTTGAAGGAGCAACACCACACAAAGCCGGTCATACAGTAAAAAACGGCATATTGACAGATATCTACGAGCAGGGATTCAGCTACCGCATACGTTTCAAGAAGCCAGGAAACACCAAACTACCTCTGGCATCCATCAAGGCAAACGGAAAGGAATACGAAACACCTCTGACCAGTGTATGGGTACATCCGGTCGATACCAATATCGACAGTGTAAAATGCAGCATTCAGCTGGAGGATTCTTATCGCAAAGGAGTTTTCACTGCCATCGGGATCTGTCTCTTAATCGCCTGGTTATTGATCCGCTTATCGTTTCAGAAACAAAAAAATAAAGAGACAGGATAAATAAAACAGAGAATAACCCTATCTCATTAATCCATCATTATCTGCATCTGCTTATTTATTTTTTAAGTATTCTCTTTAAATGTTCGACATCTAAAAGTAAGTTCACTGTTTCAAAATTTCCTTTATAAAAAACGCCCCAGTTATTGAAAACACAAGGCAGGTCTTTCGCTTTTTGGAGTGTATCCACTTGAATTAAAGATACAGGAACGTTATTTGTATCACAATACTGTTTTACCATTTCAATCTTTTGATAAATATAAGGGCATTGCATATCATAATAAATAGTCAGATCTTCGCTTTCAATTTTCATTTTTTTCGCGTTTTGCGCAAATTTCGGCATTGTCCCGTCAAAAGAAAGTGCAAGCAGTTCATATCCATTATCAGTCGCATCAACAACTTCAAAACCGAATTTCTTCGCAAACGATTGGTCAGAAAGCCAGTTCTTCTGCTTCTTTGAGCCAAGCATACAAACACCGGATTTGCCTTTTTCTTTGGCGTCTGTCAGGCAATATTCCATCAAAGCTCTTCCATACCCATTCCCCTTAGGACTTCCTAAGACCCATAAGCAATACAGATAATAATAGTTATCACCAATGATGGGAACCCAAGCTGTCTCAAGAGGTGCATACTCAATAAAAACCGTAGCTTTTGCATTTAGCTTTCTAAAAACATGACCTTCATTTAGTCTGTCGGAAAGCCATTGCCGCTTCGCGTCAATACCTGCATGAGGCTTTTTACTGCGAATAATGCAGCATAGATGCTCATCACTGAGGTTTTCCTTTGTTAAGTTTACAAAATCTGTATTCATATACGCATTCGTTTTAAATTAGATATCATCAATCAACCGATCTTAACGGTGCACTCTGCCATTTTGGCTGAATATAATAGTTATAGTTTCATAAGAGATAGTGATTTAGTATTAAAATCCTCTTTAAATCTTTCTCTCTGCCAAAAAGAGATAAGATTCTTTTTTGCTCTTCTATAGTTGGTATCTTGATAATTAAATTCCCAATGAATATTTCCTCATATTCTTTTACACAAACAGACTGCCAAATATCGTTTTTCTTAATTTGAAGATCCCCCATGACCTCAATATCCATTAAAGGAAGTTTGAATCTGGCAAAATTAGAACGAAACAAATCATCCTCTTTTGTTTCCGGAGATATTTCCATATATGTTTTTAGCAAGTGTTGCAATTTGCATGAATTCATTTCGGTAGTCAAAATATCGATATCAGCAGTTTCTCCGACCTCTATACCTGATAAAATCATAGCAGATGCACCTATAACATAAAAATCAGGACTTATTTCCTGTAATTCAACAGTTATACTTGCAAGACTCTGAGTTATCTTATCTTTAATTTTCATATCTCCAATAATATATAACAAAAATACAAAATATATTTCAGAAAGGTAAAAGAGCAGGCTTTAATAATACCATTAATGAATGTAATGAGAGCAACTATCGACAAAATTCCTCTTTTTCTATGTAGCTCTAACCTCCTGCAAATTTCATCAATCGCCTTATTATAACAACTACAAGGTTCAGTACTACGATATTCCAATGTCAGGGTTTGATAAAAAATATTAAGAGATTGGTCGCTTCCTATCCTTGGTTGCATAATCTTTACGCATTTTAATTCTAAATATTGCCTCCATATTAGCAAATCCTTATTTTGCCCTAGCAAACTTTTGACACCTCAACAGCATAAACAGTATTTATGGGATAATTTTAGAAAAGCTGAAACGAGTAAGCAAAGAATTATTCTATTTCCTTAATTCGTTCAATCTGTCTATCCAGAAAATAATCAGTATATAGGCTGTAGTCTTCCATTTCATAAAACGCTATCAGTCCTTTTCTGTAATTCAGTATATCCGAATCTTTGACAGGATATACGGGAATGATGCCAACATTCATCAAAGAAATACTTTCTATCATTCTTGCAGTCCGTTTGTTCCCGTTTGAAAATCTCATCAAACGACAACTGAAAGGCCATGACATACATCAAACATCATCCCGGCCGGATTGCACTCATTTTGCTAAATACAGGAAGCGATCTATAGCTTATTGTCGAAGATATGTTACAAGAGAATGTATATATCCTGCGATCTGGTGAAGCGGAAGCCCAGGAACCGGGTTATAGTAGACAGAGTGGAACTAAAGCTATGTACACACTGCGAGAAAACTCTTCCGTTACACCGGTTTTACGCTGGCAGGATATATATGGTCAATTTTAAACATTATAGTAATGCCATGAGGAATAAATATGGATACAATAAGAGCAATTGAAGGAGAGTTACCGATACAAAACTTCAAGAAGATATTAAACATATATAAATAAGACAGGATTATTTTTTTTACGTCATTTTTTTATCTATATTAAAGGTCAGAGAATAAACCAACAATTTTAAATACTTTAAAGAGATCCAAGCAAATAACAAAAACATATTTTACACAACGCCTTAAAGTCTGAAAAATAGTAACATTATTTAAAATCCAGTAGTTATGAAAACAATTAATTATTTTTCCGACTCATTGCTTGCATTATTATTTTATGCACTATTTGCTGCATGTAATAATGATTTGCAAACTATTGCTGTCACTGAAATAAAAGGAATAGAACAAACTCTCTTAAACGAAAGCAATACTTTAATAAGTTCAGATGTAGCAACAGATAGTACTATGCTTGGTAAAGACAACACAATATCCAACTCAACGTCTGCTACTAATACATTCTTCACTAAACAAGAATATGAAGAGGGGATGGATTGGTGGAAAGATAGAGAAGGTGCGCTACCTGCTCTATATGAATATCAGGTATCCTGTCGTGATTTTCCTTCTGGACATGGTCCTGATACTTGCATATATTATATGACCATTATTTGGACTTGTTATCCTCCTATTACAGAAGCTAATTGGATGGATTATCAATATATGCAAGTACAACATAGGCTAATAAGTGGTACTACTGCATTTCCTTGGCGTTATTTAGGTGAAGGGGGCCCGGGGAATTATAATTATGGAATAGTGAAAGTCAATGGATTTCAAGATCCTATGGATTTAAATGCTACACATTTGCCTACTAGAGTTCAGCTTAGATATAGATTGTTGCATAAAGATTTCCCAGGGAAAGCAGATAAAAGTATTAATGATAAAGAAAAATGGTACAATAAAAACCTTGCAACTGGATGGTATTATAAAGATTACAATCAGCCAACTTATAATAACCCTTATGGTTATAATTCACAGGATTTCAACAATATGGAATCACTAAAATTCATAATTAATGATCCTAAGTGTGGCTCATCTTTTTCTGTAAGAGTGCTTGTTGATGGATATTTAGTTTTTCCCCAATTAGTAGGCGGAAGATATGAAGTTACTGTTCCAAAATTTAGGAAGACTGGAGAATATCTCATAACAGCTGAATACGCAGGCAATGTTTCGGAAGAATTTAAAACTGCAGTGCGACACGGTATCTATCAAGAATATACAAGCAAAGAAATTTATATCATGTTTAGTTGCAATGAGTTTAGCTATGATTAACAACCTTACATATCACAATAATGAAACGAATACTTTTAATTCTATTTTGCAGTCTACATAGCATTTTGTTTCTCCGTTCACAAAACGCTAGCAGCGACATCATCTTCAAACAGTTCTTCGATAATGCCGTTGCTTTTGCTGACACATACCCACGTGAGAAGGTATACTTGCATTTTGATAATAGTAGTTATTATGTAGGAGATACTATATGGTTTAAAGCCTACACGGTATATGCTAAGAACAATATGCCAAGCACCATCAGCAAACCCCTTTATGTAGAAATGCTCGACCAGACAGGGCATATTACCCAACGCCAAATCATTGAATTGAATAGCGGTGAAGGACATGGACAGATAATCCTGAATGAAAGTACCATGTCCGGCTATTATGAAATCAGAGCTTACACCCGTTGGATGCTCGCATTCAGCGAACCTTCTTACTTCTCACGTACATTCCCGATCTATCAGTCTGCACAAGGAGAAAGACCAGAACGGAGGATTTCGACCTATAATCTGAATCCTTCCATGAAACAGCGACCGAAAAATGTGACAGATAAACTTGCTATCCAATTCTTTCCCGAAGGAGGAACACTCGTGAAAGGCATCTCTTCTCGTGTGGCATTTAAAGCTGAAAGTAGAGAAGATGGTAATGTTATCCTTGAAGGTGCCATTTATACGAAAGACGGGGAAAAGCTGACAGAAATAAAAACCCTACATGACGGAATGGGAATATTCACTTATACACCCGAAGAAAAACCAGCAGTAGCTAAAGTAACTTATAAAGAAAAAGAATATAAATTCAATCTACCGGACGCCCTTTCCGCCGGATATGTATTGAACGTGAATAATTCAAGCGGAGCTATTGTAGGTAACGTATTGAGCAATGAGAATACCCCGGATGCAGACATTGTAGCATTCATAAGTCATGAAGGTCGCCCCTATTCGTATTGGATACTACGAATGAGATCAGGTGGAAATCAAACTTTCTTACTTAAAACGCGCGATCTTCCCGGAGGCATATACCAAGTCAGTCTACTAGACAAAACCGGGAATATGCTGTGCGAACGATTTACATTTGTGCAACCCAATAAATTGAATTCAATACAATTAAATGGAATTAAAGACATTTACCGGCCTTTCGAACCAATTCGCTGCGAAATACAAGTAACAGATCAAAAAGGAAATCCTTTACAAGGTTCTTTATCCATATCAGTAAGAGATGCTATACGTTCGGATTATGCAGAATATGATAATAATATATTTACAGATATGTTATTAACATCCGGTTTAAAAGGATATATTGATAAACCGGGGTATTATTTTGCAGATATTACACTTCGCAAATTGCAAGAACTTGATGTTTTGCTCATGGTTCACGGTTGGCGTCAATATGACTTATCACAACTTATTTCCGGTAAAAATGAAAAGCTACTTCAACAGTCAGCTGAAAAAGAGTTGTTACTACAAGGACAGATTCGTTCTTATCTATTAAAAAAAGAAATGAAAGATATGGAGGTAAGCGTCATGGCTAAAGTGGACAATACATTTGTAGCAGGAAATACGTTTACAGATGAAAACGGCAAATTTCAACTTCCGGTTACTAGTTTTGAAGGAGAAGTAGAAGCGGTATTCCAGATACGCCGTAGGGGATCTAAACATAAGAAAGATGCTTCTGTTATGCTCGACCGTAACTTCGCCCCTACCCCACGCGCCTTCAGCTATGAAGAAGAACATCCACAGTGGATGGACAAAAACTCATGGATCACCCTTTCCAACCGTATAGACTCGCTATATGTAGATTCTATTAGCAAAACTAACAACACCTATTTATTGAGCGAAGTGGAAATAGCAAAAAAAAGAAAAAATAAGAACATCACTACTCAAGTATTCGAGAAAAGCGTAGACGCATACTATGATGTAACGCGATTGGTTGATGAATTACGCGATCAGGGAATAGTAATTAATACTATACCCGACTTGCTTAGTAAAGTGAATCCTAACTTTTCATACGATGTGCAAGACGGAAGCTCACGATATAAAGAGAAAACAATCTGTCTCATTGTTGGCAAACAAGTACTTGATACTTTAACTGCTTGGACATTGTGGAATGAGATAGATGGTATAAAACAGATTATGATATGCGAAGGAAGCAATTCGTATACTAATGAAGTGCTTAATTCAATACACGGTTCAAATATGACAAAAGGACAAAATGTAAAAGACATGATGACAGCAATGAATCCCCCACGTACCTTTGATGACAGTTTCTATCTTTATGGAGATGCTGCAAAGAAAAAAATATCGTTAGACGATACTGAAAAGGCCAAATCAGAACCCCTTTTTAGAAAGAAATCATCAGGAATCAACAATAATGTAAACGTCAATATCGATTTTTCAAGATTCGGACAATATGCTTTATTCTACATAACTCCGCATTTTGACTCCAATTATAGCAGATTAACGCAAAAGTCAATGAAGGCTGCCCATGGAACACGTCGTACAATAATCCAAGGATATTCTCGCCCATTAGCTTTCTATTCTCCTGTCTACAAAGACAAAATACCGACTGCAAATGTCAACCATCGTCGCCGTACACTTTATTGGAATCCTACTATACAAACTGACAAAAATGGTAAAATTAGCATAGAATGTCAGAACGGTATGTATGCCAATCCGGTCATTATCCACGCAGAAATGCTGAAAGGTGGAATCCCATGCAGTATTACGATTATTGGAGAGAAGAAAAAAAATAAACCAGTAAATATCTCCAAAGTCCCTTTTAGGATTTCAATTTAGATGAAATACCGCCATTTCCGACAAATTCCCCTAATGATGTCAAGGGTCGGTCAAGGATAAAAACAATAGTGAGACAATTGGAATACATGAAACAGATATTTAATGAAGAACAAATAAATAAAGCTGCATTCATCATCGAAAGCCCTTTATCAAAGCTTTCTGAGCTTTATCATAGCGAAGTTAAGAATCTTGCTATTTTAATGTCTTGAACTACAAGAAAGGATTAATATCTTTTTGCGAAACTGGAGAATATTCTCTTTATACTGATTACTTCTTGAATAAACAAATCGAAAGAATAAAAGAAATAGAAGAATAAAAAACAGCCTTCCTCTCAAAACACCATCCTTATATCATGGTATTAACCAAAAGCTGGGAACAAAGTGGGAACATTTTGGATTAAGAGAAAAGAAAAACCCTCTCAGAAATCATCTGAAGGGTTTTATGAGGTTCCTGGCGGATTCGAACCGCCGTACACGGTTTTGCAGACCGCTGACTAAGCCACTCATCCAAGGAACCATTTTTTTCTCGTTTGCGGTTGCAAAGGTAGTACAAATTTTGAAACTACCAACTATCCGCAGCAATTTTTCTTTGTACTTTTTTTCTTTACACCGCACTCTTGACGTTTCTTCTCCATCATATCCTTTAAATCACAGCCACTTACGCAGCTATCACAAGGATTCTCACTTTCTCGCGTACGACGAAAAAAAAGATAAATTCCATATATTACACGGGCAATGCAGAGTACAATCAGTACTCCGACTACCCATTCCTGCCAATTATTCATACAAACATTCCTCCAATCTGATAAACTGAAAATGCCACCAGCCAGGCCAGCCCTGTGGTATAGCAAGCTGCAAAGAGCGCCCACTTCCAACTGCCGGACTCTTGCTTAATAGCCGCCAATGCCGCAATACAAGGGAAGTAAATCAGCACAAACAGCATATAACAGAACGCCACTAAAGGAGTTATCGGAATCCGTTCCGCCAGGCTAGCCTCATCGACCTCCGGATCATCCACATACAAAACACCCAGCGTACTAACGACCAGCTCTTTTGCCCCTACTCCGGAAATCAAACCGATACCCAACTTCCAGTCAAAGCCCATCGGCTTTATCACCGGCTCTATAGCCCGTCCTAACTGACCGATATAAGAATTTTCCTGTTGTTCAGCTACTGTCTCATACGCCTCATGGTTCGGATAATATCCGAGGAACCAGATGATAATAGAAGCAATCATAATAATCCCTCCCATTTTTTTCAGATACTGCGCTCCCTTCTCCCATGTATGACGGAATATGGATTTTGCCGTCGGCATTCGATAAGGAGGAAGCTCCATCACAAAAGGAGTATCATCACCCTTTACCAAAAACTTGCTGAACAGACGCGCCAACAGCACAGCCAGAAAAATTCCGATCGCATAAATACTTAACAACACCAAACTCGCATTGTTCGGGAAAAAAGCCCCTACCAACAAAAGATAAATGGGCAGACGCGCGCTACAAGACATCAACGGGTTAATCAACATCGTAATCAAACGGCTTTTCCGGTTCTCAATAGTACGGGAAGCCATGATAGCAGGCACATTACAACCGAATCCCATAATCAACGGAATAAACGATTTTCCGTGCAAGCCCATCTTATGCATAATTTTATCCATTATAAACGCTGCACGGGCCATATAACCGGAGTCTTCCATCAGCGAAATACAGAAATACAGAATCAGAATATTGGGCAGAAAGACGATAACACCGCCTACACCGCCTACGATACCGTCAACCAGCATATCCTTCAACGGCCCCTCCGACATATTATTGCGAATCAGGTCACCGATTTGCCCCACCAGCCATTCAATTCCCATCATCGGATATTCGCCGAGAACAAACGTCCCCTCAAACATCAGGTACATGAAAAGGAAAAAGATAGGATACCCCCAGATACGATGGGTAACGATAGCATCCAGCACCTTCGTCGTCTGCGCCTGCTCCAGATGATTGTCAGTAAATGTCTCTTTCAGCGCACCACTGATAAAACCGTATTTGGCATCCGTTATGGCGGATTCGCAATCCTCGTTCATCGTTTCCTGAACGCGCTTGGCCATCTTGTCGCGGATACGGAAAATCTCTCCCGCATTGGGCAGCGTCCGCACAAAGTTCTCTATATCGGGATCGTTTTCCAGCAACTTGATAGACAGAAAGCGGGTAGAATATTTATGGCGGATAAATTCATTCTTGGATACTTCCTCTTTTACAGCGTCAATCGCTTTTTCCAGATCGGGACCATGATTGATATGGATATGACGGAATACACGCCCTTTCCTTTTATGTTCGCGCACGTAATCCTCCAGATGTTCTTCCTCATGATTCTTCCGGTCTTCCAGAGAATCATGCCATTCGGTCAAGTCTTTCAGAACTTCCGGATTCATATTTCCCTGCTTGTCAAAGAAATCGACCCCTTCATAAAGGTTGATTACTACATGAAACAAGGTATCCAGTCCACGATTCTTCTTGCTGACAGTAGGCACCATCGGCACTCCGAACAATTTACTCAACAAATGATAATCCAATGTATTACCGCTAGATTCCAGCTCATCGTAAATATTCAAAGCCACTACCATGCGGACATTCATGTCAATCAGTTGGGTAGTCAGATACAGATTTCGTTCCAGATTTGAAGAATCGACTACATTGATAATTACGTCCGGTGTTTCATCAACAATATGACGGCGGACATAAATTTCTTCCGGTGTATAAGCTGACAGTGAATACGTTCCCGGCAAATCGACAATACGGAAATGATAACCTTCGAAATCGAAATATCCTTCTTTGGCATCTACAGTTACACCGCTATAGTTTCCTACATGCTCATGGGCACCGGAAGCCAGATTGAAAAGAGAAGTCTTGCCTGAGTTCGGATTCCCGACCAGAGCAACGTTGATGGTACGGCGCTTACCTAACGCCAACCGTTTCATTTCTTCTTCTTTTACAGAAACATCTTCGGGCAGACCTTCGTGATATACAGCTTTTTCGGCTTGTTTTTTTGCTTCTTCCTCGCTGACTACTTCAATCATTTCCGCTTCCTGACGACGAAGAGATATTTCATAACCTAAGACTTTATATTTAATCGGGTCTTTCAGTGGAGCATTCAACAATACTTCAACAGTTTTACCTTTGATAAAACCCATCTCCACAATACGTTTACGAAAGCCTCCGTGTCCCAAGACCTTAACGATGACACCTTTTTCACCTGTTCCTAATTCGGATAAACGCATAACTATCTAAATTTTCGGCAAAGATAATTCATAACTTCCGAGCACGCAAATTATTTAGAATGTTTTTAAATAGCAGGATTTTCGTATACTGACGGTATCTAAATAAACCCATCAAAAGTCCAAGTCACAACAGGTAACTAATTCCCTGCCTACATCTATTGAATTTACATGCAACAATTAGTTCGTGCCACTATAGTGGTACGCAAGAAGTACTATAGTTCCCCTTACGTCCTACTATAGTGGCACGAAAGAGGAACTATAATAGGACGAATTAGAAATCGCTAAAGAAAAAAATAATTTATGGGAGTTTTTTCCTTAGTCAGTCCGATAAAAACAATTAGCATTCACTTGAGATACCTCAATAAACTATTATCTTTGCAGATATGATACAACAACGGGTTATACGATATATAGAGAAAGAGCATTTATTCTCGCCGAACGATAAACTTCTGATTGCCCTGAGTGGCGGAGCCGACTCGGTGGCCTTGCTACGTGTACTCCACACAGCAGGTTATCAATGCGAAGCTGCCCACTGCAATTTCCATTTACGCGGTGAAGAATCAAACCGTGACGAACAGTTTGTCCGGCAACTTTGCCAAAAATACGGCATCCGCCTGCATACCATCGACTTCAACACGACTCAGTACGCAACTGAAAAACGGATCTCGATAGAAATGGCAGCCAGGGAACTCCGCTATAACTGGTTCGAAAAGATAAAAGAAGAGTGCGGAGCCCATGTAATCGCCGTAGCTCACCACCAGGACGACAGTGTAGAAACGATGCTGCTCAACCTCATTCGGGGTACAGGCATCACCGGCTTATTAGGAATCCGCCCCCGAAACGGGGCAATCGTACGTCCGCTGCTCTGCATCAACCGGGAAGAAATTATCCGCTACCTGCAACAGATCGGACAAAACTTCGTAACAGACAGTACCAATCTGGAAGACGAATATACCCGCAATAAAATCCGCCTCAACCTACTCCCACTGATGCAGGAAATAAATCCATCGGTCAAAAACAGTCTGATAGAAACAAGCAATCACCTGAATGATGTCGCTGTTATATATAATAAGGTAATAACCGAAGCCAAAACACGGATTATCACTCCGGAAGGTATCCGAATCAATGCTTTACTAGAAGAACCCGCTCCCGAAGCTTTCTTGTTTGAAACATTGCATCCACTGGGATTCAATTCGGCACAAATCAAAGATATAGCCAATTCGCTTCATGGGCAGTCGGGGAAACAATTCGTCAGCAAAGAATGGCGAGTCATTAAAGACCGGAATTTGCTGCTATTGGAAACCATCCGGCCGGAAGACGAATCTACCCTTCCCTATCAATTAATAAAAGAGGAAAGAGAATTCACACCCGATTTCCGGATTCCACGGGAAAAAGAAACCGCCTGTTTCGATGCAGACAAATTAAATGAGGAAATTCACTGCCGCAAATGGCAAGCGGGAGATACATTCATCCCCTTCGGCATGACGGGCAAGAAAAAAATAAGCGATTATCTGACCGACCGCAAATTCTCCATCAGCCAAAAAGAACGCCAATGGGTTCTCTGCTGCGGTGAACGCATTGCATGGCTGATAGGCGAACGGACAGATAACCGCTTCCGGATAGACGAAACGACTAAACGAGTGATTATCTACAAGATAGTCTGAGGCAATTTCTGTTTCTTGAAACACTCGGACAGCAAAGAAGCGAAAGGAGTATCATATTTCCTTGCCTTGTTTGCACATGCTTTCACACAGGCGCAGCATTTGATGCATTTTTCAGCATTCGTGTTCAGTTCATCCCCTTTGGTGATCGCTCCTGCCGGACAACGAGCCGCACAGATACCACAATGAGTACACAAGCTCTCATCTTCTATCCAAGGGGTACGGGGAAGCGGAGTACCACTTTTGCGCAGCTTGATTACCTTCCTCAAAAAGCGGAATAAGGGGAAAAACGGCTGACTGGGGCGTTTAATGGCACGCACATCCACCTGGTAAAGAGTATCGGGTCCGTCAGCTGCCTGAATTTTCTCCATTATCTTTTTTCCGAAATCTTCCGCATAATCCAAATCAGATTCATTCGGACGACCGTCTGCGATGGGACATTTATCGGTGCTATATGAATGTTCACCTATGAAGGTTGCTCCGGCAATCACCTTCAATCCGTGAGGGATGGCAAAAGCGTCCAGTTCCATCAACGCCTTCTCGTAGGCACGGTTTCCGTAAACCACGACCAATACGGCAGGAGTATCCAGACCGCGAATACTTTCCAGACGTTCCATAGCCAAAGGAGCCACATGACCTCCATATACAGGCACTACGATAACAGCTAATGCAGACGTAGGAATAACAGTTTCCTCGACAGTCTGCAATGTGAGATTCATCGAAACGACATTTTTTATACCGGTTCCGTGAACAATTGCTTCGGCTACTTGTTTTGATGTGTGTGTAGGCGAAAAATAAATTAAACGAGCTTCATTTACTGTCATACTATTTTCTTTTATACAGCAAAGATACGTTTTTACGCTGAAAAAAGTGTTTGATTGTTCATGAAACCAAAAATATTTATTATCTTTGCCCCGTTGAAACATTCTACGATTCAACACATACATCCCTAATTCATAATTAAAAACAAAACATATGCTCGCATATCTGCGGTTATTACGCTGTAGTAATGCTGTCCATATTTCATCAAGACAGAAATTTTAATAACTTACCATACTATATGTATAACATTATCCAATTGAACGACAAAAATCTGTCGGAACTTCAAGTTATTGCCAAAGAGCTAGGCATCAAAAAAGCAGACTCATTTAAGAAAGAAGAACTTGTTTACAAGATTCTTGATGAGCAAGCCATAGCCGGAGCCACTAAGAGAGTTGCCGCAGAGAAATTAAAAGAAGAACGCAAAGGAGATAAAAACAAGCGTTCGCGCACAGCCGCACCTAAAAAAGAAGAGAAAGTAGCACCTGCAGCCAAAAATGCGGAAGTTACTAAAAATAAAGAAAATGCTCCTGCAGCCAAACCTCAGCAACAGCCTAAAGAAGAGGCTGCCAACAAAGCCAAAGAAGCTCCCGTTGCTGAACCGAAGGCAGAGAAAGCTGCTCCTAAGCGCAAAGTAGGCCGTCCACGCAAAGACGCCAATATCGCTGAAAAAGCAGAAAACAAGGAGGTGGAAAATGCAAAACCGATAGTGAAACCAGCAGAAGAAAAAGCTGTTGCGGAAAAACCGGTAGTTGCACCGGCGACTGAAAAAGCGGCTCCGACACAAGAGACGGAAAAGAAAGTAAAAGAAAACAAGCCTGCCGTTGCGGAAAAACCGGTAATAGCCAAACCGCAAAAGAAATCGGCACCGGTGATCGACGAAGAAAGCAACATCTTGTCCAGCGATGACGATGATGACTTTATCCCAATCGAAGACCTGCCTTCTGAAAAAATAGAGCTTCCGACCGAACTCTTCGGCAAATTCGAAGCGACCAAGGCAGAAACAGCACAAGCCGCCCCCGAGCAAGCTCCACAACCACAGCAACAACAGCATTCACAACCGCAACAACGCCAGCGCATTGTCCGCCCGCGCGACAACAACAATAACAACGCCGGCAATAACAATGTAAATGCTAACAACAATAATAATTTCCAGCGTAATAATAACAACAACCAGCGTCCTCCGATGCAACAACGTCCTGCACAACAGCAGAACAACGCTGCCGAGAACCTTCCGCCTGTACAACAACAGCCGGAACGCAAAGTGATCGAGCGTGAAAAGCCTTACGAATTCGACGATATTCTCAGCGGAGTAGGCGTACTGGAAATCATGCAGGACGGATACGGATTCCTCCGTTCTTCCGATTACAATTATCTCTCTTCTCCGGACGATATTTATGTATCACAGTCACAAATTAAGTTGTTTGGTCTTAAGACCGGTGACGTGGTAGAAGGCATCATCCGTCCGCCAAAGGAAGGAGAAAAATATTTCCCGTTAGTAAAGGTGTCAAAGATCAACGGACGTGACGCAGCTTTCGTTCGCGACCGTGTTCCTTTCGAACACTTGACTCCGCTCTTCCCGGACGAGAAATTCAGACTCTGCAAAGGCGGTTATTCAGACTCCATGTCTGCCCGTGTTGTAGACCTTTTCGCTCCTATCGGTAAGGGACAGCGTGCACTGATCGTAGCACAGCCGAAGACAGGTAAGACCATCTTGATGAAAGATATCGCCAACGCCATCGCAGCCAATCATCCGGAAGTATATATGATTATGCTGCTGATCGACGAACGCCCGGAGGAAGTAACCGACATGGCACGCAGCGTCAACGCAGAAGTAATCGCTTCTACTTTTGACGAACCGGCAGAACGCCACGTAAAAATCGCAGGTATCGTACTTGAGAAAGCAAAAAGACTGGTAGAATGCGGACACGACGTAGTGATCTTCCTTGACTCTATCACTCGTCTGGCACGTGCTTACAATACTGTATCTCCCGCATCCGGTAAAGTACTTTCCGGTGGTGTGGACGCCAATGCACTTCACAAGCCCAAACGCTTCTTCGGTGCTGCCCGTAACATCGAAAACGGCGGTTCGCTGACTATCATCGCTACCGCACTGATCGACACCGGTTCCAAAATGGACGAAGTTATCTTCGAAGAATTCAAAGGTACAGGTAACATGGAGTTGCAGCTTGACCGCAACCTGTCCAACAAGCGTATCTTCCCTGCTGTCAACATCACCGCATCCAGTACTCGTCGCGACGATCTGCTGCTTGACAAGACAACACTCGACCGCATGTGGATATTACGCAAATACCTTGCAGATATGAATCCTATCGAAGCAATGGATTTCGTAAAAGACCGTCTGGAAAAAACAAGAGACAACGACGAATTCCTGATGAGCATGAATAGCTGATCAAGAATAAACGATCATAAATAAGGAACGGTGAATATACTGGACGATGAATAATCGCAGTTTATTCACCGTTCTTTTTATGATTTCCATTAATTCTTTTCATTTATTATTCATCGCGGTCTTCGCTGTTCCTCATGAATCGTTCATCGCATATTTCATTTTTGTACAAATTACTTTCATTTACGTCCAAAACCACTCCCCCGCCCTTTTTTGCTTTTTGTTTTTTCCTACTTTTGCTACCCAATCAATTACTTAATTCTAGCCAAGAATGAAAACAATTTATCCATTCATGGGATTAGCCCTTTGTGGCGCAGCAGCCCAGGCACAAGAAAAGCCGAACTTCCTGATTATCCAGTGCGACCATCTCACACAACGTGTCGTAGGCGCTTACGGACATACACAAGGCTGCACACTTCCCATTGACGAAGTAGCATCAAGAGGAGTAATCTTCTCTAACGCTTATGTAGGCTGCCCCCTCAGCCAACCTTCACGCGCAGCATTATGGAGCGGCATGATGCCTCACCAGACCAATGTACGTTCAAACTCCAGCGAACCCGTCAACACCCGCCTGCCGGAAAACGTGCAGACACTGGGTAGTCTCTTCTCCGAAAGCGGTTATGAGGCCGTACACTTCGGCAAGACTCACGACATGGGCTCACTGAGAGGCTTCAAACATAAAGAACCGGTAGCCAAGCCATTCACCGATCCCGAATTTCCGGTCAACAATGACAGTTTCCTGGATGTAGGAACCTGCGAGGATGCCGTTGCCTACCTCAGCAATCCTCCGAAAGAACCTTTTATTTGCATTGCAGATTTTCAGAACCCGCATAATATCTGCGGATTCATCGGCGAAAACGCAGGAGTACACACCGACCGGCCGATCAGCGGACCACTGCCCGAATTGCCGGACAACTTTGACGTGGAAGACTGGAGCAATATTCCGACTCCCGTACAATATATATGTTGTAGTCACCGCCGCATGACACAGGCTGCCCATTGGAACGAAGAAAACTATCGTCACTACATCGCCGCCTTCCAGCATTACACCAAAATGGTGTCCAAGCAAGTAGACAGCGTACTGAAAGCCCTCTACTCCACCCCTGCCGGAAGAAACACGATTGTCGTAATCATGGCGGACCACGGCGACGGCATGGCATCCCACCGCATGGTGACCAAACATATCAGCTTCTATGATGAAATGACCAACGTTCCGTTTATCTTCGCCGGTCCCGGCATCAAACAGCAAAAGAAACCTGTAGACCATCTGCTGACACAGCCGACATTAGACCTCCTGCCCACCCTTTGCGATCTGGCAGGCATCGCCGTTCCGGCAGAAAAAGCCGGTATCAGTCTTGCACCGACTCTAAGGGGAGAGAAACAAAAGAAAAGCCACCCTTACGTTGTCTCCGAATGGCACAGCGAATATGAGTACGTTACCACTCCCGGACGCATGGTGCGCGGGCCGAGATATAAATACACCCATTATCTGGAAGGCAACGGAGAAGAACTGTACGATATGAAAAAAGATCCGGGTGAAAGAAAAAATCTTGCCAAAGACCCTAAATACTCCAAAATACTCGCCGAGCATCGTGCTTTGCTGGACGATTACATCACACGTTCCAAAGATGATTACCGCAGTTTGAAGGTAGATGCCGATCCCCGGTGCAGAAATCATACTCCCGGCTACCCCAGCCACGAAGGCCCTGGGGCACGGGAGATCCTCAAAAGAAAATAATTCTATAAAAAAGAGTGAAGATTGCTTGCCAGTCTTCGCTCTTTTTATTTCTTTTGCACATCACCATACGAGCAAACAAAATAGTGAATAGTAATTTACAGCATATAATAGCACTCATTGCAGCCATATTCATATCGGCGGCTCTCCATGCAACAAACCTAAACAAAGAACGACTTACCTTACTCCAGCCACTTGTCGAGCATGATCTTTCTTTCAATACAAATATCGATATTACAACGGACAGCATCATCTTATGGGAAAAGCTCTTAAGCCCCGAACTGGAAAAACAGCAAGAATATCATATTCTGTTTCCACTGAAAATGATGGCAGTTCAGGCATTAATTACGGAAGGAAATATCAGTCTGGCAATCAACAACGCCAACTCAATGTATCAGCAGGCCAAAGCTATAGATTATCCTTTCGGAACAGCACTGGCATTGCGTGCCCTTGCAGACACCTACCAAAGTTCGGGAAATCCCCAGTCTGCTATGGAGTCTTATGAGGAATCTCTGAAAATAATGAAAAAAATTCCGGCAAGTATTCCGTATCTTAAGACGAGCATGTTTTATTTGATCCTGAGCAAACTCAAATCCAGGCAAATGACAGATATCGAAAAAGATTTTGCCTATCTGGAGTCTCTTTACCATAAAGAATCAGGTTTGCCCGATGACTTCTATCTGCCTTGCAGCTATGCCTATTATTATATACAGACAAACGATCTTCCCAAAGCACTGGAGTACCTGAAACAGCTGGACTCCATCTACGAAAAATATCCGTATCCCTACTATTCTTCAATCAGCAACTATATGTATGCCGGCTATCATATTGAGTCAAAAGAATATGATAAAGCGCTGAAAGAATATGAAGAATTACTCACCATAACAAAGAAAACGGCTTTATTCAGACATGTTCAGTTATTGCAGGAACGCGCCAAAGTGCTGGCACTTATGGGTGAAAAACAAGAGGCATGCAAGGTTTACGAAGAGATTAATCATCTCAAAGATTCATTAGACGCCCAAAGCTATCTCAGCCAGATAAACGAACTACATACCCTGTATCAGATAGATAAAAGCGAACTTAATTATATCAACATACAAAAAAATCTCTATTATTGGAGTCTGTCTGTTATCCTAGTGATCGTAGTACTGATCATCATTGCCATTTTCCGCATCAAGCGCACCAACAATCGTCTTCTGCAATCACAACAGGAACAGGAAAAAGCCAAGAAACAGGCTGAAAAGTCTATCCACACCAAAAGCCTTTTTCTTTCCAATATGAGCCATGAGATTCGTACTCCGCTCAATGCTTTATCGGGTTTCTCAGCCATTCTGACAGAAGAATCCATCGACAACGAAACGAAACAACAGTGCAACGATATCATCCAGCAGAACTCGGAGCTACTGCTCAAACTGATTAATGATGTAATTGACTTATCCAGCCTTGAAATTGGAAAAATGCAATTCAAATTCAACGAGTGTGATATTGTAGCGCTATGCAGAAATGTCATCGACATGGTAGAGAAAATAAAGCAGACTCAAGCGGAAGTACGGTTTTCCACCTCTCTCAGTTCACTGAAGCTGACCACGGACAGTGCCCGCCTGCAACAAGTACTGATCAATCTGCTTATCAACGCCACAAAGTTTACTGCACAAGGCACTATCACCCTGGAACTGGTGAAACAAACGGAAGATACGGCCCTTTTCTCCGTTAGTGATACCGGTTGCGGAATCTCCAAGGAGAACCAGAACAAGATATTCAACCGCTTCGAAAAGCTAGATGAAAACGCTCAAGGCACAGGACTCGGATTATCTATCTGCCAGCTTATCATCGAGCAACTGGGAGGCAAAATATGGATCGACCCGGACTATGACAAAGGAGCACGTTTTCTGTTCACACACCCGATTTGCCATGCGCAGATAAAGAAGGAGGAAACACGATGAAACGACTGATATTACTGATCATCACCTGCTATGGCCTACTGTCGGGCTATGCAAACACCGATACAGCCTCAGACAGTCTGCTGCAAGTGTTGCAAACGCTGCCGCATGACACCACACGCCTCTCTACCCTGAACGACATTATCAAGATAGAGCAGAACAACTACAAATGTATCCAGTATTCGGATTCGCTGATGCAGGAAGCGTTAAAACTGAAAAATGACAAGTATGCCAGTTTAGCCGCTTATTATCATTTGTTGTATTATTACAACCGTTGCGAACAAGATAGTGTAGCCAAATGGATAGTCAAGATGGAACCGTTGGTACAAAAATCCGGTTTATGGGATTATTTCTTCGACGCCCGACGCTTTCAGATTGACCTATACACCTTTACCGAACAATATGAGCTTGCCATCAGCGAAGCAAACAAGATGAAACAGAAAGCCCTTGATATTGACAATAACCGTGGAACGGTAGCTGCTTATCAGTGCCTGTCCAACGCATATATCGGCAGCCAGCGCTGGGACGAGGGGCTCAAAGCATTGGAAGAAGCCTACAGGCTGCTTCCAAAGAATGGCAATGCGGTAGTCCATATCTCCGTCCTGTCACAGCTCATATCCGTAACCAAAGAAATGAAGGACAATAACAGACAACTGAAATACCTGCAAGAGTTGGAAAATGTACTCCGTAAATTCATCATTGACAATCCATCTCTAAAAGACGGATTTGCAGACGTATTCATTTTCAATGAGATTTTCTATGCGCATTATTATCTGAATACCAATCAGCCCCAAATTGCTTATTCACATATAGAAAAGTCTAAAAAGTATCTGACTGAAAATACCTATTTCATGTATAAGGTGCTCTACTACGACATCTATGCGAAATACTATCAGAGTATCAAACAATATCAGCAGGCATCAGCCTACATCGACACGACATTAACTATGCTCAAGAAAGATTTCACCAGCGACTATGCCGAACAACTGCTGAAACAGGCTAAAAATATGGGTGGAAGCCGGAGATAATAACAGAGCGACAACTCTCTACCAACAGGCACTGGCCATCAAGGACTCAGCTGCCATGGCACTCTCCAACACCCAAATGGAGCAAATCAAAAAAAGCTATAATCTGGACAAGATAGAACTGGAACAACAAAAGCAGACCAACCAAATACGTCTGATCAGCCTGATCGTAATCAGTGCCATTCTGATCGTATTATTTATTTCCCTATTCCGGCTCTCCAAAATCCGCAAAGCCCTAAAATATTCCGAGAGCGAAATACGCAAAGCAGCGGAAACGGTACGGGTAACCAACGAAATAAAAAATCGCTTCCTGTCAAACATGAGTTATAACATCCGGACCCCGCTCAACAACGTGGTAGGTTTCTCCCAACTCATAGCCAGCGAACCGAATATAGATGAAAAAACAAGAGAAGAATACTCGGCGATCATCCACCAAAGCTCAGAAAGATTAATGAGACTGGTCAATGATGTACTCGACCTGTCTCGTCTGGAAGCCAAAATGATGAAGTTCCAGATACAAGACTATGATGCCGTCGCACTTTGTAACGAAGTATGCTACATGGCACGCATGAATAATGAAAAGACAGGCATTCAAGTCCGCTTCACTCCGGAAGTCGAGTCACTGTCCCTTCGCACAGATACCACCCGATTGGGATACGCTCTGCTCAGTACCCTGACCTATCCGCATGAACATGAAACGGAGGGACAACAGGAGGAACGGATTATCCGCTTTACATTAAGCCGGAAAGGCGAAATGCTTTATTTCCGCATTCTCAACTCTCCATTGGCGGACGAGGCTTTCACCTCACAGGAGACCGGCATCAGGCATGAGATCAACCAGTTATTGCTGGCTTACTTCGGAGGAAGCTATCAGGTAAACGCCCGGGGAACGGAAGGTCCGGAAATTGTTTTCACCTATCCCATTGCTTCAGAATCGGAATAAAGCGCTATCTTTGCAAACTGTAAACTTAAACGCTTAATTATGTATACCAACAAACAGATTTGGAGTGTCAGTTACCCGATACTACTCAGCTTGCTGGCGCAAAATGTCATCAATGTCACCGATACCGCATTCTTAGGACACGTTAGTGAAGTGGCCCTGGGAGCTTCGGCTATGGGCGGACTATTTTATATATGTATATTCACCATCGCTTTCGGATTCAGCACAGGATCACAGATTGTCATTGCACGACGCAATGGAGAAGGACGTTACAGTGATGTAGGTCCTGTAATGATTCAGGGAGTCATGTTTCTCTTGTTGATAGCTATATTGATGTTCGGCTTCACCAAAGCGTTCGGAGGAAATATCATGCGGTTGCTGGTTTCTTCCGAATCCATCTACGAAGGCACTATGGAGTTTCTGGACTGGCGTATTTACGGGTTCTTCTTCTCGTTTGTCAATGTCATGTTCCGTGCCCTGTACATCGGTATCACACGTACAAAGGTATTGACCATCAATGCTGTCGTTATGGCATTAACCAACGTCATACTGGACTATGCACTGATTTTCGGTAAATTCGGTCTGCCGGAAATGGGAATCAAGGGAGCTGCCATCGCCTCTGTGCTGGCGGAAGCCTCTTCCATTCTTTTCTTCCTGATCTATACATATATCAGTGTTGATTTGAAAAAGTATGGCCTGAATCGTCTGCGCTCGTTCGATCCGGCATTGCTGATGCGTATTCTCAGCATCTCTTGCTTCACGATGCTTCAATATTTCTTATCAATGGCGACCTGGTTCGTATTCTTTGTTGCCGTAGAACGGTTGGGACAACGGGAACTGGCCATTGCCAACATTGTCCGTAGTATCTACGTCGTACTGCTGATTCCGGTGAATGCACTGGCAACAACGACCAACAGCCTTGTCAGCAATGCTATCGGTGCAGGAGGTATCCAGTACGTCATGCCGCTTATCAATAAAATAGCCCGGTTCTCGTTCTTCATCATGCTGGGACTGGTGGGATTGTCGGTTTTGTTTCCTCAGTTCCTCCTCTCCGTTTATACCAGCGAAGCAGCGTTAATCACCGAGTCCGTGCCTTCGGTATACGTCATCTGCTGCGCCATGCTCATTGCGTCGGTAGCCAATGTCGTATTCAACGGTATCTCCGGAACAGGAAATACACAGGCAGCCCTGTTGCTCGAAACCATCACGATTGCCATTTACGGTTCCTACATCGTTTTCGTCGGAATGTGGCTCAAGGCACCGATTGAAATCTGCTTTACGATTGAGATTCTGTACTATACCTTGCTGTTGATAACAAGCTATATTTACCTCAAAAAAGCAAAATGGCAGAATAAAAAGATATAAATACAAGAGATTTTTGTACATTTGCAGGCTCAAATAATTAATTCGTAATTAAACAACTATGTTCGATAATTTAAGTGAAAGACTAGAACGGTCATTCAAGATTCTGAAAGGTGAAGGCAAAATCACCGAAATTAACGTGGCGGAGACGCTGAAAGATGTACGTAAGGCATTGCTTGATGCCGACGTTAACTACAAGGTTGCAAAAACTTTCACTGACACGGTGAAGGAAAAAGCCATCGGTCAGAATGTACTTACGGCTGTGAAGCCAAGCCAGTTGATGGTGAAGATTGTGCACGACGAACTAACCCAGTTGATGGGTGGCGAGACGGTAGAAATCAACCTCGAATCCCGTCCGGCAGTAATCCTGATGTCAGGTCTGCAAGGTTCGGGTAAGACTACTTTCTCCGGTAAGTTGGCACGCATGCTGAAAACGAAGAAGAATCGCAAACCATTATTGGTAGCCTGTGACGTTTACCGTCCGGCAGCTATCGAACAGTTGCGTGTACTGGCAGAACAAATTGAAGTGCCGATGTACTCAGAACTGGACAGCAAAAATCCGGTAGAGATTGCACAACACGCCATTCAGGAAGCCAAAGCCAAAGGATATGACCTCGTAATCGTCGATACAGCCGGACGTCTGGCCGTAGACGAACAGATGATGAACGAGATCACCGCTATCAAAGAAGCGATCAATCCGGACGAAATTCTGTTCGTGGTAGACTCCATGACAGGACAGGATGCCGTCAATACAGCCAAAGAATTTAACGTACGTCTGGACTTCAACGGTGTGGTACTGACCAAATTGGATGGTGACACCCGTGGTGGTGCGGCTCTTTCTATCCGTTCGGTAGTCAACAAACCGATTAAGTTTGTGGGTACAGGTGAAAAGCTGGATGCTATCGACCAGTTCCACCCGGCACGTATGGCAGACCGTATCCTCGGTATGGGTGACATCGTTTCGCTGGTAGAACGTGCTCAGGAACAGTATGACGAAGAAGAGGCCAAACGTCTGCAAAAGAAGATTGCCAAGAATCAGTTCGACTTCAACGACTTCCTCAGCCAGATTGCCCAGATCAAGAAGATGGGTAATCTGAAAGAACTTGCATCCATGATCCCGGGCGTAGGCAAAGCTATCAAAGATATCGATATCGACGACAATGCTTTCAAAAGTATCGAAGCGATCATCTATTCCATGACTCCGGCAGAACGTTCTAATCCGGAAATATTGAACGGCTCACGCCGTACACGTATCGCTAAAGGTAGCGGAACAACGATTCAGGAAGTAAACCGTTTGCTGAAACAGTTCGACCAGACTCGCAAAATGATGAAGATGGTAACCAGCAGCAAAATGGGAAAGATGATGCCGAAAATGAAAAAATAAAAAGAATTTTATTCTGTTTCAGATAGAAGGAGGAGGCTTAGGCTTCCTCTTTTATTTTTGGTATTACAGATTTCACTTTCCTATACCAATCAGCCTTTTACCTGGCAACTTCAACTTTTCAAGTTTTCACTTTCCACAGACTCTTGTAGTGATTACTCCCGCCATGATAAACCCAATATAAAACACTGCGTTTTACAAGGTATAAAGCTATGCTTTAGGGAGTGAAAAGCGCAGCTTTAGCTTCCATATCCCCGCTCCTTTCGCCAACAACTACACTGAAAGATTATCCTAAAACCATATTAATATCACTATTCACTTGTAATGATTACAATTTTATAAAGGTTTTATATGAATATTCATTTTTATTTCTTTACTTTGCAAAAGATAACAAAACAGAAGCACGAATATGTACTATGTATATGTAGCAGGTTACATTTTATTAGCAGCAGCCATGCAGCTGTTCACAGGAAACTTTCCTGTTTCTTTTCTCGCCTTTCCGCTGAATATCATCTTTGCAGCGATCTGGCTTTTCCTGTTATGGATACTATATAAAGAATATAATAATCTAAGAATCACCCGTTTTCTCGGTTCATCCAAAGCCAGCGTTTTATCTATCAGTCTGTTTATCGGTGGTTGCCTGATCATAGGACTTTTCCCCCAGCTATCTGAACCGGAAGCCAAAATGCGCAATGGAATATCAGCCTCATTGGGATGTTACAATTTCATGACTTCATGGATATTCATTTCTATACTCTTATTATTATTAAGCAATCTGGCAATGATCACCATCCACGCCTGTCGGCATCGCAAACAAGCACGCTGGCGCTTTATTCTGAATCATGCAGGTTTATGGCTGGCTCTGTTTGCCGGATTTCTAGGTAGCAGTGACACACGGACACTACGCGTACCTTTATATAAAGGTGAACCAACGCATGAGGCATTCGACATGAATGGCACATCTTACTATTTAGATTATGATATGGAACTCAATTCGTTCGCTGTAGAATATTACCCGAACGGACGTCCTTCCCGCTTTTCCGCCAATGTACGTTTGGGGAATGAGAACGTTCTGCTGGAAGTAAACCATCCCTATTCCTACCGACTGGGGGAAGACGTCTACCTCACCGGATACGACATAACAAAAGGCAACGAAAGCAACTACTGCATTCTACAGGTCGTAAAACAGCCCTGGAAATATGTGATGGTAACGGGTATTCTGATGATGCTTGCAGGAGCAGTTCTTTTATTTATAAACGGAGCTAAAGCGTATGATAAACTGGGATAACTTCTATGTATTTGCAGCAGTATCCATCTGCTTATGGTTGGCAGGAGCTGTATTTGCCCTTCGTTCATCATCGAAGAGTAAGGTGGCAATCGTTTTTACTTCCGGCGGCATTATTATATTGGGAATATTTATTGCCGGATTATGGATATTCCTCCAGCGCCCTCCATTACGCACTATGGGAGAAACCCGATTGTGGTATTCATTCTTTATGGGAATAGCAGGATTGCTAACCTATATCAGATGGAAGTATCGCTGGATTCTCTCTTTCTCGACGTTACTTTCTACAGTTTTTGTGATCATTAATTTGATGAAGCCCGAGATACACGATCAGTCATTGATGCCGGCGCTGCAAAGTGTATGGTTCATCCCGCATGTAACCGTATATATGTTCTCTTATTCCGTTCTGGGATGTGCTTTCATCATCGCCCTGACCGGATTGTTCCGTCATAAAGAAGAATACCTGCATACAGCAGACAATCTGGTCTACGCAGGCGTCGCTTTTCTTTCCATCGGTATGCTGCTAGGTTCTCTCTGGGCAAAGGAGGCTTGGGGAAACTACTGGAGCTGGGACCCCAAAGAAACTTGGGCAGCCATCACCTGGATGGGATATTTGCTCTACATCCACCTCCGCCTGTTCAGAAGAACCGGACGGAAAACACTCTATGCCCTGCTCATAGTCTCCTTCCTTGCTTTACAAATGTGCTGGTATGGAGTCAATTACCTGCCGGCGGCCCAACAAAGCGTACATTTATATAATCGTAATAACTAACCTCAAAAAACAAATGTGAAATGAAGAGAAGTACAAAACTAATCGTAGCATTATTGGTAGTCGTGGCGGCATTGGCAGTCATTTACCGACTGATGCATCGGGTGCCTTCTGCCGATTTGGAAGCAAACGTGCAGATGCAACAGATTATTACGGATGCAGGATGCCTGAGATGCCATACCTCGACGCCGGAACTACCGTTCTATGCAAATATGCCTGTAGCCGGAAAAATTGTAATGGAAGACGTGAGCAAAGCCTATCGCGCTTTCGACATGACTCAGATGGAGAAAGACATGAAGGAAGGACGCCCTCTCAATCCGGTTGATCTGGCTAAAGTAGAAAAAGTAATCCTCGACGGAAAGATGCCGCAGGCAAAGTATTACCTTGTACATTGGGGAGCTTCTTTCAATGATGCAAAGAAAGAGGTAGCACTGAGCTGGGTAAAACATCACCGCATGGGACTGTATACCGATGTGGCAGTAGCACCTGATTTCATTAACGAACCGATTCGTCCTATTGCCGACTCGATCTCAGTCGATGTACGCAAAGTGGTCTTAGGAAATCTGTTGTATCACGACACCCGCTTATCGGCAGACAACACCGTTTCATGTGCCAGCTGTCATGGTCTGGATACCGGTGGCGTTGACAACAAGCAGTATTCTGAAGGAGTAGGCGGTCAGTTGGGCGGCGTCAATGCCCCGACCGTATACAATGCTGCCTATAACTTTGTTCAATTCTGGGACGGACGTGCCGGAACTCTGGCAGAACAAGCTGCCGGCCCTCCATTGAATCCGGTAGAAATGGCTTGCGAGTCATTCGATCAGATCATCAGCAAACTGGCAGAAGACAAGAATTTCGTAGTGGCATTCAACGAAGTATATCCCGACGGATTGAACGAAAAGAATATCACAAATGCTATTCAGGAGTTCGAAAAGACATTGCTGACTCCTAATTCACGTTTCGACCGTTATCTGAAAGGACAGAAAGATGCCATCACCGCAGATGAAATCGCCGGATACGACCTTTTCAAGAAATATGACTGTGCGACTTGTCATGTGGGAGAAATCCTCGGAGGACAATCTTATGAACTGATCGGTGTACAGCATGATTATTTCGCAGACCGTCAGGCAGAAATGACTGAAGAAGACAACGGACGATTCAAGCAGACAAAAGCAGAGCGTGACCGTCACCGCTTCAAAGTGCCGGGATTGAGAAATATTGAACTGACCGCTCCTTATTTCCACGACGGCAGCATGGCTACTATGGATGATGCGGTTCGCGCCATGGCCAAATATCAGTTAGGCATCGAACTGCCACAACCGGAAGTAGATAAGATTGTCGCCTTCCTCCGTACATTGACCGGAGAGTATAAAGGCAAATTGCTGACAAATAAGAACATGATCTGACAAGACCAAACAGAGGCTCCATTTCACCCGAACAGAGCCTCTGATTGATGTAAACAGAGCCTCCGTTTCACCTAAACAGAGGCTCTGTTTTTCTTACCTGAAAATCAGAGCTTTCCCTTGTTCTTTTTGCCTTCTTTCCTACTCGCATTCCAATATGTTCCGCTGTCCCCTCTCCACAAAAAGTCCATTCCTTTTGGAGAGTTCAGTTATTTATTTTACTTTTGTCCATCACCAATAAATACTCTGAAAATATGACTCTGATAGACGGAAAAGCCATTTCCGAACAAGTGAAACAAGAGATTGCAGCCGAAGTAGCCGAAATTGTTGCTCGTGGCGGCAAACGCCCGCATCTGGCAGCAATCCTTGTAGGACATGATGGTGGCAGCGAAACGTATGTAGCCGCCAAAGTAAAAGCCTGCGAAGTATGTGGATTCAAATCTTCCCTCATCCGTTACGAAAGTGACGTGACCGAAGAAGAACTACTCGCCAAAGTATGCGAACTGAATAATGACGACGATGTAGACGGATTTATCGTACAGCTCCCGTTACCGAAACATATCTCCGAACAGAAAGTTATCGAAACGATCGACTATCGTAAAGATGTAGACGGATTCCACCCTATCAATGTGGGGCGTATGTCTATCGGACTTCCCTGCTATGTATCTGCCACCCCGAACGGTATTCTCGAACTGCTGAAACGTTATGAGATAGAGACGTCGGGAAAGAAATGCGTAGTACTCGGTCGCAGCAATATTGTAGGCAAACCGATGGCTGCCCTGATGATGCAGAAAGCGTATCCGGGGGATGCAACCGTCACTGTATGCCATAGCCGCAGCAAAGACCTGGTAAAAGAATGTCAGGAAGCAGATATTATTATCGCTGCTTTGGGACAACCCAACTTTGTGAAAGAAGAAATGGTCAAAGAAGGTGCAGTGCTAATCGACGTAGGTACTACCCGTGTGCCGGATGCCAGCAAAAAATCCGGCTTCAAGCTGACAGGCGATGTGAAGTTTGATGAGGTAGCGCCTAAGTGCTCATTCATCACTCCCGTACCGGGCGGCGTGGGTCCGATGACGATTGTATCATTAATGAAAAATACACTTTTAGCCGGTAAAAAAGCTATTTACAAGTAGAATATTGAAGGACAGTGAAATGTGTTTCACTGTCCTTTTCCTTCCCTTAATCTGACAGTTATGAAAACAATTACGACTCTCCCTCTCTTATTATGTCCGTTTCCTGCCTAAGTAACAATCATTCTCGAAAAGACATTATAATCCTCTTGAACGTATGAAAGAACTATTAGTATCCCTTCTTCTGGTTACACAATTCTCTTGTATCAGCAAAGCGCAAGAAAATGATACTACCACACAGATACTGACAACTGACAGCCTGCAAACAGACACCCTTTCGCTTCTTTTTGCAGGGGACCTTATGCAGCATCAAGGACAAATTAACGCTGCACGTACTGCGACAGGAGGCTACGATTATTCCAGCTATTTTGAATATGTCAAAGACGAAATTCAAAGTGCTGACTTTGCCATAGCTAATCTGGAAGTTACTCTCGGAGGAAAACCGTACAAAGGCTATCCCGCTTTCAGCGCTCCCGATGAATATCTGACCGCTATCCATAATGCCGGATTCAATGTACTGATAACCGCCAATAACCATAGTCTCGACCGTGGCAGAAAAGGCTTGGAACGCACTATACAATTAATAGACTCCTTAAAAATTCCACACGCCGGAACGTACCTCAACGCTGAAGAGCGTGAAAATAAATACCCTCTTTTATTAGAAAAAAAAGGCTTCCGCATTGCCATACTCAACTATACATACGGAACAAACGGAATCCCTGTCACTCCGCCCAACATCGTCAATTATACTGATACGACCATTATATCCAAAGATATCGAAGCAAGTAAAACAATGAATCCCGATGCAATTATTGCTTGTATGCATTGGGGAATCGAATACCAGTCACTCCCTGACAAAGAACAGAAGTTTCTGACCGATTGGCTGCTTCGAAAAGGAGTAAATCACATAATCGGTTGTCATCCTCATGTTGTGCAGCCTATCGAAGTTCGCGAAGACAGTCTGACAAACGGGAAGCATCTGGTAGTATATTCACTGGGGAATTATATTTCCAATATGTCCGCCCGTCGCACGGATGGCGGCCTGATGGTAAAAATGAAATTAGTAAAAGATAGTACCACCCGACTCAACCATTGCGAATATAGCCTGGTATGGACAGCCCGTCCCGCTCAATCAGGAAAAAAGAATCATCAATTACTACCAATTAATTTCCCCACTGACTCCATTTCCGTAAATGCACGTAACTCTCTGAGAATCTTTGCAAATGATGCGCGATCCCTCTTCAGCAAGCATAATCGGGGAATAAAAGAATATCTTTTTTATAAAAAAAAGTAGCAGAATCTTTTGGAGATTTAAAGATAATATCTATCTTTGCACCGCGTTAGAGAAACGCAGACATGGTGGATGTAGTTCAGTTGGTTAGAGCGTCAGATTGTGGTTCTGAATGTCGCCGGTTCGAGTCCGGTCTTCCACCCCAAGAAATTTTAAAAGACAAGTCCTGTAAAGCGAAAGATTTACAGGACTTATTTTTTATTAATACAATCGCTTTATGGAAAACAACAAAAAACTGACTCGTTCCAGAAAGGAACGAATGATAGCCGGAGTATGCGGAGGTTTAGCCGAATACTTCGGATGGGACCCTACTTTAGTAAGAATAGTCTATGCACTAGCCACCATCTTCACTGCTTTTGCAGGAATTATTATTTATCTTATTCTATGGATCATTATGCCGGAAGAAAGGTATAGCGACGGATACGGTGACAGAATGAATCAACGTTTGCATTAGTATTGCTTTCATAGCCATCCGGAGCATTTACTTTAAAGATCCGGATGGAAATCTTATAGAAATCAGTACATTAATATAATTCGAGTCCGAACTCATCTTTCAGTTGCATCAGCGCCTGATTCTTCTGTGCCATCATCTGGAACTTCTCGACACGACCAACCGCCCGAACAGTTTCTGCAGGTTCACTTACCCGCACTGTCATCGCCACTTTGCTGTTCTTCAATCTTCCACGAAGATAAGTCTGTAATTCCGGAATCAAAGCTGTAAAATCTTTAGCAGCAATCTCATTATCGACCACTACTTCAAAAGTAGTCGAATTATTCAACAATACCGGACGTATCACTTGCATACGCTTTGCAATGGCCACCTGTTCTTTGGGTAACTGTCCCGCATATTCCTGCCAGTAATAATTCAAATCTCTGTCATTGAAAATAAAGTCTTCTTCCGGCTGTGTTTGCACCTGAGCAACATTGGTTTTGGCTGTATTCTGAGCAGCCTGATCACGTTGCGGATTTTTGATAGATACTCCCAAACTAGACATCTTCATCACAGGAATCTTCCGTTCCTCTTTGGAAATCGAAGAGATTCCAACACTCTGTGACGGCGCGGAAGCAGTATTTGCCGGAGCAGCAGCCCCCGAAGCAACAGATACCTGCGGTTGACGCACAGCAGTATTAGCGGCAGACGGCGCAATAGCCGGAGACGGAGCAGTATGAACAGTAGTCTGTTGAGCAGACGGTGCAGAAGCGACCTGCGGCTGCTGAGCTGCGGCAGGTTGGGTGAATACGGGTTTTATGGTCTGCTTAGGGCCACGCCCACCACTTACGTCATCCCCCTCGGTGGTAAGCTGGGCAACCTGTATCAAGGTCAGTTCCACCAGTAAGCGCTTGTTCTTGCTGGCACGGTAATTCAAATCACAATCATTGCAAAGCTTCATCGCACGGTAAAGAAACTGCAACGGGCATTTCTGCGCCTGTTCCTGATAACGCTGACGTATGCTCGCCCCTACTTCCAGTAATGGCAAGGTAGCTGCATCCTTACTGACCAGCAAATCCCGGCAATGAGAAGATAATCCGGTGATGAAGTGACTACCGTCAAATCCCTTATTCAGCACATCATTGAAAAGCAACAAGGCATCACTTACCCTGTTTTCTAGAAAACAATCCGTCAGACGGAAATAATATTCGTAATCGAGAACGTTCAAGTTCTCAATAACACTCTTATAAGTAATATTCCCTCCCGTAAAACTCACTACCTGATCGAAGATAGACAATGCGTCACGCATACCTCCATCCGCTTTCATTGCAATAACATTCAGCGCTTCGGGTTCTGCCGTAATATTTTCTTTTGCAGCAACGTACGACAAATGATTCACCGTATCTTCGACACTGATCCGGTTAAAATCATAAATCTGGCAACGGGAAAGGATAGTCGGAAGAATCTTATGCTTCTCCGTCGTAGCCAGAATAAAGATAGCGTGGCGGGGAGGTTCTTCCAATGTTTTCAGGAATGCGTTGAAAGCGGAAGCCGAGAGCATGTGCACCTCATCGATAATATATACCTTATATTTACCGATCTGTGGCGGGATGCGCACCTGTTCCACCAATTGACGGATATCATCCACCGAATTGTTGGAAGCGGCATCAAGTTCATGGATATTATACGACCGCTGTTCGTTGAAAGCCACACACGATTCGCATTCGTTACAGGCTTCACCATCGGCAGTAGGCGTCATACAGTTGATGGTTTTGGCGAAGATACGTGCACAAGTAGTCTTTCCCACCCCGCGCGGTCCGCAAAACAAATAAGCATGAGCCAATTTCTGGGTAGCGATTGCATTCTTTAATGTAGTAGTCAGCGCTCGTTGTCCCACCACCGATTCGAATGTGGACGGACGGTACTTACGAGCTGATACAATATAGTTCTCCATATCCGGGATTCTCTCTGTTTTTTTTGATTTTTCGCTTTCAGTGCAAATGTACACAAAAAAGTGATAAGTAATAAAGGATAGAGAAAGAAGTTTTGAACCTAAAGCGGTAAGTTTTTAAGTTATTAGTTTTATCTTTGCGGATATAAAAAAGAGAAGTTATGGATAAACTGATCACTATCTGGAGTTTCATATGCCGACGTAAGTATCTTATCACCGTCGTTGCATTTGCTGTTATCATTGGTTTTCTGGACGAGAACAGCCTGTTCCGCCGTCTGGGATACGAACGCGAAATCAGCCAGCTGAAAGAAGAGATAGAAAAATACCGAGCGGACTACGAAGAGAACACCAAACGTCTCAACGAGTTGAACAGCAATCCGGATGCTATCGAACAGGTGGCACGTGAAAAGTATCTGATGAAGAAGCCCAACGAAGATATTTACGTTTTTGAAGATAATAAATGAAACAATTAGTACCCGCACTTTTCGCCGTAGGCGCAATCATGGCTCTCACAGGGGCTGCTGTATATATCACCGGATGGAACTATGCTCCTTATATTTATACCATCGGAGCCGGATTCATTGCTCTGGCACAAGTAAACACACCGGTTAAAGGAAAAAGCAAAATATTAAAGCGTCTGCGCATCCAGCAGATATTCGGAGCACTTGCGCTGATACTGACGGGAGCTTTCATGTTTACCACCCATGGAAATGAATGGATTGCCTGTCTGACTATCGCTGCCGTACTTGAACTTTACACCGCTTTCCGCATTCCACAGGAAGAAGCAAAAGAAGAGAAATAAAAAAACCTGTTCAAAGCTTCTCAGTCTTGAACAGGCATCAATTTATTAAAATCATGAATGCCCTTAGGAAACCCAAGGGCCTAAAAAAGACGTTTTTTATTTCTTAGCAGATGAATATCTGGCATTCAATCCATCTACAATTTCTTTTGTGATATTATATGCACTATCAGCATAAAGCAGATTATCGAAACCTGTGTTGCTGAAGATCAGGCTATATCCACGAGTCTTATTATATTCTTTCAGGAAAGCGTTGATAGAATCACGGAAAAGCAAACTGTTAGCATTATTGTCTTCCATCAGACCATTTTGAAGTTTGTTGCTCAATTCCTGCAAATCCTGTTCCATTTTAGCCAAACGATTGTATTCCTGCTGAGCTCTTTCCGGTGACAGGAAAGCATTGCTTTCATATTTCTTTTGGAATTCCTGTTTTTCTTTGTTCAAAGCTGTCATCTTCTGGTTCAGCGTCATGCGAACATTTTCGCTCTTCTTTACCATAGCCTCATTCAAGTCAATACAGAAATTGTATTTAGCCAACAAGGTATCTATTTCAACATAAGCTATTTTCATTCCAGACAATTCTGCATTAGCCGAAGCCGGAGTAGTTGCAACTTGATTATCAGCTTTGCCGGCGCATTGTGAGAATAAAACGATAAACGCAAGTGCAGCTAAACCGTTCATGAGGTAGTTTATTCTATTCATAACTCTAAAATATTGTTTTTAATTAATTAGTTCATACTATCGTTCAAGGCTTTTTCCAACTCATCAATAGAAAAACGTGATTTCTTTTGTGCTTCACGATCCTGCGACTGCGCACAACCGATTCCTTTCTTACGCAACTCTTTATTACCGCTCACATGACCATTCGGGAACTTTCCCCCCTTCGTAAAGAATACTTTTACCCCCAATAATAGCAGGGAAATAGCAACTATTAACAAAGTTATCAGTATAGTCTCAACCATTTCTATTAATTTTGTGAGTGCAAAGATAGGCTTTAATGAGAAATGAGTTCAGATAAGTCAAGCAAATTAACCATATTTAGCAATAAGAGGAACCAAAATGAACCTCCTATTCCTATTATAAAAGAAAAAAGCATGGAAAAAAAAGACCTTAAGCCGGCTGGCGTATTCAAGTATTTTGAGGAAATCTGCCAAGTGCCGCGTCCTTCCAAGAAGGAAGAGAAAATAATTGCCTACCTAAAGGCATTCGGAGTAAAACATAACCTGGAGACCAATGTAGATGAAGCAGGAAACGTACTGATCAAAAAGCCCGCCACTCCGGGCAAAGAAAACCTTCAGACTGTCATATTGCAATCGCACATCGACATGGTGTGCGAAAAGAACAATGATGTACAGCACGACTTCCTTACCGACCCTATCGAAACAGAAATAGACGAAGAATGGCTGAAAGCCAAAGGAACTACCCTCGGAGCTGATAACGGTATCGGTGTAGCTACCGAACTGGCTATTCTGGCGGATGACAGCATCGAGCACGGCCCGCTGGAATGCCTGTTTACCGTAGATGAAGAAACCGGTCTGACCGGAGCTTTCGAGCTGAAAGAAGGTTTCATGAGCGGTGATATTCTGCTGAACCTCGACTCCGAAGATGAAGGAGAAATCTTTATCGGATGTGCCGGAGGTATCGACTCCGTTGCAGAGTTTAGTTATAAAGAAGTAGAAGTCCCCGCAGGATACTTTTTCTTTAAAGTAGAAGTAAAAGGACTGAAAGGCGGTCACTCCGGTGGTGATATTCACTTGGGACGGGGCAATGCAAACAAGATACTGAACCGATTCCTGTCCCGAATGGCTAACCGACAGGACCTGTATCTCTGCGAAATCAACGGAGGTAACCTGCGCAATGCCATCCCCCGCGAAGCATACGCCATCTGTGCAGTTCCCGAAGATGCCAAACATGACGTCCGCACGGAACTGAATATCTTCACCAGTGAAGTAGAAAACGAACTGGCCGTCACCGAACCGGACCTGAAACTGGTTCTTGAATCGGAAACTCCCCGCAAAATGGCTATCGACCAGGATACTACTACCCGCTTGCTGAAAGCATTGTATGCTGCTCCTCACGGTGTATATGCCATGAGTCAGGATATCCCCGGACTGGTAGAGACTTCAACCAACCTTGCTTCTGTCAAAATGAAACCGAATCATATTATCCGCATCGAAACCAGCCAACGCAGCTCTATCTTATCTGCACGCAATGACATGGCGAATACGGTGCGTGCCGTCTTCCAGCTGGCAGGCGCTGATGTGACCTTCGGTGAAGGTTATCCGGGATGGAAGCCGAATCCTCATTCAGCTATCCTCGAAGTGGCAGCAGAATCTTACAAACGACTTTTCGGTGTAGAGGCGAAAGTGAAAGCAATTCACGCAGGACTGGAATGCGGTCTGTTCCTCGACAAGTATCCGACTTTAGATATGATCTCTTTCGGACCTACTCTCACCGGAGTACACTCTCCCGACGAACGGATGCACATCCCTTCCGTTGAGAAGTTCTGGAAGCACCTGTTGGATATTCTGGCACATGTTCCTGCCAAGAAATAACAGTCAGGTAAGACATCATAGAAAAGATGATGGTGATAGCAGAAAAAGATTTGCTATGACCGTCATCTTTATTATAATGCTCTTTTTCGTGCCCTCTTATATCATAGGGCAAACTTCTTTTGCAAAGCAAACTTCCCTTACCGAAAAAGAATCGTTCAGCAATAAACAATCTGTTTCCCAGAAGAAGTCTTCCGCCGAAGAACGAATTCCCTTTCGTGTCATGAGCTGGAATGTAGAAAACCTCTTTGACACTCACCACGACACACTAAAGAACGATAATGAATTTCTCCCCGACGCTATCCGTCACTGGAACTACACCAAGTACAAGAAGAAACTGGCTGATATGGCCCGTGTCATCACTGCCGTCGGTGAATGGAATCCACCCGCCCTTGTAGGTCTTTGTGAAGTAGAAAACGACAGTGTACTACGTGATCTCACACGACGTTCTCCTTTAAAGGAACTGAGTTACCGGTATGTTATGACAAGTTCTCCCGATCTGAGAGGGATTGATGTTGCTTTATTATATCAACGTGACCTATTCAAATTATTATCTTTTCGGTCTATCCCCATCCCCTCATTCAAGCATCATCGCCCCACAAGAGATTTACTGCACGTCAGCGGACTATTATTAACCGGAGATACACTTGATGTAATCGTCTGCCATCTGCCTTCCCGGTCCGGTGGAGCCAAGGAATCCGAACCTTACCGGCTACACGCTGCCCGAATACTACGCACAGAAGCCGACAGTCTGCTGAATATCCGCCTTCATCCACAACTGGTCATCATGGGAGATTTTAATGACTACCCAACCAATAAATCCATCAAAGAAATATTAGAAGCTACTGATCCCCAACAGTCAGTCACCTTCCCCAATCCCCGGAAACTCTACCATCTGCTTGCCCGAAAAGCAACATCCCGCCATTTTGGCTCCTATAAATACCACGGAAAATGGGGATTGCTCGACCATTTGATCGTATCCGGCAATTTACTCGATACTTCCTCTAAATTCTTCACCGGTGAAGACAAAGCAACTGTTGCCCGCCTCCCCTTTCTATTGACAGAAGACAAGAAATACGGTGATGATGAACCTTTCCGTACCTATAAAGGAATGAAATATCAGGGAGGAATCAGTGACCATCTTCCTGTTTACGCAGATTTTGAACTCATTTTATACTAGCCGAAATACAAGGAGGATATAAATCCACTGTCAACCACTCCGCCGGACATAGCCGGAAAGAAAAAAAAGAGTTTTTTATGTTAATAAACGGGGTTCGATACAAAATTTACTTATTTTTGCAGGGTTTACAGCATTTACAAAAAATACCCCCAATGGAAACCTTTGACGAAAAACAACTTCTGAAGGCTATTAGCGAAGGAGATGAGAAAGCCTTTAAAACTTTCTTCCTATACTACTATCCCCGCATCAAAGGGTTTATCAACGGACTACTGCAATCGCAAGAAGAGGCCGAAGATTTATCGCAGGACATCTTTCTTACGTTATGGAACAACCGCTCATCTCTCCATACCATCAATAACCTTAAACCTTATCTTTTCCGCATTTCCAAAAATGCGGTGTATCGGCACATCGAACGCGCACTACTGTTCAGGAACTATCAGCAGAAAGAAACTGAAAAGTATAGCCCGCCACAGGAAAGCAACGAAACAGATGACACCATCCATCTCAAAGAACTCGAACTATTGGTGACAATGGTTGTAGAAAAAATGCCTCCGCAACGACAGAAAATATATAAGATGAGCCGGGAATCAGGAATGAACAACGAAGAAATAGCCCGCGAACTAGGCATCAACAAACGAACAGTAGAGAACCACCTTTCACAAGCACTTACCGACATCCGAAAAGCATTATTCATAACCTTTATTCTATTTTTCTAAAAAAAAGTAGAATAGAGGCTGTGCGTTATTAATCTGTTACGTATCTTATATATGTAACCACACCTAAAATGCGCTAATATGTCGAACGCTCATAAAATAATTAAAAACTTTACTTCCGATAAGTTCAGTCCGGAACTTAAAGAGAAGTTATGGAAATGGCTTGTCGACTCCAGTGAACAGGCGGAAAAAGATGAAGCATTGATGGAATTATGGGAAGACCAGAATTTCAAAGCCGATGCAAGTACTGAACGTTCCTATCAGAACTTCCGCAGGAAAATTGCGCCCCGACAGCGGAAGGCAACTGCAAGGTATACCTTGCGCAAATGGCTGCAGGTGGCGGCTGTATTACTGGTTCCCCTGCTCTCTATGATAGCATCCTACCTATATATACAATCGAATGAAGAGCATACAGAACTTGTCGAGTACTATGTGCCCAGAGGCGAACAAAAACAGGTTACCTTGCCCGATGGCACCACAGCATACCTCAACTCAGGAACTTTACTGGTATATCCGCAAAAGTTCACCGGGGATATCCGTTCGGTATATCTGATAGGAGAAGCTAATTTTGACGTAAAGAAAGACAAGCAACATCCATTTATCGTCAAGACCAACCATCTGAAAGTAAAAGTATTGGGAACTAAATTCAACGTACACGCTTATGCAGAAGACGAGAAGACAACCACTACTTTGGAATCGGGTTCCGTAGTCGTTCAGAAAGCAAACAATGAAGATATCATCACCCTTACACCGAACGAGCAACTGGAATATGACAACCCGTCCGGAGAATTTAATAAAAAGATTATCGACGCCTCTGTCTACTCCGGCTGGACCAGAGGCGAGCTGAACTTTGCGGCAATGACTCTCAGTGATATTTTCATTACGATAGAGAGAATATACGACATACACATCATCGTCCCTCCGCATCTGGCTACCACCGATGTATATACCATCAAGTTCAAACAAAAAGCTCCTATCAAGGAGATCATGAATATCGTGACCAAAACCATAGGAAACATAGACTATAAAGTCGAAGACGAGAACATTCTCTTAATTTATTCACCCCTAAATAAGAAAGGAGGCCGATAGACAGAAAAAAGGGAGTCGATATTTCGCGGATACCAACTCCCCCAAATCAAAATTACTTCATTTAAATTAGTTGTGTACACTTAAATTAGTATTAATGATTAACTCACAAAAGTATGAAATTTTATAAATTGTCGGGCATAGGTTATCCCGTAAAAATTCATAAATTTTATATATTGTTATTCGCTTTATGTTTTTATAACATAGCCTATGGGCAAAATCAGCCAATAACGGTATCTATGAAAAACCAACCTCTATTAAAAGTATTCGAAATCATTGAAGATCAGACCGATTTTAGTATCGCTTATAATCAGACGAAACTGGACGTGAAACAAAAGGTCAGCGCCAATTTTGTCAGAGAAGCAGTCTCTTCCGTTCTGAACTCCGTACTCAAAGGAACAGGATTCACTTACAGACAGGAAGGTAAGCATATTATTATCATTCCTGTCCCGGCAAAGGCAGAAGCAGCCCCCAACAACACTACTTCTACCCAGCAGTCCATAAAAATACGGGGAACCGTAACAGATGCGCAAGGTGAACCTCTGATTGGAGCAAACGTTCTGGTCGACGGCAGCAAACAGGCGACCATTACCGACATGAATGGGGAATTCTCACTGGAAGTACCTGCCAACAGTAAGTTACGGGTTACTTATATCGGTTACGTCACACAAGAAGTAACAGTCAAAAACAAGACACTTTTCAACATACAGCTACAGGAAGATACCCAGACTATGGATGAAGTGGTAGTCATCGGATTCGGAACACAAAAAAAAGTGAATATGACCGGCGCTGTAGCCTCTGTAAATATCAAAGAGTCGTTGGGCGACCGCCCGATTACCAACGTTTCGGCTGCCCTGCAAGGAGTCGTGCCGGGACTAAAAATTGAATCGACAACGGGAACTCCGGGAGACGACATGACGTACAATATCCGTGGAACAACCTCCATCAACGGTGGTGAGCCTCTCGTATTGGTAAACAACGTACCGATGGATATCAATATGATTGACCCGCAGGATATTGAATCTGTCTCTATTTTGAAAGATGCCGCTTCCGCAGCTATCTACGGTGCCCGCGCAGCTTTTGGTGTGATTCTGATTACAACGAAGCAAGGTAAAAAGGACATGGCTCCCAGATTCAATTACAACAACAACTTCTCTTTCTCGAAAGCATCAGAGCTTCCGCAGAAAGCAAGTCCGCTGGAATCGGTACTGGCGTACAAGGAAATGGGATGGGCAAACGATACCTATGTAGACGGAAAAAACATCACCCAATGGGAAGGCTACATACGAGACTATCAGGCGAATCCTTCCAATTATCCGAACGGATATATTTTCGACGATCAGGGCAACCTGTTCCTTATGCGGGAGAATGATATGTTCGCCGATATGATGGATAACTTCGGATTCATGCAGAACCACAGCTTCTCCGTATCGGGAGGCAGCCAGCGTACCAGCTACCGACTAAGCCTGGGATATACCGGTGAGGACGGCATTCTGGTAACGGACAAAGACAAATTTGACCGTATCAATATGTCCAGCTTCCTGAGTGTCGACGTAAACAAGTGGCTGACCACCCAACTGGATATCAGATACGCGAACTCCACCCAGAACAAAGTGGAGCAAGGCGGACGAAACGGTGTCTGGGGAAGTGCCATGTACTTGCCGTCCTACCACAACATCCTGCCGTACGAACAAGACGGCATCGAATATCCTGCCGAAACGTCCGCTACTTTCGTACGCTACGGAGAACCGAGGGTGATCAAGAAGACCAACCTGCGTACTTTGGGACGTGTCATCATCTCTCCGCTGAAAGGACTGAAAATAACAGGTGAATATACCTACAACCGGATCACCGAGTACAACCGGATGTACGTCAACAAATACAAGTATATAGGATTCAACTTTACAGGGCTGCTGAACAATGTAGAGAACTCACGTTATGCCCTGACGCAAGGTTTCACCAATTACAACGCTATTAACGCATTCGCCAATTACGACTTTTCAATAGGTAAACATGATATCTCTATTATGGGTGGTTACAATCAGGAAGAGAGTCATAAGGAATCGCAATGGTCGCAGCGCACGGACGTATTACTGGAAAATCTGCCGTCGCTCTCCGGTTCTACCGGAACGGCATCCGTCACCGACAGTTTCGATGAATATGCTATCAGAGGTTTGTTCTACCGTGTCAATTACACTTACGACGGTAAATACATGTTCGAAGCCAACGGACGCTACGACGGTACATCCCGTTTCCCGAAAGACAGCCGTTTCGGTTTCTTCCCTTCCTTCTCCGCCGGATGGCGCATTTCGGAAGAAGCATTCATGAAGAATACCAAAAGCTTCCTGTCTAACTTGAAACTACGTGCCTCATGGGGCTCTATCGGCAACCAGATCATACTGAAGCCGGACAACACTCCGGAAAACTATCCCTACATCCCTTCTATGTCACCTTACCTGACGGAATGGCTGATGGACGGACAAAAGACGACTACACTGAATGCACCGGCAATGGTCAGCAGCAGTTTCTCGTGGGAAAAGGTATATACACTGGACTTCGGAGTCGATTTCGGATTCTTCGACAACCGCTTTAACGGTACTTTCGACTGGTATCGCCGCGACACCAAAGGGATGCTGGCACCCGGTATGGACCTACCGTGGGTAGTGGGAGCCACCGCCGCCAAACAGAACGCCGCTGACCTGAAGACGTACGGCTGGGAACTGGAACTGAACTGGAGAGACCGCATCAACAAGGACTGGAGCTACCGGATCGGATTCAACCTGTACGACTCACAAAGTGAAATCACGAAATACAATAATGAGACCAACCTGCTAGGCGACAAGATTTACCGCAAAGGCATGAAAATGGGAGAAATCTGGGGATATGTCACCGACCGCTTCTACACGGAAGACGACTTCAACGCAGACGGTACACTAAAACCGGGAATCCCCATTCCGAAAGGAGCAGGAAAAGTTTTTCCGGGAGACGTGCTGTATAAGAACTTCGATGACGATACCGAAACCATCTGGAGCGGCGAAGGAACCGCCGACAATCCCGGCGACCAGCGTATCATCGGTAACTCGACTCCGCGTTTCCACTACGGCATCACCGCAGGAATCAGCTGGAAAGGACTCGACCTCTCTATTTTCCTCCGAGGCGTAGGCAAACGGGATTATTGGCGCACCGACCAGATCGCATGGCCTACCGGAGGCTGGGGAAGCCTGTTCAAAGAAACTCTCGACTTCTGGACTCCGACTAACACCAATGCCTATTATCCGCGTGTGTATTCCAACGACGGGGTAAACACAAGCTACAACCACTGGAAACAGTCGAAGTATCTCGCCAACGCCTCTTACCTGAAACTGCAAAACATCACGCTTTCCTATACCTTGCCCAAAGTATGGTCCCAGCGTCTCTACTTCGACGATGTGAAAGTATTCTTCAGCGGAGAGAACCTCTACACGTGGGATCACCTGCCGGAAGGACTGGAAACCGATATGCTGTCAAAAGGTGCCTGGGAATATCCGTTCATGAGAAAATTCTCTTTCGGTATCAATGTTACATTCTAATAACTAATGTATTATGAGAAAATATTTAATCTTTATATGTACAGTTTTGTTAGCAAGCTGTCTCAATAACGATTTTCTGGAAAGGTATCCTTTGGGAGACCCGACTGCCGAAACGGCTTTTGAAACATACGACAATTTCAAGGCATACGCCTGGGGATTGTATGAAACCCTGCCTTCATTGGGCTATGGCTCGGAAAATTCTACGGACGATATCTCGTACAACCAGACAAGAGGAACCAGCGAAAGCAACTGGATCAGAAAACTGGTGACCATCCCCGACAAGAAAGACAATACTTCCTGGAACTATTACAGCTATATCCGAAGGGTCAACCTGATGCTCGACCGCATTGACGGTTCGAAAATGACGGATGTAGAAAAGGCGAACTGGCGTTCCGTCGGTTACTTTTTCCGTAGTTACCGCTACCTGTCTCTCCTGTCGGCTTACGGTGGCGTACCCTGGATTGATCATGTGCTGAGCGACGACGAAACAGAACTGATCAAAGGCCCTCGTGCCTCCAGAGATGAAATAGCCGGTCACATTCTGGAAGACCTGCAATTTGCCGAAAAGAATATCAACGTGAACGGAGAAGGCAGAAACACCATCAACAAGGCTTGTGTACAGGCTTTACTCTCCCGCTTCTGCCTTTTCGAAGGTACCTGGCGCAAATATCACGGACTCAACAACGCCGAAACTTATCTGCGGGAATGCAAACGGGTATCCGCTGAACTGATGCAGACTTATCCGAACGTGGCGGACTGCTACGACGATCTGTTCTGTTCACTGGAACTGAAAGATGTTACCGGCGTCATTCTGTACAGAGAATATTCGGATGCTGTCGGTGTAGTGCACGCTGTCAGCATCGGGGGAACGACCGCCACCTCCTTTTACAATCCGACCCGCGACTTAGTGGACAGTTACCTGTGCACGGACGGAAAGCCACGCTGGACGAGTGACGCCTATCTGGGTGACAAGGATATATACGACGAGTTCAGCAACCGTGACCATCGTTTGTGGCTGCACGTCACTCCTCCTTACCGGGTAGACCGTTCGGCTTCCAGCACAGCCTGGGACAATAAATGGAAATTTACGGATAACTCCAAAGACCGCAGTTTTATCGACAGCCTCACCGTCCGCATGGGAATCGGGTACGGTACCAGCAAGGAACGACAGAAGTTATTGCCATTCCGTCAAGGATATGACGGTGGTATTTTGGGTGCATCGCCTCACTTTGACTTCTATCTGGAGAACCAGCCGTGGTACAAGTCTGCCTTCGGATATAACAACTGGAAATACTATTGCTGCTATCTGAGCATGGGCAGCCAACGAAATGAAGAGACAGATATGCCTATCTTCCGCATCGAAGAAGTCATGCTGAACTATGCGGAAGCCATGTGCGAACTCGGCGAGTTCGACCAGACAGTTGCCGACGCCACAATCAACAAACTGCGTCCGCGTGCCAATGTAAAACTCATGAAAGTCTCGGAAATTAACTCAGCCTTCGACCCGAAACGTGATCTCGGAAACCCGGATTATCCCAACGACTACGAAGTGAGTCCGCTATTATGGGAAATACGACGGGAACGACGCATCGAACTGTTCTCCGAAGGATTCCGTTTCGACGACCTGAGAAGATGGAAGAAATGTCACTATGCACTGAAGAAGAAACTCGGACAATACGTACGTACATCCGACTTCACGGCAGGAACCAACGTGACTATCGACGGCGGCGGCTCCGAAGGATATCTCGAATTCCATCCGAAACAGAATCATCTATGGCCGGATTACTATTACCTCAACCCTATTCCACGCAACGAACGGGTACTGAATCCCCAACTCGAACAGAATCCGGGATGGGAGGAAGGAAATTAACCGGTAATCCATCACCAACCGGATAATCCGGAACTAACTGGAAGAGGCTGTGGTAAATATTGTTTTTTCTTGACAGTCATCCCAATGACAGGACAAGCATTTCGTCATTATCGTAGCTGAATGACCTTGATATTTGACACCGCCTCTTCCTTCTTTAACTGTACTGATTTCGTAAGTTTACTCAAAAGAATAATTGAGTACTTGAAATTTATTCGTATTTTTGAGACATCAGACTAATACGGGTAATCCTTTTGCCGACTCTTACAAAATCTAAATAAACACACTGTACCCCATGAAGCACCTAATTTTTACAACTCTCTTCCTTCTATCGTACACAGTCGCCGCCCGCGCCCAAATCGTATTTCCTACCCCCAATCAAGTAGAAATGCAGACAGGCAACCTGATTTTAGGTAAAAAGGTTTCTATGTACGCCGAAGACACTACCGCTTTTTATCTGAACCTTTTCCGGAAAGAGGTACTCTCCCACACTCCCGTCAAATGGCAAAAGAAAGAATCCAAAGCCAATATTTGCTGGATAACCGACTCATCCCTGCCCCCCGAAGGCTACCGGATCAAGATTCATCCGCGACAGATGGTAATCAGCGCCTCCGACAAAGGAGGATTCACCTACGCCGTACAAACGCTACGCCAATGGGCAGCCGGTTCAGCAGGATCTATCACCTTTGCCTGCGCAAGCGTGACGGACTATCCCCGCACACAATGGCGCTGCTTCTTACTGGACTCCGGACGTCAGTTCCAAAAGACTGCCACCATCAGAAAGTATATCGACATGGCTTCACTGCTCAAAATGAACTACTTCCACTGGCATCTGACAGAAGGACTGGGATGGCGCATCGAAATCAAGCAATATCCGCACCTCACCCGGACTGGCAGTTCGGTAGGCAAAGGAGAAGAACAGCAGGGATTCTATACACAGGAAGAAATACGGGATATCATCGAATATGCCCGTCAACGGAATATCACCATCGTCCCCGAAATAGATATGCCGGGCCATGCCGAAGCTGCTCTCTCTGCCTATCCGGAGCTCGGTTGTTTCGGATTGCCGGTAGAGATACCGCAAAGCGGATTTACCCAGAACATATTTTGTGCAGGAAAAGACGGAACTCTCCGTTTCCTGAAAAACGTACTGGATGAAGTATGCGCCCTCTTTCCTTCTCCCTACATACATCTGGGCGGAGACGAAGCCCCGAAAGGCAACTGGGATCAATGCCCGGATTGCCGGAAAAGGATTACCACAGAAGGACTCAAAGACAGTCACGACCTCCAGCTATGGTTCTCTGCGCAAATGGCAAACTATCTGAAGTCGAAAGGACGGAAAGCCATCTTCTGGGGCGACGTAGTCTATCATGACGGCTACCCGTTGCCGGACAATACCGTTATCCAGTGGTGGAACTATCGGGGACACAAAGACCTCGCGCTCAGAAACGCCGTCAAACACCATTATCCGGTCATTTGCAGTTCCAACTACTATACGTATCTGAACTTCCCCGTCACCCCGTGGAAAGGATATACGGAAGCACGTACGTTCGACTTGAAAGATGTCTATCTGAACAACCCTTCCGACAAAGCCATCAGCGAGAAAAATCCTCTGATACTTGGTATGAGCTGCGCATTATGGACCGACGACGGAGTCACGGAACGAATGATAGACCGACGACTTTTCCCCCGCATCCTCGCTCTGTCCGAACAGATGTGGCACGAGGGGGAAGCGCTTGACTTCGACCGGTTCTACCGGAACATCCTTCACCGCAAAGCATGGTTCGAAGAAGCTGGATTCGAATTCGGACCGGCTCTGAAAGAAGAAGTAACGAAAGATTATAAATGGGATTAAAAAAAAGAACATCATGAACAAAAGAAATTTATTGATCGCAATACCCGCCCTGTGCAGCGGTTACCTGCACGGACAAACCCAACCCGCATCTCCCAACGTTATCTATATTTTAATGGACGATCTGGGATATGGAGATATCGGTTGCTTCGGACAAGACAAAATAGAAACACCCCATATCGACCGTTTATGCAGCGAAGGCATCAAACTGACACAACATTATTCCGGTTCCCCCGTATCAGCTCCGGCACGCTGCGTACTGATGACAGGTATGCACTCCGGTCATGCGCAAATCCGCTTCAACAATGAGTTAGCCGAACGCGGAGCAGTAAACAACTACGACTCGGTGTACGTTCATAAAGAGCTGGAAGGGCAATTCCCCCTACAGGCGAACACGATGACTATCGGGCGAATGATGCAACAAGCGGGATATACCACCGGATGTTTCGGCAAGTGGGGACTGGGGTATCCGGGTTCCGAAGGAACTCCCAACAAACAGGGGTTCGACCGGTTCTACGGATACAATTGCCAGCGCCAGTCGCACACATACTATCCTCCTTTTCTGTATAATGACGAAGAACGTGTCTACCTGTCCAACAAAGTGACAGACCCTCACCGAAGCCCTCTGGATAAAGGTGCCGATCCGAACGATCCAGCCAGCTACGCTAAATATACGCAAAAGGAATATGCCAACGATCTGATCTTTGATGAACTGATGGGATTTGTCGATGCCAATAAACGCAAACCGTTTTTCCTGATGTGGACCACTCCCCTGCCGCACGTCTCGCTTCAGGCACCCGAACGCTGGGTACAGCATTATGTAGAGAAATTCGGGGACGAAAAGCCTTACACCGGACAAGCGGGATATCTGCCCTGCCGGTATCCGCATGCTACCTATGCGGCTATGATCAGTTATTTCGACGAGCAGATCGGCCAACTGATCGAAAAACTGAAAGCGGAACATCTGTACGAAAATACCTTGATTGTGTTTACTTCAGATAATGGTCCTACGTTCAACGGAGGCAGCGATTCTCCCTGGTTCAACAGCGGGGGACCTTTCAATTCAGCATACGGATGGGGCAAATGTTTCTTGCATGAAGGAGGTATCCGTGTCCCCGCCATTATCACATGGCCCGGCAAAATAAAACCCGGTACGCAAAGTGACCACATCTGCGCTTTTCAGGACGTAATGCCTACGCTGGCAGAACTGGCAGGCATCACTTGTCCGCCAACGGACGGAATCAGCTTTCTGCCCACATTGCTCGGCAAAAAAGGGAAACAAAAAGAACACACTTATTTATATTGGGAATATCCTGACCCAAGGATTGGCAACAAAGCAATCCGCATGGGAAAATGGAAAGGAATCATCACGGACATCCGGAAAGGCAATACGCAAATGCAGCTTTATAATCTGGAAACGGACATCAGAGAAGAACACGATGTGGCTACGCAACATCCCGATATCGTAAAACGCTTCGAACGATTGATGAAAGAAGCAAGAAACGGTCCGGACTTTTAACAACCTTCCTTGCTAACTAACGGGACATACCAGAGCATCATCCGTAACATCCCTGCGAAAGACTTGTGCCAACGCTTTGGCACAACTATGCCAACGGCTTGGCACGGCCGTGCCACAGGCGTGGCACAGTTGTGCAAAGCCGTTGGCAAAGATGTCCCCTAGGGAGTTAGTCAGAATACTGATATACCTTCAAGTCGAACTTCGGCACCATCGCCAGCAAATGGTCGAAGATATCCGACTGAATCCGCTCGTACTCTTTCCACACCTTATTGCGGGAAAAGAAATAAACCTGAATAGGAACTCCGTACATGGTAGCCTCTTTCTGACTGATAATCAAATCCAAATCCTGATTCACCACCGGCAGACTGCAAAGATACCGCTCGATATACACCCGATAAACCTGTGAATTGGTGGGCACCACTCCTTCCTCCGGCTGATAATCCGCCATGAGTGGAATCTCTTTCCGATAACGGTCGAGCATCTCCGGCGTACAAAACTGGAGTGTCGTCAGGTCCAGTGTAATATTCTTCATCACCCGCCGCCCACCGGAATCCTTCATGCCACGCCAGTTCTGAAAAGGACTGCTGACCAGCGTATAAGGCGGAACCGTAGAAATCGTATTATCAAAGTTCTGAATCTTGACCGTGTTAAGCGTAATCTCCTGCACCGTACCATTCGCGGCACCGGAAGGAAGCGTGATCCAGTCTCCCGGACGCACCATATCATTGGCAGAAAGCTGAATACCTGCCACAAATCCCAAAATGGAATCCTTAAATACCAGCATCAGGATGGCTGCCGAAGCACCCAGTCCCGCAAACAGACTGGCAGGCGATTTATTTACAAGGATAGAGATAATCACAATCCCCCCGATAAAAAACAAAAGTACCTGAAGTACTTGAATGAATCCTTTCATCGGTCGGTTCTTCATTGTCTCCTTTCCATCGTAAATATCCATGATCATCAGCAGAATCCCATTGATAGCCAGCAGCAAAGAAAAGATGATATAAATGGCACAAGCCTTCTGCGAAATAACCAGCAGTTCCTTGCCACGCATGAAAGCCATCGGCAACAGGGCATAGACAAGGATGGCGGGAATCGTATGAATCAGATTATGAAACACTTTACGTTTCATCAGCAATGTATTCCAAAGATGCGGTTTCCTGCGGGTATACTGCCTCATTCCTCCCACTAGAATTGCCTGACAAAGATAGTCCACCCCTACAGCAATGGCTATCATCAGTATAGCAATAATTGTTTCATCAAAACGATCGGCAACCTTCGCATCTATCCCCCAATCTATCAGGATTTTGTTCATCCATTTTCCTAAATCGACTACTAACATAAGCTCTTTCTTTATATATCATTTATATAGAAAGATAACAGTGAAAACCCACGTTTGGTTTAAAAAAAAGACTGGCGTCCGATTTACTACAAATCAAGACCGCCAGTCCCACTGCTACTCTCTAAGCATTTCTTTTATAGTGGCAGACCGTAGCGTCCATCTACAATTTTCTCCAACTGTGCTGCCATCTTCTTTACCAGTTCCGGATTCTGACCCGCCACATTATTCTTTCTTTCGGATCTTTCTTCAGATCGTAAAGCTGCGGTTCCTTACTGTTTCCCAACTCGATATTCACTGCTTTCAGATATGCCGGTCCATTTCCCGGACGGAGATATTTCCATCTTCCGTCTGTCACCGACAGGTTATTCTGTGCATTCTGAAGTACCAGCCATTCGCGTCCCTTCTTTTGCTTGCCTGTCCACGCTTTCAGCATCGGTTCACTATCCGGTGCCGCACCTTCCGGCAAGCGGACATTCAGCATCTCGGCAAAAGTAGCAAACCAGTCTATCTGACAGAGCAATGCATCCGAAACTGTTCCCGGACGGATCACACCCTGCCAGCTCCAGATACAAGGAATACGTGTACCCGCTTCGAACGAACTGTACTTTCCTCCGCGATAAATGCCGCCCGGAGTATGATCGCCCAGCAATTCCACTGCCTGATCCTTATATCCGTCGTCCACTACCGGCCCGTTATCACTGGAAAGAATCACCAGTGTATTCTTATCCAATCCCAGTCGTTCGAGTGCATTCAGAATCTCGCCTACCGACCAGTCAAATTCGAGCAGACAATCGCCGCGAGGTCCCATGCCGCTCTTTCCTGCGAACTGTGGAGACGGAACACGGGGAACATGCGCATCCTGCGTGGCAAAATACAGGAAGAAAGGAGCAGACTTGTGTCCTTCAATAAAGGAAACAGCTTTTCCTGTCAGCGTCTCCGCAATCTTCTCATCCTGCCAGAGAGCCGACTTTCCGCCCTTCATATATCCGATACGGGAAATACCGTTCACGATACTCTGGTCGTGTCCGTGAGAAGGATGCATTTTCAGCAACTCCGGATTGTCCTTCCCGGTAGGTTCTCCCGGAAAGTTCGCTTTGTAACTCACCTGAATCGGGTCATTCGGATCAAGGTTGATCACCTGATCATTCTCTACAAATACACAAGGCACGCGGTCGCCCGTAGCTGCCATGATAAAGGAATATTCGAAGCCGATATCATTCGTTCCCGGCTGCAAAGGCTTGTTCCAGTCTTGTTCTCCGCCCTTGTCGCCCAGTCCCAGATGCCATTTGCCTACGACTCCGGTGTTGTATCCGGCATCCTTGAACAGGTTCGCCATTGTATAGCGTTCCGGACGGATAATAGCCGCAGCGTCTCCGGCAGCAATACCTGTTCCGGCTTTGCGCCATGCATATTCGCCGGTCAGCATCGCATAGCGGGAAGGCGTACTGGTGGCAGCTGCACTGTGCGCATTGGTAAAACGTACTCCCATTTTGGCAAGACGTTCCACATTAGGAGTATGAATAGTCTTGGCTCCGTTACAACTCAAATCGCCGTAACCGATATCATCCGCATAGATAAAAACAACATTCGGACGCTGGGTTTGTTTCTCCTGAGCAGTGGCCTGAGAAGCCAGACAGGAAGTTAACGCTAAAGGTAATATACCATAAAATTCTTTTCTCATTTTGTCTTTTGATAATTATTAGGTTAGAATGAATAAGTATCTATTCTTAAAGTGATGTACTTATTAAGTTAAAATTCAATGTTTCTTCAAGGAGCAACGGTCACTCCGATTTCATTCATTTCTACTTGCGCCGTTGTAGCCGTAGGGGTGGTAGCTTCCAGCTTGATAAAGCGTGCCTTTTCCTTCTGATCGAAAGTGACAGTCTGCGGCAACGGATTATGCATGATATTGCTGAACTCACCGTTGGCAGGCACTTCCTTCCAGTTCTTGCCATCTGCGCTCACGTAGAATTTGTAACGGAAAGCCATCGTCGGTTTCGCTTCCGCTTTCAGAGGTGCATAAGTAAATGCGGAGAGTTCGACTTCTTTGCCCAGATCAATGGTCAACGGAGAAGCAGCCACCTGTTTCCATGAAGCACGAGGCAGATTGTTCCAATTTTCCGTCCGGTTCTCTTCTTCCAAAGGGTCTGCATAGTAGGCTGCCACCTGACTGATGTGAGCCGTCAGACGACATTCGTTGATCTTCACCCGAAGCTGGGTAGCCTTTACTGCCGGAAAACGAACCATACGCTTATAGCCTACAGTCGTTCCTTTCGCCACTTCCTGCCAGCCTTGTTCCGTCAATGCCTCTACGGTGAAAGACTCTACACGTTGCCCTTTCGTGATATCTTCCTGCAACATCACAACGTTGATTTCCGACTCCGGTTTCAAGGAATAAACAGTTTCACTGCCGGAAACAGCCTCCCAGTCTTTTCTTCCTTTCTCTACCCGGTTGTTCGTAAATATCTTCTCCCGATAAGCAGCAAATTCGTTCAACCGCTGCACATCCGCTTCATTAATCAATCCTCTGCGGTCGGGAGGAATATTCAGCAAGAGCACCGAGTTATAGCCTACCGATTGGAAATAGATATCAGCCAGATGTTTTAAGGATTTCACTTTGCTGTCTTCTTCCGCATGATAAAACCATCCCGGACGGATAGACACGTCTACTTCCGAAGGATACCAGAATAACTCCGTTGCCTTTTCCAGCATCGCACGGCTTCCTAAATCTTCGGCTTTGCTAAAGACGCCCAGTCGTTTGTTGTTTTCTTCGGAACGAGCATAAATGCCCGGAGTCAGCACCGTTGCACTCCATTCCGTTTCGCGTCCCAATCCTTTTTCATTACCTACCCAACGGACATCATCGCCCATAATTGCCATCACCGCTTTCGGCTGCAACTGTTGGATAGTCTTGTAGAACGCATCCCAGTCATAGATTTGTTTCTTTCCGTTCGGTCCTTCTCCGTTTGCGCCGTCGAACCACACTTCGTGCACTTCGCCGTAATTAGTAAGTAATTCCGTTAATTGCCGAATAAAGAATTCGTTGTATTTAGGAGAATCTCCGTAGCATTCCGCATTCCGGTCCCACGGAGAGAGGTAGACTCCGAATTTCATATCATATTTATCGCAAGCGTTACGCAGTTCTTTCACTACGTCGCCCTGACCGTTTTTCCAAGGGGAAGAGGCTACCGAATGTTTCGTGGTAGCTGTAGGCCACAGACAAAAGCCGTCATGATGCTTTGCCGTGAGAAGTACCATTTTAAATCCGGCGTCTTTCAAGGTGCGCACCCATTGTTCTGCATCCAGCTCTGTAGGGTTAAAGATAGCAGGGTCTTCCTGACCATCGCCCCATTCGCGTCTGGTGAATGTGTTGATACCGAAATGCAGAAAAGCAGTTAGCTCCATTTGTTGCCACGCAGCCTGCTGGGGGGTAGGAACCAGCCTTGCTGCCATATCGATTTTTTGTTCGAGGGTTGCATCCTGTGGAAATTCAACATGCTTCACATAGTAGTTTTCTTTCGTCAGTCCACATCCGCCCAACGTTATCACAGAAGATAAAAAGAGAGAAGTAAGTAGTTTGTTCATCATAATAAATATTGATTTAATGCTAATGAGACAAAGATAAATATAAAGGAGCAAATTTCATGGCTTTCCCGAAGCGCTTTTCATTAAACTTCGCTAAATCCATGCCATTCGCTCCCCTATATTCTATCTCAATGCAATATTTCTATCCAAATGCAATCAGTTTCAGGCTATTTTACCGGATAAAGCGTAAATTCAAAACTCTGCTTTTTCACCGGTACCAGATATTGCGGCAATACACCCGGTCCGCAGGTAGCCGTACCTACTCCTGCCTGTTCGGCATCCAGATGTATGGTCATCATTCCGTCACGCTCCAGTTCATTAATATGGTGCGCCTTCTCTAATAATACATCCGAGAAAGGAATGATACTAAACTGGAAAGGACGATTCGATTCCATAAAGACACCTTCGCCTGCCTGATCCGTCAGTTTCGCCCAGCGTACATCTGTCCGGTTAGCTGTAGATTGTGGGGTAGCGTAATAGTGGAACATCCGTTCTACCGTCGTATCATATAGTCCTATCCTACCGGACTGGTTGCGGTCGATATACGTTTCATGATCGCCACGTCCCAGATAAGATACTTGATTATAAGCATCTGCCATGCGGAAGGTCAGCCCCAGACGAGCCATCGACTTCACAATCGCCGTATCCGGCTGGAAGGTGGTGCGAACCTTCAATGCCCCGTTCTTGTCGAGTGCATAAACAAAATCCGCCATTCCTACTTTCTGTCCTTTCCCATTAAGAATCTCAGCACGGACCGTTGCCGATGTCTTTTCTTCTTTCAGTGATACCACTTTCTGTGTCAGGTTATTCAAACCGGCCTTGCGCCACAGACGGGCTCCGTTCCTATCCCGGTTATCATTATCCGTAGCCGGACGGAACAGGCTCAAAGTGATTGGTGCAGCCAGCAATTCCTTTCCATCCAAAGTCAGGGAAGAAAGTGCCCCGGTATTCTTGTCCACAACAAAAGCTGTTTCTCCCGCCTTCTGCGGACGATAAGCCGTCGTATTCTTATTACCGGCAAGTACAAACTGGTCGTATGCCACTTCCCAGTCGGTATCCACTAGCGGAGTGGCCTCTTTACGGCTCCAGCTTAGGTTCAGATAGGCTTCCCGAACGGTATTCGGAAGTTTGACGGCACCCAAAGTGACATCTACCGTAGCGTGCGGCTCGCAGTCTACTTCCTTCGTGCCTTCGGCAAGTACGGTTCCATCCTCCCCTTTCACATTCCAACGCAGGATATATTCATTCAGATTAGAAAAGTCATACCAGTTCTTTATGCAGACTTTCAGATTCTTCCGGTCTGACAAAGTCGCTTTGATGTTCTGATATATTTTCTTCACTTCGAGTAGATGCGGATGCGGTTCACGAACAGCATTCACCAGACCGTTGCCACAGAAATTACCGAAGCTGGGGATTCCTTCCGGTCCGTAATCGCCTCCATAAGTCCAGTACCATTTTCCGTCTTTGTCTATTTCACGGAAGTTCTGATCCACCCAGTCCCAAATGCAGCCACCTTGTGCCATCGGTTCATTTTCAAAGACATCCCAGTATTCTTTCATTCCACCGCAACTATTGCCCATTGCGTGCAGATATTCGCAGAGTATGAAAGGACGATAAATATCCTTCTTACCCACGTATGCCTTAATTTCGTCCACACTGCGGTACATACGGCAGTAGATGTCCGTGTTGTAATTCAGTTCGGCACGTTCATATTGCACGGGACGGCCTTTCTCTACCGATTTCAGCCAGTCGTAAGTACGCTCGAAGTTGATACCGTTGCCGGCTTCATTGCCCAGTGACCAGATCACGATAGCCGGATGATTCTTGGAACGTTCGTACATACGGTGTGTACGGTCCATGTGAGCGGTCAGCCAAGTACTGTCTTTGGCAAGGGAGGCAGGCCCGTATCCCATGCCATGCGATTCGATATTCGCCTCATCAATCATATACAGCCCGTAGCGGTCGCAAAGCTGATACCAATACGGATGAGTCGGATAATGTGAGTTACGCACCATGTTGATATTATGCTGTTTCATCAGGCGGATATCCTGTTCCATCAGTTCTTTGCTTACGGTACGTCCCAGTTGCGAATGTTCGTGACGGTTCGTCCCTTTCACCAGCACCGGAACACCGTTAATACAGAAACGTCCGTCCTTGATTTCCGAAGTACGGAAACCGACTTCACAACCGGTCAGTTCGGTTACTTTTCCTTGCGCATCTTTTAATTCGAGTACCAAGGTATAAAGGTTAGGATGCTCCGCATTCCATGCTTTTACTTCTGCAATCTTCTTCTCATCGAAAGCGATAAAGTTACTCAGTCCACGGGACTTGATGTTAATGGCATCCTGCAATACTGCCTTTCCGGAAGCATCCTTCAGTGTATAAGCGATGGAGCTGGCAGTAGCAGAAGGACCTTCCACCGTCACTTCCAGATTGAAGATACCTTCTTTGTATTTCTCTTTATCAAGGGAAGCACTTACTTTATAGTCAGCAATATACTGTTTGGGAGTGCTATACAGATAAACATCCCGTTCGATGCCACTCAGACGCCACATATCCTGACATTCCAGATAAGCACCCGAACTCCAGCGATATACTTCCAGAGCTATCACATTCTCTCCTTCACTCAGTACATCGGTAATGTCCCATTCGGCAGCCGTCTTCGATCCCTGATTATAGCCAAGCAACTTTCCGTTCACCCATACATAATAGAAAGAGATCACTCCTTCGCAGCAAAGCACTACCCGACGTCCTTTCCAGTCGGCAGGCACCTTAAACGTGCGACGATAGGAACCTACTTCATTCTCAGCAGATGGAACCAATGGCGGATTCTTCTTGAAGTTGAACATCTTGTCGTCAAACTCATAAGTTTCGTTGACATAGATAGCTGTTCCGTAGCCTTGCCGTTCCCAGTTGCCGGGAACATTAATATCCGCCCACCCTCCGGTATAATAAGAGGGCTGGTAAAAGTCCTTCGGACGGTTGTCCGGGTTCTTCACCCAGTTAAATTTCCACTTCCCGTTCAGACTCATATAATAAGGAGACTGTTCATATCCTCCCGGCTTTTCAATATCGGAAGCGTCGGCGTAAGGCCATACATAGGTATGAGGAGCGAGTTTATTCAGTCCTACCGCATACTGGCTCTGCCACTCCGGCAAAGGCTGTTTCTGAGCCGAAGCGAAGGTAGCAGTCAGTGCTGCCATCAAGATTAAAAACGTTCGTTTCTTTAATTTCATCATTATTATATTGTTTTTTGGTGACTGGTTATTCAATGATCAGTTCATCGAAACATACTCTTGATTCTTGTCCGGGACGTACATGATTTGCCGGACATTCTCCCGCTCCTTCCGTTGTCACCCGCACATAACGGGCAACGGTTCCTCTCATATCTATCGACAGGTCTTCGATGAAAGTTCCTTCACGGAATATCTCTTCGGGAGTATATTCCAATTCGTTGATATCCCGATAAGTCGCATTATCGTCCGACACGGCTACCCGGATTGATTTCGGTTTGTGCACTCCCATTCCATAGTTAGTGATACAACCGATTGTCAGCGTATTCATTTTCTCCTTTTGCAACAGATCGACGGTGAAGGAAATACGGTCGCTACTTCCCCAACTACACCATTCAAAGTCCGTTTGCTTCAGACTTCCTCTGACTCCGTTGTTCAGGACAGCTTCATTCACTTTATTACCCAGCAACGGTTTTGCCGTAGCCTTGTTCCAGTGTACCGGAAGCGTCAGTCTTTTCCCCATCTGCTGTCCATCGGCAAACGTTGCGGCATTGACTGTTTGAGCTTCTTTTACCAACAATGGTTGTTCATAGAGCGGTGAAGCGGCGGTCGGCTCGCTTCCATCCATTGTATAACGGATTTCCACATCCGGACGGACACATTCCAGTTTTACTTTCAGTGCTCCGTCTTCCGGTCTCACGGTATGCTGTATATTGTACATCGAACGGGCATACACTATCCCTTTGGCTGCGAGATGTTCATTAAACGAATCCATTCCTTTCAGGAACGAAGTCCAGTCTTTCTTTTCCGGTTGTGTCCATGCCACTTCCGCCAATGCCGCCAGGCGTGGGAATACCAGATAATCCACATCCTCCGGCTTATTACAGAACTCTGTCCACATACAAGCCTGTACGCCCATCAGCAAATCCGCATATTCCGGTTTCCAGTCTTTCTGAACCGGCTCATAGTCATACACATCTTTCAGCGTATTATTGCCGAAATACGTCAGCGGCTCAAACCACTGCGGTCCTTGATAACGAATCAGGTACATGATGCGTGCGGGAGTCATGATGAAGCGATGTCCCTTCTCGGCAGCCTTCAGTGCAGCCTGTCCGTATCCCTGCCAACCCAGAATAATGGCATCGTCCGGCAAAAAGCTACTGTTCGTCAGCTCATCCCAGCCTATCACCTCGCGCCCTTTGCTACGTACATATTCGCTCATCCGATTCATGAAATAACCTTGCAAATCCTCTTCATTGGCAAGCTTCTCCCTTTTCATCCGTGCCTGACACAGCGGGCATTTCTCCCAATAAGTCTTACGGGCTTCATCACCGCCGATATGGATATATCGGGAAGGGAACAATTCCAGAATCTCATCCATCACATCCTGAAGAAAGGCATAGACACTGTCATTTCCGGCACAATAGATGATCTCGGAATTTCGTCCTCCCAAACCGGGGAGCACTCCGATATATTCCTTCACTACCGGACAAGCTAAATGAGGATAAGCTGCCAATGCCGAATTACTGTGTGCCGGCATATCGATTTCCGGTACCACTTCAATCTGACGTTCAGCCGCATAAGCCACCATTTCCTTTATTTCTTCCTGTGTGTAGAAACCTCCTACCGGAGTGGGTTCTCCGGGTTCCGGATTCCGCCGGGCAGGAAAAGGCAGGTCCGTACGATCTACTCTCCATGCACCTACTTCCGTTAAACGGGGATATTTCTTGATTTCCACACGCCAGCCGTTATCATCTGTCAGATGAAAGTGAAGCGTGTTTATTTTGAGCATTGCCATACAATCGATAATGCGCAATACATTCTCTTTGGGAATAAAGAAGCGTGACGCATCCAGCAATAACGCACGGTAACCAAAACGCGGTTCGTCCTGAATACTCACTGCCGGAATACTCCATTTTACTTTTTTATCCGACACTTCCTCTTTTTCAATGGATGCCGGAAGTAACTGGCGAATGGTCTGCAAAGCATAAAAGAATCCTTTTGCATCCGATGCTTCGATAATAATTTCTTTCGGAGACACTTGCAGCGTATATGCCTCACTTTTCAAGGTTGCATCCGTCTGGAAACGAACATTTCCCTTTTCCGCATCGCCTACCGTCAACTTCGGAGTAAAGCCTGCCGCACGGGTAAACAAAGCTATAAAGCTGCGTGCCACTTCCGCCTGCTCCTCGTTCTCTACGGCAAATACCGTTTTACCGGAGAAAAGGTAGTTCCCGCTGCCCGGCACTATTTGCGCCGGGCGTGGAACCAAGGGTATGTCATGTGTCAAGTTAGTATCGCTACATCCGGCTATTATCGAAGATAGAAAGCCTATCAGTAATATTAAAATCGTTCTTGTCATTGTATTATTCGGGGGTTATTCCTTGTCCCTTTCCGGAGAAAAGCGGACGGGATCATTATATTGTTCCTGTAATTTCAGCAATTCGTCTTTCAGTTCCTTTACTACCGGTTCATACTCAGCCTCACCGTAGAGGTTGTGCATTTCCGACGGGTCTGCCTGCATATCATACAGTTCCCACCAGTTGATATCATTATAGAAATGAATCAGTTTATAGCGTTCCGTACGTACGCCATAGTGACGTTTCACCATGTGTTCGGCAGGATATTCATAGAAGTGGTAATACAGAGACTTTCTCCAGTCCTTCGGATGCTCACCTTTCAACAGAGGCAGCAGTGATACTCCGTGGATATCTGCGGGAATTTCCGCTCCTGCCAGTTCAAGGAAAGTAGGTGCATAGTCGATGTTCTGTACCATTTCGGTGATATCTCCCCTGCGGTCGAAACCTTTCGGCAGACGCATGATAAGTGGTGTGCGCATAGATTCTTCATACATGAAACGCTTGTCGAACCAACCGTGTTCGCCCATGTAGAAACCCTGATCGGAAGTATAAACTACCAGTGTATTGTCCAGCAACCCTTTTTCCTTCAGATAGTCGAGCACACGTCCTACGTTATCATCAAGAGACTTCACGGTTTTCATGTAGTCACGCATATAACGCTGGAACTTCCAGTTGGCCAGTTCTTTTCCTGTCAGATTCTGTTTGTAGAAATCATCGATAATCGGAGCATAGAACTTGTCCCATGCGGCACGCTGTCCTTCGTCCATGCGTCCGAGGAATCTTTCATAAAGTGATCTCAGGCGTGATTTCTCATTCGGACGAAGCATCTTCAGGTCGTAAATCATATCCATGTCCTTCACGATACTCATTTCCTGAGCAGCCGCAGCAGGGCGACCTTCATAGTCGTCAAAGAAATTATCCGGCAACGGGAATGTCTTGTCCTCGTAGAGAGCAAGGTTACATGTATCCGCCATCCAGTTACGGTGAATCGCCTTGTGATGAATCAGCAGGCAGAACGGTTTCTCCGGATCTCGCTTGTTTTCCATCCAGTCGATAGCGTCATCGGTAATCAGATTCGTGATATATCCGTGTTTCTGGATGGTATCATTATCTTGTGTAATAAAGGCAGGATTATAGTAATCCCCCTGTCCGGGTACTATCTGCCAGTAATTAAATCCGGATGGCAAACTTTCCAGATGCCATTTGCCGACCAGCGCAGTCTGATAACCTACCTTTTGCAGCAGCTTCGGGAATGTCTGTTGAGAACTGTCGAATACGCAAGTCGTATTATCGTAGAATTTATTGGCACAGCTATGCTTACCCGTAATCATACAGGCACGGCTGGGACCGCTTAATGAATTGGCAACAAAGCTTTGAGTAAAACGTACACCATCCGCCGCAATGCGGTCAAGATTCGGAGTTTCCATGTAGCGGGTGTCATAGCAGCTCATCATCTGGGCTGTATGGTCGTCTGTCATAATATAGACGATGTTCAGCGGCTTTTGTTCTGTCGTTTTCTGCTTGTTTGTACAAGATGCAAGGGAGGCAACGGCGGCTACTCCTGCCAAAGAATAGAACAAGTTTGATTGCAGGTTTTCCATAATGATTAATTTATTTAGATTACATGGCAAAGATAGGGAAGATATGTAAAAAGTATGTCTACAAATAGCTAATGTATTTACAATATTCTCTATTTCCACCCGAATTAGCAGTAAATGCCGGAAGTAAATCGCTGTTGCACGATGGCCTTCCGGCATTGAACTTATTTCATACTATTGAAAACGGTTCGTCATATTTTAATAGTAGGTATGCGCATTAGGATTGTGCAGATTAATACCGGCAGGCTTACTATAATTATCGTTTGAGTAAAATCTGATCCAATCGATTTCCATACGAGGTGACTCCTGACTCGTTTTACTAGCCTCATAACTGATAGAAGCAAATCCCGAATCCCAACCGACCGGAGGAATATCGTTATACCCCAATCCCCACGCACTTGGAGCACCTAACGTCAGCAAATAATGGAAGCCTAAAGGATTCTTTTCCAGATTGAACGGCCATTCGCCGGAAGCACTACCCAAATCCGCAGATGTGATTACTTTGGTTGTTTTACCGTTAATACCCATTTTGATTGTATGATCATCAACAATTTCCACCCAATAAATATTCCATTGATCCATTTTGCTGATAGCATTCTGAGTCGTCGGATTTTTATAAGTACCGGTTGCCTGATTACCCATATGCACTGTTTGATGAGCATTATTCTGTCCTGTAATATTTCCCACCGGATTTTCCATCACATCAATCTCACCATATCGCGGCCATGCGCTATATGGATCCGACGCCTGACTTTGTGTATTTCCCTGCAGCCAGATAGCGGCATTAAACCCATTCTTATTACCACGGATACGAGCACGAGTCTCGATTCGGGTTCCCACTCCTATCCAGGTATGTTGCGGAGCATATCCTTGATTCATATTAAATTTACCGGAGAAACAAGCAGAGAATCCATAATCTTTTTGTCCGGCCCCTCCTCCTGTAGCATTAATTTTCTCTTTCACTGCCCACATTTTCAAGTAACCTTCATCTGTTACATCTGTATACCGATCATTATTAACGGCCATATATTTCTGTACCATCGCTGTATTCTGAGCCCCAAATCCTAGTACTGGACATACTCCGTTAGCATTTTTAGCCGTACGGCATTGACCATTGATTGCATGGAATTCCATTGAATTCACAAACTTCCACCCTTCAGCAGCCAGCGCTTCATTGGGATGAGGGGTTCCTGCCTTCATAGCCAGCGCCTTTTTATCTCCCCACCATGTTTTAAAGGCTTTTGCATTCTTCTCCGAATAGAATGGTTCATCAGGTGATGTATACACGTAACGTTCATCTTCCAGCTCCGAACCAAGAGGAGTATCAATATCCTGTTTCGTAATCTCCATCTTCTCTGCCAACAAAGGATGATGCTCGGAATCGGTTGCAAATGTTAAAGTCAGTTTGGTATCTCCAAAAGGATAACCATCTGTCAGCATTGTTACCGGATCACTATCTACTGAGAGTTCCCCTGCAGAAATAGTCAGAGTAGACGGAAGGTTTTCATAAAGGTCGGCCTCACCTGCTCCCGGAGTAATAGTAACTACTATATCTTCTTTAGCAGGTACATCTACTTTCATTTGCAGAATAAATGTATCCCCCTCTTTCACCACCAAGTCCGAGTTACCTTTGATAGAAACTGCTGTGCGATAATAATCAGAAACCTTAATAGCCTGTTCAGATCCATCCATCTTATACCCACGGGCAAAAGCTGTGAGCTTCATTAAGACAGATTCCGTAATACCTGAAGATTTTACCGGGACAGAAACTTCCAATGTTTTCTCTCCTTCCGGGAAAGTTACCATTTCCGGAAAGTTATTGAATAAAGTTTTTGATACATCCGTGGAACCATCAGTTGCCGTCAGATAAATATCAAATTCTTCATTGGTAGCTATCCCTGCTCCCTGTTCGTCTTTTACACTGAAAGTCATAGTCAGTGTTTCGCCCATTACCAGTGTGTTACTCTCCAATGCCAGCGTCAATGGCACTGGTTTGGGAAGCGGAGCTACCTGATCGTCGTCTTTACACCCGGTCAGAGCTATAGCCCATATTCCCAAGGGTAAACATGCATATAGTATATTTCTTATCTTCATTGTTTTATACTTTAATATGTCCTACTATTATTACTTCGTTTTTGTCCATCCCGGGTTTTGTTTCAACTGCTTATTCAGTTCCAGTTCATCCGGCGGTATAGGCAATAAATAATCACGGTCCGGCTGGAATTGATATCCTTGTGGCAAATAATCTTTCAACGGATCCATCCAACCACTATCATTGGTAGAAACCAGTCCCAACGATTCTTGTGCTTTGGGTGAGAAACTCTTATAAAGAACTCCATCAGTTCCCAGATAAGCTCCCAAGCCTCGTTGCCCTTTTATCAGCTTATGACCGGCCCAACGCATCAAGTCATCCTGACGAAAGCCCTGGAAAGCCAGTTCGGCACGTCTTTCCCGACGGATTTCCTGCATAACAGGAGTCAGAGAGTAACCAAAGGAAGTAAAGTTAGGATCAATCTGAGTAGGACGTATATAAGTAACACCCGCACGTTCACGCAAAGGTTTTAATGTCTTATTCAAGACATCATCGTTACAAAGATTCAATTCTTCCGCAGCTTCCGCATAAGCTAGTAGCGCCTCCGAATAGCGAAATAATATAATTGCCATATGGCTGCCTCCTTCTACAAACGTAGTGTCAATACCCAAGCGAATATGAAATCCGGTAATATTCTTACCGTTACCGTCTCCATTCAGATTAGGAGAAGAAATATCCTTATTCTTCTCTTTTATTTCCTCGTCTGTTCCTGTATTATCATAGGCTCTCACATTCATCGGTTTAGAGCCTTTCGCTGTAGAACGGAACTTCGCTCCTGTATTCATGACCGACTGAATCAAACGAGGATCACGTTTTTCAAAAGTCGCATTAAAGTCCTTATACTTCTCATCATTCGGATTGATAAACGTACCATCCGCATTCAGATAATTATCAACCAGCGATTTTGATACACCTGCCGGGCCATCGTTATCTACAACTCCGCCACCAAGCAATCCACCTAAACCGTGGAACACACCATCGCCGGCATATTTCTTCCAGAATACAGCTTCCGTAATCTTAGAAAGATCATCCTTATTGAACAAATGAGCAAATGCATCACCTGGATTTACAGCTTCATTATCCGTAGCATCCGTATTCAGGCTCAACCCTGCTTTGAAAAGTTCGTCTCCCCATCTCATTACTTCCTTAAAGAAGTAGTCTGAGTTATCAGTTTCAGAAAATTCCGTCCCTTTATGATACTTTTCCCAGGACCCTTCATACAAAGCTACCCGCATTGCCAATATCATGGCTGCTTCTTTGCTGATACGCAAGCCACTGTATTTACTTCGCGACTGAAGCATTCCTTCTGAAGCTGTCTTCAAATCTTCCAATATAAATTTCGCCACATCCGAACGTGATGCAGGAGGAATCTGCAAACCAGCTACTGTTGCATTCTCATCCCACAACCGGTCCATCAAAGGGATATCCCCAAAACGAGTCAACAAGTAAAAATGCCAGTACGCACGCAGGAAATATGCTTCCCCTTTCAAAGAAAGAACATCTTCTGTTTCCTCATTCTCCGGAACACAATAATAATAAAAGAAGTAATTTACATTACGCAAATTCTGATATCCCTTCTGCCATTCAGACGAACCACTGAAAGCATTGTATTCTCCATTCAGACGCAGGTCATACTTTTCGGCAAGAATATTGTCACTGTTCTTTTCTTCACCTCTCACTCCCATACCATATTGAGAAGGAGCAGGAAGCGCCATATACAAGCCGTTAATGTAATTTTCCACCTGAGCACGGCTACATAAGTATTCTTCATTATTAGGTTCCGTCAATGGTTTTCTGTCCAGGAAGTCCGAACAAGCAGACAACATTACCCCAATGAAGGCTGTTAACAATATATATTTCTTTTTCATGTCTTTTCCTCTCTAATTAAAATGTAAAATCAAGTCCAAATACAAAGTTCCGGTTCATCGGATACACTTTACCGTTACCATTTTCTTTAGCCGGAGAAGTCAGTCCCGGTGCAGATTCATTGCTACCGCCTGCCCAGGTATTCACCTGATTCAAGGTTTCAGGATCAAACTGCTTGGGCAACTTTGTTATCGTAAATAAGTTGTCACACGTGAAATATACTTTTAGATTTTCCAGCCCTATGTTACGAAGCATTCTCTTATTAAAAGTATAAGATACCATCAGATTCTTCATACGCATATAAGCCGCATTCACCAAATATCGGGAAGTATTATAAGCAGAGTTGGCCTGAAAATCCGGTTTATTGAACTCAGTAAGTCTAGGCAGATAACCATTCGGTTGATCAGCACTAAAATAATCAAGATGTTCTTTAAAGAAGTTCTTTCCTCCAAAAAGGTAAGTACTTCCAGCCAGCGGGAAATCTCTTTTGGCAACCCCCTGGAACAAGGTGGACACTTCAAATCCTTTATAACCCACATTCAAATTAATACCGAAAGAATATTTAGGAGTTGCATTACCAATAACCCGCAAGTCACCATGATCGCTTAATGTTCCTTTACCCGGATCTACTTTACCATCGCCATCTACATCAAGATATTTCAAATCACCGCGTTGCCACTGGCTATCCGGTTTGAAGAAGCTAAGATCCACTGTTCTTAGATAATCATCAATTTCGCGGTTGCTCATAAATAAGTCATCAGCACGATATCCCCAGATTTCACCAATATCCATACCTTCATAATATCCTTTGTTTGATGGCAACCCAGTATGGTTATTAAAGATGAGTCCTTCCGGGTTGTTATATTTGGTAACAACAGCTTTGTAATTGAATAGATTAAAACCTACACCATAGCTGAAACCACACTTCAACTGGTCATGCCAATTGACAGAAAGCTCCCAACCACGATTTCGTAAAGTTGCATTGTTTACTTTGGCACGATCAGCATTTGCAATACCCCCGATAGATGGAATAGCCTCTGCCGGTCCGATCATATCACGTGTGGTACGCTGATAGATATCCGCCGTGATAGAAAGACGGTTATCCAGCAACATCAAATCGAAACCTAAGTTGGCATTATCCACCTTTTCCCAAGTAATATAAGGACTGACCATTTTCGGAGTTTTGGCTATCGTACCTTGAGTAGGTGTAGAACTGATACCCGGAAGCAACCATGCATTAGGGTCAGCCGCCACAAGTGGCATCACTCCGATATAGTCATAATATCCGGCTCCGTTCTGATTGCCCAGACGACCATAAGAGACACGTACTTTCAACTGAGAGAATGGTAATTCCAATTTTTGGAAGTAATCGGTACGTGCAATATCATAACCAGCAGAGAAAGAAGGGAAAAATCCCCAACGATGTCCCGGAGCAAAACGAGAAGAACCGTCATAGCGCCCACTAACCTCAAGGAAATACACATTCTGATAATTCCAATTCATACGGGCATAAGCACCCATTGTAGCCCAATGTGTACGATTATCACCGGCATAAAGAGTTCCATTGGCATTGGCAAATGAAAATATATCATCACTTAACATTCCATCTTTATAGGTATATCCATCAGAATTTTCCTGCACTTCCATCTGGAAACCTGCCATTGCCTTGAAAAAATGTTCTCCCCATTGATGCGTATAAGAAGAAGATACGTTCGGGGAAAGATAATAATTGAAGGCATCCCCGCGGGTATATGAACCCCATGTAGAGTTTTTCCAGTGCATTCCCGGATATTGATAGCCCTGCGTATTGCCAGTCACGGTGTACAATTGTTTATTGGGGTTTTCATAAATAGGAGTTCCCCGTTCGAAGCTGTTCTTCTCCACATCCAGACGGACTTTCATTTCACCGACAATATCCCATCCCTCCAATGGAGTAATAACAGCAGAAAAAGACATAGCATCCGAAATACGATTCTGATTGTAACGGGATTGCTTCATACGCAAGAATTCATTCCAATCCGGAAGATTATATTCCGAATCAACAGGAAGAACTGTCGGACGATTAGGAAAAGCATTACCTACTGTACCATAAAAAATAGTCTGATTAGCCAACGGACGCTTGATTATGTTCAGAGTCATATTATTATTGAAATTGAATTTCAACCATTCATTCGCTGTTATCTGAAATTTAGTATTTATATTATATTTACTCAAATTATCCTCTACCTGATCCAGCAAACCTTCCTGATAGGTATATCCCATACCAACGTAATAGTTGAATTTATCCGAACCTCCTGTTATATTCAGGTTATGAGAATGGCGGATAGCAGACTTCTTAAAATAATAATCAAACCAATCAGTATTGGCATATACCGCATCCTGAGAACCGGCCCATCCTGTTCCCTGCTGATTAGGTTCTACACCCGGAAATTCTGCTGAATAAGGATTAGCCATAAAACCTTTCATCTTCTCGATCAGCTGATCAGAAAAAAGACGCTTCACCCCCATGTTATCATTACGTTCATTTACATAATGAGCAAACTCCAGGGAGTTCATCATTTCAGGCATATTAATAGGAGAACTGAAGCCGACTGTTCCACGGTAAGTAATACGTGTCTTTTCCTTCTTACCGCTTTTCGTTGTCACCAATACCACACCATAAGCTGCACGAGCACCGTAAACAGCAGACGCAGAAGCATCCTTCAGTACACTGATACTGGCAATATCGGCAGGATTCACATTCTGCATACTCTGTTCTACACCGTCCACCAGTACATAAGGTTCACCACCATTAATAGAACCGATACCACGAATATTAAATTTAATCTCTGCTCCCGTTTCACCACCGACACCACTCGCCGTAGCATCAGAAGCGAAATTCAAACCTGCCACATTACCTTGTAGCGCACTGGTCAAATCGGTTACAGGACGGTTAACAATAGCTTTCTCATTGACAGTAGCTACAGCAGCCGTAATGGTATTACGTTTTTGCTTATCCATACCTACTACAACGACTTCATCAAGTACTTTTGAATCTTCTTTCAGCACAAAACGATTACCTTCCAGTTTTGTCACCTTTACTTCGAGCGGAGAAAAACCGACATAAGAGATAGTCAATGTGTTTCCAACTTTTCCTTTTATAGAGAAATTCCCGTCAATGTCGGTTATAGCACCTTCTTGCGTTCCTTTCAACATGACCGTGGCTCCGATAACTGTGTCGCCTTTATCATCCACCACTTGTCCTTTAATCATTTGTTGCTGCGCAAACGCTCCTGAAGGAAATAAAAGGAGGAGCATCAGAAGAACAACAAAGTAGCTTTGTTTTTTCATAAGCTTCTTTTTTTTCATAATACTACAATTTAATAATTAAAGATACTAATTTATTAGCTAACAAAAATAAATCCCAATACAATTAAGATTCGAAAGTTCTCACCAACTCATTTAAATAGGTAGGACTTTCGGCAACAAAAATAGGCACAAGCCCGAAAAGCGATGTTCTAAATTCACTATTTCACCTCCAATTTTGTCTAAAATAGTCCATTTCACCGCATTTTTCATGGTGACAGACATTATCAGACAACTTTCGAGACAAAAGAAGAAAGGCGGTAATATTCATTTCCGAATATCTCCGCCTTTCTTCTTTGTAAATTATATACCTAAATATATTGGCTATCGTTTTGAATTAAATTTTCTTTACTTCATCAACTGTCAAGCCGGAAGATTTAACGATCACCTCTACAGGGATTCCTGCCTTTTTCAAATTACGGGCAATCTGGATCCGGGCCTCTCTTTCTCCTTCTGCACGACCTTCCGCAATACCCTCAGCACGTCCTTCCGCACGACCTTCGGCACGTTCTGTGAAAATGTTATCTCTCAAAATCACAATATTATCCAAATGCCGGTAATACGCATTCAATTCTTCCTTCGTCATCCGGTCAAGTTTCAGCCTTTGGCGGGCTTCATTCAGTCCAGGAGCTGTAGCAGTATCCGGAATATCTCCTGTATTCAAATAATAAATCCATTCTTCAAGAGGACTTTTGGCTACCTGGTTAAAATCATTCACCTTCAATATATAGTACTCCGGATATAACTGGCTTACGCTATCCACTTTGAAGGTCTGTTTTTGAAAAGGAGTCAGTTCCAGAATATCCCCTTGATGGATGCCACGAAACTCCGTTTTACCATGATAAACAAGATCCTTGCCGCAGCCTAAAGAGAAATATACGATATTGACACTGTATACTTTACGGACTTGGTCATACCCTTCTCCACGATTGATATATTCGGTTACTAACTTAGAAGCTCCGAAAAGCATACGTTGAAAATAGGCGTATTCATTATTATTCTGAACTTCAATCAAAATCAGTTCACCTTTAGAATTCTCAGCAAGCATATCCACACGGTTATACTTATCGAACTCATCTTCCTGATTACTTTCACTTTCCAATAACTTCTGAATCAAGATTGTTTCACCCAGAAGAGTAGTCAAAAGGCCTTCGAATACGGCGAAATTGGCTTTATTACGCAAAAGGCGTTTCATCGCCCAATCGAAACGAATATAATTACTTGGCATAGGTTCGTCTCCTTTCTCTGTTTCTATTTTCATAATAACAAAGGTACACGAAATATGTTAGATTCCAAAGCAATATGTTTATATTCACAAGCGTTTCTTTTCTATCATCCTAATCTTTTCACAAACTCTTCCGCCCGTGCCAACGTCTCCGGCTTGCCGATATCAATCAGTTCCAACTTTTCCGTAAGATAACCGCAATAATCCGTTTGCCCGCAGGTAGCCAGATAAAAGTCCATAATAGAGAACTTGCCTTCCCAGCACGGCACTTCCATCAACTGGAAGACAGCAGGCGAAAAAACATGGATACCGCTAAAGGCATACTCTCTATACAGCGATTCATCATATAGGAAACCTTCGGGCCTCACCTGTCCCGTATCTTTGTTGATCCATCCTCGCAATCTTTGTTCCACATCAAAAAGCAGATAACGGGAAGTTTTACGCCGACTGGCGAGTAAGGTAGCTACACTTCCGTTCCGCAAATGAAAGTCATACAGTTCTTTCAGATTCATATCCGAAAGAATATCCACATTATGCACAAGGAAGGGTTCATCGGAATTTTCAAAGAATCGACGGGCTTTTCTGATTCCTCCCCCCGTATCGAGCAGCAGGTCCCGTTCGTCGGAAATATGCAACGTCAGTCCGAAATCATTGTTAGCTTTCAGAAAATCAATAATCTGCTCACCGAAATGATGGATATTAATCACTATTTCGGTAAAACCGGAAGCTTTCAGTTTCAAAATCACATGCTCCAGCATCGGACGTCCGGCCACGGGAACAAGGGCTTTGGGCATCGTATCGGTCAGTGGTTTCAGCCGGCTGCCCAACCCGGCTGCAAATATCATTGCTTTCATTACACAGTTGCCTCAAAAGTACGTTCTATATTCTGTTCGCGGTGCACCAGCTCCACTTTCACGCCAAATTTGCGGTTCAGGTGCTCTGCCAGATGCTGCGCCGAATAAACCGAACGATGTTGCCCTCCGGTACAGCCGAAGCAAACGGACAAATTACTGAAGCCACGTTCCATATATCGCTTCACCGAAGCATCTACCAACGCATAGACAGAGTCGAGGAAACGGAGAATTTCACCATCTTCTTCGAGAAAACTGATCACCGGTTCGTCCAGTCCCGTGAAAGGTTTGTAGCGTTCGTACTTACCGGGATTGTTCACGGCACGGCAGTCAAAGACATAACCGCCGCCATTACCGGTAGGATCATCGGGAATCCCTTTCTTATAAGCAAAACTCATCACTTTGACGGTAAGCTGCCGTTTCTTGAGATCGTCGGTGAATTGCTTGAGTTCGGTAAGTTCGCGTAGCACATTGCAAAGATACGGGTATTCAGGGTACGCTTCTTTGAGCAAGTCACGCAGGTTCTGGATAGCAAAAGGAACACTCTGGATAAAATGAGGTTTCTTCTCAAAATACCCCCTGAAACCGTAAGCTCCGAGCACTTGCAACGTGCGGAAAAGAACAAAATGACGAAGCTGACTATAGAAATAGGGCTCGTCGATAGGCTGATATTTGCGCAGGGCATCGATATACTCCTTCAGCAATTCCTGACGGAGACTATCGGGATACTTCGCCTTTGCCTGCCACAGGAAAGAAGCGACATCATAATAGAACGGCCCTTTTCGTCCCCCCTGAAAGTCGATAAACCACGGCTCACCGTCTTTGATCATCACATTGCGGCTCTGAAAATCGCGGTACATAAAAGTAGCGGAAGAACTGCGCAGCAGCACATCACTCATCTTCTGAAAGTCGTCCTCCAGTTTATCTTCCTGAAATTCCATGCCGGTAGCCTTAAGGAAACAATATTTGAAGTAATTCAAATCCCAAAGGATAGAACGCTGATTGAACTCCGGCTGCGGATAGCAACGGGAAAAGTCGAAGCCGTCGGCTCCGGCAAACTGTATGGCAGGAAGCAAACGGACCGTCTTACGGAGCAACTCTTTTTCCTCTTCGGAAAATACGCTGGTAGCACGTCCTTTCTCGATTGCATGAAACAAAAGGGTATCTCCCAAATCCTCCTGAAGATAGTAACTCTTATTTTCGGAAACGATATGAACTTCGGGTACAGGCAGGCCGGACTTGCGGAAATGGGCTGCCATATAAAGGAAAGCATCATTCTCCTCGACAGACGTGCCACATACGCCGATCAGGGTTTTCGCACCTGTCAGCCGGAAGTAGCGGCGGTTGGAACCGGAAGATGGTAATTCTGTTATATTCTCTGCGGGAACTCCCGTATATTCCTGATATAGTTTCTGTAGTTCTTCGGTAATCATAGTCGTACATTTTCGAGCAAAGATAAAGATTATAGATAAATTAATATCATCTTTGCTCAAAACTCTATATCATTTTATTCAATATTCATCCGAATGTATTATCTTTGCTTCTGTTTACTCGACCTAATTCAATGAAAGCAAGACTCTATATCGTCCTATGCATCGCATTTATCACACAAATGGCCGGTGTCCTTCCTTTACAGGCGGGGCATTACTATTACAAGCAGATTTCTCTGAAAGAAGGACTACCTTCCACCGTCCGGTGCATCCTTACGGATGAACAGGGATTCGTGTGGATAGGCACCCGCTCCGGTCTGGGACGGTTTGACGGCCACGAACTGAAGAAATACATCCATCATGCAGACGATCCGCATTCGTTGCCTCACGACCTCGTCCTTCAGATTGCAGAAGACGAACAATACAATATCTGGATCTTGACTGATAAAGGGGTGGCACGCTACCAACGGCAAAGTGACGACTTCTACCTGCCAACCGACGAAAAAGGAAAGAACATCACCGCATATTCCACCTGCCCTACCCCAGAGGGGTTATTATTCGGAGCCAAAAACAAAATTTACTTTTACAGCTACCGGGACGGTTCTTTCCGCCTGCTGCAGGAATTCGACCAGACACCGGATTTCAGAAACTTCAATATCACGATACTCAGCCTTTGGGATGAAGAAACTGTACTCTGTTGCAGCCGCTGGCAAGGGCTACTCCTGCTCAACCTGAAAACCGGAGCATACAGCCGCCCGCCTTTCGACTGCGGAAAGGAGATTATGAGCATGATCATCGACTCGAAGAACCGGATATGGATTGCCCCCTACAATAACGGGCTCTACTGTTTCGACCGGAACGGAAAACAACTGGCATCATACACCACCCGCAACTCCTCGCTGAGCAACAATGTCATACTCAGTCTTGCCGAACGGGAGAACAAACTATGGATCGGAACGGACGGAGGCGGTATCAACATCCTCGAACCGGAAACCGGACAGCTTTCCCTGCTGGAACACATCCCCGGCAGAGACAACTATTCGCTCCCCGCCAACTCCATCCTCAGCCTCTACAACGACCGTAACAACAATATATGGGCAGGAAGTATCCGGAACGGACTGATCAGCATCCGCGAAGTGTCAATGGTGACCTACACGGACGTAGTGCCCGGCAACGACCGTGGACTGAGCAACAACACCATCCTCAGCCTCTATCAGCAGTCCGACGATAAAATATGGATCGGAACAGACGGAGGCGGAGTCAACCTTTTCAATCCTCTCACGGAGAAGTTCACCCATTATCTCTCTACGTGGGAAGACAAAGTGGCATCTATCTGTCAGTTCACTCCCGACAAACTACTGATCTCGCTCTTCTCACAGGGAGTATTCGTCTTCAATCCGTCTACCGGAGAGAAACAACCGTTCACAATCATTGACGACGAAACGACCACCCGCCTCTGCAATCGGGGAAAAGCGGTCAACCTGTATCAAAACACCCCCGACAACGTGCTGCTGCTCGGCGACCACGTCTATCAATACGACCTGAACAAACGCACTTTCCGGATTGCCACCGAACAGGAGGGACAGGACATCATCGGCGCTCTTCTGCCCATCACCAATCACGAAGACTATACCTATCTCAACGATACGAAACGTATCTACCAACTGGACAAACGGAACAACCGCCTGACGTCTCTGTTCCGTTGCTTCAACGATACGGTCATCAATTCCGTGGCGCGTGACGAATACGGAGACTTCTGGATAGGGAGCAACTATGGACTGATCCACTATAATCCCGCTACCAAAGTACGTACTCCCTTTACCACCACGCTATTCACGGAAGTAACGCTCATCGTGTGCGACCAACAGGGAAAAGTATGGTTCGGAACGAATGACATGCTTTTCGCATGGCTCATCAAAGAAAAGAAATTCGTACTGTTCGGCGAACCGGATGGTGCCATTCAAAACGAATATCTTTCCAAACCCCGTCTGCTGAGCAGTCACGGAGATGTCTACATGGGCGGCGTCAAAGGACTGCTGCATATCAACAGCAATCTGCCGCCGGCTACTTCCGAGCTGCCCAAACTGCAATTATCGGATGTCATCGTCAACGGAGAATCCGTCAACAATGAACTGTGCGGTGACCCGACCGGAATTTCCGTTCCCTGGAACAGTAATATAAGTATCCGTATCATGTCCAAAGAAGAGGATATCTTCCGGCAGAAAGTGTATCGGTATCAGATAGAAGGGCTGAACGACCAGCAGATCGAATCGTACAACCCGGAACTGGTCATCCGCTCGCTTCCGCCCGGCGATTATCAGATTATGGCTTCCTGCACAGCAAAGGACGGCAGCTGGATTCCCAGTCAGCAGATACTGGAACTGACCGTACTCCCTCCCTGGTACCGCACATGGTGGTTCACGCTGGGCTGTGCCTTGTTAGTAACCGGAATGATTGTCGAAACTTTCCGGAGAACACTGAAACGAAAAGAAGATAAGTTGAAATGGGCCATGAAGGAGCACGAGCAACAGGTGTACGAAGAAAAAGTACGTTTCCTGATCAATATCAGCCACGAACTGCGTACTCCACTGACACTGATCCACGCTCCGCTCAGCCGCATATTGAAGTCCTTATCCCCGGCAGATACCCAATACCTGCCGCTGAAAGCGATTTACCGGCAGTCTCAGCGAATGAAGAATCTGATCAACATGGTGCTCGATGTGCGCAAGATGGAAGTGGGAGAAAGCAAACTGCTCATACAGCCTCACCCGCTCAACGAATGGATCGAACATGTATCGCAAGATTTCGTCAGCGAAGGGGAAGCAAAGAATATACAGATTCATTACCGGCTCGATCCACGCATCAAAATAGTGAGTTTCGATAAGGACAAATGTGAAATCATTCTGAGTAATCTGCTGATCAATGCACTGAAACACAGCCCGCAAGACACGGAAATCACCATCACTTCAGAACTGCTGCCCGAAGAAAAAGAGTACGCATCTCCATTACCGACCAAGGTTGCGGATTGCAGCAGGTAGATACACAGAAGCTCTTCACCCGTTTTTATCAGGGCATGGGCGAACAGAGCGGAACGGGCATCGGCTTGTCTTACTCCAAGATTCTGGTGGAACTGCACGGCGGCTCCATCGGCGCACGGGACAATTCGGAATCGGGAGCCACCTTCTTCTTCGAACTACCGCTGAAACTGGAATCGGAAGAGATCATCTGCCAGCCCAAAGCATATCTGAATGAATTGATGAGCGACGACAGCGGCAAGCAGTCACAAGAGGAAGACAGCTTCGCCACCGCCCCCTACAGCATTCTGATGGTAGACGACAATCCCGACCTGACAGACTTCTTAAAGAAAGCACTGGGAGAATACTTCAAACGTATATTGACTGCCTCTGATGGTGTAGAGGCACTTCAGCTTATCAAAAGCCATACTCCCGACATCATCGTAAGTGACGTCATGATGCCCCGCATGAACGGATATGAGCTTTGCAAAAACATAAAGGAAGACATTGCGATCAGTCACATCCCCGTTATCCTGCTGACGGCAAGAGACGACAAACAAAGTCAGATGAGCGGCTACAAAAACGGTGCGGACGCCTATCTGACCAAACCGTTCGAAGTGGAAATGCTGATGGAACTGATCCGTAACCGACTAAAAAACCGTGAACATACCAAGAAGAGATATCTGAACGCAGGACTGATCCCCGCTCCGGAAGAAAGCACCTTCAGCCAGGCAGATGAAACGTTCTTGCTCAAACTGAACAAGATCATTCAAGAGAATTTGGACAGTAGCCGATTGGATATTCCTTTTATCTGCAAAGAAATCGGCATGAGCCGGGCCTCTCTTTACAACAAACTGAAGGCACTGACGGACATGGGAGCCAATGACTATATCAATAAGTTCCGGATGGAGCAGGCAATTCTACTGATCACCGGCACGGAAATGTCATTTACGGAAATTGCGGAGAAAGTGGGATTCACTACTTCCCGTTATTTCAGCACGACTTTCAAGCAGTACACGGGCGAAACACCGACTCAATATAAAGAGAAACATAAGAGAGAGACATCAAAAACAATTAATCAATAAAACCCCTAATATATAAATTTCTTAACACATTATTTTTATGAACTACAAATTATTTTCTTTAGTAAGCGGTACGCTTATTCTTTCCAGTCTGTCTGCCAGCGGACAGAAAAACAACACAAAGCCGAATATCCTCTTCATCCTCTGCGATGACATGGGATATGGCGATCTGGGATGCTACGGTCAGCCATTCATCCGCACCCCCCATCTGGATGCGATGGCAAGCGAGGGTATGCGCTTCACACAGGCATACGCAGGAAGTCCCGTCAGTGCTCCTTCCCGAGCTTCATTTATGACAGGGCAGCATACAGGACATTGCGAAGTACGGGGCAACAAGGAATATTGGACGAACGCCCCCACAGTAATGTATGGCAACAACAAGGAGTATGCAGTAGTCGGTCAGCATCCTTACGACCCCGATCACGTTATCCTGCCCGAGATAATGAAAGAGAACGGATATACCACCGGTATGTTCGGCAAATGGGCGGGAGGTTATGAAGGTTCCTGCTCCACTCCGGACAAACGCGGGATAGACGAATATTTCGGCTACATCTGTCAGTTCCAGGCCCACCTTTACTATCCTAATTTCCTCAATCGCTACAGCAAGGCATTAGGCGACACAGGCGTAGTACGTGTCATCATGGACGAGAACATCAAGTATCCGATGTATGGTGCCGATTATCAAAAACGCCCGCAATATTCGGCGGATATGATTCACCAGAAAGCAATGGAATGGCTGGATGAGCAGGACGGCAAACAACCGTTCTTCGGAGTGCTGACTTATACCCTGCCCCATGCGGAACTGGTTCAGCCGGAAGACTCTATCTTAAATGAATATAAAGAGAAATTCAATCCTGACAAGAGCTACAAAGGCAGCGAAGGATCGCGATACAACGCGATCACGCATGTACACGCACAATTTGCAGGAATGATTACGCGACTGGACTACTACGTCGGAGAAGTACTGAAAAAGCTGAAAGAGAAAGGACTGGACGAGAATACACTGGTCATTTTCTCCAGCGACAACGGCCCTCACGAAGAAGGCGGAGCTGATCCTACATTCTTCGGCAGAGACGGTAAACTGCGTGGCTTGAAACGCCAATGCTATGAAGGAGGTATCCGTATCCCATTTATCGCCCGCTGGCCGGGACGTGTACCTGCAGGTACAGTGAACGACCACATCTGCGCTTTCTACGACCTGATGCCTACTTTCTGCGAGATCATCGGCGAAAAGAATTACGTAAAGAAATATGCGAACAAAGACAAAGAAGTAGATTACTTCGACGGCATTTCCTTCGCCCCGACATTACTGGGAAAGAAAAAGCAGAAGGAACATGACTTCCTTTACTGGGAATTTAATGAAACAAATCAGATTGGCGTACGCATGGGAGACTGGAAGATGGTAGTAAAGAAAGGGATACCTTTCCTTTATAATCTGGCAACGGACATTCATGAAGACAACAATGTGGCCGACCAGCATCCGGAGATTGTAGAAAAGATGAAGGCAGTAATCTTTGCACAGCACACGCCTAACCCAAACTTCTCCGTTACACTACCGGAGAAGAAATAAGGTAATAAAAGTTTATCATTTAGGCACAGATTTCGCGGATTACACGGTTTTCAGAGTTGAGTAATTAAAAACCGTGTAGTTCCGCGAAATCCGTGCCTGACTGTTATCAATAGCCGAATAATCCGCTATTGATCCGAGAATTTCCGTGCGGATTCTTTTTCTTCCTCCTGTCTCTTCCTATACCGGATATACCGCAGTGACCACTCATGCATTTTCTTCAGAAACTCCTCTTCTGTGAGCGTATCATAGTAATAATTAAATATACGCTCGTAATAGTTCAAACACTTATCATCCCTTTTTTTAGCATTTCGTAAGTTCCCTTACTCATGCCTATAGCTTGACACATGGCTGAAATACCCACTTTCTCGCATTTAAGTACCTCTTCGATAAAAAGGCCGAATGCAAAATGATGATACTCTTTTTTCATTTTTTCTTGTTTTAAACGTTAATAATAATTTAGTTGTTATAAAAATATTCACATTAGTTCGGATATGTCCGAACTGCCGTTATATCATTTTTGTCCTAATTTTGCGCTGCGTTTCAAAAACAGAACCGCATTATTAAAAGAATTAACGATAAATGTTATGACAAACAATTTCAGAATGTCTTATTTCATGCCCCCGATTGCTCCCATCAGGAACGAACAAGGACAAACCGTTACACCCGCCACACTCACTCCCTTCTGCGAAGTTTCGGTCGAACAGGTATATCAGATGATCACCTGCAACGAAAACCTCAAAGCACTGACCGAACAAGTGCGAAGTGCCGGAGACCTGCGAATGGCAAAAACCTCTTTACTCCCCTACGTAACCCCATGCGGCATATTCATCCGCCGGAGTAGTAAATTCTTCGCATCGCCTTCCGGGCTCGTAGTGGTAGATATAGATAACCTCGACTCCTATCATAAAGCCGTGGAAATGCGTCGTACACTGTTCGACGACCCTTTCCTCTGTCCCATACTTACATTCATCAGTCCCAGCGGCCGGGGCGTGAAAGCATTCGTACCTTATAGCAAACTTTACGCAGACGATCAGACACGGAACGTAAAAGAAAGTATAAACTGGGCAATGCAATACATAGAAATAACCTACGGAGCAGAAATGAACGACTCCACAGAAACTCCGCCAAAAGCCGTAGACACCTCCGGCAAAGACATCGTAAGAGCCTGTTTCCTCAGCCACGACCCACAAGCACTATTCAGAGAATATTAAATTATAATCACGAATGATCAACTTCAATTGTCAATTATCATTTGTCAATTGTCAATTCCCAAAAAATGACCAATATTGAATCTTTACGCCTCATCACTGAGGCAGTCGAAACGGCAGGTGCCGACATTGCACCCTCTTACACCGAGTACGTACAATTAGCATTCGCCATCGCAACAGACTGTGGCGAAGCAGGACGCGAGTTTTTTCACCGCCTGTGCCGGATATCCGCCAAATATCAGCGTGAGCATGCCGAACGAATGTTCTCCAACGCCCTTATAAAGCAGCATGGAGAAATACATCTGGGAACGGCTTTTCATCTCGCAGAATCGACAGGAGTGAAAATCTGCCGGGAGGAAGTTATGAACAGCCGGAAAAATGCAGAAAATGCACTAAATGCACCCTACAATTTTCCCACACACAGGCGCGCGTATAATAAGGTGGAAGAGGAAGAAAACGACAACGACGAAAACACCAATGCTCCAGAAGAACTCTCGACAGACAGTGATCCTCTACAACCCCTGCCTACTTTCCCCGAAGCAGACTGGCCTAAAATCCTAATGCTCATTATGAGCTATGCCACTTCTCCCACACAACGGGACATACTCTTGCTCGGAGCACTGACCGCACTAGGAGCTACGATGGAACGCTATGTGAGATGTTCCTATTCCGGAAAATACCAGTCTCCTTGTCTGCAAACCTTCTTTGTAGCCCCTCCTGCTTCGGGAAAAAGCGGACTTTCACTTATCCGCTTGCTCGTGGAACCTATTCATGACAAAATTCGCCAACAAGTGGACGAAGAAATGAAAGCCTACCGGAAAGAAAAGAAAAACTATGAGTTGCTGGGCAAAGAGCGTGTCAATACAGAAGCACCTCAGATGCCTCCCAACAAAATGTTTCTTATCTCGGGCAACAACAGCGGCACCGGCATTCTGCAAAATATCATGGACGCCAACGGAACAGGACTCATCTGCGAAACCGAAGCGGACACCATCGCCTCCGCCATCAGTTCCGAATACGGCCATTGGAGCGACACGCTCCGCAAAGCCTTCGACCATGACAGACTGTCCTACAACCGACGTACCGATCAGGAATACCGGGAAGTGAAGAGAATCTTTCTTGCCGTCCTGCTTTCGGGGACACCCGCACAGGTGAGAGCCCTCATCCCGTCGGCGGAGAACGGACTTTTCTCCCGCCAACTGTTCTACTACATGCATGGCATCTATACATGGGCTGACCAATTTGCGTGCGGAGAGATAGATCTGGACGAAATCTTCAGGTCCATAGGCAGGGATTGGCAACTAAAGCTGGATATACTGAAAGAACACGGTATCCATACGCTTCGCCTCACCGACGAGCAGAAAAAGGAATTCAACGCTCTCTTCTCCGATTTGTTTTTCCGTTCGGACATTGCCAACGGCAACGAGATGAGAAGTTTCATAGCCCGTCTGGCTGTCAATATCTGCCGCATCATGTCAACGATAGCCATGTTACGGGTGTTGGAAATCCCCCAACCCTATCAGCTTAAGAGTTCTGACAGATACGCTCCTGTTCCGGACAAGGAAATTCCCACAGATAACGTCAAGGACGGCATTATTACCCGTTGGGATATAACTATCACTCCTGAAGACTTTAAAGCTGTTCTTGGGCTTGTAAAGCCTCTCTATCGGCATGCCACGCATATATTATCTTTCCTGCCATCTTCGGAAATCCCCCACAGGGCTAACGCCGACCGTGACGCCTTCTTCGATGCGCTGGGTGACGAGTTCACCCGTACACAGTTGACGGAACAGGCTACAGCTATGGGAATCAAACCAAACACCGCACTCTCCTGGCTGAGACGTCTCGTAAAAAAGGGCCTCTTTGTCATGAAAGAAAAAGGGACTTACGTACGCGCACGTGTGTGCGTGTGTTAGGGATGCTCCGTAAAAGTGCATTTTTGCATCGGTTGATAACTTTGCGTCATAGGGAAATAACGTTTTGTAGAAGCTAAAGCACCGCTTTAGATACCGTAAAGCTAAGCTTTAGAAGTCGTAAAGCATAGCTTTAGCTAGGGTTCTCCCAGCGCATCCACGATCGCCCTCACCTCCAACGGAGTGTAAGAACGGTGCTGCGGCTGATAGCCCAGATCGAGCAGGCGTTCCTGAAGACCGGGACAGCGGACAATCCATTTATTCATTTTGCGGTAAGCGGCAATGCCGGTAAGTTCGGGAGAATAAAGCTGTGCCAGTTCCATACGACCATAAGCACGTATTTTGAATTCTATCATGACAAATAAGTTTCTGTTTTACTGTCACAAAAGTAACAAAATATATTCACATTACCTACATTTTATCAGGGAATAACAGACTATAACCGACAACAATTGCACATTACCGACTGTCACTGTACACAACCGATTCTTCCGAGTTACAGCATACTATCTTTGTGTCATCGAAAGGGA
>NZ_GG774707.1:0-16857 GCF_000162515.1 Bacteroides sp. 1_1_14 | reverse complement strand
GAAAGTATGTTTAACTCTTTAAAATTATTATTTTATGATTCGTTACAAAATTTATCAGAACCAACAGAAGAAAGGCTTGAATGCCGGCAAATGGTTCGCCCGGGCGGTAAGCGACGAGACATTCGACCTTGCCAAACTTGCCGAACACATGTCGAAACACAATTCACCGTATTCCAGTGGGGTGATCAAAGGCGTGCTCACTGATATGGTGGACTGCATCAAGGAACTACTGCTCGACGGCAAAAGTGTGAAAATTGATGATCTAGCCATCTTCGGTGTAGGAATCCGCAGCAAGGCTGCCGAAACGCTGGAAAAGTTCTCGCTGGAGAAGAACATCACAGGTATGCGGCTCAAAGCACGTGCCACAGGAAACTTATCAACGACCAATCTGAAGCTCGACAGCCAATTGAAGCAGCAGGCGGAGTATCAGAAACCGACAACGCCCGGAGGAGGAGGTTCCGGTTCAGGCAACACTCCCGATCCAAAACCTAATCCGGACGAAGGAGACGAAGAAGCACCGGACCCGACTGTTTAAGTCATAACCTAAACCCTGGCAAAGTCTTTAGCTTATCATGGCTAAAGACTCATTAAAGATCAATATTTTTTTCATTTAAAATCAAAAACTATGAGTAATTCATCATCCCGATCCGTATGGAGTTTCATTATCAAAGTAATCATCACTGTCGCTACTGCCGTAGGTGGCTTGATAGGAGTACAAAGTTGTATGTAAACTTATGCGGACCATCACACTAATTATCATTCATTGCAGTGCCACGCCGGAGGGAAAATCCCTCTCGGCGGAGGCTTGCCGACAGGATCATATCCGACATCGGGGATTCCGTGACATCGGTTACCATTTCTACATCACACGTGATGGGGAAATACATCCGGGACGACCGTTAGAGAAGATCGGAGCACATTGCCGGAATCATAACGCACATTCCATAGGAATCTGTTACGAAGGAGGACTGGATGCGGAAGGACAAGCGAAAGACACACGTACGCTGGCGCAACGAGGGGCGCTGCTGGCTTTGATTCGTGAGTTACGAAAGAGGTTTCCAAAAGCATTGGTCGTAGGACATCATGATTTAAATCCTCATAAAGAATGCCCCTGTTACCCTTGTGTAGAAGAGTACAGAGAATTGTAGATTAGTAAAATCAATCGCAACTATCAAGTTCTGCAATGATTTGTCCCGACCAAAAACTGTCGGGACAAATCTTTTATTATTATATCATCTCACCTTTTGTATTCAACATTTTTATACTTTTTCAATCCGCCAATCTCCCATTGTACAACTCTCACCATTCTCACCATCAAAGTTGACCACTACCTTCACTATCGGCAATCCACACAAAACATAATTTCCCGAAACGACGCGGACGACTCAAAATCCTCCATATCAATTATCTTTTTCGCAAAACAACGAAAAAATATCAGATTTACACTAGACAGTTATCTTTTTCCTTCTCACATTACTCCACCACAGGTTTAGCCCTATCCATACGACAATATCTCCTATCAACATCAATGTATTATCAACATAAGGCATCAGTAAAATATTTATTCCACTAAAAACGCAAGAAACTAAAAGTATCAAAAGCATAGCCTGACGGACTGTAAAACCCATTGCCAAAAATTGATGATGAATATGGTTTTTGTCCGGTTCAAATGGGCTTTTACCATTATAAATACGAACTATAACAACACGAACCACATCAAATGCAGGGACAATAAGAGTACTAAAGGCTATAACAAAAGCCCCTTGTGTAACAGGAATAGATTCTGTATTCTGACTATATTTTATTGCTAAAAAGCTCAGTATATATCCTAAAGTCAAGCTCCCGGTATCCCCCATAAAGATCTTTCGGGCATGTTCCGCACTGCCGAAAACATTGTAATAAAAGAAGGGTACGAGCACTCCAAAGGTACTAAAAGCAAGCATACTATAGATCCACAATCCTTTTTCTATAAATAGAAATCCGAAGACTAATAATGCGACACTACTTAACCCTGAGGCAAGACCATCAATCCCATCAATTAAATTTATTGCATTTGTTATGAAGACAATAGTCAATATAGTCAAAGGAACTCCAATGTATGGAGAAATCAAGTCAATGCCAAACAAACCATATAAATCATTAATCCAAAGTCCCACTGCAGGGAATAAGCTAGCACAAAGAATTTGAACAATAAATTTCTGACGATAGCGCACACCTACCAAATCATCTGCAATACCAGTTAAATATAAAAGCACCATGCCACATATTAATACCAAGAATTCCGGCAAAATATAGGACGCCAGCAAAGTAGAGATTTCATATCCTGTCAAAGTTCGAATCACAAGGACTGCACAACAGGAAAGCAAGATCGTCGGAAAAAAAGAGACCCCGCCAAGACGTGGTATTGCTCGTTTATGCACTTTCCTTTCATCCGGCATATCAAACAGTTTTTTGCGAAATGATATTAGTAAGATCCGAGGAATGATAAGACGAGCAATATACGCAGAAATAGCAAAGGCTATTAGGATAAATACAATATTCATAATTATTTGAATCCAAATATTAAAGTTCGATTTTAAGCCAAAACATAAATGCACACATTTGATATAATATCTAAAATCAATATGATTAAATACTTGATACACTCCAATTCATCCACAAATTAGAATTGTATCTCCAACTATCTTTAAGCGCCTCCGATAATACTTTATTCGAGAAAACCATCAAGATAGAATCTGGTTCATCCGCCTTTATTCCATTAGCGTACCCCTCAGGAATTAGCAAAATCTTACTATCACTAGCAGATAAATGAAAAACTTCCGGTACTAAATCAATAGCAGGAGACTCCCAATTATCAATCTTCACAAAAGCTGTAGTAAATGAACCTTTAATTGCATAAAACCATTTTTTCTCATACTGATGTGCATGCCAAGCTCTAATGATAGATGTATCATTTTGATGAATGATATAGAAGCGTTCTATTTCACTCATATCCAAACTATTCACATGGAATATTTCTCCTCTATAATCTACCGAGATGCCTCCCTGAATTTCTTTTATCTCAGACATATTCTAAGACCTCCAAAATATTAAGTTTATTTTTTCAATAATCATTTCCCTATTAAATACAGAATCTAATAATCGTAGTGCATTTTCAGAAATACGTTGCATTTGCTCATCAGATAAGCTTAAAAAGTTCTCAAACCCCAAAGCAATCTCGTCTATATCTGAAGGGTGAGCAATAATTCCAAGACCATAATCCTCAACCAGTTGTTTTACCTCACCCTTGAATATTGCATAAATTGGTTTATGAGTAGTAAGATACGCTTGAAATTTAGATGGAATCATAATCTCATAAAGAGGCGTGTCCTTTAGTGACATAACCAATACATCACTCGCTTCATAATAATTCGGCATTTCCGCAAGAGGTTTACGCCCCATAAAATTTACATTGCAGATATTCTCTCTACTGACCAATTCTTTTAATTCTGCCAAATAAGAACCATCACCAATAATATTTAAATAAGCTTCAGAATAGCCCTTCTTAGCAAACTTGGAAAACCCCAGTACGATATTATCCAAGTTTTGTACCTTCCCAATATTTCCGGCAAAAGTGAAATTAAATTTTCCCGGCAAACGTTGTTTTTGAACGGGAGAATATTTCATCAATGACCAATTGGGAATAAAGGTAATATCCTTTTCAGGAACATATCGGCGAAGACGATCAATAAACCCTTCGCACGAAACTAAAATATTGTCACAGTTTTTATATATCCATTTCACAAAATGCTCTAAACAGAAACTCAGGAAACGAGTCTTCTTAAATCCATAAGCATAAACGGTTTCAGGCCACAGATCCTGAGTCCAAATAGTGACCTGAGCTTTATAGAGTTTCTTTAATATAATCCCTGCAGTCGCTAATGTTAATGGTCCTGTTTGATAAATAAAGACTCTGTCAAATTGCCGTCCTATAAATAATACAATCCAAAAGCTCCAAAAGACAAAGGAAAAGTAATTTAAGATTTTTATCAGAGTACTCTTCTCATATCCCTGCACGACAGGAAAACGGTACACTTTGATCGTATTATAATAAGTAGTCTGATATATACGGTTCTTATATCCCTCATACACTTTACCAAATGGATAAGAAGGAGCTCTCGTCAAAACTGCAAACTCATACTTATCTTTTTCCCATTCTTGCACTAAATCATTGATCAAGAAATCTTCTGGATAGAAGGCTTCACCGATGATTAATGCTTTCTTTTTCTTTGTCATGAAATGCCCGGATATTGATAATACAAATGACTATGGCTTTTCATCCATTCATACTGTTCTAATAACATCTCTTTGTATTCAGGAACCTCATAAAGAAACTTTTCCGACTTTGCTATTGACTTATCTACACCATTGCCATCAAAAGGAAGTATTTCAATATCATTGCGAAGCCAAATTTTCTTGAACAAGTTTAATAAATCATATTTAGTGATCCCTTTACCATTGCTCAACTGTATAAGCCCGGTCTTTTGTTGCACAATGGCGGCATCCATAGCTTTAGCCAATTCAAGAGTAGTAACTCCACCCCAAATTGCGGTTGTAAAGCCATTCACTTTTCCTTTTTGATGCATAAACCAATGGAATAGACCTTCACCATTAAGTTTTAGTTCCGGACCGATAATTGATGTGCGGATAGTCAAATCTTTATCATTTATAATCTCGCCCAAAGCCTTACTACGTCCATAAATGTCATCCGCATCCCGGAAATCACTTTCATTATAATTCCCTTTTTTACCGGAAAATACGCAATCTGTACTAACATGTATCAACTTGGCTCCCACTTCATCTGCAAGTTTCTTCAACAAATGTGGAAAATAAGCATTGATAAAAATAGCATTATCCGGATGATCTTTAGATCCCTTTATCAACACTCCAATACAATTTATTATCAAATCGGAACGTGTCTCCCGAACAAGATTGGCTACAGCATCTTTATCGGTTACATCTACCACAATACTATCGTCTGTCAGTTTCGTACGATACACAGCATTCACAACTTCATATCGCCCTGTATTCTGAAGATAATAATAAACAATGTGTCCAGCCATGCCTGTAGCACCGAATATCAAAACTTTATTTTTGTCATAAGGGATGAAATCAAGCGTCTTTGTGCCAAACGGTATGATTAACATAATCAGTATAAGAAAGAATTATGCGAACAACTTTTTTAGAAACATTGTCTGCGGCATAGTCCGGGATAGAATGAATAACATCTGTACCTTCCGTATATTGAGAAGTCACAATGTCGATAGAGTCCAATATTCGCTCACTGTTTAAACCTGTCATTATAAGCGTTCCTTCATCCATACCTTCAGGGCGTTCGTGCGCTTGACGAATGGTAATAGCTGGGAAATGGAGTATTGAAGCTTCTTCAGTGATGGTTCCGCTATCTGAAATAACACAAAAAGCATTTTGTTGCAGCTTGATATACTCCATAAAGCCAAAGGGTTTCATGAACTCTATCATCGGATTTGAGTTTACAAAGCCGATTGATTCGAGCTTTTTACGGGTGCGCGGATGAGTCGAAACTATTACTTTTTTATGATATTTGTCTACAATGGCATTCAAAGAAGAAAGTAAATCTGCGAAGTTCTTCTCTGAATCGACATTCTCTTCACGATGGGTACTGACAATAAAGTATTCTCCCTTTTTCAGGTTTTCTTTCTCTAGAACCTTATTGTTTTCGATTTCTACCTTATGATATAATAAAACCTCCGTCATGGGAGAACCTGTTTTTATTACTGTTTCCGGCCGTAACCCTTCAGCCACTAAATACCTGCGGGCATGTTCGGAAAGAGGCATATTGATATCACTAAGATGATCTACAATCTTTCGGTTAATTTCCTCAGGCACTCGCTGATCGAAACATCGATTACCGGCTTCCATGTGAAAAATAGGAATCTTCTTGCGTTTGGCAGAAATTACTGATATACAACTGTTAGTATCTCCATAAAGCAAAAGAGCATCCGGCTTTACTTCTTCCATCAGCTCATCCGACTTCTGAATAACGTTGGCGATGGTTTCCGCAGCATTCTTACCGGCAACGTTCAAAAAATAATCAGGTTTACGAATATGAAGTTCTTGGAAAAAGATTTCATTCAGTTCATAATCGTAGTTTTGTCCGGTATGAACAATGATATGTTCTGTATATCTGTCCAGTTCAGCCATTACCCTGCTCAGCTTTATTATTTCTGGGCGAGTGCCTACTATTGTCATTACTTTAAGCATAATCAAGAATTTATTAGTTATTCGCTTCTTATTTCACGTGCTTTCGCTCTTGCCTCCAGTCCCATATCTTCACGTACGAAACGTAGTTTTAAAAGCAATTCTTTCATTCCTTCCACGTCCAAACGACGAGTGTTATGACTATGATAATCTTCTATCTTAGAGATTTCTTCATTTCCTTTCGTGAAATATTTGTCATAATTTAAATCACGGGTATCGCAAGGAATACGATAATAATCACCCATGTCAATAGCACGTACCATTTCTTCACGAGTAACTAATGTCTCATATAGCTTCTCTCCGTGACGGGTACCGATTACTTTCACTTCTGTATTAAAGTATTTAGGTTCTACTTTAGCATAAGTTTCTTTCAAAGCTTGCGCCAATGTGGATAAAGTAGCAGCAGGTGCTTTTTGAACGAACAAATCTCCATTATGTGCGTGTGTAAAGGCATATATTACCAAATCGACAGCATCATCCAAGGTCATCATGAAACGAGTCATATCGGGGTCGGTTATTGTAATTGGTTTGCCGTCCATCATCTGTTCCACCCACAATGGTATAACTGAACCACGACTTGCCATGACATTGCCATAACGTGTACAGCAGATCGTCGTTTTTGCTCCTTCACCCAATTCACGTCCTTTGGCTACAGCAACTTTTTCCATCAATGCTTTACTCATTCCCATTGCATTGATTGGATAAGCCGCTTTATCTGTTGATAGCACAACAACACTTTGAACTCCATGTTCAATAGCAGAATTAAGCACGTTTTCTGTTCCAACAATATTAGTTCGAACTGCTTCTACAGGGAAAAATTCACATGAAGGGACTTGCTTTAATGCAGCTGCACTGAATACATAGTCTACCCCGTTCATGGCTACATCAACAGAAGATTTATCACGAACATTACCTATGTAATACTTTATTTTAGAATTTTGTAATGCATGACGCATATCATCCTGTTTTTTCTCATCTCTTGAGAAAATACGTATTTCTTTGATATCGGAATCTAGAAAACGACGCAGTACAGCATTACCGAAAGAACCTGTTCCACCGGTAATCAGTAGGGTTTTGTCTTTAAACACGGACATAACTATATTTATTTAATTGTAAATACAACAAAGGGGATATTCAATAACACATATTTATGCTGAGAACTCATTAACTCAAATTTCATACGAAAAGATTCTGATAATATTTTAAATGACTTTCTGCCATTCTTTGTGCTGTAAACATATCAGATGCTTTGTTATAAGCACGTTCACCTAATTCAAGTTTATTCTCATAAGCCAAAATAATGGATCGTTTTAAAGAATCAATGTTATCCAACTCAAAAAAACATGCTTCATCATTATTGAATATCTCATGAAATGAAGGTAGTTCAGAACATACAATTGATTTTTTAGCTAGAGCAGCCTCTACCATCGATAATCCAAATCCTTCTGAATAAGAAGGCATAACATAAACATCAATATTAGCTAAATAATTATATGGTTTTTTTTGATAAGGAATAAAATATACCCGATCAGAAATACCTGTTTGCCTTGATAATAATAATAACCTTGCAATATCTGGTCCATCTCCTATGATCATAAAAGCATAATCAGGTAATTCAATTAGTGCTTTTAGAATCTGTTCTAAACCTTTTCTACGTGTTACAAAAGCATAAGTACCCAGTAATTTATATTTTTCTTTAGCCTCCATTTGTTTACTAATAATACTAGCATCTAAATTAGAATCTTCATTTATAATACATCCGTTATAAATAGTTGTCAATTTAGAATGTATATAACTTTGGTAACCATCCTTCAACTGATTAGAAATACTTATAACACCATCAAACTTAGATTGCAAATGACACCAATATCTAGTAAATAAATAGGCTAAAGCTATATTATATTGATATTGGAAAGAGCGAAAAGTATCTTGATGCAAGGTTGTTATTATCTTAGCATTCTTAATCTTTTTTCTCCATTTAATTACATATTTATCTGGTCGCAAGCAATGACTATGTATAATATCATACTTATCGAAATCAATAGCTTGATTCATTCTTATTTTATAAACTGGACAATCAAAATCCATAGCTGGAGTTGCATCAAAATAGTAAACATCAATTTGCTCAACATATGATTTCAAATATTTTACTACATTATTTACAACCACTATTGGACCTTTATTTATAAGAGAAGGAAGAATAAATGCAATTTTCATCTCATCAGTTTTTTAATAGGAAGAAAGAATATTCAGTATAATAAAACCATATATATATATATCGAATTGAATATATCAATAGATAACCAGAGAATAGGAACAATAACATTCTTTGCTCTTTCACATCTTTATTTTCCCTACAATAAAAAGATATTAAGAAAAATACGAGAAAATAAAATATTGGCACATCCTAGTTAGAAATCCAAAATTCATAGTAATTACTAACAACAGTATAAATATGTAAAACATATTATGGTAAAATTTACCAACCAATGACTGACATAATATCCTCTTATATTTTTTTACAATACACAAAAAAGGCAGTGCTTCTATAAAGGTTATCATATTTAATCCCCTAAATCCATTCTCAGCATCACCTTCCAATAAATATTTAGACAATTTCTCCCCAATCCCACCAGAAACACCCATTAATGACAATACATGATCAACAATAGTTAATATAAAATAATCAGTAATTCTAGTAACATTTAAGATTCCGAATATAATAATAAAAGTCACTATCCTTTTAGTATTTAAATCACGAACCATAAAAAATGACAGCAAAGCAATAATAGCGGTAAAATGAAAAGTTGCTGCCACAAATACAACTAAAATAAATTTTATTTTTTCACCCTTAAGTAGTAAAGGAAAAGCCCACATCCATATTATAGACATTGCAATTGCTTGTCTCAAAAGAATAAAATTATATTGTAAATATAATCTCGAAGCCAAAAAGAAAAAAGATAAAAAAGGGCTGTATTTATTTCATTCCGCTTCAAGCTTTTATAAAATAAAACAATTAATATAAAATTGGTAAGCAATAAGTACAAATTAAAATTATCACCTAAAAGCAAGTGACATAAGGATGAATAGAATACATATCCAATTTCTTGTGATTGAATTTCTAAATCAGAAGAAGCATACTCTGATAAAAAAATTGAAAATACTTAACGGAGAATTATAGATATTTTTATAAGTTCCATAATCAAATATAGCTATATCATATCCCACTTCATAAGAACTCCATCTACAACCAGCAAATACAACAAGTACGCATAAAGAAAAAAAAGTAATTGTTTTTTTATATTATCATTTACTTTTATAGAAAAGGTATCCATGAATGACAATACAAAGAAAAACAATATAAATATCATAAATGGAATGATATTACTAATCATACTCTACACATTAATTATACCGCAAAAGCAAATTACGAAATAACCGATTTAATTTTCTTGCTGTCTCTATAATTAAATATCTCAAGCGAAAAGGGCAAGCAACCATTTTCAAAACTAACCATTCTCTTAAACTCAAATTTATAGTTTTAGCATATTCTTTTATCTCCATAAAAAAAGGATCTTCCTTGGATAATCCCGGATCATTGTCATTCAAAACTTCTAACAACATATGAATACGAGCATAAAAAAGACTTTTCTTACATGTTTCCTCTAAACCATGTGAGTTAATTGGCTGCAAAAGAAATTTATTCATTTGTTTTGCATATTCCCAAGTATTCTGAAAAGTATGCATACAACTGTTTCCATGTTGCACATAATTATACACATGTTTGTCAATAGCTCTCACTTTGCGTACTTTGACTGCCAGTCGGACATTCATTATATAATCCTCACCATAAGGTATTGACTTTGGTAAATCCAATACAGAAGAATCAAACAAGTCTCTACAATAAAGCTTCCCCCATACAGACAAAGGAGTTTTCCCTTCCAACAAAGCTTTTAAAAAATCTATATTATTCCAATCACCCAAAGAGCTTTGCCCACATATTTCACGAATTTTTTTTCCCTGTTCGTCTACCATGTAAAATTGACTTCCTATAACGATATCTACCCCTGCTGAGCTATTATTATACAAATCCCATAAAGCATTTTTAGGTAACATATCATCACCATCTACAAAACAAAGCCAATTGCCCCTTGCGGCCTCTACTCCTCTTCGTCTTGCAGCAGTAACACCAGCATTAACCTGATGAATTACACGAATACGATCATCCTTCAATGCATATTCATCGCAAATATTCGCACTCTCATCTTGGCTACCATCATCAATCAACAATAATTCAAAATCTGCAAAAGACTGCACTATTATATAATCAATACATTTTCTCAAAAAAGGAGCGACATTATAAACAGGGACAATAACACTTACCAGTATATCCATAAATAAAACTTAGTTTATAAATCCAATGATTCTATAAGAAATCTTTTCGCCTTCTCCCTCTCTATGTTCCAAATCCGATTCACTTTCTCAAAATTCACTGAATCATGTAATTTTTGCTCTGTTACATCTTCCAACGAATGTACCCAACGTTCTTCCAACTCAAATTTCTTCAGCAAAGAAGTAAAACGAGCCATACCCCGCTCTCTATTCGCCATCACAACAAAAGGCTTATTGAAAATTATCGAAAACACTGTCCCGTGAAAGGAATCCGTAACAACATATTCCGCATCCATAAATCCACGTAACCAATCTGTTACAGGAGGAAAAACACATTGATCAATATCTTTCTTCCCTACTTGAGCAAAATTCTTTTCTGGCATCACAACATTGGGAGACAAGCTTAAAGTTTGAGAAATTTTCCGAACAATGGCTTGTTTCTCTTCCGACTGATCTAAAATATACGTCATTAATTTTTTCTCTGAAGACGGTATCTGTTCTTGCTCGACCAAACGAATATAATCTTCTTTATTCAAAAGCATCGTCGGGTCTAACAAATGGACAGCATCAACACCCAAGTATTTTTTGCATAATACAACACCACTATCTTCACGAACGGAAATTGCGTCAAATTGCTTAGCTAAAGCTGCACATCGTGTTGTCTGCCCCTCCGTAAATTCCCACTTCGAAGTACCAAAAGAAGCTGCATAAGCTATGCGTTTAACATGCTGACCTATTGTAAAATCTAAAAAATAATTTGACAAACAATAAGAATATATAGGACGCCAAACTTGATCACTTCCTACTAAATAAGCATCAAAATGATACTTTCGTAACTCCTTTTTAGTGTTCGATGAAATAGGCTCTGTAGTCGTTATGTATTTACGAATAAACGGAATAGTCTTTTGAGCCATATACTGTTCTTGTCTATCAGTAGGATAATAAAGTCCCTTATACTTTATCAGACGTGCAATCAATTGTTTCACGTTAACAATTAAAGGACGTTTCCATTTTCGATCTTCCGTCCAGACCTCATGCCCCATTTGTTTCAATATCGCCTGCAATGCATAAGCCTGAAGTAATCCACCATAATTAGTATGAAGAGGTTGGGTTAATATACAGATTCTCATTTTTACCGTATTATTTATTCAATATCTTCTTTATTATTTTAATACCCTTTTCTCCTAATATTTCCTTTGCTGTACTTCTCATCATTCCAGTAGTAGATACATTTAAATTATTGATGATTCGAATCGCTTCACTCTCATCTGCGTTATCGGTGAAAACTTCTAGGATCATCGGTCGGTCCGTTATCTCAGGAATAAGAAAACGATCTACAACTTGTACATATTCATCCTTATTATTAGCACTCAAGTACTCATAACCTAAATCTTCAGCATAATGCTTGATTAATACGTGTGACTTATTTCCATAGTGACCTCCAGCGGCAATAAATGTATCAGCCTCTTCACCAAAAGCAGCACCCGGATGCATGTAATTGCGGAACTCCGTCCCCTTTCCATTGTTTATAAGCAAAATTCGAACATTATTACCTACATGCCGATTACCCACCACGTTCATATCATAAAAGAAAGCAAGGTCTCCTATCACACCAAAATACAAACGATTCGGATGAACAAGAGATGCACCGACCAGCGAAGATACATTACCATCTATACCAAACCCACCTGTATTGGAATATGCATAAACTTCATTTTTCTTTGCAAAGAAATTCCATGTACGCAAAGTATTCAAAATACCTAAATGCAACACACTTCCTGCAGGTAAACGATGAGCGGTCTGCAAAGCAATCCAGACATTAGAAAAAGGAAGTGTTTCCGGAACTTTTGCCCATATAGCTCGTAGCTCTTCCATACAAATGTCTAAAAAATCTGTACGCTGTATACAGTTTGTATCAGCATAATGTTCAAAAAACGATTGCTCCGGCATTTCAAATACATGGGTCAAACGTTGATAACTATCTTTCAATTCACCATCAAGATTCACACGCCATACCGTTTTAGGACACATAGTAATATATCCACCGGATATTTCTCCAATATGTATCAACAAATCAATATTCACAAGACTACATATATCTTGCTCCTGTGATGTAAGAATTGATAACGGAACAGCATATTTCCCTTCATAACCGCTTGTGTGATCGCAAAAGACAACAGCATCGTGTGTACCGCAGAAGTTATCAACCGCTCTTTTTTCCGACTCAGTAAATTTCAGATGCGCCCCAACAAAAATTGCAGTACGCCCTTTAGGAAAAGGAGGAAATTCCTCTCCTAAACATATACGCCTAATAAGACGTGCCTGCGGCAAATTCTTTATCGAAAAGTCACGACTATAAATAGTTGTAAGGTTTATATGCACCGGACCACCGCCCCGATGTCGGAGTTCTAGCAAAGCACGATTGATTTTCACGGTATTGCTCCATTCGTCTGCATCATTAAAAGTAACAGGAACATGCTCACTTAATAATACAATATCATTCTGAACAACTCGACGATCGATTACTTGAGGAATCAGATGTCCAATGCGATTAATATCCTGTGTACTTGTTACTGCCAATATTGGTAACTTTCGATAATAAGCTTCTGTCAATCCTGACACATAATTCCGCGAGGCAGTTGCTCCAGTACAACTCAACACGACAACTTCGCCAGATTCCGCTGCCATACCACAAGCCATATAAGCAGCACTACGTTCGTCCACGCTAGAATACATCTCAAACCAAGAGTCTTGCATTATGCTCGCCACAAACGTTAAATTGGTCGTACCCGGGGAGGCAACTATCCTTTTAATGCCATGCTGTTTGAGCAATGATATAAGTATTTGAACGCTTCGTTCAGCAGTGTAATATTTCTGATTCATAAATATAATCAATTTTTATCTTATTTAGTTAGAACTTTAACAATCTCTGTCGGTGCATAACGAGCAACTAAGTACTTTAAGCGAGACTTCAACGTGGAATATATATTCAAGCGCATCCGTTCCCCAGTCACTCTATCCATTTGAGCATTCAGTAAAAGAGCAGGAGAAGAGAAAAGTGGCGATTCTAAAAACGTGCCTAGACAAGATTCTATTTCATCTCTAGTATTTTTGAAACGAAGTGTAGGTACAGCAAGCCTGATTTTTGAATTATCAAAACGACGATCAAACAATCGACAATACTTTACTTGAAATTGCATCGCCGGAAACCGCAAGTTTAAGCATTTATCTGTCATAACAACTTCCGGACGATGACCTAAGTATTTATCTAATACATGAAGATAAACTTCTAAAATTTCTTCCCATTTATAAGCTTCATCTGTAGTAATATGATATACCTCACCAAGAGCCGCAGGTAATCCAATCAACCCCGCAATACCTCGAGATACGTCATAACCATATGTAAGCGTGGTGTAATGCGATGCGATGTCTTTTGAAAAAACAATAGAATAGCCGTTTATAGCACGCCAAAGCCAATCCTCCTTTTCAAGTACCCCAAGCTGAAGCCGTGTTTCACTAAAAGTGATATAGGGTCTGATAATAGTCCAATTATTACAGCCTGCCTCGTGAAGAATATTCTCCTGTCTGGCTTTTGATAAAGCATATTCATCAGTATTCAGATATTCTTCATCCTTAATCATATCTAGCAGACGTGGCGTTTCTTCATTAATAAGCTCATCAGACGAATTTGTTGGACCATAAACACGGGCACTACTAATGAATATATATTGTTTTGTAGCCTTCAATAACTGAGAAACACGAACACGAAATTCATCCGTATTGTACACCATAAAATCAACAATTGCATCCCAAGACTCTCGAAGCAAATCGTTAATAAACGTAATTTCATGCGCATTCCCCTGTACATAAGTAATATTCCTCTCAGACATACGACAGCTACGCGTAGTTACGTGTACATCATCACCTTGTTCAGCAAGTATACGAGTCAAATGCTCCCCCATAGCTCCAGTACCACCAAGCAAGAGGATACGACGATGTATTGTCTTCTTTTCTTGATCAATCATTCTGTATCAGTTATTTTTTATATAGTGTTCCAATCTTACGAATTACTCTAAAAGGAAGACGAACTAGCCAATTTACGTATACAACCAAATAAGCAAAAGGACGAAAAGGCAAGCTCTTTCCATGTTTATTTGCAAAATCTACATTGTCACGAGCAAAACCATCCGTATTGTATTTATATACCTGCAAACATTTATATTCCCATGCATGTTTTTTCCATTGCCTTATGTCAAAGACTGTTCTAAATTGATCTAATTGATCAATTGAATCTAACGCCATCATAGTACGTAAACATTTTGTGCAAATTCCACAATTTGTTGCAGATACATGTTCATTAGATGAATTAACACAAACATTTAAATGAGTCTGAGCTAACTTATTATTAACAATCCTCTGTGTCTTTTCTGATCGTTTATATTGAGCTCCATCGCACACAATTTCTAAATTCTCAGGACTTAATAATGGCATGATATAAGGATCTGCAAATTCTTCAAGAAAAACTCTATCACGGGCCAAATCTATCATTTCTCCATAAGTATATGTGTTACTAATATAATACCTCTTTAGTGATTTTTGAAAAGCCAAAACACTCGTTATTCTATTCAAAACCCCTGCTTTATACTCCCAGTCTGGTAAATAGAAATCAAATAAGTTCGTATTCATCATAATTGCCCGAGTTCCTATTGTATTTGCAAATGATCTAGTTATTTCAAAACGATTATTAGCTCTTTCCCATGTACGAGGATTTTTCACATCACCATATTGACCTACATGAAAAAAAATAAAGTATCAATTTTGTAATCAAGATCATCTGTATCAAAAAAACGATCTTGTAATGTAGAAAATGAATCTACCCCTCCAGAGAAACCCGTTCCAATGTGCAACTTCTTATTCTTAGATGCATTCTTAAATCCCTCTACAATAATTGGTACCTTATGCAAAGAAGGAGCAAAATCCTTCACTATCGCCATCACATAATTGACAACATTATGATAAATTTTTTTTGAAACAAGCCCTGAAATCTCAATTGGTTCGTTATAGTACATTGCAGGGTAAATTGCAGCCACCAAAAAGGCATCATAAACGTCATCTGTCAACCAATCAGCATACTTATCATCTACACTAAAATAGAGTTCTTTTGTTCTACTGAAGTTACATTCTACATCGCAAATGAGACAAACCGATTGACCATTTTCGAATTTATTCTTCCTTTCTAATCTAAGATTTGATAATTTCATCTCAACCTTTAAGTTTTATTTTTTCTTTATAGTTTCTACCAAAAAAGTGGATTCATGTTTATTAAGTCCGATAAAATATATAATCAGCCCAGTAAATAAGAATATTATCATAGCTGAAAAAATAAAATTCCAAAACGGAGTAAAAAAACAAATATTGATAGTAGAAGAAAATAATAGACACAAAACAAATACAGCTACAGAACGAAAAAGAACCTGATTAAAGAAATCACTTATCTGAAAACCGTACTTTATATGAGACTGCCAAAGTAAAGCACAAATAACAAAAGCCTTAAATATTATATTGAGAATAAACACCCATTCCGGTGCAAAGCCAAATCTAAGAAATAGAAAAGAGGCTAAAAGATTTACTAAATAAATAACCGTTAAGCAAATCTGATACAATCTAATATTACCTTCAGCCAAGACCCCTGTCACAAGCGGACCAACGAAACAATCCAATAAAGAATACAATAAGATAAACATGATAAAGGATGATGTGTGCTTTGGCACTTCTACAAGCCATAATCCCACAACATAATCAATATTCGCCATCAAAGGGAAGAAAAAAAGCGACAAAATAAAAAAAGCAAATTTTTCGCTACGAAGGATTAAACTATGCATATAACTAACTTCCCCACTTGAATATGATTTCGTTATCTGAGGATTAACAGCCATAAGGAAATTATTTACAAAGCCATATACAGCAGCATTAACCTGCATCGCTATACCCTGAGCTGCATTCACAACAGGACCACAATATATATTTAATAAAATACTTGAACCTTGATCTTTAAGAACAACTACTCCATTACCGAAAAACGCCCATCCAATAAATCTAGACATATCTTTAAGTAAGACTTTATCTAATATAAAATGATAATGAGCCTCTTTAAAATGATGCTTACTATAGTATCCATAAACAATA
>NZ_GG774708.1:436585-445369 GCF_000162515.1 Bacteroides sp. 1_1_14 | reverse complement strand
GTAGGAGTTTGGACCGTGTCTCAGTTCCAATGTGGGGGACCTTCCTCTCAGAACCCCTATCCATCGAAGGTTTGGTGAGCCGTTACCTCACCAACTGCCTAATGGAACGCATCCCCATCGATAACCGAAATTCTTTAATAATAAGACCATGCGGTCTGATTATACCATCGGGTATTAATCTTTCTTTCGAAAGGCTATCCCCGAGTTATCGGCAGGTTGGATACGTGTTACTCACCCGTGCGCCGGTCGCCAGCAATCTATTGCTAGATCCTGCTGCCCCTCGACTTGCATGTGTTAAGCCTGTAGCTAGCGTTCATCCTGAGCCAGGATCAAACTCTTCATTGTAAAAGTATTGTTAGTCAGCATAAAGCTGATTTTTGCTCTGTTCAGGATGCCGTACAATTTATTGACTTCATTAATACCTTACGTCTCATGCATATTAATATATATATAAGACAAGTATTGACGGTTCTATTTTTTTCTTGTACTACTTGTATTGTTTATCAATATTTCAAAGAACTTGTTGCTTTCGTTTTAAAAGCGGGTGCAAAGGTAAGAGGTTTTATTTTAACTACCAAATGTTTTCGGAAGTTTTTTTTCGTTTTTCTTTTTATATCGTTTCTCAGGCTCTCTTAGCGAAAGGGAAAGAAGGTAAAGAAGAAAAACAAAACGACTTTTCTTTGCGAATCGGACTGCAAAGATAAGAACTTTTAGCTTTATCTTCCAAACTTTATCGGAAGTTTTTTTGTTCTTATGGTCAAGCAGTACTGCGCTTTTACACTAAGTCAATTTAACAAGGCTTTCTTCTCTTGGAAAGCGGGTGCAAAAGTAGTCCCTTTTCAAATATACTCCAAACTTAAATCACTCTTTTTTTGAATTATTTTTGAGGATAGAAGCTAAAGTGTTGAGTTATAAGGATGTTGTAGAACATGTTTTTCTCGGATGTAGGAGGAACAGAGGAAAGGCATGCACATTATTATATTCACACGCGCGTTAGGCAGGCGAGCGCGGGCGTATGCACAAGGGAAAGGATGGAGGAAATACAGGAAAGGTGAAGAAGATGCGCAAAGGAAACCAGAACGGGAATCCAAAAAAGAAAAAAAGATGGAGGAAAAGGGAGAAAAGAGGATGGAGTAAAAGGAAACATCAGATCACTGATATATTCTGTTATATAAAACACAGGGTAAATAACGGAGATTGGATACAGTAGAAGGGAGGTTATCTACAGTAGAGGGAAGCCAGGAAGTTGAAAGTATTTGTCATGAGCAGTCACACAGCTTGTTGCATGTCTTAAAACAAAATAGGGCTTCGTTCGCCCTCTGGACATATGAAACCCCAATTCCTTATAAAATACAATCATTTAGTTATGTAGAAACAGGAAGTAGAAAAATAATTTCTAATATATCGAATAGAGCTAAGTATTGGTATAAGTTTGCGCGGTTTTAATTTAAATTTTTGCTTATAATGGGGATTAATAAACCACAAAATTCGGTCTACAATTCTGCCATTACTTTCTTTTATTATGCTTTCAAAATGCTCTATAGACAGCCCCGCAGCTTTTATATTCAACAATTCTTTAATACATGAATCATTTTCACCAAAAATAAATAGAATTTTATTGTACACAGATAAAGGTAAAAGATGAATAAATGGCATTTTAGAACAAAATCCATTACGGCATATTTGTTGATGTCCACCAAACGGCATTTGCCAAGCAGGAAATCCCCAAAAGATTATACCTGTTTCAGACAGAAACTCTTTAGCATGAAGTATAAATTCAACTTTCCGACATTTATCTATATGTTCTATAACGTCATGTATCAAAATTATATCATATTTATTCATATCCTCTTCAGAACTAAAATCAAAAAAATCAGAATGAATAAACCGCCCATTAAAACCTAAGAGATTGAAATAACTAATTGCCTGAGAGATTCGTTCTTCGGAACGATCTATTCCTGTTACATTGCATTCTTTTTCGGCAAATGGTAACAAATTTCCTCCTTCCCCACACCCTATCTCCAATATATTCATACCTCTTTTTATAGCAACAAACTTCTCGAGATAATCAATATAAAAGTCTCGAGAAGTTATTGCAAGTTCATTAAAATAGGAATATCTATCTATATGTCTTTGCTGCATAGTCGATCTATTTATTTGCTTTCAAAGCCTCAACTTCTGCTTTTAATTCCTTGATTGATTGAATCATTATAGGAATAATTGCTGTATAATTAATTAGTTTATTCCCATCCGGATCAGTCAATACTATATTCGGAAGAACTTTCTCAACTTCCTGAGCCAACAACCCAATTTCTTTACCATCTCCACCTACTCGAAAAGCAGCAGCTGCCGGTTCATTCTTATCTTTGAAATCATAACTTACAGCATTCAGTTTAGACAGAACATTTAAACCATAACCTAATGGATTAATATTAATTTTTGCTCTAGCATCAGAATAGTTATATACATTTTTCACCTGAATACTATTATATACTCCGGATGCTGTATTATAGAAAACAACTTGATCATAATGACTAGCCAATCGAGTTGCAGCCGGGCTACAATCAATTTGAAAGAAGTTACTAGCATTACATTTCATATATATTCCGTTTCCACTAAACGTCGTATGATAAAATGAATAAGGTTCGGTATTGCCAATAGTTAATTTACCATTCGAATAATACTTAATTTGTGCATTTGCAAGAACTGCAACAGCCAAGAATACCACTAAGAGTATACTTTTAAAAAATAATGATTTCATAATATTACAAGTTTTAATTAATAACTTTTCGATATAAATAAAGGTACCTATCCTTTAAACATCATTTTGTTACTGAGCCATCTAATCCTATGGTTACAGCTTGTCCAAAAGGAATATCCACAGTGCCAGGTTGAGCTTCCCATACAACCACACCAACCGCCCTAGTAGTTATACCAGTAGTAGTTTCATTGTTCGTATTTACTTCCTCCGATTCGTCCGTACATCCACAGAGAATCATCATAGAAAAAGAAAATAACATAAATAACTTTCTCATGACTATTCAAATTAAACATTAAGTGTCAAAAAATTACTTGATAAAGATTAGTATCTCACCTAAATGTAGGTAGTCTTATCCTTAAATTAGACATTGTGTTTGCTCTCATAACTTTAGATTTAAATAATTATTGCATTGATAATACTATTCTTCTGAAATATCTATATATCAATCCTTAAAGATTAAAGTTTCCTATAACCTTTACATTTGCATTGTATATATACAACTCATATTGACCTAATGATAGATCATCTAAATAAAGAGTATACTCTCCTGCCACAACAGGGAATATTATAGTTTGAAATACGATTTGTTTTTCGATGTCTTTTACTTCAACAGTTATAGGAGCAAAACCGTCTTTAAAATTAAGATAAAGACTTTTACTTTCATCATCCACATACACTTTAAGCCATTCGGGATCAACAGAAGTTTTTTGCCCCTCTCGCCATTCCATTTTAATATCAACATGTCTGTTAGCTACTGCAAAAGAAACAGGCATTAATAACATCACTAATAATACAAGCTCAAACTTTTTCATATTTATTAATTTTGTTTTTTGCAAATATAGGGGATAGATGATTCGTTTGTTATATTCAAAACAATATCAGAATAGACAAATACAACTTGATTATCAACAACTTATAAAAATAACATAGACATATAGTATACATTCACTATTTCAAGGGGACTTTCAGAGCATTAAAATAAAAAAAGTGCATGCCACTATCAATATAGCAGCATGCATTGCCTTATTCAGAAAAGAACTATTTAAATAGGATTATTTTAAAAGCTCGTTAATCAGATACTCACACAAGTTGGCTTCTTCCTGTAAAGCAGAGATTCCCAATTCTTGTCTGAACCTTAATCGCTTTGTAGAAACTGAACTAGGATTAATACCAAGCAATCTAGCTTCGGTTTTCGAATCAAAATTAAACATGCATAAACAACAATATTCCCACTCCTGACTTGATAAATTGGGGTATCGTTCTAATAAATACATTTTTAAATTCGGATAAGTTTCTGTTATTTCAGAAACAATAGAGAACCATAATTGCTCCGTTAGTAATGGTTCATTGCAATTCGTATTACGTTCAGCGATATTCACTAATTTTCTAAAAATTATTGACGTAACAATTCTTCTTCGTTGCAATTTCTTATAATTAGAGGTTAAGTTTTTAATTTCATTTTCTAATCGACTTTGACTACTTTCATTCTCTTTTTGCGAAACCACTAATTGATTTTTCTTTTTATCCAACTCTATAAAGGCATTAGCCAACTCTAGTTTTATATTATTCAACTCAAGGGCTTGCTTATTCATTTCATTTTTGGTTTTTTGCCTGTACAGCAAATAGAGTAATGTAATAGCTATACCAAAAATCAAACATATACAAATTATAATCATATACTTTTGCTGAGTGAGTTCCAATTGATGATTCTTTTCTTTAAGTCTCAAATTATTAAATTTCTTTTCTACTTCCAGTATTTTTGTATTATTCTGTAGTATAGTAATGGAATCACTAAAAGATTTACAACTTTCGAGATACTTAAGTGCTTCTTTATAGTTACCTTCCGCTTTAGTTACCTGATAAAAAGCCCGCTCTATACCATATTCATATTCAGAGTTATCTAAAGGCAGTGTAGACAAAAGTTCACGAGCTTTTAAAATATCACCAACTTGCAGATATAGTTTGATCAGACAGAATGTATTATACAATTCATTTTCCTTATCCAAAGATGTTGATTTAAGGAAATGATATTCTGCTTTAGAATATTGATTCATTGCCAAATAAATGTTACCCAAAGCATTATCTAGAGAAGATCTAACCTCATTATCATGCAACTGCTGGGCAATAGAATCTGCTATTCCCATATATTTTAATGCACATTCCAAAGAATCGAAAAAGGCCCATTCACGAGCTATATTTCGCAAAGCAAATACATGACTTTTGATATTACCCGCTTTCTTAAATAGTCCTTGTGCTTCCTCATATTGATGTCTGGCCTCCTTTTGCATATCCCTAAAATCATATAGATCGGCTATATACGTACATATATAGCCTGCTTCATTATATAGTTCTTTCTCTTTTGCGATTGCCAATACTTCTGCATAAATGCTCATTGCCTTATCATATTCCCCATCAGCCACTAGAGAGCGCCCCCAAAATAACCCTATATCTACTTGATCTTTAGTTATTCCATATTTAATCAGCCAAGAATATGCATGATCGAAATAGTAAGAAGGAGGAAGAGACGTATTCAATTTGTCAGCAGCTTTGCCAGCTATCAAGCACCAACGCACTAAATCTTCCTTATCCAGTTTATCAGGATAAGGAATACTTTGTATAATACGAAAAGCACTATCCGGATTGTCTTTGAGTATTCGCTCTGCAGCATTTAACGGAGTAGACACTGATTGTTGCCGTCTACAAGCTACAAAAAATAATATTAGCACTAGTGTTAACACATATGATAAATGTTTCATTATTATAGTTTTGCTTATATAAATAAAAACAAACAAGTAAGTTAAACGAGGGGATAAAAAATTCTTTTCCCATTCTTCCGTTGAACCCTTGAAAACACAGATAGTATCAATATGTGCAATAATTATTTTTTCAGTTTCAAAAGTATTATGCTGTCTTGTAAAGATATGAATTATTTCTTAAACTGCAAATAACCCTGTTGCATATTTTAAAATTAAAAATGTGAATCAGTAGTTGAATCAAAATTATACTGAAATGATTCAAATCAGTTAAGACATGAACATAAACTCTATAACATTACCGATAGCATTCTATACAGCTAAATCTCAATGACTTATAGTTTCCTATCATTTCTTGAGATGGAAACTGTCGTTTCCCGGTGAGGGAACGGGCGTTCCTTTTAATGGGAACGACCGTTCCTTTTAAAGGGAACTGGCGTTTCCTCCAAGGAAACTAACGCTTGCTGTCTTATCCTAAAACAGGTTGTCACTATTAGAGGCTGGTTACTAAAAAGGTTGTTACATTCTATTATTTTATACTGAAAAAGTTTCTAGTTTGCATGTCTCTATTCTACAAAGGTTGTCATTAAAAAAAATAATGGACAAACCCAAATGTTCTCCGGTTCTCGGTAAAAGTCGATAGGGTTCAATACCCTATCGGCTTTTGGAGGGCAATGGTTTAAACCGTCACGCCTCCGGTTCTCGGTGAAACAAAAATACAATAAATTTATGTATTCCATGCCTGTCCTTTCATTTTTTCCACAGTGATTTTCCCGGTACTTCACCATAATACACATCTATCGTTTTTTTCATGCCGATGCTCATATGTGGCCGTTCATTATTATAGAATTCTATCATTTTTCCGATTTGTTCCCGTGCTTCCTGTTCATCCTTAAACAATGACATGCCGTATATCCATTCTGTTTTCAAAATCCCGTTCATCCTTTCGGCGACAGCATTGTCAGTGGGATTGTAGCATTCAGTCATACTTACGCGTATATGATGTTCCACCAACAGATGGATGTAGGCATCACAGGCGTACTGTGCACCACGGTCGGAGTGATGGATAGTCCCACATAGATTCCCGCCTCCGGCTATGACTATAGCCTGTTCTAATGCCTGTAAAGTGTATCTGGCATTAAGACCGGAAGAAAGTATCCACCCCAGAACCGCATGTGAATATATGTCAGTCAGCAGATGGAGATAACACACACCACCTTCAATCCATATATACGTTATGTCACTTACCCAAATATGATTCGGATATTGTGCCGTTACGCCTTTTATCAGATTCGGGTATTTTTTGTACAGATGGTTCGAGTCTGTTGTATGCCTGGGTTTCTTAGGGGGAAGCATCAGATGCTCGGAACGCATTAAGTTAAGGAATGCATCCCTGCCACCGACCACATCACCACCATAAATGGAACGGAGCTCGTAATGGAGCTTCAAACCGCCTATGCCAGGATCCTTGGAACGATAATACAGGATTGAATCCACAATCATTTCCCTTATCTGCTTGCGTGAGAGAGAAGATTTGTGTTTCTTGTAGTAGGCCTGGGAAGACTTGCCAAACAGTCCGCAAAGAGTCTTCAGACTGATAGCCGGAAACTCTTCGCGAAGACCTGTGACTATTTGGCACCATCTTTTTTAAGATGGAAATTCCTTCCTCCTTTTCCGTGGTTTCAATCAGCTTTTTAAAGGCATGAGAACGAAGTTTCTCCAGTTCAAGGGCTTTTCGCAGACGGAGAACCTCTTCTTCCAGAAGCTGTTCCTTGGATTTTGGTGCATCCTTCATTTTCAATTCGGAGATTAGTTCAGGGGGTAAAGATAGTAAATCTGAATCAATAGGGTACTGATGCAGCCATTTTATCAATACTGAATGACTACTTAAACCCCATTTTTTAGCAGTTGAAATCTTTGACAAACCGCTAATGTAATAGTCTGTTAAAACTTCCAATTTGAAAGTCTCAGAATAACTCTTAGGAGATTGATTTGGCATATTTTTTCGGTTTTTATGCCGCTAAAAGAGTGTCAACCTAAATCCGTATAAGACATGCTGTATAACAATCGAGGTTGTCAACTAAATCCAATACAACACAGACAATAAAAGGGGCTCTATCAGACATTAACACACTGAATATCAGATTATAGCATCAGGAAAAATGTGTATTAAAGCATGGATATAGAGTGAGAGCAAATGCCTGCTCCCACACTGCTACCACACTTGCTACAACAGCTGTAACAACGATGAATAAGACAATACAAGCAAAAAGTGAGAGCATGGGAGCAAAACACGTGTTTAATTCATAGTAAGCAGAAAATATACTCACCTTGAATCTACTCTTATTATTTGCCTGCTATTGATTCTTCCGTCATTTGTCTTAGCAAACCGGTTGTGCTTGATTCAGTATGAAGTAAGCATTTCCGGTTACCGAACACAAAAAAGAAATCTTTGGCTCTCGATACAGCTACATTCATCAGGCTTTTATTGTTTTCTATAAAAAAGCAACCATCTTCGCCCCCGTATACAGTGGAAATAATAATAATACGGCATTCCGCACCTTGAAACGTATGTATGGTCCCCACACGTATTTTCTTTAAATGTTTAGGAAGAGCTTTTTTTTATAACAGCTGCCTGCGCCTTGAAAGGAGTAATGACACCTATTAAATTTTCAATCCCCCCCTCCTTAGGATAGGTACTCTGTATTTTGTCCGCGTGAGTTGCAATCCATTGAACTATCTGCTGCGCCTCCTCTTTATTGAAACGGCTACTCCCTCTTTTCTCAGAGGATTCAACTTCTATCGGGAAATGTCCCATTGCAGGAAATTCCGATTTCAGGGTATTCTTATCATCATGACGTATGCTACCCCGACAAGGTTTCAATTTTCCTTGATATACCAGTTTATTGCAATAATCTATTATTTCATCATAGCATCTTCGGTGCTCACTCAGAAACAGTCCTCTGCTACCATCCTTTCGAAAGCGACAGGCCATAGCAGCAATTCTCATTATGCTAGATTCTGCACAGTTCATTCCATTCTCCTGCAAAAGTTCATACTCGTTAGCATTACTAATGACATTATTCAGAGTTGCTAAAGTGATATCCATATCCGTCTTTATTTCCCAAACAGGAGGAATCTGCTCTTCATCACCTACCACAAGCGCCTTTTTTGCCAAACCAAATGATGGCAACGCTACTTCCGGCGATACCTGCCCTGCTTCATCTACAATCAACAGGTCTATATAATTGAATAAAAAAGACTTTTCCT
>NZ_GG774708.1:407848-436122 GCF_000162515.1 Bacteroides sp. 1_1_14 | reverse complement strand
GGAAAGATAGCGTAAAGTCGTATCAAGCAGTGAGTTGATACCTTCCACATTCATTTCACTGACTTGTTTTTCTTTCCAAAGCCGTTGTTTTTCTATCTTTCTTTCCGCTTCTTCCAGCGGAATATCCTTTGGCGTTGGCACAAAATAGATATCAAATCTCCTGTTTAAGTGCATTCAGACAATTATGGAAGCCTTTGACTTTCTTCTCTAATAATGCTAATACTGAATTGTGATGCGTTACTTTTTCCTCAAGCCCCGTCAGCTCTCCTTTCAATGCTATACAATCACTATCATATTTCCTTTTTTCTCTAAGATAATAGGTCTGAATAGTATCCCAGCAGATATCCTCATTCCAGCAAGATTCTTCTTCCCGATTCATGTGCATACGCAATCTCTTCTCCATCTCTTCTCTAAATATCCGAAAAAAGCGGGAAAAGAAAACAAGATACCATGGAGTAGAATCATAATAATTTTGCCAGTCAGCGTAGCGATGACAACAAGTATCTAACTTCTCCTCCGCAGCTTTAAGTTTTGAAGCCACACTCATTGATTCGATTCTGAGCTGTTCTTTCAGTTGATTTGTTTTTTCAATAAACTCCCGATATGAATCATTCCCCATAATCTTTTGCACTTCATTCAGAGAATCTAAGATTTGCTTTTTCGACTGGACACAATGCTCCAATTTCTCATGAAGGGCAGCTGCTACTTCATCCCATTTTTTAAAGGTTCTATGAAAATAGCCGGACGCCTTCTCTAAAAAAAAGTCTAAAGCTTTCTGCTCATTTTGCTCATTCTCCAATTCAGCAAAAGAAAATCCTCCCACCTCTGTCGTACAGAAATACCTTTTGTCTTTATTCTTATCCATAGCTTGCGTAGAGGGAAAATAAGCAGCAAGACTATTAACACCTTCTATCCAACGCTGCTCCAACAAATCATCCAGTCCGATATTGGGAATCTTTGCAAAAGAGTCTATCACATTCGTCACTGCTTGATTATTGGTGGAAGTTGCCACAATCACCGGAGGAGGATCCTCCACCAAAGCATGCGACACCAACATATCTGCCACAATACTCTGCAGAAGAGTGGTCTTACCCGTACCCGGGGGACCAGAAACGGCAAGCACATCTCCGTCCTTCAGAAAATGAAAATGGTTGACCGCTTCGCGTTGAGACTCCGACAAAGGATATTCACCCCCCATCTGACCGGAGTGTTGATACATACATCTGAGAGAATGTGCCTGATAAGGGGCTTCCTGTGTTTCCTGTTCTCCGGTGAGCATCTTGTCATACAGGGATAAAGAGAGATTCTTTCCCGCTAATATCTTTTTGTAAAGACTACGAATATGAAATTTTGCATCTACTGTTTGGTCCAAAATGAAATAGGACTCCTCATCCAGTACTAATAATTCTCCCTTTTCACTCTTTTTATTTTCTATTTCCGTTTCACCCCAAGACACACAAAGAGCTTTCTCATAAAAAGACCGAACAGCTTCCCAGTAATTATCCCAGTTTTGAAAGTTTTCTTTCAAGAAATGTTTTTGAGGATATTCACTCCATGCTCCGATCGCTTTCTCTTGCATATGAAAAGGAGTCAGTACATCTCTGGGAATCCAAGGCGTCTTATAGATAGAATCAGGAGGAAAAAGCGTTCCGTCTTTATCCAATCTGGCAGGAATATATAAAATACCAAATGGCACACGAACATCCACCCCTAAATCAATCAATCCATCTGCCAGAACTTTAGGAATAAGAATCACTTCAAGCTTATCCTTCTTCGTGTCTGAAGGTTTATTTTCTACCCAAAATTCATTAGTAGCCAAAGAATTGATCCTGCCGGATGAAAGTTCAGAATCCTTCGCTTTTTGATAATTTTCCCCAGAAAAATCGATATAAGATTTTACTCTAGTAGCTTCATAAAAGAATTTTGTTAATCGTTTTTTGAGTTCATTCATTATTTTTTTTCATGTTAAGTTGTGTGATAACTTTATAACTACAGGCATTTCTCATTTCTTACGTGACAAATATAGATAATTCTAACCTAACCAAGAATCATATTGGCATTTTTCTATCTTGTACACTATATATATTACAGGAGAAATCTCATTTCAACGCTTACATACCATGCATATATAAAATCACTGTTAAATCACTCCGCAATCTCAAACAAAAAGGTCATCTGTCTGTTACATACCCGACTTGAATATAGTAACCTAAACTTTTAAATTATGGCTAGAGAAAGCGTAAAAATCTTACAAGGAAAGCTTGATGTAGAAAGCTTGATTTCACAGTTGAATGCAGCATTGTCCGAAGAATGGCTAGCATACTACCAGTATTGGGTAGGCGCATTGGTAGTAGAAGGCGCTATGCGTGCAGACGTACAAGGCGAGTTCGAAGAACATGCAGAAGAAGAACGCAGACATGCGCAACTGCTTGCCGACCGCATTATCGAACTAGAAGGAGTACCCGTATTGGACCCGAAGAAATGGTTCGAACTGGCAAGGTGCAAATATGATGCTCCCCAAGGATTTGATTCTGTAAGTCTGCTAAAAGATAATGTAGCTTCTGAGCGTTGCGCAATACTGCGTTATCAGGAAATTGCTGACTTTACCAATGGAAAAGATTTCACTACCTGCGACATTGCCAAGCATATCCTTGCTGAAGAAGAAGAGCATGAACAAGATCTTCAGGATTACCTGACTGACATTGCCAGAATGAAAAAATCATTTCTCGACAAGTAATTTCCGACTCGTCAGAGAATGAGCGAAAGGCAGTCTTAAAAAGAGAATATCAAAACATTCTCTCTTCAAGATTGCCTTTTTTCACAAATATATGCGAAAACGCCCCCGAAGTTTATACTCCTTTAAACTCCTTTTGAACAATTTTCGTCCTGATTGGAACACCGCATTTCAGTTGATTCCTCCTACCTTTGCAACCACACTTAATCATAAAGTGCATAGAAAACAGGTATAAAGAGTATAAAAAGAAAAGACTATGGCAAATCAATTATCAAGAACTGATAGTTCATCCAATCAGGATATCAGACAACGATTCAACGTAAAAAAAACAATCATCGGAGTTATTGTTTTATTAATAGGATTATTTCACTTACCTGAAGCGATCCTCCTCATTATGGACGGCATTTCTTTAGATAGCATATTGTATCTTATCGGCAATATATTACTCTGTCTGCTTGGTATATACCAACTTAAATTCCGTTCCAGGGAAATGAGATATCTGCCGACTAAAAGCGTGGTCAAAGAGAAGAACTATTCTTTCAATCTGAAATACCTTGAACCATTGAAAGAAATGATCGAATCAGGCAATTTTTCTAACAATATCAATATTGAGAAAGGAACAGGCGGAAATCTTCGGCTGGATGTCCTCATGTCGGCTGACAAGAAATTCGCAGCAGTGAGATTGTTACAGTTTATCCCTTACAGCTACATTCCGGTCATGGATATGCAATATCTGCGGAATGACAAGATCGCCGCTCTGGAGAATTTCCTGGAACACTCTAAATAAGGGTCCGTTTTATTTTATCCATCCCCACTTTTATGTAATAGTGCGATAAAAACCAAACTATTTTCAAACAAATCAAGAAGAAATCTTTCTTTTTTCGTATTTTTGTCCCAATATGCACGTTTAATTCAAGTAGACAACGAACATCAACGAAAAAGAATGAGAGTAATTGATTTAATACATAACAGCGAAAAAACAGCTTTCTCTTTCGAAATCCTTCCTCCACTGAAAGGTACAGGCATCGAAAAGCTGTATCAGACTGTCGATACCCTTCGGGAGTTTGATCCGAAATATATCAATATCACCACGCATCGCAGCGAATACGTATATAAGGATCTGGGCAACGGACTTTTCCAGCGAAACCGGCTGAGAAGACGCCCGGGGACTGTTGCCGTAGCTGCCGCTATCCAGAACAAGTATAACATAACGGTGGTTCCGCACATACTGTGCAGCGGCTTCACCCGTGAAGAAACCGAATATGTACTGCTCGACCTGCAATTCCTCAATATCACCGATCTGCTGGTACTTCGGGGAGATAAGGCCAAACATGAATCAGTATTCACTCCCGAGGGCGACGGGTACCATCATGCTATCGAGTTGCAGGAACAAATCAATAACTTCAATAAGGGAATCTTTGTAGACGGCTCGGAGATGAAAGTAACCAACAGTCCGTTCTCCTACGGTGTGGCTTGCTATCCGGAGAAGCACGAGGAGGCTCCCAACATCGAATCCGATCTCTTCTGGCTGAAAAAGAAAGTAGAAGCAGGGGCGGAATATGCTGTGACACAGTTATTCTACGACAATAAGAAATACTTCGAATTTGTAGAGCAAGCGAAGGCAGCAGGTATCAATGTGCCCATCATTCCGGGCATCAAGCCATTCAAGAAGTTGTCTCAACTCAGTATGGTGCCCAAGACATTCAAAGTAGACTTGCCGGAAGATTTGGTCAAGGAGGTTTTGAAATGCAAGAACGACAAGGAAGCCGAACAGGTAGGTATCGAATGGTGTGTCGCCCAATGCAAAGAGTTAATGGCACATGGAGTGCCAAGCATCCACTTCTACTCCATCGGAGCAGTGGACAGTATCAAAGAAGTGGCTAAAATCATTTATTGATATGTTTTTCAGAGACGTAATCGGACAAGAAGAAATCAAGCAACGACTCATTCAGGAAGTGAGTGAAGGGCGCATACCGCATGCCCAACTGATCTGTGGCCCCGAAGGAGTCGGTAAAATGCCGCTGGCTATCGCTTATGCCCGCTACATCAGTTGCACCAACCGGGGTGAGACGGATGCCTGCGGAGTATGTCCGTCGTGTGTGAAATTCAACAAACTGGTACATCCGGACGTACATTTCGTATTCCCCATCGTGAAAAGTTCTAAAGGAAAACGGGAAGTGTGCGACGACTATATCGCCGACTGGAGACCATTCGTTCTGAAGAATCCGTACTTCAACCTGAATCACTGGCTGAGAGAAATGGATGCCGAGAATGCACAGGCCATCATCTACGCAAAAGAGAGCGATGAAATCCTGAAGAAACTCAGCCTCAAATCAAGCGAAGGAGGATTCAAGATCACGATTCTCTGGTTGCCCGAAAAGATGCATCCGGTATGTGCCAACAAATTATTGAAATTGCTCGAAGAGCCACCTGAGAAAACCATCTTCCTGCTCGTATCGGAAGCTCCGGAAATGATTCTGCCTACCATTCTGAGCCGTACTCAACGCATGAACGTGCGAAAAATAGACGAGTCGGCCATCGACCGCGTATTGCAGTCCAAATACGGTATCCAGCCTGCCGACAGCCTTTCCATTGCCCATCTGGCAAACGGGAACTTTATCAAAGCACTGGAAACTATTCATCTGAATGAAGAGAATCAGCTCTTCTTCGACTTATTTGTCAGCCTGATGCGATTGTCCTATCAACGGAAAATCAGGGAAATGAAGCTCTGGAGCGAACAGGTTGCCGGCATGGGACGTGAACGCCAGAAGAACTTTCTGGAATACTGCCAGCGCATGATCCGCGAAAACTTTATATTCAATCTCCATCAGCGTGATCTGACATACATGACAATCAACGAACAGAATTTCGCCTCTCGCTTTGCTCCTTTCGTCAACGAAAGGAACGTAATAGGCATCATGGATGAACTAAGCGAAGCGCAACTGCATATAGAACAAAATGTAAATGCCAAGATGGTATTTTTCGACTTCTCTCTGAAGATGATCGTACTGTTGAAGCAATAATAAATATATAAACTATGGAATATAAGCTTCATAATGGGAGCGGCGGTCTTTGCTGCAAAGGATGCTCCCGACAAGATAAGAAACTGAACACTTACGATTGGCTGGCAGACATACCAGGCAACGCGGAAGAGTGTGATATGGTGGAAGTGCAATTTAAAAACACCCGAAAAGGCTATTACCGCAACAGCAACAAGATCAAACTGGAAAAGGGAGACATCGTTGCCGTAGAAGCTGCTCCGGGCCATGACATCGGCGTCGTGACCCTGACGGGAAGACTCGTCCCGCTGCAAATGAAGAAGGCCAACTTCAAGACTGATGTTGAAATAAAGAGAATCTACCGGAAAGCAAAACCGGTGGATATGGAGAAATTCAACGAAGCGAAAGCAAAGGAACATGCGACCATGATCCGTGCCCGCCAGATTGCACTGAACCTGAACCTGGATATGAAAATCGGTGATGTGGAATATCAGGGCGACGGCAATAAGGCCATCTTCTACTACATTGCTGACGAACGTGTGGACTTCCGCCAACTGATTAAGGTACTTGCCGAAGCTTTCCGTGTCCGTATTGAAATGAAACAAATCGGTGCACGACAGGAAGCAGGACGTATCGGAGGTATCGGTCCTTGCGGACGGGAGCTTTGCTGCGCTACTTGGATGACGAGCTTTGTATCGGTATCTACAAGTGCCGCCCGCTTTCAGGACATTTCACTGAATCCTCAAAAGCTTGCCGGACAGTGCGCAAAGTTAAAGTGTTGTCTCAACTATGAGGTGGACTGCTATGTGGAAGCTCAGAAGCGCCTCCCTTCCAAAGAAATCGAACTGGAAACAAAGGACGGCACTTTCTACTTCTTCAAGGCTGATATTCTGAGTAATCATGTTTCTTACTCTACGGACAAGAACTTCCCCGCCAATCTGGTAACAATCAGTGGAAAACGTGCCTTTGAGGTAATTGCCATGAACAAGAAAGGAATGAAACCGGATAGTCTGCTCGAAGCTGAAGTGAAGCAAGAATCCAAAAAGCCGATTGACTTGCTGGAACAGGAAAGCCTCACCCGCTTCGACCGTAACCGAAATAATAAGGACGGAAACAACGGTAACCGGAACAAGAAGAAGAGAAAAGGAAATAATGACAACCGCCCGCAGGCACAGGCCGAAGGTGGAAATCGTCCGCAGCAACCTCAGAGGGGGGAGAACGAGAATCGTCCCCAACCGTCAGAGAACGGCAACAGAGGAGAAAGAGGAGACAGAGAAAATCGTCCGAGAAACAATAACAATAATAACCGGAACAGAGGACAGAATCAAGGACGGAATAATGAGAACAGACGTCCGGAAAGAGGACAGAATCAGGAACGTCCACAGAATCCGAACCGTCCGCAGAATCAAGAGCGTCCGCAGAATAGAGAACGGCAACCCAAACAGGAACGTCCTCAAAATCAGGAACGCCCGCAGGAACAAGGAAGACAACCCAACCAGGAACGTATTCCCAGACCTGAAAGAAATTCGAATCAAGAGAAACCGCAAAATAATGAAAAGCCTGCTCAGGAATAGCTTATTTTGTTTATTCGGTGCCTGCCTCATGGCAGCCTGTAATGAAAATACCGTGTATCACTCCTACCAGTCCCTGCCCAATGAGGGATGGGGAAAGAGTGATACACTCTCTTTTCAGTGTCCTGTTACGGACAGTATTCCTGGTACACTCAGATTATTTGCGGAAGTTCGCAACAGAAGTGAATACCCTTACCGCAACCTTTACTTATTCATTCATGAGAATCTGCTCGACTCCACAGTATGGCGCACTGACACGATAGCGGTCAACCTGGCTGATTCCACAGGAAGATGGACAGGCAATGGGTGGGGAAGTATCTATCAAACAGCAGTTTTTGTCAAATCTGTCCGCCCGCTGCATCCCGGAAACTACACAGTTAAGATTGTGCACGGAATGCAGGATGAGAAGTTAACCGGACTCAATGACGTCGGTATCCGGATTGAAAAACAAGAAGAATAGATTAAAGCCTTCTGCCTCTTCCGGTATCCAGCCTCAGGAAGATAAACAATAAAATGGTGAATCCCCACAAGGAAGAACCTCCGTAACTGAAGAACGGCAAAGGAATACCAATTACCGGAGTCAGCCCAAGCACCATCCCGACATTAATAAAAAGATGGAAAAGGAAAATACTGACAACGGAATATCCATAGACACGTGCAAAAGTGGAAGTCTGCCGCTCGGATAAAGCAATCAGTCTCAGAATCAATATAAGGAAAGCCAACAGAACAGCAGCCGAACCGACAAATCCCTGCTCCTCTCCCACTGTGCAGAAGATAAAGTCAGTATCTTGTTCGGGCACATATTTCAGTTTCGTCTGTGTGCCATTCAGAAAGCCTTTTCCAGTCAATCCACCGGAACCGATGGCTATCTTTGACTGATTGACATTATATCCTGCTCCCGTCAGGTCTTCTTCCATACCGAGTACAACCTTGATGCGGATTTGCTGATGGGATTCCAAGATATTATCAAATACGTAGTTACTGGAATACAGGAAGCCGATAGAGCCAATGGCAAACAGAGCAATCAGGAAATAGGAACGTTGACGCTCTCTCAATGCCAGATAGAGCAGATAACCTATCACAAGAACACAAAGCCCCCATTGCACCCATACCAGACTAAAGTGTATTCCGTATTCCGATATTAAATATGCGATAAGCAGAATGATCAGGCTTCCCCCGATAATGTTCCGTGTGGGTTCCCACTTTTTAGGGTACACCCATACCATTCCTCCGGCAAACAACAGAATCAATAACAGCACGATAAATTCGCCCAACGGTGTAGGAGTATCGGCAATAAAGACCTCGTCAAAACGGATGCCGACAACAAAGTAAATCACTGCACACAGACCGGCAAAAAGCACTACACCGGGCATTCCCTCCCGATAAAGCACCAAAAAGAAGGCAAGATAAACTAATGCCGACCCCGTCTCCCGCTGTCCGATAATCAGGAGCATCGGAAGAAGAATGATAAAGCCCAAGACGAAAGCACATTTTTCTTTCTTTATGCTGAATGAGTATGAGTTCATATATTTCGCCAACGCCAGTGCCGTAGCAAACTTGGCAAACTCGGCGGGTTGCAGGCTGACCGGTCCCATCACCAGCCAAGAACGCGATCCTTTCGTATCCGGTGCGATAAAGATGGTAACAATAAGCAGCACAATCATCCCTACATATATAATGTACGCGAACATATCATACATCCGGTCTTCCAGCATCAGCAAAACAAATCCCAAACCAAAGGAGCAGATAATCCATACAAACTGCTTTCCGGCACGGGTAGAGAAATCAAAGAAGTCACGATCGCCATAGTCATAGCTGGCACCGCAAACGCTGAACCATCCGCCGACAATCAAAAGCAGATAGATACCAATCGTTACCCAATCCAGTGTTTTCCACAAACTATCGTTCCTCGTTACCATATAAGATGATTCTGTTACTGATTTCTTCTGCTCTTAACTCATTCTCGGGCGACAACTTCCCTTTCATATATTGTTCCATCATCAATGCACCGATCGGCACTCCATAAGTCGCTCCCCAACCTCCATTCTCTACATATACGGCAATGGCGATCTTAGGCTGGTTCATCGGAGCAAAGCCCATAAACACCGAATGGTCATGTCCGCGATTCTGCGCTGTTCCTGTCTTTCCGCAGGCTTCAAGTTCCGGCACCATCACAGACAGCATACGGCAAGTACCTCCGGTGGCAGCAGCACGCATTCCTTCTACCACAGATTCATAATGTCTTCGCTCTATGGTTGTGTTGCGTGGATGTCGATAAATGCTATCCAACTGCGCATCCTGAATTTCCTTCACAATATGTGGTGTTGTAAAATGTCCGCGATTGGCAATCGTTGCCCCTAAGTTAGCTATCTGAAGAGGGGTAGACAGAATTTCACCTTGTCCGATGGAGATACTGATGACCGTCAGTCCGTTCCAGTGTCCACGATAAGCCTTGTCATAAAATTGCGCGTTCGGTATCAAGCCTCGTTTCTCTCCGGGCAAATCAACTCCTAACTTATAGCCGAATCCCTGAGAAACCATGTGATCTTTCCAAACTGTGATGGCATTCTGCGGTGAACCGTACTTGCGATCGCCGAACATACGGAACAGCCCCCAACAGAAATAGGAGTTGCAAGAAGTCGCAATAGCCGGAATCAATGGCAAAGGTGAGCCGTGAGCATGACATCCCACTGTCAGACGCCCATAATGGAAACCACGAGAACAGGGGAAAGAAGGACTTTGCTCGGTAATGATTCCTTCTTGCAGGAAGGTCAGTCCCTGTGCCGTCTTGAAAGTTGACCCCGGAGGATAGACTCCCATCAACGCACGATTGAGCAACGGTTTCTGTTTATCGCGTTGCAGCATCAGATGGTTCTTGCCACGCTGACGACCAATCATCAGATGCGGATCATAATTCGGAGAAGAAACCAGACAAAGGATTTCTCCGGTTTCCGGTTCGATAGCTACGATACTTCCAATCTTATTTTTCAATAACCGTTCGCCTAATATCTGCAAATCGATGTCGAGACTCAGAGTCAGATTCTTGCCCGGAATGGAAGGACGGTCATACTCTCCGTCCATATAACGTCCCTGGATACGTCCATGCGCATCGCGCAACAGAATCTCTACTCCCTTTTCTCCACGCAGGTATTTCTCGTACGATCTTTCAACTCCCAGTTTTCCTACATAATCTCCGCGAATGTAGTATCCCTCTTCATCCGCCTCCATATCTTTAACGGATACCTCACCGATATCCCCCAAAGCATGGGCGGCAGCATTGTATGAATATTGCCGGATCGTACGCCGCTGAATATAAAAACCGGGAAACTTGAACAGTTTCTCCTGGAAGACACCGCACTCCTCCGCAGAGAGTTGTGACATGAACAGCTGGTTGGTATATCGGGAATATCCCGGATTGCGGCGGCGGTCTCTCATATCACTCATGATCTTAAGGAACTGAGCACGAGTAATGCCCAACGACTCACATAAATCGAGTGTATCCAGATTTTCGACCTCTTTCGGGACAAGAGTGATGTCATAGGCCGGCTGGTTGAATACCAGCAGTTTGCCGTTACGGTCGTAAATAGCACCCCGTGAGGGATATTGAATTTTATTCAGGAAAGCATTGCTGTCGGCATTCTTCTTGTAGTCGTCTGTCGTTATCTGCAATACAAAGAGGCGTATCAGATAAATCAACACAATAGTTAAAGCAATCCCCCCGATAACAAATTTCCGCTTTTCTAATCTATAGTCTTTTGCCATTCCTATCTCCTTATTCCTTCTACAGCAAGAATGCAGGTTAAAGTCAGAAGGGTGCACGAAATCACCCGCAATAACAACAGCCAGATGCTGGTAAATGAGAAGAACTCAATGCTGAGTAATGCCAGGCTATGGACAAAAACACTTGCCGTGGTATATTTCAGGAAAGGAGTGATGCCCATGCTCTTGAAAGAAGGGATGATACTGTCCAGATTGTCACGCGGAGTAAACAGGCGCAGCAAGGACGGACGAAGGAAAGCCAGCAGCACGGTTGCCGCAGCATTCATCCCCGGAGTATCGGCAAAGATATCAATGGTTAGTCCGAAGAAGAAAGCCCACAACATCAACTCATTCCGGGAAGTTCCGGAAGCGAATTTCAGTATAAAGTAAATGTAGAGAAAGGGAGTAGCATATCCGGCAATATGTACGTTATTCAGGATCAGCACCTGAAGAAGTACCAGCCCGATAAACCATCCGATTCTATGTATATAGGTAATTATCATTATTTCACAGCCTTATTTTCCAGTTCTTTCTGTTCCTGCTGACCGTTCCGGGCTATCACCCGCACATCACTCACCTTGCCGAAATCGGTAGCCAACTTGATTTTCAACAAATAAGACAATCCGTCGTGCGAATCGGACATATCATCGACTGTTCCTACCATAATTCCTTCAGGGAATACGGTAGAGAAGCCGCTTGTCACCACCGTATCACCCAGATTAAACTCTGCATGACGAGGCAAATCTTTCAGATACGCATAACGGGAATCTCCATGCTCCCACTTCAGATAACCAAAGTAGTCACTTCCGACAATCTTGCAACTAATATTTGACTTGCTGTTCAATACCGAAATCACGAGTGAATACGAAGAGGAGGTTTCATAGACAATACCCACAATTCCGTTCCCATCCACCACTCCCATTTCGGGACGGATGCCGGCAGAAGAACCCTGATCGAGCGTTATATAATTATCCGCCTGATTCAGACTGTTCTTAATGACGTGTGCCTTGAACAACTGATAATCTGTCAGAGGTATCTCCTTGATGCTGTTTACAGTGGCCGAATCAACCTGATGCTCCCGCAACGCCTTTTCCAGATTAGTAATCTGCTGTTCGAGCGCCATATTACGATCCAGCAAGTCTGCGTTGACCGATTTGAGATGGAAATAAGAGCTTATTCCTCCCGAAACTTCATAAACTGCCCCCACAACGACATTGGCAGATGTAAAGAAAGTACTCTGCTGGTAGTTGTTGAACCGAAATAACAAAACAAAACTGGCTACCTCTAATACGATGAAGAGGAACCAGTAATTGTATTTCAAAAGGAAGTTTATTAAATTCCGCATGAATAATGATCCGTATTATTTATCTCATCAAGAAAGAGAAACGGTCTACATTCTTTAATGCCACACCCGTACCTTTGGCTACTGCGTGCAAAGGATCTTCAGCAATGTGGAAAGGTATGTTAATTTTATCTGTCAAACGCTTGTCCAGTCCGCGAAGCAATGCACCACCACCGGCAAGATAAATACCGTTGTGTACAATATCCGCATACAGTTCGGGCGGCGTATTTTCCAATGCACTCAGGATGGCTGTTTCAACCTTGGAGATGGATTTCTCCAGACAGTGAGCCACTTCCTGATAACATACGGGCACTTCCATCGGAAGAGCTGTAATACGGTTCGGTCCATGAACGATGTAATCTTCCGGAGCGTCATCGCCAAGCTCGGTCAATGCAGCACCTACGTTGATCTTAATACGTTCTGCCATACGTTCGCTGACTTTCACATTATGCTGACGGCTCATGTACTCCTGGATATCCGCAGTCAGATCATCACCGGCGATACGGATAGAGTTGTTGGAAACGATACCTCCCAAAGAGATAACGGCAATTTCCGTAGACCCACCACCTATATCCACGATCATGTTTCCTTCGGGCGCTTCTACATCAATACCGATACCGATCGCCGCAGCCATCGGTTCGAATATCAGATAGACGTCACGCCCACCGGCATGCTCGGCCGAGTCACGAACGGCACGGAGTTCTACTTCCGTACTTCCCGACGGCACACCGATCACCATACGAAGTGACGGTGAAAACAAGTGATTACGAGTATTTACCTGTTTAATCAAACCGCGCATCATTTGCTCACAAGCATAGAAGTCGGCGATCACTCCATCCCTCAACGGACGAATAGTACGTATATTTTCGTGGGTCTTTTCGTGCATCAACTTCGCCTTTTCCCCAACGGCGATCATCTTATCTGTACGGCGATCCAAGGCCACAACCGAAGGCTCATCCACCACAATTTTCCCGTTTGTGATGATGATGGTATTGGCTGTCCCCAAGTCCATCGCTATTTCTTGTGTAAAAGAGAATAATCCCATTAATATAAAGTATTAAGTATTAAGTATTAGGTATAAAGTATCAGGTATAAAGTAGACTGCCTTATCCGCAAGGTTAATACTTAATACCTAATACTTAATGCCTGTTTTTAATGTTTAAAATGACGGATACCGGTGGTCACCATCGCCATACCGTGCTCGTTGCAGTAAGCAAAAGTAAGATCGTCTTTCACCGAGCCGCCCGGCTGGATGACTGCCGTAATACCTTCTTTGTCTGCTATTTCCACGCAATCCGGGAAGGGGAAGAAAGCATCTGAAGCCATTACCGCACCGTTCAGATCGAATCCGAATGATTTGGCTTTTTCAATCGCTTGTTTCAAGGCGTCTACCCGTGAAGTCTGTCCCACACCGCTTGCAAGAAGCTGTTTGCCTTTTGCCAGCACGATAGCGTTTGATTTACTGTTCTTAACGATCTTGTTGGCAAACAACAGATCTTCCACTTCTTCCGGAGTAGGAGCTTTGTCTGTCACAGTTCTCAGATCGGCAACCGTTTCAATATTCATATCTTTGTCCTGCACCAATACACCGTTCAACAAAGCACGGAACTGTTTCTTAGGCAGTTTGGCTTCTTTGCGAACCAGGATGATGCGGTTCTTTTTCTGTCCCAAAATCTCGAGCGCGTCTACGTCATAGTCCGGCGCGATAATCACTTCGAAGAATATCTTGTTGATCTCTTCAGCTGCTGCTTTGTCAATCACTCCGTTAGTAATCAACACGCCTCCGAAAGCGGAAACGGGATCACCGGCCAACGCGTCTGTCCATGCTTCCAGTACAGTTGGACGAGAAGCCAGGCCACAAGCATTATTATGTTTCAGGATAGCGAAAGTCAAATCTTCGTATTCGTCGATCAGATCGACGGCAGCATTGATGTCCAACAAGTTGTTATAAGAGATTTCCTTACCGTGAATCTGATCGAACATGGCGTCCAGATTTCCGTAGAAATAACCTTTCTGATGAGGGTTTTCACCGTAACGGAGTTGCTTCTGGTTGTTTACCGAACAACGGAAAGCAGAACCTTCGCCGGCATCGAAATAATTGAAGATAGCTGAGTCGTAGTGAGAAGAAACGGCAAACGCTTCTTTTGCCATCCAGCGACGTTCTTCGAGTGAAGAAGTAGCACCGTGTTCCATCAGCATATCCAGCAATGGCTTATATTGTGCCTGAGAAGCCACGATGATGACATCGTTATAGTTCTTGGCAGCAGCACGAATCAAAGAGATTCCACCTATATCGATTTTTTCAATGATGTCTGCTTCGGATGCGCCGGAAGCTACGGTAGCTTCAAACGGATACAGGTCGACAATAACCAAATCTATTTCGGGGATTTCATACTTTTCAATCTGTTGAATATCCTGTTCCAGGTCACGACGGCAAAGGATACCTCCGAAAATCTTCGGATGTAATGTCTTCACTCTACCACCGAGGATTGAAGGATAAGTGGTCAAATCTTCCACTGCCTTACAAGGATATCCTAGTGATTCAATAAACTGACGAGTTCCACCTGTTGAGAGAAACTCTACTCCTTCTTCGTAAAGTTTGGTAATAATTTCATCCAAACCTTCCTTATGGTATACAGATACCAATGCAGTTTTTATTCTTTTAGACTCTGACATTGAATTGCTTATTAAGTATTTGATGCGCAAAGTTACGAAATATTGTTTATCGTACGTAATAAATAAGGTGTGAATTAATAAAAAAAAAGCGTTGACTGTTCCTGTTGGAAAGTCAACGCTCCTTCGCACATAGAGCTTCTAATCAAAATCTATTACCAGATAGACACTCGTTTGTCCTTCGCTACGAACATAGGATCATGTTCTGTGATATTGAATGCTTCGTACCAGTTCTGGATATGAGGCAATGCTCCGTCCACACGCCATTTTCCTAAAGAGTGAGGATCGAGTTTGGTCAGTCGGAGAATCTCTTCCGGGCGGATGTGTCCGGCCCATACATTAGCATAAGCAAGGAAGAAACGTTGTTCGGGAGTAAATCCGTCAACAACTTCCAGCGGTGCTGTTTCCATTGCTTTCTTGAAAGCCGCGAAAGAAACCTGCAAGCCACCGTGGTCGGCAATGTTCTCTCCCAAAGTAAGTTCACCGTTTGCATGCACACCGGGAGCCACTTCTATGCTGTCAAAGAAGTTAACCATCACTTGAGCACGTTCCTCGAACTTTTTAGCATCTTCTTCTGTCCACCAGTCTTTCAGGTTACCATCCTTGTCGTATTGACGGCCCTGATCGTCGAATCCGTGAGTCATTTCATGGCCGATAACCACACCGATAGCACCATAGTTCATCGCATCGTCAGCGTTCATATCAAAGAACGGAGCCTGCAGGATAGCGGCTGGGAAACAGATTTCGTTGGTTGTCGGATTATAGTAAGCATTTACCGTCTGAGGTGTCATCAACCACTCGTCCTTGTCAACCGGCTTACCGGCTTTCGCAATCATGTCATTGAAGTCCCATTGGCTGGCACGCTCGATATTTGCCCAATAAGAGTCGTCTTTGATCTCCAGAGCAGAGTAATCTTTCCATTTATCCGGATAACCGATCTTTACATGAAAAGTTGCCAGTTTTTCTAATGCTTTCACCTTTGTCGGTTCACTCATCCATTCCAGCGCTTTGATGCGTTCGCCCAAAGAAGTCTGCAAATTCTTCACCAATCCAACCATACGTTCTTTGGCAGCGGCAGGGAAGTATTTCTCGACATACATCTGTCCTACTACTTCACCCAAAGAGCCGTCTACAGTGCTTACCGCACGTTTCCAGCGAGGCTGCATTTCTTTCTTGCCAGACATTGTTCTACTATAGAAGTCGAAGTTTTGTGCTACGAAATCATCACTAAGGAAAGAGGCTGCGGCATCGATCAGATTCCATTGAAGATAGAACTTCTGGTCTTCAAGAGGCACTGTATTAATAACATCGGCAACTTCCTTCATGGCTGCAGGCTGACCGATATTCACTTCTTTCAAGTCATTCAGTCCCGAAGTAGTGAAATAAGCATCCCAGTTGAAAGTAGGGAAGTTCTTTTTCAGCGTTTCCATATCCATCTTATTATAGTTGGCATGCGGATCACGCAATTCTACTTGTGAACGGGCAGCTTTGGCAAGACGTGTTTCGATGTTCATCACAGCCACCATTGCTTTCTGTGCGGTAGCTTCGTCATAGCCGGCCAACTGGAACATTTTAACGAGGTGCTCCTTATATTTATCGCGGATACTCTTTGTCTGCTCGTCATTCTCCAGATAGTAATCACGCTGTCCCATTCCGAGACCGCCCTGATAGGTCTGAACCATGTTCATAGAGCTGTTCATATCATCCGCACTAACAAACATGGTAAAGTAAGGACGTATTCCTTTCTTCTGACTTTCGGCAATGTAGGTGTAAATCTCTTCTTTATCTTTGAGCGCATCGATAGCCGCCATTTCTTCTTTGATCGGAGCTGCTCCTTCTTTGTTCAGCTTCACGCTGTCCATAGCGATGTTATAAAGATCACCCACTTTCTGGGCAGCACTGCCCGGAGCGTTGTCTTTCTTTGCAGCCAGTTCTGCAATCAGTTCTTTCAACTGTTCGCGGCTTTTCTCGTGAAGCATATCGAAAGAGCCGAAGCGTGAATACTCGTCTGTCAGCGGATGACTTTCAATCCACCCACCGCAGGCATACTGATAAAAACTTGTACCCGGCATTGCCGTGGTATCCAGATTAGCAAGGTCGATACCGGACGTTAGTACGGCCTCTTTCTTGCTATTACATCCTGTTGTCATAAGGCATACGGCAAGAATTGGTAAATACTTGGTTACTTTCATATTATATAATAAATTAGTTTTTCACTTCTTCCAGTTCCATCGAAACCCGTTCCCACTCTTCAACGGTGGTATCCAATTGCTTTTTCAGCTTCTGATGCCGTTCATACAGTTGCATATCCGATGCTCCTTCCGGGGTTGCCATCTTTGCTTCCAGAATGGCGATTGCCGATTCCGTTTCTTCAATCGAAGCCTCACAGTCCGCCACCTGGCGTTCCAACTTCTTTATCTTCTTATTGAGTTCCTTCTGCGCTTCATACGAGAGTCTGTTCTCCGAAGGTTGCTCTGTATCCGCTTCGTTTCCTTTGGCAGATGCGGTAGGAGAAGTAGAGAGAGAAACTCCTTTCTGAAGTTCATTCAGGCTGTCGATCTTCTTCTTTTGCAGGAAATCGTAGATACCGCCAAGATGTTCTTTCACTGTTCCACCACCGAACTCATATACTTTAGTCGCAAGTCCGTCCAAAAAATCACGGTCGTGGCTGACAAGTATCACTGTTCCGTCAAATTCGCGGATAGCTTCTTTCAGTACATCTTTGGAACGCATATCCAGATGATTGGTAGGTTCGTCCAAAATCAGGAAGTTCACCGGTTCCAGCAACAACTTAATCATAGCCAGACGAGTACGCTCTCCACCGGAAAGTACTTTCACTTTTTTATCCGAAGCCTCTCCGCCAAACATGAATGCACCCAAAATGTCACGTATCTTCAACCGAATATCTCCTGTCGCCACACGGTCGATCGTATCAAATACCGTCATGTTTTCATCCAGCATCTGCGCCTGATTCTGTGCAAAGTAACCGATCTGCACGTTATGCCCGATCGTCAGTTTACCATCAAAATCAATCTCGCCCATGATACATTTCACTAACGTAGATTTACCTTCTCCGTTCTTTCCGACAAATGCGACTTTTTCTCCTCTGTTGATCGTCAGATTCACATCATGGAAAACAACGTGCTGTCCGTATGCCTTGCGTACGTCTTCACAGATAACCGGATAATTCCCGCTGCGGCTGGCAGGAGGAAATTTCAGACGGAGGGAAGAGTTGTCTTCCTCATCGACCTCGATACGGTCTATCTTTTCCAGTTGTTTGATACGACTCTGCACCTGTACGGCCTTGGTTGCCTTATAGCGGAAACGTTCGATAAAGTCTTCCGTATCCTGTATCTGCTTCTGCTGATTCTCATAGGCACGGAGCTGCTGCTCACGACGTTCTTTACGTAATACGACAAACTCATCGTACTTCACTTTATAGTCATAAATCTGACCGCAGGTAATCTCGATCGTACGGGTAGTTACATTATTAAGGAAAGCACGGTCGTGGCTGACCAGCACAACAGCATTAGCACGGGTAGACAGGAAGTTCTCCAGCCATTGTATACTCTCGATATCCAGATGGTTAGTCGGCTCATCAAGGAGCAGCACATCCGGACGACGGAGCAAGAGCTTCGCTAGTTCGATACGCATACGCCAGCCGCCGGAGAATTCGGAAGTCGAACGGTTAAAGTCTTCCCTGCTAAAGCCCAATCCCAACAGGGTACGTTCTATTTCCGCCTGAAAATTGGTTCCTCCCATCATCAGGAAGCGGTCGTTTTCGTGTGTGAAGCGGTCTATTAACTGGTGGTATTCTTCGGATTCATAGTCGGTGCGGTCGGCAAGCTGCTGATTCATCCGTTCAAGGTTTGCCTGAAGTTCGAAAATATGCTCGAAAGCGAGTTCTGCTTCCTCCATCACCGTGCGGACATCCGAAAGGATCATGACTTGCGGCAGATAGCCGATTGTTACATCTTTAGGGACGGCTACCACTCCACGGGTCGGGTTTTGCAGACCTGCCAATATTTTCAACATAGTCGATTTGCCCGCACCATTCTTGCCGACCAAAGCGATGCGGTCTTTTTTATTGATAACATAGCTGACATCCGCAAAGAGCGGTGTCGCATTAAATTCTACTGATAATCCTTCTACTGAAATCACGTCTGTCTCTGATTTATAAGATTTTGGATTGCAAAGATAATGAATAATTATTGGATAAAGGGCAGTATTATCCGTTATGAAAGACAAAAAAAGCAGTCATTCTCATGAATGACTGCTTCCTGGTCTTTATCAAAAGCTTTTCTTTAGAACAATTTAGCAGGGTATTCACCGGCATCTACCAATGCCTGAATCTTATCCACTACGCTCTGACGGTCTTCCGGATAAGTTACACCAAACCATTTGCTGGTAGTATCCAGAACTTCTACAGTTGCAGTTCCGTCGTTAATCAATTTATCCACCATCAGCGGGATAAAGAATTCGCTCTTCAGGTTCTCCATGTTCTTCGGATCGCTCAGGAAAGTCTTGAAGAACTCTTCACTGTAAGCAAAGTAGTCGGGAGTAAAGCCCCAGAAGTTCATACTTACCGGAGTCGTATCAGGAGTAGCTGTCCATTCACCGTTATCATCGATGTATTTTACTTCGCCGTCCAGACGTTGAATCTTCGTACGTTCCACTACGGAAGTCAGCAAGTTGTTAGCATCTGTACTGCAGATACCACGAGATACCGTACCGCTCTCGCTCAACGTATTTCCCACACGGAAACCTACCATTGAATAAACATTCTTGGAATTTTCGGGAAGAGCAGACAGGAATTTGCCCATTACCTGGAACGAGTCACGACCATAGAAGTCATCGCAGTTGATTACCGCAAACGGTTCACTAATCACATCAGCTCCCATCATTACCGCATGATTTGTACCCCATGGTTTTGTACGGTCTGCCGGACAAGTGAATCCTTCCGGAAGATCATCAATAGACTGGAATACCAGTTCGCAAGGAATGTGGCCTTCGTATTTAGAAATAATCTTTTCGCGGAAATCCTGTTCAAAATCTTTGCGGATTACAAATACAAGCTTACCAAATCCTGCGTTGATAGCATCATAGATAGAGTAATCCATAATAGTTTCGCCGTTAGGACCCAGTCCGTCCAATTGCTTCAAGCCTCCATAACGGCTACCCATACCAGCAGCCAATAAGAATAAAGTTGGTTTCATAAATTGTGTAATATTAAAAGGTTAGTGATGTCAATGGCATCAGATTTCGTTGCAAATTTACAAAAATAGTTGAATCCAACAGGACAAATATCAATCATTATTCACTAAAATCGTACAAAAATCATTCATTAGAACGGGTAACCGATAGCAAAATGTATTCCCAGATTCTTGAAGAAAGCTCCGGTTACATTATAATAGCCGCTACGGTCCGTATCATAAGGCAGATGCAGAGGAATACCGAAGTCGAGACGGAATACGAGAATATCCATGTCATAACGGATACCGACACCCGTTCCCAAAGCTATTTGTTTAGGGAAAGTCTTCAGACGCAGTTGTGAATTGGGACGTGCTTCTTTTCCATCAGCTAAAAGCTTTCTGTCTTTGCGCAACAACCACACATTTCCTGCATCCAGAAAGGTAGCTCCCCAAAAGCTCTTGAAAATACGGAAACGATATTCCACATTCGCCTCAAAGCGGAAAGTTCCTGTCTGATCCAGGTAGGAATATTTTCCCTCTTCCGGATGATAACCGCCCGGACCGACACTGCGCACTGTAAAAGCACGGATACTATTGGCACCACCTACATAAAATTGTTCACTATAGGGAGCTATCGTAGCATTGCCATAAGTAAACAGTGCACCTACTGCCATGCGGCTGGCTATCGCATTATTCTTATCTATGTTCCACAAATGACGCAACTCCGTATTCAACTTCACAAACTGTGCAAACGGAGCCCCCAGCAAACTCTTATCCTCTTCATTGAACGGCTTGCCAAAAGCACGGTAAATAAGGGAAGTGATATTACCCGCCGAAGTGACGGTAGACTGCCACCAGATAGGGTTCTTTATCCGACGACCCGAAGCATTGTCATACGTATACGTATATTCCATCGCCGGAATAAACTGGTTCCTAAGACTGACATACAATGCAGGATTAGCTTCAGCTATCTCTTTAAAATCCTCAGACTGATGCTGCAAGACATTAAATGTCAGTTTAAAAGGAGTAATACTATGCCGGCTGGTACGGGAGGGCTGGAAATCGTATGTAGCATTGCCGCCAAAGGACAGCAGTTTATAATACTTTGCCCGGTTCAGTTGGTTGATATACAGACGAAAGGTCGTCGTGGCCGGGAAGTCAAACTCCCGTTTACCCAGATGCGGGAACACGACTCTCGGAAAAGTCAGAGAGGTAGAAAGCCCCATTTCCCAACTGTTCATCAGTGAGCTCTTCTCACCGCCTCCGGTCTGCCACTCATAAGAGCCTTTCAGTTTTACGTTCCAGCTTTCACCACCTCCGAATACATTGTTACGAGTGACACCGAAAGATGCACCGGGACCGGTCTGGTCATTACTCTTCGTTACTACATTCAGTTCCAGTTCTGCATCCAACGGTTTGGCAAATGTAGCCTGCATAGTGACATCCAGTGTATCACAAGCCGCTGTCGTATCTCGGGGAGCATATTGCATATCCATATAGCTGAATATACCGAGCTGACTCAATTTCTCCTGCACCTGCTCCTGCCGGTACTGGCTATAAAGACGGGTACGGTTGGAAGCCCTCATCTGTTTGCTCCGTACAAACTGCTGATAGTTCATCCATCGATAGAGCATATTCGGACGGACCTGCAGTTTATCATAATAGTGAATATTCAGATTCTTGTACAAGATACTGTCATTAGGTGCCTCGCCATTCTTTCCGAAGAGATAGACCGAAGCATCTCCTACATAGTAAGAACGTTGAGCGGCAGCCGGTAATCCCGGAAGAGGAATCAGACGAAGACTGATATGTCCGCCGGGAACCAAGGTTGTATCTGCCTGATAGGTCATATAGTCCGGACGGAAGTAGAAATATCCCCGATTACGCAAAAGGGTACTGATACGGGAACGTTCTTCATCCAAATCCACCACATTAAACTGTTCGCCGGGGGTGATGTAAGACATACGACGTCCGCGTTCCATGATCTTCAGAGTCTGGGGAGTGAAACGCTGATAATACACTGTATCAATGAAATAAGGGTTCTTCATATCTACCGTATAGAGCAGACTTGCTTTCAGACTATCTTTCTTATCGACCAAAGTCTCGTAAGTCACCTTTCCATTGAAATATCCGTAATCACGGAGCAGGTTAGTGGCTACCTTGACACGTACTTCGGGATTGACAGTAGAAATAAATACGGGCGGATTGGCGGCAAAGCGGTTAAACATCCACTTACCGAATCCTTTCTTGTATTTCACGAAGTCGTTATACATCCACATTTTAAAAGGAATAGGCAGAAAACCTCCCAACAGAGTAGTACTGGGAGTTTTGGCAAGCGCCGCATTGATTTCCGTCAAAGCAGTTTCACCAACCCGTGTCGATGATTTATTGACTATCACCGTTTTTCCTCCGGTATAGAGTATTTCATCTTCGGGCAGATGTTTCGTCACCGAACACGCCGAGAACAACACTATACTTATAAGACAGCCTGCTAATATGTTAATACGTATATCTTTCATTCTTACTTCTTTTTCTTAAAGATGAACAGTTCACTGAGTTTATCCAGTTTCTTGCGAAGTACCAGACCGACTCCGGTTTCCGTAATCTCCCCTTCGAGTACACTCTCATAGTTCTTATCGTAGAACAAACGGACATAACGGGTTCCCGTACGGTCCAGACGATATTCCAAAGAGATATTGTCAATGAAGGATTCGGCATCATTCGTCGCATTTTCGCCCGTCGATACCTTACCGCCGATTACAATCTGGAAGCGGTTATTGAAGAGGCGCTGCGAATAACGGAAACTGTAATCCGTACGCTTGCCACCGGTATCCGAAGCGTCATGATCTTCGACACCCACAGAGACGCTGGCATTCTTCAGGTTACCCATCAGTGAATTTATCTGACTGCTCAGTACGGAGTTCAGGGCAGAACCCATATTCAGCTTGCCAAGTCCGCCGCCTCCACCGCCGATCGGTCCGGTGCCGAGATAGGTTTTCATCAACATGATATAAAGTGCCTGTTTTCCACGTTCTTCCGCTCCCATTGCTGTCAGTTCATTCTGTATGGTCGCATCTTCCGGGGCCGCTACGTCGAAAGCAAAAGACAGGTTGTCCAGCCGGTTCTTTACGACAATGGAAACGTCAAAGTTAACCATTCTCGTTCCTCCGTTCTCTCCTTCGGATACGGAAGCACGGATACGGTCAGTTGCCTTGAAGTTCAGCATGGGGTCCATCGGGTTTCCGGTCCAATCTACATAGCTGCCGTTATCGATGGCAAATTCCTTGACTGCAATGATAGGCAGAGAATACTTCATCAGTCCACCGCTCAGTGTGTAACGTCCGGTCAATGTCAGGTCTCCCTGCGGAGTGTATTTCATCGAAAGATCGCCACCTCCTTCCAGTTCGATACGATTGTCACTGGCGTCCAAGTCCACTTTCACCCTGACTGAAGGGTCGATATGAACCATCATCAGCATATCCAATCCTCCTAAAGATACGGTAGGCACTTCCTGACGGACAACTGTGGTGGTATCACTGAATGAAGTAAATGTCACCAGACTTCCCAGACGATCCTGCACGGTCAGCGGTGAATCGGTCAGTACATACGAGACATCCGTATTGCCCAGCAGATTTAGGTTTCCACGCATATTCAACCCGTCCAACGGGCCTTTTATGGTTGCCCGCAAGTCCGCAAAGACTTTTCCGTAGACAAGGCTTTCGCGAGTACGCTTCGCATTCAACAAGGTATAGTTTTCCGCCAGCAGATTCAGACTCGCCATCGGTCGGGACATATCACGGAAATCGACATAACCGTCGATCGTAAACGGATTCTTTCCCGTGGTGTAAATGGCGAACTTATCAAATATCAGACGATTGTTCTTCAACTGCACAGGGCGGTTATCAAACAGGAAGTTAGCACCATACTGGCGTGACAGGACAGATACGCTGTCCAGTATCAGTTCACCGTTTATCAATGGCTGCTCGGTACTGCCTGTTATATTCAGGTCACCGTCCATATCACCGGCAAGCGTAACCAGCTCGTCGGGAATAAAGGCGTTGGCAATACGAAGCGGGAAGTGTTCCAACGTCGTATTTACTTCCAGGCTATCCTTTCCCGTCGAGGTAGGGAGCAGCTTGCCATCTGCTATCAGCACTTCTACCTTATCATGATTCAGATAAGCGTTGAGGTATTGTTTTCCCTGTTCGCCCGGCAGCCATGTAGCCCCCAAAGTAATATCACCAATGCGCTGGCGTTCATAAGTCAGTTCATCAATGGATGCTTCCGCAGAGAGCTGAAGGTCTTTTTCGGTCTGTATATAGTGTGCTTCTGCCGAGAACAATCCGGTGATTTCGGGGAAGTAAGGCAGTACGCTCGTTATTTCATCCAAGCGGATTCTCCGGATTTCGACATCGATATTCTGCAAAGAAACCGTATCTCCCTGTACCGAATGCACACGGAAGCCCATACCTTCATCATCCCACATATCCACATTGGCATACACGCGCATATTCTTATGCAGATAAATCCAGTTATGATCTTCGTTGAAGTGGAATTTACGGAACGCAATAATCGGTTCTTCCGGAATCAGTGTAAAAGCCAGTCCATCCCCTTTTCCACGTCCTCCAACCAGCGGACGGGCATTGACTCCAAGCAACACACCGGTTTTCCCCTTTTCGTTCTTATATTCTGCCAGCAGCTCGGCATCGCGGTCGCGAATCTCGCCTGTCAGAATAGTGGAGAAGGAAAACTGGGGATTCTTCGGTCCGTTGATTACTCCGGCACGAAGGTTCATACGGGTAGTATCTTGTTTGACGGTGAAAAAGACCGTATCCAGTTGCAAGGTATCCACTTTCAAAGCATGGATGGCTGCTTTTCCGTTGATTCCCCAATCGGGAGCAGTGCCGAATTTCATGGAAGCATCATGGAACGATATATTCTTCATTGCCATATAGTCTGCCAACGGATTCTCCTTTCCTGCCGAGAAAGAGAAAATAGCCGACGGCAATGCTTCACGCAAAGCAGCATGATCCAAGAGTTTTTCATCCACCTGCTTCATCAACACATCTACAAAATGGGTAGACTGACGAATCAGAGGATATACACCGGCACGGGCACTCAGATTCAGTTTCATATCACCGGCGGTGAAATGAGTGAAAACACGGTTCTGCCGTGCCTCTCCGCTTAAATTGAATGCCAACGGATGTTTCATCGGCTTGGGCATAAGTCCCAGTTCGTACAAATCAAGCTGAGTAACGTCAACTGTCACTTTACCGTCCGGATAGCTATGAGCTAAATTATATTCTGCATCCGCCGTCATTTTCAAAAGTTCATTGTCACTCGTAAGCTGAGCCGTTGCCAAAGCTCCTTTAAGATTTCCCGTCAAATGAACATTCGAAAGATGATAGCGGGCGTAATGAAGCTGGTCCAAAGAAAGATTCAGATTGGCTAAAGAATGGAAGGACATGACATCCAGTCCCCTGCCCTTGGCATCTGCCGAAAGAGATAGTTCATAAATCGAGTCTTTCGGGAGAAAATGATGTAGTTGCAGATCGTTTATTTTCAGATCGGCCGTATAAACTTCTGTCGAACTGTTTAATGCGGCATTTACATTCATGCTGCCCTTGCCTTCTTTCAGATCGAGTTTTGCTTTATACTGCGGGCCGTTCATCTCCATCTTCATCTTGAGACTCATACTGTCGGGAATTACTAAAGAGCCATCGGGTGTGACTCCAGTCAATCCTGTCAGGAAGTTCAGATTCCGAGTAACCATATCCAGCCCAATAGTTCCCGAACGAGTCAGACTGTCCGTCAGGTTTTCAAGGATTCCTCCCCCCTTTAGCGAGAAAGCTCCCGGCAAGTCTACCGTGAAGCGCGAAATCTGCATCTCTTTCAGATTTCCATCTGTACCGGCACGAATCACTAACGGACGGAACGGATATGCTTCTTTAAACGTTTGAGGCAGTCCGCCGGCAAAAAGCATCACGTCCTCTTTGCCTATATGTGCGTTAAAGCTGGCGGATAAACGTCCTGTCGTCGGGATATTTACGAGTTCCCAATAAGTCTGGGCGGACAGGTCTATTTCTGAATGTGGGGTTTGCAGTTTCAGTTCAGGAATGCGGATGATAGAATCATTCGAAAAGAGCCGCCCTGTCAGTGAAGTAATACTCAGTCCCGAACGCTCTTCCATCGTTATTTCACGAATCACAGCGTTCATATTTCTGCCTTCGTAGAGCAGAGAGTCCAATCCGATGCGGATATTCCGGACTGCCATATGAGAGGCGTCAAAACCTTCCGACGGTTGGGCCTCTCCGGTGTCATAACTGGCAGAGGCACCCGACAAAAGGAATTGCTTCAATCCATAAAACTGGTTCTTTAAATCCGCTTTGGCGTCATCAATGGTCGCTTCGCCTATGTATGCCGCCATCTTCATGGAGTCGGCAGGCAGTTTCATACCGAATGATACATTCTTCAACTTCAGTTGATGAAGGTTCACCTTCCAGTTCACAGGAGCAGATGCTGTTGTGTCTTTGGGAGTGGTCGTGGTATCAGTCATCAGAAGTTGTATATGAGTATCGGATAACTCTGTCCGATTGACAACTGCCGTTTCGTTCGATAAATCGACTCCATGACTTTGCAGAAAGAAGCGCCCCAAAACGCCTTTTATCTGCATCCCCTCTATCAGATTGGCAGAATTGACCGCCACCTGACTTAAGGTAACCTCGTCAACTTCTACTTTTCCTTTGAGCAACGGCCATGCCTGTACGCGGACATTCAGGCTTTCCAAAGACAATAAGGTATCCGGCTGCTGTATGACTTCCACCCCTCGTACCAGCAGATTAAGCGGAAAACGAAGGTCTATCCGTTCCACCTGAATCTGCATTCCGGTTGCTTTAGAAGCATACGCAGTAACCTCCCGTCGCAAAAGATTCTGAACAGGAGGTATATAAAGTAATACCATCAGTATTACAAAAAGTATTATAGGAGTAAGCAATATCCAGCCCACCCGTCTTATCCATTTTCGTTTCATGCAGGATGTGTCAGTGTAAAAGTGATACAAAGTAAACAAATTACTTTGAAAAAAGGTTTGTCCAAAAGCTAAAATGTGAAAAAGCCGGAGGTTATGGTTGCATTTAGCGCAATTTCATCCCGTTCATTCCGTTCATTCGGAAGGTGAGATATTTGTCAAGGCAGCACCTTCTCACTATGCTACGAGCTTATGCCCGTGCCACTACGTTGGCACGCTTGTGCCACCGCAGTGGCACGACTGTGACATGCCTTTGGCACAACTGTGCCAACAGGGTGGCACAAGCATGGCACTATATAGGCTATTCCAAAAGAGCTGCCGGGAGAGATTTAATGTAAACCGAGACTATACTCCTCAGCAGCACGAACAACTTTACGCACCGCCTCCAAAGTCTCCAACGTAGTCTTTTCTATTTCTTCGGAGAATTCTTCCCCCCGGCAAGACTCCAGCCATCTTAATGAAGCAACAGACTCAGAAGCTCCGATCAAAGTGAAAAGCGGAAGGAGTTTATGAGCCATAGCGGCTATTCCATCCACCTCCCTGTCAGTTAATGCCTGTTGCATCCGGTCGGCATTCTTGCCGGTCTCTTCGATAAAAGTCCGGATAATAGAACACGCCGCTTCCGGATCATCTTCCGAGAAGGCAGTCAGTGCAGAAAAGTTGAATAAAGTATCTTCAGGCAGCGCATCTGCAATCAATTGCATATCATGTGTTATATGCGCCTCATCAGCTGACATTTGTCCTTCATTCAGAGTTACCAGCAATTCTTTCACCGTAAAAGGTTTGTGCAGGCATCCGGCAAAGCCATGTTCATGCAAAGCCTTCTCATCCATTTCGCTACGTGCCGTGACAGCAATAACAGGAATATTGCGGGCTTGCGGAATGTTAGAGGCACGCAATAATTTGACCAGATCAAAACCGTTGATAGCAGGCATCTGTATATCGGTCAGCAGCACATCAAACGTCGAGGAGCGCAG
>NZ_GG774708.1:324699-407644 GCF_000162515.1 Bacteroides sp. 1_1_14 | reverse complement strand
GTTGTGCTGTTTCAGCATGGCAGCAGTCAGGTTCAGCTGAATCTTATCATCATCAATCAGAAGCACACGGATCACCTTCATGACCGGTACAGCATCTGTCTCTTCCGGAGAAACATCTGTTTCTTCCGGAGAAGCATCCGTATCTTTCGACGCTTTCTTGATTCTGCTTCCAAAAGGTTTATTTTCCACTATTGACTTGCCCACCGGAAAGAGTGGCAACACGACAGTAAAGCAACTTCCTTTTCCTAACGTGCTTTGTACATCGATCGTACCTTCAAGCAGAAGAACCAGCTTATGCACAATGGACAATCCCAGTCCGAATCCTTCTTCTCCCTGCGCACCGGGGAGGCGGGTAAATTCCTGGAAGATGCGTTCCCGGTCTTCCGATGCCATCCCTTTGCCGGTATCCTCAACCGCTATTGTCAGCTTCGAAGCGTTATAACCAACAGTTAATGTGATCTTGCCCTGCTGAGTGAATTTCACCGCATTGGACAAGAGATTATTCACTATCTGCTGAATACGTAAAGGATCACTGATATATTTCTCCGACAATTCCGGAGCGATATGACATTGCAAGACCAAGCCTTTAGCCGCCGTCAGAGGTTCAAAGCAAACACGGATTTCTTCAAACAGCTGAGCAGGATTAAAAACAATCCGGTTCACTTCCGCTTTATTGAGGTCAAGACGGTGGAAATCAAGCAAATCGCTTACTAACTTCAGTAAATGCTCTGAAGAACTTTTCATGTTGTCCAGATAGAATCGCTGCCGTTCATCTTCGGTCAGGCGGGACAAGAGTTCCGTATATCCCATTATCGAGCCTAATGGCGCCTTAAAGTCATGGGTAATGGCAAGCATCAGTTTCTCACGGGCAACAAGCAAGTCTTCCGCCCGCTTATTCGCTTCTTCGAGCTGACGCCGATAACGGTTGCTACGAGTAATATCCCGCATAATTAAGATCAGGAAAAAGGCGGATAAGAATACGGCACCAATGGCAATTCCGGCAATGATATTAGCCGAACGCATCCGCACCTCTTGCTGAAGTTCCGCATCCTGACGGGCACGCGCAGACATTTCCTCCTCGTATCCTTTTATCAGACTATCCATTCTTGCGGTCAGCTGTGTATTCATCCGCTGATACCTCGTACTGGTACGCCGGATCGTTCGCCTCCGCTGCAACCGTTTCTCTTCGGTAGCCATGCGAATCTTATGCTGAAGGGAGTCCGCCGACTTGACAGGTTCCAATATCGTATCGGTGGCAATTTCCAGAGAAGTATTGACCAGCACGGCAGTATCTTTCTTAGAAGGCGCGAACACTTCCCCCAATCGTTTGAAGAAGCCTTTCTTCTTCGGGGTAGTGATCAGAGAATCGCGTTTGGTAATAACCCGGTGTTGTACCCGTTGCTGAGTAATCACCGAGTCCTGCTGTTCTGATATGATTTCTTCAATCTCCGAGGCGGAAAGCAAGCTATCATTCGCCTCGCTCAGCACCCGCAGCATCTGAAGGGTATTCTGATCTTTCTCATGGAGAAGACTCAGCAGACTGTCTGTCCGCAGATTCTGCTGATCGTCCGCAGCCGACAGCGTCTCCATCTCCTGATGCACAAACACCAGAGAAAAAAGAAGAATCGCCAGCAGCAATATATAGCCGATGGTTATTTTCAGTTTGGTGGAGTGAAAGGAAGCCATAGGCAATTAAGATTTTAAATTATGAATTTTGAATGGAAGGCGGTAGTTTCGTCTTGTGATGGAAACGCCACCATAACATCAGACCGGCACTGGTCAACCCAAAAGGAAATGCCATCCAGACACCTATGATCCCCCACTCCAACACGAATCCGCAAAAATAGCCGACCGGAAGCGAAATAAGGAAATAAGCAATGAAGGCAATCAGCATCATCAGTTTTACATCTGAGATTCCACGCAAGGCATTGGCAAAGGTTATCTGCAATCCATCTCCAAACTGATATACAAGGAACGGAAGGATAAGCGAAGTTACCATAGCCGCCACTTCGGTACTATCGGTAAACCAGCCTCCCAGATAATTGCGGCAGAGGAATACGATGGAAGAAAGCACAACACCCAACGCCATCATCAAATGAAAACCGGCATAAGCCGAACGACGTACATTGAGTATATCGCCCTGCCCGTTAAAGTTACTCACACGGACAGCCACAGCTGCCCCCATCCCGTAATACATCATAAACGTAAACTGGGAAATAGCCAGCATGACCTGATGAGAAGCCAGCGCAATGGTACCCAGCCAGCCAATCATCACCGCACTCAGACTGAACGAAGCTGTCTCCATTCCCATCTGAAAAGCAATCGGCCAACCCAGCGAATTCAATCGTCCGAATATAGCCTTCGACCATCCCAGACGATAGAAGCCGAGCTTAAAACGAAGAAAACGCGGACTCCGCATAAAGACTATGATAAATACGACTACCATCATGATACGCGAGAACAGCGTACTGATACCTGCTCCCAGCAAGCCCATTTCCGGCAAGCCCAGCTTTCCGTATATCAGGATATAATTGCCGATAATATTCAGCACATTTCCGCCGAGCAATATCCACATAGCGGTCTTAGTATCCGTAATTCCATCCGTAAACTGCTTGAAGCCATTGAACAGCATCACAAAGACGAGCGAAGCCAGCAGAACCAGATAATAAGGTTTTATCAAGGGAATAAGTTCTTCCGGCTGTCCCAGATTTCCCACATTAAAATAAAGGACAGTCATACCGATGGTAAGCAAGAATGCCACCAACAAATTTGCCAGCAGGCTGTTACGTAACGCCTGCCCCGCCGAAGCATACTGATGAGTTCCATACAAACCTCCCACGATAGGAGTCAGCCCGTACGAGAAGCCTGTACTGAAAATAATCACCAGATTGAATACATTATTGACGAAGGAAGCAGCACCCAGTTCTATCGTACTATGATGACCGATCATCAGCGTATCGGCAAACCCCAGCACAATAACTCCTATTTGCCCGATTACAATGGGCAATCCGAGAGAAATCAGTGCTTTGTAATGCTCCTTATATATACTATAGATATTTCTCATTTATTTTTCCGTAGTTAATCGCATATTCCGGCAACTCCGCATCCTGCCGTTGCCTCCAATAAATATCCCGCCGGTAAGGAGAAGTCAGGATATTTGTTTCTTATAATAAAGTATCACTCCATTCTCCTTCCTGAAAGCAGACTGAGCTACCTTTTGCAATTGTCCGGCAGTAACAGCGCGATAACGCTCTACCTCCTTTTCCATATCTTCCGCCCTGCCCAACAGTTCAAACCAAGCAAGATTGGTAGCGACATTCAAATAATTGATATTGCCGAATATCTGCGTCGATTCGAATTTATTCTTCACTTTTTCCAGTTCCTGTTCGTCAACAGGTTCTTGCTGCAAACGTTCCAGTTCTTCACGTACGGCCGCTTCCGCCTGTTCCAGCGAAACACCTGCCGCAGGTTTACCTGAAATATGGAACAATCCGGCATCCACACTGCCGGAAATATAAGCGTCGATACTCGAAAACAGTTGTTTTTGCTGTACCAGCCGTTGATTCAGACGACTGGAACGTCCGTTGCTCAACAAATCCGACAATATATCAAAAGCGTAATAATCCGGATGATCATGACTACACATATGATACGCCATGAATAATGAGTCGATGGGTACGTTGCGCTCCACTGTCAACCGTCGTTCTTCTGTCTGCTCCGGTTCCTGCGGCAGATTCCGTTGAGGAACCTCCCTGCGAGGGATGGGACCGAACCATTTTTCCGTCAATGCGACTGCTTCTTCAAAAGAGATATTTCCCGTTACGGCCAGCACTGCATTGTTCGGCGCATAAAAACGGAAGAAGAATGCTTTCACCTCTTCCAGCGTCGCATTGGCTATGTGCGACAAATCTTTTCCGATGGTAGGCCACTGATAAGTATGCGCCCGATATGCCAAGGGACGCAAAAGATGACCGACGTCTCCGTAAGGCTGATTCAGGCAACGCTGCTTGAATTCTTCCATTACTACTCCACGCTGTACTTCCAGACTCCGTTCACTGAAATCAAGGCTCAGCATACGGTCGGATTCCAGCCAAAAGCCGGTCTCTACATTCTGCCGGGGTACAGTGAGGTAGTAATTGGTTATGTCATTATTGGTCCAGGCATTATTCTCGCCGCCTGCCAGTTGCAGCGGCATATCATAATCGGGGATGTTCACCGAACCTCCGAACATCAGGTGTTCGAACAAATGAGCAAAGCCGGTATGCTCGGGATGTTCATCGCGGGCTCCCACATTATATAATACATTCAGAGCTACCATCTGCGTACTTTCGTCCTGCGAATGTACCAGACGTAACCCATTGTCCAGAATATGCCTGTTGATCTTCATTCTACTTAATCTAGTACTTCTACTTTTACAATCTTCACGTCCTCTTCGGGGCGATCGCTACGGTCGGTTTTCACCTGCTGAATCTTATCCACGATGTCCATGCCTTCGATTACTTCACCGAAAACCGTATACTCACCGTCCAGATGAGGAGTACCTCCTACAGTCGTATAAGCTTCGATCTGTTCCGGCGTAAAGTGAAATTCCGGTTGCTTGGCAGCTTCCGCTTCCGCCTCTGCAAAAAGCTTCTCCTGCAATTCATACAAACCGTTTTCATCGTTTTCCTTCCGCATCTTATAGATTTCTTTCATGTGCTTCTGAGCCAACGTATTGAAAATAACATTGATCTTATTCTCATTCATCTGGCTTTCCATGCCCAGCAATGTAGAGTCGTTGTACACTTTGCCTGTCACAATGTAGAACTGGCAACCGGATGATTCTTTCTTCGGATTTACATTGTCTCCCTGACGGGCAGCAGACAAAGCGCCTTTTTTGTGAAAATACTTCGGATAAACAAATTCGGCCGGAAGGGTGTAACCCACATCTCCTGCACCCAGCATCTTTCCTTTCGGTGCATTCTTTGAATCCGGGTCACCTGCCTGAATCATAAAGTCTTTGATAACACGGTGGAACAGCGTTCCTTCATAAACGCCGTCTTCTGCCAGCTTAATGAAATTATCACGATGTTTCGGCGTCTCATTATACAACTTAACCTTGATGTCTCCCAAGGTTGTTTCAATCTTTACCAACGTTTCGTTGTCCATATTTCCTCCTTTTTTTGTTCCGGTTTTGCAGGCCGTAAGTCCGCAAAACGATATGGTTAATAGTAAGTATGCAATCTTTTTCATAACACTTTTATTTAATTTAAGTTTGCAAATATACTACTTTCGCCCAAATCCTCTTACCTTTGTAGCATTAAAAGAGGCAAAAGAGAGTATGATGAAATCCATATTGATAATAGAAGACGATATCACTTTCGGAATGATGCTGAAAACCTGGCTAAGTAAAAAAGGGTTTGAAGTGTCGTCAGTCAGTAACATTGCCCGTGCCCAGAAGCACATTGAAGGACAAGGGGCAGACTTAATCCTGTCCGATTTACGCCTGCCGGATCACGACGGAATCGATCTTCTGAAATGGATGAACGAAAAAGGAATCGATATTCCTTTGATCATCATGACCGGTTATGCCGATATCCAATCGGCAGTACAAGCGATGAAACTGGGAGCACGCGACTATGTTGCCAAACCGGTGAATCCGGAGGAACTACTCAAAAAGATGTCAGAAGCTTTGCAAGCGAAAGAAGCGCCGACTACGCATACCGCAGCCAAAACTTCTGCAAAGAAAGGTTCTTCCATTTCGTCCGGAAACGCCACCGAAACCCATCATGCTTATCTGGAAGGAGAAAGTGATGCCGCCAAGCAACTCTATAATTATGTAGGTCTGGTAGCTCCCACCAATATGTCCGTACTGATCAACGGTTCCAGCGGAACGGGAAAAGAGTATGTGGCGCACCGCATCCATCAACTGAGCAAACGGAATGACAAGCCGTTTATCGCGGTAGACTGCGGTTCGATTCCCAAAGAATTAGCCGCATCCGAGTTTTTCGGTCATGTGAAGGGCTCTTTTACAGGAGCACTGACGGACAAGACCGGAGCGTTCGTTGCCGCCAATGGAGGCACTATCTTCCTGGATGAAATAGGTAATCTCAGTTACGAGGTACAGATACAGCTTCTTCGTGCCTTGCAAGAGAGAAAGATTCGTCCGGTCGGTTCCACGCAAGAAGTTTCGGTTGATATCCGTCTGGTATCCGCCACCAACGAGAATCTGGAACAAGCTATCGAGAAAGGGACTTTCCGTGAAGACCTTTTCCATCGTATCAATGAATTTACCCTGCGGATGCCCGACCTGAAAGAACGGAAAGAGGATATCCTTTTGTTTGCCAACTTCTTCCTCGATCAGGCAAACAAGGAACTGGACAAGCATCTGATCGGTTTTGACTCGAAAGCCTCACAAGCCTTACTCAATTATCACTGGCCGGGCAACTTACGCCAAATGAAGAATATCGTAAAAAGAGCGACTTTACTGGCACAAGGAAGTTTCATCACTCTTCTTGAATTAGGGACCGAATTACTGGAAACAAGTACTGTTTGTTCCGCAAGCATGGCGCTGCGCAACGAAGAGACAGAGAAAGAACACATTCTGGAGGCATTGCGCCAAACCGGAAATAACAAGAGCAAAGCGGCACAATTACTGAATATCGACCGGAAGACATTATATAATAAGCTGAAACTATATAATATCGACTTGTAGGTTATCAATCAGTACTACCCATATATTTAGAAGGAGATACGCCGAACTGCTCCATGAAGTGCTTGCGCAAAGTACGGGTATCGGAATAACCAACCATTTCCGAAATTTCCTGAATAGAATAGCGATTCTCCAGAATCAATGTCGCCGCCTTGCTTATACGTATACTGCGAATCATATCTATAACAGACAAATCACTGCGCTGTTTCACCTTCCGGTACAAGGTAGGCTGACTCATATTCAGTTGCTCCGCCAACATTTTTACATTAAAGTCCGCATTGGAAAGGTTAGCTTCTATGATATGAATCAGTTGTTGCAAAAAGGCATCTTCTTTCTCTCCCTCTTCCGATTCCTGTTTCAGCATCAGGGCTTTCGTATAAATCCGCTTCAATCGCTCACGCTGCAAAATCAGGTTATCCACTTTGGTCTTTAATATCTCCGGATTAAAGGGTTTCATCATATAATCATCCGCTCCGCTATTACAGCCTTGCAGGATGTCAGCATCTTCTGCTCTGGCAGTCAGTATCAAGATAGGAATATGCGCGGTTTCCTGCTGCATACGAATTTCCCTGCAACAAGTAAAGCCGTCCTTTACGGGCATCATTACATCCGAGATAATAAGATCGGGCAACTGTTCTTTGGCTATCCGCACCCCTTCCTCACCATTGCAAGCTTCACTGACGGCATATATGGAAATGAATAAGCTCCGGATATATTCGCGGACATCTTCATTATCTTCGATGATCAGCAGACTCTTTTTAGCCGCTGTTTCCTGTATTTTGTTTTCCGGTATCGGAAGAAACGGTTCCGGTTTCAGCTCTTCATTTTGCTTTGTTTTTCCCTGATGGCTGTCAATAAGTTCATAAGAATCTTTTGCAAAATGCTCTTTGCCTTCGGGAATATAAAGGGCAAAGATACTTCCTTCGTCCGGCACACTCTTCAGCGTTACCAATCCATGATGCAAGTCCATCGTGTTCTTCACAATATGCAATCCTATTCCTGCCTTCGTTGACATCTCAGGTACATTATCTCCCGTTACGAACGATTCAAAAGCATGTTTCTGCAACCATTCCGGAATCCCTGCACCTGTATCCGAAACGGTGATCCGGCAATAACCCTGCCCACTTTTCATCAGATGAGAGACAGAAAGCAGGACACGACCTCCCGATGGGGTATACTTAAACGCATTTGAAAGAAGGTTTTGCACGGCCGAAGCGATCTTTCCCTCATCTACCCAATACAGGAACTTCCCTTCGAGCAAATCAATATCAAATTGCAAACCTTTGATTTCAGCCATCTGCCGGAACGGTTCCGACACATTGCAGACCAACTGTACCAAATCAGTCTCGGATAACTGGAGTCTGACCATCCCGGCCTCTATCTTTTGTACATAAAGCAACTGATCGACCAAGGTGTGCAGTGAGGCCGCATTCTTATACATGACCTGCAATTTCTTATAAAAGTCATCCAATGGATTGCACTGTTTCATCAATTCCTGTAACGGGGCAAGGATTAAAGTCAGCGGAGTACGCAGTTCGTGGGCAACGCCCGTAAAGAAGTTCTCGCGTTCCACACGTATCTGACGTTCTTTCTCACGCTCCATACTGACCGTCAACAGTTCATGTTTCATCTGCATTTCGTGTTCCATCCGTTTCTGCCGTAGTCTGATCAACCGTACTCCATAAGCCACTCCTCCCAGCAATAACAGGGAAACGAAAAGCCGGAAAGCAAAAGTCTGACTCCAATGAGGAAGAATTACGATCTTCAGCGAAGTCACCGCCCCTGTCTGACCGTTCGGATGTATATTCTTCACTTCAAATACATACTCACCGGCTGGGAGGTTGGTATACGAGGCTTTCTCTCCCTCATCAGAAATCAGCCAATTCCCCTGATAAGGCAAAAGCCGGTAATTATATTTTTGTTGTTCGTCCGAGTAGGACAGGTTGTTGAAAGCCAAGGAGAAATCTTTGTTATCATTATCCAGTACAATGCGATCCGTAAAAGGGATGAATTGATTGAGGATGATCTGATTATTAATCTTTTCTCCAGTCCCGACAGGATGGTTATCCACTTCCAAACCGGTTATTAACACCCGTCCGTTGGTCGGATAGGCATTTATATCCTCCGGATTGAAATAAGTCAGACTCTGATTATTTCCGAAAAACAAAGTCTTGTCACTGAATAAGGCAGAACGGTTACTACCTGCTATGTAGTAATTGTAAAAGAGATGCTGACGACGACCATACCGCGATATGCCGGAGTTGCTTCCCAGCCAGATATGCCCTTCGCTGTCTTCCGCTATGCAGCCGATAAAATTACTGCACAGTCCGTCATTCGTGGTATAACGGGCACTGATCGTGTTCTGTCGTGGAGACAGGATGGCAAAGCCATCCGTATAACCTATATATAAATTCCCATCCGAAGATGCCAGCAACGAACGTACCGAACGATATTCCATGTTCATCTTCTGCTCATATCCATTTTCTACGGAGATACCTCCGGAAGCAGATTCAACTACTCTGCAAACTCCCATATTGCTGGTTCCCAGCCATATAGTTCCATCTTTGGTCTGAGCAATCGCACGGATGAAAGGTTGTCTTTTCTCATTTAAATAGTGTGTTGCTGATAATTTAACGCATATACCTGTCTGACGGTTATACAATAAAAGCCCGTCTTCCGTACCTACATAGAGCCTGTTCTTATCGTCCATATACAAAGCCCATACCGAAGCCCTGTTGGCAACACCGTCTACCAACAGCGAATGAATCACAAAACGACCGGTCCGGACATGATAAACAGTCAACGTACCGTTTATATTTCCAAACCACAGATTGCCGTCTACATCTTTCAAGGCACACAACATCGTTTCTTCCGATTTCCCGCTACCTGTATCGACTTTAGAGAAACTAAGTTTTTTCCCTTTTGCGTACGGTATGTCACTTCGCATGATTCCTTTGTGATAGGTCGCCAACCATAACCGATGACTATCATCCATGAGGATATCACATATTTCGTTATGCCTGTCCTGATAGTAACGGTCATAAAAACTGTGACCTCAAATCAGAATACATCACTCCTCCACCGTTAGTACCAATCCAAAGAAGGCCATTAGGATCGTAACAGGCAGAAATCATACGTGTTTCGAGGTTTCGGTAAATCTGTGTATGCGTATTGTTATATATCTCCGACGTCAGTTCTTCCGGCTGCTTTTCATCCGGCATCAACAGTGTATAGCCACCCCATGTCACTGCCAGATAGCGGTTATTGCCGATAAATATAGTCTGATAAACATCTGTATGAGAAAGGAGATTCTCTTTTCCTGTCCCGCCGTACGAAATCCGGTCCATATGCCCCGACTTCGTGTGATAACGGACAATGCCTTTGCCGATGGTAGAAACCCAGACAACTCCGTCTCTGTTCAAGATGGAAGTGACTTGTAATGGTTTTCCGTCTGTCAGCGGTATCTTCTGATACGCCTCCGGAGTATCCGGATGAAACAAGATCAGATTACCCCGGTTAGTTGTCAGCCATATTCCGCTCCCGGCTTTTTCATGATAGCACAGAGAAGAAAAGACTTCTCCTTTTTCTTCCAATAACTGAAAGGTCTTTTGTATGCGTACCCGAACAGCCGTTTTTTCTTCTTCCTTGCCTTGCCGTATCTCCCATTGACAGAGTATCAGTCTGTTTCCCGATATTCCCCAAAAAGAAGAATTGTCGGCGGGCAGGACATTAAATACACCTATGGCAGTATCTGATTCAGTATGTATCGGAAAAAAAGTTTCCTGCTTCCGGTTGAAATAATAGAGGTATCCATCGGATACAATTCCTAAAAAGTCATCTGACAGTCGCACAATGGCAGCAATCGAAACATATGTATTCGCAGGCTTGAAGTTCTGAATTGTTTTGCCGTCATAACGGCTTAATCCGTTATCCGTCCCAAACCACATAAATCCGTCTTCATCCTTATAGATGCAAGGAATCGTGTTATCCGCCAATCCGTCCCTCATTGTCAGCAACCGAATATCTTTATCTAAAAAAGCATAGACAGGATGCAGCGGGCAACAACTCAGAATCAGGATAATCAGGATTAGATTTAAGTGCTTCATTCTATTAGACAATTTATGGCAAATAAACGAAATTAAGTCAGAACATACAAAAAAACGAATAAAGAAATGGACTTATGAATTAAACATGTATGTTGAATGAAAGAAACAGGCATATTCGGAACCACATTGTTTGCGTACATTTGCAGCCATATAACAACCTGATGTACACCTTTTAAATAATATACAATGACCTTAGTTTATCTTAACCAGTCAGACACAAAGGAGATATTTTTATGATAATACGCATACCAAAGACTACATATTATCATAAATGGTTCATCGGAGCTACACTCGTTGTTCCGGTTCTTCCGCTTGCCGCCCAGACATCTCCGAATCTTGTCTTCATCATGGCAGACCAGTATCGGGGGGACGCACTAGGTTGTCTGGGCAAAGAACCCGTAAAGACTCCTTGCCTGGATCATCTGGCTTCCGAGGGAGTCTTATTCACTAATGCAGTCAGCAGTTATCCTGTTTCATCACCCGCCCGTGCCATGCTGATGACGGGCATGTACCCCCTGCATAATAAAGTAACGGGCAACTGCAATTCACAAACAGCGCCTTACGGAGTGGAGCTTCCACAGGAGGCCCGCTGTTGGAGTGATGTACTAAAAGACATGAACTACCGTACGGGATACATAGGAAAATGGCATCTGGATTCTCCTTATGAACCTTATGTAGACACTTACAACAATCGCGGCAAAGTAGCGTGGAACGAATGGTGTCCGCCCGAACGCCGTCACGGATTTGAATACTGGACAGCCTACGGGACATACGATTATCATCTGAAACCGATGTACTGGGACACGACTGCCCCACGTGACAGTTTCTACTACGTCAACCAATGGGGCCCTGCTTATGAAGCGGATAAAGCTATCGAATACATCCAGACACAAAAAGAGAATAAACAGCCTTTCGCACTGGTCGTATCGATGAATCCTCCGCATACCGGTTACGAACTGGTTCCCGACAAATACAAAGCCCTATATAAGGATATAGACGTGGAAGCCCTCTGTGCCCACCGCCCGGACATACCCGCCAAAGGAACCGAAATGGGAAACTATTTCAGAAATAACATACGCAATTATTACGCCTGTATCACAGGGGTAGACGAGCAGGTAGGACGTATCATCGAAACCCTCAAAAGCAACGGACTTTTTGAGAATACCATCGTTGTATTTACTTCCGATCATGGCATCTGCATGGGAGCTCACAACAATGCCGGAAAGGATATCTTCTACGAAGAATCCATGCGCATCCCCATGATTATCTCATGGCCGGCAAAGATAAAGCCACGCAAAGACGACCATTTGATGATCGCCTTCGCCGACTTATATCCTTCTCTCCTTTCCCTGATGGGATTCCGGAAGGAAATACCCGAAACGGTACAGACTTTCGACTTATCCCGCCATATTCTGGGCAAGAGTAAAAAAGAAGTGGTACAACCTTATTATTATGTACAGTTTGACAATCATGCCACCGGATACCGCGGGCTACGTACGTCAACCCATACATTCGCAGTCCACGCAACCAATGGAAAAATAGACGAAACAGTTCTTTACGACCGAACCAAAGACCCCTATCAAATGGATAATATTGCCGGACAATCCCCCCGTCTAGTCCGGCAATTCAACAAACAACTCAAGGCATGGCTACTCCATACCAACGATTCATTTGCCCATTATCTTGAAACCGTAACTAAATAAACACCATGAAGAAACTTTGCTATCTCTCTCTTTTTATCCTATACTCAGTTTGCAGCTTCGCACAACAACAGGCTATCCCCGTCCCCAAGCCCCATCAACTCAAATGGCATGAGGCGGAAATGGGAGCTGTCTTCCATTATGATCTGCACGTGTTTGACGGCATCCGCTACGGACAAGGCAACAACCGTATCAATCCCATCGAAGATTACAACATCTTCAACCCGACCGAACTGAACACTGACCAATGGGTACAAGCCGCCAAAGCTGCCGGATGCAAATTTGCCGTACTGACCGCCACCCACGAAACAGGTTTCGGACTCTGGCAAAGCGACGTCAACCCTTATTGCCTGAAAGCCGTGAAATGGAGAGACGGAAAAGGAGACATTGTCCGTGACTTCGTCAACTCCTGCCGCAAATATGGTCTGCAACCGGGCATCTATATCGGTATCCGATGGAACTCCCTGCTGGGTATCCATAACTTCAAGGCCGAAGGAGAAGGAGCGTTCGCCCGCAACCGCCAGGCATGGTACAAGCGCCTGTGCGAGAAAATGGTGACAGAACTCTGCACCCGCTACGGAGATTTATATATGATATGGTTTGACGGCGGAGCCGATGATCCCCGTGGCGATGGCCCCGATGTGGAACCGATTGTCAACAAGTATCAGCCAAACTGCCTTTTCTATCATAACATCGACCGTGCCGACTTCCGTTGGGGAGGTTCGGAGACAGGTACAGTGGAATATCCCTGCTGGTCTACCTTTCCCGTCCCTTGCTCACACCATAAACGCATTGAAAGCAGTATCGACCAGATCGAACTGTTAAAACACGGCGATAAGAACGGCAAATACTGGGTACCGGCGATGGCGGACACTCCGCTACGGGGAGCAAACGGCCGCCACGAATGGTTCTGGGAACCGGATGACGAGAACAACATCTATCCGCTAAACACGCTGATGGATAAATATGAAAAGTCAGTAGGAAGAAACGCCACGCTTATTCTCGGACTAACTCCTGACCCGACCGGATTAATCCCTGCCGGAGACGCACAGCGCCTGAAAGAAATGGGAGATGAAATCAATCGGCGGTTCTCCTCCCCGATAGCCCGCATTTCGGGACAAAAGAAAAGCCTGACTCTGAAACTCGGGAAAGAGCAGCCTGTCAATTACTGCATCATTCAGGAAAACATCAAAAACGGAGAACGCATCCGACAATATCAGATAGAAGCCAAAGTGAACGGCAAATGGCAAACAGTCTGCAAAGGAGAATCTGTGGGGCACAAACGAATCGAAAAGTTTGAACCGGTAGAAGCCACAGCATTAAGGCTGACTGTATCCGAATCTGTCGCACTGCCGGATATTATAAACTTCAGCGCCTATTCCGTAAAATAACACAAGAGGTATGAAAAGAATAATCCACATCTGTTTATGGCTATTGACGGGCATCTTTGCGGAAGCATCGCTGTCTGCACAGAACCCGTTTATCTACCATAAAGGGAAGACATACAAAGATGTTGCAGCTTATCGGATGGAAGAAATCATCGACCTGAACACCCATACTCCATCCACCCCCATTTTATACGAACAACAAGTGCCGGAACACCAAAGCACTCTTTCGTATAAGGTTGCACTTCCTTTGTATGTTCGTGGCATATTCTTCAGCCGTGATTCCCGCCCCAGCGACTATCAATGGCCGAATAACACCAATCGGTTGCTCCCCTGGATGTTCAACCGTCTCGAAGACCTCACACGGAGCGATTATGCAGGCATTCCTTCCAATGCCCTGCCGTCCGCATCGGGCGATGCACTGCTCCTTGAACTTGCAGACGGAGAATATCTGTTCGCCAAAGCCATTGCGGGTAGCAACAGCCTCAGCTGGTTTCAGGTTAATCAGGACGGCACGCTCACGTTGTATGTCTCCACACTAGGAGAAGATGTACTGACCGGCCGACTCCCCCTCCTGATTTTCCGGAAATCTTCATCCATCTACCATGTATTCAGTGACGCCTACGATTCGTTAATCGCAGATAAAGCCGTATCTGCCCTCCGCAAAAGAGCGGACAAAGAATATTTCAATGCCTTCAACTATCTGGGATGGTGTACTTGGGAACATTATCATTATGACATTGATGAAACGAAAATACTGAACGATATCGATGCCATCGAAGCATCCGGCATACCGGTACGTTATGTCTTAATTGACGACGGACACATAGCAAACAAGAACCGGCAACTGACCAGTCTCGTCCCCGACAAAAAAAGTTTCCCGAACGGATGGAGCCGCATCATGAAGCGCAGACAAGCAGATAAAATCCGATGGATAGGGCTATGGTACAGCCTTTCCGGCTATTGGATGGGAATCTCTGCCGAGAATGACTTTCCGTCGGAAATCCGGCAAGTTCTACACACATACAATGGCAGTTTACTGCCCGGCACCAGTACAGAAAAGATAGAAACATGGTACGAATATTATGTCCGTACCATGAAGGAGTATGGATTTGACTTCTTGAAGATAGACAATCAGTCTTTCACCCTCCCGCTCTATATGGGCGAAACGCAGGTTATCCGGCAGGCTAAGGATTGCAACCTTGCTCTGGAACATCAGACACATCGAATGCAAATGGGACTGATGAACTGCATGGCACAAAATGTGCTGAACATTGACCATACCTTGTACAGCAGCGTAACCCGTGCCAGCATCGACTATAAGAAATATGACGAGAATATGGCTAAATCACATCTGTTCCAGTCATATACCAATACACTCATACTGGGGCAGACAGTCTGGCCCGACCACGATATGTTTCATTCCTGCGATACCGTTTGCGGCAGTCTGATGGCACGTTCGAAAGCGATCTCCGGCGGACCTGTTTACCTGTCCGACTCTCCAGGCGAATTTATTGCCGACAATATCCGCCCTCTGATTGATGAAACCGGAAAGATATTCCGTCCGGCAGCTCCCGCCGTCCCGACTCCGGAATCCATACTGACCAATCCCCTGCAAAGCGGTAAAGCCTACCGTGTATTTGCCCCTACAGGAGACGAAGCGCTCTCAGTCATTTGCTACAATCTGAACACTTCTCCCGCTTATCGGGAAGTAGAAAGTTTCGTCAAACGGGAAGATTACCTGTTACGGGAAAGCACCGGCAAATCCGCAGATTCTTCTTCCTACAACATTCTCGCATTCAACTGGGAAAAACAGAGCGCCGAAGTATTGAACGCATCTGAAAGAAAAATAAAGTTATCCGGATTTACAGATAGTCTGTTCCATCTTTGCCCCATCCGCAAAGGCTGGGCAGTGATCGGCATACAAGAAAAATACCTGTCGCCTGCCACTGTGCAGATACTCAAACGTACTACCGATAAGCTGATATTGGATGTCCACTGCACCGGTACATTAAGGATATGGGCAGACTCCCACGGGAAACAGGAATTACGGAGCATACCGATCAAAAAGGCCGGCAGAATTGAAATAAAGAAATAACACTAAATAATTAATCCATGAACAAAAAACTACTTTTCCCCCTCGCACTCGTGCCACTGGCTGCCACCAGCCTGCAAGCACAGAAGTCCGCCCAGACACGGCGTGTGGACAAACGCCCCAACATCATCCTTTTCATGGTAGACGACATGGGATGGCAAGACACTTCACTCCCCTTCTGGACACAAAAGACAGATTACAATAAGCTGTACGAAACACCCAACATGGAACGACTTGCCAAACAAGGCATGATGTTCACACAAGCGTATGCCAGCAGTATCAGTTCCCCCACCCGATGCAGCCTCATCACCGGAACGAACGCGGCACGCCACCGCGTAACCAACTGGACGCTGCAAAAGAACACAAAGACAGACCGCAAGGATAAAGTACTGGATGTGCCGGACTGGAACTACAACGGAGTAAGCCAAGTGCCCGGCACCAACAACACATTCGTAGGAACCTCCTTTGTACAACTACTGAAAGACAGCGGCTATCATACGATTCATTGCGGAAAAGCACATTTCGGTGCCATAGACACTCCGGGAGAAGACCCGCACCACTGGGGCTTCGAAGTAAACATAGCCGGACATGCTGCCGGAGGACTCGCCAGCTATCTGGGAGAAGAGAATTACGGTCACAACAAAGACGGAAAGCCAATATCACTCATGGCCGTTCCCGGACTTGAAAAGTACTGGGGTACGGAGACCTTCGTCACCGAAGCATTAACTCTGGAAGCCATCAAAGCTCTGAACAAGGCTAAGAAGTACAACCAGCCTTTCTACCTGTATATGTCCCAATACGCCATCCACGTCCCCTTGGACAAGGACAAACGTTTCTACGACAAATACAAGAAAAAAGGCATGACCGACCATGAAGCCGCATACGCCACACTGATCGAAGGCATGGACAAGAGTCTGGGCGATCTGATGGACTGGCTGGAAAAAAGCGGAGAAGCCGACAACACTATTATTATCTTCATGAGCGACAACGGAGGACTTGCAGCCGAATCGTATTGGCGTGACGGCAAACTGCACACCCAGAATCATCCTCTCAACAGTGGTAAAGGCTCCACCTATGAAGGCGGCATCCGTGAACCGATGATCGTCAGCTGGCCCGGTGTCGTAGCCCCTGGCAGCAAATGCAATGATTACCTGCTGATAGAAGACTTCTATCCTACTATCCTCGAAATGGCGGGTATCAAAAAATACAAGACAGTTCAGCCTATCGACGGCATCAGCTTCATGCCTTTACTGAAACAGACCGGGAATCCTTCCAAAGGACGCAGCCTCTTCTGGAATATGCCCAACAACTGGGGAAACGACGGTCCGGGAATCAACTTTAACTGTGCCGTACGCAACGGTGACTGGAAATTAATCTATTACTATGGTACAGGTAAAAAAGAACTGTTCAATATCCCCGATGATATAGGCGAAAGTAATGATCTCAGCGCACAACATCCGGATATTGTGAAACGGCTTTCTAAAGAGTTAGGAACCTATTTGAGAAAAGTAGATGCCCAACGTCCTACAGTCAAAGCTACGGGTAAACCTTGTCTTTGGCCGGACGAAATTGAGTAATCATTCACCAGTTTAGTCAGCTCCAAACAAGTAACATGATATTCCAGCTAAACAGACGAAAAACTATGCATTTTACGAATACATAGTTTCTAAGGCTACTCAAATACTGGTATAAAGCAGAAAGCCTACAACTATTATTATATTAATACACAGCCAAATACGGTTTACTATATTCTCAAAGTATTCTCATGCCTTTGAGAAAAAATTCTCACCACGATGAGAAAAAATTCTCATGCCTTTGAGAAAATTTTCTCATTGCAGTGAGAAATTATTCTCATTGCGGTGAGAATAAAAGACTTTGCAGGAATCTGATAATTAGTTCATTACTTTTCGTTTTTCAGATGCTTTAGTTCTTTACTCATTAAGTGTAGGTTCATTGAAACATAACCATTCTTGCATTACTTATCATTATTTACGTAACAAAGCAGACTATTGTGGAATAATTCCACACTCCTCACCCCATTTTCCACACATTCCCCATGCGTTTCCACACAATAGACAATGTACATCATTCACATATCTCACTTATAATCAATACATTGATAGCGTACATCAGTCTTTGGCACGCACTTTGATCTTTAATTAGCCGTTAGATAAAGCAACAACCGATTCCTTAACACATAAGAGAGAATTGAAAATATATGTTTAATAATCATTAAAGCAAACGATTATGAAAAAATTAGTATTAGTAGTAGCAATGTTTATGTTTGTTTGTGGTGGTTCATTCCTTGTTAAGGCTCAGAACTCTGCAGAAGCTGCGACAGCCCTGGCAGAAGTTAATGCAACAGCTATCGTTAATGATACAGTAGTAAAAGATACTGTAACCAAGAGCGAGGAACCTGTTAAGACAGAACTGAGTGCACCGACCGCTATTGTCAACGATACAGTCGTTACTGACACTGCATCCAAAGACAAACCGGCTGAGCCTGTCAAGGAATAACCTTTCCAAAAACTCACGGAACATAGTCTGCCGAACAATAGTAAGCACACTACAAAAAAAGCCATCCCTACTTCGTCTATTCCGGGGATGGCTTTTTATTTTCTTATTTTCCCTAAACGGGAATCATTCAACTATCGGTTTTCACGTTCCAATACTGCCAACCGGGCATACAATTCAACCAATGCCCCCTGATGGAGTATTTCCCAACCGGTCTTGGTCGTTCCCCCTCTCAGATCATCGTCATTCAGCAAGTTGTTACCCTGATGACAGCTACTGCTCCACGCATGAATCATTGACTTTTCGATATCATCGATATATTTACGGTCATTGTCTATAGAATAAAGTTCAAAGAATCCGCGGCACATGATCGTATTGAACCAAGCATGTCCCGGAGCAAGAATATTGAAAGTAAGGTTCAGTTCTTTGGAACGATAGGGCATAAACCATTTCTTATGACAGCTTTCAGCAATCGCATACGCTTCATCCAGATATTTCTGTTCGCCGGTAATCTTATATAAAAGACAGGCTGCCTGCAACGGCTGTCCGGAATTGTAAGAATACTTGTTCTTTTCAAGATCACCCGGCAGATTGGGATCATCCTTATTCGGGCGTACATTGTCATAGAATAAATGGTCGGACTTGTCTTGCAATACATCCAGCATATAGTCGTAACATTTGATCGCCCAGTCGAGATATTCCTGTTCCTGAGTTGCCAGATACATCTTACAGCCCATCACAGCAGTAGGTCCGGTAGAGCAAGAGTGCTTGCTGGTAGTGTGTTCGTTCAACTCCCTCCAGTGTACACCTCCTCCGCAAGTCTCATCCCAACCGTGATCGATCAGGTAGCGCCATACCACCTTTGCCTGTGTCAGATAACGCATCTCTTTCGTTTCCGTATACCAGTCGACCATATCGAGCCCGATCCATACGTTATCATCGTAAAAACGTTCGTTACCGGCAGCCGGGTAGCAAGAATAAGCCAGGATTCCACGATCCAGCTGACAGAAATACTGTATTCCTTTGAACATCATATCATCCATTGCGCCATAGATATTCTCCACTTCGCTCTCTTTGGTTGCATCACGCATAGCGACAAATGCCGAAAGACCGCCACCTTGTCCCCAAACTAACGCATCACCATCCCAATAACCTTTTCCATCATAAGGATAATTACCACGCCAGCAGCTTCTGGAACTCTTGCCGAAATAATATCCAATGACAGAGGTCATGTAAGAATGTGCACGGTCCAGCATTTCCGGCAGTTTCAGTTCCGGCTCATCCACCTTTTCATGATAAGGCATCATAATACGGCTTTCGGGTACCGATCGCTTGCCGGCTTTACTGATAGCTACGGCAGAAACTTCGTAAGTAGCAAAATAAGGAACTTTCAACAGATATTCCTGTGTAACATCACGTTCTACCTGTATGATGATATGTCCCGGCGAGAAGTCGGTAGCACGAGACAAGCTCGCTTCCACGTCCCTGTAAGAGAGTTCTACCATATCCACATCGCGATTACTGGGATTGGTCCATTTCACCAGAAGTTCATTCTCGTTATTGGTAGCTTCTACGGAAAATGAACCTACCGGAGAAATATTGCCACTGATGGGATCATTCTGTTCTGAGTTTGACTGATCATCATCACTACAAGATGGAAGTAATGCCAAAGCCAAGAAGTTCAATATAAACAGTTTGAATATTGCTTTCATTTTTCTTCAAATTTAGAGATTACTTAAAAGGTACTTCGATAGGAGCTTCCCCGAATCTGCTCATTGGGAATTCCGTAGCATTCCAACTATCGTACTTAGAGATATGCATTAATAATTCATGATCGGAATTAGTGCCATCCTCAATATAAGCAACTGGTGCACCGGCTGAGAAATCCCAGCGAGCCAATAATCCTTCCGGATTAACTTCTTCAAGATTCCATGCGTTAGCCTTTAACTGTTCTTCCGTACGACAAACATACCATATACGTGCTTCGAGTATAGCACCATCAAGGAAACGTTTATTGTCACTAGCTTTTCCGATAGATACTCTTCCACCATCATTGCCTGCACAAAGGTCTATCTCAGAGTAATCTATATCCGTTTTATGAGTATCAGTCCACTGGAGTTGTTTACCATTAATATAAAGCTTGTACTTTTCATTATAATCATCTTTTCCTTTCGAACAATCCACAACCAAGGCTATATGCGTCCATGCTCCAAGTTCGAAAGCTCCATGTCCTGTTCTAAGTTTAAGTTTATCACTTATACCGACAAGTTCCATCTGTCTGCCCTTATTGTTTTCCCAATCGCCACCACGAAGAATGAAATAGCCTTCCTTACCTATGAAAGTCTGCAACCAGTTCGTTCCATCAATACGAGTTACCAACTCCCAGGTCATCTTTTTCAATTTGAAATCATTAGTAGCAGCCTTTATACTTTCCAATCCATCACCGGTCATCTCGCCAAAGTGAGTCCAAACTGCATAATCTCTGCCTAAGTTCATATACCAACGCTTTTCCGATGCTATAACTACATGAATAGGCTGCGATATCTGCTTCTTCGCATCAATTAAAGTAAACGACGTTTCTCCTGCCTTCCTTCCGGTAACAGTAACAACATTGCCATAGACTTCCAGACGAATGATCCTTGAGTCACCAGCATCATGAATCTGATATTCTCCATTCCCTGTAAGAATCTTCACTTGCTGAGAACCTTGATTAGCATTAATCAATACACCTTTTTCATCAGCATCAGTCGTTATCTGCTTAGGAGCAATCACATTCAGATTGACAAAGGCTTCTTTTCCTTTCCGGTCGGTTATCTTGACCTCGGCATTTCCCTGGGCGATACCTTTCACGGTAAATGATTCCGAATCTTCAAGTGTAGACTGATCGACCTCGATACAATTATTTTCATCGACCACTTCCAATGAATAGCCTCCATTTCCTGTATAGATTTTGATGATAGCCTCATCTGCGCCTTCCACTTGCGAATAAAGTGTAAATAATGTCTTATTCAGTTTCAATTCGAACTCTGCTGCCGTATTAACCAAAATTTTAGCACGTTGGTAGTATTTATCTCTCACGTATACTACTCCCTGAGCATTATTTTTCCCTTCTACAGCTGTCAGTGTCACCAGATCGCCATCCACTTCCGCTGTTACCACTTCTTCGTTTGCCGAAGTTACCACATATTCGCCATTACCAGATGTTATTTTTACAGTTCTGGTATCCCCCTGTGCAATACTGATTTCACTGGCGTCAACTTTCAATTCCACCAAGTCTTGGGGTATCTCATTATTTTTGTTATCGTTATCATCGCTACATGCACAAAGACAAAGCAATGACGCGAGAACGAAATATTTCATTACTTTCATATATATTATAACTAAGGTAAATTACTCTTCTACATCTACATTAGGATATTCCACTCTCAACACATCTCTTGACATAGAGAAAGATCCTTCGAATGTCATTCGCAAATCTTCACTCTGAGTTTTATCCAGATACTCATAAGCAAGCTCAACGGTGGTAATCTCAGTATAATATCGCTGGTCGTTATAATTATAAGTATATTTACGACTGAGTTTACTATTATACGACTTAAACTCTAAGCTACCTACCTCACTTGATAATGTAATACCTCCCCATTCATCGCGTTCTATTTCAACCACATAGTTCAAATAGTCTGGGGTATTTGCACGAGTTTTCTCACCAACAAACATATAGCAAATATTATTGTTAATTGCATAAAGCTGTGTACTGGTAATCTCAGTCGTATATGTAGTTCCTTGCTGCGTAATAATACCTTTTCCACTATACGTACCAGAATAATCATTTTTAAACCCGATATGTGCCAGCACTTTGGTATATTTGTTCTGCCCCATAGGTTCACCAGTCGAAGAAGTGATGCGAAGTGGAAGTACATAATCATCATACAAGCTTCCTAATTCCTCTATCTTGTTCAAATCGATTTTAATAGCAGCTGTCGCATTCAGCTCCCCACTCGGAATAGTCCATGAGTCTGCATCAAATGTATAAGTACCTGTCGGCAATATCTTATAGTATAAGTCCGACTGATTTTTATATTTCTCCCAATTATATTTCTGTAATGTATCAGGGTCTATCTCCATGGTCAGACAAATATCCTTGTCATTAGCAGAAGTGCCATTCACACCAAAATAAATCGGAAGTATAGTCGTATTATCCTCAGCCACTTCTAAAGCATAATCTTGCCATCCATTGTGGACAATATACGAGTTCTTCTGAAACAATTCGTCTTCCAGTCCGTCACATGAGGAGATTCCTAACATCATCGAAATCAGCAGGCATCCCACGATTCCATATATATATCTTTTTTGTTTCATAACATGCTAAATTTAGTAAGTATTACCATCCGGGATTCTGTGTCATATTTACATTGCGTTTCAGTTCATAAGTGGGGAAAGGCCACAAATACATCCTTTGTTCAAACACCTTATGCACCGAAGTGATAATAGTCGGCTTGTAAAAATCAGCTACACGCTTTTCGTCATCACTGATATTTATGTTGCATCCTTGCAACAACTGATTTTCTTCTGTCATCGCGTCTTTCCAACGTCGTAAATCAAAATAACGCATACTGTTTTCTCCCAATAACTCAATCTGACGCTCTCTCTTCAGTTTCACACGGAAATCATTCGGATTATTATAGGTCTCATCAGTATAGTCAGGTACTCCGGCACGCATACGGATACGCTTTATAGCATACCGCATTTCATCGACATTACGCTGAATTTCAACATCAGCTCCTGTATAAGTCGTCAGATGATATACTTGTCCGGAAGTCAGCTCATTCAAAGCTTCAGCATAAATCAACAGTATTTCACCATAACGTATTGTCATCTCTGTCTTATCAACGAGATATCCGCCTTCCGTTCTCGAATCTTCCGAATTATAAAACTTCTTTAAAGTAATTCCCGTCAAAGGGCATTCTTCCTTAAATCCCTGCTTACCATCGTTCAAACCACGATAATAAAATATTTGTTTATCACGATAATCGGACTCGGAAGCACTGGAAGCTTCCCAAACTGATCCGTTATAAGCAATCGATGCGTAGAAACGAGGTTCACGATTATTATACATCAGATTAACTTTAGCCGGTAAGAACGGATTTTCTGTGGCATAAGCCTGTGTTGTAAAACCTTCTGTCACATAGTCATTCGTACTAGCAGCCTCTGTAATTGAACGTCCATCATTCATTGCATAAGCATTGACTTGCTTTTGTGTAACTGCCAAACGATTATTTCCTCTCAATGTTTTAGGAGTCGACTGATACGCCCAGTCATTAATATGCGCAGTTCCTTCCCTTGTTCTAGTAAATATCAACTCAGGATTTTTCGATCCAAGTATCGTACCATCAAAAATTGATTTATAAGAAAGCAACGGATCGACATCTGCCCAACCTTCCGGATAGTTCTTGTCCGAATAAAGTTCATTATAAGGTGGACGCTGAGAAGGTAAAACCGTAGCTTTCGGAGCTATAACATAAAGTTCATACAAATTGCTCGCCTTAGCCAATTCAATCACATCCTTAGCTGCAGCTGCCGCTTTCGCCCATTTAGTCTCATCATAAGTTTGAGATACCAATTGATTTCCATAGCAATCTTTCACATCAAAAAGGTCGATATTTCCATTGAAAAGCGGACTGGCAGCATAAAGCAAAACTCTGGCACGAAGCCCTAATGCAGCACCACGGGTGGGACGTCCCAAATTGTTGACTGTCCTTTTGATTGGCAGCGAGCGGGCAGTCTCAGCCAATTCTGCGTCTATAAAATCAACCACATTATCAAAAGGTTCACGGGGTAATGACAGTTCCTCATAGGAAAGATTCACATCCAACCCTTCTGTCGGGATTAAAGGCACCGGGCCATAAACACGTATTAATGCCCAGTAACAATAAGCGCGTAGGAAACGTGCCTGTCCCTTCAAATCCGTTTTTTCATCCATCGTCAATTCCGGACAACGATCTACATTATCTATAAAAGTAGACGCTTTACGGATTCCCTCATAATATTTCCACAAGCGTGAGTTATTTCTATCATCATCACTAAGCTGATGGTCGGCACTGTAATTTCCTTCCACATACTCTTTCATATCCGGATGATAAAGATCATCGCTTGCCCAGCGAAACGGTTCGCGATACTCACCAATATTATCCATTACACTATATGCACTTGACAGCCATCCTTCTACATACACCCGCTTGGAAAAAGCAGAGTCTAATGATACCTGATCATAAAAATATTTATCCACATTGATATAATCGGTACATGCAGTAAATAAAAACGTACCTAAGGACAACAATATGGTATATAATAATTTCTTCATAATTCGACATTTTAAGATTAAAAGCTAAATTGGAGATAGCATGAGAATGTTTTATTGATTGGGTAGTTACTTCCATCTTCTCTGGTTCCTTCCGGATCCCACCATTTGAATGGAGCCCAAGTCAATAAGTTCTGTCCGATAAATCCAATACGTAAGTTGTTTACATAGAATTTCCGTGTCCATAACTGAGGAAAATCATAAGAAAGTTCTACATTTCTCAAACGCAGATATTTTCTGTCGTGCAGCCAGAATGTAGAAGCCCGATTATTCATATTATTATTGCCATACGTCAAACGTGGCCAATCGGCATTCGGATTTTCCGTAGCTTCTGTTCCCGAAATTTCTTTTGGAATCCAACGATTCCCCTCTACCATAACTTGCAGAATATTACCGGTACGACCATCATGGAAAGCATGCGGTCCGTTACCTCCCACAAAAAAGTCACATTTTCCTGTTCCCTGTAATAACATACTGAGATTCCAGTTTTTCCAGTTTGCGCTCAGACCAATACCATATTGAAGTCCTGGTTGCTGTCTGTATCCCAAAGGCACAATGTCATCATCATTAATGATTCCGTCTCCGTTTACATCCTTGTACTTTATATCCCCCGGAAGGACTGCTTTATTTGCCAATCCTGCCTGTGATGGACTACGGTCTATATCTTCCTGATCCTTAAACAGTCCCAAGGCAATAAAACCGCGACTTTGATTCAACTGAAAACCTTTATCCATTTTATACCACAATTCATTAGCAGCCTCATCCTTATCAAGGATATCAGTAGTCTGATAAGTAAAATTAGCTCGGAGTTGTAGATTTACCTGACCTATTTGCTGAGTGAAAGCTATATTACCATCCCATCCGAAAGATTTCATTTTACCCACATTTGCCATTGGAGTCTGGTCAGCAAGTCCGGTCGTTAATGGCATTTGGTTACGCTGCATAAAAATATCATCACGTTTATCCACAAAATAGTCTACAGCTCCTGTGAATTTCCCATTGAGAACGCTGAAATCAACTCCTATATCATACTTTTTGGCTACCTCCCATGTCAAATTCGGAGTTCCTAAAGTTTTAATACGATAAGCTTGTACTCTATTAGTTTTAAATTCACCAAAATAATAAGAACCTCCATCATCCGTACTTACCAAAGAAATATAGGGAAAACGACGCCCTTGCAATTCATCATTACCCACCTCACCATAAGAAGCTCTGATTTTGAACATATCCAACCAAGGGGCGGCCTTCTTTATAAACGATTCTTCCGAAACGACCCATCCTGCAGATACGGCAGGGAAAAAGCCAAATTGTTTACCACTCTCAAAGTTTTCCGAACCAGTATATCCCCAGTTAAATTCAGCCATGTATCTATCTTTAAAAGCATACGTAAAGCGGCCAGAATAAGCTAAATTACGGTGTGGTATCGACCCTATCAAATCGCTATCATCAAAGTTTATATCTGAAGTTTCCTGTTGATAAACCATGGCAAACGCACCAACACGATGTTTCTGTGCAAACAGTCGGCTATAGTCTAATGACGCTTGCAAATAATAGCGTTTGTCCCCACTCACCTCTTTTCTTTGACTCATTGCGGAAGCATTCTGCAATCTTTTCAAAACCAACTGGCCTTTCTCATCCCGATAGGACTCTGCTTCCCAAAGTTCTTCTTCCTTAGAACGAACTATCGTATTTTTGTTATATGTATCAAATGCAAAGACCCCGGAGAATTTCAAACCCTCTGTAATAAACTTTAAGTCTTGTTCCAAAGCCACACTAGTTTCAATCTTATTCTCCCAAATGGTGCGGTAACCCGTTTGCGTCATCCGATATTCTGGAGTTTTTGCCCCATTCACACTTGCCCACTGACCAGAAGACCATTTACGCGGTGACGAAAGCGGAGTAAAAGCAGCAAAAGATTCCCAAATATCTCCCGAACTGCTAGAAGGGGAATTGCGATTTACCAGCCATCCACCGACATTTACTTTCAAAACAGTTGTACGAGTCAGATTCATATCTACATTAGCGCGATAGTTATAACGTTCGTATGTAGAGTTTGTATTATATTTATTTTCTGAACTGGAAGTTCGATAACGTCCGTCTTCACTTGTATATTGCCCCGATACGAAATAACGTACATTATCACTACCTCCTGAAAAACTTATATTCGCATAATAACTCGGTGCGCCACTTTTCAACATCAAATCTCTCCAGTCTATATTCGGATATAAATCTGAATCGAGCCCGTGTTGAATAATAGACATTTCTTCGTCAGTATATAATGGAGACTCATAACGTCCTATTCTCGCTTCATTTGCTAAACGCGCCCAATCATAAGCACTGGCATATTCAGGCACTTTTACAGGAGTATTCCAGTTGAAGCCTGCCTTCACATTTATCTTTACTTTTCCTTTTTCACCGCGCTTGGTAGTAATCAGAACCACTCCATTTGCACCACGCTGTCCGTAAATAGCAGTAGCCGACGCATCTTTCAAAACAGAAAATGATTCAATATCTTCTACCGGAATCTCATTAAAGCTACGTTCAACACCATCTACGAGAATCAAAGCACCCGATTTTGCACCAAACGTACTCATACCACGAATCCAAAACTCAGACATATTTTCACCCGGTTCACCGCTACTCTGCATAGCTATAATACCAGGTACAACACCAGCTAACGCATTGGAAAGATTAGCACCCGGAGCATTCAACTGTTTGATATCAACATTAGTAATAGCTCCTGTCAGTGTCTTCTTTTTCTGAACACCGCTAGATGTTATCACAACCTCATCGATCTTTGTATTATCTTCTACAATCTTTATCTTTAAATTGTTTCGATCTTTAATGGATAATACAGGAATCTCAACTGTCTGGTAACCAATGAAAGTCACCTGAATCACATCATAGGGCCCCACTTTAATAGAAAACTCTCCATCAAGATTAGTAACCGTACCCACACCCGGCTGATTTTTAGCAATAATCGACGCACCGGCAACAGGACCAAGATTATCTTCTACTACACCCTTGATTACAAATTCTTGCTTGTTCGTTTGTGCCCATGCAGTATTCGGCACAAACAGCATTACCATCAAGAGTAATACGATATATTTTTGAATATTATTCATGGATAATTCTTTTAATAAATTATTTATTCTACTGTCACACGACGAATGACATGGTTATCACGGTCAGCCACATATATTGAGTTATCCGGATACACCGTTACACATTCCGGCTGATTGAATTTTGCCTCTTCTGGCAGTCCGTCTCCAAAACCACTTTGCTCCGGTCGTCCGGCATATAAAGTAGCAGAACCTGCAGGAGTAATTTTCCGAATGATATGGTTATTACGTTCAGGTACAAACATATTGCCATCCTCATCAAATGCCATTTGTTCCGGCTTGTTCAAACGCACAGTAGCTCCTGTCCCATTTACATAACCACTCTCGTCCCATGCTCCGACAAAAAGAACCGGTACACCGAAAGTACGAGTAGAAGCATCATAAGGAACCTGATAGATACAATGACGATTACACACCGCTACATAAAGAATAGTACCTTCCGAGTTAAAAGTCATGCGGGTTTCTATTTCCATTGCATTGTTTATTCTGAAAAGAGGAGTGAAATCCTCATAATCCGGACCATCATAACGATAGATATAACCAGTTCCTTTATTGCAAAAGAATACTTCTCCTGTTTTCGGATGTACGGCAAGCCCTGTAGTTCCGACTTTCTTTGCTCTACAAAGTCCTCTTACATCCACAAAACCACCTTCTCGTGTCACATAAATAATATTGAAGTCTGTTTTCGTATTTTCCTCATCTGTATATGAATACTGAGAAATATACAGTGTATCCTGATCCGGACTGAAAGCCAAACATGTAGGCGATTGGAACGGACCGCTAGAACACTGCACCAATGTTTCCACTTCACCGTTACGAGCACGGCGCAAAGCACCATTCTGTGTCTGACCACGACCTTCATCTACAAAAAATACCGTTCCGTCTTTATCAGTCAGCAAGAACCATGTCCTTTGCAGCTTAGAATTAGCATAGCTACCATCTTCACGGCCTTTCATACCGTGTTGTCCAACCATAGTCGTCACATTACGTTTAAACTGATAACGAAATTTTGTCTCAGAAGCATACTCTTCTATATTATCGTCTTTACCTATAAACAGACGAACATAGCCTGTATCTGCACGTGCAGGGACAATGGCATAGATTACCTCATCGTCCATTCCTACAATTGCTGCTTCCTTGTTATTTACAGTGACTTTCACGTAACTTGGATCGGAACCGAAATTTTTTCCACGGATAATTAACTGTGTTCCAATACCACCACTGTCAGGAGAGAAACTTTCGAAAACAGAGTGTTTACTCAAGTCGGGAGGTAAGGCTTGATTTTGGCGTATCGGAGCCAGGTCATTGTTGCAACCCCAAAAGGCAGACATCCCTACTAATAAAGTAAGTCCGATTTCAAGCTTACGCTTTTTAAATAAATTAGAATTCATAAGATATTAAATTTAATTCAAACAAAATGAAATAAAAGGTAAATAAGGAATCATTGCATACTTAAATTATTTAAGTGGAGGATCGTGTTGTTGATTCATAGTTTCATGAGATATTAGTTAAACATACTATATATTCCTGCTTCTTTATTGCATCAGCAAAATTAGCGTGTTTGCCAAAATTCTTAGTTTTCCTTCGTCGTGTTTTATGCCATACGGCAGGGATATTTACTATTTTGGCATGATTTGATAGTATTCCGGTTCTCTTTAAAAGTCAATTTCTTCACTATAAAGCCTCAGATTAGATTCAACAGATTGATAACAGGAAAACAAACTTCTTATTTACTTTTTTGGCATAGACATTTACTCACTTGCAAACCTGCTATAGAGCATATTCTCGCTGTATCATCAGGGCCTTCACTATCAAGAGAGAGAGACTCATTATGTTATTCGGAAAGCCTACAAAAAAGAACAATCATTGAACTTCTTCCAAATGTTTAGTACGGAATTCTTTTGGCGTACATCCATACTTTTCACGGAAAACTTTAAAGAAAGTAACCTTATTAGAAAATCCGGCTTCAAATACAATTTCGTCAATTGTCTTTTTCGTTTTCAGCAGTAAATCTTTCGCTACATGTAAACGGCATTCTTTGATCATAATCGTGGGACTTTCTTCTCCCATTTCTTCCATTTTCCGGTAAAGGCTACGAACGCTGATAGCCAAATGATCGGCTATGAAACGGGGGCTTAGTTCTTTCTCCTGAATATGATCATTGATAATTTTCAAAACAGATTGCTGGAACTTCTTCGATTCCTTATGTGTCAGTTTACCATCTGTCTTCTCAAAAGTACTGATTGCTGAGCTGAAATAATCTTTCAGCACCTCCTTACGCTCCAACATCTGGCAAACAGAAATACGGAGATATTCTGCATTAAAAGGTTTGGTAATATACATCTCGGCTCCTGCAGAAAGTGCAGCCATCTGCTGTTCCATTTCATGCCGGCCGGAAACCATAATAATAGGTATATGAGCTGTTTCCTTCACCGACTTAATCCGGTTCGTCAATTCAATACCTCCAATTCCAGGCATCATGATATCGCAGATAATAACATTAGGATATACTTCATTCAACACTTGTCCTATCCGTTCCGGCTCCTGCAAGGTGACAACATTAAAATCGTTGGAGAAGATTTCCCTGATAAACCACAACATTTCCTGTTCATCATCAATTACCAGCAATGTCGGTCGCATCTTGTCAAATTCATACTCAGGAAGTTTCAGTACAAGTTGCGATTCTATCTTTGGAATATATTCAGAAGTGATTCGTTTAGAGGGTGATACGTCGGTAGTCACTTCTAACCGAGGTAATGACAACGTAAACAATACCCAGCCGTCAGATGTGTTTTCTACCTTCAGCGTGCCATTCAACAAATTCGCCATATTGTAAGAAATAGCAAGTCCCAGTCCATTACGTGAGAAGTTTTTTTCATCTTGATTTTCAAAACTATCCAAAATAGCATAACGATTGAAAATATATTGAAAGTCTTCTTCTTTAATCACACTTCCCTCATTGGCAACTCGAAGAACCAGCAGGTTCTCATCATTGGTATCCACTTCTATTTTGATACTTTTCCCATCCGGAGTGTACTTGAAAGCATTCGATATCAGATTGATAATAATAGTATTTAGAAAACCTTTATCTGAATTCCACGAAACCTGTTCGGGTATTTTGCTCAGGAAAGTGATATTTCGGGACTTAGCCATATCCACAAAGGTTTTAGCCGTATTTTTCATTAAAGAAGATACGTTCAACGTTTCAATTCTCACCTCCCGATTTCCGGTTTCGATACGGCGAAATTCTATCAATTCGTGAATCAGGTTGTTCAAGCGTTCTGCATTTGTCTGAATCATCTGCACATAATCAACTACGAATTTACTGAGTCCTTTTGATGAGAGTATACGCCCACAAGGACCATAGATAAGAGTCAATGGAGTACAGAATTCATGAGCTATATTAGTAAAGAAACGAAGTTTCGACTCGAACACATTCTTTTGATGACGTTTCTCTATTTCATTCAGCAATTCCTGCTTTTTCCGTTTGGTACGGAGCATAAATGACCGAACCAGCATAGCCGCTATTAAAAGCAAACACAAAGTATAAATGAGATATGCCCACCAAGAAGCATACCATGGAGCAGCGATCCGGATCAACAAAGAGTAAACTTCACTTTCTTTGTCAAATACACTATTATAGTATTTCACCAACAATGTATACTCACCGGGAGCCATGTTCGTGAAAGAAACAGAACTTTCTTTACCATTATTAATCCACTGGTCACTTAACCCCTTCAGTTTATAAGAATAGGTACAGTTATTTCCGGTCAAGTAATCGACAGAAGTGAACGAAACAGCAAAGAAGTTCTGGTCGTATTTCAGATTCAGTACCTCGTTCTCCTTTTTACGGGTAATAAATTCTTTCAGATTGTATTGTTCTCCAAAGATAAAGAGCTTATCAAAATAAATGGGAGGCATATAAAGCCGTTCGGGGCGTCCGTCTGCCTGAATAGCCACAAATCCATTGATTCCTCCAAAAAACAATGTCCCTGTTTGCGGATCTCTATATGAAGCGCCGTCACTAAATTCAACGACTTTAAGCCCATCGCTAAAACCATACGAACGGAATACATTTCTTTTAGTATCAAAATTAATCAGCCCTTGGTTCGTACTCAGCCAGAAGTTATCTGACGAATGCTTCAAAATGGCATGAATAGTGCTATTCAGAAAACCATCCTTCGCATTAAACAGTTGATAAGAGTTTTCTGAAGTATACTTGATTAATCCATAAGTAGTACCGATCAAATAATTATCAGCTTCATCTCTTGCGATAGGCACCACCTTGTTCAAGTTCATATTCTCATATTTATGAGTGGTCAGTGGTTCCAATCCATTACTTATTTCATTGAAACGGAATACTCCATGCCCCATGTTACCGAACAACATTCCCAGACTGTCTCCTTTGCAGATAGTAAAGAAACAATTGGAGCCGAATTCACCTGCATTTGCCACATAGCGTTGCATATTCTCAAGAACCGGATGATCCTGTGTACCTCCGATATGCGCTCTTATGACTCCCATCCCCACACTAGCTAACCAAAGCTCCGAGTCTTCTGTTTCATAAATATCATGTATATATTTAATTTCCTCATTGTCAATCCAAAGAGGAAGTTTCTTGATACATCGATCGCGATACGAATAAAAGTTCAATCCTTCTTCATCGCCAATCCATAGCAAGTTACGGTTACTTTTGCCGATACAGTAAACAGCATTGCTACCCAAACCACTGTTCGATATTGTCAGTACCTCTGAGCGACAGTCCGATATATTCTTATCTACCTCATAATCATAGATTTTAAGTATACCATTTCCTTTTGTACCGATCCAGAAAGTACGCTCTTTGTCAAGCAGCAGGGCACGCACCGGACGTTCTATTTTATCGGTATAGTTATTCAGTACAACCGATTTTATAGAATAAAGAGGATTCGAATAAAGATAAACACCCTGCCCGTCCGTAGCTATCCAGATGAAATCCTGAAAGCGGTCTTTTACCAGACTGAACACCCCGCTGTTTAACGGTAAGGGCTGAATCTGGTATTCATCGCTGCCCTTTTGCTTATCCAACGTCAGCACACCATCTATCATTAATCCGACAAAGAAGCTATCATGATATTTAATAATCGTGGAAATTCTGTCATGCGCCTGTATCTTCGTTCCCAAATTAACTACAAACTCTTTCTTCTTGCTCTCAATATAAAATGTATAAAGATTGTATTCCTTATCTACATAGTAAACAGCCCCGTCATCATGATTACAATAAATCAACGGCATATGGTGTTCTAAACCGCTTTTCTGCGATGCCAAAGTGATATTTCCCGTCACAGGATCCTCCTGCAGGTCATAACATCGATTATAACCTTTCATAATGACCCACATACGATTATTATTATCAAAGAAGAATGTTATAACATCCGAAATCGGAATACCGGCAACATTGATTTTTTTAAAGATCCCTTCTTTTTTATGAAAATAATAAATACAGTCGCTATCCTTAATAATAAATAAGGTGCCATGATTATCCTTATCCATCGGAAACAGTTTCTGAAATTCATTAAAACGTGTAATAGAATTCGTTTTACGGTCAAGACGAATCAAACTATAATAAGTCTGAAACCAATAAGTATCGTCACCGGTATAGACGATATTATCAATTTGATTGCCGGATAAGTAATCTTCCTTGTCACGAGTCTTAAACTCTTTGACCACCCGGCCATCATAGACATTGAGTCCGTCACAAGTACCAATCCACATTAGTCCTTTGTCGTCCTGGCACAGTGAAGTTATAGCGCTGTTGGACATATATTCTTTGTCAGCAACTTGTTTCAGATTATAGGCACCGACTGTATTCATCAGTATATTAAGACAATAGAAGAAAAGTAAAATACAATGTTTTTTCATGGCATAGAATCCTTAGATTTGCAATATGACAAAGGTAAACAAAAAAACTTTCCAGCACTTTTTTGGCACAGAATATATGTAAGAATGCGTGCCAGTTTGGTTAACTATAGCGCCACAGGGCGATTTAGTGTTTCGACTTCCGGTAGCGGCATTCCTTTTCTCTCTATTTTCGTCACAGAAACTAATTTTATTCATAAATTCATTTGTTCATGAAAACACATTTTTCATTTAAACACCTGTTATTTATTGGAGGTGCGGTGTTGTACAGCATGCAAATTTCTGCCGTCAAGAATCCGGTAGACTATGTCAGCACGCTGGTAGGAACGCAGTCCAAGTTTGAGTTATCGACCGGAAATACCTATCCGGCCACGGCACTGCCGTGGGGAATGAACTTCTGGACACCGCAAACCGGAAAAATGGGGGACGGTTGGGCATATACCTACAATGCCGACAAAATCCGGGGCTTCAAACAAACACATCAACCCAGCCCGTGGATGAACGACTACGGTCAGTTTTCCATCATGCCGATCACAGGCGGACTGGTATTCGACCAGGACCAACGTGCCAGCTGGTTCTCGCACAAAGCGGAGGTTGCCAAACCTTATTATTATAAGGTATATCTCGCAGACCACGACGTTACTACGGAACTCGTTCCGACGGAGCGTGCCGCTATGTTCCGTTTCACGTATCCGGAAACCAAGAACGCTTATGTCGTTATCGACGCATTCGACAAAGGCTCTTATGTAAAGGTGATTCCGGAAGAAAACAAGATCATCGGTTATTCTACCAAGAACAGCGGCGGAGTGCCGGAGAACTTCAAGAATTATTTTGTCATCCAGTTCGACAAACCGTTTACCTTTACTTCCGGCGTGAAAGAGAACAACATTCTCCCGAACGAAACAGAAGTTCAGGGCAACCATACCGGAGCGATCATCGGATTCGCTACCCAAAAAGGGGAGATCGTTCACGCACGTGTCGCTTCTTCTTTTATCAGTTATGAGCAGGCGGAACTGAATCTCAAAGAATTGGGCAAGGATAGTTTCGACCAGCTGGTCACTAAAGGAAAAGACATCTGGAACCGTGAAATGAGCAAAGTAGATGTGGAAGACGATAATATCGACAATCTGCGCACTTTCTATTCCTGCCTCTATCGTTCGATGCTGTTCCCACGCAGCTTTTATGAAATAGACGCCAAAGGACAGGTCGTACACTACAGCCCTTACAACGGAAAAGTGCTACCGGGCTATATGTTTACGGATACCGGCTTTTGGGATACGTTCCGCTGTCTGTTCCCATTCCTGAACCTGATGTATCCGTCCATGAATCAGAAGATGCAGGAAGGACTGGTCAATGCGTACCTTGAAAGCGGATTCCTTCCGGAATGGGCAAGTCCCGGACACCGTGACTGTATGGTCGGCAACAACTCCGCTTCCGTAGTAGCCGACGCCTATATCAAAGGACTGCGCGGATATGACATCGAAACACTTTGGGAAGCATTGAAACATGACGCAAACGCCCATCTCCGTGGCACAGCTTCGGGCCGCCTTGCATACGACGCCTACAACAAACTGGGTTATGTCCCCAACAATATCGGTATAGGACAGAATGTTGCCCGTACGCTGGAATATGCGTACAACGACTGGACCATCTACACGCTAGGCAAGAAACTGGGCAAACCGGCAAGCGAAATCGACATCTTCAAACAACGTGCACTGAACTACAAGAACGTCTACCACCCGAAACGCAAACTGATGGTAGGCAAAGACGACAAAGGTGTGTTCAACCCCAAATTTGATGCAGTAGACTGGAGCGGCGAGTTCTGCGAAGGCAACAGCTGGCACTGGAGTTTCTGCGTATTCCATGATCCGCAAGGACTGATCGACCTGATGGGAGGCAAGAAAGAATTCAACAACATGATGGATTCCGTCTTTGTCATTCCGGGCAAACAGGGTATGGAAAGCCGTGGCATGATCCACGAAATGCGTGAAATGCAGGTAATGAACATGGGACAGTACGCTCACGGCAACCAGCCTATCCAGCACATGGTTTATCTTTACAACTATTCGGGAGAACCTTGGAAAGCCCAGCATTGGGTTCGTGAAATCATGGACAAGCTCTACACGGCAGGCCCCGACGGATATTGCGGTGACGAAGACAACGGTCAGACTTCTGCCTGGTATGTCTTCTCGGCTTTAGGATTCTACCCCGTTTGTCCGGGAACAGATCAGTACATTCTGGGAACTCCCCTTTTCAAGTCAGCCAAGCTGCATCTGGAAAATGGAAAAACCGTCACAATAAAAGCAAGCAACAATAACACCGACAACCGTTATGTGAAGGATATGAAGGTAAATGGCAAGGCATTCACCCGCAATTATCTGACGCACGACCAATTACTGAAAGGAGCGAATATCCAGTATCAGATGAGTCCTACGCCGAACAAACAGCGGGGAACGACTGAAAAAGATATTCCCTATTCCCTTTCATTTGAATAAAATGTCGTACTTTTGAATGCTTTAATGAATGATCTAATCCAAACAAACTAAAGAAAACATGAAACTAAGAAACCTTTTATTTATCGTTCTTGCAGCGATAGTCTTCTGCAACTGTCAGAGCTATCAGCCTACTTCGCTCACCGTTGCCTCCTACAACCTGAGAAATGCCAACGGTTCCGACTCCGCCCGTGGAGACGGATGGGGACAGCGTTATCCGGTGATTGCCCAGATCGTGCAATACCACGACTTCGATATTTTCGGCACACAGGAATGCTTCCTTCACCAACTGAAAGACATGAAAGAAGCCCTTCCCGGCTATGACTATATCGGTGTAGGGCGCGACGACGGTAAAGACAAAGGCGAACACTCCGCTATCTTCTACCGCACCGACAAATTCGACATCGTAGAGAAAGGAGATTTCTGGCTGTCGGAAACTCCGGACGTACCGAGCAAAGGCTGGGATGCCGTATTGCCTCGCATTTGCAGCTGGGGGCACTTCAAATGCAAAGATACCGGTTTCGAGTTTCTGTTCTTCAATCTCCACATGGACCACATCGGCAAGAAAGCCCGTGTGGAGAGCGCTTTCCTCGTACAGGAAAAGATGAAAGAACTGGGAAGAGGCAAGAATCTGCCGGCTATCCTGACGGGAGACTTCAACGTCGACCAGACCCACCAGTCCTACGACGCATTTGTCAGCAAAGGCGTCCTCTGCGATTCTTACGAGAAGTGCGACTACCGATATGCGCTCAACGGAACTTTCAACAACTTCGATCCGAACAGTTTTACCGAAAGCCGCATCGACCATATCTTCGTTTCACCTTCTTTCCACGTCAAGAGATACGGTGTGCTGACAGATACCTATCGGAGTGTACGGGAAAACAGTAAAAAGGAGGACGTGAGAGATTGTCCGGAAGAGATCACCATTAAGGCTTATGAAGCACGTACGCCATCCGACCATTTCCCTGTAAAAGTGGAATTGGTGTTTGACCAACGTCAGCAAAAATAACCCCGAATACTTCATTAAATAATCTGATACCCATATGAGAAATATATGTTTTGTAGCCTGTATGTTGTTTTGCCTCGCTTCCGCTTCCGGAAAAACGGTGAAAAATCATCCTTTCGTGTCCATTGCCGACTCTATCCTCGACAATGTTCTGAATTTATATCAGACGGAAGACGGGCTGCTTACCGAAACATATCCCGTGAATCCCGACCAGAAAATCACTTATCTGGCGGGCGGAGCACAGCAGAACGGAACCTTGAAGGCCTCCTTTCTGTGGCCCTACTCAGGGATGATGTCCGGTTGCGTAGCCATGTACCAGGCCACCGGAGACAAGAAGTACAAGACGATACTGGAAAAGCGCATCCTGCCGGGATTGGAACAGTACTGGGACGGAGAACGCCTTCCGGCATGCTATCAGTCGTACCCAGTCAAATACGGTCAGCATGGACGCTACTACGATGACAACATCTGGATCGCACTGGATTATTGCGACTACTACCGCCTCACAAAGAAGGCCGACTATCTGAAAAAGGCCATTGCCCTGTACGAATACATCTACAGCGGCTGGAGTGACGAACTGGGCGGAGGAATCTTCTGGTGCGAACAGCAGAAAGAAGCGAAGCACACCTGCTCCAATGCCCCGTCAACAGTACTCGGCGTCAAGCTATATCGTCTGACGAAGGACAAAAAGTATCTGGACAAGGCCAAGGAAACTTACGCATGGACCAGAAAACACTTGTGTGATCCCGACGACTTCCTTTACTGGGACAATATCAACCTGAAAGGGAAAGTCTCGAAAGACAAGTACGCCTACAACAGTGGACAAATGATTCAGGCAGGCGTATTGCTGTACGAAGAGACAGGAGACAAGGATTACTTGCGCGATGCCCAGAAGACAGCCGCGGGAACCGATGCCTTTTTCCGTTCGAAAGCAGATAAGAAAGACCCGTCAGTCAAGGTACACAAGGATATGTCGTGGTTTAACGTGATTCTGTTCAGAGGCTTCAAGGCGCTGGAGAAGATTGACCACAACCCGACTTATGTCCGTGCGATGGCAGAGAACGCGCTCCACGCATGGAGAAACTATCGGGATGCCAACGGATTACTGGGCAGAGACTGGTCGGGACATAACGAGGAACCTTATAAATGGCTGCTCGATAATGCCTGCCTGATCGAGCTGTTCGCTGAAATCGAGAAATAAAACATTGATTATTAACCCTTACATGAATTAAAAAAACAATTACCATGAATATAACCAAAACACTTTGCCTCTGCGCAGCACTTTCGGGCGCTGCCGGCGTGCAAGCAATGGAAAACCGCGAATTTGTGACCCAGCAAGACAATACCCGGGTCAATAATTACCAGACCAACCGCCCCGAAGCCTCCAAGCGCTTATTCGTATCGCAGGAAGTGGAACGGCAGATTGACCACATCAAGCAACTACTGACCAATGCGAAACTGGCATGGATGTTCGAGAACTGCTTCCCGAACACACTGGACACTACCGTTCACTTCGACGGAAAAGAGGACACTTTTGTATACACCGGAGACATCCACGCCATGTGGCTCCGCGACTCCGGTGCGCAGGTATGGCCGTATGTGCAGCTTGCCAATAAAGACCCCGAACTGAAAAAGATGCTGGCAGGAGTCATCAACCGCCAGTTTAAATGTATCAATATCGACCCGTACGCCAACGCCTTCAACATGAACTCCGAAGGAGGCGAATGGATGAGCGACCTGACGGACATGAAACCGGAACTTCACGAACGCAAATGGGAAATCGACTCTCTCTGCTACCCGATCCGCCTGGCATACCATTACTGGAAAACAACGGGAGATGCCAGCGTATTCTCCGACGAATGGCTGCAGGCCATCGCAAATGTGCTGAAGACTTTCAAGGAACAGCAGCGTAAGGACGACGCGAAAGGTCCGTACAGATTCCAGCGTAAGACCGAACGCGCACTCGACACCATGACCAATGACGGCTGGGGCAATCCGGTAAAACCTGTCGGACTGATTGCTTCCGCTTTCCGCCCTTCGGATGACGCTACAACTTTCCAGTTCCTCGTTCCTTCCAACTTCTTTGCCGTCACTTCCTTGCGCAAAGCTGCCGAAATTCTGAACACCGTGAACAAGAAACCGGCGCTGGCCAAAGAATGTACCGCACTGGCGGATGAAGTAGAAAAAGCATTAAAGAAATATGCTGTCTGCAACCATCCGAAATACGGTAAGATTTATGCTTTCGAGGTAGATGGCTTCGGCAATCAGCTACTGATGGACGACGCCAACGTGCCGAGTCTCATCGCTTTGCCTTATCTGGGTGACGTCAAAGTGACTGATCCGATTTATCAGAATACCCGCAAGTTTGTATGGAGCGAAGACAATCCTTACTTCTTCAAAGGCAGTGCCGGGGAAGGTATCGGAGGTCCGCATATCGGATATGACATGATATGGCCCATGAGTATCATGATGAAAGCCTTCACCAGCCAGAATGACGCAGAAATCAAAACTTGCATCAAAATGCTGATGGATACGGATGCAGGTACCGGCTTCATGCACGAATCATTCAACAAAAACGACCCGAAAAACTTTACCCGTGCATGGTTTGCATGGCAGAATACGTTGTTCGGAGAGCTGATCCTCAAACTGGTCAATGAAGGCAAAGTGGACTTATTGAACAGCATTCAGTAGTCTCTACTCCATCTTACTTATAAGATAACTGCTTCATACGGTGAAACCGATAGTTCCATGCTTTGGAACCAATCGTTTCACTGTATGAAACAAGAGTTTCCATGCCTTTGAAACTAAAGTTTCAAGCTTCCGAAACTAAAGTTTCAAGCCGCTGGAACTAAAGTTTCTCACTGATGAAACCATAGTTTCTCACCGCTGAAACTTTAGTTTCTCGCCGATGAAACTTTGGTATCAAGGCGCAGAAACCGACCTTCTTCGCCGTAAGCGTCTCCGCGATGCCACAGTGACAGCAAAACTACTGTCACTCTGCTATCACACCTTGCCGTCACCTCATAACAATCACATAATCATTCATTTGCCCCCATTTATGTGACAGATGACAGCAATTTTTTATTTTTTAATTTATATGTAGAGAGTATATACTCCCCCAATAATAATTATATAATATGAAATCAACCTTTTTATTTCTGGTTACTACAACCATGATGACTTGTACCGCCTTGGGACAACCTTCCAACGACAAAAAGAACGTATTACCCGACTGGGCATTCGGAGGCTTCGAACGACCACAGGGAGCTAATCCGGTGATATCTCCTATAGAGAACACGAAATTCTATTGTCCGATGACACAGGATTACGTTGCATGGGAATCCAATGACACTTTCAATCCGGCAGCTACCCTGCATGACGGCAAGATTGTCGTGCTGTATCGGGCAGAAGATAAATCCGGTGTCGGTATCGGTCACCGTACCTCACGTCTCGGATACGCCACTTCGAGTGACGGCATTCACTTCAAGCGGGAAAAGACCCCGGTATTTTATCCGGATAACGATACTCAAAAGAAACTGGAATGGCCGGGCGGATGCGAAGACCCGCGTATCGCCGTCACAGCAGAAGGACTGTATGTGATGACCTATACGCAATGGAACCGCCACATTCCGCGTCTGGCAATAGCCACTTCCCGCAATCTGAAAGACTGGACAAAGCACGGTCCCGCTTTTGCCAAAGCGTATGACGGCAAGTTCTTCAATTTAGGATGCAAGTCCGGCTCCATTCTGACTGAAGTTGTCAATGGGAAACAGGTGATCAAGAAAATCGACGGAAAATACTTCATGTATTGGGGAGAGGAACATGTGTTTGCCGCCACTTCCGAAGATTTAGTCAACTGGACTCCATACGTAAATACGGACGGCTCGCTGAGAAAACTGTTTTCACCCCGTGACGGACACTTCGACAGCCAGCTGACGGAATGCGGTCCTCCAGCTATTTATACTCCAAAGGGAATCGTACTTCTGTATAATGGTAAAAACAGTGCAAGCAGAGGCGACAAACGCTATACCGCCAATGTTTACGCTGCCGGACAAGCCCTCTTCGACGCCAATGACCCGACCCGTTTCATCACCCGTCTCGACGAACCGTTCTTCCGCCCGATGGATAGTTTCGAAAAGAGCGGGCAGTACGTAGACGGAACGGTGTTCATCGAAGGGATGGTTTATTATAAGGATAAATGGTATCTGTATTATGGTTGCGCAGATTCCAAGGTGGGTATGGCTATCTACAATCCGAAGAAACCTGCTGCCGCAGATCCGCTGCCCTAAACAAACTGTTTCTTTCTACCCGACATAAATAAAACTGCAAGGATTACACAATTCTGAATGAACAGAGGTTGTGCTGATCCTTGCAGTTCTTATATTTATCAAGATTGATGCACAAAAAACATATTTCACTGCCAAAAAAGTAAACATTTGCGCCAACCATGCGAATTAGCCCTATCTGAAGGACCTTTTCCTCCACATTATTACTAATTTTATCACTATAGAAATAACACACAACAAATCAATAGTTATGAAAATAGTACAAACCTTTTGGCATGGAAATAATTCATTGTTAGACAATAGTTTTGGATGGATGAATCCACAATACCATTTAATGTCATGGGCATTAAGTTGTCTTTCTTTAAAAGACAACTATCAAAATATCGTTTTATATACCGATTCCCATGGATATGAAATCTTTGCCGAACAATTGAAACTACCGTATACAGATATCATCATTCAATACGACAATCTAACTTGCCCTGAACCTCATTGGGCATATCCCAAGTTATTAACCTATTCACTCCAAAAAGAACCCTTCATACATGTAGACGGAGATGTATATTTGCCTAATAAACTAGACAACACCATAGAGATGAGTGAATTGATTGCTCAGAACAAAGAAATAGGAAGCAGTTATTATAAAAGTATGATGAATCATATTCTACAAAAAGATTTATTAATGCCATCCTTCCTAAAAAAAGAATTAGAAAAAGACTCTATCATGTCATATAATGCAGGAATTATCGGAGGAAATGACTTGGAGTTTATAGCTGAATACTGCCGGACTGCATTTAACTTTATCGAATCAAACCATTTAAATGATATAAACAGCAAAGATATTCACATAAATAACAATATCCTCTTTGAACAAATATTGTTTTATGCCCAGTCAAACAGTTATAACAAACCTGTGGCAACAGTCCTTGATCACAGCGTTCGTGACAATGGATACATTTATGATGATTTCTGTAATTTTTATCTATACGACAAAGCCAAACTATTACATATCATCGGCGGACATAAAAAGAACCAACGGATTTGTGATTTACTTAGCAAAACTCTATTAAATAAATATCCTGACTATTACAATAGAGTAGTAGAATTGTTCGCGAATAATCATAAGCGAATGCAAAACAAGGCTAAAAATACTACCTTCCCCGATTTGAGTGTACAAATGTGTATTGCATCCTATCAAGATTATCTTCATTCTTTGTCCAAAAAATGGGAAAAGCTATCTTATACCGATCTGTATGATTGGGAGAAATGCTCATCTTCCTATTTCATGTTTCTAAATGCCGGAAAAGAGGAACAAGCCATATTTACTATTAATAGAAATCCCTACCTATCCATTTACGAAATTCCGGAACCCTGGCCGACAGAAGCAAAAAAACTGCTTAAAGAACGTATAAACAAAGAGTGCCATTCAGACCACTTTGATATAGTATGCATTCCATGTCTGCTATATGAGGGTTTTAAAGAAGTGCTTATTAACGATTTATGTTATAATATTCTGATTCTCATAGAAGAAGAGAAGACATTTGAATGTCTGTTCAACGAATTGCTACCTTGTTTTTCATCTGAAATCAGCAAAGATAAAGAACAAACTTACAAATTAATTCTGACGGAAGTAGAATATCTTCTTTATCATGGGGTGATATGTATCAATTGATTTCAACTTAAACAAGTGTATAAACTTATCTATGCATCCAAAAGAAACGACTTTATTTATAAACACTAAAATTATCATGTATTATGGAAAAGAAAAGTAAAGCGGAGAAATTAAAATTAAGAGGGATCAACCAAACCATATTGATCTCCAGTTACAATTCAGGGGCAGGTACAGGTCCCAATGATTGCATGACAGAAGAAGTTTATCAACGGCTTAATGCCCAAGGAGCCTTAGATACCACCGTCTATGTATGTGGCATTGGATGGATGACACCGGACGTAACTATCTACGGTAGCGGATCAGGTTTCGGTTCCGGTAGTGGTTCTGGCGAGTATTGGGGAAGCGGACACTGGGGAAGTGGAGATTGGGGAAGTGGTAGCGGGTGGACTGGTGGTGGAACTAGTGGTGGAGGAACTAGCGGTGGAGGAACTAGCGGTGGAGGAACTAGCGGTGATGGTCCGAAACCTGGAGGTGGAGACAAACCCGTTCCCAAAGATCCAATAGAATTAATGGACAAAAGTAGGTTTGTTGGTTGGAGAGAAGGAGCTAATTGCTTAAGTCTTTGCAAAGAAACACTAAAAAAATATGGATTATCCAATTACGGAAGTAGCTTAAATGTTTTTAAGCTAGTTGATTCTGCAAATGGATTATTAACAAACTGGGGAAATGATCCAGCTCAAAACTACAAAAATGCAATTGAATGTATCGATAAACATCTCAATGCAAAACGAGTTATCATAGTAGGAGTGGATTATGATCTCGATTTAAATCCAAACATCGACGGTACAGACCATTTTATTGTAGTTACAGGAAGAGGATATGATACTTCACGACAACAGTATTACTATACATTTATGGATAATGCAACTTCCAACTCTGATGATGGATGTAGCAACATTAATCGCCTTTACTACAAAACCGAAAATTTAAAGCTAGAGGGAAGCACAAAGGTTGCTAACAGATATTATACTGTAACTCAAGTAAGACCCAACGACGGTGGGAAATATGATACAACATCTTTATAATATAAAAATGTATAACCTAGAACGAAACGATAGAGTCCACTTTTACCGTGGACTCTATCATCATCTATAAATAATAATCAACCATGAAAAAAGTAGCATTTTTAATTATATTAATAATGGCAAGCGGACTATCTATGTATGGCCAAAACAGCTACAAAGTCACTTCTTTAGTGAAGCTATCAGATATAAAAGAAAAGAACTTGCAACGTGTATTCTATGTCTTTTCAAAAAATGAGTTCCTAAAGCTACCCATCAATTATGATATTTCATTCTTTGTTTACCAAGACAACAACAGTATCTCTCGTGATGATTTTGAACATACGAGAGCAGTAACTCAAGGTACATCTTATAGAATAAGCAATTCTCCATTCTATGCTAATCTTGACAAAAGAGACAAGAGACCTCCTATTGAAACAGTTCTTTCTCTCATTGAAGATACTAATGGAAAATATATCATGGGAATAGTCAGAACTTGGTCAGCTCTTCACGATATGGATAAACATTGGTTAGTTACATTCAATTTTGCAGGAGCAATCATTGACTACATTCCCATTTGTGAATGGCCTGGAACATGCAGCAAAGCTAGAACCATGGAAGCACAAATCAATAAAGATTTTACGGTGAATGTTCAACAGTTGAACTTTCCTGATAATAATTACATCATTCAGTTCGATAGTATAAAGAAAAATTTTATACACCTCGATAACCTGAAAGGGCAACGTATAGATACTAAATATCAGATAATGCCGGATGGAAAGTTTAAAAAACTGGAAGAGGCATATTATCAACCACAAATCTATACCCCAGACATGTTAAAAAACGAAAAAACGATCATTCGACACAGAAGAGAAAAGATAAAAGAGAAGAAAATATTTCAACAATAAAACTATGGAGAACTATTTAAGAATCCCAAGAATTATCCACCAAACATGGAAAAGAAAAGATATACCTTTTCCTCTTGACCAACTACCACAAACATGGAAAGAATATCTTCCGAATTGGGAATATGTCCTATGGACAGATGAAATGAACAGGGAATTTGTCCACAAACATTTCCCTGATTTTTTGGAGAAGTATGATGCATATCCTTGTAACATACAAAGAGCAGACGCTATACGCTATCTTCTCTTGAAAGTTTATGGAGGATTGTACGTAGACATGGATTTCGAGTGCCTCGAAAATATTGAGTTTTTACTAGAAGGATCGGATTTTATCGTAGGTAAGGAACCCGACTGGCATGCTAAACGCTTTGGTTTTGAATATATCATTTGCAACGCTTTCATGGCCTCAACACCCGATAATGATTTTATCAACTTTGTATGCCAAAGGTTAATCAATCATTCCGGTGGGAAAGTTGTTAATAACGGATTTGATATACTGGATTCCACAGGCCCTTTCTTGCTAACGCATGCATTCAACGCATTTCCACATAAAGAAGACATACGTATCCTCGAATCAAAGACAATATATCCTATCGGACAATGGGAGGTAGAGAAAATAAAAAACAACCAGATTCCTGAAGAAATGGAAGAGCGTATCAATCAGGCTCATGCCATACACTATTTCTTTGGTACCTGGTTTGGTAAGTAACCTTTAAAAATAAAATAAATAATGATCCCTAAGAATATACACCTTATCTTTCTACGCAAAGATGAACCGTTCCCCGAACTATTCGAGAAATGCAAACAAGAAATACAAGTCAATCATCCGGACTGGAATATCCGCCTATATAATAAGGATGATGCACAGGATATATTAAATCAAGATTTACCTGAATACATCGAAGCCTATAATGCATTCTATCACAATGTACAAAAAGCAGACTTCTTAAGATTAGCCCTTGTATACCTCTATGGAGGATTCTATATGGATTTAGATATGTTAAGTTTAAAGCCACTTGATGAGTTGAGAAAGTATAATTTGGTTTTAGGAGAAGAGAAAATTGTCTGCCAGGCAGAGCAAGAAGCCTTGAATTTAAGATATCGACTTCGAATAGCCAACTATATGTTCGGTGGAATCCCTAAACATCCTTTTTTACGCAGAATAATGGATGAAATGGCAGAAAGAGCCACAATAATCTTAAAATCGCAACAGGAGATTTTAGACATAACAGGTCCCGGCCTACTAACAGACACATATTGGGATAACTATGGAATGTATCCAGACATCACATTATTAAGAAATACAGATAAAAGGTGCAGGCAACCTTATCACAATGAAATCTCATGCCACTTTGGAGATTATGCAGCTCATCTGCATGCCGGAACATGGAGAACGGGAATTTGAGTTTATATAACCAAGTTATGCAAGAAAAGCTATTTTATCAACAAACACTAAAAGAATCATTGTAAATTTCTTTTCTACATCAACTGCAATAAACGTAATGACCGGGAAACAAATGGAGAGCATATCATTGGAGTTATTACCGCAACATCTAAAAAACATGATAAGATAAAATGGTCAGAGAGTATTGACACTGGTTTGTCATTGCCGACACCTGCTGTACTTTCATTGTTCACAAACATATATTATAGAATGATAATCAGCTACTTATCTTATACCCTAATTATCCATAGAGTACTCTGAACAGACAAAATATATTTGCCTACATATTGGCACTACAAAGGACAGCTAATCATTCGAAATCCGCTATATTTGGACACGTTTTGAATGACAAAAAGCTTCTTGAGCAATCATTCTTTATGACTGACAAGATGCAGCCCGAACCGGACAAGAATACTTTCTAGATGTAAAGTGGTGCCAAAAAGGTAAATATCCGTGCCATTTCCATAAAGAAGTACTATTCTAAACCCTAATAGAATTAATTCCATTAGTTTTGTATAAATTTGTAAACTACTAAACTTGTTAAAAATAAACCATGATGAACAAAAAAGTAATTGCCGTAGCCCTCGCCCTTGCCTTAGCAGGAGGAAGCTATGCACAAGATGACACCGCGAAGAAAAAGGTGAAAGCCTATATGGTGTCGGACGCCCACCTCGACACCCAGTGGAACTGGGACATCCAGACAACAATCAACGAATATGTCTGGAATACCATTAGTCAGAACTTATTTCTGCTAAAGAAATATCCCGAATACGTTTTCAACTTTGAAGGGGGAGTGAAGTATGCGTGGATGAAGGAATACTATCCCAAACAGTATGAAGAGATGAAGAAATTCATCGAGGAAGGCCGCTGGCATATCGCCGGAAGTAGCTGGGAAGCAAGTGATGTGTTGGTTCCTTCCGTCGAAGCCTCCATCCGTAACATCATGCTCGGACAGACGTACTACCGGCAAGAGTTCGGAAAAGAAGGAACGGATATCTTCCTGCCGGACTGCTTCGGATTCGGATGGACGCTTCCCACCATTGCCGCACACTGCGGACTGATCGGCTTCTCTTCACAGAAACTGGACTGGCGTAATCATCCCTTCTACGGAAAGAGCAAGCATCCGTTTACCATCGGACTCTGGAAGGGCATTGACGGCAAACAAGTAATGCTAGCCCACGGATATGACTACGGACGCAAATGGAACAACGAAGATCTCTCGAAGAATAAAGATCTGGAAAAATTAGCCCAACGTACTCCGCTCAATACGGTCTACCGCTATTATGGAACAGGGGACATCGGTGGTTCTCCTACTCTGGGTTCGGTACGTTCTGTAGAACAGGGAATCAAAGGTGATGGTCCGGTAGAGGTGATCAGTGCTACCAGCGATCAGTTGTTCAAAGATTATCTGCCGTTCAACAATCACCCGGAACTGCCGGTATTTGACGGAGAGTTATTGATGGATGTTCACGGAACAGGTTGCTACACTTCGCAGGCAGCCATGAAGCTGTACAACCGGCAAAACGAACAGTTGGGCGATGCAGCAGAAAGAGCGGCGGTCGCTGCCGAATGGTTGGGTACTGCCAGCTATCCGCAACACACGCTGACGGAGGCATGGAAACGTTTCATCTTCCATCAATTCCATGATGACCTGACGGGAACGAGTATCCCCCGTGCCTATGAGTTCTCATGGAACGATGAACTGATCTCTCTGAAACAATTCTCACAAGTACTGACTTCTTCCGTCAACGCCATTGCCGGACAGATGGATACACGTGTGAAAGGAACGCCTGTCGTTCTTTATAATGCAAACGCTTTCCCGGTATCGGACTTGACAGAGATCATCCTCGAACAGCCTAAAGCCCCGAAAGGCTTCACTGTATACAATGCACAAGGCAAGAAAGTCGCTTCGCAAATGATCGGTTACGAGAACGGACGTGCTCACATCCTGGTTGCAGCGTCACTGCCCGCAAACAGTTATGCAGTGTACGATGTCCGCACCGGAGGATCTGAAAAAACGATCTCTCCTTCAGCCGCCTCAGCCATCGAAAACTCCGTCTACAAAATCACACTGGATAAAAACGGAGATATCATCTCACTGACCGACAAGCGCAACAACAAAGAACTCGTAAAAGATGGAAAAGCGATTCGCCTGGCACTCTTCACCGAAAACAAGTCGTACGCATGGCCTGCATGGGAAATCTTGAAAGAGACCATCGACCGTGAACCTGTCTCCATCACAGACGGCGCAAAGATCACTTTAGTGGAAAACGGCGCACTCCGTAAAGCACTCTGCATTGAGAAGAAGTATGGCAAATCGCTCTTCAAGCAATACATCCGCCTCTACGAAGGCAGCCGTGCCGACCGCATAGATTTCTATAACGAAATAGACTGGCAGTCAACAAACACGCTGCTGAAAGCAGAGTTTCCTCTGAATATAGAAAATGAAAAAGCTACTTACGATCTGGGAATCGGCAGCGTGGAAAGAGGCAATAATGTACAGACCGCTTACGAAGTATATGCGCAGCAATGGGCAGACCTGACCGATAAGAACAACAGCTACGGTGTATCGATCCTGAATGACAGTAAATATGGCTGGGATAAACCGGATAACAATACCATCCGTCTGACTCTTCTCCATACACCGGAAACAAAAGGAAATTACGCTTATCAGGATCACCAGGACTTCGGCTTCCATACATTTACTTATAGCCTCACAGGACATAACGGAGCACTTGACAAACCCGCCACCGCCATCAAAGCTGAAATTCTGAATCAGCCGATCAAAGCCTTCAGCAGTCCGAAACATGCCGGAACACTAGGTAAAGAATTTGCTTTTGTACGTTCAAGCAACGATCAAGTCGTTATCAAAGCGCTGAAAAAAGCGGAAGTATCCGATGAATATGTAGTACGTGTATATGAAACAGGAGGCGCAGCTCCGCAACAGGCAGCCATCACCTTTGCCGGTGAAATAGAGAAGGCAGTACTTGCAGACGGTACGGAAAAAGAGATCGGCAGTGCTGACTTCAACAAGAACCAGCTGAATGTATCCATCGCTCCCTACAGCATACAGACATTTAAAGTGAAGCTGAAGAAAAAAGCTGATCTTCAAGCTCCGGCATGCGCTTATCTTCCTTTGGACTATGATCGCAGATGTTTCAGCTGGAATGCTTTCCGCAAAGAAGGGAACTTCGAATCGGGCAACAGCTATGCAGCAGAACTTCTCCCCGACTCCATCCTGAAAGCTGACGGCATTCCTTTCCGCCTGGGAGAGAAAGAAATTGCCAATGGTTTGACTTGCAAAGGCAATATACTTCAGTTGCCAACCGGACATTCTTACAACCGTATCTATTTCCTGGCAGCCTCTGCCGGTGAAGATGCAGTTGCTACCTTCAGCACCGGTAACAACTCACAGGAAATCACCGTACCTTCCTATACCGGTTTTATCGGTCAGTGGGAGCATCTGGGACATACGGAAGGCTTCCTGAAAGATGCAGAAATCGCTTATGTCGGCACTCACCGTCATGCTTCTGACAAAGATGAGGCTTATGAGTTTACGTATATGTTCAAGTTTGGCATGGATATTCCTAAAGGAGCGACTACGGTTACTTTGCCGGATCATGCAGATATCGTATTATTTGCCGCAACGCTGGTTAATGAGAAGTATCCGGCAGTAACTCCGGCCTCGGAATTGTTCCGCACAGCCTTGAAAGCAGACAATGGAGAAGAAGCGACGACTAAAACAAACCTGTTGAAACAAGCCAAACTAATCAAATGTTCCGGTGAAACCAACGAAAAAGAAGTTGCAAGATATGCCGTAGACGGTGATGTGAAGACGAAATGGTGTGATACAAGCACGGCTCCCAACTACATTGACTTCGACTTCGGAAAGGAACAGACGATCCGTGGATGGAAGTTGGTAAATGCCGGAAATGAAGGCAGCGTCTTTATCACTCATACCTGCTTCTTACAAGGCAGAAACAGTCCGGACGAAGAATGGAAAACGATTGATGAACTGAGTGATAACAAGAAAAACACGGTAGTTCGCCAGTTTAAGCCGACTTCGGTACGTTACGTCAGACTGCTGGTTACACAATCTACACAAAACAACAGTCTGAAGGCTGCAAGAATCTACGAGTTGGAGGTTTATTGATAAACCGAAAGTAAAACAGAAGTAATATCTCACAAAAAGAAGGCGTTTCAAAAGTCAAAAGTAACTAAACTCTCCTCCTTCAGGAAGGAGGAGTACCCGTAGGAGGGGAGTTTAGTTACTACTGACTTTTGACACACCTTCTTTTTTCATCCCTATATCTGTCATTGACAATAAGAAAACGCCTTCAAATATATGCTTCCGCAAACACTTGAAGGCGTTCATCATCCTAACCAATACCTATCCTAAAAACTATCTTTTACCTATTTATTCAAAACGATCGGCCTATTGGCAGAAGCTTTACCAAAATTCTTGGCAGGCTTTTTGCCCATCTCAAATTTTAAAGTACTGCCGTTAATTATATCATCGTACGTAATATAACTTTTATGATAAGGTTTGCCGTTCAGATAAACCTTCTGAATATAGATATTATCTTTACTATTATTCGGTGCTTCAACAGTAAACACTTTACCACCACGCACTTTCACTTCTATCTTTTTAAAACGAGGACTGCCGAAAGCAAACACACCGTCAGACGGATTCACCTGATAGAATCCCATAGCCGAAAGGAGATACCATGCAGACATTTGTCCACAGTCTTCATTACCGATGATACCGTCCGGCTGATCTGTGTAGAAGTCGCTCATGATGAAACGAACCTTTTCCGCAGTTTTCCACTGTTCGCCGGCATAGGTATAGAGATAGGCTATGTGATGGCTCGGCTCATTGCCATGCGCATATTGTCCGATCAGACCGGTGATATCACTGGAAGCACCTTCACCCATACTGTCATTATTCGTAAAGAAGCTGTCGAGCTTCGATGTAAACGGCTTGTCACCGCCAAACAGGCTGATCAATCCATACGGATCTTGCGGAGCGAAGAATGTATATTGCCATCCGTTGCCCTCACAGAAATCGCCGACTCCGTGAATAGAACGTGCCGGATCGTACGGAGTACGCCATGAACCGTCTTCCAGTTTCGGACGGATGAAATGGATAGAAGAATCGAAATAGTTCTTATAGTAATGGGCACGCTTCGAGAATGTCTCATAATCAGCCGTCTTCCCCATCTTTTGTGCCATAGCGGCGATTCCCCAGTCATCTACTGCATATTCCATAGCGATGGAAGTAGCTTCGTGGATTTTATCAGCAGGGATATACCCTTTGGCCATCACGTAAGGAACTCCGTTCTGCCTTTCATAAGTTGCTGTCGCTTTCATAGCCGCCAAGGCTTCTTCCGCATCAAATCCGGTAAATCCTTTCAGATAAGCATCTGCAATCACCGGAACAGAGCTATATCCCGGCATACAATTTGTTTCACCGCTCATCAAAGGCCAGATAGGAAGTTTATCCTGTTGCCGATAAATGGAAAGCATTGAATTAATTACATTGTCCACCATTTCGGGCTGAATGATAGTCATCAGAGGATTCAAGGCGCGATAAGTATCCCAAAGGGAGAGAGTAGTATAATTCGCTTTCTTCGGGTCTGTGTAAATCATATCATTCATCCCCCGATACTCACCATTGACATCACAATACAATGTAGGAGCGATCATGGTATGATAGTGTGCGGTATAAAACACACGTTTGGCAGCCTCATCGTCTGATTCTACGGTCATCTTATCCAACTGTTTGTTCCAGCGGTCACTGCTCATCTTCACCACCTTGTCGAAGTCCCAGTGAGAAAGTTCCGCTTGCAGGTTCATCGCTGCATTGTCACAACTTACGGAAGAAATAGCCACTTTAATCTTTACTTCTTTCACATTGCCGAAAGTAAGCACACTTTTCACCGATTCTACTTTCAGTTGATCCCAAAGTTTGGGGGTATTATCGTCATAAGCTGTAAATTTCTCGATCTTCTGATCGCTCTTCAGCACAAAGTATACTTTTCGCGACGGGCTCCACCCTCTGACATACCGATAACCTTCCACTGTATAGTCATCTACTTTGCGGATATAGCTGTCGTATGCATTGGAACCGTTTCCTTCACGCAGGTCAATCAGTATAGAGGCCGGTTTTCCTTCGGGATAGGTATAACGATGAAAACCTACCCGGTCAGTAGCTGTCAGTTCGGCCTTGATATTGTATCTGTCCAGAATTAAAGAATAATATTCCGGACGGGCTATCTCATTGTCATGTGAGTATTTCGACGCATAACCGTCACGTATATCATCCTGGTTACCTCTGGGAGTACGGATTTCATTGAGAGGCATAATCAGAATATCCCCCAGATCGGTACATCCCGTACCGCTTAAATGAGTATGAGAGAAACCAATCAGAATACTGTCGGAATAATGATATCCCGAACACCAGTCCCAGCCTTTATGGATATTGTTGGGTCCGAGTTGCACCATGCCGTACGGAACACTCGTTCCGACAAATACATGCCCGTGAAAACCGGAGCCGATATAAGGATCGACATACTGTAACAATCCCTCACTCTTTGAATAGTCCTGTTTTGCCACTCCGCTCGTTGCCAGACCTAAAAAGCAGGAAGCAGCCATTAAAAGTTTAAATGCGTTCATCTGTATTTTTCTTGTTAATTCGAAATTGTTTCATGGTAGGATTTACTTCATGAATTATAGTTTTCATGATGCAAATATAAACTCTATTCCGGAACTATCAGGCTGTCGCCAGAGTTTACCGAATGGATGGCAGGGATATTTACTCTTTTGGCAAAAGAAAAAGGACTTGCACTGACTAAAGCAGTTCAAATCCTTTCCATAAATTTCCTTCGGGAAGAGGGGCTTCGAGCTCTATCAGCTCTTTTGACACGGGATGGATGAAGCGTACCTTCCGCGCATGCAGGCAAATACTGCCATCGGGATTGGAACGCGGAGCGCCATATTTAAGGTCTCCTTTAATGGGACATCCCATTTTTGCCAACTGGCAACGAATCTGATGATGACGTCCGGTTTTCAAGTCTACTTCAAGCAGATAGTAATTCTCCGAATGTCCGATCAGCCGGTAATTCAGAATCGCTTTCTTGCTGTTCGGCACTTCTTTGTCATAAGCAAAACTCTTGTTCTGCTTCTCGTTACGTGCCAGATAATGCACCAATTCACCTTCCGGCTCTTTGGGGGCATTCTTCACTACTGCCCAGTAGGTCTTTTTCACTTCACTGGTACGGAACATCTCGTTCAGACGGGTGAGTGCCTTACTCGTTTTGGCAAAAATAACAAGACCGCTTACGGGGCGGTCCAGCCGGTGTGTCACACCGATGAAAACATTTCCGGGTTTATGATACTTCTCTTTCAGGTACTGCTTCACAGTTTCCGAAAGCGGTGTATCGCCCGTCTTGTCTGCCTGGACAATCTCGGAAGCGGTCTTGTTGACTACAATTATATGGTTGTCTTCGTATACGACAGTCATACTGTTCGATTACATATTCATACCACCATCTACCTGAATCACCTGACCTGATACGTAAGAAGACATATCTGATGCCAGGAAGGTAGCGATGTTTGCCACATCTTCAGGAGTACCGCCACGACGCAAAGGAATTTTCTTTGCCCATTCAGCTCTTACTTCGTCAGAAAGAGCGGCAGTCATATCTGTCAGGATGAATCCCGGAGCAATGGCGTTGGCGCGGATACCACGAGAGCCCAATTCTTGTGCGATAGACTTGGCCAATGCAATCATACCGGCTTTGGAAGCAGCATAGTTAGCCTGTCCCGCATTACCGTGAACACCTACCACAGATGCCATATTGATAATGCTACCAGCTTTCTGACGCATCATGACAGGTGTACAAGCGTGGATAAAGTTGAACGCTGACTTCAGGTTCACATTGATTACCATATCCCATTGTTGTTCGCTCATACGCATCATCAGCCCGTCGCGAGTGATACCTGCGTTGTTCACCAGAATATCGATACGTCCGAAGTCCTTATGGATTTCTTCTACGACCTTTGCAGTATCTTCAAAGTTAGCAGCGTTAGAAGCATAACCTTTGGCTTTCACCCCCATTGCTTCCAGTTCTACCCTTGTTTTTTCTGCATTTTCGTCAATGACCAGGTCAGTAAATGCAATGTTTGCACCTTCGGCAGCAAACTTCAGAGCGATAGCCTTACCAATACCACGGGCGGCACCGGTTACAATGGCTGTTTTTCCGTCTAATAATCCCATACTAAAAGTTATTTAATTAAATTTCTGTTCTATGCAGTGCGCCAAACACAATGTTGGACACATATTTATTTCTTGTTTCTTCGTCTAGATGAGCTCCTATATGCCCACGGATATAAGGAACTTCAATTCCCTTCACACAGTAATGTATCAAATCGGCAGTCATCTCCACATCATCAATGTGAAACACTCCTTTCGCCTGACCTTCCAAAAGAACAGTCTTAAAAATCTGGATTTCTTTCGCATCAAATTTCTTTCGCACTTTTTCTACCCGCCATATATCACGGAAGAAATAAGCACGCAGGGTTCCATTCCGATAAACGACCTCCTTTACTGCATCCAATCGGGTATATATCAGTTCCAACAGTTTGTCGTCCGGCGAAATATTTTTATCAGCCACCCTCTTCATCATATCCGACAAGATATCCAATTCCGATTCTACAACAGCCAAATAGATTTCATCCTTACTTTTAAAATAGGTATAAAGCGTTCTTCTACCTTTTTTCGAAGCGAGGGCGATATCGTTCATTGTAGTGTTCTCCACCCCCATCTTTGCGAAAAGCTGGCGGGCAACGTCTACTAACTTGGCTTTCGTTTTTGATACGGTCATAGGTTATACAAATTGCACATTGCTGAATATTTTGAGCAAAAGTAATTCTTTTCTTTAGACCACACAAGAAAACGCACAGAATATTAACATTTGTATATTAATAGGTACTAAAAAAAAGTTCCATCAATACTTCTCTCATTTTCAGCACAATATAGATAACACAATCTTTTTTCTAAAAAATAATTGGAGAATAATTTGTTTTATTCAAGAAAAGCCGTACCTTTGCACCCGTTAAACATCGCGGAGTGGAGCAGTTGGTAGCTCGTTGGGCTCATAACCCAAAGGTCATTCGTTCGAGTCGGATCTCCGCAACTTACTAAAGAATCGCTTTTCAAGCGGTTCTTTTTTTATCTCTCTCCGGTTAGATTCCACTGTTTACAGTTCGTTTATTCACAATCCCAATTTTATATCAACCACGTTATCAATAAAGTTATTAACAGGTTAATTAATTAGTAACAAACAAATTAACTACATAAGAGACTCGTTTTTAAACAAGCAGGATGTGACTTGTTCACAACCTCAAGAAGCAAAATAAGAATCACCCGAATACAAAAAAAGATACTACCTCAAAAATCAGTAGTATCTCCTTAATTCTTCTTCCGAAAGGAAGTACATCCATTCATTACAATCTATATTACCCTTGTCTTTTTTGCCGGTTCTGACGCCCTTCTTTCATCTGTTTCTCACGTTCAGCCTGTTTTTTCACATAGCTATCGTATTGTTCTTTAGTCATAATCTTCTTCAACTGGGCATCATAATCTTCACGGGACTTCTTCATTTCCGCCATCTTCTTTTCCCGCTCTTCCTTAGTCATCTTGGCAGCTTTATTATCTTTCGAACGTCCGCCCTGATTAGCAGCCATCTTTTGCACCCATGTAAGGTTGACATCCTGTAATTGTTGCTTTTGATCTTCATTCAAAGAGTATTCTTTCACCATACGCTCTGTCATACGTTCCGCACGGGTTTTCGGATCCATCTGTTGTCTTCCACCCTGGCGATTTCCTTGTGCCATTGCCATACCACTCATCAGTAGCAAAGCTACCATCCAAAATACGATTCTTTTCATTTCTTTTTTCTTTTATAGTTAATCTGATAATAAACTGATTGCATCATTGCAATATTATATTTGACCAGATTAAAACGGAAAGGTTAAATCACATCGAGGAGATTAACAATAAATAACTTTATGTTTATTCTTCCCGACCGAACGAGCGGTATTCAAGCGGAGTAAGCCCGGTACGTTTTTTGAAAAAGGAGAAAAAATATTCGGTAGACTGGAAGCCCAGAAAAAAAGAAATTTCTTTTACTGACTGGGAAGTTCCCACCAACATTTGCTTGGCTTTACGAAGTTTCAGTTCCTGAAAATATTTGGCGGGTGCATAGCCGGTATATTCCTTAAAAACCCTGCGGAACCATGAGTAACTGATATTCAGTCTCATCGCCAGTTCCTCCGGATCAATATTGCCGGATACATTTTCATTCATAAGTATCTTTGCCTGTTCGATCTTCTGATCGACATCACTCATCTCGAAGACCTTATTCTTGGAAATCGAAAGAATCATACCAATCATGTGAAGTACGATTCCGGAAAGGTATTGCTGGGCAGATATTTTATCCGCTTCTGCCACTTCCAAAGCGCGGGAAAACAAAGATACCAGTTCTTCATTAATACCGACTTCCAATATCTGTCTTTCCTGAGAAAGAAAGGCATCGCCCACAATCGTATCAATCGCCGGACCTTCAAAACCAATGTAATATTCCGTCCATCCGGTCTGCCGCAATGGATAATAAGTATGCCACTGTCCGGGAAACAACACCATCAGCCGACCTTTACAAACTTGTCTTTCAGGAGTAGAATCGGAAGAAAACAAACCGCGCCCTTTTGTAATATAGACCAATTGATATTCCCGCAATACTCTTCCTTTTTCGGCATTGAAGTAGTAACCGGACGGATGCTCCTTCAGCGGATAAGGAGAATCGGGAGGGATAGACTGATAGCCAACCGTATTCACCCACAGACCGAATTTGCGGTCCATGTCATTAACTATCAAGTATTTAAATTCTAATCCCAGATTATTATCCTCAGTCATACAGGCGTGTTTTCATACAATTGAATTGAACAAAAGTAGGAATTATTTTCAAAAAACACACGCTAAACAGTAAAAAAACATCCGGAGCACCTGTCCAGATCCTCCGGATGCTTATAAAAAACAAACCTTATACAATTAAAATCAGAATGCTTTCCGATATAATACTTCAATTTCCGCTACTGACGTAGGACGTGGATTACCACCTGTGCAAACGTCATTGAATGCAGCCACCGCCAATGCCGGAATATCCTCTTCCTTCACATTGATTTCATGCAATTTCTGTGGGATACCGATACTCAGAGAAAGCGCTTTCACTGCCTCGATAGCCGCCTTCACACCTTCAGCTTCTGTCATACCGTCTGTATTGACGCCCATCGCCTTGGCAATATGGATATATTTCGGAGCAGCCGGAGACTCTGCATTGTACTCCATGACATAAGGCAACAACAACGCATTGGCAACGCCGTGAGGAGTATCATAGAAAGCGCCCAACGGGTGAGCCATGGAATGTACGATTCCCAAACCTACATTGGAGAATCCCATGCCGGCAATATATTGAGCCTGCGACATTGCTTCGCGGGCAACTGTGTCTTTACCGTTATCTACCGCCGCTTTCAAGTTCTGAGCAATCATTTCAATCGCTTTCAGTTCGAACATATCACTCATAGCCCATGCACCCGGAGTTATATAACTTTCGATAGCGTGAGTCAGCGCGTCCATACCTGTAGCGGCAGTCAGTCCTTTCGGCATGGAATACATCAGTTCCGGATCTACAATAGCTACAGCAGGGATATCGTTCGGGTCTACACATACCATTTTCTTGCGTGCATCTTCGTCGATAATCACATAATTGATAGTCACTTCAGCAGCAGTTCCGGCAGTAGTAGGCAATGCAAAGGTAGGAACAGCCTTATGTTTGGTATCAGCCACACCTTCCAAAGATTTCACATCGGCAAAATCCGGGTTATTCACAACAATACCAATCCCCTTTGCCGTGTCGATAGAAGAACCACCACCCAAAGCTACGATAAAGTCTGCACCGGAAGCCTTATAGGCAGCCACACCATTCTGCACATTAGCAATGGTAGGGTTAGCCTTTACATCACTATAAAGTTCATACGGAATATGATTGTCATCAAATACTTTAATGATTTCGGCCGCAACACCAAATTTGATAAGGTCTTTATCTGTTACGAAAAAGGCTTTCTTAAAGCCACGTCTGGCTGCTTCCACAGCAATTACACTCCGGCATCCTGCACCGAAATAAGAGGTCTCATTCAGAATAATGCGATTCATAGTTGTGTCATAATTTTAAAGTTACCGCAACATTCTCCATCGATAGAAAATGCTGCGGTCGCTAAAGTAGATAAATTCAGTGATTAATACAAGTATTATTTAGGAAGATTGAAAGCAACGGACATTTCTTTCATTTGTTCCTGACTCATACCATCCGGTTCGAAGCCCATATTCTTCGTAGCAATATAGATCAGCGCCGACTTATTCAGCACGTCAATCTGATCAAAAGCCTGCATAGCATCGCAGTCTACGGCAAAAACACCGTGTTTTTCCCACATGACTACATCATAGTCCTGCAATTCCTTGATAGTGGCTTCCGCCAACTCTACCGAACTAGGCAATTTATAAGGAATGATACCCAGACCTCTCGGACAGAACGCCTTCGTTTCAGGAATCATACTCCATAACAGATTGGTTGCCACATCTTTCTGAAGGAACTTCTCGCAATGAGTCATGGCAATCAGTTCGATCGGGTGAGTATGGACAGATGCTTTATAAGGAGAATTCTTGCTCAGCAAATCATTGTGTACGCTCAGGTGGGAAGGCAGTTCCGAAGTCGGCGCCACCGCTTCGTCGGCAATGATCACATAGCTGGCGCAATCATCTAAAATGCGAATCACCGAACCATTTTCCATCGGCCAGCGAGCCAGATCACGCATGCGTTTGTTGGTTCCTTTGCAATAAAAGTAACATCCTTTCAGATAAGGCAATGTAACGCCAATGGATTTTACTTCGCTAATCGGTTCCATCCGACGGATTTCATCGTCTACAAACTCTGTGATATTTACAGTGATATTACCACCGTTACGTTCAGCCCATCCTTTTTGCCACAAGTATCCGGCAACTTCAGCTACCTTGTTTACTTCTTTGGCAAGTGCCGGACGATTTTCTAAAATTGATTTCATATCTATTTATTATTAAAACAAGTTCGGGAATACCAGTGAGAAGATCAAGACTACCAAACCACAGATCAACACTGTGATTGTTTTGGCAGATACTCCTTTCCACTCTTTCAGGATGATTCCCCATACATTACTAAAGGTTACGTTCAGCGCCATCAGGATACACCATGAGAAAGCCAGCAACACGGGACTTTCCGTGAGGAAGCTCTTACCCATTTCCAATCCGAAGAACTGCATATACCACAGCACACCGGCCAACGCACAGAAGACGAGATTGTTACCCCATACCTTTCCTTTGGCATAGTCACCGACAGACTTATTAGCTATATTCTGCTGCAGGCAGTAAGCGGCATTTGTCATGAATCCGCCTAAAGTCACGAGGAAGATAACAGGAAGACCTGCATAAAGTCCATCCACACCACCTGCCAAAGCAGCTTCCTTGATAGGAGTTCCGGCATCCAGTCCCAAAGCAAAGCAGGCACTCATCACACCCGCAAGAAGTGCTACCAGCAAACCTTTTGTCAATGCAAAGTCTTTTACGGCAGCCCGTTTTTCTTCTTCGCTCATATTCTGTGCACGCAAGCCACCGGCATAACCAATGATAGCAATACCCGCCAGCGTAATACAAACTCCTAGAAGAAGAATCAGTCCGTTACCTTCGAACAGATTGGTTCCGGCGAAGATGGCAGGAAAAAGGGTTCCGAATCCGGCACAAGTACCTAATGCAATACTTTGTCCAAGCGCAACACCCAGATAACGCATGGAGAGTCCGAAAGTCAATCCGCCTATTCCCCATAATACACCATAAAAGATGCTCATTCCAGCACCTCCGGCTCCCCACAAGTCGAACAAACTGCCTCCTGCGGGTATCCCCAGCAGTGATCCCAGGAACGGGAACACTAACCAGGCAAACACACCTTGTACTAACCAGAAGCTTTCCCAGCTCCATTCCTTCACCTTTTTAATAGGTACATAGGAACTGGACTGGCAAAAGCTACCGATGGCTATAATCAACAAGCCTATTAGAATATCCATCACTTATCGTTTAGAAGTTACTTCCGCTTCGTACTTTTCGATTTCTGCAATGAAATCTTCGCCTACCGGAACGTTGTTCTTCAAGCAGAACATATCCCATACTGCATTCCATGGAAGCGCTTTCTCTTCTTCGAGCAGAGCCAGACGCTGGAATCCCTGTCCGTTAGCTTCGTATTCACGCAGCTTGGCAATCGGTTCGAGCAAAGCACGTGTCATACATTTCTGAGCAGCACGGCTACCGACAACGTAAGCACCGATACGGTTGATAGAAGCATCGAAATAGTCGAGACCGTAGTGTACGCGTTCCAACGCACCGCAACGAACAATTTCACTGAACAGTTCCATTGTAGGATCATCCATAATGGTTACGTGGTCGGAATCCCAACGAACCGGACGGCTTACGTGCAGCATCAATTCGGGCACATAAAGCAAAAGAGAAGATACTTTGTCGGCAACACTTTCAGTCGGATGGAAGTGACCGGTATCCAAAGTTACCATCTTATTACGGGATGCGCCATAACCGATGTAGAAGTCATTGGAACCTACTGTATAGCTTTCCAGACCGATACCGAATACTTTTGATTCAATACAGTCTTTCATGTTTTTATATTCAGTAGCAAATATCTGATCCAGAGAATCTTTCAACAATGCACGATATTTCATGCGGTTTACAGTGATATCCTTGCTTCCGTCATGTACCCAAAGATTCATGATACACGGGTCACCCTGCGCCTTACCCATTTCTTCGGCAACGGCACGACAACGTTTGGTATGCTCAATCCAGAACTGACGGATGCCCTCATCCGGATTAGACAGTGACAAATCACCAGATTTCGGATGCGAGAATGAAGTAGAGTTGAAATCGAGTTTCATGTTATGCTCTTTACCCCATTCAATCCAGCTCTTGAAATGTTCAGGCTCTACCTGATCGCGGTCTACCACTTTACCTTGAAAATCCCCGTAGATTTCGTGCAGGTTCAAACGGTGTGTACCCGGAATATAAGAAGCGGCTTTCAGAATGTCGGCACGCAGTTCATCAATATTGCGAGCTTTGCCCGGATAATTACCGGTTGCCTGAATACCTCCGCTCAGTGCACCTGCCTGCACTTCAAATCCCGTTACATCATCAGCCTGCCAGCAATGAAGTGACAAGTGGAAGTCCTGCATGGTTTTCAGTACCTTTTCAGTATCTACACCTACTGCTGCATAGCGTTCAACAGCAATCTCATACGCTTTCTGAATCATTTCTTCTTTTTTCATGATATTCTATTATTAAAAGTTAATATTATTCTGTCGGTTATTTCTTGATTCTCCGGAATTTATCGAACGCAGTTTTTAAAATGGATATAAGCCGCATCCCAGGCTGCCATATCCTGTGGGTGATAAGTCTTCAACGGAATTGAACGGCTTATCAACTGACGCATACCAGCAACATCCGTCGCCTCTCCCATCGTCATTGCCTGAATCATGACATTACCGATAGCTGTTGCCTCAGACGGTCCTGCCACAACCGGGATGCCGATAGCATTAGCAGTAAACTGATTCAACAAGTCATTACGGCTACCTCCACCAATCACATGCAGAGTTTCGATAGGACGAGGAGAAAGCGCACGCAAGTTCTCCAACACCTGACGGTAACGCAAAGCCAGACTCTCAAAGATACAACGTACTATTTGTCCACGTTGCTCAGGAACCGGCTGCCCAGTAGTCCGGCAATATTCACGAATGGCCTGTTCCATATCCGCAGGATTTGCAAAACAGTCGTCATCCGGATTGATTAAACTACGGAATGGTTCACACGAATCCGCTTCGGTTATTAATTCCGGATAGCTCGTATCTCCCCAATTCAGACGGCAACGTTCCAGCAACCACATTCCACAAATATTCTTCAAAAGGCGAATTGTGCCTTCTACGCCACCTTCATTCGTAAAGTTCAAAGCCTCTGTTTCAGCAGTGATTACCGGTGCATCTGTTTCCACCCCCATCAGCGACCAAGTACCGCTACTCAAATATGCGAAATTACGATCAAGTGCGGGAACAGCTGCTACAGCAGATCCGGTATCATGTCCGGCCACCGCAATCACAGGAATTGCCCCCAATCCTGTTATCTTTTGCACTTCTTCAGTCAATGTTCCTATCTTCTCACCTGGGAAGACAAAACGACCGAAATTCTCTTCTTGCAGTCCGACTGCTTTCAGCAACTCCGGTTCCAGACGTTGCGTATGTGCATTCACTAATTGGGCAGTGGAAGCAATGGTATATTCGGTTACCATCTTCCCGGTCAGCATATAGCTCAACGCATCCGGCATAAACAGAACTTTGTCTGCTGCCTCCAATGCACTGTCATGATTGCGACGCAAAGTATCTAATTGGAAAAGTGAATTAAAATTCATTACCTGAATACCAGTTTTACCATATACCTCGCTACGAGAGATACGAGAGAAAAAGGCTTCCGGTGCTCCTACCGTATGCGGATCACGATATGCATAAGGCTGGCGAAGCAGGTTTCCATCTTTTCCAAGGAGGACGAAATCTACTCCCCATGTATCTATACCGATAGAGGCAATAGATTCTCCACGGTGAGCTACCAATTTCAATCCGTCGATAATGTGACGGTATAATGCATAAATATCCCAATAGAAATGTCCACCCACCTCGATCAAGTGGTTAGGAAAACGATTAATCTCCTCCAGATTTAATCCGCCTTCAATAAAAGAGCCTAAGATTGTACGGCCGCTTGTTGCGCCCAGGTCGACTGCAAAAAAGTTCTGTTTCATGGTATTTTGTCTATATATTTAAGGTATCCATTTACATACATTGCAAAGATAGGCGGTTCCTTCCTCCTTTTCCTTACGCATTTTGATAGAAAGGATGTGCATTTTGACACAAATCTGCATAGCCAAACCTTACATCAGTATAAATTTTACTTTTTATGCAAAAAAAGCATGATTTATGCATGTTTTCTCCGAAATAATGCATAATTTTGCGCCATTCTTAGAATAATTATACAATGAAGAAGAAAGCAAATCGGTTAGACGCCATCAAAATGATTATCTCAAGCAAGGAGGTAGGCTCGCAGGAAGAACTACTGCAAGAGCTGAACCGTGAAGGCTTCGAACTGACACAAGCCACCCTCTCCCGCGACTTGAAACAACTGAAAGTAGCCAAAGCTGCCAGTATGAACGGCAAGTATGTATATGTATTGCCGAATAACATCATGTATAAACGTTCCACTGACCAGAGTGCCGGTGAGATGTTGCGCAACAATGGATTTATCTCCCTACAGTTTTCCGGCAATATAGCTGTTATCCGTACCCGTCCCGGTTACGCCAGCAGCATGGCTTATGATATCGACAACAATGAGTTCAGCGAGATTCTGGGAACCATTGCCGGCGACGATACCATCATGCTGGTTCTGCGTGAAGGAGTAGCCACAAGCAAAGTACGTCAGCTTTTGTCGCTCATCATTCCGAATATCGAATAACTATACCTATATTATATATAAAGAAATGGACACTCAACAAATAGATGTTATGGTAGCCGACGCCTCACATGAGGTTTACGTTGACACTATTTTGGAAACTATCAGAAATGCTGCTGCCGTACGAGGAACCGGAATCGCAGAGCGCACACACGAATACGTAGCGACTAAAATGAAAGAGGGCAAAGCAATAATCGCGCTCTGTGGCGACACATTCGCAGGTTTCACCTATATCGAATCATGGGGAAACAAGCAATACGTAGCAACCTCCGGTCTGATTGTACATCCCGATTTTCGCGGATTAGGATTGGCAAAGCGCATCAAACAAGCATCTTTCCAACTGGCACGTCTCCGATGGCCGAAAGCTAAGATTTTCAGTCTGACATCCGGAGCCGCAGTGATGAAAATGAACACCGAACTAGGATATGTCCCTGTCACTTTCAATGAACTGACAGACGACGAGGCTTTCTGGAAAGGATGCGAAGGCTGCACCAACCACGATATACTGGTAGCTAAAAACCGTAAGTTCTGCATCTGCACAGCCATGCTGTACGATCCGACAGACCCGCGGAACATAAAAAAAGAACAAGAAAGAAATAACATTTAATATATACAGCACTATGGAAGAAAAGAAGAAAAAAGTAGTGGTGGCATTCAGCGGCGGACTGGACACATCGTTCACCGTCATGTACCTCGCTAAAGAAAAAGGTTACGAAGTATATGCAGCTTGTGCCAATACGGGCGGTTTCAGCGAAGAACAGCTGAAGACAAACGAAGAAAACGCCTACAAACTGGGAGCAGTGAAATATGTAACATTGGACGTTACTCAGGAATACTACGAAAAGAGTCTGAAATATATGGTTTTCGGAAATGTGCTGCGTAATGGTACTTACCCGATCTCTGTCAGCTCGGAACGTATCTTCCAGGCATTGGCCATCGCACGTTATGCCAACGAAATCGGTGCGGATGCCATTGCCCACGGTTCTACCGGAGCAGGTAACGACCAGATTCGTTTTGACATGACTTTCCTTGTACTGGCTCCGAATGTAGAAATCATCACGCTGACCCGTGATATGGCATTAAGCCGTCAGGAAGAAATCGACTATCTGAACAAACATGGTTTCAGCGCGGACTTCACCAAACTGAAATACTCTTATAACGTAGGTTTGTGGGGTACATCCATCTGTGGTGGCGAAATCCTCGACTCCGCACAGGGATTACCGGAAACAGCCTACCTGAAACATGTGGAAAAAGAAGGCAGCGAACAACTCCGTCTCACTTTCGAAAAGGGAGAACTGAAAGCTGTCAATGACGAAACATTCGATGATCCGATCCAAGCTATCCAGAAGGTAGAAGAGATCGGTGCCGCATACGGTATCGGACGTGATATGCACGTGGGCGATACGATTATCGGCATCAAAGGCCGTGTGGGTTTCGAGGCTGCCGCTCCGATGTTGATTATCGGTGCTCACCGCTTCCTCGAAAAATACACATTGAGCAAATGGCAGCAATACTGGAAAGATCAGGTGGCCAACTGGTACGGAATGTTCCTCCACGAAAGCCAGTATCTCGAACCGGTGATGCGTGACATCGAAGCCATGCTTCAGGAAAGCCAGCGTAACGTTAACGGTACGGCAATCCTCGAGCTCCGCCCGCTTTCTTTCTCTACCGTCGGTGTAGAATCGGAAGACGACCTCGTGAAAACGAAGTTCGGCGAATATGGTGAAATGCAGAAGGGCTGGACAGCCGAAGATGCTAAGGGCTTTATTAAGGTAACTTCTACTCCGCTGCGTGTTTACTACAATAACCATAAAGACGAAGAGATATGATTAAAGCAGGAATCATTGGTGGCGCAGGATATACAGCAGGCGAATTAATCCGTCTGCTGCTCAACCATCCGGAAACTGAAATCGTATTCATCAACAGCAGCAGTAATGCCGGAAACCGAATCACCGACGTACACGAAGGACTCTACGGAGAAACCGACCTGAGATTTACCGACCAGTTACCTCTGGACGCAATAGATGTACTATTCTTCTGTACCGCCCACGGTGACACGAAGAAATTCATGGAAAGCCACAACGTGCCGGAAGATTTGAAAATCATCGACCTCTCGATGGATTATCGCATCAAGAGTGACGATCATGACTTCATCTACGGTCTGCCGGAACTGAACCGTCGTGCTACCTGTACGGCGAAGCACGTAGCCAACCCCGGTTGTTTTGCTACCTGCATCCAGTTAGGTTTGCTTCCGCTAGCCAAGAATCTGATGTTGACAGGCGATGTTTCGGTCAATGCCATCACCGGAAGTACCGGTGCCGGCGTGAAGCCCGGTGCTACCAGTCATTTCAGTTGGCGTAACAATAACATCAGTATATACAAGGCCTTCGATCATCAGCACGTACCGGAAATCAAGCAATCACTGAAGCAGTTGCAGAACAGCTTCGATTCAGAGATCGACTTTATTCCTTATCGGGGAGATTTCCCGCGCGGCATCTTTGCCACTCTTGTCGTAAAAACGAAAGTTGCACTCGAAGAAATCGTTCGCATGTATGAGGAATATTATGCAAAAGACTCCTTCGTGCATATTGTAGATAAGAATATAGACTTGAAACAAGTCGTAAATACCAATAAATGTCTGATACATCTGGAGAAACATGGTGACAAATTACTGATTATCTCCTGTATCGACAACTTGCTGAAGGGTGCCAGCGGACAAGCAGTTCATAACATGAACCTGATGTTCAACCTGGAAGAAACCGTAGGATTACGGCTGAAACCTTCCGCTTTCTAAAAACAGAAGAATTATGAAATTATTCGACGTATATCCTTTATATGACATCAATATAGTCAAAGGACAAGGCTGTAAGGTATGGGATGAGAACGGTACGGAATATCTGGACCTCTACGGAGGCCATGCCGTCATCTCCATCGGACACGCGCATCCCCACTATGTGGAGATGATCAGCAATCAGGTAGCAACCCTTGGTTTCTATTCAAACTCGGTGATCAATAAGCTGCAGCAACAAGTAGCCGAACGATTGGGAAAGATTTCCGGTTATGAAGACTACTCGCTGTTTCTGATCAACAGCGGAGCCGAAGCCAATGAAAACGCGCTGAAGCTGGCTTCTTTCTATAACGGACGCACCAAAGTCATTTCTTTCAGCAAAGCCTTCCACGGACGTACATCCCTTGCAGTGGAGGCTACGAACAACCCCACCATCATTGCTCCGATCAACAACAACGGTCATGTGACCTATCTCCCTCTGAATGACATCGAAGCGATGAAGCAGGAACTGGCGAAAGGTGACGTATGCGCTGTTATCATCGAAGGAATACAAGGAGTGGGCGGTATCAAAATACCGACTACCGAATTTATGCAGGAACTTCGCAAGGTTTGTACCGAAACCGGAACGATTCTGATTCTGGACGAAATCCAGAGTGGATACGGCCGTAGCGGAAAATTCTTTGCCCATCAATACAACCATATCCAGCCAGACATCATCACCGTAGCCAAAGGCATCGGAAACGGATTCCCGATGGCAGGTGTACTGATCAGCCCGATGTTCAAGCCCGTCTACGGACAACTGGGAACTACATTCGGCGGAAATCACCTGGCCTGCTCGGCAGCTCTTGCCGTAATGGACGTCATCGAACAGGACAATCTGGTAGAAAATGCAAAAGCAGTCGGCGACTACCTGCTGGAAGAACTCAAGAAATTCCCGCAAATCAAAGAAGTGCGCGGACGCGGACTGATGATCGGACTCGAATTTGAAGAACCGATCAAGGAATTGCGCAGCCGCCTCATCTACGACGAACACGTATTTACGGGAGCCAGCGGGACAAATGTACTCCGCTTATTGCCCCCTCTCTGCCTCAGCATGGAGGAAGCGGACGAGTTCCTTGCCCGTTTCAAAAGAGTACTCTAACTGATATTTGATTAATAAACAGCGAACAAAAAAGCAGCCTCGAACAGAAAAACAGTTCTTATTCAGGCTGCTTTTTGTTTTTTCGCAATTTACCGTTACCTTTGTCTGTAAGAATACATTAAAAAAGAAGCGCATATGAAAATAGCTATTATCGGTGCAGGAAACATGGGTGGTTCTATAGCCCGCGGCCTGGCAAAAGGAAGTCTGATAGCAGACTCAGATATCATTGTATCCAACCCCAGCGCAGGCAAACTGGAGAAACTGAAAGAAGAATTTCCGGGCATTTCCACCACTCTGAGCAATACGGAAGCGGCAACGGGAGCAGATGTTGTCATTCTCGCCGTGAAGCCTTGGTTTGTGGAGTCCGTCATGCGCGAGTTGAAGCTGAAGAGCAAACAGACGCTCGTATCCGTAGCGGCAGGTATCAGTTTTGAAGAACTCGCACACTTTGTGATAGCACCGGAGATGCCGATGTTCCGCCTGATTCCGAACACTGCCATCAGCGAACTGGAAAGTATGACGCTTATCGCGGCACGCAACACGAACGATGAACAGAACCTGTTTATGCTCCGCCTGTTCAACGAAATGGGAATGGCCATGCTCATCCCCGAAGATAAGATAGCCGCCACCACGGCACTGACTTCCTGCGGCATCGCTTACGTATTGAAATACATCCAGGCAGCCATGCAGGCCGGCATCGAAATGGGCATCCGTCCCAAAGATGCGATGGAAATGGTAGCCCAGTCCGTCAAGGGAGCCGCCGCATTAATTCTGAACAATGACACCCACCCCAGCGTGGAAATCGACAAAGTGACTACTCCGGGCGGAATTACGATCAAGGGAATCAACGAACTGGAACACAACGGATTTACCTCCGCCGTCATCAAAGCGATGAAAGCATCCAAATAATACCGCAAAATTATTAATAATCAAAAAACAACCACTTGTATGAATGACCAAATTAAACAGATCGCAGAACGCCTTCGCGGATTACGTGACGTACTGGAACTAACGTCTGAAGATATCGCCCGCGACTGCGACATATCTGCCGAAGAATACCGGCTCGCAGAGACAGGACAATACGACATTTCCGTTAGTATGCTACAAAAGATAGCCCGTACCTACAACATCGCACTGGATGCTTTGATGTTTGGCGAAGAGCCGAAAATGAACAGCTACTTCGTGACCCGTGCCGGCAAAGGAGTCAGCATCGAACGTACCAGGGCTTACAAATACCAGTCACTGGCGTCGGGCTTCATGAACCGCACCGCCGATCCTTTCATCGTCACGGTCGAACCGAAGGGAGACGATGAGCCGATCCATTATAACCACCACAACGGACAGGAATTCAACCTGGTGGTTGAAGGCCGTATGCTTATCAACATCGAGGGCAAGGAAATCATCCTGAACCAAGGAGACAGTATTTATTTTAATTCAAAACTTCCACATGGCATGAAAGCGCTCGATGGCAAAACGGTACGTTTTCTGGCCGTAATTATGTAATAACGTTATGGTAGAAAGATTTTTAGCACAGACTAGCTTTGCCTCACAAGAGGATTTCATCAAGAACCTGAAAATAAACGTACCGGAGAATTTCAACTTCGGCTACGATGTAGTAGACGCCTGGGCTGCCGAACAACCCGACAAGAACGCTCTGCTCTGGACCAATGACCAAGGCGAAAGCCGTCAGTTCTCCTTCGCCGACATGAAACGCTATACGGACATGACGGCCTCTTACTTCCAGAGCCTCGGCATCGGTCGCGGAGACATGGTGATGCTGATTCTGAAGCGCCGCTATGAGTTCTGGTACAGCACCATCGCCCTGCATAAGCTGGGAGCAACGGTGATCCCCGCCACTCACCTGCTGACAAAGAAAGATATCATCTATCGCTGCAACGCTGCCGACATCAAAATGATTGTGGCTGCCGGCGAAGGAATCATACTGCAACACATCAAAGATGCTCTTCCCGAGTGTCCGAGCGTGGAAAAGCTGGTCAGTGTAGGTCCGGAAGTTCCGGAAGGATTCGAAGATTTCCATCAGGGAATCGATAACGCTGCCCCTTTCATCCGCCCGAGACATGCCAATACGAATGACGACATCTCACTGATGTACTTCACTTCCGGCACTACCGGCGAACCTAAAATGGTAGCACATGACTTTACGTATCCGTTAGGTCATATCGTTACGGGTAGTTTCTGGCACAATCTGGATGAGAACAGCCTCCACCTCACCATCGCCGATACCGGCTGGGGAAAAGCCGTATGGGGAAAACTCTACGGACAATGGATCGCCGGAGCCAACATTTTCGTCTATGACCACGAAAAGTTCACGCCCGCAGCTATTCTGGAAAAGATACAGGAGTATCAGGTGACTTCCCTTTGCGCACCTCCAACCATCTTCCGTTTTCTGATTCATGAAGACCTGACTAAATATGACTTGTCTTCACTGCGGTATTGCACCATTGCCGGAGAAGCACTGAACCCTGCCGTATTCGAAACCTTCAAGAAACTGACAGGCATCAAGCTGATGGAAGGTTTCGGACAGACGGAAACGACACTGACAGTTGCCACCATGCCTTGGATGGAACCGAAACCGGGAAGCATGGGACTGCCCAATCCGCAGTATGACGTAGACCTGATCGACAGTGAAGGTCGCTCCGTGGAAGCCGGAGAGCAAGGACAAATTGTGATCCGTACCAGCAAAGGCAAACCTCTCGGACTTTTCAAAGAGTACTATCGGGATGCGGAACGTACACACGAGGCTTGGCACGACGGCATTTACTACACAGGTGATGTAGCATGGAAAGACGAAGACGGATACCTTTGGTTTGTAGGACGTGCAGACGACGTAATCAAGAGTTCCGGTTACCGTATCGGCCCGTTCGAAGTGGAAAGCGCTTTGATGACGCACCCTGCCGTCATAGAATGTGCTATCACCGGAGTACCCGATGAGATTCGCGGACAGGTAGTTAAAGCTACTATCGTATTGTCCAAAGACTATAAAGCACGTGCCGGAGAAGAACTGATCAAGGAATTGCAGAACCACGTCAAGAAGGTGACTGCTCCTTATAAATATCCGCGTGTGATTGAGTTCGTTGACGAACTGCCCAAGACTATCAGCGGCAAGATTCGTCGCGTGGAAATTCGCGAGAACGATGAGAAATAAGGCATAAAACCCATTTATAAAAAAGCCGGCTGCAAAGGATTGCAGCCGGCTTTTCTTTTCACTATCTGTAAGTATCGGATTCTCTAATCAATTGATAAAGCTCCAACCATCCGCTTAATCATTAGGATGATAGAAATTGTATTGTTCACTCCATGCAGGAATTCCGGTAAGCGTTATATCATTACCGTTCGGGCTATTATCCTTCAATACATTTCCTTTTCCTTCATCACACTTCCAATACCCAATCAAACCATCCGAATCTCCGGATATCTGGCGTGACATTCCTTCCTGAATAGCGTTCTCTGTCAGGCATTTGCTCCAAAGACGAATCTGAGCTAATTCTACCTGCATATTCCAGCCGAAACTCTGTGCTAAAGAAATATTATTGAATGTAAAGTCTCTTGAATCGGCTTTACTATTATTCAATGTACCATCTTTATAGAGGGAAATAGTAGATCCGTCATAAGTATAAGCAATGTGATACCATATATCCGGATACCAAAATTCCTCACTATCAAAATAGTTTCCATCCAACTGACACTGCAAACATGGCGCAATCTTTTTTGCTCCATCCGCCCAATAACGCAATAAAACGCCATTGAAAGAAATAGGAGCCGAATTGTCTGCGAAAATTAATCGTCTGAAAGCAATATTGGCAGGACCCACCCAATCTCCTGTCGGTCTGCCCGTTGTATTATCGAACTTGATCCAATACTCTATAGTCCACTGAGTAACAGGTATTTCGTTTTTAAAGTTCAGACTGGTTTTATTTGCTGATTTCAAAACCACCGCTTTCTGTTTATTAGGGGAAGTAAGCAGATAAAGAATATGGTTTGCGTTACCAACAAGTCCTATCGGTCCGGCTACGGAAGTGATCCGTACCGGAATCGCATAAGCCTCGTTATTGGGGGTGGTAAACGGCTTTATAGTAAGATTAATGACTGGTGCAGACACTTCACCTGCGGGAATCGTAACTGTGCGTTCAAAACTTCTGAATTCTTCCGGCAAAAGTTCGTAAGACGCTTCATGCTGTTGATTATACTCATCAATGAGTTGCTGATCAATATCCAGTGTTACAGTTACATCTTGATCAATAGCACGAACCAAACGGACGGTCAATGTTTTTATCACATCTCCCTCGTCCACCAATTGTGCCTCTATCTGCTGACTAAACGTATTAGAAGGAGCCGCTTCCGCAATATATACTCCATTATCGATAGTTGACAGTTTTGCATCGTTGCATCCGGTGACAACAGCCAAAGCTGCCCCCAGCACAACATATCTTGAAAATTTAATCATCTTCATAATTATCCTTTTTTAGTTATGTTCTTGCAATTAATGATTAGCGGGATTCAGAACCTGAATAACCTCACGCATAAAGAAATAGTCATTCACCGGACGACAAAGATTAAAACGGTAGGCACCCACTCCGCCAATGCGGGCATCTACTCCCGGACGATAGTACATCGCCATTCCCTTCAATGAATAAGTCACAATACCATCACGAGTTGTAAATTCCGGTCCGCCATCCCCTTTATGCTTTTCAAAGTCCTCACACCAAACTGTTTTACTAAGAATCGTAGCTTCATCCTCTATCGAACCGAATTTATTTAATAATCTGTCAAAACGACCATCCAAAGCATCACTATATCCCTCATCCGACCTACAGTAATAGGCTTGAACCACATAATAATCTAATAAAGGGCCCGACTCCTTGTTCAGTGTCTGCGGTTCTCCGTCGACCATCAATATACGTCCAGTTCCCGATTTCGGTCCGAATTCTTTCGATAATTCATCCAAAAAAATATGCATACGGTCCGAATTTCCACTCAGATTTCCGGAATAGCCAAAATTCGGTTCAAAGTCGATATCGAATCCATCATAGTTATACTTATTGATTGAATCAATAATCACCCGCGCATATTTACGGATAGCTTTTTCTTGTCCTTCTTCCGAAGTGTCACCATAATTGCCATACCACCCCCAATAAGCAGCCATCGCTTCATCCTTAGAGTTGTACTGTACGCCATCCACGATGAAATCATTCTCAACAGAAGCAGGCGTATGACTTCTGCCTATATCTGTGATATGCTGACAATACAAAACTCTGAGACCTTTCTTCTCTCTCACTTCCTTAAGGTCACTTTTTTGTGCTTCAGTCAGGTTGAAAGCCCCTCCCCAAAGAGAGACGATATCCATTGAATCGGGAATACCTCTCAACTGGTTGTTCATATTCGTTCCGGTTCCGGTCCATTCACTGTACCAGCCGAAAACAATCGGATGATCGGATTTCTTATACTCTCTCAGTGCCTTATAATAGTCTTCACCATTGATATTCACCGGTTCGGTGAACTTCGGTTCCATTTCAGTCCAGTCGCTGCACTGTATAAACATCAGTGCACCCATTACTCCAAATATGATATATAATAATTTCTTCATATTGTCATTCCTAATTTAAGCTATTAATAAGTACCATTTTCTTTCATTGCCCACCAAAGATCAGTTCCATTAGAATCTTTTCCATTGCTAAGCATACTGACGGCCGCTTCCACATTCGCCTTATTGTTATTGTATTCACTTCGTGTAAAACGAAGACGGCGTTGTCCGCGCCCCGTATTACAATCGGCATTCATAGATTCAGTTGCCGGGAAGATTCTGGGATAGCCCGTGCGACGGAAATCTGCCCATCCGTTCATCGGGTCGGGATAACAGGCAATCCATTTCTGGGTAAGTACCCTTTCCAGTTTCTTCGCGTCATCAGCTCCATCCTCCCACTTGATCGTAATGGACGACTGGTTCGTATAATTGTTTCCGGTATGTCCGGCAATTAAATTATCCACATAATTTCCCGGTACAGATGTAGCGTCAGCCAAATAATCATCGGCACCCGATACCCCAAATTCCTCAAAAGACAATCGAACTCCCTTTTCATAGAAAGTCTTGGCATCTCCACCCATATTCCAGCCTTTCAGTGCTCCTTCCGCACGCAGGAAAGCAGCTTCGGCAGCGTACATTACCGGTTGTGGCAATGTTTTGTCGGTAGCGATAAAGAGTTTGCTATAGTTGGCGTATACCGTAGGTTCAGGTATTTCTGCCGAACCCGAACGGACACCTACATACCCACCGGCAGCAGTCTGAGTCTGCGGAGTAAAATAAGCAGGACGGCGAGGATCGTTATATCCGTTCATGTACGACACGAGGCAGGCATTGGCTCTTACTTCGGGCCATCCGCTGACAATAGCATATCCATTTTCATTGATTCCGCCATTAGTCGTATCATAAGAACTGTCGCCCACACTTTCCATCACACCTCCAAGTACAGCTTCCTGAGCCTTGGTCTGAGCATATTCCGGTTCTACTCCCGAGATGCGGATAGCCATCCGAAGTTTCAGCGTATTGGCAAACTTCAGCCACTTCGAGCAGTCACCTTTATAGAACTGGTCTACCACAGCCAAATCTTGATTTACGCCGAACGTTGCCGCCGACTTCAGAATGGTGATCGCATTATCCAGATCGTCAAACATGGCATGCCATACAGTCTGCTCATTATCATAAGGGGCTTCCGTTTCGCCGGCCTTCATCTGTGTGTAAGGAATGGGACCTTGCAAAGATGCGAGCAACTGCATACCATAAACACGGGTTAACTGAGCCATGGCATAAATGACACCTTTCTTTTCCGTAGAGTTCTCGACCAGAAAGAAAGAAGGATAGATATAGCCGTAGAGTCTTCCCCATGAACTGTCATTGTGCCCTTCGGACGCATTATAATAAGCAAAGATATTCTTTCCAAAGCTCCAGTTAGCTGTCGCAGTCACTTGACCGCTAAAGCTGGCCCACATACAATTAATCTCCTGACAAGCATTCTGTTGCGGACAAGCATACACGTTAAACATCGTAGACAGTAAGTTACTTGCCGGTACTTTTGAAGGCTGATAAGGGTTGGTATTAAAATCTTCAAAGTTAGTAGTACACCCCGCCATCATACATACGACTGCGCTTGCTCCGATATATTTTATTATCTTGTTCATACCTATTTATTATTTAAAACTGAAATTTAACATTGAATCCGAAATTTCTTGTACTCGGAAGCATATAGGCATCAAATCCCTGATAGAAGTTAGATGCAGCTGAAGTGGTCAGTTCCGGATCGAAAGGAGCCTTGCAATAAATCATCCATAAATTCTTTCCTACCAGCCCAACAGTCATTCCGACCTTATTGTCAAACCATTTTTTAGGCAATGTATAGCTAAGTGAAAGTTCGCCGAGTCGTACATTGGTAGCGCTATACGTGTAGTAAGCCGCAGTTCCCTGAATGGTCTGATAGTAAGTCTGTGCAGAGACTTTGCTCTGATTAATCTGCACGCCTCCTGCGTCACGTACGTCCGCGCTGACTTTGGAAACACCGGCAGCGTCAAGTACGGACTGCGTCTCACTGATAACAATACCTCCGAAACGTCCGGTGAAAGTCATGCCAAGATTAACTCCCTTATAACCGAATCCTAAACTCCAGCCCATATTCATCTTAGGCAGAATAGAACCTAAGTAGGTTTCTTTGTTCTCCATAGCCAGTCCGACACCTTCTTCATTAAGAATGTAGCCATTCAAGTCACGTTTGAGCAAGCGTTGTCCGTATACGTCTCCCATTGATCCTCCGACACGCAAAATCAGGCGGGCATCCGTATGTCCATAAGTAAGCGGAGACAGTTCCGGCATCTGGATAGGTTGTCCGGTGGCATAGTTATACACACCGTCAGCCAACCGTTTTACCCGGTTCTTATTCCATGTCAATGTATAGTTCGTATTGAAAGAGAAATCTTTCCACTGCTTGTTATAACCCAATGACATTTCCAGACCTTCGTTCATGATGTTTCCACTTTGGATAGGAATATTAGAATATCCCGAAGAAAGCGACAAGTCCGCATAGAATGTCTGATTATAAGTATTGGAACGATAATAAGTCAAGTTAAGACTGATGTCATTGAGGATACGTGCGTCCAAACCTACTTCCCATGACTTGGTACGTTCCGGTTTCAGTTTCGTGTTCGGATAAGAAGAGGTACTGGTCCAGCTCTGTGTCTGTTCATCGTAAGGGTAAGTAACGGTAGTCATGAAGCGGCCGTAAGAGTTACCTACCTCAGTGTACGAACCGCGAACTTTCAGGTATGTCAGCCAATCAGGAGCATTAAACATACTCGTCAGAATGGCGGAAAGTCCTATTGACGGGTAGAAGAAAGACTTGTAATCGGAGAAAGCCAGTCTTGAATCCCAGTCGTTACGTCCGGTAGCAGTCAGATAGATCATCGATTTCCAACCAATTTCCGCATTGGCAAAGATAGCGCGTGTCTGATCATGCCAGCCGGACTGTTTTGCTTTCCATGCTTTATTGAAATCGATATTGTGGACGGCAAAGAAATTGATAAGTTTCAATCCGCCTTCATATCCGATCATTTCATAACGGCTGTCACTCAGTGACACACCAAGGTTGACATTGACCGACCAGTCGTTAAAACTCTTATTCAGTGTAGCAATCGCATCCGCATACGTGTTCTTTGATTGTGTAGAGGTGTCACTGTACGTTCCACGGTCACCCGACACCAGTGTGCCGGTAGAAGCGTATGCCTTATAAGTACTACGATTATCATAATTATCTATTTTCACACGTCCTACCACATCCAGCCAGTCGAACAACTGATATTTGAGGGAAGCGTTGATCATATAACGGGTCTTCTTATTCTCCCGCAACTGGCGATTCTGTATCCAGTAGGGGTTGGCAAGACCACTTGAAGTACCGCCGTAAGGCCAGTATTGCTCCATCAGGTCCATACCGGAATTATAACGTTCGAACATACGTACATCATCGAAATTCTCACTACGAGGGAAACGGTAAAGTCCCGGCAGAGGATTATAGTAATAACCCTGCGACATCATATTCTTGTCATTCTGAAGAATATAACTGGCACCGGCATCGAGTGTCATCTTGTCTTTCAGGAAACTGGTCGTGTTACGGACAGTGAAATTATAGCGGTTGTATCCACTGTTGGGCAATATATTGGTGGTGTTGGTAGTAGAAGCCGACAAATACGCCTGATTCTTCTTGTTACCGGTTGACAAAGCAAATGAGTTAATGACATTCGCTCCGGTCTGGAAGAAGTCACGCGGATCGTAGTCACTGTTTACAATCGGTCCCCAGCTATCCAGGCTGTTGGGCAGGTTACCATATTTGCTCTGCATCTCAGGCATCATTGACACCTTCGAGAAAGTAGTATTATTGGAGACCGTGACAGAAGTCTTGTCCGCAGACCCCTTCTTGGTGGTTATCAGCACAACACCGGCAGCGGCAGCATTACCATACAGAGCTGCGGCAGAAGGTCCGGTCAGCATAGAGATAGATTCGATGTCTTCCGGGTTAATGTCGGCAGCGCCATCCGTACCCTGCTGGTCATAGATACCACCGCCACCTCCATTCATCATGTTATACATCGGTACACCGTCGATCACATAAAGCGCCAGATTGGAAGAAGTGATAGATTTGACACCACGCATCACGACACGCGAAGCACCTCCCGTGGTATTGGACGAATTAATATTAACACCGGCCACCTTACCATTCAGAGAAGAGATGAAGTTCGCATCTTTCACAGTAGTCAGTTCATCACCGCTCAGCTGCTGCACGTTGTATGACAATGCCTTCTCCGAGCGTTTGATACCCAATGCCGTCACTACCACCTCATTCAGTTCCTGCGTCGCATCCTCTAGCACCACATTGGCAACATTTCCTTTTACGGGTACTTCTTTTGACTGATAACCTACATAGGAAAATACAAGAACAGGATTCGCCGATGAAGTGGAAAGCTTATAGTTTCCATCCATATCGGTGATGGTTCCCTCACCGGAACTCTTCTCCCGGATAGAGACACCAATCAACGGCTCTCCATTCTTATCTTTTACCGTGCCGGCAATAAGTCTTTCTTTTCTCTGCTGTGCAACGTCTTTTTCTTTTGCAGCCAGTACTATTTTATTATCCAAAACTTTATATTCGATGCCCACACCTTTAAAAACTTGCTCCAGAACCTGGAATATATTCTTATTAGACACTGACACCGACACTTTGCGTTTCAAATCGAGATTCTTACTGTTTACAAAAAAGCCGAATCCGGACTCAAGTTCGATTTTGTGAAGCACTTCCTCTATGGTACAATCGTTTGCCTTCAATGTGATGGAAGTCTTTTGCGCATATCCATCGGACGCATATGCCAGTCCGAATGAGCAGACAATGAGTATAAATAGTAACTTCATAGATAGTGATATTTTCCTTGAAGACCGCCTAAGAAGGTTTAATCCTCCAAGAAATTGGACGATACAATAATTTTGCATAAATTTGTAACGAGTTTAATTAAAAAACTAGTAGTTATACTTGTCGGGAAACAAGTAGATTCACGATTACTGGGCTCAATACGGGAAGATACGACCAATATCATCCCGTATCTTTTTTAGTTTCAAGGGTCTTTGTTTTTCATGGCAATAAGCTTTTTTGAAATAAGGTTATTAATAACACTAAATAAAAATTTCTATCTTCATCTTCTCTTTACTTCCTTGTACACTGTTCAGATAACGCCAGCGTATTTTCGAAGAAGCTTCTATATAATTCAGTATCTGCTCCAGGCTCCTGCTCGTGAATGTCCCGGAGAACAGGTCATCATCGGGCACATTGCGTCGAACGATAAATTCCACATCATATCTGTCTGCCAAAATCTCCAGAGCATCCTGCAAAGATGTCTGCTTAAAGACGATAATACCATCCTTCCATGCCAGTTCTCCCTCACCGGAAGTAGTATAGAGCTCCGTTTTTCCACTCTGCGAATAATAGATCAGCTTCTGACCGGGTGCCATAGTAATGTACTGAGGCTTCTGTGCGGTATTATTAAATTCGAAATGCACTTTCCCTTCTATCAGAGTGGTAGTAATCTCTTCGGAATCCCTATACGCCTTTACATTGAACTTTGTGCCCAACACTTTAATCGCAGACTGATGGGCTGTGGAAACAATGAACTGTTTCTCCGGGTCTTTCTGAACTTCGAAATAGGCCTCCCCGTCCAGTTCCACTTTACGGGTACGGGAAGCGAACTGACTGGGAAAAGTCAGCGTACTTTTTCCGTTTACCCATACCATTGTTCCGTCAGCAAGCGTCACTTGCGTACGTTGTCCGGCAGGCACATATACGGTCTGCATTTCTACATTTTCCTTTTGCAGAGTTTGTATCAGTATATAACTTAATCCGAAAGCCAAAACAAATATAGCCGCAATCCGCATCGCCTTCATCGTAAAAGTGCGTAGTGAAAGCAGCTTGTCACGCCCCGTTTTCAACTCATCCGCATCCTGCCAAACAAGTGCATCATAACTTTTGCGGAGTGACATAAATTCTTTGAGATTAGCGGCATCGGCATCAATCCATGCTGCAACTTCTTCTTTCTCCCTTTGAGAGGCTTTTCCGGATATATATTTTAAAAGTAAATTCTGATTCATATTATAAGTTGAGTTACTTTATAAGTAATAAACAGGAGTATATTTGCTCCCCCTTTCATATAGAATACCACTCACTAAAAATAATCCCTAGTGAGAAATACAACTTTTTTTGCTGTTATTAAAAAAAGAGGAGAAAAAGATATTTTCAAGATCATCAAATAAAAAATATCAGGAAAGGAGCATACTCTTTCAGATTATCACGCAGCAGCTTCACAGCTTTGCTTATATGATACTCCACTCCTTTGACACTGATACCCAATTCTTCAGCTATTTCTTTATGAGATTTTCCATCCAGACGATCGGATATAAATGCAATGCGCGTCTTTTCCGGCATACCAGCCAACAATGTTTTCACCTTTGAGCGTAATTCTTCGGACATAACTTCCTTCGGATCACAGGCTTCCAAGGTTGAAATACGGATTTCCAATTCCCGTTGTCCCTTATCTGTCAGGTTTTGGTAGACGTTCTCCTGAACCTGCAAATGTTTCAGGTAATTGAGTGACTTGCTACGTATATAAGTGATTAATACAGCTTCGATACTCGGAATTTCCTGTTTTTTACTTAATTCCCACAAATAAATGATTGCTTCCGATACAATATCTTCAGCTACCAAATCATTATGGACGTATGATAAGGTAAACAGGAATGCTCTCCTATAATAGGTAGTATATATCGAATTAAAATTAATTGCAGTCATTTCGATCTATATTAATGGCGCTTATGCGTATAGTTTAAGTATATCCAAAGGTCTTTAATGATTGCAAAGAAATATATTTTAATTGAATAAAAGAACTTTTTGAAGAGAAAATGGGACATAAGCCGGTAAATCATCAGAAGGCTGACGACTAGCATATAGCTTTCACTCCTTTCTCTCCACTTTTTTCCAATGCTAAAAACTGACCAATTTATGCTAAAATCAGATCATTGCATCATTTCTATACTATTATGACTCAAAATTGCTCTAATCTATAAATCCAACTTCCTATATTTGCAGCCATAACAATTAAAACACAAAAAGAATATGATTACAAGTAGAAAGGTTTCTCAGGTCAATGTTTTTGCTGGTAGTCCCTGGGAAGTAGCCAGCGTAAAGAGTTTATTGAAAGCAGCGTATATCGAGGCATCAATGAAAGACAATGGATTGAACAGTATACTCATTTCTGTTCCATGCGAATATTATACAGCAGCAATGCGTGTGATTAATAAAAGAAAAGTTTCATAGGTTTTAGGTTAAACATATAAGATTAAAGCCGGGTACGATGGGAGATCGCACTCGGCTTTTCAGTCTTTGTATGATTCTTTTAAAACGAAGTAACCTTTAGATTGGTTGACTTTCTGTTTGTTTAATCTTCAGTTTGCTCAATTTCTACTTTTTCATTCTTTAGCTTTTCAAGAGCGGCAATCTGCATATTACAGAAAAGGTGTATGTGATGAATCAAGTTAGTATTCTGTGACAAGTAAACGACAGAGTCCATAAGTTGGGCAGACAGTTGGTAGGCTTTCCGATTATTTGTATTTTCGTCCGGACGACGCATATAAAGGGCAAAACTTCGGTATAAGATAGGAATAAAGCGTTCCCACGGAAGTTCTAAGCTAAGCAACAAATGGTTCATATTCTCCAGCATACGTTGAAGAGACTCAAGGTCCGGCTTATCAGATTGCTTGCCATACACCTCTGCCCATAGACGGGCTTCTTCTTCAAAAAAAATTTCATTGGGACTTTCTTTCGCGTTAGTCAAAGCGTTTTCAGTATCCATAAGATAAAAGTTTAATAAAGGGGCAAAAAAGAACGGTTTCGCCTTTCCCGTTGACTAACACATCTTAGGACGCTGGAGGTACATTACATACTCCCCACGGGGGTACGAAACCGCCTATGAGGAAAGCTACAAGCAAAAAATGCCTGCAACTTATCAAAAGCAGGATTCCCTGCGTCCCATTATAAAATGTTAGTCACTGCAAAGATACTATTTTTCAAATATAAGTATGGAATATCTGTAGATTTATTAATCAGAATTTCCACAATAGCCTCCATAGTAATTTGACAGCAGTTTTGCTCTCATGCCCTAACAAACTGTCTGTATCCCTTTATTCATCGTAGTTTTCGGTGTGGTAGCAACTGTGGTGGCAGGTATGAGAGCAAACGGTTGCTCTCACTCTGTTTCGTCCTGACTAGTATCGTTTCTACATTGCTATCTTTTGATTTACAGGATGTTAATATCTGACATCTCAGCTATTAATGACTGATACCCCATACATTATTAGCCAATAAATGATTCAATGCTTCTCCTAAAAGAACTGGTCAATTGAAATAACTAACATGGTCGAGTCAATCCAAACATACGGTCAAAGTGAATCCAATCGACAGATGTTTCAGAAAGTTTCAAACGCTTGAACTAATGATTCCAAGCTGTTGGAACTAAAGTTTCAAGCCTTTGGAACTATGGTTTCTCTTCGCTGAAACTATAGTTTCAAGACGAGGAAACTAATTTAGTTGTCTTATCCTTGATGTGTACTGGTTTTAGTTGACAACTTCGTTTGTTATAACTGAATTAGTTTACTCAATATACTTTAATATCTAAATAGGTTTACTTTTGTTATTCTTATTCCTATGTTAGTTGTCTTTTGTTGGTGCTTGCAAATTTATGCATCTTCCTTTATTTACGCAAGCCTTCTTCAGGAAAATGTAATGTTGCCAACAACCAAAAACTCTTCGGTCGGGGATCGTCCTAGCGGCAAGGGGCGGGACCACCCATCCCGACGAGCGGGTATTATGCTGTTAATCCTACCGTTTCGCTGACCACTTCCATAGGTGTCCTCATGTTTATCCCTTGATGAGGCCGCACATGATTATATACATATACAGCATCTTCAATGCGCTTGCTTACTTGCTCGAAGCTCTCATCATCACAGTCGAATAGCCAACCGTTTTTANGGTGTTGTTCATTTCTTTCAGCCAATGCATT
>NZ_GG774708.1:197942-324061 GCF_000162515.1 Bacteroides sp. 1_1_14 | reverse complement strand
TTGATGAGTTCTTCGCACGCCTCGTGACGTAACTCTCATCAGCAAGAGCCCGATGAAGTTTACGGTTCTCAGCACGCAATAGCGATAGTTCTTTCTGGAGCTCAGAAATACTAGAATCAATAGCATCGCTATTTACTGGTTTAGAGGATCTACCCATATCTTTGTCTTCTATTTGATACTTGTTAAGCCAATAAGTAAGAAGCTTGGCACAAAAGCCGTGACGCTTACAAAACTCAGATTTGCTCTCGGGACTTGATAAATACTCACGAATATAAGACATTCGTTCATCATCACTGTAATAGTTGTACTTCTTTTTCGAATATTTCATCTTTATTTTCGATTTTTGAAGTGTCAACTTATTCAGTACACTACACCTAAATTGACATTGGAACTACAGGAATAAAATGAAGATACTACAAAGGTTAGAGATTGGATTTAGAAAAGTGAGGGCAAGCATTTGCTCTCATACCTGCTACCACAGTTGCTACCACACCGAAAACCACGATGAATAAAGGGATACAGACAGTTTGTTAGAGCATGAGAGCAAAAGTGATGCTAAATTACTATTGAGCAATCCTTGATAATTCTCTGCACAACAAAAGTGCAGAAATATGCATAATACTGCACTTTTGTTGTGCAATTATCGCATCATTGCAGATAAATGCACTTCAGCTATGGATTGCTTATACGAAAACTTCAACAAGTTATTTAAAGAGTACGAGCACGAATATAGCACCCATTCGATCTATCCCACTTTGGTATTTTGGAATGAATTATTAGTAAACTAAGCAAAAGCCTTTTTCTTCTTTTAGTCCACACTATTTTTATAAAAGGCACTAATTTTATTGAATTCCCTCACTAACAGAGCGCTAGATTTCAAAAAGAAACTTAACTTTGCACCCGAGTTTTATATAAAGAGACTGAATTAGTAACTAAAAAGATTAAACCGCATGAAAATTAAGACTTTAATAGCCTGTTTCATACTAGCTTATGCTGCAACTTCCTGCATACAGGATGAAGCACTGAACTCAGAAGCAGCCATTGATGCTTGTACAGGTGATGATGTACAATTAGCAAACATCAATGCTGATTCAAAGCTGATCAATGTATATGTAAACAAGGGAGCTGACTTGTCCAAACAAAAGTTAGAATTTGTAATTCCGGAAGGAGCCACTATAAAAATAAATGATCAAGTTGCTGGAGATACAGAAGCCACATATGACTTTAGTGAAGAGCCACATTCCCGGAAATTCACTGTCACATCAGAAGACGGTCAATGGAAACCTGTTTATACCGTCAATGTTGTTTTAGCAGAATTACCTACTTCTTTCAACTTTGAAGAGTTATTACCTTCCAATGACTACGATATCTTTTATGAATTCCAGCCGGGCACTTCACAAGAAATATCTAAAGTATTACAATGGTCAAGTGGTAATCCGGGTTTTAAATTGACAGGTATGGCAAACTCCAAAACAGATTACCCGACTGTACAGGTAGCCAATGGTTTCAGAGGTAAAGGAGTTAAATTGGAAACTCGTGATACCGGTAGTTTTGGAGCAATGGTAAAGATGTATATTGCTGCCGGTAACTTATTTATCGGAACATTTGAGGTAGGAAATGCATTAACAGATCCTAGAAAAGCCACTAATTTCGGTTTCCAGTTCTATAAACGCCCTAAAACGCTCAAAGGACATTATAAATTTAAAGCAGGAGATGTATATTCCGTAGAAGGAAAACCACAAGAAGGCGTAAGAGACAAATGTGATATTTATGCTGTTATGTATAAAGCTGAGAACAATTCTGTCATGCTTAATGGTGATGATGTATTTACTTCAGATAAGTTAGTATCATTAGCACGAATTAAGCCGGAAGATGTTGTTGAATCAGATCAATGGACCGATTTTGAAATTCCTTTCGAACCGATAAAAGGACAAGTAATTGATGATACCAAATTAAAAAATGGAAAATACAAATTAGGTATAGTGCTTTCGTCCAGTGTAGACGGTGCTTATTTTAAGGGAGCAGTAGGCAGTACACTGTATGTCGATGAAGTAGAACTTATTTGCGAAGACTAAAAAAACAAGAAAATGAAAAGATATAAATTACTCAATATTATAGCTGTACTACTATTAGTAAGTACACTTTCAGCGCAGGCGCAAGAAGAAAGAAATCAAGGTATCATCTGGTCGTACTTACACGGATGGGAATATGGAATCAAGGCAGGTTTCAGTATTGGAGGAACTTCTCCATTGCCTCTACCTGAAGAAATTCGTAAAATAGATAGCTATGCCCCCTGGTGGCCTCGCCATTTCAATTGAAGGAAACGCAACTAAATGGTTTGACACGAAATGGGGAATGACTGTAGGGGTACGACTTGAAAACAAGAATATGACCACAGAAGCCACAGTAAAGAACTATGGGATGAAGATTATCAACACTAACGGCGGAGAGTTACAAGGCTTATGGACCGGTGGCGTAAAGACTAAAGTCAAAAACTCTTATCTGACTATCCCAGTAGTTGCCAACTATAAAGTAAGCAAACGTTGGAAAGTCTCAGCAGGTCCGTATGTATCTTATCTTATTGAAAGAAACTTCTCCGGACATGTATATGAAGGTCACTTGCGTACTCCGGATCAGACAGGTTCGCGAGTAGATTTTACTGGTGAAAGCATTGCTACTTATGATTTCTCTGACAATCTGCGTAAATTCCAATGGGGATTGCAACTAGGCGGTGAGTGGAGAGCATTCAAACATTTAAATGTGTATGCTGATTTAACATGGGGCTTGAACGATATCTTCAAAAAGGATTTTGATACCATCTCATTCGCTATGTATCCTATTTATTTGAATATAGGATTCGGATATGCGTTCTAGAGAAAACACTACAATTTATTTAAATAAAAACAACTAAAAAAGCCGTTAATTTTAATTGCATTAATGTATACAATTGGAATTAACGGCTTTTTCTGTTATATATTTCTTATACTCAACACACTATTGAGGTGTTACCGTAAAACTATCAATAAATAAGGTACTACCAGGAGCGCCCATAAAGTAGTCTCCTTCAGCACTTGAGGAACACACAATAGCTAAATAATATTTTTTAGTTGCATCATAACTTTTCCCTTCCAATAATTTAAATGGGATAGAGAACTTAGTCCAATCACTCTTCGCTGTTCCATCTTCCAAAACGGCCTTCATTACAATACGTTTAGAGCTTCCAATATATAGATCAGGATCATTGTAGTCTCCATTCAACGGAATGTTGTTATTCTCTTCATCCAAAAGTTCTTCATACAAAACTGCATATATTGAACATTCATCTGTTTTATCAGCTACGACTTCATTTTTATTATTATAATATGTTGTCCCTGGAGTATATTTATAATAGCCAGTAAAAGTAGCAGGTTCCCCAACAAAAGGAACACCAAACTTTGTACTATTCAAAGTATTATTCATATCAGTTTTAAAGATACCTGTAAATAATGAGCCTGCTGTTACATAAGGTACCAACCCTCCTAATAATGCATTAAAATCCATACCATTTAAAAACATGTAAGTATAAACTGTTTGCAATTTAGCTGCTTTACCACTTTGTCCTTCTACAGGAGAAACTGTATATGAGAACAGCTCTGGAAGATTTGAACCAAACATCTCGTTAATTGTCATAATTCCCGGATTACTAGTACCATAAAGTCCTTTAGGAACATCATATTGTTCTGTAGAACCCGATGTAGATGATTTGATAGTCTCCCATTCATCGAATCCAAAATCTCTTATTTGACCTGATACAGAAACTGTATATTTAGTAGTTACAATTCCATCTTCGGAAGTCACTGTGTATATTACAGGAGATGAAAAATCTTGTTCTACTCCAGAAGCAGGAGTTATTGTTGCTTTATCAGAAATAACAATAGTAGGCGCAAACGTCAAGTTCTCCAATCCATCTGGAATAATAAAACTAATATTATTCCCATCTATTTTCCCCTCTACATTCGCATCTCCTATCTTAACTACAAAGCTCTGGATCGCAGCCTCTGAACTTTGATCTGCAGACAGTTTTGTTCCTGCAAAATCAACCTTCACATTCAAAGTTCCGCCAGCAACAACAGCTATATTCATTGCCAGTTTATCACCTTCAATAGTTCCATTCACTGTTACAGCACATTCACCAACTAATAATGTAATATTCTGACTACCTGCAAAAGTATAACTATTACCATTTTTTTGTACAGAAATCTGTTCTACTGCAATAGTACCAAGATTCAATGTCTGAAAACTAAAGTTTCTCAGCTCCATCTTAATTTGGTTTTCACCAGTCTTAGAAATATATACTTTTTGTGTTATATCATTAACTTCAATAACTCCAGCTGCATCAACATCTAACTTACCCCAATAAACTCCATCAATTTCACCATCCCGAATAGTTTCTGGGTCGTCATCACTACAAGCCGTAAAAAGGCTGACTGAACAAATAAGCATAAACAAATACAACAAACTCTTTTTCATAATTCTGTTATTTAATTAATAATCTATTTGATCGCAAAATCGGGTACAAAGTAACATATTTATATTAGTTATCACAAGGTCTATTCTTTGTATTTTATGATCTGATTTTAAGATTACATTACCCAAAACACTGTTATTATAGAGTTTTTAAGGTTCATATTTACACTACATCTAACAAAAGAGCATTAAATAAGGGGAGATTAAAATCCCCCCTTTTTATTCAAAAATACTATAGTTTTCAAAGTTATATTTCTAACTAATTGATTCAATCTAACCTCCTCATCATTCTCCAATAACCTCTAACTCATCGATAATTAAAGTACTATTTACAGCTCCTTTAAAAGCTGCACCATCTTTACTTGAGGAACATACAATTGCCAGTTTATATGATTTAGACATATCATAAGATTTTCCGTCCAAATTATTGAATGGCAACTCAAAAGTAGTCCACTCAGCTTTTGCTCCACCATCTTCCAATACAGCTACAGCTACACGATACTCCGAAGATGCAATATCATGCCCAGTAAGTATTACCTCTTTGCCTTCACTATCCACAGCTTCATACAAAACAGCCATTATAGAGCACTCATCCACAATTTCCAGATGTTCCAGAACATTCTTTTTATCAGAACCATCTACATAGTTATCACCAGGAGTATATTTATAAATACCTTTAAATATCAAAGGTTTTTTTGCATATGGAATACCAAATTTAGTAGAATTTAACTGATCTGATGCATCGGTCTTAAAACTACCAGTAAATAAAGAGCCCGAAGTTATCGCAGGGGCCAATCCAAAACCAGCTCCTTTTGTATATAAAGTTATCAACTTGGCAGAGGAGCCACTATAACCATCTTTATCTTCTACCACAGGAAAACCACCTTTAAAACCTAAAGTAGCTAAAAGCCCTGCTCCTTCATTGGAAGTGCTCAATTGATCCACTGGAGCCGGATTCCAATATTCATTTTTCAAACCTTCATGTTGAACAACCCAAGTATCAAATGAATACTTTAAAAAATTCTGACTACCCGCTATTGAAGCTACATATTTTTTAGTCGTTCCATCTTCTGCTATAACTGTATAGGTAACAGTTTTACCAGCGGAAAAATCCTGTGGGACACCACTTTTGGGAGCCACTGTAGCTTTTTCTGATATTTCAATAATCGGAGTCAATGATTTCAAATCATCATCAGTAGCTTCGTCATTCACTTTAAACAAGATTGTACCCTTTTCTTCATCAATAACCGGCGCTACTGTCACAACCTCATTATCAATAGTAAAACTAGTAATTTTAGCCTCTGATTTTTCACTTCCCGATAGTTTAGCACCTTTATAATTGACTTTAACTTTCATTCCGCCTTCTACATCTACATCAATAACCATATCTACAGCATCCTTACCAATTGTACCCGAAACGGATGTATTGCACACACCCACCACAAGACTTAACTTCTGATTGCCTGAGAACTTATATGTATCACCACTTTTTGTCAGAGCACAATTATCCACTGTTATATCACCAATAAGAAGTTCAGTACCCGCCACGGTAATAGTAAAGTTTCTCAATTCTAATTTAACGGCAGTATCTGAAGCCTTTGAAATATAAACCTTCTGAACCATATCAGAAGCAATAGGAGTAGATACTCCCACATAATATACATCCATCGTTCCCTTATATGCACCTGCAAGTTCACTATCAACAGGATATTTCACATCATCATCATCACTACAACTCACAAATAAACTTATGGAACAAATAAGCATGAACAAATACAACAATCTTTTCTTCATAATCTTCATAGTTAAATATTAAATATTTCTTATCACATAAAATTATGCAAAGTTAATTATTAAAAAGCACTACCGCAAGTGCTATTTTTGGTATTATATGTTCCATTTTTAATATATTCTCAATATTTACTCTAAAAACAAGTATTTATAGGTCGTGATTCTATATCCTATAAATCCCACATCCATCAACGACAGTCAAATAAAACTTTCCCCAATTTAATATCCGCTCAACAGCCTCCCCCTTACGAATGACGGAAGTGAATTTACGACATTATAATTATTGCATATTTATTAAAAAAGCTGTATCTTTGCAGCCTTAGTCATAATTGAAAGTTTGTCAAAGTACAAAGTTAGACATGTTTAATATTGAATTTATTACAAATGTCGTTTCGTTGTGATGGCGAAACCATTTGAAATTACTACTGATTTAATATCATTTTACTCAGAATATTCAGTCGTGATGATGCGATATTCTTTCTTAATCTATAAATATATATATATGCAAATGTTGACAGCCCATAATGGGCAGTTAGCGTCGTTTGTATGCGTGATGTCTTACGTGTTTAAATTTAGTATTGCTTATATACATGTTTATAATGATGAAAAAAGCCCTGGACCGTGATGGTTCGGGGCTTTTCTTGTACTTGCAATAAGCAAGAAGGAAAAAGATTTCAGATTACATCGGTAACTGTGCTATTATCTCTTTCGAACATACCGGCAATTTGCCATTCTTTCCCATATCCACAAAAACCGTTGCACACAACACCGTCCATTGGTCACCATATGTCATCGTACTGCTATGGCTATACCCAAGGCAATGCCCGTATTCATGAAACATGGCCTGACGGGGATAATTATGCGGATGGGCATCCGGAGGAGTCGCATCAAAATAAACACCGGTATAACAATAATTAGCCAAGCCGTACGTATTGCCTCCACCTAATCCGCCGACACCGGCAACACAACCCAGCACAAGCCCGCCATGATTACGGATTCTTTGACGCAACGCATCCAGATTGATCGGATTTCCTCCATTGTCTTTCAACAAACCTTCGTATTTGTTCATTTCCATATTAAACTCTTCGGAAGAGAACATGAAAGCCATATTGACAGCCAACGCCACTCCGTGACGGCACAATAACGGATTCATATGACGCCAATACGCATGACCATTGTCAGCCGAATAAGAAGAAAAACGTATAAACCAGCGACTGTCTATCTGTTCTATTTTCTTCATAAACGGATCTTCTGTACGAATAACAAGCGTCACATCGTCATTGGAAAGTCCGGGCTGTGCAGGCACCACTATCTTCCGTCCACTACTTGTAGTGAATGTCCGTTCCGAATCTACAACCGGCAAGGGGAATGACGCTTCCATAAACGGATAAATCTGTTCAAAATGTGCCAGTTCGAAGAACTCCATGCTAAATTTATTAAAGCGGCACATAATCTTCACATCCTGAATACCTACAGGAGAAAAGAACTTGACAAGCAACTGATGTTCGTCTGAAATGGAAACCTGCAACGGAGCATTCGCATAAAAAGAACGACGGCGACTGTCATAAAAGACCTCACGTGGCTCACTGGCCAAAAACATCGTATCCGCGCGAAACCGAAAGAAGTCCTCTTTGCGAACATAAAGTGAACCATCCTGATTTTCTGGATGCAGATAATCAATACTAATATGAGATACACGACCTGCCTCAATCTTACAATCCGTGAAACGGTATTTACGGACAAACTGAGTTCCGTCACTGCGATCGGACTCAATCGTCACAAATCCGGATAATGCTTTTGTGCCGGGCAATGAGTAAAACGAGTATTTCCCGGTAATGTCATAAGATTCTATCTTTCTGGTTCCGGAATATTTCCCGTCTGCACCAAGAGTCCCATATATTCCTTCGGCATCGTCGAAAGTTATATCGATTTTACGAATGAATCTCCACATATAATCGGACGATACATTCAAATCGACATCCACTCGCCCTACAGAACGCTCCAAGACCACTGTATGCGACACCGAAGCCTGATCTCTGCCGATATGCAATTCTATTTTCTTATAAAAGTAAACCGCATCTAACGGCGCATTTTCCGCATGATTTATCAACCAGTCATCGGACAGTTTTTCGGGTTCTTTAACAGCCTCATCTTCTTCCTCGCTCGTAGTAGCCAGAAAAACGACTGTATAATCCCCCATACTCAATCCTTCGATAGTCAATTTTGAGAAGTTTTCTTCCAGCTTCTGATATAAGGGCTTAATAATCTCTCCACGTTCATTGGCAATAGCATACCACATACGAGTGATCTGCTCCGGTTTGCTTCCGCGTGTCTGCACCACGGACGCATCGTCTTGCTGCAACCCAAACAAAAACGACACTTGTCCGGAATGGGAAGGAACAATGCCGGTCTCCTGTTCAAAATCACCCGAACAGTTGGTAAGCAATAATGCGCCCAGTAATATCATTATGATTCTTAGCATCTTCATAAACAGCCTCCTCTATTTCTTTACACAACGTACGGATGCAAATGCTTCCATCTGTAACCGCTGTTTCTTAATAACGGCTGTCTCGGCTCCTTCGAACGGCAACCAGTAAGCCCATGCATAACCGCCCGGAAGACCGTTACGTTCGTTTGTCCACAACACAGCTCTTTTCCCGAAAGCCGGATTATTGGATGACGACTTATCTCCCTTCGAGCCAGCCAAAGGAATAATAAGGCTGCGACCGGTGTCTTCCGAAGTAAACTTCACATAATGCTGTGTTCCCGTCACACCACTGGACGGAGTTATCAGTGTTCCTTCTCCGATGTGAAGTGTAGCGGCAATTGTTTCTCCATTTCCTGCCTTATATCTACCCGGAATCTCTTGGTCTGCAGGAAGCAGAGACTGCCATTCGTTACCAGTCGGTATCCGGTATCCTTCAGGGCAAGGCATATGTGTATCATTTACCCAAGGTGCATCAGCTGTCTGGTTACCTAAATTGTTGGAAGGATTATACCCCTGCCAAGGCACGTACATATATAAACGTCCAAACTGGAACAGACCACCCACCGTGTTAATCCAACTTTTATGATACATATCTTCGACCGTAGCCCCGTCCAACGGATAAATCTGATCTTCCAGATCGCGGCTACGCGCATTAAATGCCATCCATACATTTCCTGCGATTTCCACAGTTTCAATCTGTTTGTCACTCGGAGCCACACGTATCTCCACGTAATCATATGTTCCACTCAACAAGGCATTTTTCAAATGCACCAAAACCGTATAGCCCAGGCGACCGCTGCCTTGCGCTGCAACCGATACATTAAATGACGACACGATACCTTCCGCCTCTTCCGACACGGACATATTGCCTACACTTGTTCCGCTACCGGCACCTTCTGTAGAAGAAATATCGATACGAGTGTCTGTAACGAACGCCAGCGTCATGTCATCAGCACCTGTAGCAGGCACTTCCAGTATATTATTCTCATAGTCTACCTTCACCCCTTCCGGAATCCTGGATTTCGACGCATTAAGCAAAAGACGTTGGTTCGTATCAGGCTTTCCGACAATAGTTTCCCCTTCTTCCCACGGTTTGATCTCAAAAACGCCTGTCACTTCAGCTCCCACATTGAGCACTGCCAATTCATATACTTTATTGCGTTCGACAACTGGTAATTCGACTTTTAACCTGATAGGGACTTCACCATAGGTTCCACGCAAGATGATATTGACAGGACGTGTGCTTTCGAACAGACGGAATACCCCCTCTTGCTTGCCATCGAATGCAGAAGAGAACTCCTTCCGATAGCTCACCGTTTTATCCGACGCCCGGACATTTTCGAGGAATGGTAAAGTCTCGGCAGGAGCATTCTCTACGATGACTTCCTTTATCTGCGTTTTGCTGTCGGCTGTTGTGTTCAAATCAATGCGCGCCACACCGCGTTTCATAATTACATTGACCTCCGCATTGCTGCGTGTCACTACTCCGCTCTCCAATTCGACTACAGCCGCCATGAAATCCGGCGCAGAATTATCATGCAATCCTTCACCGATAATCGTATTACGAAATTCTTCTTCACTTTTAGCTTTCTCTCCGGCAGGAATCTCCAGTCCGGTCAGAAAATAAAGTCGAGATCCGCTGACCGCAGAAATCTCCGACTGTCCGCCTTGCCCGGGAGTCAGCTGTTCCTCTTTATATAAATTCCCGTCACTAAACTGGAAAACCGATACATCTTTGAGCTCTTCAGAAGATTCTTCTCCTGCTACCGTAATTCCTTTTAATACCACTGAATAAGTTTGTTGATGGCCTTTTCCCCCGGTTGGTTCATCGTTCGAGCAGGCGCCTGAAAGTAATGTTCCTATTATAATAGGAACGATGGTTTTTCTGCAAGAATAATTCATGTTTTTTTGATTAAAATAATACTGAATATTGGAAACTTTATAAATGCATTTTCCAAAAGCGGCGGCAAAAATACTACTTTTTTCAATACAGCAAGTCATCTGCATAAAATTTTAATAAATATGTTGAATAAAAGAAATCTTTAACGTCAGACTAACTAAATACAAAATAAAAAGTTATTTTTGCAAACGTTTTTTAATTTTATCTCATTCTAATATTATGTACAAGATTTTTCACGGCTTCCACCTAGTAGAAGCTTATCAGGACTTAAAGAAAGCTAAACGGTTAGCAAAGAATCAGACAGTGGCCCGATGTATAAAGTTAACCATAGCTATTACCCTCTCTCTTATTTTATGGTTCCTTCCCATTGATACTTTTGGAATAGAAGGGTTGACCGTTATAGAACAAAGACTTATTTCCATTTTCATTTTCGCCACACTCATGTGGGTGTTCGAAGCTGTCCCGGCATGGACCACTTCCGTTCTTATTGTTGTACTATTATTACTTACCGTTTCCGACAGTAGTTTATGGTTCTTAACCCAAAATACTCCTGCGGAGGAATTGGGACAGACAGTCAAATATAAGTCTATCCTGCATTGCTTTGCCGATCCTATCATCATGCTGTTTATAGGTGGATTTATTCTTGCCATCGCAGCAACCAAAAGTGGACTGGATGTATTGTTGGCACGAGTTATGCTGAGACCTTTCGGAACACAATCACGATATGTGCTATTGGGATTCATCCTCGTTACAGCTGTCTTTTCCATGTTTCTTAGCAATACGGCTACGGCGGCCATGATGCTTACCTTCCTTACTCCCGTATTAAAAGCACTCCCGGCAGATGGAAAAGGGAAAATCGGATTGGCTATGGCCATTCCCGTTGCTGCCAATGTAGGTGGTATGGGAACTCCTATCGGTACACCACCTAACGCCATTGCTTTAAAGTATTTGAATGATCCGGAAGGATTAAATCTGAATATCGGTTTTGGAGAATGGATGAGCTTTATGTTGCCTTACACTATTATTGTACTGTTTATAGCCTGGTTTATTCTCTTACGACTGTTTCCATTCAAACAAAAGAGCATCGAACTGCAAATTGAAGGTGAAGCAAAGAAAGACTGGCGCTCCATTGTGGTTTATATCACCTTTGCTATAACGGTTCTATTGTGGATGTTCGACAAATTTACAGGAGTAAACTCCAATGTAGTGGCAATGATTCCGGTAGCTGTTTTTTGTATAACAGGCGTTATTACCAAACGTGACCTGGAAGAGATCAGCTGGAGTGTACTCTGGATGGTAGCCGGCGGCTTCGCATTGGGCGTAGCCTTGCAAGAGACCGGACTGGCAAAGCATATGATCGAAGCCATCCCATTCAGCACATGGCCCCCTGTACTGATGATTGTCGGTTCCGGACTGATTTGCTATGCTATGGCCAACTTTATTTCACACACAGCCACTGCAGCATTACTCGTCCCTATTCTCGCCATTGCCGGAATCAGCATGCGTGAAAACCTGTCATCGTTGGGAGGTGTAGAGACTTTATTAATTGGAGTCGCCATCGGATCATCGCTGGCAATGATATTACCAATTAGTACACCACCTAATGCCCTGGCACATGCCACAGGAATGATTCAGCAAAAAGATATGGAAAAGGTAGGTATTATTATGGGAATTATAGGACTTATCTTGGGATATACAATGCTGATCATACTCGGCTCCAACAAGTTATTATAAATAATCTATTTAAAAAAGAAGATGTCAAAAGCAGGATGATACATTTATCTTGCTTTTGACATCTTCTTCTTTTCAAATTTAGCGTCCTATAATCCTCTCCAAAAGTTTATAAGAAACAACAATGGTATAAAACGATATCTCGCCTACTCTATTCCTGATCCGAATTCACAAACTTACTTGGACTGACATTATAATACTTCTTAAATACCTCCCTGAAATACTTCGCATCCGAAAACCCGACAATTTCAGCAATCTCCGTTATTGTATATTCTTTCTGCTTTAATAATTGTGCTGCACGTTGCAAACGGATCATCCGGATGTAGTCAGCCGGAGCATAACCGGTCAGCGCTTTCAGTTTATTATAGAAACTTGTTCGACTCATATGATGCTGATTACTGAGTACATCTACCCCAAAGTCCAAATCTCCCATATTCTTCTCTATACATTCCTTGACTGAAGCTATGAATTTCCAGTCCAAAGTATTAGTACAATTGACAGGTAAATGCTTTTCTTTATTTTCGATACTATTATAGACCTGACGGAGCAATTCACGATTTGCCAATATGTTTTTAATAGTAACCTTTAGTATACCCACACTGAATGGCTTGGTTATATAGGCATCTGCTCCGATTTCCAGTCCTCCGAGTATATTTTTCTCATCCCCTAACGCAGTCAGCAATATGACTGGAATGTGAGACATTTCCACACTCGTTTTGATAGCTGAGCACAGTTCGTCTCCACTCATCTCAGGCATCATTATATCGGATATAACAAGATCTGGATTAAACTCCTTTATAATGACAAGCGCATCTTTGCCATTGGAACAGGACTGGATATTATACCCTGCCATAAGCATATCCACAAGATAATTACGCAAATCATCATTATCTTCCACTACCAGAATACGCTGTAAAGAGGTTTTTATCTGAGGTGCCTCCAAGACCGGCAAGTCAGAAGTTCCCCCCAGTACAACAGCATCCATACGTTCATTCGGCGTTTTTGGAGAGATAAACTTTGCTTTATGCAAATGGGTATTTCCCTTCGGGAAAGTAATTTGCACGCATGTTCCCTGATGTTCAACACTTTGAATATGGATCTTTCCTTTATGCAACTTAACCAGTTTATATACCAGCATCAATCCAATCCCACTTCCGGTCACTTTCAAATTGACTACATTACTACCCCGGAAACAATTTCTGAATAATTTCTTCTGTTCAGATGAAGGAATACCAATTCCTGTATCCTTTACCTCAATACTCCAAGTATTCCCTTCCTCGCAAGCACAAATACACACGCTACCATTCTCTGGCGTGTACTTCAACGCATTTGACAAAATATTCTTCAAGATAGACCCCATTTTGTCACTATCAAACCACACATTCAAATAATCAAAATTACTCTCATAAACAAATCTGACACGCTTCATCTCAGCATATTTGCGGAAAGTAGCACAAACATCATTCATATAAGAATTCAATTCATACTCAGAAACATAAAGAGTAGACGAATATACGTCGATCCGTTCAAAGTTTATCAAGTTGGTTGTCAGCTGAAGCAATGTATTCACATTCTTTAGGGCCATATTCATATGGGGTAATGCCTTCTCTGCCACCATATGGTTTTCAACAACTTCTTCCAGCGGTGCTTTTATCAATGTCAGCGGCGTACGTATATCATGAGCAGTATTAATAAAAAAACGTGTCTTCTCATCAGAAATCTTCTTTTGTTTATGCAACATGATAACACGGAATATGATAATCATAATCAAGACCACCAGAATTGCATACCCCACCATTGCCCACATACTGGCCCACACCGGAGGGGTAATAATGATCTGAATACTCCTTGTTTCATAAGTTTTATACTTCTCCTCATTAGATACAGTACGAATTTGTAACGTATAACTGCCAGGAGGCAGATTTCTAACAACAATCCGATTATCTTGACTCGGACGGGTCCACTCTTTATGATAACCGTCGATTTTCCATGAATAAAGAATATTAGAAGGATAATCATAATTTATGGAAGCCACATCAAGCGAAAAAGTATTTTGACCGTAGGCCAATTCCAGACAATCAGTCTCGTTAATATCCTTCTTCAAGGGAGATCCGTCATCACCAGGATAGACAGGATGATAAGCTATCATAAAATCTCGTAATAACAAACGCGAATAATATGGCTCAGGTATTTCTATGTCTGTCGGAAACTTAACAGCACCATCATTGCCACCAAAGACAAGCGTACTGTTACTGTAAGTTGTGGCAGAACCGGCATTAAAATTTACGCTCATCAGTCCCTGCTCCCGTGTCCAGTTACGGAAAAAATGATCCTTAGGTGAATAAATCGTAATACCATTTTCCGTACCCATCAGGAGATTTTCATCCTGACGCGGAATAATCGTATAAATATTATCAGAAATCAGTGCACAATTATCAGTTCGGTACTGATGAATAAACTTCTTTTTATTGATATCATAAACAAGAAGACCTGCTCCACGAGTACCAATATACAGGATACCATCTTCTCTCTGGTATAATGCACATATATAAGGAGATTCAACAGGCAAGTCAATATACCGGTAAACACCGGATTGCTTGTCAAGCTGATAGAGTCCCATTCTTGTACCAATCCACATTTGACGGGCATTTTTCTCCAGAATGGTGGTGATGGAACTTACTCCCGGATACAAACGAACATTTTTAGTCTCAAGATTAATGCGTTTCAAATGATAATATCCACCGGACCATACATCACCGCCCGAATCCTTTTTAATGTCATAAATATATTGGTCAGGACGTATTCCTGCAATGGCCGCAGGCGAAAGATAGCTTATTTTAAACCCTTTCTTCTTTTCTATCTTATAAATTCCAGACGTAAAACCACCAGCCCATATCACACCAGGAGAGACTTCACACAACGCCAAGAAGATATGATTCTCATCATCCGGCACCGGATCAAAAGAACTAAAAAAGAACGCCATTCTCTTGTATCGGTCTGATAAAAACTAATTCCATTACTAGTTGCAAACCAAAGGTCACCGTCACTATCTTCTATCACATCATGCACCTGATCATTCACTAACGACCGGTTATTGCCAAGAGAATGCTTTATCAAATCATATCTTCCATAACGATTGTTACGAATGGTAATACCAGTAGGATAATTGGCAAGCCAAATACGCTCCTCCTCATCCACATAGATATCATTGATATTGTTTCCGTTCATTCCATTATAACTGCTATAGTCAGCCGTTATATAAGGTTCACTCTTACAAGTATTTACATTCAGCTTATATACTCCTTTTCCACCCGTAGCTATCAACAACTCATCAGCGTTCAGAGCAACAATCTGATTAACTTCCACATTGTTTGGTGCATAACAAGGAGTGATTTTTTGGGTTTTACCAATATCATATATAAGTATCCCTTCTTTATAACTACCCACAAATAATTGCTTTGACACAGTATGGTAATACAGTTCGTGAACAGGTGTAACGATGCTTTTTACTACTTCATCAGGAATTTGTTTCAGCTCTCCCTTTTCTATCCCGACACAAAACAAACCGCTTCCCGTACCGATAAAAAAATGACCGCCATCAGCCTGCTCAATAGTAGATATTGCACCATCGACAGGCTTTGGCATATGTTGTGTTGTTCCAGTACGAATATTATACCAGGTAATTGTATCTTTGTAACATAGCCAAATATGATCATTCTTGTCCAGATAACCATAATCAAGAAATGCTTGAAACTTATTTCGGATCAATTCAGGGTGTACATAAGCCAATTCAAATTTATCATGTTGTGAATCATACCTGAAAATACGTCCTTTCTGCCCGATTACCCATAATACATCTTCCTGATCCATATAAAGCCAGTTCAAAGCTATCCGTGAGTCCAGCTTCATACTGTCATCCGAGAAAGTATAATGCTTGATGTGTTTACCGTCATAACGATCTACCCCCTCCTGAGTCAAAAACCACATATATCCGCGTCGGTCTTTTTGAATATGGTAGATTTTCTGGTTGTTCAAACCGTCTTCCAACCCTATGTACTTATAAATTTGCCCCTTGCTCACAGCACTACTAATGAGAAGAACTATAAACACTAAAAGTTTTCTATTTTTTACAATTATCTTCATTCCTTTCACAAAACACTCAAAAATATATTTGCAAAAATATGAAAATATTATTTAAACAGCAACTGAATAAATTAATAATTATATGTTAAAAACAGAAACTTAAAAAACACAACTATCTCATCTATCGGAAATACCGCATAATACCCCAAATACTCCCCAACAAAAACATCGGAAATAGATAAGTGCTCTTTCTAAATTATATTAGTCATTTTTTGTACGATTTTCCAGCATCAGATCATAAATATACACGAACAGGAATCATCTTATTATTAGGACAATTTCAATCATATATTTATTCCTTCGGCTATGCATTTAAAATCCATAAGCCTCTTTTTCAATTTTCCATAAAATAAAAAATGATGTTAATTCCATTTTCAAACTTCGAACTATTTTTTTTAATCCCGTGTTTTTTTCATACAGTAGGAGCTTAAGTACATTTCGGATGATATAACAAAAGTAATATAATAAATCGGGGAAGTGTAATAGAGGAAACCTACATATTTTTCTAAAAAAATAAGTTTTAAATATTGTTTCATCAATAAAATCTACAGCCATGAAAAGTATAAGTTCAAATTTATGGATCAGATTAATAGTCAGTTCTATCATAGGAACAATAATTTATTGTTTATCAAGTATGAGACAGCAAACAAGCTGACTGTAAAGAAGAATATTCTAGCGATATGAATAAACATTTTTCCATTCAACAAGCAAAATATTTTTCCTTTATAAAATACTAATTATATATCTATATATTTACATATAAACCCACTAATAAGTATGTGACTTTAAGAACTTAACTTACATACAGTTTCTTACTTATTACCAAACTCTATTTTTAACTATCTAAAACCAACTTAATTATGGAAAATAGAACTTCTGATTTATGGCTCGGTCTTGGTATAGGATCGGTCATTGGCGCCCTCGTCTATCGTTTTTCACGAACTTCTAAAGCCAAAAAACTAAAGAAAAAAGTATGTGATGCCTTTCATAAAATAAGTGGGCAAGCCGAAGAAATGTTAGATACTGCAAAGGAAAAAGTATTGGATACGGGTGCTGCCGTAGCCGATAAAGTTGCAGACAAAACTTTCGACCTAGCTGAAAAGGCAGATGACCTTAAAGGCAAAATGCATACAATAGCTGCTGATGCAAAAAAATGAAACAGATTCTAGTAAACCAATTAAGAACACTAGAGTGTTTCTGAATAAACCTAAATTATTAACTAAAACTTTTGAATTATGAACAAGAAAACTGAAAAGAAACAGGAAGAGGCAAAGGGCACTAAAAAGACCGCCCAAGCTAAAGAGTGCAAGTCTTCGACTTCAAGCAAAAAAACTGAAAAGAAATAGGCATTCAGAATCGTTAAGTTTGTGTCATTCTTCAGGCAGACAGGAATCTGCCTGAAGAATCCACCTATTTATTCTCAAAGTGACTTTACAATTTTAATTTAAAAGAATATGAAAAAATTATTATTTGCGATTTTTGTAGTTACAACTATAATATCCTTCACGTCCTGTCGTAATAAAAAAGAACAGGATAAAGCGAAACAACAAGTTGAAAAAGTGAAAGAAAACGTCAATGATGCAGTGGACAAAGTATCCGATAAAATCGAAGATGGTGCTGATGCCGTAAAAGATGCATGGAAAGACACCAAAAAAGACGTTCAAAACAACGCAGAGAAAACCAAGAAAGAAATCAAGGAAGGATATAACGAAGTGAAAAAAGATGTAAGTAAAAAACTTGACTGATTCTTAATCGTATATCATTCTATAAATAGTAACTTCTTACATATTAATAAGCTATGGTTGGATTTGTAATATGGATTGTTGGATTAGTACTGACTATCAAAGCCGCACTGGAAATATGGCGTATCCATGCACCAATAGAAAGACGGCTGATAGCTATTATCTTAATCGTTCTTACCAGCTGGATAGGATTGCTGTTCTATTATTTCTACGGCAAGGCACGAATGCCGCAATGGCTGGGTACTGGAGTTCAAAAATATTAGCTACATCAGAAAGCAATATTTATATGAATATAATTCTAAACATGGGAGAGTACAGCAAAAGTCAATAGCAACTCTCCCAAAATTTCCCTCCTTCAAGAAGGAGATTTGAGTTACTATTGACTTTTACTCTCTGCAAATTACCAATATTTTTCAATTCTCTCATAACCGAAAATCCTACCGCGTTCATCATCTATACCTTGCAACTTCTTGCAGATAATCTGTGCTCCAATCATACTAAAGGTTATGCCGTTGCCACCATATCCCAAATCAAAAAACATCCTGTCCTTATCTGGACAATTACCGATAAAGGGTAACCCATCTTTTGTTGTACTAAAAGTGCCACACCACGCCATTTCTGTTTTAAAAGGAATACTTGGAAATAATCTCCTAAATTTCTTTTCTAATACAAGAGTTTTCTTTCTGAGTAACGCATCACGGCGCTCCGGATCACTGAACTTTTCATCTTCACCACCGACAATGATACGATTTCCCCTTGTAGTCCGTATATACAAATATGGCTCAGCTGTTTCCCAAATTAAACACTGTTCAGGCCACAAATCTTTAGAATCTACCGGATGCGACACAAGTGCATAAGTTGAAGTCAAATCCATAATTTCCCGAGATAAAAACTTCCCTGCTTCAAATCCGGCTGCGATGATCACATATTTACACTCTATTTTATGCCCTCTATCTGTTTCTATAATATATCCTTCAGGCATTTCAACACATTCTGTTACACCGGTATGAGTAAAAATTTCCAGTCCATCTTTTTTCATATGGTAGAGCAAAAGACCAGTAGCCGCTTTGTAAGCATCCATCTGTGCCGATACTCGGTTTAACAGTGCATTGCCTGGAACCTCTATATTATACAGTTTTTTTATCTCCTCTTTTTCCAGCAGACGAACCGGCAAATTGTGCTTCTTTCGTATCACATATTCTTTTTCAATTAATTCTATATCCTTTGGAATACTAGCATAAAAAAGACTTGGTCGTTTTTCAAAATCAGCATCTACTCCTGTTTCCTTTAATACCTTTTCAATATCAGCAATTGATGCCAAAGATGCGCGATATGCAGAAACAGCATTATCCTCTCCAATAATTTCTGCCATTTCACAAAGAGGAACATCAATTTCATATTGCAGTAAAGCGGTACTTGCAATGGAACTTCCAGTTGCAATGCTTCGTTTGTCAACCATGCAACATCTTAAACCGGCACTACAAAGCTCGTGTACCATCAAAGCACCCGTTATACCAGACCCCACAACTACAATATCTGTTGAAAAATCATCCTCCAAGGGATGAAAGTAATCTAACAATGAATTTTTAACAACCCAATAGGGCAATCCTGAATGTAAGTCCATAATATATTGAATTATGCAAACTCCCTTTCATCCTCCTCCACACTTACAGCGGGGAGAAAAACGTAAAAACATGGAAAACACAAAAGCATTCCCAAAAGAGTTTACTCCCGATTTATAATAAGATACTATTCACCCTGTTCAATTGCGCAATATCTTTTACATTGTATCAAAACGTTCTCAAAATAAACAACATCACACAAAAAAAGATAGTTCGAAGGAAAAGACTGGATTTAACATCTATTTAATGCATAAGAAATATTGTAAAACAACCAGCATATATGAAGGTATTCACCAAACAAAATATCAACATACTATCTAAATAATATATCAAGGTATGAAATTAAATCTCAGTAGCCCCATCACATACTTTTTTAACATTAAAAATAAATTCAATGACAATAATTATCAAATATATTCGGTGAGGTTGTAATTGCCCCTTTATCAGCAGGGCATATGGCGGTAGAAACACACAAAAAGCTCCGTAAATCAATGATTTACAGAGCCTTTAATCAGGAATACTCGTACTCGAAGCGGGACTTGAACCCGCACAGCCGCAATGGCCAAAGGATTTTAAGTCCTTCGTGTCTACCATTCCACCATTCGAGCATCCTTTCAAAGAGAGCGGAAAACGAGACTCGAACTCGCGACCCTAACCTTGGCAAGGTTATGCTCTACCAACTGAGCTATTTCCGCATTTTTTCAACGGGTGCAAAGATAATGAGTTTCCTTGTTTCTGCCAAACTTTCGATCAAAAAAGTTTGGCAGAAAATATTTTATCGCCCTAATAATGCTTTCTCAGCCTGCTCCATTCCACAGAAATTGAAGCCATCGACCACTTGTTGCATTAATGCGGAGATTTCATCATTACAAAGATTACCGATACTTCCTTCGTGTGTATGATGCACCTGTTTGTCATGAGTAAATTTTCCGGCTTCTATATCAAGACCGACTTTCTTATACGCATCACGGAAAGGCATACCTTCACGAGCCAGTCGATTCACTTCCTCGACACTGAAAATAAACAGATATTTATCATCATCAAGGATATGTTCATTCACCTTAATCTCATTCATGATATAAGTCGTCATCTGCAAGCAGTCCTTCAGTTCCTGAAAAGCGGGAAGGAAAACCTCTTTAATAATCTGTAAGTCACGGAAGTAACCGGATGGCAGATTGTTTGCTATCATCATTATCTGCTGAGGAAGAGACTGCAGTTTATTACATTTAGCACGTGTCAGTTCGAACACATCCGGATTCTTCTTATGAGGCATGATGCTCGAACCGGTAATACAATCATCCGGCAGCTTCACGAAACCGAAGTTCTGACTATTGAACATACAAGCATCAAAAGCCAGCTTGGAGATCGTTCCGGCAATGGTAGCCAATGCAAAAGCAACATTACGCTCCAACTTGCCACGTCCCATCTGCGCATAAACGACATTATAATTCAGCGAATCGAAACCTAACAAATCGGTTGTCATCGTCCGGTTCAACGGGAAAGAGGAGCCATATCCTGCTGCAGAGCCCAAAGGATTGCGATTGCACATCCTGAAAGCCGCTTGCAGGAACTGCATATCATCCACCAGGCTTTCGGCATAAGCACCGAACCACAATCCAAAGGATGAAGGCATCGCAATCTGCAAATGGGTATATCCCGGCATCAGGACATTTTTATATCGCTCACTCTGAAGAATCAACACATGAAAGAGTTGTTCCACCGCTTCCGCGATCTCGCGAATCTGTGTACGGGTAAAGAGTTTGAGGTCCAGCAAAACCTGATCATTCCGTGAACGACCACTGTGAATCTTCTTACCGACATCTCCCAAACGGCGGGTCAGCATCAATTCTACCTGCGAATGCACATCCTCTACTCCTTCTTCTATTATAAACTCACCTCTTTCGGCCGAAGCATAAATAGTCTTCAACTCAGCCAACAACTGTTCCAGTTCTTCCTTGGTCAACAGACCGATACTTTCGAGCATCGTAATATGAGCCATAGAACCGAGTACATCATGTTTAGCCAGATAAAGATCCATCTCACGATCACGTCCCACCGTAAAACGTTCGATGTCTTTATTTACCTGCACGGATTTTTCCCAAAGTTTCTGCGCCATAATATTTAAGTATTAGGTAATAAGTAGTAAGTAATAGGTAATAATCGTAGTTACGTTGATACTCCGCGGGTATTACCTATTATTTATTACTTATTACCTGTTTAATAGTTAATCATCGACAGCATCTCAACCATCTTCTCCAGACCATCCTGAAGAGGTTTCTGTACCATCGCTTTCATAAACGGATTGATATCCATACTGATAGTCACTTTCAACTTGCACTCTTCCTCTGCTGTTGAGACTAGCTGAATCCACATATTAAAAGGTAGCGGAGAGTTGGTAGTTGCCAGTTTAATACATTTGCAAGGTTCACGCTCAACAATCTGCAACGTCAGCTGACCGATAGGCGAAACGCTAAAGCTCAGTGTATCCGAATCAAAACTCAAGTCCTGTATTTTATCTTCCGGTAAACGGTCTTTCACTGATTCCAGGTTGCTCAAGTCCGACAGCTTGGCATACACACGTTCCTGACTGTAAGGTATTACCTTTACACTACTTTCAAAATTAGCCATAATTCTTTATTCGTATAAAATCAAAGAAAGAACTATCCGAACAGATATTGTCCGAATGGTTCTTTCTTACTAAAATTTCCGATCAAATAATACAATATTATTTCCCTGCATCCCAATGAGCCGGGTCTTTACGCCAATCGTTCAATGTCGCAATATCTTCTTCTTCGATATAACCGGTACGAAGTGCTACATCAAGTACTGCTTCGTAATTGGTCAACGTCACCAAAGGTACTTTAGCATTCTTGAATGCTTCCTCGGCAACGGGAAAGCCATACGTATAGGCAGCTACCATACCGATCACTTCACAACCATCGCGACGAATTGCTTCCACAGCCTTCAAACTACTACCACCTGTAGAAATCAAATCTTCAACCACTACGACTTTCATACCCGGACGAAGTTCTCCTTCAATCAGGTTTTCCAATCCGTGGTCTTTCGGGGTAGAACGAACATACACGAACGGCAGATTCAACGCGTCAGCCACTAATGCTCCCTGAGGGATAGCACCTGTAGCCACACCTGCAATCGCATCCACCTGTCCGAATCGTTCCAATATCAGACGTGTAATCTCAATCTTCACAAAATTACGAAGAGAAGGATAGGACAGAGTTTTACGGTTGTCACAGTAAAAGGGGGATTTCCATCCAGAAGCCCATGTAAAAGGGTTAGCGGGTTGAAGTTTAATAGCCTTAATCTTCAAAAGTTTCTCCGCAAATAGTCTCTCTAAGTTTTTCATAACTAAACTAACTATTAATTATTTGCCGCAAAAGTACAGAAATTGAACGAGAATAGAAAGAAGAATCCGTTTATTTTTTAACTGAATTGTTCCTCTTCCTCCGGAATTTCGATACAACGACGTATATCTTTGAGTTCAAAACCACGGCTCACCGCAAATCGCATCAGCTTTCCGTTCAGTTCATAATCATCTTTCGCATGAATGCTTTTCCGTTTGGAAGCCAGCAAGTCACGCAGGATGGAGAGATATTCCTCTTCATCAATTTCGTTCAGATGACGCCATGCCACATCGGAAGGAATCTTCTTCATGTAGAGTCCCTGTGCTATTTTCATTTTACCCCATTTGGCAAAACGAAACTTATCGTTCACAAAAGCACGGCAATAGCGCTCGTCATCAATATACTTTTCGGTTTCCAGCCGTTCAAGGATACGCGCTATGGTCTCATAGGCTATACCCCAACGCTGTAATTTCTCATTTACTTCTGCCCGGCAATGTTCTGCAGCGGAGCAATAAGAGGCAACACGATTCAACGCCTCTTCATCTGTTAATTGTGCACTCATCGGTTAGCTGTAAGTATTCTATCTTTTCCAAATATGTCTTTTATAACACGAACGTCCCGATATTGGTTCATTTCTATCATGCGTATCATGTCTTGTCCGTATGCCTGATTGATTTCAAAATAGAGTTTGCCACCCGGACGAAGTAGTTCTCGTCCCAGTTCCGCAATCCGGCGATAGAAACGCAGAGGGTCTTCATCAGGAACAAACAGGGCAAGTTCCGGCTCCCAGTCAAGCACATTGGCTTCCATCTCTGTTTTTTCAGTTTCCGTCACATAGGGCGGATTGCTGACAATTATATCGTAAGATGTCCCCTGTATTCCGTCAGCAGAAAAAACATCCTGTCGACAGAAGGTGACCTGAGCATCCAACTCTTCATTATTTTTACGGGCAATAGCCAACGCTTCTTCCGAAATATCCCAAGCATCCACTTTCGCATCCGGCAGTTTTTTATCCAGAGAGATGGCGATACATCCGCTTCCTGTACCTATATCTAATAGGCGACGGGCATCCGGATTCTCCTTTACAATCAGGTCCACCAGTTCGGCAGTCTCCGGACGAGGGATCAGCACGCCGGGAGCTACCCGAAAGTTCCTCCCACAGAACTCAGCATATCCCCGAATGTACTGTATTGGCTCATTTTTCTGCAAACGGAATATAATGTTTTCTAATTCACGCTGTTTGCATGCAGATAAAATTATATCTTTGCCCATGTAAATATCAAGCGCATCCACCCCCAACATGTCGCAACAGATCAACATCGAAAGAGCTTTGACCTCTTCCGGCGGATAAATATCCTGTAGTGACTGACGAATGTAAGCAGTGATGCGGTTCATATTTTACGATTTCGGAGTGCAAAAGTAAGAATAATATAGCGAAGAGCACCAAAATGGAAGAAGAAAAATACATGAGACGTTGCATTGAACTGGCAAAAAACGGACTGTGCAATGTCGCTCCAAACCCGATGGTAGGGGCTGTTATCGTATGTGACGGACTTATTATCGGCGAAGGATATCACATCCGCTGCGGAGAGGCGCATGCCGAAGTAAACGCGATTCGTTCCGTCAAAGACAAGTCTTTATTGAGCCGTTCCACCATTTATGTCAGCCTGGAACCTTGCTCACACTACGGAAAGACGCCTCCTTGTGCCGACTTGATTATCGAGAAGCAGATTCCCCGTATTGTAATTGGCTGTCAAGACCCGTTCTCACAGGTCGCCGGACGAGGAATTCAGAAGTTGCGAGACGCCGGAAGAGAAGTGACAATAGGCGTACTGGAGAAAGAATGCAGGTATCTGATCCGGCGCTTCATTACTTTCAATACGCTGCACCGCCCCTTTATCACACTAAAATGGGCAGAATCGGCTGATCATTTCATTGATGTAGAACGAACAGACGGCAATCCCGTAGTACTGTCCTCCCCTCTTACTTCCATGCTTGTACATAAAAAGAGAGCGGAAACTGATGCAATCATGGTAGGCAGGCGGACAGCATTGTTGGACAATCCGTCGCTGACAGTCCGCAACTGGTACGGCCGGAATCCGGTACGCATCGTTTTGGACCGTGCATTGTCTCTTCCCCACAGCCTGCGTCTGTTTGACGGAGAAGTACCCACCATCGTATTTACAGCAGAAAAACATCCGGACAAGAAGAACGTCACATACCGCACGATTGAATTCACACAGGATATTCTGCCACAGATCATGAAAGTGCTATATCAACAAAAAATACAGTCCTTACTGGTAGAGGGAGGAAGTCAGCTGCTCCAATCATTTATTGATGCCGAACTATGGGATGAAGTATATATTGAGAAATGTCCGTGCAAGCTGAATTCCGGTGTTAAAGCACCTGAAATAAGCGATAATTTTAGTTATTCGACTGAAAAACACTTCGACAGACAGATTTGGCATTATGTTTTCGAGAAATAGCTAAAATAGTTCTATTCAAGGGGTTCTACGTCGATAAAAACAGCGTTATTATCTATAATTTTATATAAAACTTCCCCTTAATGTTCTATATCGGAAAAAATGTTCCTATTTTTGCAACTTGTAAATAAACACAATCTTTCAAATGAGAATAAAGTTTTTATCAATCATTGCGAGTTTTTTCATGGTGTCATTCGTTATTACGTCTTGCCTTGACAATGATAACGAAGTCAATTATAGTCCGGATGCGACTATACGCGCATTTGAACTTGACACTATAGGTTATGGGGTAAACTATAAATTCACAATTGACCAAGTTAGTCGTTTAATATATAATGTGGATTCACTGCCTGTCAATGCTGACACGATCATTAATAGTATTCTGATCAAGACGCTGACAACAGCATCCGGTATCGTGACGATGAAAGATCAGAACGATCAGGATTCAATCGTTAATATTAACGACTCTATTGACCTGACTAAGTATGTAAATGCAACCGAGAAAAACAACTTTCTGGTACTGAAGGTATGGGCACCGAATATGGAGGTTCAGAATGAGTACAAAGTTAATATACGGATGCATACGATGGTTCCCGATTCACTCAGTTGGGGAAAAGACCCTATAGCGAACAATCCCGTGAGCAACACTGCTGAAAAACAAAAGGTAGTAACGCTTGGGGACAAGATATTATTATTCGCTCAAAACAATGAAATTTACAGTACAGCAATACCGGCAGGCTCTCCTACTGATCGTTTAAACTATGGTCAAAAATGGGATAAAGAAACTACTGGAAAACTTCCTGTTGGTGCTGATATTACATCCATTATCCGATTCGTTGACAAGTTATATTTACTTGCTGAGAATAAGGAAGTATATAATTCCAATGACGGTTTGACTTGGACAAAAGATGAAGTACTCAATTCCGATGGTGTTTCCGTTACTAATCTGATAACCAGCTTTTCTGACAGTGATGGCAGTAACCATAAAAAGATAAATGGAATAGCAGGTATAGTAGAGATTAATGGAGAGAAATATTTCAGTTTTGCAGAGAAAGATGCAACATGGGAGAAAGATATAGACAAATTAACAGCTGTCCCTGCTGAGTTCCCGATAAACAATCTGTCAGCCGATGTATATGCAACTGAAAGCGGAACGTTGAATGCAATCGTTGTGGGTAATACTAAAGACGGTTTAGACAATGACACAGCTACAGTCGTTTGGGCTTCAGAAGATGGTAAAGCCTGGATTCCAATGGAGATTCCATCAAATAATAACTGTCCGAAATTAGTAGACCCGTCTATTATACATTATAATGACGCATTCTACATTTGCGGAAAAGAGACAAAAGATGATGCTAAGGGATTCCAGAAATTCTATACCTCCCCGACATTACTTGTATGGAAAGGGGTAGACAGAATGTTCATGCTTCCCGGAATTCTTCCTCCGGTGAAACTTGAAGGAGGAATAACACAACATCCTTCTCTTCACGAATCCAGCTTCAAGGGAAAAGAAGCAAACTACACGATGGTAGTTGACAGAAACCATTATATATGGATGGTAGGCGGTCAAGGTATTGACAAAATCTGGCGTGGTAGAGTTAATAAACTCGGATTCCTAATACAATAATAAGAAGTAGTTAAATACGAACCTTATAATCAAAACATGTCCTATATAGAGAAAATAGACAAAAATCGGATTCCCCAGCACATAGCCATCATTATGGATGGGAATGGGAGATGGGCTAAACAGCGGGGAAAAGAACGAACTTACGGTCACCAGGCAGGCGCAGAAACGGTACATAAAATTATCGAGGATGCTGCACGTCTGGGGGTCAAATATCTGACTTTATATACCTTCTCCACTGAGAACTGGAATCGTCCGCAGGAAGAAGTAACAGCTTTGATGAATCTATTGCTGGATTCTATCGAAGAAGAAACGCTGATGAAGAACAATATTCGTTTCCGCATTATTGGCGATATAAAGAAATTACCTGCTGAAGTGCAGGAAGGTCTGTCAAGATGTATAGAACACACAGCTAATAATACAGGAACCTGTCTGGTACTGGCACTCAGCTACTCTTCCCGCTGGGAAATGACTGAAGCAGTCCGACAGATTGCAACGCTTGCGAAAACGGGAGAAATATCTCCTGAACAAATAACAGATGAATACATAACTGCTCATCTGACCACAAACTTTATGCCCGACCCGGATTTACTGATTCGCACGGGAGGAGAAATCCGACTAAGTAACTACCTGCTATGGCAATGTGCTTATTCGGAGCTTTATTTTTGTGATACATTCTGGCCGGACTTCGATAAAGAAGAATTCTGCAAAGCCATTTATGAGTATCAGCAAAGAGAGCGCCGGTTCGGCAAAACGAGTGAACAAATCAGCTAACATAATTCGAAACATCAAATTATAACATAAATGCATTATCGTATTTCCTTTATATTCGTAACGTTTATCTGCCTGTTCTGCTTTGCAGCCACGGGCTTTACGCAGAATACCAACACTGACGAAGACTCTAAGCCAGTCATCTTATACTCAGGAACGCCTAAAAAGTATGAGATAGCAGACATCAAGGTTGAAGGCGTGAAGAATTATGAAGACTATGTGTTAATCGGATTATCCGGACTGTCCGTTGGACAGACGATTACCGTGCCGGGTGATGAGATTACCGGAGCAATCAAGCGCTACTGGAAACATGGTTTGTTCTCTAACGTACAGATTACTGCCGAAAAGATAGAAGGCAACAAGATTTGGTTAAAAATCAGTCTGACACAGCGTCCCCGTATTGCGGATGTGCGCTATCATGGCGTGAAAAAGTCGGAACGTACAGACCTTGAAAACAAGCTGGGTATGGTAAAAGGTATGCAGATCACTCCGAATACCGTTGACCGTGCAAAGACATTGATCAAACGTTATTTTGATGATAAAGGCTTTAAGAATGCGGAAGTGATTATCGCGCAAAAGGACGATCCATCTAACGAAAATCAGGTGATTGTTGACATTGATATCGACAAGAAGGAAAAGATTAAAGTGCACGCTATCCATATCACCGGAAACTCGGCTATCAAAACATCCAAGCTGAAGAAAGTGATGAAGAAGACCAATGAAAAAGGCAAACTTCTGAATCTGTTCCGCACCAAGAAATTTGTTCCGGAAAACTTTGAAGCAGATAAGCAGCTGATCATAGATAAGTATAACGAGCTGGGATATCGTGATGCAATGATCGTAAAGGACAGTGTAGCACAATACGACGAAAAGACGGTAGATGTATATATGGATATAGACGAAGGTCAGAAATATTACCTTCGTAATGTAACATGGGTAGGTAACACACTGTATCCTTCGGAACAGCTGAACTTCCTGCTCCGCATGAAGAAGGGTGATGTTTATAACCAGAAGTTGCTGGGAGAACGAACCTCTACAGATGACGACGCAATCGGTAACTTATATTATAATAACGGTTATTTGTTCTACAATCTTGATCCGGTAGAAGTAAATATCGTCGGTGACTCCATCGACCTCGAAATGAGAATCTATGAAGGCCGTCAGGCTACGATTAATAAGATCAACATCAGCGGTAACGACCGTCTGTATGAAAACGTAGTTCGTCGTGAGCTTCGTATTCGTCCGGGACAGTTGTTCAGCAAGGATGACCTGATGCGTTCATTACGTGAAATCCAGCAGATGGGACACTTTGACCCTGAAAAACTGCAGCCGGATATTCAGCCGGACCCTGTAAACGGAACGGTTGATATAGGTCTTCCTTTGACATCTAAAGCCAATGACCAGGTAGAGTTCTCTGCCGGTTGGGGACAAACAGGTATCATCGGTAAACTGAGCCTGAAATTTACCAACTTCTCTGTTGCCAACTTGCTGCGTCCGGGTGAAAACTACCGTGGTATCCTGCCGCAAGGTGACGGACAGACATTGACCATCAGCGGTCAGACGAATGCTAAATACTATCAGTCATATAGTATCTCATTCTTCGATCCTTGGTTTGGAGGTAAACGACCGAACTCACTTTCCGTATCGGCTTTCTTCTCAGTTCAGACTGACATCAGCAGCCGTTACTACAACTCAAGCTATTTCAACAACTATTATAATAGTATGTATAGCGGTTATGGTGGCTATGGTATGTACAACTATGGCAATTACAACAACTATGAGAACTACTATGACCCCGATAAATCTATCAAGATGTGGGGACTTTCTCTAGGTTGGGGTAAGCGTCTGAAATGGCCGGATGACTACTTTACTTTGTCTGCAGAGCTAGCTTACCAACGCTACAATCTGAAAGACTGGCAGTACTTCCCGGTAACCAACGGTAAATGTAATGACCTCAGCATTTCATTGACTCTGGCCCGTAACTCTATTGACAACCCGATTTTCCCGCGTACAGGTTCGGACTTCTCGCTGTCAGTGCAGTTCACACCGCCGTACTCATTGTTTGATGGTAAAGACTATAAAGGCTATTTCTATGATGCGGACAATGAACGCATTACTCAAGACAACATGAACAAACTTCATAGATGGGTTGAGTACCACAAATGGAAATTTAAAGCCAAAACATATACTCCGTTGATGGACTATATAGCACATCCTAAGTGTCTAGTATTGATGACACGTACGGAATTCGGTTTGTTAGGTCATTACAACAAATATAAGAAATCACCGTTCGGTACATTCGACGTAGGTGGTGACGGTATGACTGGTTACTCCAGCTACGCTACAGAAAGTATTGCTTTGCGTGGTTACGAAAACAGTTCACTGACACCATACGGAAAAGAAGGATATGCTTATGCACGCCTCGGTATCGAATTAAGATATCCGTTGATGCTGGAAACAAGTACCAACATTTATGTGTTAGGTTTCTTGGAGGCTGGTAACGCATGGCATGATATCTCAAAATTCAATCCGTTTGATTTGAAACGTTCTGCCGGTGTCGGTGTTCGTATCTTCTTGCCGATGATTGGTATGATGGGGATTGACTGGGGATACGGGTTCGATAAGATAAATGGTAGTAAGGAATACGGCGGCAGCCAGTTCCACTTTATCTTAGGACAAGAATTCTAATATAAAACTAAAAACTAAACGTCATGAGAAAGTCTGTTCTATCCATTATGTTACTGTTTGCCATCAGTATGGCAGCTAGTGCACAAAAATTTGCATTGATCGATACGGAATATATTCTGAAAAATATTCCGGCATATCAAAGCGCTAATGAGCAATTGCAGGAAGCTACGAAGAAATATCAAAGCGAAGTGGAGGTAATTGCCAAGGAAGCACAGAAGATGTTCCAGGACTATCAAGCTCAGTCCTCTACTCTCTCTGCGGCTCAGAAGACTAAGAAGGAAGATGAAATTGTAGCGAAAGAGAAATCCGCTGCCGAACTGAAGCGCAAATACTTCGGTCCGGAAGGCGAATTGGCTAAGATGCAGGAGAAGCTGATTAATCCTATTCAGGATGAAATATATGGTGCCGTAAAGGAACTGTCGCAACTACACGGATACGACCTTGTACTTGACAGAGCCTCTGCTGCAGGCATCATTTTTGGCAATCCACGTATTGATATTAGTGATGAAGTGCTGAGAAAATTAGGATATTCAAATTAATTTCATACATTTGCATCGAAAATAACTAAAAATCATTCAAATAAATTATAGAACTATGCTAAAAAAAATTGCACTTGTATTGATGCTTGCACTCCCAATGGGTGTATTTGCACAAAATCTGAAATTCGGTCATATTAATGCCCAGGAAATCGTTTCAGCAATGCCTGAATTTGCTAAGGCACAATCTGATATTGAAGCACTAGACAAACAACTGACCAGCGAATTACAAAGAACTCAGGAAGAATTCAACAAGAAATATCAGGAATTCCAGCAAGCTATCGCTAAGGACTCTCTTCCTGCTAACATCGCTGAGAGAAGACAAAAAGAACTGCAGGATATGATGCAAAGACAAGAGCAGTTCCAGCAGGAAGCTCAACAGCAGATGCAAAAGGCTCAGGCTGATGCAATGGCTCCTATCTACAAAAAGTTGGACGACGCAATTAAAGCGGTAGGTGCTGCCGAAGGCGTAATCTACATCTTCGACCTTGCAAGAACACCGGTTGCTTACGTTAATGAGTCACAAAGTATTAATCTGACTCCTAAGGTAAAGACACAGCTTGGCATCAAATAAGAAGCTATAAGCTATAAAATACCGAAAGGGAAAGAGAAAAGAAGATCATACTTCTTTCTCTTTCCCTTTTTCATGTAACTTTGCGTATATAAAATCGCACTCGTCATGAAGCAACATCTATCTCATACACCCGGGCCAATCGGAGTTTTCGATTCCGGATACGGTGGGCTGACTATCCTCAACAAGATAAGAGAGGCGCTGCCGGAATATGATTATATCTATCTGGGAGACAATGCACGCACTCCTTACGGCACACGTTCTTTTGAAATCGTATACGAATTCACTTTGCAGGCAGTCAATAAATTGTTTGAAATGGGATGTCATCTCGTTATCTTGGCCTGCAATACAGCCTCTGCCAAAGCATTGCGCAGCATACAAATGAATGACTTGCCCGGCATTGACCCTGAACGCCGTGTACTCGGAGTTATCCGCCCTACCGTTGAGTGTATAGGCGACATTACTCAAAGCCGTCATATCGGAGTACTGGCAACAGCAGGTACCATCAAGTCCGAATCGTATCCATTAGAGATACATAAGCTATTCCCGGATATTCAAGTGAGCGGAATAGCATGCCCCATGTGGGTACCGCTAGTGGAAAATAATGAATCACAGAACGAAGGGGCCGATTATTTCATCCGGAAATACATTGACCAGTTGCTATCCAAAGATCCTGAAATTGACACGATGATTCTGGGCTGTACGCATTATCCTATCTTGCTCCCTAAGATACAAGAATACACTCCGAAGCATATCCGCATTGTCGCACAAGGAGAATATGTAGCCGAAAGTCTGAAGGACTACCTGAGCAGACACCCGGAAATGAATGCCAAATGCACCAAAAACGGCAGCTGTCTGTTTTACACCACAGAGGCGGAAGAGAAGTTTGTCGAATCGGCCTCTTCCTTCCTGAACCAGCAAATCGACGTAAAAAGAATTTCTCTCGAATAAATATGGGAAAGCAGATCAATCTTTCCTTCTTTTTTGTTATATTTGTATACATAACCTCAAATAGCATAAGATTATGAAAGAAGAAGATTATAGTAGGGCCATAGAAGTATTCTCCGGTTCTCCATGGGAAGCAGAAATTATCAAGGGATTGTTGGAAAGTAATAACATCCGCTGCGTCATTAAAGATGGTATCATGGGGACATTAGCCCCCTATATTGCTCCATCTGTATCTGTTCTGGTCACTGAAGACCAGTACGAAGCCGCTACTGAACTGATCAGAAGCCGCAACGAGAAAGATACTGACTGATACGGTCCAGTCCTTCCCGGATACTCTCCAGCGAATTCGCATAGGAGAAACGGACATATCCTTCGCCTCCCGTTCCAAAGTCTATACCGGGAGTGATGCCGACATGCGCATTTTCGAGAACATCGAATGCAAAGCGATAAGAGTCGGTAGTGAACTTACGTGCATCAGCGAAAATATAAAAGGCACCCTGAGGCTCAACTTTGATCTCGAATCCCATTTCCCGAAGACGACTGATCATATACCGGCGGCGTTCATCATAGATCTGCTTCATCCGTTCCACATCCGAGTCAGCCTGCCGTAATGCGGCAATCCCCGCTTGCTGGGCGATGCTGGATGCACAGATAAACAGATTCTGCTGCAACTTCTGCAAAGAACGCATACAGGATTTCGGTGCTATCAGATAACCTAAACGCAACCCTGTCATCGCAAATCGTTTGGAAAATCCGTTCAGGACAAAAGCCTTATCCGTATATTCCAGAATACTATGCGCACGTCCTTCGTATACAAGTCCGTGATAAATCTCATCCGAAATAATAGGAACACCTAAAGATGCCACACTTTTCAGGAAACTCTCATCCAGCAACATACCCGTCGGATTCATCGGCGAATTAATAAAAATACCTGCCGTATGCGGAGTGACACACTTACGGATCGCTTCTATATCATATTGCAAACCATTCTCTTCGGACAGAGGCACCAGCACAGGTTTTGCCTGGGCAGCCAACACGAAGTTACGATAACACGCATACCCCGGATTGGAGAGAATCACTTCACTATCCGAGTTACAAAGCAACATCAAGACCAGAAGGATAGACGGAGAAGAGCCGGAAGTGACGACAATACAATCCGGATCGACAGTGACTCCATATTCACGCTGATAAAAAGCGGCTATTTCACGACGCAACTCCGGATCCCCCAAAGAGTGAGTATAATGTGTGAGGTGCCGGTCGTAGGCAGCCTTAGCAGCCTCCGCCACACAAGCCGGAACGTCAAAGTCCGGCTCACCGACTTCCAGGTGGATAACGTCCACACCTTGTTTCTGTAATTCATTTGCACGCTCCAATACATCCATCACGATAAAGGAGGTCATTTGTTCTACTTGGGGATTCGTATGTTTCATTGTTTTTCTTTTATCTGTCAGGCTGCAAAGATAATTCTTTTCAGCCTGTTTTTGTAACATATCGACAAAAAGCTCTATATTTGTGCTTTCAAATCGTTAGTAAGGATGAAACAGGAGTTTACACGAATAGCAGTAAAAGTAGGCAGTAACGTATTGGCACGCCGTGACGGTACATTGGACGTCACCCGTATGTCGGCACTCGTTGACCAGATAGCAGAATTAAATAAATCCGGAGTAGAGATCATTCTTATTTCTTCGGGAGCTGTTGCTTCGGGACGCAGCGAGATACACCCGCAGAAAAAGCTCGACAGTGTAGACCAGCGCCAGTTATTCTCCGCTGTAGGACAAGCTAAATTAATAAACCGCTACTATGAGCTTTTCCGTGAACACGGCATTGCGGTAGGTCAGGTACTGACTACCAAAGAGAACTTCAGTACCCGCCGCCATTATCTGAATCAGAAGAACTGCATGACGGTGATGCTCGAAAACGGCGTCATCCCCATCGTCAATGAGAATGATACGATTTCGGTCAGCGAACTTATGTTCACGGACAATGACGAGCTTTCCGGACTAATCGCTTCCATGATGGACGCGCAGGCACTGATTATCCTGAGTAACATAGACGGAATCTACAACGGTTCACCCTCCGATCCTGCCTCCGCTGTCATTCGTGAAATCGAGCACGGAAAGGATTTATCCAACTATATCCAGACTACCAAATCGAGCTTCGGTCGTGGCGGTATGCTGACAAAAACGAATATCGCCCGCAAGGTAGCCGACGAAGGGATTACAGTCATTATCGCCAACGGAAAACGGGATAATATTCTCGTAGACTTGTTGCAACAACCGGACGATACGGTTTGCACGCGCTTTATCCCTTCCACCGAGGCGGTATCCAGTGTAAAGAAATGGATTGCCCACAGCGAAGGATTCGCCAAAGGGGAAATCCATATTAACGAATGTGCCACGGATATACTCAGCTCGGAGAAGGCAGCCAGCATTCTTCCGGTCGGAATCACCCACATCGAAGGCGAATTTGAGAAAGACGATATTGTACGCATCATGGACTTCCAGGGCAATCAGGTTGGTGTAGGAAAAGCGAACTGCGACTCCGCACAGGCCAGGGAAGCAATGGGCAAACATGGCAAAAAGCCTGTAGTACATTACGACTATCTGTATATCGAATAAAAAACATAAAACGTAAAAAGGAGCAAATGACTACAAATTTAAACGGAACTTTCGCTGCTGTACAAGCTGCCAGCCGGGAATTGGCATTGCTGAGCGACGACACCATCAATCAGATACTGAACGCGGTCGCTGATGCTGCCATTGCCGAAACACCCTTTATCCTGTCAGAAAATGAAAAGGACCTGGCACGGATGGACAAGAGTAACCCGAAGTACGACCGGTTAAAACTGACGGAGGAAAGGCTGAAAGGCATCGCTGCCGACACACGTAATGTAGCCACTCTCCCCTCCCCGCTGGGAAGGATTTTAAAGGAAACCTCCCGCCCCAATGGAATGAAGCTGACCAAAGTCAGTGTCCCCTTCGGAGTAATAGGCATCATCTATGAAGCGCGTCCTAATGTCAGCTTCGACGTTTTTTCCCTTTGCCTGAAAAGCGGAAATGCCTGTATCCTGAAAGGTGGAAGTGATGCGGACGATTCCAACCGTGCCATCATCAGCGTCATTCACAAGGTACTTGAAAAGTTTCATGTCAACCCGCATATAGTAGAACTGCTCCCGGCAGACAGAGAGGCTACGGCAGCATTACTGAATGCGACAGGCTATGTAGACCTGATTATTCCAAGAGGAAGCAGCAATCTGATAAATTTCGTGCGCGAGAATGCACGGATTCCTGTCATTGAAACAGGAGCAGGTATCTGTCACACTTATTTTGATGAGTTCGGAGATACCCGGAAAGGAGCGAATATTATCCATAATGCCAAGACACGCCGTGTCAGTGTCTGCAATGCGCTCGACTGCACCATCATTCATGAAAAACGTCTGGGAGATTTGCCTGCGCTCTGCGATCAACTGAAAGAAAGCAAGGTTACTATCTATGCAGATACACAGGCTTATCAGGCACTGGAAGGACATTATCCGGCTGAATTGCTGCAACCTGCCACCCCGGAAAGCTTCGGAACAGAGTTTCTGGATTATAAGATGGCTGTCAAAACGGTGAAAAGCTTTGAAGACGCACTGGGACATATACAGGAAAACAGTTCAAGGCACAGCGAATGTATCGTGACCGAAAACAAAGAGCGTGCCGCCTTGTTTACTAAGATAGTAGATGCGGCATGCGTATATACTAACGTATCTACCGCTTTCACCGACGGTGCACAATTCGGCCTGGGAGCCGAGATAGGCATCAGTACTCAAAAGCTGCATGCCCGCGGTCCTATGGGACTAGAGGAAATCACTTCCTACAAATGGGTGATCGAAGGCGACGGACAGACCAGATGGTAAAGTGAGGAAACGACAAATGATCAATTGGACAATAACGATTAATGATAGATAAAATGAAGAAATTTACTTGTGTACAGGACATCGGCGATTTAAAATCAGCCCTTGCAGAAGCATTTGAAATTCAAAAAGACCGCTTCAAATATGTAGAGTTGGGACGAAACAAGACATTGATGATGATCTTCTTTAATTCCAGCCTCCGTACCCGCCTCAGCACACAGAAAGCAGCTCTTAATCTGGGAATGAATGTAATGGTGCTGGACATCAACCAAGGTGCATGGAAACTGGAAACAGAACGTGGCGTCATCATGGATGGTGACAAACCGGAACATCTGCTGGAAGCGATTCCTGTGATGGGTTGTTATTGTGACATCATCGGAGTACGTTCCTTTGCCCGTTTCGAAGATCGCGATTTTGACTATCAGGAGACTATTCTGAATCAATTTATTCAATATTCCGGACGTCCTGTCTTTTCGATGGAGGCAGCCACCCGCCACCCATTGCAGAGCTTTGCCGATTTAATCACCATTGAGGAATATAAAAAGACGGCACGTCCCAAAGTCGTAATGACTTGGGCGCCACATCCCCGTCCATTGCCACAGGCTGTTCCCAACTCCTTTGCAGAGTGGATGAATGCCACTGACTATGATTTCGTTATCACTCACCCGGAAGGATATGAGCTGGCGCCTCAATTCGTAGGAAATGCCAAGGTAGAATATGATCAGATGAAGGCTTTCGAAGGAGCAGACTTTATATACGCCAAGAACTGGGCTGCCTATACAGGCGACAATTACGGCCAGATATTAAGCAAAGACCGTGAATGGACAGTCAGCGACCGACAGATGGCAGTAACCAACAATGCTTTCTTTATGCACTGCCTGCCTGTTCGCAGAAATATGATCGTTACGGATGATGTAATCGAAAGTCCCCAGTCTATCGTTATCCCCGAAGCTGCCAACCGTGAAATCTCGGCTACGGTGGTTTTGAAGAGATTGATTGAGGGATTGGAATAAACGGAACATCTGTGAATGAAACCTTGCTTTTATTCTCGCACCTATGAGAAAAGATTCTCATGCCTTTGAGAAATTTTTCTCATAGGTATGAGAATTTTTTCTCATTGCGGTGAGAACTTTTTCTCATAAGCATGAGAATACATTGAGAATATAGCAACATCTATTTAACTGCATACTAGCACGATAACGATTGCATCCCTTCAGAATTTTATGTAAAGCGCAACCATTTATTCTAGAATAGATAGAAAAAAGCCGTACAGCAACAACCTTAGTATTCTATCTCCTTTCCTGCCGCCTGCCAGGCATTGAATCCTTTACCAAGCTCCACAACCTTATATCCTTTTTCACTAAGGATCGCAGCAGCTTTCTTGCTCCGTTTACCGCTACGGCAATACAACGCAACCGGTTTGTTCTTTTGCAACAATGAATCCGCCATCGAGGCAAAAGAGTCATCCATCACATTTATATTGATCGTTTTTGCAATATGTCCTTCTGAATATTCAGCCAGTGTACGAACATCCAGACGCTGCACTTCTTCATCCTGAATGATAGAATCGAAATCCTCTACATTCACCGTTTTAAAGTCTCCTTTCTGCTGACAGGAGAAAAGAGAAGAGAGAAATAAAAATAATCCCACGACTAATTGATTCATTTTAAACATATGTACTATCTTAATCAGTTCACGCCCGGAACATATTCAAATCCCGGATCACAATACTTGCTTGATTCTACCACCACACCATTTTTATCTGTGGTATGATACTTGAATTTTATCCTTATGGTTTGATGAGGATTTTCTTCATCCACATATTTCGTCAGAGGAACAGAAATGTAAGCACGACGATTATAGTTCTCCTCATCCCCATTCGCATCATGAAACAGAGACAAAGTAACGACTGTCTCATCCCCTTCCGCCTCGACGCTCTCTTCTATCATACCAAACACGTGCTGTTTGCCACTATTGATATTGATCTTCACGTTCAGAATCATATTCAAATAGTCACGCCCCAGCCAAATGCTGGTCACGTCTACCGGATCATACTTCAGTCCGCCTTCAAAAGCCGGGTCGTCAGCCCCCTTTGGCTCCGGTGCCACCACCGACTGCAATGAGTATATGACAGCCGTAGCATCCTCCGGATTTACTTCATAGTTACTGATTACACGCCTAGCCGAGTTCGGAGAAATGGTTGATCCGGTACGGTCTCTCGCAACAGTCAACAGCTCTCCCTTGTCAGGAAGCAGACTCTGTATCAGACCATCCGCCCCAGCCTTCACTGTGACAAATTCCAACTTCACAGAAGGATAATAGTAATCATCATCATCCCCGCAGGCAGTCATCAGGAAAAGCATACCCAAAAGCCAGAGTGTATGTAACTTTACTTTATTCATTGGCAAGCAGCTAAATAGTTCACCAACGGATTGGCATACATTAATAACAATTTTCCACGCAAAAAGTCTTCGTCTTTATTCGGAATCTTTATTTTGCCCAGTTGTTGCTCGATATAGGTAACAAATCGTTGTTTCTCTTCGGGGGTGTAATGACCGGCAAACTCGGATGTACCCTTCAGCAAGTCATAGGCAACGTAATTACCCGAATAGATCCGGTAGTTACTATGAATCCTCTGGTCGATGCAGGCAGATATGCTGGAGAACAGTTCCTGCTTCGGCAATGAACGGTCCAGCTGTGCCAACCTGTCATTGATACAGGGAGCCGTCTGAAAATGAACCTTCCCTTTATATCCGAAAAGACCGGTCTGCATACTGATCAAATCGTCCTGAGTGGTTTTCTTATATCCTTCTATATCTCTTTTCAACTGAAACTCCTGCGCTTTCAGGAAGTCACAGGGATCATATTCGTATGAAATGGCAAGAGGAGCGATATTCATCTCCATCAGACGGTCGATCAAGTCGCCTTCACCACCCATCGCCAGCATCTTCAGTACGCTATCCTGAGTACGGTCGTTCGAGTCTTTAGCACGCCCTTCGCGCTGGGCAATCCAGATGGACTGCTTCTTCTCACTAATGGTATAATGCATATAACGGGACATCCGTGCCGAAGATTCCAGCATCTGCCGCATGGTCAGCGCCCGTTGTACAATAAACGATTTGTTGACACGAACCAGCTTCTTGATCCACGGATAAACCAGCAGATTGTCACCAATCGCTATCTCTACCGTATCCATTCCCTGATCAATCAGCAAAATAGAGAGGAAGCCCGAATCCAATATAATATCCCGATGATTGGAGAGATATGTATAAGCCTTGCTTTTATCCGGCACAGCCGTATGATCCAGAGTCAGCCCATCCGTATGGTCCGCCGCTATTTTCCATAAAATACCATAACAGAATGTTTCCTGAAAATCCAGCTTGCTCTTACAAGCGCGTATTTTCTGCGCCAAAAGTTCAAAGGGGACGTTCGGTATCGCATCAGTAGCCGCCTTCTGAAAAGCAGGATCAGCAATCAGCTCCTCAAAAATTTGAGGAAGTTCCTCATCATTGTAAGGACGAATCTCATCAAACTCTGTAGTATCCATAAGCTATGAAGTTTAGAGGCAGGTAATAGGTAATAAGTAATAGGTAATAGGCTGCGCTATGCCCACACAAATTTAATATTTAATATTTAATATCTATTACTTATTACCTGTTACCTATTACTTAAAATTTATTTTCTATTATATCAGTCATCACATCCTTTATATCCAGACCGGCAGCACGCACTTGCTGGGGAATAAAGCTTGTAGTGGTCATCCCCGGAGTCGTATTCACTTCCAGCAGATTGATCTTTTCGCCGGCAGTCACAATATAATCCACACGGATGATACCGGAACAGCCCAATATATCATAAATGGCCGAGGTCAGCATTTGCACGCGATTCGTCAGTTCGTCCGAGATGCGTGCAGGAGTTATCTCGTCTACCTGACCATTGTATTTTGCATCATAATCAAAGAACTCATTATGTGTCACCACTTCCGTAGGCGGGAAGATGACGGTCTTGTCTTTGGTTTTATAGCAGCCGCAGGTCAGCTCCGTTCCTTCCATAAATGCTTCTACGAGCACTTCCTGGGCTTCTTCAAAGGCCTTAACAATGGCCGGCTGTATTTGTTCTTTCGTCTTAACCTTTGTTACGCCGAAGCTCGAACCGCCCAGACTCGGCTTGATGAAACAAGGCAAACCGATCTTTTCCATCACATCTTCGTCGGAAACCGATTGTCCCTGACGCAATAGCAACGATTCTGCAATACGCACTCCGAAGGCTTTCAGGTATTGGTTGCAGGTAAACTTGTCATAGGTGATCGCCGCAGCCAGCACCCCGCAACAAGAGTATGGTATGTGCATCATGTCAAAGTATCCCTGAAGACGGCCGTCTTCGCCCGGAGTACCGTGAATGGTAATATAGGCAAAGTCAAACCTGATCTTTTCCGTTCCCAGCATAAAGCTGAAATCATTGCGGTCTACCGGTGCTTTTGCACCATCCGGCAATTGTACTTCCCAACGGGTCCCCTGCATCTCGACAATGTACAGTGTGTACTTTTCCTTATCTATGAAGGAATATATTCCCTGTGCACTACGCAGGGATACATGAAATTCGGAGGTGTCACCTCCGGCTACGATAGCAATTGTGCGTTTCATTCTATTTCTCTGTTACTTATATAGCCTCGCCACTTCTCGATAAGCCGGGTCATGTCATCCGGAAGTTCGGAAGTAAAGTACATCTCTTCGCCTGTGACGGGATGTACGAACCCCAATGTCATGGCATGCAGAGCCTGCCGGGGACAAGTGTCAAAGCAATTATTTACAAATTGTTTGTATTTACTAAAGTGAGTACCTTTCAGAATTTCGTGACCGCCATAGCGTTCGTCATTGAAAAGTACATGCCCGATATGTTTCATGTGGACACGAATCTGATGAGTACGTCCGGTTTCGAGTATGCACTCTACCAGCGTGACATATCCCAGCCGTTCAAGCACCCGATAATGAGTGACCGCGTGCTTGCCCATCGACGGGTCGGACATAACCGCCATCTGCATCCGGTCTTTCGGATTACGGGCGATACTGCCTACAATCGTGCCTTCATCCTGTTCCACATTTCCCCAGACAAGGGCACGGTATCTGCGTTTGGTCGTCTTATTAAAGAATTGTATTCCGAGGTTGGTCTTGGCATCCGGCGTCTTGGCAATCACCAGCAGACCGGACGTATCTTTATCAATCCGGTGGACCAGGCCGACGTGCGGGTCATTGGCATCATATTCGGGAATATCTTTCATGTGCCATGCCAACGCATTGACAAGCGTACCGTGATAGTTTCCGTGTCCCGGATGTACTACCAGTCCCGCAGGCTTGTTCACTACCATTACATATGGATCTTCGTAAACGATATTAAGGGGGATATTTTCGGGAATAATCTCGTTCTCATAACGAGGACGGTCCATCATGACGGTAATGACATCGAGCGGCTTAACCTTGTAGCTGCTCTTCACCGGCTTACCGTTAGCCATGACGAATCCATCTTCGGCAGCCTTCTGAATACGGTTGCGCGAAGCATTGACAATACGTTCGAACAGATATTTGTCGACTCTGACCATCGCCTGTCCCTTGTCTACGACCACCCGAAAATGTTCGTAAAGCTGGGATTCGTCACCGACAGGTTCTATATCATCCAAATCATTCTCCAGTTCATCCGGAAGTTCTTCCTCGATCATGTGAATCTGTTTCGTTATTTATCAATTAAAACCAACTATCATCCTGACTTGAAGAGGATTCTGAGGAAACAGGTTCATCTGCCCCTTCAACATTTTCCATGGAGTCGCTTTCCAACGGTTCGTTTTCTCCGTTTCCTACCATCAGTGTCAATGCAGCTCCCAAAGGTACTTTATCTCCCGCATTCAGTGAGCGCCCCTGATATTTAATGCCGTACACCCAGTCCTTCTCACCGTTCATCAACTGAATCTCGGTCAGCTTGAATCCAGCAGCAAGCACTTTCGCCTGTGCCTGGCGCAGAGAACTGTTGTCCGCCACATCGGGAACAGCACGCAAAGGAATACTCAGTGTATTGATAGTCAGGTAAATGGTGCGGCCTTCTTTCACTTTTTGTCCGATTCCCGGGTTGACATCAAGTACAATGCCAGCTGCCATATTCTTCACATAATTAGAATCGGAAACGACACATACCAATCCATGATTGCGGAACATTTTTGAAGCTTCATCCACAGTCATCCCTTTTACATCGGGCACAACCACCGCCTCACCGTGACGAGTATAAACATCCAGCCATTTCATCACGCCGAACACAATCAGCACCACTGCCACAATCATGACAAGGATATTCACCCAGAAATATTTATTTGTTTTAAAAGAAAAGAATTCTTTGATTGTCATACGCTTTGCTGTTAATCCGCGCCAAAGATACTACAAATTAGTTGAATTTCGGAATAGTGGGCAATGAAAATGTCCCTGCATAAATGCAAGGACACCTGTCATCACCACAATTGTTGCAACTATATTCCCCACTCCTATAGATTTCAACAACCTTATATTCTAGGATGCGGCTTCCGGATTCTCTGAGCACAACCGTCTGTCGCATATATTCCGTCTATGATCTGTGACAAAGAAAGCTAAAAAGTGACAAAGAGCATTCCATTAAACATTATTTAATACTCTATTTAACTACTGTGCCAAGAGTCCTGTACTTTTTATCATAAAAAGGAAGTTATAACCAACTTTAATGGAAATAGAAGCAAACAAAAAAGGCGGAGTTTAAAACTCCGCCTTTTTTGTTTCTGAGTGATGATTACCACTTCTGTCCGTTGTACTCATCAGAAACAGTCAGTTTCTTTCTGCCTTTCGCACGGCGAGCAGCTAATACTCTACGACCATTAGCCGATGCCATTCTCTCACGGAAACCGTGTTTGTTCTTTCTCTTTCTGTTAGAGGGTTGAAATGTTCTTTTCATTACTGTATCTTGTTTTTATGTTATTATTCTACGTAATCGGGCTGCAAAAATAGAGACTTTTTTTAAATTAACCAAGCGATAAGTCATTTTTGCTCAAAAGTTTTTGTGTTTTTTACTGATTTAGATTACTTTTGCACTCGAATTACGACGAAGACAATTAAATAACAATAATATAATAAGAAAAACAGCAGTATGATTAATGCTCAAGACATCAAAAACGGAACTTGTATCCGTATGGACGGAAAGCTCTATTTCTGTATAGAATTCCTGCATGTAAAACCAGGTAAAGGTAACACATTTATGCGTACCAAGCTGAAAGACGTAGTAAGCGGTTATGTTCTCGAACGCCGTTTCAATATCGGTGAAAAACTGGAAGAAGTACGCGTTGAACGTCGTCCATACCAATTCCTGTATAAAGAAGGAGAAGACTATATCTTCATGAACCAGGAAACTTTTGACCAACACCCCATCGCTCACGCCCTGATCAATGGTGTAGACTTCTTGCTCGAAGGTGCAGTGCTGGACGTTGTTTCTGACGCTTCTACCGAAACTGTACTTTATGCAGACATGCCGATCAAAGTTCAGATGAAGGTTACTTATACAGAACCGGGAATGAAAGGTGATACAGCCACCAACACACTGAAACCTGCTACCGTAGAATCAGGTGCAACAGTACGTGTGCCTTTGTTCATCAGCGAAGGTGAAACAATTGAAATCGACACTCGTGACGGTTCTTACGTAGGACGCGTAAAAGCATAAATGTCATACAAATGACATAAAGAAACGGTGGATTTGCTTCGGCACTTCCACCGTTTTTTATTACCTTTGTCCATCACTAACCCTAATATTAAGATACAAAAGAATGAAAAAGTTGATTTACACACTGCTCTTTGTCCTTATTTCCGTTGCAGCCAACGGTCAGCAGGCAAAGTACGTATTCTATTTCATCGGAGACGGAATGGGAGTCAATCAGGTAAATGGTACAGAGATGTATCAGGCAGAACTGCAAAACGGGCGCATCGGCGTTGAACCTTTATTGTTCACCCAATTTCCGGTAGCAACGATGGCAACCACTTTCTCCGCGACAAACTCTGTTACCGACTCTGCCGCTGCGGGTACTGCACTGGCTACCGGAAAGAAGACCTACAACAGTGCCATCTCTGTAGGAGAAGACAAAAAACCGATTGAAACCGTAGCCGAAAAAGCCAAGAAGGCCGGAAAGAAAGTAGGTGTCACTACTTCCGTCAGCGTAGACCACGCCACTCCTGCCGCTTTCTACGCTCATCAAGCAGACCGTAATATGAATTATGAAATCGCTGTCGACCTGACAAAAGCGAACTTTGACTTCTATGCAGGCGGTGGTTTTCTGAAACCGGACAAGACGTATGACAAGAAAGACGCTCCCAACATCTTCCCTATTTTCGAAGAAGCAGGTTACACCGTAGCACGTGGCTACAGCGATTATAAAGCCAAAAGCAAGGATGCCGGCAAAATGATCCTGATACAGGAAGAAGGCAAAGATCCATCCTGCCTGCCTTATGCTATCGACCGTAAAAGCGACGACTTGACTCTCGCCCAAATCACAGAAAGCGCAATCGACTTCCTGACCAAAGGCAAGAACAAAGGGTTCTTCTTAATGGTAGAAGGTGGAAAGATTGACTGGGCTTGCCACGGTAATGACGCCGCTACCGTATTCAATGAAGTAAAGGACATGGATGACGCTATCAAAGTAGCTTACGAATTCTACAAGAAACATCCGAAAGAAACACTGATCGTTGTTACGGCCGACCACGAAACCGGTGGTATCGTACTAGGTACAGGAAAATATGCGTTGAACCTGAAAGCATTGCAATATCAAAAACATTCTGCTGACGGATTGTCCAGACGTATCAGCGAACTAAGAAAATCAAAAGGCAACAAAGTGACTTGGGAAGACATGAAAGAATTCCTGGGTGAAGAAATGGGCTTCTGGAAACAGTTCCCTATTTCTTGGGAACAGGAAAAGAAGCTGCGTGACGAGTTCGAACAATCCTTTGTCAGAAATAAGGTGGTATTTGCCGAAAGCATGTACTCTAAAAGCGAGCCGATGGCTGCACGCGCTAAAGAAGTAATGGACCAGATATCTATGGTAGGCTGGGTAAGCGGCGGTCACTCTGCCGGTTATGTGCCGGTATTTGCCATCGGTGCCGGTTCTCAACTGTTCGGTGAGAAGATTGACAATACGGAAATTCCGAAACGGATAGCTAAAGCTGCCGGATATAAATAAAGAATTGACTGCACGAATATGTAATCAAAACACTATTTATTTTCATTTAGGCACGGATTTCACGGATTAACACGGTTCTATTCAATTAAAGACCGTGAAATTCGTGCAATCCGTGCCTAAATAATATTATCATTATAATAGATGATTTTCATTGGGGCCCTTCTCTTGATATGTTTCCCGTTAGGAAACGGGCGTTCCCTCACCGAGAAACGAGAGTTACCTTTAAAAGAAACGATCGTTCCCACACCGGGAAACGGCAGTTTCCAAAGCAGGAAATTCATGGAAACTCTAAGCCATTCATATACAATCCAATAGTCATATCATACCTATGTCTATTGGAGACATGAAGAGAGACTAGAGTGTACTTACAAATTCATTACATCCTGTTCGAACCGATCTTTATCTCCGGCAGCTTTATTGCGCATTCTGCTCCGGTAATTATAGATAGTTGCCAAAGAATAACCCAGAAAATGAGCAATCTTGTTACTATCCACTACTCCTAAACGAATAAGGGCAAAGATCCGGAGTTCGGTTGTCAGCAGTTCGTCTGATTTTGGATAAACTCTTGCTTCTTCTACCAGCAGATTATTGAAAGAAGTAATAAAGTGTGGGAACAGTTTAAGGAATGACTTATCAAATTCGTTATAAAATTCATTCCGCTCGTCCCGGATAAACTGTTCGGACTTAATTGCTTTAAACAAGTCATCGATACGTGACGACATGGCAAGTTTGGCCAGAGAGCGGCGATAAGTTTCCAGTTTATCTAGATAATTGACGCATCTGTCCAGATAACGGGCAATATATACTTCCTTTATCTTTCCGGTCTGTTCCAATTCTTTGTTGACCGCAGACATTTGCTTGTTGGCCAAGCTTAGATTCCTACGCATGACGGATATCTTCTTCATCCAACGATACAGATAGAAAATAGCAATGAGGAGAAACAGCGACAACAGACTGACACTAATCAACATGGCACGGGAAACGGCCCGTTCTCTCTCTTCTTTCAGTTTATAAGCCTTATCAATAATCGGGAAAAACTCCGTCACTTCCATAAATCGCAAACGGGCATTACATGCTACAGCATCTTCCATCGAACAACTCAGATATTTGTAAGCACGGTCAATATCCCCTAGTTCATACATCAGATGCGCGAGTTTCTGCAAGGAAGCATACTCCCTGACGGAAGATTCCAAGTCTGCAATAGCAGTCAGTATCAGATAATAAACTTCTTTCTCAACGTCTTTCTTCATGCTATATGCTTCGGAAAGGGTATAATAGATATATACTTTCTGACGTTCGTCTTCCATATCTTTCAGTGCATCGTTCAGCATGCCGATAGCCGTATCGGCCTTTCCGGTCACGATACATCGTTCCGCCATAACAATCGTTTTATTTTCTTCCGGAGGCATGGCGGCGATAATGGAATCTCTGTACAAATCGGTCTTTTTCAGGTATTTTTCTTTTTCGGTTTTGTTTGTCGTATAATCAGCGAGCCAGCCGTAGCAGGCGCGATAGGTCTGGTAATAAGAAAGCAAAGTCCATTCATTCAGTTTTTTAGGATCAATCTTCTCCAATTGTTCCATAGCTTCGATGTACATGCCCATTACACCCATTACCGTAGCACGGTTAATGATAATCTCATATTCCAGTTCCGGACGATTTAATTGGGGCAATATCTCCATCTGACGGTTAATATAATGAAGCGCCGAATCTGCCTGATAATGCAGGTAAGCCCCAAAGAGGGAGGCATACAACTCATAATTCCGGGCAGGATCGGTGGAATGGGCAAGTTGTACTTTTAAATCAGTAATGTCTTTTTCTCTCCGTATCTGATAAGTTTCCTTCTTACTTATAATGTCATCCAGTTTTTTAAGGGCCGCCTTATTTATATCCGTATGCTTTGCGGACAAGGAAAGAGGATAAACAAAAAGAAGAAACAAAAGATAATAGGTTAGATTTCTCATAAGGTGCTTTTTTAAGATGTGACAAATATAATGATTATAGTAATAAAAACGAAAAATATCGTCATAACAATTTTCATTTTCACTTGTATTTTTCGACAGAGGCAATAACGACAAAAAGCTTATTATCAACAGCCTATTCAAAACAAGCATTTATATTTTCTTTCTAACTGCCATACGGCATACCCGATTCACCTACATTTGCATCATCGGTTCCCCCGAACAAATTTTAAAAATCTAGTTACCATGAAAAGGAATTTATTATTCATTATCTTACTATTATTATTACCCGGTCTTCACCAGGTATTCGCAGCAAGCACTATAAAGAAAGTAGCCCCGACCTTTTGGTGGGCAGGAATGAAGAATCCCGAATTGCAGATACTATTATATGGTGACCGCATATCATCCGCAGACGTCAGTCTTTCTGCCGATAATATCACGCTGCAAGAAGTGGTAAAACAGGAGAATCCTAATTATCTGGTTCTGTATTTAAACCTTTCGAAGGCTGCTCCACAGAACTTTGACATCATCCTGAAACAAGGCAAAAAGCAGACAAAAATCCCTTACGAGCTTAAACAGCGCCGGCCGAATGCTTCGGCAGTAGAAGGTTTTGATTCGAGCGACGTGCTTTATCTCATTATGCCGGACCGTTTCGCCAATGGCAACCCCTCCAACGACATCATTCCCGGAATGCTGGAAGGAAATGTAGACCGTAATGAGCCTTTCGCACGTCATGGCGGCGACTTGAAAGGAATAGAGAATCATCTGGATTACATAGCAGACCTCGGAGTCACCAGTATATGGCTCAACCCGATTCAGGAAAATGACATGAAAGAAGGATCGTATCACGGTTATGCCATTACCGACTATTATCAGGTAGACCGCCGCTTCGGCAGTAACGAAGAGTTCCGCAAACTTACTCAGGAAGCTAATGCCAAAGGGCTGAAAGTAGTAATGGACATGATCTTCAACCATTGCGGTTCGGACAACTATCTGTTTAAAGATATGCCCTCCAAAGACTGGTTTAACTTTGAAGGCAACTACGTGCAGACCAGCTTCAAGACTGCCACTCAAATGGACCCGTATGCTTCCGATTACGAAAAGAAAATCGCTATCGACGGTTGGTTCACACTGACCATGCCGGACTTCAACCAAAGAAACCGTCATGTAGCTACATATCTGATACAGAGCAGCATCTGGTGGATAGAGTATGCTGGTATCAACGGCATCCGTCAGGATACACACCCTTATGCCGACTTTGATATGATGGCACGCTGGTGCAAAGCGGTCAATGAAGAATATCCCAAGTTCAACATTGTAGGTGAAACATGGCTGGGCAACAATGTACTCATCTCCTACTGGCAGAAAGACAGCAGACTCGCTTATCCGAAGAACAGCAATCTCCCTACTGTCATGGACTTCCCGCTAATGGAAGAGATGAACAAGGCTTTCGACGAAGAGACTACCGAATGGAACGGAGGACTTTTCAGACTCTACGAATATCTGTCACAGGACATCGTCTACAGCCATCCAATGAACCTGCTGACCTTCCTCGACAATCACGATACTTCCCGCTTCTACCGTTCGGAAGCTGATACAAAGAATCTGGACCGGTACAAGCAAGCCCTGACATTCTTACTGACAACCCGCGGAATACCGCAGATATATTATGGAACTGAAATCCTGATGGCAGCCGACAAGGCGAATGGAGACGGACTGCTCCGCTGCGACTTCCCCGGAGGCTGGCCGAACGATACAAAAAACTGCTTTGACGCAGCCAACCGCACTCCGCAGCAAAATGAAGCATTCTACTTTATGCAAAAACTGCTCCAATGGAGAAAAGGAAACGAAGTCATTGCCAAAGGCCAACTCAAACATTTCGCACCGAATAAGGGTATCTACGTGTACGAACGCAAATACGGCGATAAGTCAGTCGTTGTTTTCCTGAACGGAAACGACCGGGAACAGACCATCGACCTGGTTCCTTACCGGAAAATACTCCCCGCTTCATCTGCTTTCGATTTATTGACAGAGAAAAAGGTTGAATTAAGAAATGAATTAACACTTCCAAGTCGTGGAATATACCTTCTATCCTTTTAAATAAGTTCACTTCGACTTATATTTATCAGGATACCAAAAGACAATAAACTACTGTAAAACAAAACTTTGAGATTAATATAAACTTGTATTTTTATTCTAGACAGCCCAAAGTCTCAAGATGGTTGCTATATTTGCAATATCCGGAACAGAGCGGAGTAAAAATATTAGTTAGCTTATAATTTAATACCATAAATAGAATGAAAAAGAGAAAGATTTTATCGCTCATCGCATTCCTTTGCATCTCATTCATTGCGAATGCCCAACAGAAATTAACCTCACCGGACAACAATCTGGTAATGACCTTTCAAGTAGATTCCAAAGGTGCCCCAACGTATGAACTGACGTATAAGAACAAAGTGGTAATCAAACCCAGCACTCTCGGACTGGAACTGAAAAAAGAAGATAATACCAGAACCGACTTCGACTGGGTGGACCGCAGAGACCTGACCAAACTTGATTCAAAGACCAACCTGTACGACGGCTTCGAAGTAAAAGATACCCAAACGGCTACCTTTGATGAAACCTGGCAACCGGTCTGGGGAGAAGAAAAAGAAATCCGCAATCACTATAACGAACTGGCAGTCACCCTGTATCAACCCATGAATGACCGTTCTATCGTTATCCGTTTCCGTCTGTTCAATGACGGTCTGGGATTCCGTTATGAATTTCCTCAGCAGAAGTCACTCAATTACTTCGTGATCAAGGAAGAGCATTCTCAATTTGGCATGAACGGCGATCATATCGCTTTCTGGATACCGGGTGACTATGATACGCAGGAATATGACTACACCATTTCCCGCTTATCAGAAATCAGAGGGCTGATGAAAGAAGCGATCACTCCGAACTCTTCTCAGACTCCTTTCTCACAGACAGGCGTACAAACTGCACTGATGATGAAAACGGATGATGGCTTATACATCAATCTTCATGAAGCCGCTTTGGTTGATTACTCATGTATGCACCTCAATCTGGACGACAAGAATATGGTATTCGAATCCTGGTTGACACCGGATGCCAAAGGAGACAAAGGGTATATGCAGACTCCCTGCAACACACCTTGGCGTACGATTATCGTGAGCGATGACGCCCGCAATATCCTCGCTTCACGTATCACTCTCAACCTGAACGAACCATGCAAGATAGCGGATGCCGCTTCTTGGGTAAAACCCGTGAAATATATCGGCGTATGGTGGGACATGATCACCGGAAAAGGCTCATGGGCTTACACCGACGAACTGACCAGCGTAAAACTCGGTGAAACGGATTACTCCAAAACAAAACCGAACGGCAAACATTCTGCCAACACAGCCAACGTGAAACGTTACATTGACTTTGCAGCCGCTCACGGATTCGATGCAGTACTGGTTGAAGGCTGGAACGAAGGCTGGGAAGACTGGTTCGGCAACAGCAAAGACTATGTGTTTGATTTCGTGACTCCTTATCCCGACTTCGATGTGAAGGAAATCCACCGCTATGCAGCCAGCAAAGGAATCAAAATGATGATGCATCACGAGACTTCCGCTTCTGTACGCAACTACGAACGCCACATGGACAAAGCCTACCAGTTTATGGCAGACAATGGATACAACTCCGTAAAGAGCGGTTATGTAGGCAACATCATCCCCCGCGGCGAACATCACTACGGACAATGGATGAACAATCACTACCTGTATGCAGTGAAGAAAGCCGCCGATTACAAAATCATGGTGAATGCACACGAAGCAACCCGCCCTACCGGTATCTGCCGTACATATCCGAATCTGATCGGTAATGAATCCGCCCGCGGTACAGAATATGAATCATTCGGAGGCAACAAAGTATATCATACAACGATTCTGCCTTTCACACGCCTGGTTGGCGGTCCGATGGATTACACTCCCGGCATCTTCGAAACGCATTGCAACAAGATGAATCCGGCAAATAATTCTCAGGTACGTTCTACCATTGCACGCCAGTTGGCACTATACGTTACCATGTACAGTCCTTTGCAGATGGCTGCCGACATTCCGGAAAACTACGAACGTTTTATGGACGCTTTCCAGTTCATCAAAGACGTAGCTCTCGACTGGGACGAAACGAACTATCTGGAAGCAGAACCGGGAGAATACATCACAATTGCCCGTAAGGCAAAAGGTACGGACGACTGGTACGTAGGCTGCACAGCCGGTGAAAACGGTCATACCTCCAAACTCGTATTCGACTTCCTGACTCCGGGCAAACAATACATCGCTACCGTCTACGCGGATGCCAAAGATGCCGACTGGAAAGAGAACCCGCAGGCTTATACCATCAAGAAAGGTATTCTGACGAATAAGAGCAAGCTGAACCTGCACGCAGCTAACGGAGGCGGATATGCTATCAGCATCAAAGAGGTAAAAGACAAATCAGAAGCTAAAGGTTTGAAAAGATTATAATAAGGAAAAGAAATAACAAAGATAGAGAATATACATTTTGGTAAAAAAGAGAGTGTTTTCGAGCACTAAGAACAATGACGAAGAGAAGGTTTTCAATAGGTATTTTTAAGAGAGAATGATAAGAGAAATTACAATTAACTTTAAAGACAAAAACATGAAAAAAGGAAACTTTATGTTCAAGGTCCTGCTTATGCTTATAGCTGGAATATTCTTGTCCATTGACGCATTTGCTCAGCAAATTACTGTCAAAGGAATAGTGAAAGACACAACGGGTGAACCGGTTATAGGTGCCAATGTTGTGGTGAAAGGCACTACCACCGGAACGATTACCGATTTCGACGGCAACTTCCAGTTGTCTGCCAAGCAAGGTGACATAATTGTTGTTTCATTCATCGGATACCAGCCAAAGGAACTTCCGGCAACCACACAAATGAATGTAATACTGAAAGACGATACGGAAATACTGGACGAAGTAGTAGTCATCGGTTACGGTCAGGTGAAAAAGAACGATATGACCGGTTCGGTAATGGCTATCAAGCCCGATGAACTTAGTAAAGGTATTACGACGAATGCTCAGGATATGTTATCCGGTAAAATAGCCGGTGTCAGCGTGATCTCCAATGACGGTACACCGGGTGGTGGCGCTCAAATCCGTATTCGTGGCGGTTCTTCATTGAATGCAAGCAATGACCCGCTGATCGTTATTGACGGTCTGGCTATTGACAACGAAGGTATCAAAGGGATGGCAAACGGTTTATCAATGGTTAACCCTGCGGATATCGAAACCCTTACTGTACTGAAAGATGCCTCTGCAACTGCCATTTACGGTTCGCGTGCATCCAACGGTGTTATTATTATCACCACCAAGAAAGGAAAGAACGGACAAGCTCCCAGCGTAAGCTATAACGGTTCTGTATCCTTCTCCAAAACTCAAAAGCGCTATGATGTATTGAGCGGAGATGAATATCGCGCTTACGCCAATCAGTTATGGGGTGACAAATTACCGGCAGATTTAGGAACCGCCAATACAGACTGGCAGGATCAGATATTCCGTACTGCTGTCAGCACCGACCATCATGTTTCTATCAACGGAGGATTCAAGAACCTGCCTTACCGTGTGTCTTTAGGTTATACAGACGATAACGGTATTGTGAAAACATCCAACTTCCGACGCTTCACTGCTTCCGTGAACCTGGCTCCTTCCTTCTTTGAAGATCATCTGAAGTTCAACATCAATGCCAAATTCATGAACGGTAAAAACCGCTATGCCGACACAGGTGCCGCTATTGGCGGAGCATTGGCTATCGACCCTACCCGTCCGGTTTATTCTAACGAAGACCCTTACCAGTTTACAGGCGGCTACTGGCAGAATATTAATTCTACCACAGGTTTCAGCAATCCGGACTGGAAATACACGTCCAATCCGAACTCTCCCCAAAATCCGCTGGCTGCACTGGAACTCAAAAATGACAAGGCGAACAGCAACGACTTTGTTGGAAATGTAGACGTTGACTATAAATTCCATTTCCTGCCTGACCTCCGTCTGCACGCAAGCATAGGTGGCGAATATGCGGAAGGTACACAGACTACGATTGTTTCTCCATACTCATTCGGCAATAATTATTATGGTTGGAATGGCGACGTTACCCAATATAAATACAACCTTTCGTACAACATATACGTACAGTATATCAAGTCTTTGGGTGCAAACGACTTTGACATCATGGTCGGTGGTGAAGAACAACACTTCCATCGCAACGGATTTGAAGAAGGCCAGGGCTGGGATTCCTATACGCAAGAACCCCATGACGCCAAATTGCGCGAACAAACAGCTTATGCAACCAGAAATACACTGGTCTCTTACTTCGGCCGTCTGAATTACTCCCTGCTGAACCGTTACTTGTTTACCTTTACCATGCGTTGGGATGGCTCGTCACGTTTCTCCAAAGATAACCGTTGGGGTACATTCCCGTCATTGGCACTGGGATGGAAGATTAAAGAAGAAAACTTCCTGAAAGATGTAAATGTGCTGTCTGATCTGAAATTGCGTTTAGGCTGGGGTATTACCGGTCAGCAAAACATAGGTGATGATTTTGCTTATCTTCCTCTGTATGTAGTCAATAACGAGTATGCCCAGTATCCTTTTGGCGATACGTATTACTCTACTTCCCGCCCGAAGGCTTTCAATGAAAATCTGAAATGGGAAAAAACGACCACATGGAATGCCGGACTGGACTTCGGATTCCTGAATGGAAGAATCACAGGCGGTATCGACGGATACTTCCGTAAAACGGATGACCTGCTGAACAGCGTTAAGATCCCCGTAGGAACTAACTTCAATGCCCAGATGACACAGAATATCGGTTCACTGGAAAACTACGGTATGGAATTTTCCATCAACGCCAAACCGATTGTGACTAAGGACTTCACCTGGGACCTCAGCTATAACATTACATGGAACCACAATGAAATCACCAAGTTGACAGGTGGCGACGACAGCGATTATTACGTAGAAGCAGGCGATAAGATTTCCAGAGGTAACAATACCAAGGTACAGGCGCATAAAGTAGGTTACGCTGCCAACTCTTTCTACGTTTACCAGCAGGTATACGACGAAAATGGCAAACCTATTGAAAATATGTTTGTTGACCGTAACGGAAACGGAACAATAGACAGCGGAGACAAATATATCTACAAAAAACCGGCAGGCGATGTTTTGATGGGACTGACCTCCAAAATGCAGTATAAGAACTTTGACTTCAGCTTCTCCTTACGTGCCAGTCTGAACAACTACGTGTACTATGACTTCCTGAGCAACAAAGCCAACGTCAGCACTTCGGGACTGTTCTCCAATAATGCATATAGCAACACCAGTGCCGAAGCCGTCGCACTCGGTTTCAGCGGACAAGGTGATTACTACATGAGCGACTATTTTATACATAACGCATCATTCTTACGTTGTGATAACATCACGTTAGGTTATTCTTTCCAGAATCTGTGGAAGACTCAAACCTACAAAGGTGTTGGCGGGCGTGTATATGCTACAGTACAGAATCCGTTCATTATCAGTAAATACAAAGGCCTTGATCCGGAAGTAAAAAGCGGTATCGACGCCAATCCATATCCCAGAGCTATGACTTTCTTATTAGGTTTAAGTCTGCAATTCTAACATTCATTAAATCAATTTATCATGAAAACAAAATATATCAAACAGCTATTTTCAGCCGCACTGATCGCAGTTCTCTCTTCGGGAGTAACTTCATGTATCAACGATCTGGATATTAGTCCCATCGCCCCTCAGACAGGAGGTAGTTTCGACCAGCAGGGAGTATTTGTGAAAGGATATGCCATGTTGGGTGTAACCGGACAAAAGGGTATCGACGGCTCTCCTGACCTCGACGGACAGGACGAAGGCGAATCCGGTTTCTATCGTACCACTTTCAACTGCAACGAACTGCCTACCGACGAATGTCTTTGGGCATGGCAGGAGAATCTGGACATCCCTCAGCTTACAAGCATTAGCTGGAGTCCTTCCAGCCAGCGCACAGAGTGGGTTTACGTCCGTTTGGGATATGACATCACACAATATAACTTCTTCCTCGACCAGACCGAAGGCATGACAGATGCAGAAACACTGCGTCAACGTGCGGAAATACGTTTCCTGCGTGCCCTCCATTATTGGTACTTCCTCGACTTGTTTGGTAAAGCTCCGTTCAAGGAACACTTTAGCAATGACTTGCCTGTCGAGAAGAAGGGGACGGAACTCTATACCTACATTCAGAATGAACTGAACGAAATTGAAGCTGATATGTATGAACCTCGCCAGGCTCCCTTCGGACGTGCAGACAAAGCCGCCAACTGGTTGCTCCGCGCACGTTTGTACCTGAACGCAGGCGTATACACCGGACAAACCGATTATGCAAAAGCGGAAGAATATGCCAGCAAAGTGATTGGCTCAGCATATAAGCTATGTACAAATTACAGCGAACTGTTTATGGCCGATAACGACGAGAATGAAAATGCCATGCAGGAAATCATTCTGCCTATCCGTCAGGATGGAGTGAAGACACGTAACTATGGCGGTTCAACTTATCTGGTTTGTGGTACTCGTGTAGCCGGTATGCCCCGTATGGGAACAACGAACGGTTGGTCCTGTATCTTTGCCCGTGCAGCAATGGTACAAAAGTTCTTCTCCAATCTCGAAGATGTGCCGATGCTGCCCGCCGATGTTGAAATTCCGACCAAAGGCTTAGATACAGATGAGCAGATCGATGCTTTCGATGCAGAACACGGCATCAGAACAGAAGACATGATCAAAGCTGCCGGTGACGACCGTGCCTTGCTATACTCTGGTGTAGGAGGCGGCAGACGCAAAATTCAGACAGATGCGATCAGCGGATTCACCGATGGCTTGTCGATTGTAAAATGGCAGAATTACCGCTCTGACGGAAAACCCGTCAGCCATGCTACTTATCCTGACACAGATATTCCTTTGTTCCGTTTGGCAGAAGCATACCTGACACGTGCGGAAGCCATTTTCCGTCAGGGAGGAGACGCCACAGGAGACATCAATGAACTTCGCAAACGCGCCAACTGTACAAGAAAGGTACAGACCGTAACCGAACAGGAACTTATCGACGAATGGGCACGTGAATTCTATCTGGAAGGTCGCCGTCGTTCAGACTTGGTTCGTTTCGGTATGTTCACAACCAATAAATATCTTTGGGACTGGAAAGGTGGAGCAATGAACGGAACATCTGTCGCTTCATACTACAACAAATATCCTATCCCTGTATCGGATATAAACAATAACAGGAATATGTCACAAAATGAAGGCTATAAATAACCAAGAGTTCATCCTTATATAAAAGAATGCCATTATGAAAAAAATATCCAACATATTACTCGCTGTCACCTTCGCACTGCCTCTATTTACGGCCTGCGAAACAGACAATGACAGCAATCCGATCCTGAACGAACCCGATACATTCACGCTCAATACGCCCGCGTATGCAGCCAACAATGTATATGACCTGAAGAATGCCCAAACTGTAGAACTCACTTGTTCGCAACCGGACTACGGTTTTCCGGCAGCTACCACCTACACGGTACAAGCCTCATTTGAACAGGATTTCATAGAAGCGACAGATGAGAGCAAAGCCAACTATACAGTGTTAGAAAGCACCTCCCCGACAGCAAAGATCAATGTGGATGCTTCCGAACTCAACAATGCGCTTCTCGACTTGTGGACGGCCGTGAACGGAGAGCAGGCAGAACTCCCTACCGAACCGGTAGCTGTATATATCCGTCTGAAGGCCAACATCACAAGCAGTGGAAAAGGAGTATGTTTTTCCAATGTGATTGAGTTACCCAACGTTCTGATTTCCAAGAGCACCAGCTCATTGACACCTCCCAAGACAATGTTCATTGTAGGTTCTATGCTGGATACCGACTGGAAAGTATGGAAACCGATGGCAGGTGTCTACGGTATGGACGGTCAGTTCTATTCAATGATTTACTTCGATGCCAACTCCGAGTTCAAGTTCGGAACAAAGGAAAACGAGTATATCGGTATTAACGACAACCGCGTGACGGTTACCGACAAAGCCGGAGCAGGAGTCAGCGGCAGTGACAACTTCGTCGTAGAAAACGCCGGATGGTATCTCTTCTACGTCAAAGCGGCTGTCAAAGGGGATGATTATCAGTTTACCATTACTTTCTACCCGGCTGAAGTGTATTTGTTCGGTAACACAACCGGTGGTTCATGGGCATTCAACGACGAATGGAAGTTTGCGGTTCCCGCCACCAAAGACGGTAACTTCGTATCTCCTGCCATGACTGCAAGCGGAGAAGTACGTATGTGCTTCAAGACAGACCTCGACTGGTGGAGAACCGAGTTTACACTCCATGACGGTGAAATCTTCTATCGTGATTTCAACCTTATTGACAGTTGGACAGAAAAGGGAGACGGTTATTCCGTACAAGGTTCAGCCGGCAATGTGATCCATCTGAACTTCACGGCAGGTACAGGAGAAAAGAAGTAATTAACTTTAAAAAGAACGATTCATCATGAAAAAACATTTAATATACACAGGGATGTTTCTGGCAGCAATCGGGTTTTCTGCCTGTAACGAAGATTTCAAGGACTGGGCTGATCCCCAGTCCAATCCCCAGGAAGAGTCAGCGGGACAGTTGACTGCAACTTTCACAGCAGGCAAAGACGCCAGCATCGTCATGGACGCGGCCACAGCCGATTCCGTAGAAATTGCAAAGTTAAGCTCGACCACAGCCGAAGAAGGCAGTAAGATTGCTGTCAACTCTTTGACACTGAATGAGAATCACACCATTCCATTTTCCATGACGGAAGATCATGTCTTTAAAGTAGCCTTGGCACAACTGGACAGTGTGACGCAGGAAGCCTACAAAAGCCGTGCAAGCGTGGTACGTGAATTGAAAATCTCTATTAATGCTTCTGCCGTAACTCCTTCCGGTGAAGGTATTCAACTGGTGGGAAATGAAGTAAGCATCACCTTGCAGCCTGCCACAACTCCGGCTGTTGATCCCGACGGCTATTATATAGTCGGTGATTTCACAGGCTGGGACGGCAACAGTGCCCAACAGATGAAGAAGGACGCTCTCGATGAAAACCTGTATATACTGGAAGCAGAAATAGAAAGTACTTCGAACTTCAAGATTTTCCCGGCTTCAGCTATTAACGGAAACGACATAGACTGGACCAAAGCCTTGGGAAGTAGTGTAGACGGTGATGACTCCGGTGATAATTTTGTTAGCTGGACAAATGCGGGAGCCATTAATACAGCACTGGACGGTAAGATCAAAATCTCGTTCGATGCCTTCAACTACCGTTTTACAGTGAAAGACAACAGTGCGCCCACCGAACTTTATATGACCGGCAGCGCATACAACTGGGGAACTCCTGCCGGTGATCCGAATGCTTGGAAAGCACTTGTTCCGGTCAACGGAATGAAAGGAACTTTCTGGGGAATCTTCTATTTCGCAGCTAACGATCAGGTGAAGTTTGCACCGCAAGCCAACTGGGGCAATGACTTCGGTTTTGTAGATGCTATCTCACAGGAATCCAAAGACCTTGCCGGATTGTCGGACGAGGGCGGCAACATAAAAGTCGGTATAGCCGGCTGGTACTTAGTATATGTCTCCGTTATCGGCGATGACAAAGCGATAGAATTTGAAAAGCCGAATGTATATCTGATGGGCGATACCTCATACAACGGTTGGGACGCACAACTGGTAGAACAGGACTTATTTACCGTGCCCGGAACGGCTGATGGTGAATTTGTTTCTCCGGCATTCCTGAAAGATGGCGCAGTACGAATCTGCGTAAATCCGAAAGCTGTCTCTGCCGGCGACTGGTGGAAAACAGAATTTATCATCTTCGACGGACAAATAGCTTACCGGGGCAACGGTGGTGACCAAGCTGCGGTACAAGGTAAAACCGGACAAAAGGTTTATCTGAACTTCGGCAACGGAACAGGCCGTATCGAATAATACTACAAGAAATCAGAGAAACAGGGAATGGCCGTCGCGAATACAATGGAATCGGGGCGGCCACTGTTTTTTAAGAGACTACATTTATTGTCTTTAATACATCATCATTATGAATAAACATCTCCACTTATTATCTCTTTTGTGGTTGTCAATGCTCATGGCATTCATGACCGCTTGCAGCGATGACAAAAATATCACCGAGCCTGCTCCGGAACCCGAACCGCCCATCGAAGGGCAATGGACCGCACTTACCGCCTCTCCCGACACATGGGACGAGACCAAACGGGCAGATATCTCCTACCAGTTACTGGTCTATTCCTTCGCCGACAGCGACGGAGACGGATATGGAGACCTGAATGGCGTCACCCAAAAGCTGGACTATCTCAACCAACTAGGCGTGAAAGCCCTCTGGCTCTCTCCCATCCACCCCTGTATGTCTTATCACGGATATGACGTCACAGACTACACCAAAGTCAATCCGCAGCTCGGCACAGAAAGCGACTTCGACCGTCTGGTTACAGAAGCCCACAACCGAGGCATCAAGATTTATCTGGACTACGTAATGAACCACACCGGCACTGCCCACCCGTGGTTCACCGAAGCTAGTTCATCATCCGAAAGCCCGTATCGCAATTATTATTCTTTCTCTGAAGACCCGAAAACAGATATCGCAGCAGGCAAAATCGCCATGATCACCCAAGAAGGAGCAGCCGGATACAATGCCGCAGAATGGTTTCAGGTTTCTGACGAGACCGCTGCCGTGAAAGGACTGCTGAAATTTACACTGGACTGGAGCAACGCATCTTCCCCCATCCTTGTCGTTTCCACAGGCACCAAAGCAGACGAGGATAATCCGGACACAGGTACCGACAACGCCAAATACTTATACTACGGAGAAGACATCTGCAAAAAGTTTTATGACAAAGGAAACAACATCTATGAACTCACCGTCGACTTTGAGTCCACTTGGGGGCTTCTGATCCGTACCAGCAATGCTTCTTCCTGGCCATCCGGAACAAAATACGGCGCCTCTTCCTCGTCCGAGAAACTCGCGCTGAACAAGGATTTCAAACTGACCAACGCCGGCAACCCTGCCAACATCATGTTCGACAGCCAGCAGATCACCTATTTCCATTCTCATTTCTGCACCGACTGGTTTGCCGACCTTAACTACGGCCCTGTAGACCAGGCAGGCGAATCACCGGCATATCAGGCAATAGCAGACGCCGCCAAAGGATGGATCGCCCGTGGTGTGGACGGCCTCCGCCTCGACGCCGTGAAGCACATCTACCACAGTGAGACCAGCGAAGAAAATCCTCGTTTCCTGAAAATGTTCTATGAAGATATGAACGCCTATTACAAACAAAAAGGACATACGGACGACTTCTATATGGTAGGCGAAGTGTTATCGGAATACGATAAAGTAGCTCCTTATTATAAAGGTCTGCCCGCCCTTTTTGAATTTTCCTTCTGGTATCGTCTGGAATGGGGAATCAATAATAGTACCGGATGTTATTTTGCCAAAGACATCCTTTCTTACCAACAGAAATACGCCAACTATCGAAGCGATTACATCGAAGCAACGAAACTGAGTAACCATGACGAAGACCGTACATCGTCCAAGTTGGGTAAATCCGCCGACAAATGCAAACTGGCCGCCGCCGTCTTACTCACTTCCGCCGGACATCCTTACATCTATTACGGTGAAGAACTGGGACTTTACGGAACAAAGGATAACGGAGACGAATATGTGCGCAGCCCGATGCTATGGGGAGATAGCTACACTACCAACTACACAGACAAGACGGATGCCACCGTTTCGAAAAATGTGAAAACGGTAGCGGACCAACAAGCCGATACCCATTCACTTCTGAACATATATTTCTCCCTCACCCGATTGCGCAACACCTATCCGGCACTGGCAGAAGGAAATATGACCAAACATTCCGTCTACAACGAATCACAGGAGAAAGACTATAAGCCGATTGCCGCCTGGTATATGACCAAGGACAACGAGAAACTGCTTGTCATCCATAATTTCGGCGGAACGGCCATGCTACTTCCGCTGACAGACAAGATTGAGAAAGTATTGTTTGTGAATGGCGAAGCTCAACAAAATACAGACAGCGACAGTTACACCTTGAAACTGGGAGGATACGCCTCTGTAGTATTCAAGTTGGGCAACTAAATACATCAAGACCACGTCTTCAGATTTATTCTATTCTTATGAAATGAATCTGAAGACGTGGGCTTGACTTTTTCCGGTTTCTATCTATCTTCAAGAAACCTTATATCAATCGGAATTTCCACTTTTTAATGGAATAAGAATCAAACTTGTGTTTCTCCTTCTATATACTCTTCCAAAAATAGATTCTCCCCATCGAATACTGCATAGGAGAAATAGTTAATCCAGTCTCCAAGAATCAGCACACGGGAAGTAGCACTCAACATTAAATCCAGTTCAATGTGACGATGGCCATAAATGAAGAAGTTGATATTAGGATGACTCTTCAGATATTCTTTTGTATAAAGTACCAGATGTTCCTTATTCTCCCCCATGTAATCCGGTTCTTTGCCGTCCACCCGCTTTTCGCGGCTATGTTTTGCCCACGTCAAGCCCAATTCCACACTCCAACGGGGATGGATGGCAGAAAACAGTGTCTGAAGTGTTGTACTGTGAAACATCCAGCGCAGCAACTTAAACTTCTTGTCTGGGTCACCCAGTCCGTCACCGTGAGCCAGATAAAACTCTTTTCCGTATATTTCGGTAGTCAATGCTTCACGATGAATAATCACTCCGCATTCTTTAGAAAGATAATCCCCACACCAGATATCATGGTTGCCGGTAAAGAAATGTACCTCCACTCCCATATCCGTGAGTTCGGAGAGCTTTCCTAAAAAGCGGGTGTATCCTTTGGGAACCACTAACCGGAATTCATACCAAAAATCGAACATATCTCCCAACAGGTAAACGGCAGAAGCTTTATGCTTGATACTGTCGAGGAAGTTCACCAAGCGCCGTTCCTGTGTACGTCCATGTTCTATGGCACGGGAACCAAGATGCGCATCGGAAAGGAAATAAACGTTCTTCATGAGTTTTGAGTTTAGAGTTATCAGTTTTATATTTTGAGCTATGAATTTACAGGAATCCGAGTTCCAGTTTTGCTTCCTCACTCATCATATCTTTATCCCATTCCGGTTCGAACACAAGGTTGATAGTGGCAGATGTCACTCCTTCCACCGATTCTACTTTCTGGCGGATATCTTCCATGATGAAATCGGCTGCCGGACAGTTGGGAGCAGTCAGAGTCATATCAAGCGCCACTTCCCCATTGTCTGAGACGTCTATCTTATAAATCAGTCCAAGATCATATACATTTACCGGAATCTCAGGATCGTACACCGTCTTTAGCATGGCTACGATCTTTTCTTCTATTTTAAATTTTTCCATAGGGCTTTCCTTATTAATATGTATTGCAAAGATAAGAATAAATTTATTCAGAGCAGCCCTTCGTCGGCAAAACTGTAAAACTTATCCTCACAAACAATAACGTGGTCTATCAGGCGAATGTTCATTGTGTCGGCTGCCCGGCGGATGTGTTCCGTCAGCGTCCGGTCCGGTTGGCTGGGTTGGATATTTCCCGAAGGATGGTTATGCACTACGGCTATTTGCGTGGCTCTTTGCAGCAGTGCTTCCCGAAGAATGGTACGTACATCCGTATACGTTCCGTCTATTCCGCCCGCGCTGATACGTACTTTATCGATCAGTCTTGTCGCCTGATTCAATAATAATACCCAGAACTCTTCCTGTTCAAGGTCGCACATGACAGGCTGGAAGATGTCATAGATATCTCTTGAACAAGAGATGCGGGGGCGTTCTTGGATATTTTGCAGTTTCCGTCGCTTCCCGAGTTCCAGGGCAGCCATTACAGTGATGCTCTTTGCCGGTCCCATTCCTTTAAAACGGGAATAGTCGCAGACTTCCCACTTTGCCAAGGAGTTCAGATTGTTATCACAAGAGAGAAGCAAACGCCTCATCAGTTCGACAGCACTTTCTTCCGTATTTCCGGAGCCTATTAATATGGCGAGTAGTTCGGCATCACTCAATGCGGCTGCTCCTTTCTCCATCATCTTCTCCCGGGGACGGTCTTCCAGCGCCCACTGGTTGATGGATAGTTTGTGTTTGCTTTCCATGATCAAATCACTTACTTATAAAAATTCTTTTGAAACGCCTCGAATTCGTCCTTTCCTCTTATACAACGCTGCCACCATGCACGCCAGAATCCCGTTCCATAACCAATTAGTTGTATAAAGGAAGCAGTAATTGACAGCATTCCAATCCATAAACTGCGATTTCTGATTGTCGAATCCACGCAAACCACCAAGGAATAGAGCAGTAAGGGAAGAGGTGCTGCCAACATGGCGGCAAATCCTAAAAACAGAAGTGCCATCTCGCCTGTCGCACACCCGGGAACCGTTTTGGAATATAGCAGATAAAAAGCTAACAAAACGAGCCCCAACCCCAAAAGAGTCAATAATAAAAGCAAAGAGACTCCCAACGTGAACACTGCCGGTAGCAAATGCACCAATTTCAACGAATCGGGATATTTCTTATAAAGGTTAATGCGGGCAATGCCGGAGTTATGGACTTGCTTAAAGAACTTCTTCAAGTCTGTCCGACGTTTGTGATATACCCACGCATCGGGGAAAAGACGACAAGTATAGCCACCTTTAAAAATACGGATACTGAAGTCGATATCTTCCCCGAAGCGCATTTTAGAGAATCCCCCCAAAGCTTCATACACTTCGCGACGAATCCCCATATTGAAGCTACGAGGATAAAACTTGTCCATCTTCTTTTTTCCGCCACGGATACCGCCTGTTGTAAAAAAGGAAGTCATCGAGTAGTTGATAGCTTTCTGAATATCCGTAAAAGAATCGTGCGCACGGTCGGGACCACCGAACGCGTCGGCTGGAGAAGCCTGAAGCTCCTTCTCTATCGCGTCAAAATATCCTTCGGGCAAAATGACATCAGAGTCCAGTATGATAAAATATTCTCCTTCGCTTCGCTCCGCTCCGTAGTTACGGGTCTGCCCCGGTCCGGAATTGGGTTTAGAGAAATACTTGATGTCCAACCGATCTGTATACCGATCTGCCACTTCCTTACAAGGGATGGATGAACCATCTTCAACAATAACTACTTCAAAATCTTTAAAACACTGTACAGTGAGACTTTGCAGCAATTCATCCACCTCATCGGGACGATTGTAAACGGGAATTATGACAGAATAGCGCATATCAATGAATTTATAAAATAACGATTTTGCGTAAATCCAATAAAACGAATATTGATTTGAAGCACAAAGTAAGGTAAAAAAAACGAGACTTATAAAAGAGTTAACAAAAAAAGGCGACTTCATGATAAGCCGCCTTTTTTTTATTATCTCAGTTCTTCTTACTTTTTCAGAATATCCATTGTATCCGATGCAATCAACAACTCTTCATCTGTCGGAATCACTACTACTTTCACTTTAGAATCTGCAGTAGAAATAATAGCTTCCTCACCACGAACTTTTGCATTCACATTATTGTCCAGTTTAATACCCATGAATTCCATGTCTTTACAAACAGATTCACGGCATTCAAACTGATTTTCGCCTACACCACCTGTAAACAGGATGATATCTACACCGCCCAATGCCGCAGCATAAGCACCGATATATTTCTTAATACGGTAGTAGTACATCTTTTCAGCAAGGATGGCTCTTTCGTTTCCGTTAGCACAAGCGGCCAGCAGTTCGCGCATATCGCTTGATACGCCGGAAATACCCAGTACGCCGCTCTTCTTGTTCAGCAGGTTAGAAATGCCTGTCGTATTCAAGCCTTCTTTTTCCATGATGAATGTCACTGCACCGGCATCGATGTCACCGCTACGGGTACCCATCATCAAACCTTCCAACGGAGTCAGTCCCATGGTAGTATCTATACATTTGCCATCCTTGATAGCAGCGATAGAACCACCGTTACCAATATGGCAAGTGATGATTTTTTGTCCTACCGGATTAACGCCAAGGAACTCACATACACGTTTTGAAACATAACGGTGAGAAGTTCCGTGGAAGCCATAACGACGTACGCCATATTTCTCATACATTTCGTAGGGAATAGCATACATATAAGCATAATCCGGCATCGTCTGATGGAAAGCTGTATCAAATACGCCTACCTGCGGAATGTTGGGAAGAATAGCGGAAACTGCATTCACACCTTTCAAGTTGGCAGGATTGTGAAGCGGAGCCAGGTCGTTGCAGGCAGCAAAAGCTTCGAGTACTTCTTTGTTCAGCAATACAGATTCACTGAAACGTTCGCCTCCGTGTACCATACGGTGACCTACCGCATTGATTTCGTCCAGTGATTTGATAGCTCCGTATTCCGGGCTAATCAATGTATTCAGAATGAACTCCACACCAATCGTATGTTCCGGAATGTCTTTTTCGAGTACTTTCTTTTCGCCATTCGGCAAAGTCAATTTAAGGAAAGAGCCTTTCAGACCGATTTTTTCGATACCACCTTGTGCAATCACTTCTTTGGTGGTCATATCGAACAATTTATATTTGATGGATGAACTTCCACAGTTCAATACTAGAATTTTCATATTGTCTTTAATACTTAAAACTTGATACTTATTTATTGTTTTTTGCTGCAATAGCCTGATTAGCCGTAATAGCAATCATGCGATATACATCTTCGATAGAGCAACCACGAGACAAGTCATTCACCGGACGGGCGATACCCTGAAGGATCGGGCCGATAGCGTCGGCATGTCCCAGACGTTGTACCAGTTTATAAGAAATATTTCCTACTTCCAGACTCGGAACGATCAGCACGTTAGCCTCTCCCGCTACGGGTGAACCCGGAGCTTTGCTTGCGCCTACTTCAGGAACAAGAGCAGCATCAGCCTGCATTTCTCCGTCCAGATCAAGTGTAGGAGCCATTTCCTTAGCGATCTTGGTAGCTTCCACTACTTTATCCACTACTTCATGTTTAGCGGAACCTTTGGTAGAGAAGCTCAACATAGCCACTTTCGGATTTTCGATACCGGCAACGGCTTTGGCAGTCTGTGCCGTACAAACAGCAATCTGTGCCAGCTGGTTAGGGTCCGGAACCGGAGTTACGGCAACGTCACCCATCACCAGAATACCATTCTTACCATACTCGGGAGCATGAGTCAAGAGTAACATAGCACCGGATACACAAGTGATGCCCGGAGCAGTCTTGATAATCTGTAAAGCCGGACGCAGTACATTGCCTGTTGTGTTGCGGGCACCTGCCAACTGACCGTCAGCATCACCGCTCTTAATCATTAAACAACCATAAAACAAAGGATCATTCGTCAATTGACGGGCTTCTTCAATAGTCATGCCTTTCTTCTTGCGAAGCTCGCACAGCAATTGTGCATACTCTTCGTGTTTCGGAGAAGTTTCAGGATCGATAATAGTAGCTTTGCTGATGTTACCCAGTCCCCATTTCACTGCAAGTTCGTTAATTTCAGCGGGTTTACCCAGTAAAATAAGGTCAGCAACTTCATCTGTCAAAATCTGATTGGCAGCTTTTAATGTGCGTTCTTCAGTTCCTTCCGGAAGAACAATACGTTGGCGGTCTGCTTTCGCACGAGCCACGATTTGGTTGATTAAATTAAGCATAGATATATTTGAATAATATTATAAACCTTGTTACGATTTGTAATTTGCGCTGCAAAAGTACTCAATTTTGCAATATCCACATTACAATTCCGGCTAATTTTATTCTCCAAGTCTAAAATATTATAATATTTAACACTGTACTTCTATTTTTTCTACCTTTGCAGTGTTTTCAAACAAATCAATAGGTAATTAGTGTATGATACGTCAGTGTGCCATTTTATTTGGCTGTTTGGCTTTGGGTGAATTAATCGTTTATTTAACAGGGATCAAGCTCCCCTCCAGCATTATCGGTATGCTGCTGCTCACCCTTTTTTTGAAATTAGGCTGGATCAAACTGCAGTGGGTGCAGGGATTGTCCGACTTTCTGGTAGCTAATCTGGGCTTCTTTTTCGTACCTCCCGGAGTAGCATTGATGTTGTACTTCGACGTTATTGCGGCAGAGTTCTGGCCTATCGTCATCGCAACAATCGTTAGCACGGCTCTCGTGCTGGTCGTAACGGGATGGGTACACCAGATTGTCCGCAAATTCAGACTGGCACGCCAGATCAAACTGGCGCGTAACCTACGCTTATCAGACTTTCACTTGTCCGACAAGCTACATTTAAAAAACAAAACTAACTTAATGAATAAAGACAAATGAGCTTTTTAGAAAATAATTTCTTTCTGCTGGCTGTCACTTTCGGCGTTTTCTTCTTTGCCAAATTGCTTCAGAAGAAAACGGGGCTGGTATTGCTGAACCCGATCTTACTCACCATTGCCGTTCTGATTATCTTCCTCAAAATGGCAAATATCTCTTACGAGACTTACAATCAGGGAGGGCATCTCATCGAATTCTGGTTACGCCCGGCTGTGGTAGCTTTGGGGGTCCCTTTATATCTTCAGCTGGAAATGATTAAGAAACAATTGCTGCCTATCCTCTTGTCTCAACTGGCAGGGTGCATCGTCGGAGTGATCTCTGTGGTATTAATCGCCAAGTTTATGGGAGCTTCACAAGAAGTCATTCTTTCGTTAGCACCTAAATCCGTAACGACTCCGATTGCCATGGAAGTGACCAAAGCTATCGGAGGTATCCCGTCACTGACGGCAGCCGTTGTAGTAGCGGTAGGTTTACTGGGAGCCATCTGCGGATTTAAGACAATGAAAATCATGCACGTAGGCAGTCCGATAGCCCAAGGGCTTTCGATGGGAACAGCCGCCCACGCTGTCGGCACTTCCACCGCCATGGACATCAGCAGCAAATACGGGGCGTATGCCAGCCTGGGATTGACACTGAATGGAATATTCACCGCATTACTGACACCGACTATCTTGCGATTATTAGGTGTTTTGTAAAAACAAAATTCTTTCATTTTCCGTTATATAAAGAGTTAAACGCAAAAAGCATTTTATGATTCCATTTAAAGACATTACACTAGCTGATAGAGACACAATAACTGCATTCACCATGAAAAGTGACCGCCGAAACTGCGATCTTTCATTTTCCAACCTCTGTAGCTGGAGATTCTTGTACGATACTCAATTTGCAGTCATCGACGATTTTCTGGTATTCAAATTTTGGGCCGGCGAACAACTGGCATACATGATGCCTGTAGGAAACGGCGATCTGAAAGCTGTATTACGGAAATTAATCGAAGATGCGGATAAGGAGAAGCATAATTTCTGTATGTTGGGAGTTTGCAGCAATATGCGCGCCGACCTCGAAGCGATTTTACCCGAACGGTTCATTTTCACGGAAGACCGTGCCTATGCCGACTATATATATTTAAGGAGTGATCTGGCTACCTTAAAAGGAAAGAAATTTCAGGCAAAGAGAAATCATATCAACCGGTTCCGTAATACGTATCCCGATTACGAATATACACCGATTACGCCCGACCGTATTCAAGAATGTCTGAACCTGGAAGCCGAATGGTGCAAAGTGAACAACTGCGACCAGCAGGAAGGAACGGGAAATGAACGTCGTGCCCTCATTTATGCATTACATAATTTCGAAGCACTCGGTCTGACCGGAGGCATTCTCCACGTCAACGGGAAAATTGTGGCATTTACTTTCGGGATGCCTATCAACCATGAAACATTCGGGGTACATGTAGAAAAAGCAGATACCAGCATTGACGGTGCTTACGCCATGATTAATTACGAGTTTGCCAATCGCATTCCCGAACAGTATATCTATATCAACCGGGAAGAAGATTTAGGTATTGAAGGCTTACGCAAAGCAAAGCTGTCTTATCAACCGGTAACTATTCTCGAAAAGTATATGGCTTGTCTGAAAGACCATCCTATGGATATGGTCAGATGGTAATAATATATAAGGTATGACGACAAAAGAAAAGGTTAAGGCATTATGGCAGTTATGTTTCGACGACAATGAAGAGTTCGTTGAAATGTACTTCAAGCTGCGCTATAAAAACGAAATAAACATTGCTATCGAAAGTGGGGATGAGATTGTTTCCGCTCTTCAGATGATTCCTTATCCGATGACTTTCTGCGGAGATACCGTACAGACCTCTTACATTTCAGGAGCCTGCACTCATCCGGATTTTCGCGGAAACGGAGTGATGCGCGAATTACTCTCCCAAGCCTTTGCAAAGATGCTTCGTAACGGAACGTATTTCAGTACATTGATTCCTGCCGAACCTTGGTTATTCGACTATTACACCCGGATGGGATATGCTTCCGTATTCCAATATTCGGTTAAAGAGATTACCGTACCGGAATTTATTCCGTCTAAAGAAATAACAGTCACCTCTGAAATCGGATGTCAGAAAGAAGTTTACGAATATCTAAACAGCAAACTTTCCGGACGCACTTGCTGCATCCAGCACTCCTTTGAGGATTTTCAAGTAGTCATGGCGGACCTTATCCTCAGTGACGGAATTTTGGTTACTGCCAGATCAGAGAATCAAATCAATGGATTGGCTATTGTATACAGAAGAGATAAGCAATTAATTATCAGCGAGCTTTTTGCAGAAACCAAAGATGCCGAGCACAGTTTGTTGCACCATATCAAGCAATTTACTGGATGCAGGCACATGACTCAGTTGCTTCCTCCGGAGAAAGAACAGACGCAATATCCGTTGGGGATGGCGCGAATCATCAATGCCAAAGAAGTGCTGCAACTGTATGCCTCCGCTTTTCCTGAGGACGAAATGCAACTGGAAGTATCAGATAAACAATTGTCAGTAAATAATGGCTATTACTATCTGTGTAATGGCAAATGTATGTATAGCACCGAGCGTTTGCCCGGCGCACATATACCAATGAATATCAGTGAGCTGACAGGAAGAATATTTCAGGCACTACAACCTTATATGAGTTTAATGCTGAATAAGTGATTCCAGATAACGTACCCTTTCACAAGCTGCCAGCAGGAAAGCACCGACTCCGAAGTTTGAAGTAGAATTAGCATCTACGACTTGCCCCGGTATGGCTTTCTCGCCGATGGGTTGCACATAACCGATCTTTCCGTCGGGCTGTAAAGCAACTGTTGACAAATATTTCCATGCCTTCTCAACTACAGGTTGATAATGGGCGGAGTCAAGGAAACCGTTATTGAGCCCCCATTGCAGACCGTACGTAAAGAATGCCGTACCACTTGTTTCGGGTCCCGGTGCATGCTGCGCATCGAGCATACTACGCGTCCAATACCCTTCAGGTTGCTGACAGGCCGCAACAGATTTTGCCAATGTACGGAAACGGTCTATATATTCCTGACGATACTTATCTGTTTCCGGAAGGTCTTTCAAGACTTTCGCCAGCCCCGCCAGTACCCAGCCATCACCACGTGCCCAGAAATCCTTTTTACCATTCACACTTTTGTGCTTGGGGTATACGTATTTTCCATCGCGATAGTAAAGTCCGGCTTCTTCATCATACATGATACTGTCTGCATAAGCGAGGTATTCATGCAGTTTCTCCAGGTAAAGTGGATTTTTAGTGATATTATATAGTTTGGTCATCACAGGCATTACCATATATAAACCATCCGCCCACCACCAATAATCATTGTTGGGTGTACTCATCTGATACTCCATCACCTCACGGGCACGGGCTATCTTATGTGTATCCGGTTCCAGATTATATAAATCGGCATACGTCTGAAAACAGATCTGATAATCGCCGAACAGTACATAATCATTGCTTTCGCCATAACTGTACTTCCAGTTGGCTTTATGATCCGATTTAGCGCCTTTCCACTCATTATGTTCCGCCCATCCTTTTGAGTATTCCAAGTATTCCGGTTTGTTGGTCAGGAAGTAAGCCTCCATGTTTCCGGTATGATAAGCGGCATTGTCCCAGAAAGAACGCCCGTGTTCCGGATGGTTTGTCTGCCAGTAGCCATTGACTTTATGAATAATGTCAACCACTTCTGCCGAAGATGAAACTTTCTTGGTTGTGCAACCGGCACACACCGCACAGCCTACCACCAGTGCGGAAAAAAGAGTTGCATACAATTTCTTCATATCTTTATTTTTTTGTATTCGTATTCGCTTCCAGTACATATATCATTTGAGGTTCAATCTCCGCCGTGCGTTCACCATCGCCTTGACAAGTGTGCTGTACAAAGAGATTGAGTTTCCGCTGCTTCTTCCACAATTCCGTGTCATGGGACGGTTCCCAGGCATCTACGGAAAAATCCGTCAGGTCGGTGACTATCCACTTACCGTTGGCAACATCAGCAGTATGCGCCATTGAGACACGGCTGCCCCGCTCTTCGTCACGGAAAATATAGAAGATTTCTCCATCCTCTACCACAATACGCGGACGGGCAACAGGAATCATCTTAGTGCCTCCTCCCTTCAGTGTAAACGGAGTCTTGCGGTCTGTCACCTGACGATTATGCCATGTCTTCCCGTCATTCCAGACAATGCGATATTGAGGGACTTCACTGTCCGAACTCCTCCAATAAGTGGCAATATAAGGATTGCCACCAGCGTCTGCACTCATACTTGTCTGGTTTATCAATTCCGAGTTTTGTGGAATACGACAAGCATACTCTGCATTCGAAGCTGTAATCGGAAGTTTATATTGTTCACCATCCGACTTATACCAAGTCACTCCGTTATCAAAAGAACGCGCGTAGCAAAGATCATGGTTGGTCTCCACCTGCCAGGTTTCACGCCATACCCATGAGAGATGAATCGTACCTTTCTCGTCTACATATAGCTGCCAGTAAGCATTTCGTTTGTCTTCACCATCAATCAGGACATCCTGTACACGGGCCCATTTATGGTCTTTCAATGAATAACGGTTCATCACCAGATTTCCACGTCCGGAAGAACCGGAACGGTAGACAAACAACAAATCCCCGTCTGTCAGAGGGTAAAATTCCGGATAAGTAACATTTCCTTCGTCCACTCCGGTCATCGGCATTTTATCGCCCAGTTCCAAAGAACCGGGGGCGATACTGCGGCAGTAATTCAACTTATGTCCATGGTGGTCAAAAGAAACGTGCAGATACCCTTCTCCGTCCACCATTATACTGATGATATTGTGGGCATCTTTTACATTTCCACGATATTGAGTACGATGCAATGTCCATTGCTTCGAATTTAGTTTCCGTTTGCCCAACACAAGATAGCCGTCGGCATCATAATAGCTGATATATTGCTCATCCCCATGCGTTACCAATGAATTATTGCGGAATATCGTTGTATTGACAGATGTACAACTATATCCTTTGGCAACTTCCACCAGTTTTTGCGAAAAGCACAAGGCAGAAACAGATAGTAGTAAAAAAGTAAGCAGCAGTATCCGTTTCATGATCTATTTCTTCTGTTTATCAGATTTCTTCTGTTTGTCAAAGACGGTCAAATCCCACTTTTCATGCCATGGGATGGTAATAGCTCCGTCTTTTATCAATACAGGAAGCCATACATAGCGTGAATCTTCGAGGTCTTTCTTTTTCCAGCGGTCAAACATGGCAATATATGCATTCTTCTTTCCGATAACCGGTTGTACGTATGTACTCTGCGCATAGAAAGTCTTGTCTGCATCCGGACCTGTACAAGGATTACCTATCGTTTTCCATGTACCCATGATGGAATCCGCCACTGCGATTTCCGCCACATTCGGGTCCCAGCCGGTGCAGCCGGAACTTAACATATAATATTTGCCCTTATGCTTAAACACTGCCGGAGCTTCACGGGATTCTTTGATGAAATTGCGTGTAAAGCGTCCGCTTGGTTTCAGGTAATCGTCTGTCAGGAGACTGATATACATGGTTTCGTTATTTTCTGAAGAATAGAATTGATAGGCACGTCCGTCATCATCGACAAAAACTGTCTGGTCACGGCTCATCGCATTATTCGGTCGGAAACTTCCCAAGTAAGTGAATGGTCCGTTTGGAAAATCAGAGACAGCTACACCCGCACACGCTTTGCTGTAATCGGCACTCTCTACATGTGCCCACATCACGAACTTACCTGTCTTTTTATTATAAATCACTTTCGGACGTTCCAAAACCTTCGACGGATGCAGGTCATGGTTCGGGTCCTCTTTGACTGCCGGAAGCACAATGCCCTCAAACTTCCAGTTCAGTAAATCTTTGGAAGAATAGCAGCCTACTCCCGTCACATCTGTACGATAACACTCCCATGTAGCCCAATCAGGCAAAATCGTTTTGCCCTTTTTATATTCTCCATACCAGTAGTAAGTACCGTCGTGGTAAAGAAGTCCCCCGCCATGCGCATTGATAGGGTTACCGTCCGTATCCTTCCACACTTCCCCGGGAATAATATAACTATTCTTCTGAGCTCGCATTTGTATTGGCAGTAACCCTATACAAACCACTACCAGTAATAACATTCTTACCATATATATTTCATTATTTTTGATGTTTCTCATTGTTCTCTGCCGACATATCACCTCGCAGTGAAATCATTCGCTCACAAAGATAACCTATACCATAAAGAAAAGAGTTCAAATATCCGTCAAAAAAGGGATATAAAAAGACCATTCTTCGCAAAATGTATAATCTTCCGGAATTTTCCCCTTTCTCATAGAGAATCTTTATTGCTGAAAGCAATAAAGATGAAAAGTATATCCGCCGGCTTCTATATATACGATATTAATCAAAATTCCACCTATCCATCCATTTTATAAAGGGGACTCCTTTATCATCGAACTGAACAGGCAGCCAGATGTAGCGTGAATCCGCCAGGCTCTTCGGACGCCACATATCCGCCATAAAGACAAATTGCCCTTTCTCCGGCAAAGGCAATATATAAGTACTTTGTCCTCCAAATGTCTTATCCGCATCTTCACCAACACAAGGGTTCGGCAGTTGCTTCCATTCGCCCAACATAGAATCAGCGGTTAGCAAACGGGCTTTATTAGGATCCCATCCCGTGCAGCCGGAAGTTATCATCCAATAAGTTCCCTCTTTCTTGAATATAGCAGGAGCCTCATTGTGTCCACCAGGGAAAATACGGATATATTTTCCTGTATGACTGAGATAATCATCGGCCAGTTCTGCAATCTGCAATGTCAGGTTATCTTCTGAGGAATAGATATGATAAGCCTTTCCGTCATCGTCCACAAATAAAGTCATATCACGGGACATTTGTCCGTCTTTCAGATCACGCTTTACGAACATACCTTTTGCAATAGCTTCATACCACTTCGGTGTCCACCATTCCTTATACTCTTCCGGATTCCACTTCATTTTCCGTTCTTTTCGGGTCATGTTCAAGGGGTAAGCTCCCGGATTGACCCTGCCGGAGCGAATGAAACGATAGGGACCGGCAGGAGAATCACTCACTGCAACGGCTGCACGCGCAGGTCCATAACCTTGTCCTTTCAGTTCTAAATGAAGCCACATGACAAATTTCCCGGTTTTCGCATTATAGATCACCTTGGGGCGTTCCATGATGCATCCTTTCTCAATGTCATGCCCTTCTTCCTCAGAGACAGCTAAGGCAATACCTTCAGATTTCCAGTTATACAGGTCTGTTGATGAATAGCAGTTGATTCCCTTCTCTGTGACAAAACCGGATGCAGGACGGTGTTCTCCAAACCAATAATATTTTCCTTCATGGAAAAGTATTCCGCCACCGTGCGCATTGATTACATTGCCATCCGTATCTCTCCAGACCTTTCCGGAAGCGATTCCCTTTTCTTTCTGATAGACTCTTACATAATCTATTTCATACTTCATCGGCAGGGCGGCCTCATCAATCGGGCCACCGTTAATTCCGCCAATGGCGAGATTCAGTAACAGGTATTGTGGTTTTGTAAAAGGATTGGTACCTTTACCGATACTTCCATTCCTTGTGCTGCTCAAAGGAATTTCATTTAGCAGTTCATCGTCCAAATATAGTTTGATAGCCTCTTCATCCCAGTCCATGCGCCAGATATGGAACTTAGATGCCCAATCGGGATCTTTGTCAGTGAAATGCGAATAAGGAGTAGCCTGACTGTCCCATTTTGCATGCCATTGACGGTCTGTTCCCCAAGCAGCATTGGCTAAGATATGTGGTGTTCCTTTAATCTGATAATATTCCATGATATCTATCTCACCACATGAAGGCCATTCCATATTACTTCCCAATGTCCAGATAGCAGGCCATGCTCCTTTTGCCACAGGAATACGAGCCTTTATCTCAAAACGCCCATACAGAAACTCTTTCTTTCCGGCAGTAGTTACTGAAGAAGAGGTATAGTCAATAAATTCTCTCTTCTTCCGCCAATCATTACTTCCGGATACATAAAGAGGATTTTTACGGTTCTGCTCTTTCCGGGCTTCTATTATCAACAGCCCATTCTTGCAAACTGCATTGTCGGATTGGTACCATTGAGCCTCTTCATTACGCGCATATCCTTGCTCAAAGTTCCATACAGAAGAGTTCAAAGGACCATCTGCATTAAATTCATCACTCCAAACAAGTTGCCAGTCGTCCTGGGCAAATATGCATAGTGAAAATGACAAGCCCATCATTAAATTTACAATCTTCTTTATCTTCATACTAATTTGTTTTTCTTTGGTATATCCAAACCTATTGAACTATTTATCCCTAATAAATAAAATGATTCATATTTACATCAGCAAAAATAAGACTTCAATAAAAAATAAAGGACTAGAAATCGTGCAATTAGGTCGAACTTTAGATCATATTCATTGAAATGACTCAATAATGAGCATCTTTGCACGATTTTATACCGAATAGAACACATCTGAAGTCATATAATCAAACGCAGGAGACAAGTTCAATCATCTCATCCCCTGCATTTACTACCTATATAAAAAATACCTATCGATTACTTCGTCATTGTACCCCTCAAGCGATACCTCTTTCCACCAGACTCATAATCGTAACAAAATGTAAATGTGCCATCCTCAAAACTAACGGTCCCGTTAGAAACCGGAAGATTCTTCCAACTGGATACATTGAAAGTTCCATCAGATTGCCTTGCGAACACTACAGAATTATTATTAATAGCCTCAAAATACGCCTCACGACTAAGCGTAGTTGCAGGTTCAGAGATAGCTTCATTGATAAAGCGAACCCGGTCTTTATCAACAGCCTTAACAACACGTGTCATATTCATAGAGGTCGGCATTACTTCATCTCCATTACCATCTATGGTATATTTCGTTGCTGTCAACTGATAATTACCCGAGAATTCATTTACAAAATTAAGGTTCATGATAAGCACAGTATCCTTAGGATGTTTTGTAAAGGTAGATACAGATTCAATCTTGAACGTCAATGCATACAACGAGTCACAATGCAACCCTGAAGATTTTATAGAGAAAGGTAAACGACCATATACTTGCCCAGCCTCAATAGTAGTAGTCATTGACGGGAATACACAAAACTCATTCTCCAATTTTCTATATTTTACCGGAGCGTCAATCATATACTTATTGTTATACCAGTCAATGGTAAGATCATTGTGCGTTAAAGTTACATCAACATCCTGATCGATATTCAAACTACCGCCCGTAGCAACAGCAATGTATGTATTTTGTGGTTCGTCTCCATAAGGTACATCAAATTTTTGTACTATGTCATAAGCCCCTACTATATATACTTGTTTAATGTATTGCTCATTTTCAAGAGGATTTTCTTCGTCACAAGATGTTAGCATCATAGCTATCACACCTATTAGATAAATTATTTTATTTAGTTTCATAACATTCTACTAATTTAAAGTTTTAGTTCCATTCGGGATTTTGCACCAGATTCTTATTCTTATCTAATACTGATTTTGGTATCGGATAGAAATAGTTCTTATAAGAGAATGTACGGCGAGTCAACTTATCATTCAATTGTGTTACCGTATAAAAAGACTTTCGATCGTTACTTCTAGCTTTCACATTCATGCCTGTAATCGGACGATTATATGCTGTCATAGCATCATTTCCCCAACGACGCAGATCGTGATAGCGATGTCCTTCACAAGCAAACTCCACCCGACGCTCACGTTTAATCAAGTCTCTGACTTCATCACGATCCCTTGCATCTGCTTCAGTGATACCCGGTAGTCCAGCGCGATGACGAACCAAATTAAAATACTTCACTATTTCTGTAGTATTACGTTCCACCGTCACCTGATCACCATTAATTATTTCCATCGTATAAGGATTCTCTAATTCATTGATAGCCTCTACGTAATTCAACAGAACTTCTGCATAACGAAAGATGGGAAAGTATTTAACACGGACGGCACTAGTTGCTTTCATATTATCTTCCGGATGATTGTACTTGATACATGTATAACCTGAACGGTTATAATCTTCAGGATGATCCGGACTAGCTGCAGCGTATCCGTCGGAATAGTATGTCACTTCCTTGTTGCGGAAATTGTTATCTGTAGATGATGTCCCTGCCCAAAAAGAGTGACAATAGCCTACAGTCGCATAAAAACGAGGTTCGCGGTTATCATACATACGAGCAGTCTTTGCCAGCAGTGTATATCCCGAGAATGCTTGATTGCTTCCACCGATTTCCAGGTAATTATTATCCATATCCGGATAAGGATAATTTGTACTGGAATGATTAATATCTTGTCCATCTACCATACTAAATGCATCCACCAAGTCTTGCACCAAATTCAAACCATTACCACCTCCTAATAAATAAGGTGATGAAATCCACAAAGGAGAATCGCCTGTTGTCCTTGGAGCGCAAGCATAGATAAACTCAGGGTTGATCATGACAGGAAGTTCACCATTAAACGGATAGGTCAACGAACGGTAATGATCAATACCAGCCGCTCCTTCAGGGTATGGTTCATAATAATCCGGATCAGAGGTCACTCCTTCTGGTAAACCACGGCTATCCGGTTCTTTAGGTGTCCAATACAAACTATATTTATCCGAATTAATGATATACTTAGCATAGGCAGCTGCTACTCCCCATTTTGTATTATCTTTCTCTTGTGGTATAAAATGAGCTCCATCACTTTTCCGTGTCCAGTCAGAATAGAATCCATTGCCATTATACCATGGACTAGCGGCATACAACGTAATCCGAGATAATGTAGCTATCGCTGCCCAACGGGTAGGCATAGTTGCAGTTACCGAACTTTCAGACTCTAAAGGAAGATATTGAGCAGCAAGTAACATATATTTTTTTATTTCAGCAATACATTCATCGTATGTGCCACGTTCCAGAGACATTTCTTCTACTGGTGTTTCTACATTAAAGGGCATCTCAGGTACAACAGGAACAGGTCCGTATTGTAACATCAATTGATAGTAATAATAACCTACCAAGAAATAACAGCGCCCCATTAATTCACGACGTTCAATGTCCGTTACATCAGGAACTTCATGCATTCTTTGCAGAGATGTCAACGCCATACGGATTCCTTGATAATACCTCGGATAGTTATTATAATAAGGACGATTATTATTGTCGACAGAATAAGGAGTGATTTCATCAAGTAAGAATTTGATTGCCGCATGACGATCATCATTCCAAGAAGTAAAATTCTCATCAGATGCCCCTTGAAAAGGAGTAGGCGAATCTGTCCACAAATTACCTTCATTGGGGAGATATTGTGCCGCTCCATTAATATATTGTTCCAACAAACTTTTGCGGGAAAAAACGGAGTCCAGTGAAGTCATCTGGTCAATATAGTCATCAACATCCAGATAATCCCCACACGACTGGAAGCCGATAGTCAACGTACTGACACATGCCAGTAACCATATTCTCATGAGTTTATTTATCTTTTTCATACTATTATCTTTTTAAAAAGTTAGATTTAACTGTAACGTATACATACGTTGCAATGGATATGCCGCTCCATTACTAGAAGCTTGCGTTGGGTCAAAAAGCTTCACTTTATCCCAGACATGAAGATTCTCGCCTATAAGGCTGATAGTAGCACCTTCTACTCCAACACGCGTTTTCAACCAGTTATTAGTAAATCGATAGGAAATATCCACATTTTTCAAACGAAGATAACGTCCGTCTGCCAACCAAAAAGTGGATGCCCGATTATTATTTTTATTTTCTCCATAAGTCAGTCTCGGAAATTTTGCATTAGGATTCTCCGTTGACGGATCACCTGAATAAGAAGCCGGTGTCCAACGATTTTTCTGATTAACAGTCATTGCCAATAAATTTCCCCTTGCCTCATTTGCAAATGGATAATAACCTATACCACCTTGAAAATATTGAACCTTACTAACTCCTTCAAATAATATACTAACGCGGAATGCCTTATAATTCCAGTCTAATGCAAAACCATACTGAATACGTGGAACATTCGAATAACTCAAAGGCACTTCATCATCATCATCAATTTTACCATCCCCATTGATATCTTTATATTTGATATCACCGGGCATCACATTGTCCATGAAGGTCTGTTTTGGGCTGCTCTTTATATCATCTTCATCAGCAAACAATCCCAAAGCGATCAATCCTCTCTGCACCCCATAAGGGACACCAGCGTATGCCTGATATGGATAATTTACACCATTTTGCTCCCAATAAAGAACCTTGTTTTTGGCATGTGTAAAGTTACCACGTGCTGTAAGAGACATATCTTTGTTAAATATATGCGTATAAGCCAATGTACCATCTATACCCCAAGACTTCATCGCACCGATGTTAACATAAGGAAGTACATTGCTCAATCCGCTTTCATCGGGAATATTAGCACGTCTTTGAAATATATTATCTGTTTTTGTACGGAAGAAATCGACTGTTAAATCAACTTTGTCATTAAAGAAACGAGCATCAATACCAAAATTAGTTTTTGTGCTGGTTTCCCACTGCAAGTACAATGAGCCAATCTGACTTTCCGCAAGTCCGCTCCCCCAAGTACTGGAAGTAGATCCTACTGTGGTCAAATAGGGAAAACGAATATCATTATTAGCACTATCTTTCAAACGATCATTGCCGACTTTTCCCCATGAAGCACGAAATTTTAAAAAATTATTAAATGGCAATAAATCCTGATACCACTTATACTGTGTAGGTACCCAACCACCGGAAATAGATGGGAACCAACCGTAACGACGTTCTTTATTGAAATTTTCCGAACCGGTATATCCCAAATTTCCTTCTACAAAATAAGTATCTTTATATGAATAGGTTAAACGAGAAGAAACGGCCTGATAACGTTTAGGTATACTGACCAATACACCATTTCCCCAATTTACATCCTTTAACTCCTGACGATAAAAGTGCACCAAGCCAGTCACACGATGATCTACATTAAATACACGGCTATAGTCAGCTGCCGCTTCGAAATACAGTTCTCTATTTGATAAGGAAAACTGTGTAGCTTTCATATCTTCCTTATCTACAGTACGTTTTGTTTTTAAGCTTCCATCTAAATTTCGTCCGTCCCTAGGGTCTGCATAATATTGTTCTGGGTTCATGTGCCTATCAACAACATGTTGACCGTTTATTTTAAAAGAAAACAATCCACGCACTGACAATCCTTTGGTTATTAGACTCAAGTCTTGATTCAATCCCACATTTACTTTCGACGAATATGTCTCTGTAGTAGTATAACCTAAATAGTTCAAACGTACATACGGTGATTTATCTGTGGCAGTGCTTCCATACGCAGGTAACTGCCCGTTAGAGTAACGTACAGGAACAACTACTGGAGGAAGATTCGCTTGTGACTCCCATAACACCTTAGTACTTGAAGCCGTACCCGGAGCATTTTGCGTCTTGACAACTGCTTCCAAATTCATACTCAGCACAGTGGTCTTTGTCAGATTGGCATCTATATTAGCACGGAAATTATATTTGTGATAATTTACATTGACATCATGCTTAGATGCCGATTTATCCTGCTTAAAAATAGCTTCCTGATTCAAAATTCCCAAACTCATATAATAACGAGCATTTTGTCCACCGCCAGAGATACTCAGATGATGCTGGTTATTAATGACATGATCCTTTAAAATAACATCACGCCAGTCCACATTCGGATACAAATCCGGATCTAGTCCTGTTCTAAACAATTCAAGTTCAGTATCTGTATAAATCGGATCATCACCGCGCACTACACGAGCTTCATTTGCTAATCTTGCATAATCGTATCCATCAGCATACTCCGGCATACGAGGTGAATATGAATAGGTAGCATTCGTTTTGAAATTAACATGCAATTTACCTGCTTTTCCACGTTTAGTAGTGACCACTACCACACCATTTGCCCCTCGGGTTCCATAAACAGCTGTGGCTGAAGCATCCTTCAAAATACTAAAACTTTCAATATCAGCAGGATCAAGATCATTAATATTTCCTTCAATCCCGTCTATCAATACTAATGCACTCTGACTTGCTCCAAACGTGCTGATACCACGAATCCAAAACTCTGAAAAACTATTACCCGGTTCACCACTTCGTGTCACAGCAATGATACCTGGAACACGACCTCCCAACATGTTACTTACCGAAACAGCAGGAGATTGAATTCCTGCAGGATCTACATTTGTGATAGCCCCTACTACCGAAATTTTACGTTGAGCGGTACGGCCGGTAATCACAACCTCATCAAACTCATTAACCTGTTCTTTAAGAGTGATTCGTTCTTTTAGTTTTGTTGATACATACTTAACTTCCTGCGGCATATATCCTATATACGAGAATACAAGTTTACTTCCCACGGGGATACCGGACAGTTTAAACCGACCATCAATATCTGTAACGACTCCTATCCCTTGACTACCTTTCACTTGAACAGACACGCCAATAAGTTCCGTTCCCTGTTCATCAAAAACGAGACCTGCCACATCTATTTTATCCTGTGCAAACATCCCGATTGACATAAATATCCCAAATAGTAATAAAATACTTCGTTTCATAAATATGTTTTTCTTAGTTATTATTCTACTGCATATTTTCTAACTGCTTGTCCCCAGCCTTCGGCTATCCAGAAGCCGCCTTCGCCATCGTAACAAATATCATAAGGATAGTTGAATGTAGCTTCTAAGGGAGTACCATCTATCTGACTAGCCACATCAACCATTCCAGCCACTGTGGAAACATAACCATCTTCGACACTGATTTTCCGTAATACATATGCTTTAAAACCTTCTACTATGAAGAAATTTCCGTCCTCATCTATCGCCATTCCGTTAGGTTGCGCAAAATAAGCTTCTTCTCTGTAGCCATCCTGAACCCGCGCTTGTGTAGATGATCCTGCAAAGACTTCACACGTTCCGTCTTTCTCTAGTCTATAAACTGAGTAAGTCAATTGATTCGACATAAAGAAACAGTCATAAAGAGGATGATAAACAAGGTAAACGCCATTACTATGCAAACTTCCCGAAATTTCTAGTGTAGCAATATCTACAATTTCCTGAGTTGTTACATTGAAACGAGCAAATTTTTTGTTAGCATCCACAAAATAAAGCCACTCTTCGGATTTATCCAGAGCAACACTAAGTACTCTGCCAGCATATTGCGTACCAAGTTGTCCGATGCGAGTAGGAGCCCAACCAGTTCCTTTGGTATACATATATATAGTATGTCCACCTTCCCATCCGGCAGCATAGACCTTTTGCCGATCCTTAGTCACAGCAGGCTTACCAGCTTTAAATCCCGGATGAATAGTAGTCACTTTATTGTCATCTACAGAGACTAAACGAACACGCGGATTATCCCGTTGAAAAACAAGCACTGTATTATTTCCTACAGCACCAATTCCCCAGGTATACTCGAAAGAAGCCTCTGCTAATGTTCCGTCCTCAGATTTTCGCACATTTTGCGATCCGGCAATAGTAGAAACATTTTGTGCTTGTTCATACTCAAAAGTGGCATCTGTTATTACCTCTTTATCTTCCACTACCACCTTTATGTGATTACCCCCTGGGAGCTGTCGAGGTGCAAGACAATAAATTGTCTCATCGTCCACATTAATGACTGTAGATTGGCGTTCGGCAGTTCCATCCACAAAATAAACCTTTACTTTCGACTTGTCTGTACCGAAGTTAGAACCTTTAACGATAACCTTTTCTCGTAGCTTTCCACCTGCCGGCATAAAGCTCTCCACTGTAACGGGTTGATTAGGATCATAAGTCGCCCCAGTGCTTTTGTTGTCATCGCTATCTTTACAGCTTCCTACCAAAAAAAGAAGCGCAAGCATTAAAAAATAGAAAATGCAATTTTTCATAGCAATAAATATTAGTGAATTTATAAATAATGATTAGTCTTAAGATTATGTCCGGGCAGTATGCCATTTATAGCTCCGGACTTTGAACTAGTTGTTTTCTTTATTAATGTTTCATTTTTCATCCTATTAGTATATATTTAGAGTTATCAATTGTTTCACCAACTTATTTGTCGAGTTATTAACGAATGCAAATATAGACCGATTCAATGTCAACAAAGGCTAATAATCGCTTTTATAGGGAGAATTATAATGATTAACTTATTTTCCTCCTTTATGAATGATAATTCTACCTGTCAAATGCTGTATTTAATGCTTCTCCATGCAAAAATGAGCTAAACCGTCCATATTGAATAAAGAATTTCTATGCTAAATTTAGTTCCGGCTTATGCTATAAATAATTCCTTTCAGTGCATAAATTAATTCGTCCGCCTATAGTCGGACGCAAGTTTGCCTATAGGCGACGTTGCGTTTGCCTATAGCCGGATGAAACGTTGCCCATAGGCGGACGAATTAATTCATGCACTCGCAGGTATTATTTTTTATAGAGAAAAGGATTATTGTATTCGACTGCAATGATTGTAATAATAGGGTAGCAGATTCATAACGGTTTAAAAATGATTCAAGATACTACTGACTATCATTTGGCTCAAATCCGTATGATTTGTAATCAGATGTATGAAAGAAGCATGGAGGACTTGACAAACCGCTTTTAATGTTGTATATTTGTAAGTGTAAACCGGAAGCAAATTCAATAACATTGATAATATAGATGAAAAATGAGCAATAATAAGTATAATATAATAACAGATTGCAGGCATTCCCACTCCGGGTAATGCTTGTTGGATAGTCTGATATAAGCTAAGGGCTGAGATTCTTCATGGGAATTGCGGCCTTTTTTGTTGCTTAAAATGGATGTTTATTGCAGGAATAACGAAATTAGAGTTTATAATAAACTTGGAGGACGTTTATAATAAACGATGAAAGAATTTATTAATAAATGATTGGCGGTTACTGCATAATTAGTCAAAGTCTTTCGTATAGATATGGGTGCTGATTTTGAAAAGTTCTGTATCTTCTAAGTAAATCGATGAATTATTAATACACTACTCCCTTTCTCTTTTTGTGTCATTGAACTGAATACCTTACGAGGTAAGGAGAAGAATAATCTTCGGACTTAATTTTTATTTTCGCTTTATTAGCTATTAATGCGAATCAGCCGTTGATTCAAATCAAAGCAGAAATGCATTAAATGTATTTTTGTCATTCAGACGACCAACGAGAGAAAGAATCTCATTTTTTGTGTACAGGAAAAAAGATTCTTCGTCGTTATACTCCTCTGAATGACAGAGGCTATTATGAACCAGACTTTATCTACTTCTCTACATCTTGAATAAACCGTTCAATATAATCAGTCGGCAGCATCCCGAACTCTTTCTTAAAACACACACTGAAATACTTCGGATCATTAAAACCAACTATATATGCCAATTCTGAAACACGAATATTATTTCCCTTTTCTTCCATGATCCGGCAGGCAGCTTTCAAACGCACATTGCGAATAAAAGCAGAAGTATTCAAACCTGCCAAGGATTTCAGTTTCTTATATAGAGTCGATTTACTGGTAATCATTTCTTCGGCAAATTGTGTCTGGTCAAATGCAGCATCTGCCAAATGATTATTCACGCATTCAATGGCACGCTTTATAAAGTCTTCATCCAGACTTGTATAATTCAAGTCCTTTACTTCAAACACCAATTGATTCTTGAAGTCGCGTGCCGTACGTTCCTTATACTTCAGCAGGTTACGGATACGGGCATGCAACACCGTCAGGTTAAAAGGTTTGCTAATAAAAGCTTCCGCACCAGCTTCGTATGCTTCCGCACGGTCTTCTTCCTTATTCTTGGCAGTCAATAGAATCACCGGAATATGGCTGATTTCCAAATGACCTTTTACGTACTTACAGAATTCGATGCCATTCATTTCGGGCATCATCACATCCGATACAATCAGGTCAATATCCTCATTCTCCAATACCGTAATTCCCTCTTTCCCATTTTCGGCAGTAAAGACGTTGTAATCACGGTTCAGAAGTTTAGTCATCAATTGCAGCAACTCCTCATTGTCTTCGACCAGTAAGATAGAATTGGCTTTCTCCGCCACTTCTTCTACTTCATTGGCAGCTTCCACTTGCGTGACTTCATAAGTCACCGTCTTCTGTATCGGCAAGATTGCTTCATTATCTATTTGCTCTTCTTCATAATAAGAACGGTCAATAGGAATCCTCACGATGAACTCTGTTCCCTGATCGACTTCACTCTCTACTGAAATGGTTCCTCCGTGCAACTCCACCAAATCTTTTGTCAGGGAAAGTCCGATACCGGTGCCGATAGTATTGAACTTTCGATAATCTCCTTCGTAAAAGCGTTTGAACAGCATTTTCTGTTTCTCTTTTGAAATGCCTTTCCCGTTATCCTTCACTTTCAAGAGCACAAAATCTTTATTTTCATCATAAGACAAAGTTACTTGGATAAATCCGCCTTCCTTATTGTATTTAGCGGCGTTAGACAACAGATTATATAATATCTTATCCAATTTATCTGTATCGAAATAGCCGATAATAGCTTCCGGGTCGCAAAGTACAGAGAAATGTATCTTTCGTTTCTTCACCAGCGGTTGAAAACTTTCAGTCTCTCTTTTCACAAAATCCGCTATATCTCCCGGAGAAACACGCAATTTCAGATTTCCTGTCTCTGCTTTACGGAATTCAAGAATCTGCTGCAACAATCGTATTAATCGCTGTATATTGCTATTCATCACCGTATATAAATCATTATGACTAGGTGCCTGTGTCTTCAATTCATCCACCGTAGCCGAAATAATAGTCAACGGAGTTAATAGCTCATGCGTAATATTAGTAAAGAACTGTAATTTCGCATGATTCAATTCTTCTGCTTTTGCTTTTTCTATTTCACGCAGGCGCAATGCATTCCGAAGCAACATACGGTTCTTTGTTGTACGGTAAATCAAAATTCCTACGACCAACACCCATATTATATATAACAGATATGCCCACCAGGTAGCCCAGAAGGGAGGAAGGACTACCACTGTCAATTCACGCACATAGCCACTCCATTCTCCGTTCTCATTGGTTGCTTTCAACTGAAAAGTATATGTCCCGCTCGGCAGATTGTTATAATAAGCAAAGCGGCGGTCTGCATCCGTATACTGCCAATCCCTGTCAAAGTTCTGTAGCCGGTAAGCATATCTGTTTAGTTCGGGATTCTTATAGGTAAGGGCGGCAAATTCAATACTAAAATTATTGTATTTATGAGGAAGTTCAATCTTACTGGTATAGGTAGGCATTACCGGTGAAATCTTTTGTTGCAGTTCGACCGGCAATTTACTGAAAGAATGATTGAATATTTTAATATCTGTTATCAGGAAATTGGTTTCCTGAGAAGGTATTTCCATTTTATCGGGGAAAAAGCTGTTGTAGCCTTTATGTCCTCCAAAAAACAGCTCTCCATTCCGGCTGCACGATGAATTGACAATAAAATTATCCTGCAGCCCATCGGCAGAAGTATAAATGCGAGTCGAGAAATCATTTCCAATAGCAGCCACATAAAGCTTCACTAATCCGGATATTGTTCCCAACCATAAATTTCCACTTCTATCTTCTTCTATACTAACGATTACATCTCCCGGAATACTATACGCACGCGTCTTTTCTTCAAATTCTCCTTTGTTACGATTATAAAGGTATAATCCTCCTCCCTCAGTTCCTGCCCACAATCGTCCAAAACGATCAAGATGTATACACAGAACCGTATTGGTGATTAATTTACGATTATGGAAACTGTAATTCTCATACTTCAATGTAGAAGGTTGCCGGATATCTCCTGTTATATGAATCACACCCAAATTAGACGTTGCCAACCAAACGCTATTATCCATATCCTTTACGATATCTCTTACGTATATCCAGTCGGCAGACAGACTATCAGCAAAGTTCATCGTTTCAAAACGATAGTCAGTGCCATCAGATAATCGAACTCCTATTCCTCCGCGCGTACCAACCCAACAATTTCCCTCATAATCTTCGTACAAAGCCGATACACAATCGGAAGTAAGAAAGCCGCTATTTTGTGTAGTCAGATGTTTCACCTTTTCACCTTTCCGATAGACATAAATTCCTCCATTATACATGCCGAACCATATTTCACCACTCTTCTTACGTTGGATAACAGCAAAAAGAGAGGGCAAATCCTTTATACCGGAGAACTCCGGTATGTGCGAATACATTTTTAATTCTCCCGTCATATAATCTTTACAGGCTAATCCGTATGTTCCTACTCCAATCCATAAGTTCTGATCAGAATCGGCAAATAACGTACGGACAGAAGTCACCGGAATGTCTTCGTCTCCAAAATTCAGTGTATGTAGAGTAAATGCCGGCTGGCGTGTATCGGCCATCAGAACGCCACCACCAATAGCCCCTATCCACATATTCTTTTGATTATCACGCATAATTGAGTTAACCTCGTCAGAAGGAATGCGATAATCAGATTTGCCGGATTTATAATTAACAAAACCATCTGGCTCGTCAAGTTTTAAGATACTAAGTCCACTTCGCGTCCCGACCCATAGCGTATGGGTATTCAAATCTTCGTTTACATCATACACGATATTATCGGACAAACTGGAATCATCTCCATTTTCATGTAAAAAACATTGATAAGACACTTGTTGCATATCTTTAGGATTTCGTAATTTAAAAAGTCCGTATCCCCAGCTTCCTACCCAAATGTCTTTATTACTATCCTCATAAATGACATGAGAAGAATATTGATCATTGATTTTCGGATATACTTCCAGCTTATCCGTAGATGGAGAATAACGGAATAAACCTTGTGCCCAAGTTCCAATCCAGAGGTCTCCGTCCGAATCTTCCAATAAAGATTTTATTGTCACATACCTCAGCCTACTATCTCCCATATTATCTCCACAAACTACAAAAGTATCTTTCTCTGCAACATAACGACATAAACCGTTGTCCGTCCCCACCCAAACGGTATTATCACGAGTGACACACAAGGCTGATACTACATTATTAGAAATAGAAGGTACTTTATATTTTTTTATTTCCCCCGTTCTCTTGTCCATCACATTCAATCCTTCTGATGTACCAATCCATAGGTGGTTATTGTTATCATCAACCAGACAGGTGATGCTATTATTAGTCAATAAACCCGGAGAATAAAGGTTAGACTTATAAAGAGTGGTTTCGTATCCATTGTACTTACAAAGCCCATTACGGGTAGCGAACCAAATAAATCCATCTTTATCCTGATATACTTTTTGTACTTCGTTAGTCGGTAACGAGTGTGGGGCAGAAAGTTGTCTAAACTTTAGATTACAAATGACATCTTCTGTTGCCGACAGCAAAGTGGACCTCAAAAGCAAATACAGAATAAAACAGCACAACCTATAATAAGGAACAATAATTCTTGTGTTTTTCATACGATCATATTTTGTTCGTTATATGCAAATATAATAACTTACCATTATATATACGACCAAATTTATGAATAAAATATTTAATAAACAACGACTAGATCATGTCATCAATATAGATATACCGATAAGTAGAACTTTTTGAAGATTAATTCATCAGATAAATATGATTTTAGAACAGACCGACGAGTTATATAAGTTTTTTCATAAAACAAATATTCTAAGATAATGAGTCAATTACAGATTATCGAATTTTAATTTTCTGATCAAGCAAGTCATTAATATAGATACATAAAGTCCCTCTTTTATATTCTATTCTCAGACGGACATTTTCATACTTCTGCGGAGCATACCAGTTCCCTCCTGTGCTGCGAGACGTCATTTTCCAGCAGTCAGCCGTACCGAGTATATTCGTACTGTGATACACTTTTCCTTTATATCTTACTTCCGGTTTCATCGTCTGCCCATCCAGATAATATTCAAGGTCACCCAGTTGCAACAGGCAACCTTCATAATTATTCACATCTAAAGGAACCGTCTCTTCCAAGGTAAAGTCTTTCCGGGGATTGAAGCTAAAGTTCTTTCCTACTTTCGCTTTCTTTTTTATAGCCGCAAAACCTTTAAAATCGCAAGCGATCCCTGTACAATAGCCCTGCGGATATTGCGAACTCACAATCCAGTCATAATAATTGCCGTACATCCATGCCAGCCTTAAGGGGGTATTCTCTGAACTGGAAATTATGTAAGGACGCACATTATTCAGCTGCGAATTTCGAGTGATCGCTTCTGTAGAAATAATTTTCCCGTCCTCATCCAGCGTATATTTCATAATCTCATAGACTTTGCCATACTTACCTTCTATAGGCAACGAACAATATATGAGGCTGGTATTTGCCGGATCTATAGCCATACCGGCACTATAACATTTCTCCAAATTCGGTGTCTGATGAAAATGTCCGCCCGCATTAGCCAGGAAAGTCTTCTTCCATTCATGTCCATCCCATCCGGCATAGTAATAATCGTGAGAACTTTTATCACTACTGATACGTACCATCGCAATCACCGGATATCCTTTCTTATCTAAAGCGACCTGCCATACCCAATCGCGTTCAATAGGATTGTCTACCACAGTATATGGATATCGGGCTACATAGTCAGGAGTCTTGTTCACCCTAAATGTACCATCGGCAATAGTTGAAAGAGTATTTCCTTTCACATCTTTCAATTGCATCGTATGAATGTCGATGTAATTAAAGTAAAGGAAATTGGGATTTTCATTATCCGGATGCCCAGTGGTATAAGTCAAATAAATCTTATCTTTTCCATTAGACACATATTTTGCATAAGGTCGTGCTCCGGTGGACTTCACTATCTGATAAGCTCCCCATACAATACTGACATCATCTTTCTCATCCGGCAATGATAATTTGGCAATAGTGGGATGCCAGCCGATCCCCCGCCAACACAAATAAATATGTTCCGGATCATCCGACAGAATAAATGGAGAGGGATAAGTTGTATTGTTTCTGGTTTTAATAACCTTCTCTTCCCCCAACATCGTTATATCTCCCGGAATCTGCGAAATTCTGTAATAAAAACAAGCCTCATCCGTATGCCTGGAGTAAAAAATCATAATCCGTTCATCAGGCAATACTAAAAAGGTAGGATTATTGTGGTCGTCCGGCTGAAAATATGAGCGAATAAGTACTTCCTCTTGTTTTTCTTCTTAAAGTCATACTGCATGGCTTTAATATTACCATGTATATCAATATAGCCTATATATGTTTTATTTATAGTCCCACTTTCATTTTCATAATGTAATGCGCGAGGATCGGCAAACCAACACCAGGCACCTTCGGCTGTAACGGGATATCCTCCGCCGACAGGAACGTTTTCAGTTTTTTGCGCACTTAAGTGAATACTGGATACATATAAGATAGTCAAAAATAAGACAAAGCTTTTTTTCATGGTAATAGTGATAATATATTTAATGTTTTTGTGTTAGTTACTCGAACGAAATCTTCTTAGTTTCTCCCGTAGCCAAACGAATGGTAACATGCTTTTTATCATCCGACACTTCGACTGACTTCACCGGATTCAGTTCTTTTTTAGTAAAGCCTTTTTCTCCAATCTTTTTTTTCCACAACTGAAGTGTTACGTAGATTTTACTACCATCCAGCCGATCTGTAATCATGCTCAAAGCACACTTCTTACTAACAGGATGCACCCCCTCCGGATATACAGTATTTATCTTATTATTCCAGCCTGCTAATGGTATCATCACCAATTCATATTTGCCGTTAGAAAGTACCGGAACATTTTGTTTGTTTACCTTGCGATCTGTTTCACGAATCTCCGCATCAAGAGACGGCAGGGAGTAATGCCCCAAACAAATCTCCGTCGAATCGGGTACCAAAACCTTATCTACCCGCAATATACCATTCGGCAATGGAATGTCTGCCAACTGATAATTCACAGTACTATCTGTTTCGAGTACGGCATCACGACGATAAATTCCATCCTCAAAACTTCTGAACGTATAAAGTCTTAACACTTCCCATTCTCCGTTCTTGTTCTTCGTCCCATAATTCATTGAGATTTCTCCATTCTTACCGTCAGCCATCCAGGGAAACTCCGTATGATAGGCCAGTTTATTATAATTCTCCGTACTACGGAACTTCTGCCAGTCTTTTGCCACAGTCTCATGACACCACGAACGCATTTCAGATCCCCCGCAGTTCGGATAATTGGTAATCAATAAATTTGTTGCCGGCTGGAACTTATTATATACCTGTCCTTTCTTAAACACTTTCTCCCAAGGGCCGTTATTTTCTGTAGCCGACCAAAAATCCGCACTCTCCGGCAACAGTAAACTTAAAAAAGCCTTTCCACACCAATAAACGCTTCCCCGGCAACTGTATATCTGAACAGCCGGAGCAAAAGGCCCGTAAAATCCCATTGTCGGAATACCATCCTCCAAGAACTCCGGATTCTCCATGAATTGCAACAAGGTGGAAGAGGCAATTCTTCTCATCCAACCGTAATTTACGTCATCACTTTCACCGTATTCATACAAAGATAAAGGGGCAGTGGCAGCAAAGCGATAACAGATACTTCGCCCCCACATATTCATTTTACCCTCTCCACTAAACATATAGGGATAATTGTCAACCATATCGTGTTGGTTCTTCAGAAATTGTGCGGCATACTGAGGATACTGCTTTTTTCCGAACATTTCCGCCCAAATAGGTCCATAGATCTGATACGCCCATGCACTGTAATAATCATAAGCCGGCGCATCATTGTACCAACCTTCGCCCCGATAACGTGCCAGAAGTTTCTTCAGATTCGATTCCAGATAGCCCTCATTCACCACATATCCCTGATCTTTCAGAAAACTCAAAATAAACACATTAAAGAACATCCAGTTAGAACCGATAGTCGGCCCTTCTCCATAACTCAACATGGTAGCGGCAAGGGAATCTTTCTGTGCTTTTGTCAGCGGGTCCCACAAAACAGCCTGTGCAGCTTTCATAGAAATTGCCAAAGAGCCCAGTTCCAGAAGCGTTTGACTCGGTCCTCCCTGGCGATGTGAAATAAAGCTCTTGCTTTTCGGGTTGGAGATATTTATTAATTGATGGCGATAATAATCCGCCACTTTCACTCCATTCATTTCCAGTTCCGGATTCTCTTTTAAAAGGGGAGCAGCTACAAACAAGGTTCGTGCCAGTCCCTCCAGTTTTGCTACTGGGATTTGCCCTTCATTTTTTGGATATGTTTTATCCAATTGTTTCGGGAAATACATTTGATCATCCAAAGAATGGATATAATTGAACGCACCTCTTAGCAGGTATTCACCTGCCTGTATCCAATGATGCCGTGTCATTCCCGTATAAGGGCTTTTCTGATAGTCCGGCTGCTGAACAGTAAAAGTGTTTTCCTGTGCAACAGCGATTGATAATCCCAATGACGGGACAATAAACAATGACAGAAGTCCTGTCACTAAAACTTGTAAAATTCTTCTTTTCATTCCTCGAAAATAATTAGAGGTTTTCTATTAGGGTTACGATTTATCACAGTATTATTTATTTTAAGTCCTATCCCGGGGAACATTTTCTTAATGCGGTCTATCCCCTCCTCAGTTATCTTTCCGTATAGTTCCAAATCATCAACTTTCACTTTTGAGAATTCGTCCGGTATATCAATCTCATCTATAAAATAAATCTCTAACTGTTTTATTTCTTTGAGTTTTAATAAGATCGCAGGAAACTCTTTCACCTTAATCCTAATACCAGCCCCCATACCTTCAGTTTGCGCATCTGCTTCCAGCTTCTTCATAAACTCTTTATCACCCACATCCTTCTTTCTCACCATCCAACCGATCTGGGGTCGCAAAGCATAATTATCAAAGTTTTGCTTCAACCCTATAAAACCAGCCCAAAGTTCCAAAGGAGTCTCTATGATGGTATCATTATATACTTCCTTGTATGTCATGTCAACCTTTACTATCTCCTGCGGCAGACAATTAGTGCCTTCCAGTTGTTTCAATGTGTTTCGTCCTCCATCCTTATCGTAAGGGAAGAATTTGACAATCCATCCATCTATTATATTAGGAGCTCCATATTGTTTTTGTGAGTGATATTTAAACATATTCCGCCAAAAGTCCTTATCCACTTTTCCTTTTGACGCTTTTACAAACTCCTCTAAAAGAGGTTCCAGTTCGGATATCCACCATTCCAGTTCATATTTCTTTAGCTTCCTTGCTTTCTTCAGCACCTTCTTCCAGTCTTCGGGAGTCCCTTCGAGCGTTATTTGTGGGATTCCGCAAACAATACGCATCACCAAAAACTCAAAATAAGGTTTCATTGTCTCCATGATTGTTACTTCGGAAACCATTTTCTCCAGAGAGGTTGTTGTCGAGAAGTTACAGGTCAGCAAGTCTACCAAGTCATCTCCTACCTGTTCTTTTATCTGTTGGGTAAAGTCGGATACAATTCCTTCCCACTTTACAGTCGGATCATCCAATTGCTTATCTGCCATTACTATCAGGGATTGTTGACCTGAATAATCTACAAAATAATGCCTCATAGATTCTTTATTAGCTTCTACATGCCGTGCAAAACCTTGACTGATTAACAACCAAATCATGTCCGGTGACAAAACAAACGGCCTATGATCTGCATAAGCCCGATACATACCATTGAAAAAGGAGTTATAATTGTAAGATACTAAATATTCGGGAGCCTCACTTTTTGCTATGATATTAATATTCTCTCTTTTTACCTTGCCAAGCCATAACTTGACATCCGATAATATAAGCTCTTTATAAATATCATCGCATGACCTTGTCGAAAGCCAAATTTCCGGCTTTGAAAGTTCTTCCACTTCAAAGGTTATTCCGTTCTGAGCAAACGCAGTTATGCTGATAAAACAAAAAATAATACAAGTTTGATTCTCATGGTAATCGTGTGTTTTTATGTCTTGCAAAGGTAAAGCCTAATAACTAAAAGTATGTCTGATATTCATTCATTAAAATCTAATTTTAATTCATAATGACCTTTTTATCTCAAAATAACCTATTTTCGAAAAACAAATTTATTTAATACCAACATACTCTCCAACCATTTTCCCAAACGTAAGTATTCTTTTTTAAAGAAAGCAATAAACAAGCTCCAATATTCATTCATCAAGGTCTATTTAAAGGTATTTTCTTATTTTCATTTCCGTTTGAATGATATATAACCCTATTTGACGGATATATAATCTTTTTATTTAGGTAGATCCTCTATCTTTGTCGTACTTATAATAAAAATCTAATTATAAATATCATGAAGCATTTATTTACCAAAATCTTTCTATTCCACTTATTACTCATCGGAGCAGTACAAGTAACGGCACAAAATAAGAAATCCGGTAACCCTATTCTGCCGGGGTTCCATGCCGACCCCGAAGTTCTGTATTCTCATCAGACAAAACGCTATTATATTTACCCCACCAGTGACGGATTTCCGGGATGGGGCGGAAGTTATTTTAAGGTCTTTTCATCGAAGAATTTAAAGACATGGAAAGAAGAGACTGTGATTCTGGAGATGGGCAAAAATGTGTCTTGGGCAAACGGAAACGCATGGGCTCCCTGCATTGAAGAAAAGAAGATAGACGGGAAGTATAAATACTTCTTTTATTATAGTGCCAACCCGACGACCAACAAAGGCAAGCAGATAGGAGTTGCCGTAGCCGACTCCCCCACCGGACCTTTCACTGATTTGGGCAAACCTATCATCACCTCTTCTCCCACAGGACGGGGACAGCAGATTGATGTGGATGTATTCACCGACCCCGTATCCGGCAAAAGCTACCTCTATTGGGGTAACGGTTACATGGCAGGAGCCGAGCTCAACGACGACATGCTGTCCGTCAAAGAAGAGACAACGGTAGTATTAACTCCCAAAGGAGGGACTTTGCAGACTTACGCATACCGTGAAGCTCCTTACGTTATTTATAGAAAAGGAGTTTACTACTTCTTCTGGTCTGTAGACGACACCGGTTCCCCCAACTACCACGTTGTTTATGGTACCGCCCAGTCACCACTCGGTCCGATCGAAGTAGCCAAAGCCCCGATAGTACTCATTCAAAATCCAAAAGAAGAAATCTACGGACCTGCCCACAACTCTATCCTGCAAGTACCGGGAAAAGACAAATGGTATATCGTATACCACCGTATCAACAAGAACCATCTGAATGACGGACCGGGCTGGCACCGCGAAGTATGTATTGACCGGATGGAATTCAATCCGGACGGAACAATCAAACAGGTAATCCCGACACCATAACACCACAACAAAGATTCATACTAAAATAATACCAAGATGAAAAACGTTCTGACTGCGACATTCCTGACCTGCATCTGCATAACAGGCAGCGCGCAAATAAATCATGGATATCCTATAAACCCTGTTCCCTTTACTTCCGTTAAAGTGACGGACAACTTTTGGGGACAGCGCCTTCAAGCAAGCCGTGAAGTAACCATCCCTCTGGCATTCAGCAAATGTGAAGAGACGGGACGTTACGAAAACTTTGTAAAGGCAGCACATCCCAGCGATACCTACAAAGTAGAGGGCTTCTCTTTCGACGATACCGATGTATACAAAACAATAGAAGGAGCCAGTTACTCTCTGCAAACCTATCCGGACAAGAAACTGCAAAAGTACATTGACAGCGTACTCGTCATCGTTGCCGGAGCACAGGAACCGGACGGTTACCTTTATACAGCCCGCACCATGAATCCGAAGCACCCGCACAACTGGGCAGGAAAAGAGCGTTGGGTAGCGGTAAAGAACCTAAGTCATGAGTTCTACAATCTCGGGCACATGATAGAAGGAGCTGTAGCACATTATCAAGCTACCGGAAAACGAAACTTCCTCAATATTGCCATTAAATATGCCGACTGTGTCTGCCGCGAAATCGGCAACGGCCCTCAACAGAAGAAATACGTACCAGGGCATCAGATAGCCGAAATGGCTTTAGTCAAACTATACATGGTGACGGGAGACAAAAAGTATCTTGATCAGGCAAAGTTCTTCCTGGATACCCGTGGATATACCAGCCGGAAAGACGCCTATAGTCAGGCACACAAACCTGTGGTAGAACAGGATGAAGCCGTAGGACATGCCGTACGTGCCGTATATATGTACTCCGGCATGGCAGATGTGGCAGCCATCACTGGAGATAGCAGCTACATCAAAGCGATAGACAAGATTTGGGACAACATTGTTTCTAAAAAGATTTATATAACCGGAGGTATCGGTGCACGCCATGCAGGCGAAGCATTCGGCAACAACTACGAGCTGCCCAACCAGTCCGCTTATTGTGAAACCTGCGCCGCTATCGGCAATGTATACATGAACTACCGTCTTTTCCTGCTGCACGGAGACGCCAAATATTTCGATGTCTTGGAACGCACACTATACAACGGTCTGATATCGGGCGTATCACTGGACGGAGGTTCTTTCTTCTACCCCAACCCGCTGTCTTCTAACGGAAAATACAGCCGCAAACCTTGGTTCGGCTGCGCCTGCTGCCCTTCAAACGTCAGCCGTTTCATTCCGTCATTACCGGGATATGTATATGCCGTGAAGAACGATCAGGTATACGTGAACCTTTATCTTTCCAACAAAGCCGAGCTAAAGGTAGACAAGAAAAAGATTCTGCTGGAACAAGAAACCGGCTATCCCTGGAATGGGGACATCCGCCTGAAAATAACGCAGGGCAATCAGGACTTCACCATGAAACTCCGTATCCCCGGCTGGGTACGTGGCAATGTACTTCCCAGTGACCTGTATTCTTACGCCGACAATCAGAAACCTGCCTACCAAGTATCCGTAAACGGACAGACAGTAGAAAGCGATGTCAATGATGGCTACCTCAGCATCGCCCGCAAATGGAAAAAGGGAGATGTGGTAGAAGTACATTTCGACATGATCCCCCGAATAGTAAAGGCAAATCCCAAAGTAGAAGCCGATCACGGACGTGTTGCCGTTGAACGCGGCCCCATCGTTTATTGCGCAGAATGGCCGGACAACAGATTCAACGTCCACAGCATACTTCTCAACCAACATCCGCAATTCAAGGTAACAGACAAACCGGAGTTACTTTACGGCATCCGTCAGATAACGACCGATGCGCAGGCATTAAGTTATGACAAAGCAGGAAAACTGGTAACTAAAGACGTAGAACTCACATTGATACCCTATTATGCCTGGGCACATCGGGGCGAAGGCGACATGGAAGTATGGCTGCCTATCGATGTAAGCGCCACGTCGGCACAGCCACAGAAAGCGGGACAATGGGAAGATAACGGATTCTTTAAGAATTAATAATAAGCTGAGTCGAAGATAAGAAAGTACAGAGAGCTTTTTAGGCACGGATTTCACGGATGAACACGGCTTTTATTCATTAAGACCGTGTAATCCGTGAAATCCGTGCCTAAAATATCAATTAGCCATTATCTTCACATCCGGCGAAGGGGCCCGGAACCAATATTCCGTCACTTTTCTTCCCTGTCCCGGAACCGTAAAAGACAACTTAATCAGATTATCATGCAATCGTTCCACACTGATTTCATTCTTTACTCCTTGTATAAAAACCGGATCAACCGATTTTTCCACCATCTCCACGTAAGTGCCATCCGATGGCAAACTGTACTCTCCCTGACAATAGATGATGGCATTTGACCTGCCGTTCATACCGGCTGTCATTATATTCATGAATGTCTGATCAGGCGATATGATCTTTATAACAGGCAATAACAGAATTTTATATCCATGTTCGCCCGGTTGCACAACACAACTCTGCCATACTCCTTGCAAAGACCTGTTTTCCACTTCTTGTCCGATAGGTACTACAAGTTCGGGAAAAGTAGGTCTCTGTGCATCCGGTCTGGACAGATTAAACATTATCGGAGCTGTAAAACGTACTTTCACTGCCTCGCCTCTATCTATTCCCGGTTTCCATTTCGGCATTAATTTCACTACGCGCAAGGCTTCTTCGTCCAGCAAGGGATCGACTCCTCTTACAACTTTAGCCTGATCCAATGTTCCGTCTTCCATTATGACAAACTGTACGATCACACGACCGGAAACGCCTTTCTTCTGTGCTTCTACAGGATACTTAATATTTGTAGTCAAAAACTTCATCATCGCCTGCATCCCGCCCGGAAACTCCGGCATTTGATCGGGCATCAGATAAACTCCATCACTATCTACCTTCTCTACAGGCTTTTGTTGGGCAAGCGAAGGCAGGCATACCAACAATGCGATAAACAAACCGAATAATTTTGTGTTCATGGCTATCATATTTTAAGGTTAAACAATACCGCAAGATAGTGCATTTTTATTGAAACACAGCATGATTTGTCTATTTCTTTTTCACAGATGTCTATTTACTTATTATCCTTACTTTATTACTGCCACAAATCCTCCACGAGGAAGACATGACATATCCATTTTATCGTTTGATAACTGGATGTTTTCTTCGATGGCAAAACTCTTATCGTCCACCCCATCCTTAAATACATCCATCGTTTTTCCTTCAACTTGCAGAGGAACCAATGAAAAAGAAAGAGTTTTATTCTCGTTAGTTCCGTTCAATCCTCCAATATACCATACATCTCCCTTACGTCGTGCCAGTACGATGTCAGTACCCGGATAGCCACACAACAGTTTTGTATCATCCCAAGCAGTAGGTAATCCCGAAAGGAATTCTCTTACTTTTCGAGGTAATGAACTGTACACCTCCGGCCTATCAGGCATATGCTGCAATGCTGACTCAAACACAACAGACAAAGCTAGTTCATGCCCACAAGTAGTGATATGAGGATGTTGGGAATTAGAGAATGTACCAGGTGTATAATCCATTGAGCCAATGACATTTCTGGTAAATGGCAATGTTACATTATGTTCAGCAGCACGATCTGTAAGTATTGGCTTATTGTTATACCACTCTGCCCCATAAACGGCTTCCATAGTCATCAGATGAGGATAAGTCCTTTGCCATCCACGAGGAATAGTAGCTCCATGAAAATTGACCATTAATTTATATTTAGCTGCATCTTCCAGCAAATCAATATAATAATCCATATTAGACGAATAATCATCAGGAAAAAAATCAATCTTAACCCCTACTACACCTGACTTTTGAAGCCAAGTATATTCCTTTATTCTGTTTTCCTTACTATTCAAGCGGTAAAGAGGACCCGGCCCCATCCAAGCAGTTGACGAATTATACCAAATCATAGGCTTTATATTTCGACTAAGAGAATAGGTTATCAAATCTTCAATATCTCCACCGTTTGACATTTCATTCCATTCCGCATCTATCAGACTATATGGCCACTTCATATCAACAGCCAAGTCAATGTAGTCTTTTACAATCTTGAAATTTTTGGAACCATGATTATGCGCCCAGTATACCCATGATGCAGAGCCCGGCATAATCCAACTTGTATCAGAAATTTTGTTAGGTTCAGAGACATCTGTCACTAAAGTAGATTCTACAACATCAGACAAAGAACCTATCATAAGAACTCTCCATGGCGATGTGAATGAATCACCCAAGGCTAATTTATCATCTGTCATCCGCACTTGATATTGATTCATATCATTTCCATTATACAATCTGGAACCACTATGTCCACGAAGTATATTGGCCTCAGTTATCAACACAAACAATGAATCGGCTGGTTCCAAAAGTAATGGATAGCCCCACATATTGTCTTTGCCTCTTTCTGCTCTGGTTTTCAATGGATAGAAACCTTCATAACCAACAGAATAATTCTGTATCCATCTTTTCGTTCCTTCTGGAATATAGTAAGCTGTATGTTCAGATGTCAGACTATCCTTATCTTGAACAGATGGTAAGCTATATCGAAATACAATCCCGTCATCGTAAGCCCTGAAAACGATATCTAAGGTTTCTGCCTTCTCATTCTCAAACCGAAATATCCTTTCATTTCCTCTATTCTGACAATGACTTCTTTTACCGGTAAGCATCACATAATCATCTTCAATTAGTTTAGTACCGGACACAGATTTCAACCTGATGTTATCGGTAAATGACATAAGCTGGGTTTCCAAGCCAATTCGGGTATCAGATAGAACCCTTCTGGAAGTTTTACCATCTTTGTACTCTACATTAAAAAAGACTTTGCCAAAACCGTCTTTTTCAGTATCTTCCTTTATTTCAACAGAAAGACATATCTTCCCATTAGGAGAAATCACACCTGTATCTTTTTGAGAACAAGAACAGAATGGAATACAAATGAGCACATAAAGCAGTAATTCATAACTTAAACAATTAAAGGAATGTTTCATACACTAAACAGTTAATATAAATAAATAAACTCATCCACATCGATATACCCCGCATCCGCTATATTATTAAAACAGTAAATCCCAATGCGGCTTCCCCGGTAATATCCCCATTCAAGTTGATATACCTCTCCGAACGGGGTAAACTTCCTGCCATCTGTACTATATGAAAATTGGCTTTTTCCATCCAGCCCCCATACAGATTTAATCCACACCTTGTTTCCCTTTATCGCAGGACCTGTGATTTTCTCTTTATTGGTCTGGAATTCCAGATTCCGGTCTTTGCCGGACTGGCGTACCCCCACCATGGCATAACTCTTAGAGTAATGACACAGTCCGGCTTTCTGTCCGTCAACCATGCCCTCAATGTTCATTTTTACAATAACTTCATTTTTGTTTGTACGAAAACAACGCTGAGTCAAGGTATTTCCCGCTTTCAGCAAATTATCCGTGACTAATGGACGAAAAGCTTTTAACCGCAAATAGCCTGGTCTTTCCGTCAATGACCACATCTCGTCCCGGGGCTGGTAGTTCCATTCCCATTGAGGAGAAAGTACCGACTTGCTAAAATCATCAGATGATTGTGGAGTCCGAACCGGATACTCATTGGAAGGCTTGGCCGCTTGCCATACCATTGTGCCAATGCCATCCTGCCCAACCTCACCAATAATCGGCCAACCATCGACCCAATATACCGGTAGCAGACTAGCAATCCGACCTGCCCAGTCACCCGTACCATGGTGGGTAAAGAAATACCACTTCCTGTCAGGACCTTCAACAAGTCCGCCTTGATTAGGCTCATTATATTCACGCTGTACATGACTTAATTGTTTCCTTTCAAGATACGGTCCTGTAATTGAAGAAGAACGTTGCATCATGATATATCTACCGCCATTTTTAACTTCACTGAAAAAATGATAATATGTTCCGTTGATTTTATAAAGTTTACTTGCCTCGCGACCATACCCCTCATTAATTAATATTTTAGAGTTTTCGATCAAGGTCTTCCCATCAGGTGTCATCCGATACAGGTAAGTTTTGTATTTATCAGCAAAATAGGTACCTACAAAATATAGTTGCCCGTCATCGTCAAAGAAAGGACAACAGTCATCCCATCCCTTTTCTGCTTTTACACAGTGCAACGGTTCCCACGGTCCCGCAGGATCGGTAGCTGTCGACATAAAATAACCTTCATCCGGTGTACCGAAATACACATAGAATTTTCCCTGATAATAACGAATTGCCCCTGCCCAAATACCTCGGCCATAACGATTCATACGCGTCCAGTTCATTTCTTCACTGATCTGTCTCAGATCAGAAACCACATGACCTTTAATCGTCCAGTTCACCAAATCCTTGGAATGTATGATCACCATACCTGGGGAATATTGAAAGGTAGAAGAAATAGCATAATAATCATCCCCCACACGAATACAATCAATGTCACTGTAATCGGAAGGAAGGACAGGATTACAATAGGTGCCATCTTCCTGATCGCCCCAAGTTGTCCATTCTCCCCACTTGTAATCATTCTGTGCAAATACATTTACTGTTAATAAAGTAAAAATCAATACTACAATACATGTGTTGGTTTTCATATTCTTTCTTATATTCATACACTGTGTTACAGGATTATCCTGAATTCTTTTTATTCTCAATCTCTTTCAAATAATATACCACAAATGTAGCAAATCAATAGCTTATATTATAGGATTAATACGATTTAGAATAATATAATATCGACATAAACAGCTATAGCGGAATTAATCATAAAACAATATCGACATTTTATTTAAAATTATCGATATCAAAAGAGTAATATCTATTTTTATTTATCTTTATCTCTACATTAATAAAACCTGTATACTATGGCATCATTCGTCGATAAATTGCACCCGCTTGTATTGAACATAGGTTTGGCTATTCATAATGCCGACTGGAACTGGAAAAATGTCAGTAGTCCTTTCACACGTTTATACTATGTGACAGAAGGTACGGCACAAATCTTAATATCAGGTAAAATCCAGATTTTAAAAGCCAACCACATGTATTTTATTCCAGCGTTTACCAAACATAGCTATATCTGCAACTCTTATTTCTCCCACTATTATCTGCATATCTATGAAGAACACCAGTCAGACAACAACTTACTGGACAATTGGGATTTTCCAATAGAAATACCTGCTACCGAACTAGATTTGGCATTATTTCAGCGGCTCTGCGCTATAAATCCACATATGACCTTACAGAAGTCAGACCCTACTTCTTACGATAACAATTACACACTTATACAGAATCTGCTAAAAAACAAACAACGAACATTATCCGAAAAAGTAGAGTCAAGAGGTATTGTATACCAATTGCTAGCACGATTTCTACAAAGAGCTCAAATAAAAATGGTATTAAAAGATAACCGGATAGAAGAAGCCATCCACTACATCCGTAAGCACATAAATGAAACTATTGAATTAGGAGTATTAGCAGAGAAATCCGGCTTATCAAAAGACCATTTTATTCGCCTATTCAAAAAAGAGACAGGAGATACACCTTTAAGATATATTATCCGCAAAAAAAATAGAGAAAGCTCAGCTCATATTAATAACCGATGATATGTCAATCAAAAATGTTGCATTAAATCTAGCATTTGAAGATTATTCATACTTCAACAGGTTATTCAAAAAAATCACCGGCGTTACTCCCCAAGAATATCGTACCTCTTATCATTCTTAATGAAAAAAGGAATAGCGTAGAAGGTGCTATTCCTTTTTTCATTAACAAATAGTAAACGATTACATAGTCTCAACTAATCTTCATAAAGATAAAACATACGTTCCATCAATTTCCATTTCTCCGCAGACGAGTTCAAAGGCGAACATTCTTGAAATCTGGATACATACTTTTCCCAGTCAGCCTGTCGCGGAAGATGAGATAATTTATCCATAGCTATCTCCCAGTCAAAGTCAAGCGGAGTTTCTATAATCATAAAGAGTTGTGATCCCAATATATAAATTTCCATTTCCAAAATGCCTACAGCACGAATTCCCGCTCTAATTTCCGGCCAAGCTTTTTCTTCACTATGTATCTTACGATACTCTTCAATCAGCATCGGATCATTTTTCAAGCTTAAAGTTTGGCAATACCTCTTCGTCGGTATGTCATACTCTTTCATTTTGTATCCCTGAATATGCGGCATGACAGTGCTTTCTATTTTCTAATCTTAAAAACAGGAGCTATATTTTTCAATGACTTATTTGGAATATTGACAATAAGTCCCTTATCTGTACGTGAGAAAGGTACTTTTCCGTAACCAAGCAATTCAACTTTACTTATCTTATTGGGATATAGTTCATTCCCTTCCGCTAAAGATTTAATTAATATTTTCCCATCTTCGGGCCATTCCAAGACTGTAGCATACAGATTTTTCTCTGTCTGTGTAAAACGTATTTCTTTTGCATCGGCTTTACTATAGGCCCCTTCGTTAAATCCCTGTGCTTTAAGTTGAACATTTCCTTCCGCTATAGGTCCCTCTCCAAATACTTTCCAAGGACGTGTATCATAGATTGCTTCTTTATTAATGTTCATCCAAGCACCAAATTCATTCAATATTTTTTCTTCTTTTTCATCAAAAGTTCCATCTGCACGCAACGGAACACTTAAGAGCAAGTTACCATTTTTGCTGACAATATCAACTAATAATTTTACAACGTCAGATGCTGACTTATATTGGTTATTATCATATACAGACGTACTGTAGTGCCATCCGCCAAGGCACGAACATGACTGCCAGGATTCATCTATTATTTTATTTGGAGCTCCACGTTCTACATCCCATACCAAGGCTTTACGTTGATCAGCATCAAGCATCTTACCAAACATTACAGCATTCAATTTACCCTTTTGCGTAGACATATTATGATTATAGAAATGAGCAGCAATCTTTAAACCTGCATCACTTATAGGATAAAAAGGTGCCACTGTTACATCAAAATATAATAAATCCGGATTATAGCGGTTTATTACATCAAGTGTACGGTTATAGAAATTAGTACAATACTCCTGTGTCGGCAAACAAACTCCATTTCCCCATGCCCATTGCCTGTGAATTGCACCATTATCCCAACTATTCTGACTCAACGGATGATTCTGAGCATACAAATCCTGAGGATCATATCCTTCCCACCATTTTCCCTTGCCATCAGCTTTCGTTAATTTCCCATCATATGGGACACCTTTTTTAGGTCCTTGAGTATCATGTCTTTGAGCTGTTTCATACCAACTCCAGGCATGATCAGCATGCAGGCTGACGCCAAAATAAAGTCCATGTTTACGCGCTGCTTTCTCCCATCCTTTCAATATATCTTTTTCTGGTCCCATATTGACAGAGTTCCATGGTTGGTATTTACTATCCCAAAGGTCCATGTTATCATGATGGTTACCCAAAGCAAAAAATACTGAGCACCTATTTTTTTATAGAATGCAACCAACTTATCAGGATTCCATTTTTCAGCCTTCCATAACGGAATAATATCTTTAAAGCCAAATTCAGAAGGATGACCGTAATTCGCTACATGATGCCGATATTCTCGTGAATTTTCCATATACAAATGACGAGCCATCCAATCACCGCTTCCTTCCACGCATTGAGGTCCCCAATGAGCCCAAATACCAAACTTTACATTTCTGAACCATTCCGGTACTTTATAATTAGACAATGACTCCCAAGTAGGTTGGAATTTTCCTTGCATCATAGGTTCATCTTGTTCCGAGACAGGAACTTGATAATTTTGAGCAGATAAAGTCCCCGCCACGAACAATAAAGACAGTAACAGTAGTTTTTTTGTTTTCATAAATATTACGATTGAATTATTGATTACAAACGTACTGCTTTTTTAGTAGACATTAATAGGATGAATACGATCTACGATAAGACAATATCGACATCTATCGTAATCAGGAAAGCATATAGCTGATTACTGTCCATACAGTTCTCATATTGCCATCTTCCTCTTTGGCTTATTAATAAATATTCCATTCCCAGATACCGGGGACTCCTTTTAGGATTTTAATTCTCAGATAACGGAACCTTTTATTCAAGACATCGGTATGTGGTGAACACATCTTCCTATCTTGATGGACAGCGAACTCTTGCCAGACTTTTCCATCTATCGATGCTTCAATAACATAAGCATGTCCGGCAGTAGGGCGTACAAAATAAATTTCACTGCGTCTGACCTTCTTTACAGTACCCAAATCTGCCACAATCCATGGATTAATACTATCTTCGGCAGCAGCCATCCATCGGGAACCATTTGCCCCGTCCACCGCAAAAGAAGGAACAAAATATTCTGTCCGCAGACATGTCGGGTCTTTCATCGGTTCAATCTTCAACGGCACTTCAATACTAGACGCATAAACTGTATCTATTTTCATTTTTTTATCTGATTTCACCTTCTTCAATGCCCCCACTCCATCCATTGTTAGTTCGACAGGGCGAATCGTACCGTCTTCATTAAATTTCAGTTGATTCACATATGTCTGACGGTTTGTACTTCGCCTGCCAAACTCTAAATATGCGAAATAATAATTATCCGTACCCTCAGGATGAAAGACACAACCATGTCCCGGTCCGAAGATTCCCCGTTCATAATTGGTAGTAGATATTATATCCTGTTCAGGAGCTTCAAAAGGTCCCATAGGGGAAACCCGGCTCATTACATACGCATATTGATATTTCTCATCCCCTCCGATAGTGTACAAATAATAATATATTCCTTTACGTTTGAAAAAGATAGGTCCCTCAGAGTACTCCTTGCGAGGAGTAGAAATTACCTGTACTACAGAATCCACCGTAATCATATCCTCGTTGAGTTTGGCTACATGCCTTCGTCCCCAAAACACATAAGCCTGCCCATCGTCGTCAACAAAGATTTCAGCATCAATCCCGCCCGGATTCTTACTCTGCAATAAAGTAGAAGGAGTAAAAGGCTTATAGAATTCGTCTTTCCCACGTGCCAGTTTAAACGGTCCTTCAGGCTTATCAGCTACAGCAGGATACATATACCCATTGATAGTGGGATATATATAATATTTACCATTAGCAAAAATTGCTTTACTAGGAGCCCAATACTTCTCCTTTGCAGCCGAAGGGAAGTAAGTTCCATCAAAACTCCAGTGTACAAAGTCTTTTGATTTCCATACTACCGGAGGGCCTGATGTTTTAAGTCCCTGCCCATAGCCATCAGTAGTGGCATAGCAATAAAAGACACCATTAATTTCCTGAATACTCGCATCGGCAATCATATCCGGAATCAATGCATTGCCAAAAGGATTATTGTGCTGAGCTTTCACTTTCCCTAACAACATCATTACCAGCACAAAACTAAAAAAGATCTGTTTTTGCATACTATTATCTATTATCCAAAGTTAATGCCTGATTCATACAAAAATTACAGTTGAATAAGACAATGCAAACGTACTTTTTTTCTGGTAAGTTTAATAGGATAAATACGATTTACGATAAGACAATACCGATATTTAAAGTAACAGCATTTACAAATAAACCATATTGACAGGCTACTTTATACAAAGAATACCTCCTTGAGGGCGGATTTCCAACTGCACCTTACCGTTTTCCTTCACTTTCAGTGACGTTAACTCCGGTTCTCCCTTTTTATCATCCTTATAAAGAGCCACCGTCTTTCCGGCAAACATTTCCAAATCCAGTTTTAGTTTCAGCGGTTCTTTGCCGGCATTTACAGCCGCCAGATACCAGGTATCTCCCTGACGACGGGCCAACACCACATACTTCCCCGGATAGCCATCGACAAACCGTGTCTCATCCCACGTTGTGGGCACCCGCTTCATAAAGTCCATGCAAACAGCCGGAACATCTTTCAGATTGTTAGGAGCCAGTGCAAAGTTCTGAACCGGATTCTGAAAGAGAACGGTAGTCGCCAACTGGAACACGTCCGTAGTCCGGCGTGTCGTACCGCCGTCGTTATTACGGTTCAGGCGCTTATTCAGAAAGCAGCCGCCAAACTCCATCGATCCCACCGTATTGCGGATAAACGGATGCAGGCAAGTATTGAACGCTTCCTCATCACAGAAATGCTGATTGAACACCATATTTTCCGAAGCCAGCACTGCTTCACTGCCCACATAATTCGGATACATACGCTCCCATCCGCGAGGTAATGTGCAACCGTGGAAAATCACCATCAATCCGTGATCGTCCGCATCACTCAGAATATCTTCATACAGCCGCATTGTCTCCTGCTTGTCACCGCCGAAGAAATCAACCTTGATTCCCTTCACACCGAGACTTTGCAGCCATTTCATTTCACGTTTACGAATGATTGCATTATCCATTCGGTTCACCGGTCCCTGTTCAATGTCATTCCAATAGCCGGAAGAACTATACCACAAGAACAACTCGACACCTTTATCGCGTGCATACTCAACCAGCGACTTCATACGCTGATGCCCGATTCTGGTATCCCACCAGTTATCGATCAACGCATACTCATATCCCATAGCCGAAGCAAAATCAATGTAACGTACCTGATCATCATAGTTGATACTACCGTCCTGCCAAAGAATCCAGCTCCACGTGCCACGCCCGAAACGATAATCATGTTTTGTTTCATAAAGCGGGCTTACCACATCCCACGGAATGGTTGTTTCTACAATCGGCTTCAGATGATCTCCCACTGTGATGGTACGCCACGGAGTAGCGCCGGGCAGTGCAAAAGCAGGAGCGACCGTTCCGTTTCCATTATTTTCTTCCGCCATCGGAAAGGCGACCGTATATAAATTCCCTTCACTCACATCACTCAAACGTGAACCGCAATAACGACTGTCCACACCCGTCTCGCTGACCAGCACCCAACCGTCATTTCCTATACGAAACAAACAAGGGAACGTATACCCATGTCCGTACTGCGAACGGTCGCTCATCGGCGCATCCGCTTTATATTCTTCTTCATAACTGGGTTTCGTACGTTTCCAGCCAATCATCGCATCGCTCTGCGGACACAAGAAAGTAGTAGTCTGCTCCGGAAAGCGGAAACCTGTTTGTTCTTCCTTCACCGTCACACTCGCTTTTCCTCCCTGATGCGGCAAAGTATAGCGGAAAGCCACATCATTATCACTCACCCGAAAAATAACTCCCAGCTTTTGTCCCTGCTCATTCTCTAAATGACAAGTCAGTTCATTGGCACGGTAATGTACGTTGGAAACTTTGATACGTGTCTGTTGATAAACAGTATCGATCTTGTCGACGGAATGTCCGGTCAGTTTAAGATTCTTCGTAAAATCACCGATATTGGTATTCATGCCTAAAGGAGACTTTTCCAACATCGTCTTTCCGTTGTAACTCACAGAATAACAAGGCTTCGTCTCGTTCTGCACAAATACCGCCAACTGCAACTTTTCGTCCGGTCCTTTTACAACCACATCCTGTGCTGCAAGAGTGCTTATACCAAGAATCGCTGTCAAAGTGCTTACAAGTTTCTTCATAATATTATTTTTCTTTTATGATTAAATGTCCTCATTGTAACAAAAGCAAAAATAGGGAATATAATTATATTCGCATACAAACTTTCATCGTTTGCATGATTTCCCCCCTTTTTTGATTGATATGCAGACATTCCCTCCCGAAACCCTTTACAAAAAGAACAGTTTATCCAAGTATAACCCCGACTTTTTTTATCTTTGCATCATCGAACATCATAATCCTTATCCCAATGGCGGCAAATAACCAGAAAATCACCCGAATACTACTATTCCTCCTCCTGTGTATCAGGATGACACTGACGGTGGACGCCAACGACTTCCTGTTTACATCGATCAACACGGCACAAGGATTGAGCGACAACCAGATACGCTACATACTCCAACTCCCCGACGGAAGAATGGTATTCACCACCAACGGGAATGTCAATCTGTATGACGGTGTACATTTCAGCTACCTTCACCGCACGGCAGAAGACATTTCCCCGCTGAAACAGTATGAAGGATGTTACCGCATCTATCAATGCGGAGATTCACTCCTATGGATTAAAGATTATCATAAACTGATGTGCATCGATCTCCATCAAGAAAAATACATACCTCACCTTGACTCCTATTTCCGGGGAAAAGAGATACACGAACCGGTAGAAGACCTTTTCGTCGACAATTCGGGACGTATCTGGCTACTTACTTCTCAGGAGTTGCGGGAACTGGAAACGGGCATCCGCCTCGCCCTGCCGGAAAATGAGCATCGAAAGCTACAGGACATACATTCGGATGAACTTGCGGTTTACCTATTCTATCATACCGGTGAAGTCGTTTGCTACGACCCGAAAGCCGGAAAGCAGTTGTATGACAGAGCTGCTTATCCCGCCTCGGAACAGGAGGACTTCAACCGTACTTCTCTCGTTGTCAAAAGCCCAAAAGGATTCTACCAGTTACGCAACGGCCGCAAAGGAGGATTCTTCTACTTTAATCCCCAAAACCGGACATGGGAGAAGCTGTTCGAACAGAACTACACGCTCAACACCCTGATCATCACTCCACAGGGCGATAAAGCTTATATCAGTTGTGTTCACGGTTTCTGGATCATCGACCTCCAAAGCAGGGAACAGCAATACATCCCCGTACTGGAAACAAAGAAGGGAAAGCTCGTTTCGACCGAAGTCAGCACCATCTTTCAGGATGCCCAGGGCGGATTATGGGTAGGCACACTCAATCGGGGATTACTCTATCATCATCCTGCCACACACAAACTGATTCACGTCAGCCGCACTGCTTTCCCCGCATCACCGGAAGAGGACATCGCCGTCAAAGCTTTTGCAGAAGATGATAACGGCAATATCTATCTGAAAAGCCATTCCACAATCTATCAGCTAGCTGTCAATCAGGACGGTTCACGGACTCTGCTACCTGTACCAGCCTTATCGGTCTCTGCAGAATTGGCAAAGGAATTAGATCAAAGAGGTGGAAACAAATATTACAGAAGGCAATCATACACCGCTCTATGCACCGACACACGTGGCTGGACATGGGCAGGGACAGCCGACGGACTGGAACTCTTCACCGATCAAGAGCAAACACCGGATAGCAAACCGACCACACAAACAGCAGATAATCACCCCGCCTCATCCAATACCCAAGCCCACCGCATTTTCTATCGTGAAGACGGACTGAGCAATAACTTCGTACAATCAATCATCGAAGACAGAAACAACTATATCTGGGTAACTACCAGCAATGGCATTTCACGCATCCATATCAATCCGGAGAATCAGGAAATCGGCTTTACCAACTTCAATCAACTGGACGGGGCTTTAGAAGAGGAATATATACAGGGAGCTATCTTTGAATCTTCGGATGGTACACTCTATTTCGGAGGCATCGACGGCTTTACCATTTTCCGTCCCGACCATGAATCCGCCACTCCGGGCCTGCCTTACAAACCGGTTTTCACCAACTTACATCTCTACGGTGAAAAAGTAAACACGGGAGAAAAGTACGGAAACCGCATCATCCTGCCACAAGCCGCCCCTTACACAAAGGAGCTAGAACTGGACTATAACCAGAACTTTCTGACCTTCGAATGTTCGGCACTGAACTACGTGAACAGCGAACGCACCTACTACCGCTACCAACTGGAAGGCATCGACAAACAATGGATGAACGCTTTCGCCAGCGGACAAGGGAATGCAACAGTCGGCAACGGCATCCTACAGGCCTCCTATACCAATTTACCGCCGGGAGAATATACATTCAAAGTCGCTGCATCCGACAACCAGTTACAATGGAACGATAACATCACAAAGATACACGTCATCATCCACGCTCCCTGGTGGAAAACGACTACCGCCTACGTTCTGTATACGATCATCGTGTTACTTATTGTCTTAGCAAGCATCCGCCTCTATATCTATCAGACCAAGAAAAAGATGAAACAGCAGCATAAAGAAGAAATCCTGCTGCTCCGCATCCGCAACCTGATAGAGCAATGCAACAGCTATGAAGCCGAACAGAAAGCCCGTTCGGAGAAGAAAAGCCCCCCTTCCGTCTGCGACAGGAACGAAACGGCAGATGATAATGAAAAGCCAAACGGCATAGAACCGGACAGTGCAGAATCCGCCTTTTTAGTGCAAGCGATAGAACTGGTAGAAAAGAACCTTGACGTCAACGGCTACTCCGTAGAGCAACTAAGCCGTGACCTCTGTATGGAACGTACCGGACTCTACCGCAAGCTGGTGACTTTGCTCGACCAGTCCCCCAGCCTCTTTATCCGCAACATCCGCCTCCAACGGGCAGCGCAACTACTTGCCGAAGGCAAACTGAGCGTAACCGAAATAGCGGAACGTACCGGCTTCAGCAGTTCCAGCTACCTAAGCAAATGTTTTCAAGAAATGTATGGATGCCGTCCCTCGGAATATACGGAGAAAGCGAAGAAATCAACCTGATTGTTGTTTGTTTCAACATAGCTATTGTCCGCAAAACGTCCTTCCATCCTACCTTTGTCGTATCATAAAGCACTTAAAGAAACCATGAAAATGAATCTAAGAAAAACAGGCATCCTGTTGGCATGGGCCATGATCATTGCCGCAAACGGTACGGCACAAAACGTACAACGCACTTCTCAAGGCATCAAGTATGCAGCACAAGGGATGAACGTCAGTGTAGAATTTTATTCGCCTTCCATCATCCGGGTATATAAAACGCCCGGCGAGACAGCTTCCGACAAAGAAAGCCTCGTTGTCATCAAAGCACCGGAACAAACCCCGGTTTCCTTCGGTGAAAACGGGAAAAATGTAACATTGAGCAGTCAGATGATACAAGTGGAAGTGAACCCCGAAACAGGCGGCATCCACTTCTTCGACAAACTAGGGCAACGGCTGCTGACCGACAAAGACTACGGTACACAGTTTACCCCTTTCAATGACGCAGGCGTCCCCTCCTACAATGTCCGTCAGGCTTTCCTGCTGGATAAGGACGAAGTAATCTACGGTCTGGGGCAACAGCAGACCGGCAAAGTGAACCAACGCAATCAGAAACTCTTTCTCCGCAACCAGAACATGAGTATCTGCATCCCCTTCATCCACTCCATCAAAGGCTATGCCCTCTACTGGGACAATTACTCTCCTACCACCTTCCTCGACAATCCGCAAGAAACCTCCTTCGACTCGGAAGTAGGCGACTGTGCCGACTACTACTTCATCTACGGCGGCAACGCCGACGGAGTCATAGCCGGAGTACGCGATCTGACCGGACAAGCCCCGTTGTATCCTCTCTGGACACTGGGCTTCTGGCAATGCCGTGAACGCTACAAAAGTCCGGACGAACTGTGCGAAGTCGTAGACAAATACCGGGAACTGAAAGTTCCTTTGGATGGAATCATCCAAGACTGGCAATACTGGGGCTGCAACGAGAACTGGAACTCCATGAAATTCCAGAATCCACGCTACATCAACAAGATGGGTGACCCGGAATACATGAAATTCCTCCCGAACGGAGAAGACAAGAATGCCGACTACGGCACTCCCCGCATCAAAAGCCCCAAAGAAATGATCGACTACGTGCACAAGCAGAACGCCCACATCATGATCTCCGTATGGGCCTCCTTCGGTCCGTGGACAGAAATGTATCAGAAGATGGACAGTCTGAAAGCACTGCTCCATTTCGAAACGTGGCCGCCCAAAGCCGGAGTCAAACCTTACGACCCGTATAATCCGGCAGCACGGGATATCTACTGGGAAGCAATGAAAAAGAACATCTTCGACCTGGGTATGGATGCCTGGTGGCTCGACTCCACCGAACCGGACCACATGGATATCAAAGACCAGGACTTCAACACGCAGACCTATCTGGGTTCTTTCCGCAGGGTACACAACGCCTTCCCCTTAATGTCCAACAAAGGCGTATATGAACACCAACGCGCCACTACTTCCGACAAGCGCGTATTCCTGCTTACCCGTTCCTCCTTCCTCGGACAGCAACGGTATGCTTCCCATTCATGGAGCGGAGACGTAACTTCCGAATGGTCCGTCATGCGCAAGCAACTAGCGGCAGGACTGAACTATGCGTTATGCGGCATCCCGTACTGGAACACAGACCTAGGTGGCTTCTTCGCATGGAGATATAACAATAACGTAAACAACATCGCCTATCATGAACTGCACGTCCGCTGGTATCAGTGGGGAGTATTCCAGCCGATCATGCGTTCACACAATTCTAGTCCGGTAGCCGTAGAAATCTACCAGTTCGGCAAGAAAGGCGACTGGTCATACGATGCACTGGAGAAATACACTCACTTACGTTACCGCCTGTTGCCATACATCTACAGCACTTCCTGGGAAGTGACCAGCAAAGCAGGCAGCATCATGCGCCCTCTCATGATGGACTTCCCGAAAGACAAGAAAGTGCTCGATATGGACACCGAATATATGTTCGGACGCAACTTCCTGGTTCGCCCGGTGACGGACTCATTGTATACATGGCAAGACAAGAAGCAAAACGGTCATCAGAAAGACATGAGCAAAATCGGAAAGACCGATGTTTACCTTCCCCAAGGTGCCCGCTGGATCGACTTCTGGACCGGGCAAACACTGGAAGGCGGACAGACCCTGCAACGTGAAGTCCCGATTGACATTATGCCGATCTACGTCCGTGCCGGCTCTATTCTCCCCTGGGGGCCCGCCGTGCAATACTCTACGGAAAAGAAATGGGACAATCTGACCATCCGTATCTATCCGGGAGCGAACACGGAATTTACCCTTTACGAAGATGAGTTCGACAATTATAACTACGAAAAGGGAGCTTACTCCACCATCACCTTGAAATGGAACGACCAAGACCGTACACTGACCATCGACGACCGGAAAGGCAGCTACAAAGGAATGCTGAAAAGCCGCAAGTTCAACCTCATAGTTGTAGAACCGGGAAAAGGCTGTGGCGACGGAGACTCAACCACCTTTGACAAATCCATCTCCTATAGAGGTAAGAAAGTGATTGCTAAGCTATAAACTGACGATAATCAGATAACTAACACGAGTTCGATATGGTCCATCTTATTGGAGTATATCGAACTCGTGTTCCTTAGTAAAAAACATACTTCTTATTGTCACTTATCACCTTTTGAGGATAACCTACTGATTATTAGCCATCATTGGGTGATAATAAGTGGTGATAATAGGGTGACAATAGCCATACATCACACATTTTATTGTCACCTTTCCCCATCCTATTACTTGTTACTTATTACGTTCCCCTATATCCAGCCCCTAACCTTATACAACAAATACCATATACTACCGGTATCTTTCACTTATAGTGCCTTTATTCTTCCATTAAGACACTGATATTGTTAGTTGTTCACGGCCGTGGCAAGAGTTGATCACGACCGTGAGCAATGCTCTTCACGGATGTGATCAGACCTGTTCACGGCCGTGAACAACTAAAGATATCGGTGTCTTATTCCTACTTTCCCTATAGGAAAAAGCAAAGATGCAAGAGGTTAAAGAGAACTTTAGTACTATCTTACGGCTGATTACACTATAGACAGCAAACGAACTACCCATTCGGTGAAAGATGAAAACCATCTTTTCTATTATGAAGAAGAAAAGAGAAGGTACAAAAGTCAATAATACCTAAACCTGGACTGACTAAAAAGTCGATTCTATCTCGAATCTCCTCCTTCGGGAAGGAGGAGTGGTCGAAGACCGAGGTGGTAGGAAAAATAATGTTTGTTCCTATTTCTTTGTAAATGACAGGATTATGTATTCACCTACCACCTCCCCCTACGGGTACTCTTCCTTCCCGAAGGAGGAGATTTAGGATACTATTGACTTTTTAGTCAGCCCCTACCCACAGGGGGAGATGATAGGTGAGCACCCCTCCCCAAAATAAACTAACCCCTATTGAAAACCTGTTTATTGCTTATTTTTTCCCTTTTGTGTCTTCAAGCGGATGACCGTGAACGAATAAGCCGGCAGTTCCTGTTTGAAGCTGGTTCCTGCCTCTATCGTATCCGTCACCGGAAGCGGAGTTGCCTCGGGTGCACCTGCCAATACAGTCCGCGTAGCGGAAGACTGGATACCATCCATTCCCGGCAACCGGACATCGGTCTCTATGCTGACGGGCAACAGATTCACCAGTTTCACAATCACATCCCCCGTCTTACTGTCACGAACGATGGAAGAACCAACACGGAGTTTTACGCGACCGTCCTGATTATCAAGGTTTATCTGTGAAGGGATGTAATGGTCGCCTGCGTTCTGACCGTACAGTTTCTGCACATAGTATCCCGTTGTCGGTCTTACTTCCCGATTGTTGAAGTAGATCAGGTCCGGATTCCACTGCGCCCGTCCGTCTTTTGCCAGCAGAGGAGCATAAGAACTCATGTGCACTACATCTCCATTCCGTTCCAAAGCAGCCAGATAAAGTGCTTCGGTCAAAGCTGTTTCCATATTCGCTCTGCGTCCGGGGATGTGAGTGGCATATTCGCCCAGATATACTTTCGTCTTTTTAGAGCGGTCGTACTTGTCATAGAAGTCCTGATTGTGCAGGAACCATCCCGGAGACTGATAATAATGTTCGTCTACCATCGGAACACCGAGTTTGTCCGCCAGTTTCCAGCCTTCCACATAGTCTGTTCCCTCATTGAAAGGACCTACTGTGCCGACAACGATTATCTCCGGATATTTCTCTTTGATAGCAAGGTATATCATCGTGAAGCGTTCTTCGAAGACATCGGTGATCAAGTCTTCATTGCCGATGCCGATATATTTCAGATTGAAAGGCTTCGGATGACCGGATTCGGCACGTATCTTGCCCCATTTGGTTTTCTTTGCATCACCGTTCGCCCATTCTATCAGGTCGAGGATATCCTGAATGTAAGCACCCATCTCGCTCATCGGGATACCGCCTTGCTGACCGCCTCTCAAATCGCCATGACAGGCGGAATTCTGACAAGGTACACCTGCCGCCAGCACCGGAAGCGGTTCCGCACCTATATCTTCGCAGAACTGGAAGTATTCATAATAACCCAGTCCCATGCTCTGATGATATCCCCAAAGGTTACGGGCAGGTTTACGGGCTTCCAGCGGTCCGATAGTATTTTTCCATTGATAGATGTTCTTCAAACCGTCTCCATGAGCCACGCAGCCTCCGGGGAAACGGACAAAGCGCGGGTGCATATCGGCAAGTGTCTGGGCAAGGTCGGGACGCAAACCGTTCTTTCTGCCTTTGAATGTATTCTGCGGGAAGAGAGAAATCATATCCAGTTCGATTTCACCTGCCGATTGCGGACGAAGTTCCAGACGGGTATCGGCGGACGCTTTTGCTGTCAGCACTGCTTTATACGTTTTCCACGAACGGGAAGAGACGGTAACTGTCGTTTCACCCTGTACGGTGCCGTCAGCATCTACGAGGTGTACGAGTAGTTTTCCGGACTTGCTGCCTTCCGGAATACGGGCAAACAAGGAGAAATCATACTTCTCGCCTGCTTTCAAGGCGATTCCGTCAAAACCGGTGTTGGTCAGGGCAGCTCCCGGCTGGTTCGTCTTCAAGACGGCATAATGCGGGTTGTTCGGATGGATAGGGTCCGAAGTCGATATGGTAAAGGTGGCGTTTTCTCCTTCCAGCTTCCATGAATGGGTGCTGTTCCAGTTCTTGTCCCCTTCACGGTCGGACGGCTCGTATTCGAAGTCCCGGTTCTGGATCAGTTCGGCATACAGGCCGCCGTCGGCGGAGTAGTTGATGTCTTCGAAGAAGATACCCATCAATAAGTCGCTGATTTCTTTTGTTTCTTCCGGTTGTGCTGTGACGGTGGCTTTGACCGGTTTCAGTCCGGCAAAGCGTTCTTTATCCTGTACAGGGCGTTCGCCATACAGGGAGTTACGGTATTGGTTCCGTTCGTAGGTTTGGGTCAGTCCGTCCACTACCGACCAGGGCACTTGGCTGACAGTTCCCGTTTCTTCGTGTCCGGCAATCTTTGCTTTGACTCTTGTTCCTTCAAAATCGGAAGTCGTACGGGGATATTGCTGGGCTTCCCAGTAAATCAGGTCTTTTGATCTGGCCTGACCGTATCCATCGTGGTCGTTCAACTTCCAGACACAGAGCCATTCCCCGCCGGGGAGTTGTTTCAGATTCGGGTCGAGCATCTTCTTCTGCGATCCCCAACGGCTGTAATCGCAACGAAGATAGCCGTAGTTTCGTCCTATTTCAAACCAATGTTTTCCGTCCATGCTCCATGCAAAGCGGAGTCCGCTACGGCCGTCGTCACCTCGGGTGGCGTAGGCAAAAAGGGATACTGAATCGGGAGTAGCAGTCGTTTCATGCGTTGCGGCAAATGCGGCCGGCTGCAATGATAGTAATAATACACTAAATATTAGAAGTAAATGTTTCATGGTATAAATTATAATATAAGATCTCTGCAAAAAAAGAGTATGTATTCACTAAAAAAGATCTGATACTCTGTTATTTCCTGTTTTCCCAATGACTTCTCAGTTTGGCGGCTTCTTCTTTTGTCAAATGGATCACCGCGCCGTGTTTGGGCGACGAGAAATTAGTCGTCTTCATCACTCCTTCGTTGAAACGTCCCAGGTTCTTGAAATTCACGAAGTCGGAAGTCTCGATGAAAGCGAAGTTATGGGGGTTGATGCCGTAGACGTCGTACATCAATACCCATTTGTCTTCGCCGATACGCTTCCAGAGGTTGGGAGCTTCGCAGGCCCTGGGTTCGAAGTCGTACCAGCGAGGGTCATATTCGTAATCACCGTTGATGCGGTCTGACACGGCCTGTTTGATTCCGGCGCCTCCGTCGTGCGAAACGTAGAACATGCGATACCGGTCGCCTACCTTGGTGATGTCACCGTCGATAGCCGATATTTTCTCGTTGGGATACTCGAAGAGGATTTGCGGGAGTGTCTCTATCCGGTCGAAGTCATCATTGACATAGACATAGTACAGTTTGTTCGCCTCGTTCTTGAAACGCATGGTGAAGTAAATCATCAGTTTGCCTTTCTTGTCATCGTAAGTCACTTCGGGCGCCCATACGCAGCCGATTTCACCCAAACCCGCCGATAACAGGTCGAAACGGGCATTGGTACGTTTCCAATTGATCAGGTCCCACGATTTCATCAGTACGAGTCCGCGGTTGTTTCCCCAGCCGTATTCTTTTCCGTCACGTTCCCATTCGGTATCACGGAAGCCGTCTTTCTGCGCATAGATGTGCAGGTCGGTCATGGAAAGGTAGAAAGCTCCGTCCGGTCCGCGGAAGATGTGCGGGTCACGGATACCTTTTTGCAGGGCGATGGTATCTCCGGCGATCACCGGTTTGCCGTCGTTCAAGGCAGTAAATGTATATCCGTCGTCACTGACGGCCATATAAAGGCTGTGCGTCTCGTCTTTATGGAAGACCATCAAGTAAGCCCCCATGTCCTTTTCCTGCGGGATGGCGTTACGGTAACGAAACTGACGGAAGCCGGCGCTGCCTTTTCCGGAGGAAAGCAGTCCGATGCGTAAAGCGTAGAAGCCGCCGTAGTTGTTATGGTGCAGCTGAGATACATCCATGTTTTCTACCAGCGTAGTCCATTCCTTGCCGTCCTTGCTGACTGCCATCCGGACACTGTTTCCCTGATTCTGTATCTTGACGAGGAAGCGTTTGCCCAACTTGTTAGGGAGGGTAAAGCTGTTTTCCGCGTTTCTGTAGATAGTGAAGTTCTTTCCATCGGACACGACTCCAGCGTATGCCTTTTCGCTGTAATATAGAAGAAGTCCGGCTGTGTTACCCTTGCCTACGTTGACTTCCACCTGTGTTTCGTAATTCTTGTCTTCGGCGGTGGCCAGCAGTAAGCGGGCATCGGAAGGGGTACTTCCTTTCGCATCTATCCATAAGGTCTGTTTCTTGAAGCTGAGCGACTGAGGGGCATATTCTTTCCAGAAAGTCCATTGGAGTCCCGGTTCCGGTCCTTCGAAGTCATCCGAGAGGCTGAGTCCGTGTTTGATGGACGGATCGGTCTTGATGGGAGTGGCGGTGGATTTGGTACGATACCATCCATCGGCGGTCCATTCAATCGGTTCGATGAGGGTGGAGCGTCCCAGGGTGTGATAGTCTTTGGCATAGGCATGATATACGATCCACCAGTTGCCGTTCACATCGTCGATCAGTGTGCCGTGTCCTTTCGACCACCAGTTGTCATGAGCGCTATAGGTATGCACTACCGGATTATAGGGAGAATTTTCCCACGGTCCGGTGACACTCTTCGAACGGGCGGCAACTGCCATGTGGCTTGTTGCCGGACCGGCCGTTCCTCCCTGTGCGGAAGTCAGGTAATAATAACCGTTATGGTAATTCAGTTTCGGCGATTCCAGACACATACATTCCGTTTCCCAGTGATTGGGATATCGCCAGCCTTCGTACACTTTCTGTTTTTGGCCGATGGTGGCCAGTCCGTCGTCCGTCAGTCGGATGACTTCTCCTTTGTCAACATATAAATATCTGTTCCCCTCCTGATCGGCTATGTGTCCGGGGTCGATGCCACTCACTTTCAGGTCGATGGGTTTGCTCCACGGGCCCTTGATGTCATTTGCCCAGATCACCCAGTTTGTTCCTTTGGCCGGATAATAGATGTAGTATTTTCCTTTGTACTTCAATAAGTCGGGTGCCATTGCAGAGCCTTCGTATTCGGGCATTACGCGGCAGACGGTTTCCCAGTTCATCAAGTCACGGGAGTGCCAGATGAGGAATCCGGGAGCGTAGTAAAAAGGAGAATGAGTCATGTAATAATCCTCGCCATCGCGCATGACAGAAGGGTCCGGATAGTCACCCGATAAAACGACTTTCGGGTATTCTTGCGAATAGGCCTGTACTGTTGCACAGACAAGCAAAATGAACAACAGGAGTTTTTTCATGGTATTTATTTATGGGATATTAGATGGTGCATTGACGGCTTTACATCTTGTCGGGCTTGCCGTAGGCCTTGTACAAGCGTTTCAGTTCCTTGTCAGTAATTGGCATTACAGTGCCGTGGCGCGGATGGAAGTCCATGCTAATGGCATTGTCTATGACTTTGAAATTCTCCAAATCGGTGCTTTCCGTAAACTGATACTTGCCTTTCATATATACATCGTACATCAGGATGTACTTGTCCGTACCTATCAGCGGGAAGATGCCGGCACCTTCTACAGCTTCTTTCGTCTGTTGCTTATAATCTTCCGATTCTGTCCATTGTCCGGAAGTCAGGGAGGCGGTGGTTGCTTTTTTAATTCCATTGCCGTCTCCTTCCGTTTTATAGAACAGGTGGTAAAGTCCGTCTTTATAAATGATGTCTCCGTCAATACAGGATTTGCCATTCTTCGGGAGGAACAAAGTTTTGGGTTCTCCTTCTATATCGGTGAAATCTTTGTTAGCGTATGCGTAATAAATAATGTCCGGGCCATTACCATGCTGCATTGACCAGTAGACCATGTATTTCTTCGCTTCTTTATCATAAATAGTTTGCGGTGCCCATACCCGCTTCAAATCTTCCTGATTCGGGTATTTCTTCTGGATATTCACGATGTTGGAGGTCCAGTTGACGAGATCTTTCGATTTCAACAGTACCATGGCACGGTTGGAACTCCATCCGTTGCCGGAGACCATGTCGGTTACGACCATGTAAAATGTCTTTCCGTCTTCACAACGAAGAATGTGCGGGTCACGCACTCCACCCGTAGAACTGATTTCACGGGAATCGATGACCGGTTGGTTTCCGTTTAATGCATAGTAGTTGTATCCATCGGGGCTGACAGCCATCCGGATGGCTTCCTCACTCATCCTGTTTCCGGTGAAATAGACAAACAGGTAGGCAGATTGCTGGCTGTATCCTGTCAGCACTCCTACTAAAAGGAATGCCAGGAGTAAAGTATACTTTTTCATATTCATTTGAGAGCGAATGCTTATTTATTAATACTTGAAATCAGACGGTTTCACATAGACGCGGTATTCACGGATCATGCCCGGATAGTCCTTCTCGGCACGGGGCAGATAACGGAAGCCGGTTACTGTTTCCACTTTGCTCAGGTCGATTACCAGTTGGTGGGGATAAGCGACATTGTCAACAGTCATCCAGAAAGTGGATTCCTGCAAGTCGAATATCTTATCCGCCGTACGGTTTCCGCTGCGTGTCTCTTCGCTATCGGCATAACGGATTTTCCAATGTTCGCGGGATACGGGTTTGCCGTCGGCTCCCAGCACATCGAACTCTGCAATAGCGGCAATATTGTTATTGGCTTGCGGAGAGAGTGCTTCCAGACAGAAGAAACGTCCTTTCACCGGAGCGGCGAAACGTACTTCCTGCCAGCCGTTGCCCGGAGTGAAGGCTCCTTCGTGCGCAACCTTTTCTCCTGTCAGCTTCAACTTTTCTCCATCCTTGCGGTGTGTTTCCGGCGCTTTCTCGCGGAGTACGTCGAGGATCGGTTTCTTCAGACCTTTGATTGATGATTTCGTCGGACCTTTCAGGTCGAGGACGAGGATTTCATTCTCGCCTTCTTTCAGCCAGCAGCCCGGTATGAAAAGTGTCTGTTGGGGACCGATTTCCCAGAAACGTCCCATCGCATGACCGTTCACCCATACCATACCTTTGCCCCATGTGCTCATGTCGAGGAAAGTGTCGCCTACTTTATCGAGTTTGAAAGATGATCGATAGTAAGCGGGCATAGTCGGTAATATCTTCGTATCCTTGTAGTTCTTGTTCTTGATAAATGAGTAGTCTACGGGGAAGTTATATACAGTCCAGTTCTTCAGTTCTTTCACCTGATTGCCCGAAAGGAGTTCTACCTTTTCGGTGATTCCCTTCCGGTCGTGGATGGACTTATCAAAGTTGACACGTCCCATTGCCTCTACCAGAATATCCAGTTGCGTACCTTTCTTCAAGGCCGGCAAGATAGTGGTAAATTCTCCTTTGCGGCGGTCGAGACGGGCCAGCAGCTTGCCATCAGCGTAGATTTGTGCCCAGTCGTGCACTTCGGTGATTTTCAATGTAGTGCCTGAGGTTACTGCTTCGGGCAATGTGGTACGGTACAGGATTGTTCCCCACCCTTGGTTGAATTGCTCCATCGGCTGGATATCCACCGACTGCTTGGCATCCGGCAAGTTGGAGAAAAGCGGAGCTACTTTGGTAAAATGAAATTCGGGTACTTCAATGACCGGCATTGCAGCAGGGACTTCCGGCAGTGCTTCACCGGCAGGAAGATACGTTTTCAGCAGGTCGCGGAGGAGATAGTATTTCTCTGTCGTCCATCCGGCTTCGCTGATCGGGGCATCGTAGTCGTAAGAACTGCACATAGCGGAGTAGGCAGGATTGTTGGCACCACCCCAATGTCCGAAAGTCGTTCCTCCGTGAGTCATATAAAGGCTGAAGGAGATGTTGCGGTCGAGCATTTCTTTGATGCCCTGTACCATATCTTTGGCAGGACGTGTTTCATGTTTCCGTCCCCAGTGGTCGAACCATCCGCTCCAGAACTCGCTGCACATCAACGGAGTTTCCGGACGAAGTTCTTTCAGTTTCTTGAATTGCTGGTCTATATTGGCGCCTGTTCCGAAGTTGATGGTCCAGATCAGGTCGTCAAGTGCATTCCGTGTAAAGTTACTGCTCCAGTCGCATTGGAAGAGAGGCACATCGGTAAAACCGGATTCGCGCACCAAGTCGCGTACGGCAGAAACATAAGGCTTGTCAGTGCCGTAAGAACCGTATTCGTTCTCCACCTGCACCATGATAATATTTCCGCCCTTATTTACCTGTAGCGGCGCCAGTTGCTTACCGACTTCTTTCATGAAGATGCCTACCCGTTCCATATAATAAGGATCGAGCGTGCGCAGTGCCACATCTTTCTTCTTCAACAACCACCAGGGCAGGCCGCCCATTTCCCATTCCGCACACACATACGGACCGGGGCGGACGATGACATACATTCCGTGTTTCTGAGCGGCACGACAGAAGGCAGCGATATCATTCTGACCTGTAAAGTCAAACTTGCCTTCTTCCTGTTCGTGTATATTCCAGAAGATATAAATACAAATAGTGTTCATTCCCAACGCCTTACACATCTCAATACGATGATCCCAATAGGCTTGCGGAATACGGGTATAGTGCAGTTCGGCAGCTTTTACTACGAACGGCTTCCCGTCCAGCAAGAAAGTATTCTTGCCTGCCTCAAACTTACGGGCAGTAGTCTGCGCCTCTGCACTACTGAAAAAGATGACTGTAAAAAGTACTAGTAAAGCAATAAATCTGTGTCTCATGGCTTTTATCTCAATATAGAATTATAATTATATATAGTATACGGCAAAGATAGGCGATTCACCTAAACCGCAGGTACCAATTATCATTCAAAAAAGGTTAGAAATAAAGCAAAATCCCCTGAGACAGATTATTTTTAAAGGAAATACGACCTTTTGTTGACAGGTTACTTGTGTCTGTACCCGCCCCTCCGGTCGATTTCCTTTATAGTATGAATGTTTTTCTTTCTTGTGTTTTTTCTTCCATTTAGAAGAGTTTTCTTCTCCTCAGAGCTGTTTTATAATCCAGCCCCGATGAATCAATTATCTTCTTCGTCTTTAAACATTTGTTTAATTAGATCAATATTATCATCATAATCATTACCCGATAAAGTGATGACATCTGCCAAACCTACAATATTCGAATCTGAATCATAAGTGGTCAGCAAACAGTACATTTCACGTCCTGTGGCGTCTTCTTCAATATGAAGTTGTACCGGTTCACTTCTTCCTCCGGGAAGGTCTGCCAGATATTCAAAGTTCCTGGATAAGAAAGCTTCCACTATCTTCGCAGGGTTTGTCTCATCACGCTTAAACTTCTTGACTCCCATACTCTTGACTTTTCCTCCACTTTGAAAGTTGTATATATCAAAGTTATTCAGATAGGCAGCTATCAGGCAAACCAGTGTCATGATGATTCCGGCTGTACGCACCAACCAGCCTGCCAATGGAAGCAAACCGGGAAAAATAGCCAGAACGGCTCCTACCACGGCCAAACCTAAATATAACACAGGTGTGACCTGTAAAGTCACGTAATTGATTGTTAGACAGTGATATTAATTGCATGATTTAACCCGCTGTTCCGTCAGCGGTAGCCTACTATAAGGTGCATCTCCAGTGATGGGTTGTGCCAAGCTTATAGGACAAAGTACACTTTCCGAAAGGACAAGACTGAACCGTGAGGGAATGTCAAGGACGGTTAGTATCATACCGTTGAGTGGCGAGGCTGGATAGCATGGTTAACGTAAGTGAACTGACTTTAGCCGTCGTAAGGTTTGAAGGAGCGCAAGATACTTTAGCTCTCACCAAAAGGTAAGCAGTCGGATAACCCTTGCCCATGTTGGGGTTACACGGACACAGCACTGCCGGC
>NZ_GG774708.1:0-197080 GCF_000162515.1 Bacteroides sp. 1_1_14 | reverse complement strand
GGGGGCGTAAATGGACGTTTGCATGGAAATANGAACCAAGAGCAAGAAAGTGAACTACCTGACCCTTAAAAGGTTGTCGGATATACATTATACCCCGTACAAGCAAATCAAAGGTGAGGCAAACCCTTTCGACCCGGAATACGATGATTATTTCTTTCAGCGAAAGGAGCAACAAATGCTGGAATCTCTCAAGGGACGTAAGTCTCTCTTATATTTATGGAACAAGCAGAACCGGATTTGTCCGTTATGCGGCAAGGAAATAGATTGTACAAAAGCATGGAACGTCAACGAAATATCTGTTGGTGGTTCGATTGTACGGCAACTTGTCCACAACAACTGCTACAAGCGAAATAAACGAAAATGTTGAAAGTATGAGCCGATTTCTAACAACAAATAGAAATATTGAGTTGCTTGAGCCGTATGAGGGGAAACTCTCATGTACGGTTCTTAGGGGAGAAGGGGGCAGCAATGCCCTTGACTTACCCGATGTTTCAGATTGTTCTTTCTTTTTTCAAATTTAGTCGGGTTGGCGGCATAATACTCGCTGATGTAACTGTAGTACTTGTTGTTCTTTTGTTCCATAATTATGTGTTTTTGTGATTAAACTATCTTGATCAATTTACCATTTGATTTGCACCCAAGGGCTCTTAGGATTAGACAACAGATCGTCTGCCATTCCCTTCATTCCTAAATTGTGAGCATTGGTCCCTCCCCAGATAGCCCTGCCAATAACATAACTCATCGCCATATCGTGCCATGATGTGAAAGAAGAATGAGCCAATTCATACGCCTTGTCGATATAATTCCACGCTTCCATTTCTGAGATATATTTCATATCGCAGCAGGCACGGGCAACAAAATTAATTCTGCCGGCATCCCAGCCAATCACTCCATAGCGGGCTATATCTTCTTTAGAAGTAATCACTTCATAAGCTATCAACTCCTCATAGACCTCTTTCAAATTTTGCAGTTGCCCGACAGCTTTTTCATAATCTTCCTGACTCTCCATGTTCTGCTGGAAAATATCGTCTTGCGCATTTTCATCGTCAAGCAAAAAAGCCTCATAAACAAACGGAAAGTAGTAATCGTAACCTTTCCGGCACAAATCATCCAATGTTTCGCGGGCATCATGAGCATTATTTATTCCCCACCATTCACCGAGAATAGTAGGCAACTTATCTTTGATATCCAACGAGAGAGTGTTCAGATATCCGCCTTGCTGCAAGGCATACAATGAACCTATAGACAGTTTTTTATACTGTTCTACGGATAATTTTGATTTTGATTTAAAACGAGGCCCCCGAAAAGCTCTTATAATAGTACGGACAAATGGCCATACCTTCATATAAAGAAAAGAAAGGACCATTACTCCGCCTACGACCCAAGGCATCCAACTCATGTCTGTCATAAATAGTGTTTTTGTTTTATTGTTAATACTAATTCAATCTTAATTCCTCTGCCACTTTGCAGGACAGGCTGATATCATTATATATGTCCTCAAGCAGCTTCCCGTCATTCAACGCACTTGGACGCACACATAAAAAACCGGAAGGCATCACGGCGGCATAGTAGAAAGTACCTCTGCTGAACGAAAGCATGATATCACATCCGAAAGTCTGGCGCAGCGCCGTCATATGACGCATCATCGCAGGAGTGAGCAACATACGTGCTTCTACTTCATCATCGGCATAAACGGCAAAATAGTTCTCAAACTCCTGATCTTCCAGTTGCACCAGTCGGGCACTATAGCGCTTCTTCAACCCCTGGATATTCTTCGCCAGATATCCGATCTTTTGTTCTAAGTGATCGGGCAATATGATAATATTTCCTTTGAATCGCTTGTCTATCTTACACCAGGCAAACATACCCCGAAAATTGTGCGGACTGCTATCCAGCCGCGAGGCAAACAGCGGACGAAGCACAAAACGGTAGATCATGACAAAATATCCCAATACAGGATTGTACTGCAACTTATTCAACAGCCCGTAAGACACACCGATATCCGCCACGTGCAAAGAGTGCTCGCCGTGCGGAAACTGAATATATCCATATGTATTGGCTGCCAGTCCCGGATCAGAAAAAGAGGCGGAAAAGAGTTTGCTGTCTCTCAATATCCGGCTGTCTACCTGAGAGGAAGCCGAGAAATAAACGGTAGGAAACAGAGTAGACATAATGTGCTGCATAGCTTCCGACTCCCGTTCCTGAAAGTTAGTCATACAGCGGGTGAAAACGAAGTTGACCACTATAAATCCAATGAATACAGGTATTATATACTGCGTGAACTGCATATAGTTCTCAAGACCTATATAAGATACAAGCGCACCGCCAAACAACACAAACATAAACCAGCAGAATACAAAAAGATAAACTGCAATACTTCCTGTTCGTACCACCTTTCTCCAGCCATTTACCTGTAAAAGCTCCGAACGAAGCTGTTCTGATAATTTCTTAAAATCAATTGTGTCCATATTCGTATTATCTGAGAAGTTCGGCGACATTTACATTCTGTTGTTCCGGTTCGGGAATATCAATCAGTTCTTCCTGATGATGACCTTGCTGACGGGCAACAACGGAAGAAGGAAACATCTCGATGGTATTATTGTAGTCTGTTACTGCCGCATTATAGGTGCGCCGGATGGCTTGCAGTTGCAGTTCCATGTCCTCAATACTGTTTTGCAGGCGATGGAATTGTTCATTCGCTTTCAGTTCAGGGTAATTCTCGACCGACAACTGTAATTTGGTTAACAGACCGGACAATTCATTGCCACTTTTTATTTGTTCGGCTTCCTGTGAAGGTTGGAAAGAATGTGATCGAAGTTCCGTAATGCGGGTAAGAATTTCATTTTCATGACCCATATATGACTTAACGGCGGCCACCAAATTAGGTATCATGTCATTCCGCTGCTTTAATGCCACGCAAATACCGCTACGACATTGCTTCACCCTGTTTCGCTTAGCGATCAAATTGTTGACTGCCCAAATATACCAAAGTGCGATTAGCAGTATAAGTCCCGATCCAAAATATATAATTCCCATGCTTTTACTTTTGTGTGTATATCAGTTTTCAATAGTTATATCCTATTCAATTTTGACACAGGCAAAAGTAAACAGCATCCCACAAATTAACAAACAAAGAGGGGGTATAAATACAGGTAAGCAAAAATCAGATAATACGTTAATTAATAAAGCATTAGTTAGGCAGAAGACGGGGTATAGCAGGGTATATTTATAAAATTCAGAGGGTAATATTACAGTAATGGTCAGAAGATGATGTCCATTTTATGACCATCATCTCCTGACCATTACTTAAGTCTATTCAAAGTCAGTGTCTACAATCCGCTGAAATCGACTCCCTCAAATACCAGTGAAGGGATACGCCAGGAGGAGTTCAGACGCGGGTCGTTTCCGGTTGCAACCAACGAGTTCCACAAGGTAATCAGATTGCCGGTAACATTCATCTCGGATACCGGTTGCGTCAGTTTTCCATTCTCAATCAGGAAACCTTCGATGCCATAAGAGAAATCTCCGGTCGAACTGTTGTTGTTACCACCATTAAAGCCCGTAACGAGGATACCTTTTTCCACTCCGGCAATCAGTCCATCCAGATTCTTATCTCCCGTTTCCATGACCAAAATAGATGAACCGCTGATAGTCGGATCGACTCCCATCTTCTTAGCATTGTAGGTATCAATGAAATAGGTATTCAGTACTCCCTTGTCAAAGATGGAGCGACGTTCCGTAGCAATACCTTCGTTGTCGAAGTAGCGGGCGCCGGAAGCTTTCACCAAATGAGGTTCGTCCGTCAAAGTCAGTCGGTCACTAGCTATCTTTTCATTCAATTTATTTAATAAGAATGAGTTTTTCTGTTGCAAAGCCGAGCCGTTCAGCGCACTGATCATCGGACTTAGCAAACGGCTGGAATTCATCGGATCGACCACCATCGTATATTTGCCGGACTGTACTTTCTTTTGTCCCAGTTTGCGTAATACACGTTCCAGCGCTTTCTGACCGATTCCTTTCTTAATCAGATCGTTCATATAAAGCGACGACTCATACCAATAAGCAGAAGGACGCGCCTCGCCTTCCCCTCTGATCGTGATGTCGGCAGAGAGTGAGTACCACGTACTTTTTGTTTCTCCTTCGAAACCGTTGCTGATCAGGCGATAAGCAAAGTCTTCGCCATCGCCATAGGAAGAACCGACGGAGATGATCCGTTCGTCCTTGCCCAGTGCTTCTTCCGCTACGGCTTTCGCCATCTCTATCTTATCGTCCGGATTTAAGGATGCGAACTTGGCATCATATAGTTTCAAGTCCGGTTTTCCACCTTTATAGTAACGGGAAGGGTCTGCCAATACACGCGCCTCATCTTTAGCCAGATAGCGCGTAGAGTCTATTCCATTTTTGATAAATGTTTCGAGTTCTTTCCGGTTCAGGCGGTTGGTAGAGATACTACCGTAACGTCCGTCCACATACAGGGAAAGGCTTAATCCGCCTTCCGATGCCTGTTGCAATCTGTCCATCTTCGCGTCGCGCAGTTCGAAAGAAGTGTTCGAAGAAGAGTATAAAAGGACTTTTGCTGCCTGGCAGCCATTCTTCAAGGCATAGTCCATCGCCCACTGTGCCAGTTTCTTATTTTCGTCTGTAATCATAGGTTCGTCTTTTTAAAGTAAGCATTTACTTCTAGTTCTCTCCACCGACAGTCAGTTTGCTAACCAAGGCTGAAGGCATACCGCAAGTCACCGGACAGGATTGTCCGTCTTTTCCGCAAGTCCATGTACCGTTGTCGATCTTCGCGTTGGTAGCTACCATCGTGATATCTGCCAAAGCCTTCGGACCGTTACCGATAATATTAATGTCCTTGATCGGTTGCGTCAGTTTACCGTCTTCGATCATGTAGCCCGACTTCACAAAGAATGTAAAGTCTCCGGCACCGATCTGTACCTGACCGTTCGTAAAGTTATCTACAAAGATTCCCTTCTTTACAGAAGATATGATATCCGATTCGTTCACATTTCCGGCTTCCATATATGTGGCACGCATACGGGGTATCGGCATATTGCGGAACGATTCGCGACGTCCGTTGCCGGTCGGTTCCACTCCGTAATGCTTTGCACTGATACGGTCGTGCAGATAGCTGGTCAGTACTCCGTCTTTAATCAGATAAGTTTTCTGTCCTTCGGCACCTTCATCGTCGAAGTTCACCGAGCCCCGATTGAACGGAATCGTACCGTCATCCACCACGTTGATATGTTCGTTGCATACTTTCTTATTCAGCTGATCGGCAAATATGGAAACATTCTTCCGGTTGAAGTCCGCCTCAAAAGTATGTCCGATAGCCTCGTGAAGCAAGATACCCGATCCTCCAGCACCCATGACAACAGGCATTTCACCGCCTTTGGGTTTGATAGCCTTGAACAGAAGAGAAGTCTGGTCTACCGCTTCGCGGGCGATTACGTCCACTACCTCGTCCGACAGGAAATCGAATCCTCTGCGGTAAGCACGGGCAGCGTAGCCGTTCTCCGTCTTTCCGTCTTCTTCCATGATGCACACGGCACCCAGCGTCACCATCGGACGGTAATCGTAGAACATCACTCCCTCCGAATTGCAGAAGAAGATATGCGAAGTGGTATCGCTCTGACTTGCCTGTACTTTATGTACCCGTTTGTCCAAAGCGAAAATCCGGTCGTTCAGTTTTTGCAGATAAGGCATCTTATCTTTCAAACTGACTTCCTCCCACGGGGAAGCAACGGTATAATAGTTCTTCTTCAGTTCCTTTTCGGTGAGATTCAGCGGTTTGTTGCCTTTGTTGGCGGAAGCGATGCGGGCGGCAGTACGGGCAGCTTTCAGCATATCCTCCACAGTAATATTCTCCACGTAGGCATAGCCACTCTGGTCTCCAATCAGTACACGGACTCCGACTCCATAGTCAATATTCGAATAACTGTTGTTCACTGCACCATCCATCAGGCGGATGCTGTTGGATATCGTGTGTTCAAAGAAAAGGTCGGCATAATCGCCTCCTTTCTCCAATGCCGCGGCAAGCACCTTCTTCAAGTCTGCCTCGCTTACTCCGAAATGATTCATAGCCAAAGCAACTGCTGCTTTCTTGTCAGCTCCTTCGCCGCCCAATGCACCCGGGGTAGTCAGAGCCATAGCAGAACCTGTCGCCAATGATCCGAGTAGAGCTATACCTCCGGTTTTTAGAAAATTTCGTCTGTCCATGTTCACTTATATTTAGTTTCAGTTTTCTTTTGTCAGCAGACTTTCCAGTTCTTCGGCATTCAGACGGAGATAGAATTGTCCGCGATAAGCTACAGAAATAGCTCCTGTCTCTTCGGAGACGATGATGGCGTGCGCATCCGATTTCTGCGAGATGCCCATAGCCGCACGGTGACGCAAGCCCAGTTCTTTCGGGATGTTCAGGTCGTGAGAGACTGGCAGGATACAGCCTGCGGCTTTGATCCGTTTTTTGCTGATAACCATTGCTCCGTCGTGCAGAGGACTGTTCTTAAAAAATATATTCTCAATCAGACGCTGGCTGATAGCCGCATCTATAATTTCTCCTGTACGGACCACTTCATCCAGCGGAGTGGTATGCTCGATCACGATCAATGCGCCTACTTTCTGCTTTCCCATGCTCAGGCAAGCCATTACCACCGGCATGATATCATCATGTTTCAAGGCTTCTTTCCTCGCCCCGCTGAAAAAATGCGCCAATGCACTGACATGCCGATGCGAGCCCAGCGTCAAGAGGAAACGACGAATCTCATCCTGAAAAAGGACGATCAAAGCAATCACACCCACATTCATCAAGGTATCGAATATGGAGCCCAGCAGTTTCATCTCCAGAATCTGAGTGACCACCAGCCAGATCAGGATAAAAACCAGAATGCCGGTAAAAACCTTGATAGAGCCGGAGGCCTTCATCAGTTTGTAGGTGTAGTACAACAGAAGGGCGACCAGCAGTACATCGATAAAATCTTTTATGCCAACGTCAAAAAACACGGTACTTATTACTTATTACAAGTTATTAATTCACAAACGACAAGAGAGTATCACCAACGGATAATGCCATTCTATCATTTGCCATATTCACTCTCAGTTCTCAGTTTATCCACAATCCGGACGGCTTCCACCGCTTCGCGCACGTCATGCACCCGAAGAATGTTCGCTCCTTTCATTAACGCAACGGTATCCAGTACGGTTGTTCCATTCAATGAATCCTGCGGAGTTCCTCCCAATAGTTTATAAATCATTGATTTCCGGGAAACACCGACTAACAGTGGAAGTTCGAAAATGCTGAACTCTTCCAAATGAGCCATCAACTCATAATTATGCTCCAGTGTCTTCCCAAAACCAAAACCCGGATCGAGTATAATGTCTTTCAGACCCAATTCACGAAATTGTTGCACCTTGCGAGCAAAGTACATGAACACTTCCTTCATCAAATTATCATAATGGGGTTCTTTCTGCATATTTTGGGGAGTTCCCTGCATGTGCATCATGATATAAGGCACTCCCAGGCGGGCCACAGTCTCAAACATCCGGTTGTCCATCTCACCGGCAGCGATATCATTGACGATAGCTACGCCATACTCCTCCACACACTGTTCGGCTACATCCGCCCGGAAAGTATCGACCGAAACGATAGCATCCGGATGATTCCGGTTTACGATCTCCAGTCCGGTACGTAAGCGGTTCATTTCTTCTTCGGCGGTGATGTGTTCGGCGTTCGGGCGCGAGGAGTAAGCTCCGATATCAATGATAGAGGCTCCTTCATCGATGATCTGCCGTGCCCTCGCTGCAATTTCCTCCTGCGTCTGCATCCGGCTGCCGGAATAAAAAGAATCGGGTGTCACATTGAGAATACCCATCACTTGCGGAGTAGCAAGATCGAGCAGACGTCCTTTCACATTTATATAAGTTGGAGAGATCAATTTCATTCTTGATTATATTCCAGTTAGACTGTTGCAAATGTAGATAAAAAAAGCAAGTATTCGTATTAAAATTAGGAAATAAACGTATATTTGCAATCAATAGCAATCAATAGAACTACCGAAAACGAATACCATGAGCCGATTGTCCCGAATTATCTTAGGATACCTTGTCTCTTTTTTGTTCATCGTTATTCCTGCAAAAGCCCAGAAAGAAGCTGAAGTTTATAACGTTGATTCCTCTTTGTATGCCTACTACCAGCGTTGCCAGGAACATTTGCTGGAACCGGTCGTGCTGAGTATGTCCGATACGCTGTTCCGTATGGCTAGCGGACAAAACGACCAGCGGATGCAGGCGGTAGCTCTCTCCACCCGGCTGGACTATTATTATTACCAGGCCAATAATGAAGACAGCATCATTTTTTATACCAATAAGGTAAAACAATTCGCTAAAGAAATACAGCAGTCCAAGTACTACTATTTCGCCTGGGCCAACCGGCTAATCCTATATTACCTGAAAACCGGAAGAAGTAACATCGCCCTCTATGAAGCCGAAAAAGTGCTGAAAGAGGCACAAGCCGAGGACAACAAGACCGGACTCATGTACTGCTACAACATCATGTCGCAGATTTACACAATCAAGAACTTTGATGTCATGGCGTCCGAATGGCGCGTGAAAGAAATCGAACTGACCGAAAAATACAAATTAGAAAACTATAACATCAGTAATACTTACGCTCAACTTGCCAATTACTACATTACGCATCATCAGCCGGAACCAGCGCTGGAAGCACTGGAAAAAGCAGTAAAAACAGCCAACTCCGCCAGCCATAAAATACTGGCAAAGCTGACATACGTAGAGTATTACAGTGAATTTAAAGATTTCTCAGCAGCGGAGAAGATGCTGAAAGAATGCAGGGAACTGTTCGACCAGGACAAAAGGCTGGACTCACTCAAAAAAAGGTTTTACCGCACAGAGGCTTTCTACTACCAGCGCAGCAAACAGTTCGTCAAGGCACTGGAAGCTGTCGAGAAGCAGAAAGCCGAAGAGCAACGGCTGAATGAGTACGCCATGAGCAGCGGACAATACCGCCTCAAAGGAGAAATCTACAGACAGATGGGCAGACCGGATGAAGCGGTGAAATTTCTGAAAAAGTATATTGAAGTAGACGATTCTTTGAAAATAGCCAATGAACAACTGGCGAGCAGCGAATATGCCACGCTGCTAAATGTAGAAAAGCTCAATGCGGAGAAAAAGGAATTAATGCTTCGGACAAAAGAAAAGGAGTTGAGCAATAAAACGACGCTGATTTTTTCATTGATCATCCTGTTAGCCATCCTCTTCTTGTTCTTATATCGGGAAAGCCGTCTGAACCGGAGGCTGAAGGCCTCGGAAAGTGAATTAAGAAATAAGAACGAAGAACTGACTTATTCGAGAGAAGAACTGCGCAAAGCCAGAGATCAGGCAGAAGCGACCAGCCAGATGAAAACGACTTTTATTCAGAGTATGTCTCACGAAATACGGACACCGCTCAATTCGATCATAGGCTTCTCACAAGTATTAAGTGACCACTACGGCAATGAGGAAACGAAAGAATTCGTCAACATCATCAAAGCCAACACGGACGATCTGCTTCGACTCGTGACCGATGTGCTCGCATTGTCGGAGCTCGACCAATATAACAAGCTCCCTACAAATATCCAAACGGATATCAATATGATCTGCCAGCTATCTATCGAAGTAGCTAAAATGCAGAAACAAGACACAGTCGAATTCCTTTTCAAACCGGAAAGGGAAAAACTAATCATACTCAGCAATCCGGAACGCATTTCGCAGTTACTTGCCAATCTGGCACACAATGCGATCAAATTCACGACTCATGGCAGCATCGAACTGACTTATTCGGTATTGGAAGCAGAAAAGAAACTCGAGATCAGCGTTACCGACACCGGTATAGGAATCCCTAAGGAGAAACAGGAAAAAGTATTCGAACGCTTCTACAAAATGAACTCCTTCTCACAGGGCACGGGCCTCGGACTGTCGATCAGCCGGACGATTGCCGAAAAGTTAGGAGGCAGCCTCCACATCGATTCATCCTATACGGACGGGTGCCGGATGGTGCTGACTCTTCCTTTGGTATATGCTGAGTAAAAAACGCTTCTGACCGATACCAAATCCGAAAGAATAGCCTATCTTTGCAACATTTAAAAATAAAAGCTCAGGCTATGAAACTTTCTGCTCTTTACCAGATATTTCTGGATTGCCAATTAGTGACGACCGATAGTCGGAACTGTCCTGAAGGATCACTGTTTATCGCTCTGAAAGGCGAGTCATTCAATGGAAACGCTTTTGCCGGAAAAGCATTGGAAACCGGTTGCGCCTATGCTGTCATCGACGAATCCGAATACGCGATTGAAGGCGATCAACGATATATACTCGTAGACGACTGCCTGCAAACATTGCAGCAGCTTGCCAATTACCACCGCCGCCAGCTGGGTACACGAGTAATCGGTATCACTGGTACCAACGGCAAGACGACTACGAAGGAACTGATCTCCGCCGTACTCTCTCAGAGCCACAACATTCTTTATACGTTAGGTAATCTGAACAACCACATCGGCGTGCCCTCTACCCTGCTCCGCCTGAAAGCGGAACACGACCTTGCCGTCATCGAGATGGGCGCCAATCATCCGGGAGAAATCAAATTCCTCAGCGAAATCGTAGAGCCGGACTGCGGTATCATCACCAATGTAGGCAAAGCCCATTTGGAAGGCTTCGGTTCTTTCGAAGGTGTGATAAAAACCAAAGGAGAACTTTATGACTTTCTCCGTAAGAAAGAAGGTTCTACCGTCTTTATCCATCACGACAATGCTTATCTGATGAACATTGCCGAAGGACTGAACCTGATCCCTTACGGCACCGAAGATGACCTTTACGTAAACGGACGAATCACCGGCAACTCCCCTTATCTCACTTTCGAATGGAAAGCGGGCAAGGATGGTAAATCCTATCAGGTTCAGACGCAACTGATCGGAGAATACAACTTCCCCAATGCACTGGCTGCCATCACCATCGGTCGCTTCTTCGGAGTGGAAGATGCAAAGATCAACGAAGCCTTAGCCGGATATACACCACAGAACAACCGCTCGCAACTAAAGAAAACGGACGATAACACACTGATCATCGACGCATACAACGCCAATCCGACCAGCATGATGGCTGCCTTACAGAACTTCCGCAACATGGAAGTTCCTCACAAAATGCTCATCCTTGGTGATATGCGCGAACTGGGTGCCGAAAGCGCTGCCGAACATCAGAAGATAGCAGACTACCTCAAAGAATGCGCGTTCGAAAAAGTATGGCTGGTAGGAGATCAGTTTGCAGCAGCAGAGCACTCCTTCCAAACCTATCCCAACGTACAGGAAGTAATAAAGGAACTGGAAGCCGACAAGCCGAAAGGATACACTATCCTGATCAAAGGGTCCAACGGAATTAAGCTCAGTTCGGTTGTAGATTATCTATAATATCGCTGTTATTTTCTCAAAGTATTCTCATGCCTTTGAGAAAAAATTCTCACCACGATGAGAAAAAATACTCATACCTCTGAGAATATTTTCTCACTGCAATGAGAATTTTTTCTCATAGGCATGAGTATGATTATGCATTACTACAGTCTTCTATTCCCTTCTCATCATTCGCGGACGAACCACATAATAAGCCACTAAACTGGCAAGGATGGCACCCACCGAGTTGGCGGCAAAGTCCAGCCAGTCTCCTCCCCGATAAGTCGTGCAATATTCTTGCAGCAATTCCACACAGCCGCTGAACAGTATGGGACAGAGGAATGCCCCTACCCATGCGTGCCATAACGGTGCGTCATCACGACGATGCGCCCGCAGAAATTCCAGCCATAACATACCTGACATACCAAAGTACATACAGATGTGAACTAATTTATCTAAGTTAGGGATTTCATTCAAGTCCGTTTTAGGAGGTTTGAAGAAAGACAGATAAATCACAGTTAAGATGATAAAAAGTGAAATAGGATATTTCTTAATATAAGATAGCATATCTAAATAAAATTACGATTCCGGTACAAATATAACTATCATTTTCTATATTTGCATTTTAATACATACATTTTATAACGATTTGTAAGACAAAACAAGATTTATGACGAAAATTGATAGAGCGAACTTCGGAAGTAAATTAGGCGTAATACTTGCTTCCGCCGGCTCGGCAGTAGGATTGGGAAACATCTGGAGATTTCCCTATGAAACGGGTAATCACGGTGGCGCAGCCTTTATACTGATCTATTTAGGATGCGTTTTTCTTTTGGGACTTCCCATTTTGATTGCCGAATTCCTAATCGGACGCCGTTCGAGGGCAAATACAGCGGGAGCCTATCAGAAATTAGCTCCCGGCACTCATTGGCGCTGGGTGGGACGCATGGGAGTCCTCGCAGCTTTTCTGATTCTCAGTTATTATTCCGTAGTGGCAGGATGGACGCTGGAGTATGTGTATGAAGCTCTTACGAACGGCTTTACGGGTAAGACTCCCACAGAATTCATCTCTTCCTTCCAGCAGTTCTCCAGCAGTCCGTGGCGACCGGTCTTGTGGTTGGTTCTGTTTCTGTTGGTTACTCATTTTATTATTGTCAAAGGCGTGGAGAAAGGTATCGAGAAATCTTCCAAGATCATGATGCCAACCCTGTTCATTATTATATTGATACTTGTAATCTGTTCGGTTACCCTGCCGGGAGCTGGTGCGGGTATCGAGTTTCTGCTGAAACCGGATTTCAGCAAGGTGGACGGAAATGTATTTCTGAGTGCGATGGGACAGGCTTTCTTCTCCCTTAGTCTGGGGATGGGATGTCTCTGCACCTACGCTTCTTATTTCAGCAAAGAAACCAATCTGACCAAGACAGCATTCAGCGTAGGGATTATAGACACGTTTGTAGCAGTATTGGCAGGCTTCATTATCTTTCCGGCCGCATTCTCTGTAGGGATACAACCGGACGCGGGTCCGAGCCTTATCTTTATCACACTGCCCAATGTATTCCAGCAGGCATTCAGCGGAGTACCGATATTGGCCTATATCTTCTCCGTCATGTTCTACGTATTGCTTGCCATGGCAGCACTGACTTCCACCATTTCCCTGCACGAAGTGGTCACCGCTTATCTGCACGAAGAATTCAACTTCACACGCGGCAAGGCAGCCAGACTGGTGACCGGAGGATGTATCTTCTTAGGTATCCTTTGTTCTTTGTCGCTCGGAGTGATGAAAGGATTCACCATCTTCGGATTGGGAATCTTTGACTTATTCGACTTTGTCACGGCTAAGATCATGCTGACACTCGGCGGTCTGTGCATTTCCATCTTTACCGGATGGTATCTCGACAAGAAAATCGTCTGGTCGGAGATCACCAATGACGGTTCGCTGAAAGTTCCCGTATACAAACTGATCATCTTTATATTAAGATATATTGCACCGATTGCCATCTCTCTGATCTTTATCAATGAGTTGGGACTTATCAAACTATAATGTGGAAAGACTTTTTTTATTTTACTAAAACCGAACGACAAGGCATTATCGTCCTTGTCGTTCTTGTTATAGGGGTATACACAATCCCCGCACTCTTGCAGGCTTTCTCCGGACCGGAGAAAACCGACCCGGCTGAACAGGCGAAATCCGAAAAGGAATATAATGAATTTATCTCTTCCATAAAAGAAGCAAAGCAGGACAAGAAATATCCAGTTTACAGAGGCAGGTATTCATCGCCCGCCTATCCGAAAAAAGAAATCAGACCGGCAGCGTTCGATCCGAATACCGCCGACTCCGCCACTTTCCTCAGTCTCGGCTTACCTACCTGGATGGCGGGCAATATTCTGCGATACCGCAGAAAGCAAGGCAGATTCCGACGTCCGGAAGACTTTCGGAAAATATACGGGCTGGCGGAAGAACAATACCGGACTCTTCAACCGTATATACGCATTGCCGAAACACCAGTCCTTCAAGATACCAGCCGGATATTAGTAGTACAAGCGACTGCCCCATATGATACTTTAATGAAATACCCGCCGGGCACTATCATCGACCTTAATCAGGCGGATACCACCGAACTTAAAAAGATTCCGGGGATCGGAAGCCGGATTGCCCGATCGATTGTAAACCGTCGCCGGTTATTGGGAGGATTCTATCAGATAGAACAGTTAGGGGAGATTCGGTTAAAAGCGGAAAAGCTCCGTTCGTGGTTCTCCGTGGATGCCGGAAAGATTCACCGGATCAACATCAATAAGGCAAGTGTAGAGCGAATGATGCATCATCCGTACATCAGCTATTATCAAGCCAAGGTCATTGCAGAGTACCGGAAGAAGAAGGGGAAAGTAAGAGACTTGAAACAACTGATGCTTTACGAGGAATTCACACCCGCAGATTTCGAACGAATGGCGCCTTATGTTTGTTACGACTAGAATCGTATTTGTTGTGATATATAAAAAAAGATGCATTCCTATCACACCAGACAAGAATGCATCACACACAAACAAAACAAACACTCTACTGACATCTTCACAGACTTACGTAGAGAAGCGACTATAAATATATAGCTAAAAGATTGAACTCACACAATCTTCTAGTGATTTGGTATCCATTTTTAGAAGTTTGGTTTCCTTATTAATCTTTTTTAATTGTGCCATCCACCATATGTACCGTTCTATCGGTGATTTTGGCCAGTCCTTCATCATGGGTAACGATGACGAAAGTCTGTCCCAACCGGTCCCTCAGGTCGAAGAACAATTGGTGTAAATCTTCTTTATTATGTGTATCGAGACTTCCGGAAGGTTCGTCCGCAAGGATGACTGCCGGATGGTTAATCAAGGCACGTGCTACGGCCACCCGTTGCTTCTCTCCTCCCGACAGTTCGTTCGGCTTATGGGAAGCACGGTCGGTGAGTCCCATGAAAGCCAGTATCTCCATAGCACGTTCGTTTGCTTCCTTAGACGATACTCCGGCGATAAATGCGGGGATCATCACATTCTCCAACGCGGTAAACTCCGGCAGAAGCTGATGAAACTGAAACACAAAACCGATATTCTTATTGCGGAAAGCGGACAGTTCTTTCTCCTTCATCCGGCTGACTACCGTTCCGTCAATCGCCACCGTGCCCGCATCCGGTTCGTCAAGCGTTCCCATGATCTGTAAGAGAGTCGTTTTTCCGGCTCCGCTAGGTCCTACGATACTGACGATCTCACCTTTATTGATTTCCAGGTCAATGCCTTTCAGCACCTGCAAAGAACCAAAACTCTTGGTTATTCCTTCTAATTTTATCATAATAGCTTCTTAGATTCGTTTAATGACATATTCCGCCAGATAGCAGCCGAAGACTGCCGGCATATAGCTGACCGTTCCGCAGGTCGATTTCTTATTCCGTTCGTCATCCGTGAGCAATACCGCTTTCGGGTCCGCCTGTTCGGTACTGAATACGACGGGAAGTTTACGCTTTACTCCCATTTTCTGCAAACGCTTCCGCACCGCTTTGCTGAGTCCGCAGTGATAGGTATCCCAAAGGTCGGCAAAGCGAATCTGCGTAATATCGCTCTTCGCGCCTGCGCCCATGCTGGAAACAATCTTTATATGACGCTTCATCGCTTCATAGATCAGAAAGCATTTGGGGCTGATCGTATCGATGGCATCCACTATGAAGTCAAACTTAGCGGAGTCCAACAGTTCGGGGATGTTCTCGTCTTTCAGATAGACGGGTAAAACGGTCAGTTCAATATCCGGATTGATGTCTTTGTAGCGTGCCGCCAACACTTCCGCTTTCGGCATCCCCAGGGTGGAATGCATGGCAGGAAGCTGACGGTTCATATTGGTAGGCTGCACGGTATCCGCGTCTACAATCGTCATCCTGCCTACCCCAGCCCGGCAAAGCATTTCGGCAGCATACGCCCCCACGCCTCCCAGCCCGACAACCAATACATGCGAAGCACGGATACGCTTCATTTTCTCTTCTCCCAACAGGAGTTCTGTCCGTTGTTGCCAGTTATTTTCTTCCATCAGCTTTTCTTAAACCATTTATAAAACCATTTGCCCACCTTTTCATAATGCTGCGATTCGTTGTAACCACGCGGGTCGGAGAAAGACACAATCTCCTGCGGATCGCCGAACTGGTCGGGGTACAGGATAATCAGACTGTTGTTGGAGAAATACTTGCTCAGCTGTGCCGGCAGACGTTCAAAGGACGGATCGTACGAGATAGAACCCCGACGGGCCGAGATGACAACGAATAAATGATCGTAATTCACCTGTCCGGTCAGCAGCAGAAGATCGCCCCACTCTTCGAGCAGAGAAAATTCGGTCGGGGTACCGCTGAATTTCTTCTTCACCAGTTGTTGCAGACGCATCAGTGTACGTTCATTGGCAAAGAAATGCACGCGGCAACCGAGAATGCTTCCCATCCGGCAGAAATGCTCTACCCATTTGGAAAAACCGGTTTCAAATTCGGCTTTGGGCGGAACGGCGATGATGATGCGGCGGAGCGTATTGACCGGCATCAGGAATTTGGCTATCATCACTTCGCGGTGAGTACCTTTCAGCAGGCTTTCGGCAAGGTTGCCAAAGAAGGAATCGACGATATTCGCCTTGCGGTGCAGACCGATCACTACATCCGTAGCCTCATATTCCTTAATCGTATGTATAATCCCCGAAGCAATGTTCAGATCGTAGCGGCTTACCATCGTCACCGGCACATCGGCGGCGGCGGCAATCATGGCGGCTTTTTCGAGATTCCGCTTGCCTTGCAGTTCCTTATTCTCCGAGCTGTTATTGTCATTAATCACATTCAGGGCAATCATGCCATTCTTCTGCTTGGCATCCTTGATCACCAGGGCGAGATTCACCAGGTTCTCAATCGTTTCCGGATTAGCTACCGGAATCAGAATCTGCTCCATCGCTTTCTTCGCTCCCTTATCTTCGGGCTGCGCATCTTCGTTCAGTGCAAACCGGCGGGCGGAACGTTCCGTTACCAGCGAACTGATGACACAGGTGAAAAGGATCATCACGACCGTACCGTTCAGTACGTCATCATTGAGCAGACGCTCTCCGTTTTCCATGATAATTTCGTGCCCGATCAGCACCGCTGCCAGCGTAGCCGCCGCCTGTGCATTACTGAGTCCGAAGATCATGCTGCGTTCATTGGGCTGCATACGGTAAATCTTCTGCGTGATCCATGCGGCAAGCCATTTGCTGAAAGTAGCTACCACTGTCATGACTACCGCCACTTTCAATGCTTCGCCCCCCGTAAACAGGCTTCTGACATCGATAATCATACCGACACCGATCAGGAAGTAAGGAATGAACAAGGCATTTCCCACAAATTCCAGACGGTTCATCAGCGGAGAGACATGAGGAATCAAGCGGTTCAGGACCAATCCGGCAAGGAAAGCTCCCAAAATTCCTTCCATTCCAACAAACTCCATCAGTCCGCCTCCGAGGAAGACCATCGCCAGCACGAACACGAACTGCATCACGCTATCGTCATACTTCCGGAAGAACCAGCGTCCGATGCGGGGGAAGAAGAAGATAATAAGGAAACCAAGGAAGGCTACTTTCGCAACGAGGAACACCCAGAACAGACCATCGACGGTGCCTTTAAACATTCCGCCAATAACGGCAAGGATGATAAGGGCAAGAGTGACCGTAATGGCCGTACCACCGATAGTAATATTGACACTACGCAGACGGGACAATCCGTAACGGCTGATAATAGGATAAGCAATCAAAGTGTGAGAAGCGTACATACTGGCGAGCAGCACTGCGGTAAGAAAACCGTATCCCAGCATGCTCATACTGCTCCATATACCCAGCGCCATAGGAATCAGGAAAGTAAGCAAGCCGAAGACAACGCTCTTCATCCGGTTTTTCTTGAAGTCCTCCATGTCCATTTCGAGTCCGGCAAGGAACATGATATAGTAAAGCCCCACTTTACCAAACAGTTCGAAGCTGCTGTCACGGTCGAGCACATGGAATCCGTGTTCGCCGATCAGCACACCGGCCAGAATCATACCTATAATATGAGGTATATGAAGGCGCCCCAGAATCATCGGAGCAAAGAGAATGATAATTAGCACCAGAAAAAACACCCAAGTCGGATCGGTTATCGGTAACGCTAAATTGAATTCAAACAGGTTCATAGGTCCGTGGTTTTAGGATTTCTACGCAAAGGAACAAAAAAGTTCGCAGAATCACAATGCAGGTATTATAAATCTCATCCTCCTGTTTATTTAATAGGAATAATAGCAACAATTGCAGAAGGATAGTTGTTGGAGATAAAAAGAAAACTTAACTTTGCATCCATCCCAATAAAATGAACGCATTATGGCAAAAGGAATCCCTTATGGCATATCGGACTTCAGCAGGCTGATAGACCAAAATTATTATTATGTAGATAAAACGCATTTCATTCCCCAGATAGAAGAAATAGCAAACTACCTTTTCCTTATTCGTCCCCGACGGTTCGGCAAGAGTGTATTTCTCACCATGATGCGTGCCTATTACGATATTTCACAGAAAGATCGTTTTGAAGAACGGTTCGGCAATCTATGGATCGGTAAGCACCCCACCCCGCTTCAGGGAATCTACCAGGTGCTCTATTTTGACTTTTCCAAAGCAAACCTGGGACGTGGAAGTCTGGAAGACAACTTCAACAATTATTGCTGCATACAGTTGAACGACTTCTTCAGTACTTACCGGGAATACTACCAAGGCGAGAAAGAACTGGAGCAAATCATCGCTTCTACCGAAGCCGCTACAAAGCTGCATTGGCTGGAAGCCACCGCCCGCCGCCTGGGACATTTGCTCTACCTCATCATTGATGAATATGACAACTTTACGAATGTCATCCTGAGTGAACAGGGGAAAAACCTTTTCCGCGACCTGACCCACGCCAGCGGCTTCTACCGGGAATACTTCAAGCAGTTCAAGGGTATGTTCGAACGCATCTTCCTGATGGGGGTAAGTCCTGTTACGCTGGACGACTTATCCAGCGGATATAACATAGACTGGAATATCAGTGTGGACCCGCACTTCAATATGATGATGGGATTCAGTGAAACAGATGTACGGGAGATGTTCGGCTATTATCAGAAAGAAGGTATGCTGAAAGGAGATATAGATGCCATGATTAATGAAATGAAACCGTGGTATGACAATTACTGCTTTGCCAAAGCCAGCTTGAAGACCGATCCGAGAATGTTCAATTGCGACATGACACTATATTATTTGCGTCACCGGGTTAATTTCGACGCATCTCCGGAAGAATTGGTCGACAAGAATATCCGTACGGACTACAGCAAATTGAAAATGCTGGCACGCCTCGATCATGAGAATGTATCGGGAGGAGACCGCATGAGTACGATTGAAGAGATAGCTGCCAAAGGAGAGATACTGGTAAACCTCCACACCTCCTTCCCGGCAGAGAAGATTGTTGAAACAGACAATTTCCGCAGCCTGCTTTATTATTATGGACTGCTTACAATGTGCGGCACACGTGGAGACCGTATTGTGATGTGCATTCCTAACAATTGCGTCCGTGAGCAGTATTTCGGATTCCTTCGGGAATACTACCAGCAGCGTAAGGAAGTATTCTTGCCTCACTTAAAAGATTTAATTGACGACATGGCCTTCGACGGACAATGGCGCCCTCTGTTTGAGTACATAGCCCTTGCCTATAAAGAAAACTCCGCCATCCGCGATGCCATCGAGGGAGAACACAATTTGCAAGGTTTCTTCAAAGCATACCTTGCTCTTGCTTCTTATTATCTGGTTCAGCCGGAATTGGAGATGAATTACGGATATTGTGACTTTTTCCTCCTGCCGGACAAATCCCGCTACCCGGACACGGCACACAGTTATATTCTAGAATTAAAATACCTCCCGCGCACCGCCACCGATAAGGAACTGGAAGAACAAGCGGAAGAAGGCAGAGGGCAACTAAAACAATATAGCCGGGATAAAAAGGTAACAACTATCAGTGAAGGGACTGCATTGCATTGCATTTTGCTCCAATTTAAAGGATGGGAACTGATAAAATGTGAAGAAGTATCTCCAAAATGCTGATTATATGATAAAATGTTCTAATTTTGCAGCGATTAACCACATTATTCACATTTAACAAAAGAAAAAGATGAAAGTAGCTATTGTTGGCGTAAGCGGAGCCGTAGGACAGGAATTCCTGCGCGTGCTCGATGAGAGAAATTTCCCGATGGACGAGTTAGTTTTGTTCGGTTCTAAACGCAGTGCCGGAACAACCTATACTTTCCGCGGTAAACAGATCGAGGTCAAACTCTTACAACACAACGATGACTTTAAAGGAGTAGACATTGCTTTCACTTCTGCCGGTGCAGGAACATCCAAGGAGTTCGAGAAAACAATCACCAAATACGGTGCTGTGATGATCGACAACTCCAGCGCTTTCCGTATGGACGCTGATGTGCCTTTGGTAGTGCCCGAAGTAAATGCCGCAGATGCGTTGGAGCGCCCGCGTGGCGTCATTGCCAATCCTAACTGTACAACTATCCAGATGGTAGTTGCACTGAAAGCCATCGAACAGCTTTCTCATATAAAAACCGTGCACGTATCTACTTATCAGGCTGCCAGCGGTGCCGGTGCTGCCGCTATGGACGAGTTGTACGAACAATACCGTCAGGTATTGGCCAACGAGCCTGTGACAGTAGAGAAGTTTGCTTATCAGCTGGCATTCAACCTGATTCCGCAGATCGATGTGTTCACAGAAAACGGTTATACCAAAGAAGAAATGAAGATGTACAACGAAACACGCAAGATTATGCACTCTGACGTGAAAGTCAGTGCAACCTGCGTACGTGTTCCCGCACTTCGTGCTCACTCTGAAAGCATCTGGGTGGAAACAGAACGTCCGATCTCGGTAGAAGAAGCCCGTGAAGCATTCGCCAAAGGCGAGGGTCTCGTTCTTCAGGACAATCCTGCCGAAAAGGAATACCCGATGCCGTTGTTCCTTGCAGGCAAAGACCCTGTGTACGTTGGACGTATCCGCAAAGACCTTACAAATGAAAACGGTCTGACATTCTGGATCGTTGGCGATCAGATCAAGAAAGGTGCTGCACTGAATGCTGTACAGATCGCAGAGTATCTGATCAAAGTAAAGAACGTATAAGATACATAGATAAAATGAAATAAAGGTCGGCTTGCTACATGACAATCGTCGCAGCGCAAGCCGATCTTCTTTATTTGCCTTGAAGTCACCAAGGCTTTCCTTTTCCCATCTCTCCTACAAAATTATTCTCCAAGAAGTAGTTCCAAATTCGGTTTCATGCCTTGAAACAAAAGGTTTCATGCCTTGAAACTAATAGTTTCAACCTTTGAAGCCATTGGTTTCTCGATGTGAAACTAAAAGTTTCAAGCGCCTGAAACTATCTGAAACAACTGTCGATTGAAATGACTTGACCGTAACAACTGACTCATTTAACCTGTCCTTTCAAGCCATTTCAAACCATTTATCAGTCTATAATGAAGGAGTTGTCAGCTATTAACAACTGATTTCTCAGTTATTAATAGCTGGGATGCCAATTGTTAACAGTTGACACACCAGACATTAACATCCTGCAAATCAAAGCATAAAGCTAAACAAACGAGATTAAGTCCATGATGCAAGTGAGAGCAACCGTTTGCCCTCATACCTGCCGCCACAGTTGCTACCACACTGGAAACCACGATGAATAAAGGGATACAGACCGTTTGTTAGAGCATGAGAGCAAAACTGCTATCAAATCACTATGGAGAGAAATACCTATTTATGGGTACTCGCATACTCCCAAAATAGTCATTATTTGCGATTGTAGTATTAACGATATAGAACGAAATTTGCACAAAATTTGTTCTATGAGGTTTCTTACACTTAAAATAATGCTCTGCTTGCTTCTTTCTTTGATCGTTTCCAGAATTGAAGCCAATCCTAACAATTATTCTATTTCCGGTCGTATATCCGACGAAAGGACGGGTTCGCCGTTGCCCGGCGCATCCATTTTAATCAAAGGTACCTATTTGTGGGCTGTATCCGACCAGAAGGGGGAATTTACGATACAAGGAATACAGGAAGGCAAGTATCAATTGGAAGTTTCCTTCCTCGGTTATGTTCCGGCAACGGTTCCGGTGAATGTGAACAACAGCATCAAAGGATTAAAGATACAACTGAAGGAAAATACACTTGCCCTGAACGACGTAATCGTTACCGCACAAGCTCCGAAGACTGAACTGAACACCACGCTCAACATCGGGAGTAACGCACTGGAACATCTGCAGATATCGAATGTAAGCGATATTTCCGCCCTTCTTCCGGGAGGAAAGACGAAAGTCCCGGACTTGACCAGCAACAATATTTTCTCTCTGCGCGACGGAGGTTCATCCGCAGGCAACGCGGCTTTCGGAACGGCGATAGAAGTAGACGGAGTACGCATCGGCAACAACTCTTCTTTCGGCAATATGACCGGAATAGATACCCGCAGCATCTCTGTGGCCGATATCGAATCGGTAGAAGTCATCACCGGAGTACCTTCGGCAGAGTACGGAAACTTGAACAGCGGTATGGTCAAAATCCATACGAAGAAAGGGAAGACTCCGTGGAATGTACTGCTATCCATCAATCCCCGCACAGAACAGGTATCCTTTTCCAAAGGGCTGGACCTCGGCAACGATAAAGGAATCGTCAACATAAGCGGTGAATGGACCAAGGCTACTCAAAAGCTTAATTCACCCTATACTTCTTATACCCGCAGAGGATTCTCCGCAAGTTACAGCAATACGTTCCGGAAAGTGCTCCGATTCGACATCGGGCTGACCGGTAACATCGGAGGTATGAATACGAAGGATGATCCCGACGCATATACGGGAGAATATACCAAAGTCAGAGACAACGTTTTCCGTGCAAACACGTCATTGGCATGGCTGCTCAACAAGTCATGGATTACCAACCTCAAACTGGATGCATCGGTGTATTACAATGATAACAAGTCGCATGCACATACACCTTATTCTTATGCGTCCGAACAGCCGGCAGTCCACGCCGAACAGGAAGGCTATTTCATTGCAGGCAAACTGCCTTACCATTTCTTTGCCGATCAGATTGTCGATTCCAAAGAACTGGATTATGCCGCTTCGTTGAAGTACGAATGGAACCGTCGTTTCAAGAACATAACCAGCAATCTGAAAGCAGGCGTGCAATGGAAAGGAACAGGCAATGTGGGCGACGGAGAGTATTATCAGAATCCTTCGCTGGCTCCCAACGGGTATCGTCCCCGTTCTTACTCGGCTTATCCATATATGCACAATGTTTCGTTGTATGCGGAAGAAAGCCTGTCGGTACCTGTCGGCAGCACCATGCTGAGGCTGATGGCGGGATTGCGTTGGGAGAATCTGTTCATCAGCGGAACGCAATACGACAAGTTGAACACACTGTCGCCACGTTTCAACGCCAGATGGCAGCTGAACGAAAACATAGCGATTCGGGGCGGATGGGGAGTGACCGAGAAGCTGCCTTCGTACTATGTGCTCTATCCCCGACAGGAGTATCGGGATATTCAGACTTTCGGAGTCTCATACAATAACAATGAGTCGGCTTACGTCTATTACAGTCAGCCATATACTTTATTACACAATGAGAAACTACGCTGGCAGAAGAATCAGAATGCCGAAATAGGAGTTGACATCAATGTGGCCCGCACCCGTATTTCACTGGTAGGATACTTTAACCGCACGAAGATGCCTTATAAATATACAAGTACCTATACTCCGTTCGCATACAATGTTCTACAGTTGCCGGAAGGATTCGAGCTATCCGCTAATCCGCAGATTACCGTGGACAATCAGACGGGCATGGGATATATACGTGACGATGAGAACAGTTACTGGACACCGCTGGACGTAAAGGTGAAAGACCAGACTTTCGTCAAGTCAACCTCTCCCGATAACGGACCGGACATCACCCGCAGAGGAGCGGAAATGATCATCGATTTTCCGGAGATCACTCCCCTCCGTACGCAGTTCCGTGTGGATGCGGCCTATACATATACCAAATACATAGACAACTCCTTGTCTTATTACTACCAGAACGGATGGTCGCACACCAGTCTCGCCAACCGTTCCTACCAATATGTAGGTATATATGCCAACGGCGACAACTCATCCACGACTGCCAACGGCAAGCGCACTCACTCGCTGGATGCCAATATCACAGCGATCACCCGTATCCCGAAAGCAAGGCTGATCATATCCTGCAAACTGGAAGCCTCGCTCATCAAGCGGTCGCAGAATCTCTCCGAATATAACGGTACGTCCTACGCGTTCAACGTCAGCGAGAACAGCAACGAGAAAACAGGAGGCAGCATCTACGACGGAAATTCTTATACGGCCATTTATCCGGTTGCCTACCTCGACCTGAACAACGAGGTACATCCGTTCACCGCCGCCGAAGCCGAAAATCCGGACTTCGCACATCTGATACGTAAATCGGGCAATGCCTATACTTTCGCAGCCGACGGATATGATCCGTATTTCTCTGCCAATATCAGCATTACCAAGGAGATAGGCGATCATGTTTCGCTGTCGTTCAACGCGATTAATTTCACGAACTCACGGGCGTATGTGAAATCATACGCAACCGGAACCAGTGCAATCTTTACCCCGAACTTTTATTATGGACTAACCTGCCGCATTAAACTTTAGAAATATGAAACAACAGTCAATCTATATCATACTGCTTTTCGTCACATCCTTACTCGGAGGATGTACAGACATCGACAAAGGCAATCCTTACGAAGACCAGCTGCACACCTTGCAGGTGACTGCCGTCTATCCGGACGATTATGCGGAATACCTTCGGGAAGGCATCACCGTCCAAATCGAAGACATCGACCGCGGCAATTCCTACAAGACGGTAACCGACCAGAACGGTACAGCGCAATTCGCCCTGACCAACGGCATATACCGCATACAAATCAGCGATAAAGCCGATCAGCATATATTCAACGGACTGGCAGACAAGGTAAAACTCGTAAACGGGGATGTCACACTCAACGTTCCGCTCACACACTCCAAAGCCGGTGCCATCATTATCAAGGAAATCTATTGCGGAGGATGTACCAAGCTGCCGCAGGAAGGTACTTATCAGGCTGATAAATACATTATCCTGCACAACAATGATTCCCAGACGCAGTATCTCGACCATTTATGCTTAGGTACACTCGATCCTTACAACTCCCAGTCCACCAACGTATGGGTGACGCAGGACGAAGCAACCGGAGCAACCATTTTCCCCGATTTCGCTCCTATCGTCCAGTGCATCTGGCAATTCCGCGGTAACGGCACTTCCTTCCCGCTGGCACCCGGTGCAGATGCAGTCATCGCCGTCAACGGCGCCATAGATCATGCCGCCCAATACCCGCTGTCGGTCAATCTGAACAAACCGGGATATTTTGCCTGCTACAATGTTTATTACTGGAATACGATGTATCATCCTGCTCCGGGCGACCAGATCAGCCACGACCATTATCTGGACGTGGTCATCAAACTGGGACAGGCGAATGCATATACATTCTCCATATTTTCTCCCGCCACTGTCATCTTCAAGGCTCAGGACACTACGATACAGGAGTATGTACAGCAAACAGGCAGTGTGATACAAAAGCCCGGCAGCACGGTGGATCAAGTCATCAAGATTCCGCTCGACTGGGTGATTGACGGGGTAGAGGTGTACTATGGCGGTTCGTCGAGCAACAAAAAACGCATTTCACCTTCCATCGATGCCGGATATGTCAGCCAAAGCGCACTGTATGACGGACGCAGCCTGCACCGTCGGGTAGACGAGGAAGCATCGAAGGAGGCCGGTTATGAAATACTGGAAGATACGAACAACTCTTCCGCCGATTTTTATGAAAGAGAACAACAATCCCTGCATGAGTAATATGAAAGGAATATATATAGGATGTATGCTGCTGTGTATAGCAGCCGTAAGCTCGGCACAGACTTACGATGTTATCGAACGACGAAATTCATGGAATGCCGGAACAAACGTAACGGGAATCATGATGGACAGCGTCACCGTCTCCTACGCCGAGCTGTACGGCAAGAACAATCATGGTGACTTCCGCAACTACTACGAAGCCGGTAAATTATGGAGTGCCGGTGCAGTAGCCAAGTCCATCACACACTTAAAGAAGTATTCTCTGATCGGCTCGTTCTCATTCGACCACACTTCCGGCAAGGATATGAGCGGCTCCATGTTCATTCATCCCGGTTTTTATCCGGTAGACCTGCTGGAGTTTACCCCCGGCCGAAAGGATTTGCAAACTTATGCGTTTATGGGAGGTATAGCAGCAGATGCCGGCACCAACTGGCGCATCGGCGGAAAGATCGATTTCACCTCTGCCAATTACTCCAAACGCAAGGACTTGCGGCATACCAACTACAGACTGGACTTAAAAGTCGCTCCCGGCATCATGTATCATTCGGACCATTATGCGATCGGATTCTCTTATATTTTCAGCAAAAACAGCGAATCCGTTTCAGCAGAAGAGATCGGAACAGCCGCTACACCTTATTACGCATTCCTTGATAAAGGACTGATGTACGGTGCCTACGAAGCATGGTCGGGAAGCGGAGTCCATCTGAGCGAATCGGGTATCAACGGATTCCCCATCAAGGAACTGTCTCACGGAGCAGCAGTTCAGGCTCAATGGGGATCGCTTTACGGAGATTTGGAGTATCTGCATTCTTCCGGTACCGCCGGAGAGAAAGAGGTTATCTGGTTTAAGTTTCCGGCACACCGGATTACATCGCATCTGAGATACCGTTTCGCCAAAGGCAGTACCGAACATTTCCTGCGGATCAACCTCTCATGGTCACGCCAGACAAATGACGAGAATGTATTGGGACAGGAGATATCCAACGGAATCACGACTACCCATGTTTACGGTTCCAACCGGATTTTCGAAAGAAAGGCTTTATCCGTTCAGCCCGAATATGAGTTGATCGCTCCTAAAGGAGAATTGCGTGTCGGAGCCGAGATTTCGTCTTTTAAAAGCATGACTACCCAAATGTACCCTTATGTCGCGTCACAGACAATGACTTGTGGACGGGTTTACGCATCCGGCGTACTTCATGCCGGAAGGTTCGATATGAAAGCTGCTGCAAGTTTATCCATAGGAGACTTCACGGAGAAGAGCAGGACTACTGAAACGACAGCCGAACCGGGCGATCCTCCATACCGCCTGACAGATTATTACCATCTGCAGAATGAGTATGCAACTGCCCCACGGGCGACAGTGAACGTCGGATTACGCTATCACTTTCATCGGGGAATTTATGCCGAAATTCAGGGCGGATATACGCACGGTTTCAACCTTGAATATATAGCAGGTTCGAGCCGTTGGAATGAGACGATTAAGTTAGGTTATACATTTTAAAATTATTCATTTACATAATATAAAACTATCAAATGATGAAAAAGGGGATATTATTTGTGCTGGCAGCAGCATTTCTGGCATCTTGCCAGCAGGAGGAAAACGAGGGAGTAGCATCTGTGGACCGGGTGACCATCACTCCTATTATCACACGTGCCACAGAGGTTAATTTCGAAGATCAGGATCAGATCGGATTGAGAGTCACTAAAGAAGACGGCACCGTATATGCCACCAACGAGCTTATGACTTTCAATGACGGAGCTTTCGCCGGAAGTCTGAAATGGTATCCCGAAGGAGCAGACAAGTCTTCATTCGTGGCTTACTATCCTTACAGCGCAGCCGGTGTACCGACTTCATTCACCGTGCATGCCGACCAGACCACCAACTACGGAATCTCCGACTTTATGGCGGCAAGCAAATCCGACGTACTTCCTTCGGTGAACTCCATCAGCATGATCTTCAAGCACATGCTGACCAAACTGGTTATTAATGTGACAAACGAAACGAATTTGGATATTTCATCTATAGTGCTCAAAGGTTCTGTTCCTACTGCCAATATCGATTGGGCAACCATGAAGACAACCGTAAGCGAGAGCGCCGCCGCAACAGACATCACAGCACAACAAGTGACGAAGAATACGACTTTTCGTGCCATTGTAGTCCCACAGACGGCTGCGTTCACTCTTGCAGTAACAACTTCAGATAACAATACATTGATGCAAAAGCTCGTATCCACAGATTTAGTTCAAGGCGGACAATACAGTGTCAATATACGTGTATTACCCGATAATATCATCGTTACACTCAGTGGTGAAATCGAGAACTGGACAGACGAGGGAGAGATCAAGGGAGATGATTCGGAAGTTCCTTTTGAAGAGCATGACGGATATTTCATCTACGACGGCATTACCTACAATACGGTAACTCTCTCCAACGGAACAACATGGATGGCGGAACCATTACGCTATGTACCGGATGGATATACTCCGTCAAGTGATCCGGCTGCAGATTCTCACATCTGGTATCCGTACGAATTGGTTACAGTTGACGGTACACTTACCGCTAAAGCATTGCAGGACGAAGCCTCTATCAAGCAGTACGGTTATCTCTACGACATTCATGCCGCACTTAGCGGCAAAGCAGTTACTCCGGAAAACTGCTACGACTTTGAAGGAGCACAGGGCATCTGTCCGAAGGGATGGCACATCCCGACTCGCGCCGAATATTTCAGCCTTGTAGGTAATTCGACCAAAGATGCGGACGGCAATAGTCTGGAAAACGGAAAAGACGCTCTTTTCTATGACACAGCATATGACGGTGGTAAAATCCCGACACTCAACGAGGCTAAATTTAATTATCAATTCTCGGGAGTACGTATGTCAACCGATTATTCAACCGTCCCCAAATATCAGGCAACGGCAATAACCAGCAGCAACAGTACGGTAACCGAATGGTTTGGAAAACCCAGTATGAGTTATTACATGACTTCAACTGCATATAAGCCTATTTATAGTACAAGCACCGGCGACCTGACCAATATTCAGTTCTTCGGACTAATGAGCACATTCTCAATGGCGAAGTATCCGGAAGGCAGATTGTCTCTGAGTTATATCAGTGTACTTAGCGGTCAAACAGTTCGTTGTGTAAAGAACCAGAACTAAAAGCCATTTGCAAGTTCATAAAAAAGAATATAAACTACATAAAAACAAAAAGTAACAATGAAAACAAAAAAGCTAAGCATCGCAATCGCTCTACTGGCGGTTGCCGTTATCGGAACCTCTTGTGGAAACAAACAGCAGAAAAGTTCCTCGGACACAACAACAGAACAGACCACTTCGTCTGCTTTAGAAATTGACTCTCTTCTTGCAAATGCAGAAAACCTTGCAGGAAAAGAAGTAACCATCGAAGGCGTTTGCACACATACCTGCAAGCATGGCGCCAAGAAAATCTTCCTGATGGGCAGTGACGACACACAAGTGATCCGCGTAGAAGCCGGCACACTGGGAGCATTCGACCCGAAATGTGTGAACTCCATCGTCCGCGTCACCGGAACACTAAAAGAACAACGCATTGACGAAGCCTACCTCCAAAACTGGGAAGCACAACTCAAAGCGCAAGCTGCCGAAAAACACGGAACCGGTGAAGCCGGCTGTGACACAGAGAAGAAAGCACGCGGCGAGACAGCCAACACGCCCGAAGCCCGTATCGCCGACTTCCGCGCGAAGATAGCCGACCGAAAAGCAAGCAGCGGCAAAGAGTATCTGTCTTTCTATTTCATGGAAGCTAATTCGTATGAAGTGGAGTAGCAGCATCCGTAAATGGAGCAGGCTGATACACCGTGATTTATCCTTTTTCTTTGCCGGAATGGTCTTGATTTATGCCATTTCCGGCATTGTGATGAATCACCGTGACACCATCAACCCGAACTTCTCCATCGAACGGAAAGAATATAAGATTGCCGAAAAACTGCCGGGCAAAGAGGGAATGAAAAGGGAAAATGTACTGACTCTGCTGCAACCATTGGGAGAGGAAGGTAACTATACCAAGCACTATTTCCCGAAAACGGACATCATGAAAGTATTCTTGAAAGGCGGGTCCAACTTGCAGGTAAACGTCCGTACGGGAGAGGCAGTCTACGAATCTGTCACCCGCCGCCCGCTCATCGGAGCAATGGCACGCCTGCACTACAACCCCGGACAATGGTGGACTTACTTTGCGGATATTTTCGCAGTCGGCCTCATCATTATCACCCTTTCCGGAGTCATCATGCTGAAAGGCAGCAAAGGTATTATCGGCAGAGGAGGAATAGAAATGATTGTCGGAATCGTGATTCCCATCCTTTTTCTTCTCTTCTTTTGAACAGAATAACTGATAAAATAAAATGGAACAAATCATAGAATGTAACAACCTGACGCACTACTACGGCAAACGGTTGATTTACGAAAATCTTAGTTTCACAGTCCCCAAAGGCCGCATCCTCGGACTACTGGGCAAGAATGGTACGGGCAAGACCACAACCATCAACATCCTGAGCGGATATCTGAAACCACGTTCCGGAGAATGCCGTATCTTCGGACAAGAGATACAGACGATGGCTCCGGCATTGCGCCGCAACATCGGGCTGCTGATAGAAGGGCACGTACAGTATCAATTCATGACCATCACCCAGATTGAGAAGTTCTACGCAGCCTTTTACCCCAATCAATGGAAAAAAGAGGCTTATTATGAACTGATGAACAAACTGAAAGTAGCTACCGGACAGCGCATCTCCCGTATGTCTTGCGGACAACGTTCACAAGTAGCACTCGGACTGATTCTGGCACAGAATCCCGAGCTTCTTGTATTAGACGACTTCTCCCTCGGTCTCGACCCCGGTTATCGCCGCCTGTTTGTAGACTATCTCCGCGATTATGCACGTTCCGAAGGCAAGACTGTCTTTCTGACTTCGCATATCATTCAGGATATGGAACGACTGGTAGACGACTGTATCATAATGGACTACGGAAAGATACTGATTCAGAAGCCAATTGACGAATTACTGAAAGAAGGACGCCGCTATACCTGTACTGTTCCCGAAGGTTACGAACTGCCCGCATCCGATGATTTCTATCATCCTTCCGTGATGCGGAATACACTGGAAACATTCTCCTTCCTCCCCCCCACAGAGGCGGAAGCAAAACTGAAATCCATGTCAGTACCCTATACGGACCTGCATAGCGAACATGTGAATCTGGAAGATGCCTTCATCGGTCTGACCGGCAAATACTGATTCAATAAAATAATTAAAGATTAAAAAGTAAATTAGAAGTCTCATGTACGCTATATTTTATAAAGAATGGATCAAGACACGGTGGTATTTTCTGCTTGCCGTAGTCACCACACTCGGTTTTACAGGCTACTGTATGCTTCGCATCAACCGGGTGATAGAAATGAAAGGCGCCGCGCATGTATGGGAAGTCATGATGCAGCGGGATGCCATATTCATCGATATGTTACAATACATCCCCCTGATTGCCGGAGTGCTGATGGCCATCGTGCAGTTTGTTCCCGAGATGCAGCGCAAATGTCTGAAACTGACTTTGCACCTGCCCTATCCCGAACTGAAAATGACCGGCAATATGTTGTTCTCCGGTTTGGTACTGTTGCTTGTCTGCTTCGCTTCCAACTTCCTTCTGATGGAGGTCTATCTGAGCGGAGTACTGGCTCACGAACTGAAGAATCATATACTGCTGACCGCCCTCACGTGGTATCTTGCCGGTATTTCCGGCTACCTGCTCATCGCATGGATCTGCCTCGAACCGGCATGGAAACGCAGAATCATCAATCTCATTATCGCCGTATTGTTACTGCGAATCTTCTTCCTGTCGCCCACGCCGGAAGCTTATAACAAATTCCTCCCGTATCTGCTGGTCTATACGTTGCTGACCGCGTCTTTCTCCTGGCTCTCCATCGTACGGTTCAAAGCGGGAAAGCAGGACTAGGATAATGAAGAATGAAGAACTAAAAATGAAGAATTAAATAAAGATGAAACGTTTCAGTACCCTACTATTATATGTCACCATCGCCTTCCTGCTTCTCTGGCAGTTGCCTTGGTGTTACAACTTCTTTGTCGTAAAGCCGGAGAAGACTCCTTTCACTCTATATAGTTTCGTGATCGGCGATTTCGCCTTGATGGGACAGGAAGAGGGAAAAGGAACCGTACGTCGCGACGCTGCCGGAAACATTTATTCCGAAGCAGCTTTCGACAGTATTCTGCCTATGTTTTATTTCCGCCAGTTGATGTCCGACGAACGTTTTCCGGATACGATTAACGGGATAGCTGTCACTCCGAAGATCGTGCAGACGGAGAATTTCAATTTCCGCAGCGTACCTACGGATATCAACGCTCCTTCCATCGGTCTTTATCCTCTGTTGGAGTCGATGTCCGGGCGTGTAGACCTGAAGATGCCGGATGATGTTTTCCGCATTACTTCGCAAGGCATTGAGTTTATCGATATGGCTTCCAATAGCGTGAATGCAGAAAAAAGCCTCTTGTTTACAGAAGCTATGACCAAGAAGGATTTCCGCTTTCCGGCCATTGAGATCGCAGGAAACCCGACGGTGAAGAAGGAGTATGACGAAGGATACCTTCTGTTGGATGCCGACCGTCGTCTGTTCCATCTGAAACAGGTGAAAGGGCGTCCCTACGTTCGTGCTATCACTTTGCCGGAAGGATTAACATTAGAGCACCTTTATCTGACGGAATTCAGAAATAAAAAGACGCTTGCTTTCCTGACAGATATCAACAATGCTTTATATGTGCTGAAAAGCCGCACGTATGATGTGGTGAAAACAGGAGTTCCTGCATTCAATCCCGAAACGGACGCGCTGACCATCATTGGAAATATGTTCGACTGGACGGTACGGGTGACGAGTCCGTCTTCCGATAATTACTATGCTTTGAACGCGGATGATTATTCACTGATAAAGAAGCTGGAAAATAATTCGAATACTCATTATATGCCCGGCATCAGTTTCACTTCTTATACGGACAAGTATGTGATGCCGCGCTTTGAGTAATAGCAGGAATAATAACTTTTAGGCACGGATTACACAGATTAACACGGTTTTAGCGTTGTGAAAGCATAAAGCTATCGTGTTAATCCGTATAATCCGTATCTTTTATTTCTAACATTCACAGAAAACAATAAAGAACCTTTCGCATTTATTCAACAAGAAACTGTACCTTTGCAAGCATGAACATTATCCGATCCGCAATTGCCTCTGCGTTGAACACAAACAAATACGGTAGATAACAACACTAATTTAAAGCCGTATGAAAATTTGCAAGGCATGTACATTTCTGAGTATCCTCATTATATTATTATACAGTTGTGCGCTTCCGCCTGAGGATGAAAAAGAGAGCCTTGAACCAGACAGTTCAACATCAGAACTTCCCTGGACAGGAGAAACCGAGAAATTCACGATTAATACCAAAGAAGGCGTACACTTGAATGATCCGCAGGAAGATGCAGGAACAGCATATGTCACGATCCCCTCTTCTTCTGTAAGAAGCACCCGATGGGAATTCGGGGTACGGCTCACCTTTAATCCTTCCGCCAATAATTACGCCCGTTTCTATTTAGCCTCTTCATCGGAAATACTTTCCGGAGATCTGAACGGCTATTACATTCAGATAGGAGGAACAAAAGACAATGTAGCACTTTACCGGCAAAATGGGAATCAATCCAAATTACTGGCTTCGGGAAGAGAACTCATGAAAGGAAATAATTCTCCGAAATTATTTATCAAAGTAGAATGCGACGCCAACGGCTACTGGACTTTCTGGACACGCATGGAATCGGAAACCGAATATACGAAGGAGAAACAAATAAAAGACGCAAGTATCACAAAGTCAATCTGCTGCGGCATATACTGCGTTTATACAAAAAGCCGCTGTGACGGTTTCACTTTCCATCATATACAGTTGTCTGATGATGTGATAACAAGTACTGAACCAGACGACATACCGGACGTTCCGGATGAACCGGACAAGCCTGACACACCGGAATCGCCGGAATATCCTGACAATGTGAGAAATATGTTACTATTCAACGAAGTGATGTATGACAATGACAAAGACGGTGCCGAATACATCGAATTCTATAATCCTGTTGATCAGGATATCACTGTAAAGTCTCTGCGTCTGTTTAAAATGAGAGCAACGGGAGAAATATTCAGTACCACAATACTCAAACAGGAAGATGAAAATACAAACCTTGTTATTCCCGGCAAAGGATATATTTGTTTTACTCACTCCGCAACTACACTGATCAGAAAGCATAAGGTTGACGGCAAAAGTATAACCGAAATATCCAAATTTCCGCAACTGAGCAACGACGGAGGTTACCTTGCCTTGGCAACTGATGAAGAACATCCCCGCACGATTGATACCTGCCGTTTCATAGACTGGATGCACGACACTTCAGTCACTACAGGCATTTCATTAGAGAAGATATCTCCTGAACTTCCTTCTCTCAACAAAAACTGGCACTCATCGAGAAATGATACAGGTGGCACACCCGGAATAAAAAACTCATAAGAAGGATGCATTTATTTGATAAATTCCCTACATTTGTACAATTTGTAGGAAAAGCATATTTGAATATATTCACCCGCGAACGAATTTTAAGCAACAGATATGAGTCCAATTATCTTATCTATTACTATCATAGCATACTTTATGATCCTTTTCGCTATCTCCTATATAGCAGGACATAAAGCAGATAACGAAGGCTTCTTCGTCGGCAACCGCAAATCGGCATGGTATATTGTCGCCTTTGCCATGATTGGTTCCACTATCTCCGGAGTTACGTTTGTATCCGTACCGGGTATGGTACAAGCCAGCGGCTTCTCCTACCTGCAGATGGTACTGGGGTTTATCGTCGGACAGTTCATTATCGCATTCGTACTCGTTCCGCTTTTCTACCGGATGAATCTGGTTTCTATCTATGAATATCTTGAAAATCGCTTCGGAGCTTCTTCCTATAAGACAGGAGCCTGGTTTTTCTTTATTTCCAAAATGCTCGGAGCTGCCGTGCGGCTCTTTTTAGTATGTCTGACCTTGCAATTACTCATCTTCGAGCCTTTCCATATTCCCTTTATAATCAATGTCATACTGACAGTACTCATTGTCTGGCTCTATACTTTCCGGGGAGGAGTGAAATCATTGATATGGACTGATGTACTGAAAACATTCTGTCTGGTAGTCTCCGTCGTACTTTGTATCTACTATATAGCTTCCAGCCTGCATCTGAATTTCAGCGGATTGGTCTCAACGATTTCAGACAACGATCTCTCCAAAATGTTCTTTTTTGACGATGTCAACGACAAGCGATATTTCTTCAAGCAATTCCTGGCAGGAGTCTTTACCGTTATCGCCATGAACGGGCTGGATCAGGATATGATGCAACGGAATCTCAGTTGCAAGAACTTCCGTGACTCACAGAAGAATATGATTACAAGCGGGATTTCACAGTTCTTCGTGATCCTGCTCTTCCTGATGCTGGGTGTATTGCTCTATACTTTCACCGCCCGACAGGGAATCGAGAATCCCGGCAAGAGCGATGAATTGTTCCCAATGATCGCCACAGGCAATTACTTTCCGGGAATAGTCGGTATCCTGTTCATTATCGGATTGATAGCTTCGGCGTACTCCGCTGCCGGATCGGCCTTGACAGCCCTGACGACTTCTTTCACCGTAGATATTCTGAATGCGCACAAGAAAGACGAAGCGGCACTCTGCAAAATACGGAAACACGTGCACATCGGGATGGCGTTCGTGATGGGAATCGTCATCTTCGTATTCAATTTGCTGAATAATACAAGTGTGATTGATGCGATTTATACGCTGGCCAGCTATACGTATGGTCCAATTCTCGGACTATTCGCTTTCGGCATTTTTACTAAAAAACAAGTTTATGATCCATATATTCCGTTAGTAGCCATTCTTTCTCCTGCACTTTGCTACGTATTGCAAAGAAATTCGGAAGCCTGGTTCGATGGATATCAAATTAGCTACGAGTTACTGATATTGAATGCCGCGTTTACTTTTCTGGGGCTTTGCCTGCTCATCAAAAGGAAATCGTCAGCAGCCCCTATCAACAGCTCTTTAATAAAAAAACATTAAAATGAAAAAGAAAATCAATTGCTTCATACCTTTTGGCAATCCGAAAGATACGATACAAACTGTAAAAGAATTGCAAGCTTCAGAATTAGTGAACAAAATCTACCTGCTAAGCGCTGATACCAACAAAGAGTGCTTACCGGGGTGTGAATGTCTCCTCATTAACGGTCTCTACTCTACAAGTACGATTAAAACAATTGCTGACAACGCAGATGATGCCAGCTATCTTTTGCTTTACACGAAACAGACCCCGCTAAAACTAGGATTGTACGCACTGGAACGCATGACACAGATTATACAGAGTTCCTCAGAAAATGCAATGGTATACGCAGATCATTACCAACTGGTTGACGGAGTTCTCAAACAAGCTCCCGTTATTGATTATCAACAAGGAAGCCTCCGGGATGATTTTGATTTCGGTTCGGTGCTTTTATTCAATTCCGAAATTTTCACCCTTGCTTCAAGTATTCTGGAGGAAACAGTTTTCCAATATGCTGCATTTTATGAAATGCGTCTGATGCTAGGTAATCTATTTCAAATCATCCATATCAATGAGTTCCTTTACACAGAAATAGAAACAGATACCCGGAAAAGCGGAGAAAAACAATTCGACTACGTAAATCCTAAAAATCGGGAAGTACAGATCGAAATGGAGAAAGTTTGTATCAAGCATCTGAAAGAAATCAATGCCTATGTAAGACCTTCTTCCCGAACAGTAAACCTGGACAGAGAAGCTTTTGAGTTTGAAGCATCTGTCATCATACCTGTCCGTAATCGTATCCGGACCATTCGTGACGCCGTAAATTCTGCTTTGAGCCAGCAAACGACTTTTCCCTTTAATGTGATTGTGATCGACAATCACTCAACGGACGGTACCACCGAAGCCCTCCAGGAATTTAGTGCGGACAATAGACTAATACATATCATTCCCCAGGAGAATGATCTCGGTATAGGAGGTTGCTGGAATGTAGGAGTACACCATGAGAAATGCGGTAAATTTGCCGTGCAACTGGATAGCGATGACCTGTATAAGGATGAGCATACCTTACAGAAAATCGTCGATACCTTCTATCAGCAGAACTGTGCAATGGTGATAGGGACTTACCTAATGACGGATTTTCAGATGAACGAGATAGCTCCCGGTGTCATTGACCATAAAGAGTGGACAGTAGAGGACGGTCCCAACAATGCTTTACGTATCAATGGGTTGGGTGCCCCACGGGCCTTCTACACTCCCATCCTTCGCAAGATCAAATTCCCCAATACCAGTTATGGAGAAGATTATGCCATAGGTCTGAGTATTTCTCGTGAATATACGATCGGTCGTATTTATGATGTAATCTATCTTTGCCGCCGTTGGGAAGGCAACTCTGACGCAGCATTAGATATCGAAAAAATTAACCGGAACAATTTCTACAAAGACAGTATCCGAACCTGGGAGTTACAGGCAAGAATCCGGATGCACAGCATCGATGAAAGTTTTCAGCGTCTCGTCAACGAGATGATAGAAAAACAGAAAAAAGACTGGAAGCTGGCAAAAAAGAATTATAAGGAATTAGAACAGAATCTTAAAAAAGAAAAGACGCTGGAACTCAAACTAGGAGGGGACACCAAGAGAGTCAGATTCTTCCCAAATCCACAACGGGCAATCTCTACAATGGCCCAGACCGACTCTCAGTCCATACAAGAAAGACCTTGTTTTCTGTGCAATGACAATCGCCCGGCAGAACAAACGTCTTTGTCACTCGGACATTATGAGGTATGCCTCAATCCCTATCCGATTTTCCGCCGGCATCTGACCATAATTGAAGAGGAACATACCCCGCAAACCATCAAAAACCGTTTTGAGGATATGCTTTTCCTTGCCGAAAACATGAACGAGTTCCTCATCTTATATAACGGACCGGAATGCGGAGCTTCCGCCCCTGACCATATGCACTTTCAGGCAGCAGGAAAAGAGGAAAAGATTGCCAATCCTTTTGGGATGACTTTCATATCGGACATGCTTAGTTCTGAAGATAGCGTACATAGTCATCTAGAAAACGGGTTCACCACGAGCATTGGCATTTCATCTCCAAACAGAAGAGGGATCATTGAAATGTTTGAGTATCTTTACGATAAGATAGTTTCTATTTATCATGACAAAGAACCTTTAATCAATGTGATTGCCTGGTATGGACTCGAAACAGTAAACCGCACTGGAGGCGATGAAATAAAACAGTGGAACTGTATTATTTTCCTACGTTCTAAACATCGGCCGGAATGTTATTATGCCCAAGGGAAAAAAGGCTTGTTGATAAGCCCGGCTATTGCGGAGATGTGTGGCGTATTCCCCATTGTAAGAGAAGAAGATTTGGATAAGATAACAGCTAAAAAAATCACTCAGATTTACAAGGAGGTCAGTTTGTCACAGGAACAGTTAAAAGCACTCACCGATCAAACATCCTAGTAAAGAAGAAATGGAAGAACCTCAGATTACAGTCGGTATCCTTTCGGGAAAAGAAATTGAATTTTCTTTTCCCGAAAGCTTCACTACTCCTGACGGCACAAAGGTTTCAGGGGCACAAAAGGCTGTTTATCAAAAAGAAAAGATATACTGGTCAGGGAAAGAATACGATGAATTGATATTCTACCCTCAGCCAAATGCCGGGATCTTCTTTGAGCTAAAGGATGTCACCATCGGCATCAATTTTCATTGGGAACGCAAAGAAGTACAACGCTTCCAGGGAGCTTTGAAAATCATTGTCGAAGGAGAGACACTGACCGCCATCAATGTAATCTCTATAGAAGATTACCTGACAAGTGTCATCTCATCAGAAATGAGTGCCACCGCCTCTTTGGAACTACTGAAAGCGCATGCAGTCATTTCCAGAAGCTGGCTGATCAATAAATTGAGAGTGGAGAATGAAAAATGGAAAGCTACTATACAGCCGGACAGCGCAGCCAACTCTCCACATTCCACTCTCCACTCTCAACTTATCAAATGGTATGATCATGAAGCGCATACGCACTTTGATGTTTGTGCGGATGATCATTGCCAACGCTATCAGGGAATTACCCGTGCTTCTACTCCACAAGCTATCGAAGCTGTTTCAGCTACCCGTGGAGAGGTGCTGATGTATGAAGGAAAGATTTGCGATGCACGATTCTCCAAATGTTGTGGCGGTGCAATGGAAGAGTTTCAGAATTGTTGGGAGAATGTGAGGCATCCTTATCTGACCGGTAAACAAGATTACATACCAGAATCCCATGCTTCTGATTCTGAGAAACAAATAACAGGTCCGGCAATACAGCTTCCCGATCTGACGCAGGAAGAAGAAGCGGACCGATGGATACGAACTTCTCCGGATGCTTTCTGTAATACGCAGGATAAAAAGATTCTGAGTCAGGTTCTTAATAACTACGATCAGGAAACGACTGATTTCTACCGTTGGAAAATCAGTTATAGCCAACAGGAACTAGCTGAGTTAATCCATCAACGTTCGGGAATTGATTTCGGGGAAATCATAGATTTAATCCCTGTAGAGCGAGGAACTTCCGGACGCCTGATACGATTAAAGATAGTAGGTACTTTACGGACACTGACCATCGGAAAAGAATTAGAGATCCGACGTACATTGTCGCCTTCCCATCTTTATAGTTCAGCATTCCTTGTGGATAAGGAAAAAGGAGAAGAGGGAAATGTTCCAACCCGCTTTACACTGACGGGAGCCGGTTGGGGACACGGAGTAGGACTTTGTCAGATCGGTGCGGCAGTAATGGGAGAGCGAGGTTATTATTACAAAGATATTTTAGCTCACTATTATCCCGGAAGCAGACTTGAAAAACAATATGAATAACATCTGAGACTAATGCCATGATATCAACAAGAAATGCCAAGAACATAATACCAAGAAACAATCGAAATCCGTGGAGCTGGATTCCGACTCTTTATTTTGCGGAAGGACTGCCTTATGTGGCTGTGATGACAATTGCCGTTATCATGTACAAGCGCCTGGGATTGTCGAATACAGAAATAGCGCTTTATACTTCCTGGTTATATCTGCCTTGGACGATCAAACCATTATGGAGTCCTTTCGTAGATCTGGTCAAGACAAAGCGTTCCTGGATTATTGCCATGCAGGGTTTGATTGCTGCCGGTTTCGCCGGTATTGCCTTTTTTATCCCGACTCCACACTATGTGCAACTCACTCTGGCATTCTTTTGGCTGATGGCATTCAGTTCTGCCACGCATGACATTGCGGCTGACGGCTTTTATATGCTTGGCCTCAACAACAAAGAACAATCCTTCTTCGTAGGCATCAGAAACACTTGCTATCGTTTCGCCAATATCTTCGGGCAGGGAATCCTGGTTATGTTGGCAGGCTGGTTGGAAACATCGCATGGCAATGTTCCAATGGCCTGGAGTATCACTTTCTATCTGATGGCAGGATTATTCCTCGGACTGACACTATACCATCGCTTTATTCTCCCCCACCCTGCTTCAGATGTCAAAAGACCGGGGTTAACACCGGGTAAGTTACTGGAAGATTTCTTTAAGACATTCGTCACTTTCTTTGAGAAGAAAAACCTGGGACTTATGTTTTTCTTCCTGCTCACCTATCGGTTGGGAGAATCCCAACTTGCTAAAATAGCCTCTCCATTCTTATTGGATGGTGCCGAACAAGGCGGATTGGGATTATCAACCGCATCCGTCGGAGTCATTTATGGCACCATCGGCGTAGCCGCCCTACTGATAGGCGGCATCATCAGCGGTTTCCTCGTTTCCCGTGACGGTTTTAAGAAATGGATCATTCCCATGGCGCTGGCTATCAACCTCCCCGACCTTTTATATGTCTGGATGGCAGCAGCTACTCCGGACAACCTCCTGCTAATCTCCATTTGTGTAGCCATCGAACAGCTGGGATATGGCTTCGGCTTTACTGCCTATATGCTTTATCTGATTTATATTGCAGATGGTGAACACAAAACAGCTCATTATGCCATTGGAACAGGTTTTATGGCACTTGGCATGATGCTTCCGGGAATGCCGGCAGGATGGATACAGGAACATCTTGGATACACCAACTTCTTTATCTGGGTATGCGTATGCACCATTCCCGGCATCCTTGCTTCATGGATGATCCGCAATCGACTGGACAGTTCCTTCGGAAAAAAGAGATAAAATTGAATTACTTATAACTTAACACATTAAAAAGTAACAGTCATGAATGTAACAACAAGTAACAAACGCCTATTGGCACTCGATGTGATGCGGGGCATCACCATCGCGGGTATGATCTTAGTAAATACGCCCGGTTCCTGGCAACATGCGTATGCTCCCCTCAAACATGCCGAGTGGATTGGATTAACTCCTACCGATCTGGTATTCCCATTCTTTATGTTCATTATGGGAATCTCCACGTACATCTCTTTGAGAAAGTACAATTTCACCTTCAGTGTTCCCGCGGGTTTAAAAATTCTCAAACGGACCGTGATCATTTTCCTGATTGGAATTGGCATCAGCTGGCTTTCCATTCTCTGCTTCCAGCACGATCCCTTCCCTATCGACCAGATTCGCATTCTCGGAGTCATGCAACGGCTTGCTTTGGGATATGGAGTTACTGCCATAGTCGCTTTACTCATGAAGCATAAATATATACCTTATTTAATTGCTGTACTTCTCATTAGTTATTTTGCAATCCTTGCCCTCGGCAATGGATATGTCTACGACGAAACAAATATTCTTTCCATCGTCGACCGTGCAGTATTAGGACAAGCTCATATCTATGGCGGTCAGATACTTGATCCGGAAGGACTGCTTAGTACTATTTCAGCCATCGCCCACGTCCTAATCGGCTTCTGTGCCGGAAAGCTATTGATGGAAGTGAAAGATATTCATGAGAAGCTGGAACGTTTGTTCCTGATAGGTACTATCCTTACTTTCGCAGGTTTCTTACTGAGTTATGGTTCCCCTATCTGCAAGAAAGTATGGTCTCCTTCCTTCGTACTCGTAACCTGCGGTCTGGGTTCCAGTTTTCTAGCATTACTCGTATGGATCATTGACATTAAAGGTTATAAAAACTGGAGCCGTTTCTTCGAATCGTTTGGAGTAAATCCGCTATTTATTTATGTATTGGCAGATATTCTGGCGATTACGCTGGCAGTCATTCCTATGACCTACCAAGGTGAAGCGACTTCTTTACATGGCTATATTTACAGCGCACTCCTACAACCTGTCTTCGGAGATAAAGGAGGCTCGCTTGTATTTGCCCTGCTTTTTGTCCTTCTCAACTGGGCAATAGGCTACATTCTATATAAAAAGAAAATATACATTAAGATATGATACTCATTGCAGACAGTGGTTCTACCAAAACAGACTGGTGTGTCGTACTGAACGGCGCAGTTATCAAGCGACTTGGAACGAAAGGGATCAACCCTTTCTTCCAGTCGGAAGAAGAAATCCAACAGAAGCTGACAGCTTCCCTTCTGCCTCAACTGCCGGAAGGGAAATTCAATGCAGTTTACTTCTACGGAGCAGGTTGTACACCCGAGAAAGCTCCCGTCCTCCGACGGGCTATTGCAGACAGTCTGCCCGTTATCGGAAATATTAAAGCAAATTCGGATATGCTGGCTGCCGCCCACGGGCTATGTGGCCAGAAGGCTGGTATCGCCTGTATTTTGGGGACGGGGTCCAATTCTTGTTTTTACAATGGAAAAGAGATCGTCAGTAACATCTCTCCTCTCGGATTTATTTTGGGAGATGAAGGTAGCGGTGCCGTACTTGGAAAACTGCTGGTAGGAGATATTCTGAAAAATCAACTTCCTGCCACCTTGAAAGAAGAGTTTCTGAAGCAGTTCGATCTGACGCCTCCCGAAATCATCGACCGGGTTTATCGCCAGCCCTTTCCCAATCGTTTTTGGCCAGTCTCTCTCCTTTTATCGCACAGCATTTGGAAGAACCGGCTATCCGCCAATTAGTTATGAACAGCTTTATAGCTTTCTTTCGCAGGAATGTGATGCAGTATGATTACAAGCAATATCCGGTACACTTCATCGGATCGATAGCCTACTGTTACAAAGAGATTCTACAGGATGCTGCCCGACAAACAGGTATTCAGATAGGTAAGATTCTCCAAAGTCCGATGGAAGGATTGATTCAATATCATAGCCAATTATCATTCCATCCTTAATAATAGAAGAACATTCTAAAGACTAAAAGCACAAATTATACTTCAATCTTTTAATGCCACGCAGTTATGTAAAGAATGATAACCATTTATTGACCCGTGTTTAGGCCCATCCCGTAAAACACTGATTCTCAACAGATAAAAAACATCTAGAATTTCTTTAAAAGAAAAGATCTGTTGGTTTTAAAGGAACGGTGTCTTGGTTTTAAAGGAACGACCCGTTGGTTTAAAACCAACGGGATCATTCTTTCTTCATATTCTCAATACAATGGGCTAAGCGGTTGATTCTGTAAAATAAATTATCTACATTTCTACCAAGATACGGAATACCTTTCCCGGATCAGCTGCCCATTCTTTCATTGCCTCCAAAGCATCTTCCGGTTTTGCAATCTTTGAGATCAGTTCTTCTACCGGACACTTACCTTCTTTCATATAGTTGATTACCGCACGGAAATCAGCAGGCAATGCATTTCTGGAACCACGAATATCCAGTTCTTTCTGGACGAAATACTTGGTCTGAAAAGCGACTTCTTTTTTGGCGTAGCCAATACAAACCACACGACCGGTAAAGCCAACTTCATCCACAGCCATTACATAAGTCACAGGACTGCCGACAGCTTCAATCACGACATCAGCTCCAAACCCTGCGGTGATTTCCTGTATCCGCTCATGTACATTCTCTGTTTTAGAGTTTACTGCGTAAGACGCTCCCACTCTTTTGGCCAGTACCAGTTTTTCATCATCCAGATCGACCGCAATCACCGTCGCTCCTCTCAAGGCAGCACGTACAATAGCGCCAATCCCAATCATACCACAGCCAATCACCATCACATACTCATTATCGATGACCTGAGCACGGGAAACAGCATGAAACCCTACACTCATCGGCTCAATCAGAGCACAGTCACGGGATGAGATATTACCTGCCGGGATAATCTTCGTCCAAGGAAGCACGGCGTATTCGCACATCACTCCATTCCGTTGTACGCCTAATGTCTCATTATGCTCGCAGGCATTGACACGCCCGTTACGGCACGAAGCACATTTACCACAATTGGTATATGGGTTCAATGTTACATTCATCCCTTTCTCAAAGCCAGCCGGAACATCCGGACCGATCTCTTCAATCACTGCTCCTACTTCATGCCCCGGTATTACAGGGAGTTTCACCATCGGGTTACGCCCCAGAAAAGTGTTTAAATCGGAGCCACAGAAGCCGACATACTTGATTCTTACCAATACTTCACCGGCACCGACGGCCGGCTTTTCCAGTTCAACCACCTTCATTTCGGAGGGGTTGACAATTTGAACTGCTTTCATTTTATTTGTTTGAGATAAATTTATTAATCAATTACTTTATAGCCCTTCCAACCGTAATAGGCACAAAACGCAAAACAAATCATCGGTATGCCATAAGCGACATAATAAATATGTTCATTAACGTGCATGAAGTACGCTGTCAACTGAGGAAGACAGGCATTACCGACAATTGCCATTACCAGAAAGGCCGAACCGCTCTTTGTCTGATTTCCGAGTCCTTTCAGTGCCAAAGAGAACTGTGTAGGATACATGATAGACATAAAGAAAGAGATGGCGAGCATCGCATACAGTCCGATCATTCCTCCCCATAGCATCACGACACCACACAAAAGGATATTCATCAAAGCATACACCAGCAACATATCCTGCGGACGGAACTTGACCATCAATCCCGTACCAATCCAGCGCCCTAGCAAGAAGGCCAGCATGTACAGTCCAAAGAAAGTGGTAGCCGTATCTTCCGGCAAACCGGCATAGGTGCAGCAGTAAACGAGAAACAGACTGTTGATAGCTGTTTGCCCACCATTATAAAAAAACTGTGCGATGACTCCCCAACATAAATGCGAGCGTTTCAGCACATCGAAATCAATCAGTTTTTCTTTCTTTCCGGATGCAGGTTCCGCTCCTTCATCTCCAATCTTCGGCAATTTTGAGAAAACAAATACGACCGCTATCGCAAGAAGCAACAGAGCCAATATCAGATAAGGAAGTTTCATCGCATCCGTTTCCAGTTGTATATAAGCCTGCCAGCCTCCCGGATAATCAACAGGAAGCGTTTCGCGTGTATAATGGGTGCCGCTTAGAATCAGCTTGCTCAGAAACATCGCTGCGATAAAAGCGCCCAGACCATTGAAGGATTGCGCCAGATTCAATCGGCGCGGAGCCGTTTCGGGAGCTCCCAACACGGTTACATAGGGATTGGCGGCTGTCTCCAGAAAACACATTCCGGTAGCGATAATGAAGAAGATGCAGAGATAAGCCCAATATTCTTTCAGCATGGCAGCAGGAAAGAACAGCAATCCGCCGACAGCTGCCAGCAACAGCCCGAAGATGATTCCCGCCTTATAGCTATAACGCTTCATGAACATAGCTATCGGGATAGGGAAAATAAAGTAAGCCAGCCAATAAGCGGTCTCCGTAAAAGAGGCCTCGAAGGTGTTCAGTTCACAGGTTTTCATCAACTGCCGGATCATTGTGGGAAGCAGATTGCTGCTGATCGCCCACAAGAAGAAAAGGCTGAAAACCAGTGCGAGAGGAATGGTATATGTATTCTTTTTCATGTGTACAGTGATTGTTTAGCGGTATAGTGGCTGTTTCCTTTCTATTCCGACATATTTTTAATGTATGGGAGTTCCGGAAGTTCTGTAAACCCGTAGAATTTCCGCGCATTCCCGCCCAGGAATAACGTTTTCTCCACTTCCGACAATTCCAGGGATTTCACCACAAAGTCATAAGACATCTTATAAGTAATGGCTGTTATCGTGCGCGGATAATCCGAGCCCCACATCAGTTTCTCCATGCCAACCAGTTCTGCGGCTTCACGAATAGCCTTTATGGCACCTTTAAACGGATAAAACTCATCATTGAACAGCCATGTGATACCACCGGACTCAATCATCACATTCGGATGACGTGCCAACTTAATCTGCTCCTTCCAATCCGGAAGAGTAACCATCCCGAAATGGCCGACAGCAATCTTCAATCGAGGACATTCCTGAATAATCTCTTCCATCTCCGGAACCTGTATCGCCCCCTCTGCCAAGTCGACTGACAAGATCACTCCCCGCTCTTCCATCCACCGGAACATCTGCATCATTTCAGGACAGTTCAACATTACCCGTCCCTCTTTCAGAAGTAAGCGCTGGGCAGGAATCTTAATCGCTTTAAATCCCTTCCCGATCAGTTCTTTCGCCTGTTCCAGATAGCCCGGCTTGCGAAACTCACACATTCCGCAAACAAAGAAACGGTCCGGATAGCGTGAAACAACCTCCATCAGATAATCGTTCTGAATGCCGTCTATAAATTCTTGTGTAATAACCGCAGCCGAGACTTGGGCATAATCCATATTGGACAGAAAAACTTCCGCACTATTCACCCCGTCAATCATAAAAGGAGGAACCATCTGCCGAATCTCCCCCATAAACAGGGAGCGTCCGTTCTCTAAAGTACGGATAGGAAAACCATCGACCACCGTATCTTGGCGAAGCCACAGATGGGCATGCGCATCAATAATCGTATAATCCATAGAATCGACCGTTTTTTTAAGAGTTTGCCCAACTTACACGCTGCTGTTCTCCGATAATTTCCCGCACTTCACGCACGAGTTCCCAATCGACTGGTTCTTCAATAAAGCCGATATTTTTCTTCACATTCTCCGGATTAGTGGTGCTGAACAGGGTAGTCGCAATCTTTGGATTACTCACCGAGAATTGCATAGCGAGCTTTTCTATCGGATAATTCTTTGCTTTACAATGCTCCATCGCTTTGCGACAGGCATCTACCAATGGCTTGGGAGCCGGATGCCAGACCGGAACACCACGTTCGCTCAGCAAGCCCATCGAGAGAGGAGAAGCATTGATGACACCGATTTCTTTCGATTCGAAATAGTCAAGGAAGTCAGCCAATTTATCATCACACAGGCAATAGTGACAGAAGCTAAGAACAGATTCAATGGTACCGCTTGGCGAACGGTCTATCACCCATTTCAAGTTTTCGAGCTGCAAATCAGTGATTCCAACATGTCCTACCACTCCTTTCTCACGCAGTTCGACCAAAGCAGGCAATGTCTCATTAACCACCTGATTCAGGTCGGCAAACTCAATATCATGCACATTGATCAAATCGATGAAGTCAATATTCAGACGTTCCATACTTTCATATACACTCTCCGTCGCACGCTTTGCCGAGTAGTCCCATGTATTGACTCCGTCTTTGCCATAGCGTCCGACTTTCGTAGAAAGATAATAACGGTCGCGAGGAATATCCTTCAGCGCTTTGCCTAGAACAGTCTCTGCCTTATAATGTCCGTAATAAGGGGAAACATCGATAAAGTTCATTCCGGCTTCGATGGCTGTAAACACAGCCTGAATGCCTTCTTTTTCTTTTAAATCATGGAAAACTCCTCCCAGAGAGGAAGCTCCGAAGCTGAGAGACGATACTTTCATCCCTGTCTTTCCGATTTCATGGTATTGCATACGTATAGGGTTTTAAATTATTTTGTATGCGACAAAAGTAAGGGGTGAACCCTTCTCAACGGACAAGAGAGGGGCGAAAAAGCTACGTAACGGTTTACGTAAAAAATCTTTCTTTAAATGCGGAGATTTATCAGGGAATATGCTTTCTTTGCAGATAAATCTAAGTTGGAGACCTTCAGATGGAAAACCGGAAACATACTTCACTCAAAGACCTCGCCCAAGCATTAGGCGTATCCATCCCTACTGTATCCCGAGCGCTGAAAGACAGCCCGGAGATCAGCCGTGAACTTTGCGCCAAAGCCAAGAAGCTGGCCAAAGAGATGAATTATCGTCCAAATCCTTTCGCTATGAGTCTGCGGAAGAATGCGCCGCGCATCATCGGAGTGATCGTTCCGGATATTGTCACTCATTTCTTTGCCTCCATTCTGAACGGGATAGAGAACATGGCGATCGATAACGGATATTTCGTCATTATCACGACATCGCACGAGTCTTTCGAGCATGAAAAAAGGAATATAGAGAATCTGGTCAATATGCGGGTAGAGGGGATTATCGCCTGCCTGTCTCAGGAAACAACTGACTTTTCTCATTTTGCTGCATTGAAAGAGATCAATATGCCGCTGATTCTGTTCGACCGTGTTTGCCTGACCGATCAATTCTCGTCGGTAATAGCAGACGGAGCACAATCCGCACAAATGGCTACCCAGCATCTGCTGGACAATGGAAGTAAACGGGTGGCTTTTATCGGCGGTGCCAATCATCTGGATATTGTAAAAAGAAGGAAGCACGGTTATCTGGAAGCCTTGCGCGATAATCGGATTCCGATTGAAAAGGAATTAGTTGTCTGCCGGAAAATTGATTATGAGGAAGGACAGATTGCTACGGAAACATTATTATCTCTCCCCCAGCCTCCCGATGCCATCCTTGCCATGAATGACACATTGGCTTTTGCCGCTATGGAAGTAATCAAAAGGCACGGACTTCGTATTCCCGACGATATCGCCATCATCGGATACACGGATGAGCAGCACGCCAATTATGTGGAACCCAAGCTATCTGCCGTATCGCATCAGACTTATAAGATGGGGGAAACAGCCTGTCAACTGCTGATTGATCAGATTAAGGGAGACAGGACGGTCAAGCAAGTGGTGATTCCGACACATTTGCAGATAAGGGAGAGTAGCATTAAGGAGAATAATAAAAAAAATGCTGTATCTACGTAATATAGATACAGCACCTTTTACATATAGAGAGTTTTATCTTATTATTTCAACTCCGCTTCAGTATTAGCAAAATCAAGCAATGTGATATCAAAGACAAGAGCTGAATACCCCAAAATACCGGTAGTACCGCTACTTCCATAGGCATAATCCCAAGGGATATAAACCTTCCAACGATCACCAACTTCCATTCTCTGAAGCACTTCACCCCAGCCGGTAATTACCCCGCTGACCTGGAAAATGGTGGTAGGAGAATCTCCTTCACTTGGATCTTTCCCATCTACAACCGGATTATCTCCCTTAAAGTTACCATCAAAATATTCTCCTAAAATATTTGTTCCTTTATAATATACCTTCACATAGTCAGTATATTTAGGATTTCCCGCCTTTACTACATGATCAGTCATTGGCTCCATTTCCTTATAATAAATATAATTACCAGGAGCAGTCAACATCTCTATGCGTTCCAAGCCTCCTCTACCAGAAGCCGTAGCATAAACATTCGCAAGAGAGTCAATAAATGCCTCATTGCGCGCACGCCAATTATCGTATTTACCAACTTCTTCGGTTTCGCTACAAGAAACAAAAGCCAAAGCCAGTAATACTAAGGAGAATAAATAGATTTTTTTACTCATTCGTTAATGGTTTATTGTAAAGTTTTCAATAATGAAGTGATGCTCACTCTGTCTGCAATGATATTGTTCAGTTCAGAGATAGCTACACGCTCTTGCTGCATGGTGTCGCGATTACGCAATGTCACGCAGTTATCTTCTAATGTCTGATGATCCACTGTTACGCAGAACGGAGTACCGATGGCATCCTGACGACGATAACGCTTGCCGATGCTGTCTTTTTCGTCATACTGGCAGTGGAAGTGGAACTTCAGAGCGTCGATGATCTCACGGGCCTTTTCAGGCAGACCGTCTTTCTTGATCAACGGCATAACAGCCAGTTTCACCGGAGCAAGGGCAGCAGGCAATTTCAGCACAACACGGCTTTCTCCGTTTTCCAGTTGCTCTTCGCAATAAGCAGCGCTCATGATGCTCAGGAACATACGGTCTACACCGATAGAAGTTTCAATCACATACGGAGTGTATGATTCATTCAATTCCGGATCGAAGTATTTGATGCTCTTGCCGGAGAATTTCTCATGCTGAGACAAGTCGAAGTTCGTACGGGAGTGGATACCTTCCACTTCTTTGAAACCGAATGGCATCAGGAACTCGATATCTGTTGCAGCATTGGCATAGTGAGCCAATTTATCGTGGTCGTGATAGCGGTAGCTGGCATCACCGAAGCCCAGCGCTTTATGCCATTTCAGACGAATCTCCTTCCATTTCTTGAACCAATCCAGTTCCGTTCCCGGTTTTACAAAGAACTGCATCTCCATCTGTTCGAACTCACGCATACGGAAGATGAACTGACGGGCAACAATCTCATTACGGAAAGCCTTACCAATCTGGGCAATACCGAAAGGAACTTTCATACGACCGGTTTTCTGCACATTCAGATAGTTTACAAAGATACCCTGTGCCGTTTCCGGACGAAGATAAATCTTCATGGCACCGTCTGAAGTCGATCCCATTTCTGTAGAGAACATCAGGTTGAACTGACGAACTTCCGTCCAGTTCTTAGTACCGGAAATAGGACATACGATCTCTTCATCAACAATGATCTGACGAAGTTCATCCAGATTATTATCATTCAGTGCTTTTGAGAAACGAGTGTGAAGTGCATCACGCTTAGCCTGATGTTCCAACACACGTCCGTTGGTAGAACGGAATTGAGCCTCATCGAATGATTCACCAAACTTCTTGGCGGCTTTTGCTACTTCTTTATTGATTTTATCGTCATATTTAGCCAACTGATCTTCGATCAATACGTCAGCACGATAACGTTTTTTAGAATCCTTATTGTCAATCAAAGGGTCATTGAATGCGTCCACGTGTCCGGAAGCCTTCCAGATGGTAGGGTGCATAAAGATGGCAGAGTCGATACCGACAATGTTTTCGTGCAACAGCACCATGCTGTCCCACCAATATTTTTTAATGTTGTTTTTCAATTCAACGCCCATCTGACCGTAGTCATATACTGCGCCTAGTCCGTCGTAGATATCGCTTGAAGGAAATACGAAGCCGTACTCTTTACAGTGCGATACAAGTTTCTTAAAAACGTCTTCTTGTGCCATTTTCTTTTCTATATCTATTAATTTGAATTACCTTTTTTCGTAAAAAGTGCCACAAAGATAGGCATTTATCTCATAAATAAGACAGGGAGGGTATTAATTTATCTTATTCTTCTGTTTGTTCCTGCTCCTGGTCTGCTTTCTTCATCTCTTTAGTCAACATACTTTCAGGCATATAATATTTAAAAGGGATGCGCATACACTTTGTTTTCTTCATGCGGTCACGAAGTGCACTGTTTGCCACAAAATAAACGCGGGATACCGATACTTGTCCCGGTGTCACTTGCTCGGGACGTTCAAAACCAGGACTGGTCAGAGCCGTTTGGAATGTGCCCAGCCCATCAATCGTCACAGACTGTCCCATAGAAAGCAAATAGCGGATGGCATCCGCCACTTCCACCAATATGCCTTCAACCTGACCACGGTGGAAACCTCCCCGCAGCTCCACCACTTGGGCTAGTTCTTTGTTCTGTACTCCGCCTCTATCCTGTATTTTACTTGGTACACCATACCATAACTCTTTTCTTTCTCCGGACGTCAAGTCCGCTTTCTTTCTTACTACATAAGGGATTGCCATGTCTTATACTCCTTTCTTGTTTCGTTTATATTTTCATTCTGTACCACATCCGGGTGTCAGCACGTATGACACCCGGATGTCAGACATCACAACACCCGGGTGTCGTACAGCACGAGACCCGGGTGTCATACATATCTTCTTCGCAACAAAGTTAGACTATTATAGAAAGAAAACAAACTAATATTTATATATTTGTTTCCATAAACTTTAATATACCCGCACACACTATGATAAAAATACTACTGCTGATCGATTATTCCAGTGAATTTGACAGAAAATTGCTCCGCGGACTTGTACAATATTCCAAAGAAAACGGACCTTGGCTTTTCTATCGGCTTCCATCCTATTACAGCGGCATGTATGGAGAAAAAGGTATTCTCAAATGGGCAAAAGAATGGAAAGCTGACGCCATCATCGGACAATGGAACAATGACACCGTCAATCTACTGAAAGAACTGAATATTCCGATTGTATTGCAGAATTATCACCATAGAAGCACTACTTACTCCAATCTGACGGGCGACTACAAAGGAACGGGCAGAATGGCCGCCCAATTCTTCGCCAAGCGGATGTTCCACAACTTTGCTTATTTCGGCATAAACGGAGTTGTCTGGTCTGACGAACGTTGCGAAGGCTTCCGTCAGGAAGTTAAACGGATAGGCGGCAACTTTTATTGTTTCGAATCCGATAAGCATGAAGACGAAATCAGAATAGAAGTAAGCCAATGGCTGCAAGAGCTTCCTAAACCCATAGCGTTGTTCTGCTGCGACGACTCACACGCACTATTCATTTCGGAAACCTGCAAGATAAGTAACATACACATACCGGAAGAAATCTCCCTGTTAGGAGTCGACAATGATGACTTGATCTGCAATATTTCCGATCCTCCCATCTCCTCCATAGAACTGGAAGTAGAAAGAGGAGGATATTCCATAGGCAGGCTCATTCATCAACAAATCAAAAAGGAACATGAAGGGACCTTCAATATCGTCATCAACCCTATCCGCATAGAATTGCGGCAATCCACAGAAAAACATAATATAAAGGACCCTTACATTCTCGAAGTTGTAAAATACATAGAGAGTCATTACAATTCCGACCTGACCATAGAGTCTTTGTTGGCACAGATTCCGCTCTCACGCAGAAATTTTGAAGTGAAATTCAAAAATGCGATGCATACTTCCATCTATCAGTATATCTTAAACTGCCGGGTCAACCATCTGGCCGATTTACTTCTTACTACAGATCGTTCATTGGCAGACATTGCAACGGAAGCCGGATTCAAAGACTATAATAATATTTCCCGGATTTTCAAAAAGTTCAAAGGATGTTCCCCTTTGGAATATCGGGAGAAAAAATCACGAACAGATAAAAAATAAATTATTCGTTTTTCGAATATAGCTTTTCGTTTTTAGTACCGGAGGCATTACTAAAGTGGCATATCTTTGTTCGGTAAATGTTAACTCTCAAAGTCAATCTACAACTTATGGAGCAAAAGAAAATCGTGCTATTCATCCTGATCATTCATCTGGCAGCATTTCTAGCAGGATGCAGCGGAAACAAAAATAGCGGAAATAATGACTCCTCTGATCTATGGAATAAGTTATCGAGCTACTTCCGCACGCCCGCAGAATACGAAAATGTATATGGGAATTTTCGCTCTCCTTTATTATATTATAATGGGGATACAGTCAGAACCGTTGAAGACTGGCAAAGACGACGAACTGAAATCAAGGACAGATGGATGAGCCTGTTAGGACAATGGCCGCCTGTCATTACCGGACAAACATTTGAAATTCTGGATACTCTCCACCGTGAAAACTTCATGCAATACCGTGTCCGCTTCTACTGGACTCCCAACGAACAGACTGAAGGTTATTTGCTGGTTCCGGACAAAGAAGGCAAAAAGCCTGCCGTTATCACTACCTTTTATGAACCCGAAACGGCTATCGGATTGGGTGGAAAACCTTATAGAGACTTTGCATATCAATTGACGAAAAGAGGATTTGTCACATTATCAATAGGAACAACGAAGACCACAGAGAATCAGACATATTCCATTTATTACCCCAGCATTGAAAATGCAACTCTCCAACCACTTTCAGCATTAGCTTATGCAGCCGCAAATGCATGGGAAGTATTAGCCAAAGTACAGGACGTCGATTCTACAAGAATAGGCATCACAGGGCATTCTTATGGTGGGAAGTGGGCAATGTTTGCCTCATGCCTATACGAAAAGTTCGCTTGTGCGGCATGGGGAGACCCCGGAATTGTATTCGACGAAACAAAAGAGGGATATATCAATTACTGGGAACCCTGGTATTTGGGATATTATCCGCCACCATGGGAAAATACATGGAGTAAAAATGGGCATGATTATGCTAAAGGCATTTATCCGAAGCTCCGCAAAGAAGGATATGATTTGCATGAATTGCATGCGCTGATGGCACCTCGCCCATTTCTTGTTTCCGGAGGATACTCTGACGGAACAGACCGGTGGATAGCGCTAAACCATACAATAGCGGTCAACCGGCTCTTAGGATACCGCAATAATGTCGCGATGAGCAACAGAGTCAATCATGACCCAACCCCTGAATCAAACGAAATTATATATGATTTTTTTAAATGGTACTTGCATTCAGCAAATAAATCTACCAAAGAGTAGAAAGATGCGTTTTTTGAATACACTTTTTCGTTTTTTTGCGCAAAAAATCAACTCTGGATGCCTAACTTTGTTCTATCAATTCATCCAAGTAACCTAAATTACTTGACTAAAATGATTAGCCTATGAAAAATATACACTAGAAAACATAAAATGCCCCATCTGCGAATGGGGCAATATTAATGCCATATTAATAAAACTAATCATAAATTATCGCCCAATTAATAAATAACACAATAATAAATTCATAATTAATAAATTAAAAGTACTAACTCAAAGGAATTAATAAAGCTGGCAAATAATTCCGAGTTAGTAATAAATATTAAACTATTAAAAATTCAATAGGTTAAATATATACTAAAAAGAGTAGAAACTAAAAAAAGTAAACTATGGAAGCGAATAATCGCAGAGATTTCTTAAAGAAAGCCGCATTAGCGGGAGCCTCCGCCCTAATGGCTCCCACACTACTGGCCGCTGAAGGCAAAGATGGAAGTGAATTCGTTCTCTCTCCGAGCAAAAGGACGGACAGCAAATTAATTGTACCGAAGAATAACGGTCTGAAAATCACAGGCACTTTTCTAGATGAAATATCTCACGATATTCCACACCAGAACTGGGGAGAAAAAGAATGGGATCTCGACTTTCAGCACATGAAAAGGATTGGTATCGATACCGTTATTATGATCCGTTCCGGATATCGCAAGTTCATCACTTATCCGTCCAAATATCTATTAGGAAAAGGATGCTATATGCCTTCCGTGGATTTAGTAGATATGTACTTACGACTGGCTGAAAAATATAACATGAAGTTTTATTTTGGGCTGTATGACACCGGTCATTATTGGGATACACGTGATATGTCGTGGGAAGTGGAATATAATAAATATGTGATTGACGAAGTATGGAATACTTACGGTGAAAAGTATAAGAGTTTCGGAGGCTGGTATATTAGCACGGAAATCAGCCGCAATACCAAAGGAGCTATCGGTGCATTTCATACCATGGGTAAACAATGCAAAGATGTATCGAATGGCCTCCCTACTTTTATATCCCCTTGGATTGATGGTAAAAAGGCAGTCATGGGAACCGGAAAAATGACAAGGGAGGATGCTGTATCCGTAGAACAACATGAGAGAGAATGGAATGAAATTTTTGATGGTATACACGATGTAGTAGACGCTTGTGCTTTTCAAGACGGACACATTGACTACGACGAACTGGATGCTTTTTTCACTGTAAACAAGAAACTGGCAGACAAATACGGAATGCAATGTTGGACAAACGCGGAAACATTCGACCGCGATATGCCCATCCGGTTCCTGCCGATCAAATTCGACAAACTCCGCATGAAACTAGAAGCGGCAAAACGTGCCGGATATGATAAAGCAATCACTTTTGAGTTTTCTCACTTTTTAAGTCCGCAATCAGCTTATCTGCAGGCAGGACATTTATATGACAGATACAGAGAATACTTTGAAATCAAATAAACTATATGAAAACAACAATTAATCTGGGTTATATCATATTCCTTTCAGTCGTTGCTGCTTTAGGAGGCTTTCTGTTCGGTTATGACACAGCTGTCATATCCGGCACAATAGCTCAGGTGACACATCTGTTTCAGTTGGACACCTTGCAACAAGGATGGTATGTAGGATGCGCATTGATCGGATCGATTGTCGGTGTTCTCTTTTCCGGAATATTAAGCGACAGCATCGGACGTAAAAGAACAATGATACTTTCTGCCATTCTGTTTTCTACATCAGCAATCGGCTGTGCTTTTTGCATTGACTTTAACCAGTTAGTTGTTTATAGAATCATAGGTGGCATCGGAATTGGTGTTGTTTCTATTGTATCTCCTCTTTACATTTCCGAAGTTTCCGTCGCACAATTCAGAGGCAGGATGGTCTCCCTGTATCAACTGGCCGTAACTGTCGGTTTTCTAGGAGCTTACCTTGTCAACTACCAGTTATTGGCATATTCAGAGAGTGGAAACCACTTACCTATCGCCTGGTTAGAAAAAATAGTAGTTACAGAAGTGTGGAGAGGTATGTTAGGCATGGAGACATTACCAGCCGTAATATTCTTTATTATTATCTTTTTCATACCCGAAAGCCCCAGATGGCTGATAGTAAAAGGACAAGAAAGGAAAGCCACTTATATTCTGGAAAAGATCTACAATTCATTTAAAGAGGCTGATTTCCAGCTAAACGAGACAAAATCCGTCCTTGTTTCCGAGACCCGTTCAGAATGGTCTATCCTTCTGAAACCAGGTATTCTGAAAGCAGTCATTATCGGTGTATGTATTGCTATTCTGGGACAGTTCATGGGGGTTAATGCAGTTCTTTACTACGGGCCTTCCATTTTTGAGAATGCCGGTCTTTCAGGAGGGGATTCTCTGTTCTATCAGGTTCTTGTAGGACTTGTGAATACACTGACCACTATCCTGGCACTTCTCATCATTGACAAAGTAGGACGCAAGAAACTGATATATTATGGGGTATCCGGAATGGTCGTTTCATTGATACTCATTGGCAGTTATTTCCTCTTCGGAAATGCCTGGAATATTTCCAGCCTGTTTCTGTTAGCCTTCTTTCTGTCTTATGTTTTTTGTTGCGCCATTTCCATTTGCGCTGTGATATTCGTACTTCTCTCTGAGATGTACCCTACCAAAATACGCGGATTAGCAATGTCCATTGCCGGATTCGCTCTTTGGATCGGTACCTATCTGATCGGACAGCTAACCCCCTGGATGCTCCAGAATCTTACTCCAGCCGGAACATTCTTCCTGTTCGCCATCATGTGTGTACCGTATATGCTCATTGTCTGGAAACTCGTACCGGAAACTACCGGAAAGTCTCTGGAGGAGATTGAAAGATACTGGACCCGTTCGGAGCGGTAAAATAGACCTTATAAAATAAAAAACTAACAATTATGGATTTAAAAAAATTAGCAAACCAATACAAAGACGAACTACTGAATAATGTTCTTCCATTCTGGTTAGAGCATTCTCAGGATCACGAATTCGGTGGCTATTTCACTTGTCTGGATCGTGAAGGCAACGTATTCGATACAGATAAATTTATTTGGCTGCAAGGACGCGAAGTTTGGTTATTCTCAATGCTTTACAATAAAGTTGAGAAAAAACAGGAATGGCTGGATTGCGCTATTCAAGGCGGTGAATTTCTAAATAAATACGGACATAATGGGAACTATCATTGGTATTTTTCTTTGGATCGGGCAGGTAATCCTCTGGTAGAACCATACAACATCTTTTCCTATACATTTGCTACAATGGCTTTCGGGCAACTCAGTCTGGCTACAGGCAATCAGGAATATGCTGACATTGCAAAGAAAACGTTCGATATTATTCTCTCAAAGGCAGATAATCCGAAAGGTAAATGGAACAAAATCCATCCGGGCACACGTAATCTGAAAAATTTCGCCCTCCCGATGATCCTTTGTAATCTGGCACTTGAAATAGAACACCTGTTGGACAAAGAGTATCTGAAAAAAACAATAGAGACTTGTATCCATGAAGTGATGGAAGTGTTCTATCGCCCGGAGCTAGGAGGAATTATTGTTGAAAACATAGGAGTGGACGGCAATCTCGTAGACTGTTTTGAAGGACGGCAAGTGACTCCCGGACACGACATCGAAGCGATGTGGTTTATCATGGATTTAGGAAAACGCCTGAATCGCCCTGATCTAATCGAAAAGGCAAAAAATGTAACCTTGACGATGATTAACTACGGATGGGACAAAGAATATGGTGGCATCTACTATTTTATGGACCGCAAAGGTTGCCCTCCCCAACAACTGGAATGGGACCAAAAACTTTGGTGGGTACACATTGAAACACTTATTTCCCTACTAAAAGGTTACCAATTGACAGGTGACAAACAATGTATGGAGTGGTTCGAGAAAATACATGAGTATGTATGGACGCACTTCAAAGATGCTCAATATCCTGAATGGTTCGGTTACTTAAACCGCCAGGGAGAAGTACTTCTGCCACTTAAAGGAGGCAAATGGAAAGGCTGTTTCCATGTCCCCAGGGGCTTATATCAATGCTGGAAAGTACTAGAAGAATTACAATAAATCTAATACCCAAAAACTTTTTTATTAACCAATTAAATTTTATCTTATGATGGAACAATGCTTTAAGCAAAAAAGTAGTTTCCGAACAATCAGAATCATACTATTCTCATTGTCGATGCTTTTTGCGTATGCCACAAATGGCTATGCCCAGAACATGGTTAGGGGAGTCGTCACAGACGTGACCGGTGATCCGTTGCCAGGAGTCAGCGTCGTTGTCAAAGGTACGACCACAGGTACCACTACCGATATTGACGGTAGATACTCTATCAATGCATCCAACACTGCCACTCTTGAATTCTCATACATCGGTATGAACAAACAAGAGATAAAAGTGAACGGACGCAGTACGATCAACATCATCTTAAAAGAAGATGTCGCTAATTTGGACGAAGTTGTAGTAGTAGGTTATGGAACACAAAAGAAAGCTCACTTAACCGGATCTGTAGCCACGGTATCTCAAAAAGATATGTTGAAAACAACTGCCAGTAATATGTCACAAACATTAGTCGGTAAGTTGCCCGGCCTTATTACCCAACAATCACTCGGACAACCAGGATCGGATGATGTTTCCATATTAATCCGTGGTTATTCTTCATTCAGCGGTTCAGGTACGGTACTTGTTTTAGTTGACGGAGTAGAACGAGCTATGGGACAAGTAGACCCGAATGACGTGGAGTCTGTTACCATCCTAAAAGACGCTGCATCTTGTGCCGTTTATGGTATGAAGGCAGCCAACGGAGTTGTGCTGGTAACAACCAAACATGGGCAAGAAGGTAAAACAGATATCACCTACAGAGGCAGTATGACTCTATCGCACGCTACCACTCTGCCTAAAATGATGAACGGAACCCAATATATGCAATGGTATAATCTGGCTCGCAAACTAGACAATAATGGCGTAGATAATCCATATTTTACCGACGAAGAAATTGCGGCAACTTATAACGGAGACCCTACCGATGGATTTGAAAATACAGACTGGACCTCCGACTTATATAAGACTACCCTTATGCACCAACACAATCTGTCTATAAACGGAGGTAGCAATAAGGTCAGATATTTCATCAGCGGCGGCTATTTACATCAAGATGGTATTATTAAAGGCAACAAAAACGAACGCAGCAATTTCCGTTCAAATATTGATGTACAAGCGACCAAAGACATTAAAGTGTCACTAAATACCGCAGCATTAATCAAAGATTATTATCAGCCGGGAGGATACTCTTATGGCAATCAGCAAGCCTATAGTATTTTCCATCAGTTGCTTTACTCTATACCTTTTGTTCCGAAAGAGTATGAAGGTTATCCTACTTCGGCATACCGAGGCGCAACCAGCGCAGCCAATCCGATCTATGGATCTGCAAATTCAGGATTCCAGGAATCTCGCACAGTCAGAATAGAAAGTTCCGCAAATGTCGAATATACAGCCCCATTCCTGAAAGGTTTGAAAGCAAATATGTTCATCAGTTGGGACTGGCAAGACCTGGCAAGTAAAACATTTGCTTATGCATATTCTGTCAATGCCTATGATTCTTCCACCAAAAGCTACAGCTATGTACAAAGTGCAAATCTGCTGGCAGATGGTAACCTATATCAGGGTGACCAAAAATCACAACAAGTAATATTACGTCCGACTATTTCATATAACAACAAATTCGGACTTCATGATGTAGGAGCCCTTTTCCTCTACGAACAAACTCAGGTAAAAAGCTCTGCACTGAATGCTAGTCGTACGGATTACGACTTATTCGATTTACCCGAAATATCTTTGGGAGATGCCCAAACTGCAACTAATAGCGGTTCTTCTGGGAAAAGTGCTTACGCCGCTTATGTAGGTCGTCTAAATTATGCCTACGCCAATAAATACCTGGCCGAAGCATCTTTCCGTTACGACGGTTCTTATAAGTTTGCCAAAGGACACCGTTGGGGATTCTTCCCTTCAGTTTCTTTAGGATGGGTGATGTCGGAAGAAGACTTTTTCAAAGACGCACTTCCTAAAATAGACTATTTTAAACTCAGAGGTTCGTTTGGTATTCTAGGTAGCGACAACGTTAGTGCTTTCTTGTACAGAAAATCCTACTCTTATACTAATAATGGAGTAGTATTTGGCAGTACACCTAACACTCAAGGAACACTTAGCAACACAGTAGCTTATCCAAATGAACGACTGACTTGGGAAAAAACAAAATCATATAACTTAGGTTTCGATCTTAGTGCCTGGAACGGTTTGTTGGGAGTTGAGTTTGATGTATTCTACAAATATACATACGACATTCTTCAAAGTGTTAGTAATATCTATCCTCCTTCTTTAGGTGGACACTACCCAAGTTCTGAAAATACAGGAACATTTGATAACCGCGGATTTGAAATTGCACTGAAACATCGCAATCGTATAGGAGAATTCAGTTATAGTTTGAATGGCAACTTATCTTACGCTCATAACCGTATCTTAAGCAGAACACAGGCGGATAACACATTACCCTGGCAAAGTGTTCTCGGATCATCAGTCGGTGAATTATGGGGATTAAAAGCATTAGGGTTGTATCAGAGTGAAGAAGAGATTGCCAATTCACCTCAAGTATCATGGAATACACCACGAGTAGGAGACATTAAATATGCCGATATTAACGGCGATGGAAAGATCGATTCCAACGACCGAATCAAAATATCACGTGGCATCCGCCCGGAAATGATGTTTGCACTAATGGCTGACGCTAATTACAAAGGCTTCGATTTATCTGTTCAGTTTCAAGGAGCGGCACTTTGTGATAAAATGCTTCAATACTCATGGCAAGACTTAAATGGCGCAACAGATATGACCCCTATGACAAGACCCTGGTATGCAAATTGGGACAACGCTCCTCTTTATCTGGTAGAAAACAGTTGGCGACCCGATCATACAAATGCGGAATATCCTCGCCTGACTGTCAGCAGTGTATCTCATTCAAACAATGCCCAACAATCGGATTTCTGGAAAAGAAATGGTGCGTATTTACGTTTGAAGAACGTGACTTTAGGATATACGCTTCCTAAAGCCTGGACCAACAAGATGGGCTTGTCAAACATCAGAGTTTATGCTAACGGGACTAACCTACTGACATTTACCGATTTCAAGTATATCGACCCAGAAAGTACAAATGTAGCAACAGGATATTATCCACAACAACGTACATTCAGTTTTGGTATAGATGTTAGATTTTAAAACAAATAGTTAATATGAAAAATATAAAAAAATACATTATAGGCATAGCAGCTAGCATTTGCTTGACACAATGTGATGTACTGGACGTAGATCCTACTGGCTGGTACAGCGAGAATGTAGCATATTCCTCACTGGAAAATGTAGACCTTTACGTCAAAGGGCTATATAGCGTGCTATATGATAATGCTACTATCAATATAGATTCTTACTGCTTAATGGACGATGGAGCTACAGATCTGTTAAAATACTCTTGGTATGGAGTGAACGGAGGTGCCATGAATAAATTCTTTTATCAGACGAATTATGTCACCGAAACGAGCAACTTCCGCTCCAACTGGAGTGGTATGTATACCCGTATCCGTCAACTCAACGAATATTTCTATGACCGAAGCAAAGGTTATGGAGATAACTTAGATCAGGATGAAATGAAAAAGCGTACAGCAGAGGTTCGTTTCTTACGTGCATTTGCTTACCAGGAACTGGTGCTCCGTCATGGCGGAGTTATCCTGCGTACTGATGAAGATTATGTAGACGGACCTGACGAAAGAGCTAAAGCACGTTCATCTGAATCAGATTGCTGGGATTTCATTATCAACGAATACACCCAGGCAGTACAAGACCTTCCGGAAAACTGGACAGGTACCAATGTGGGGCGTATTACCAAAGGAGCCGCTTACGGAATGAAAGCACGTGCAGCCCTTTATGCTAAACGCTGGGGGGATGCGATAGATGCCTGCAATGAAGTATTAAAATTGAATTACAGTTTATTGCAAGGAACGACTGCCAATGATTACTACAAAATATTCACCTCAGTCAATAATAGTGAGCTAATCCTTCCGGTTTACTTCCAACAGGGAAAGAACGCCAAGCAACATTCTTTTGACATCTACGTGTGTCCACCATACGACTGGAAAGCAGCCGGTGTTACAGAAGGAAGTGTAGGTGCGGCAGTCACTCCATCTGATGAATACGCTTCCTCTTTCGATATCAAAGTAAACGGTAGCTACCAATCTTTTGACTGGAGTAATCTCAGTTCCTACAACAATGCTCCATTTACCAATCGCGAACCACGTTTTTACGCCTCCATTCTTTATAATGGAGCAACATGGAAAGGACGTACTCTCCAGTTGTATGTAGATGGAAATGACGGATATATGGATTTTGCTACAACCGGACAAGATAATGTGCACAAATCAACAACAGGTTATCTGATTCGTAAGTTCGCTTCTGATGATACCAATATCAACTTTAGCAGCATTTTGAGTGGACAATACTGGATAGAAATGCGTTTAGCTGAAATTTACTTGATTCGTTCGGAAGCATATGCACGACAAAACGAGTTTGGAAAAGCCTATGCTGATCTGAAAACGATCCGTGACCGCGTCGGACTGCCGGAACTCGCCCAACAAAATAATTGGAGTGATTATCTGGAAGATCTGTCTAAAGAACGTATTTGTGAACTTGGAATGGAAGGACACCGATATTTCGACCTGATCCGTTGGGGAATCGCCGTAAGAACACTTGATCATAAACGTCTGCACGGCGTTAAGATAACACAGGCCGGTGGCAGTTTCAGTTACGCACGAGTAGAATGCGATACACAAGACCGTTTATTCCCTGAAAAATATACAATTTTCCCTATTCCATACACAGAACTTCAAGACAACACACTCTGTGAACAAAATGAACTGTGGAAATAATAATTATTTAATAAGAGAAAAATTATGAAAATAAAATATCTATTCACCGGGGTACTAATATCAATGCTAGCCTTCATGAGCTGCGAGGACCCGGACGATCTGGCAAGGACAGGCAGCGAAAATGTTACAGGACTAACCATAACCGGATGCTTAGCTTCTGATGAAAGTACCACATATAGTGCTATCGTAGACGAGGCAAGTAATACAATTACCATACAAGTTCCTTATTATATTTCAGATACGGAAAAAATACAAGGTGACCTGACACAAATGAAAGTTTCAGCCAGCCTGCCTGTAGGAGCAAAATTCTCCCCCAGCATTTCCGGCATTCGTGATCTGGTCAGTGGTTTCCAATCAACATTAGTCAAAGAAGATGGAAGCAAAATTACTTATACATTTAAGGCTGCTTATGTGAAATCAAAATTAGCCAGTATTAGTAAAGTAGAACTGACAGACTATTCACGTGCAACAATACGTATCGTCGAACCTGAGAGTACGGGTGGTACAGGAAAAATCATCATCTATAAAACCTCTTCAGCTATTGATGCAGCCTTGAAGTCTGCGGCATTAACAGTCTCTCCATGGGCTACTATCGAATCATCATCATTGGATCCGGCAACCGGCATTATAGATTTAAGTAACCAACCGACTATAACCGTTATTGCACAAAATGGAACAGACAAAACAGTCTATCAGACTAGTCTGGAACTCCCGGATCTATTACCTCAGGGAGTGGGCTATACAGCTTCATTATTTGGTTTCCAAATCTATACAGATGACACACATGGATTTGAGGTTGGAGCGAACCGTACAATGGCTGTTATTGACGACTATCTAATTATCAGTAATAGCACTGATTACAATAAAATGATTGTAATGGATCGTTATAACGGCAAAGTACTTGATGTAAAAGTCAACACTACAGGTATTGATGCAGGCCGCTCCATCCATGCTATTACCAGTGATGATGCTGGACATTTAGTAGCTATGGCATACACTAGTACTTTAGACGCCAATGTTACCGACCCAAACGTACGTGCCTGGGTTTGGCCTAACGGCATCGAGAATGCACCTAAGAGCATCGTTTATGCAAATATTAATGGGAGTACATTCGCCAATGCTCCTGTAGGCATTAATGGAGTCAAAAAACTAGAGCTTGGACGCACAATCTGCGTCAAAGGTGATCTGACTTCAGGGGATGCAATTATTGCCACATCAACCAAAAATGTACCACGTGCGGTTTTCCTTATGTTCAAAGATGGTGCAATGCAAGGCAACGCTTATGTAGAATGGGGCGGAGGAGCATCAGTCTCCATGTGGAACGCAACTAAAGTCATTCCATTGACAAATACTTCTCCACTAGGATATATTTGGGCCAGTGCCAACTTCCGGCAAGCAATTAATTACACTCCTATAGGCACAGGCGCACGCGCCATAGATTTCTCACTTCCAACATCACATTGGTGGTCCGGTAGCGCTACATATGATAAGAATGTCCGGGGAATAGGATATGTTGAATTTAACGGTACATGTTTGTTAGGCGTTCAAAATGGTCTGTCAAGCAATGGGGTTTGGTCCCACCGCCTATATGTATCCAACATCACGAATAATCCCGGAACTTCAGCAATGGCTAATGGCTTTATCTTCGATTCACGTGAAGGAAGTACAACAGGAACAGGCAGTATCCCCGGAACGGGGTATGCGGTAACTGGTATGACATCTTCAGCCTCGTTCGTTTCTGGCAAACAGGTACTTGGTACCAACGTTGATGAAACAGGAGATGTTGTATTCGGTCGAAGTGCTGATGGCAATGCCGTTCAGGTCTATATGTTGACTACGGATCAGGGACTATTTGCTTATGAAATTACCAGATTCAATTTATAAATGAAAATTTAAATATCATTTAAGATCATCTATAAACTACTCAGTAACAGTTGGCAATTACATATGAATAATTGCACAACTGTTGCTAAGTAGTTATTAAAGTCACTAGATTATAATTAAAAAAATCCGATGGTACAATTTTTCCAAGAAATACAAGAGCAACCGCAAGCACTTCTGCAGACGGCAAACTTCTACAAAAGCGTAGAAGGAAAATCCGTTTTGTCACAAATTTCAGAATTATGGTGTTCCGGCAAATATAGAAATATTCTGTTAACCGGTATGGGCAGTTCTTACTTCATCGCTAACGCAACTGCTTCTCTACTTAATTCATATAAAATCCCGGCATATGCTCTGAACGCAGGAGAATTATTGCATTATCAAATTTCATTAATTAGTCCAGAATCGTTGATTATATGTATTTCGCAATCAGGAGAAAGCTATGAAGTAATCAAACTAATAGAAAAGTTATCTTCAAACATCACAGTTCTTTCTATTTGTAATGAAAAAGATAGCAGTTTAGTCAAATTCTCTCGCTATAGCCTATTGTGCAAAGCTGGAAAGGAAGAAAAAACGTCAACAAAAACATTCATAACCTGTTATCAAGTAGCATATTTACTGGCAATGAAGTTATGCAATCAAGAAATCGACAGCACCCAATGGCATAAACTCAGTAAAATTATTGAGAACATGGTCAATGGAAATACTCCATGGATGTCGAAAGCTATTGAACTGATAGACGGCTCCACTTTTGTGCAATTAATAGGACGGGGACCAGTTTTTGCAGCTGCCAGCCAGAGTGCATTGATGTTCATGGAAGCAGCGCATACGCCTGCATCAGCTTTATTAGGTGGTGAATTCAGGCATGGCCCGTTAGAAATGGTAAAGAAAGGATTCATAGCCATTCTATTTGCACACTCGCAATCAGAAACCTACGAACAATCACTATCTTTAGTAAAAGATATCCTTAAATATGAAGGAAAAGTTATCTTTATCACCGATTCAAACTTAGTGTTTGAAAATGATAATTTATGTGCCATTACTATCCCAAGCACTAATGCTGAGTTATTTACAATCCCCTGTATAGTTCCTGTACAACTTCTTATAAATACATGGGCAACCAAATGCGGAATAATACCAGGAGAATTTACACATGGTGCCAAAATAACATCAATCGAATAAACTATGAGAATTGTGTATCCAAAGAAAATTGCAATTGGAGTCGATATTGGCGGGACTAAAATAAAAGCCGGACTTGTCGATATTAACGGACAGATAATCGGTATCCCCGAATCTATCCGGACTTTAGCGCACGAACCCGGTGAAATGATTATTGAGCAATTGACTCTATTAATCCGAAGAATGATACAACAAGCCGATGGAGCAGAATTAATCGGCATCGGCATCGGTTCTACCGGTCCATTAGATATCAACAAAGGCATCATTCTCGAATGCAATAACCTTCCAACGTTACACAATTACCCTTTACACAAAAAAATAGAATCAACTTTCGGACTTCCGGTCAAACTGGATAATGATGCAAATGCAATGATGTTAGGAGAAGCCCTATGGGGAGCCGGAAGAAACCTAAATTCAATACTAGGAATCACTCTTGGCACAGGCTTAGGAGCAGCTATAGTGGTAAACAGAAAAATTATTCGTGGAGCTACCGGTTGTGCCGGAGAAATCTGGCTGTCTCCATACAAAGAAGGAATGATAGAAGATTATGTATCGGGAACTGGAATATCAAATTTATATCAGAGAATTACAAAAAGAAAGATTTCAGGAGAAGAAATCAGTAAATTAGCCCGGGAAGGAGACATCAACGCATTAAAAGCATGGAAAGAGTTTACCCAGGCATTAGCTTATGCCCTTTCCTGGACTGTTAATATCGTTGATCCGGAAGTCGTAATTATCGGAGGCTCAGTTATGCATTCATCAGATATATTTTGGGATTCAATGGTATCTTTATTTAAAAAGTACATTTGTCCGCAAACTGCTGCAAGCATCCAGTTAAAGCCAGCAGGTTTAAAAGATAATGCCGGATTTATGGGTGCAGCAGCTTTAATGTTTGTAGAATAAATTGTTATGAAAAAATTACTTATACTCTATCCGTTTCTATTGTTTTGCTTGATAAGCAAAGCAGATAACCAGTTGAAATTAACCAATTGGGAAATAAAAAGTACAACCGAAATAAGCGAAAATGCGGAAAAAGTATCTATGCCTTCATTCCAAGCTACCGACTGGTATGAAGCCACAGTACCGACTACTGTTTTGAATGCATTAGTGAAACAGAACGTTTATCCTGATCCCAGAATCGGCATGAACAACTTTCTAATTCCTGATGTCTCTGATGAGTTTAATAAAAAAATGGACTTAGCTAAATACAGTTACCTGGGCAATGGAAAAAATCCTTGGCAGGAACCTTATTGGTATCGCACGACCTTCACTTTGCCTAAGCAATATAAAAACAAAAAAATATGGCTGAACCTCAATGGAATTAACTATCGTGCAGACGTATGGATTAATGGACATCAAATAGGGAAAAAAGAAGATGTAGTAGGCATGTTCCGCCGCTTCAAATTCGATATAACCGATTATATCCAGCCCACACAGAACTGTATTGCTATAAAAATATATCAAGTGGACCATCCCGGAACTCCTAACCCCGGAACACAATTTATAGCCTTTGGGCCTAACCGTGGTACGGCTTCCGATTTGTTCAAAGATGAAACATTAAAATTCACAGGTGGTTGGGATTGCGCCCCTGTAGTGCGTGACCGGAATATGGGTATTTATCAGTCCGTCACCCTGGAAGCAACCAGCCAGGTCACTATTGAAGACCCATATATTATCACTACTCTACCCCAAAAAGATACAACAGTTGCTGACATTACAATCAAAGCGACTGTACACAATCATTCGGATAAGATGATAAGCGGTAAAGTTAAAGCAACAATTCGCCTTATCAACGAATTAGTTTATCCGAGTTACACACGTAAACTGGCTGGAAGCATGAAACCGATAAGCGTAACTCTGCCTGTCACAATGCTCCCCAATGAAAGTAAAGAAATAATATTATCTCCCCAGAAGTTTTCCGTCTTATCTATACAGAACCCATACTTATGGTACCCAAACGGATATGGAGAGCAATATATGCACAGTCTCGATTTATCATTCGACATGAATAATGGGAAATCGTCCGATCGGGAGAAGGTAAACTTCGGAATTCGCGAAGTAACTTCGGAATTAATGAAAAACGGGGAAGAATATGGTCGTGTATTCTTTATCAATGGCAAACGCATCTTCTGTAAAGGGGGATGGATACAACCGGATGTACTTCTCGACGACTCACCCAAACGAATTTATGACCAGGCACGATTAATGGCAAATGCCAACATTACTTTGATCGGCAGTGAAGATATGCCTTCCCCTTCCGAAGATTGGCTAGATAGCTGGGATAAATACGGACTGATGAACTGGCATGTATTTTATCAATGCTACCGAATGTTCCCGGGACGTGACAACCAGCATAATCCTCTCAACAATGACTTAGCTATCGCTTGCGTGAAAGACATGGTCAAAAGATACCGTAATCATCCCTGTATCATTGCATGGTTCGGAGTTAATGAAGTGTTGGTAGATGAAGAATTGTATCATCCGACCAAAGAAGCCGTATTAAGCCTCGACACGACACGCCCCTACATACCGACTACCAGTATCAGTTGGGACGTAGACAAACTAACTCCTTATTTAAAACCGGACTTACCAACCGGTACTACCGATGATGGCGCTCCCGACTATAACTGGGCACCCTCCGATTACTACTTCGACAAAGTAGAAGAGGTTTATCTGCAAATGTTCAGAAACGAATTAGGCATGCCTTCCGTACCTGTATACGAAAGTTTGAAAAAGTTTATACCTACCATTGATAAGCCACTCGACCGGAGAAATCCGATTTATCCATTAGACAGTATATGGGCGGAACACGGAGCATGGGACACCAATAACTTCTGCTATCGTGCATACGACAATGCAATCCGAACCTTCTATAGCGACCCAGTCAGTAGCGAGGATTATGCATATAAAGGCCAGCTAGTAAGTTCAGAAGGGTATCGTGCCATGTTTGAGGCAGTCAACCACCGGATGTGGGATATCACAACAGGGATAATGATCTGGAAACTAAACTCTTGTTGGCCCGATGTCTGCTGGCAAATTTATGATTGGTATCTGTCACCCAATGCTTCTTACTATTTCTCAAAGAAAGCAATGGAACCCATTCATATTCAAATGAATGCAAATACGAACCGGATTTCTGTGATAAACGCTACTCATCAAGAATTTAAATCTGTTATAGCCAAAGCCAGAATCATAGACTATTCGATGAAAGAATGCTGGGCATACACAGATACCATATCCGTGGGCGCCGACCAATATAAAGAATTAGAAACCGTACCTCAACGAGGTGACCTTTCTGCCATATATTATATAAAGCTGGAATTAGAAGACTTAAACAGAAATCTTATTTCTGAAAACTTATATTGGCGTTACTCGCAACATCAAAATTTCTATTGGCTGGTAAATATGCCTAAAGTTACATTAAAGCAAGATTTAAAACTTCAAAAACAAGAAAAAGAGTATCAGATCACGCTTACTTTAACGAATGACTCTGATAAATTATCCTTTTTCAACCACTTAATGATACAAAGAGAAAAAACAAAAGAAGTCGTAAATCCGGTATTCTGGAGTGATAACTTCATTTCATTGTTCCCTAATGAGAGCCGTACCATCACTGCGACAGTGTCCATAGAGGATTTACATGGAGAAAATCCTATAATTATTATTAAATAACTAATAAAACCAAGAAACATGAAACTATTACTTACAACCTTGGCAATAGTCTATCTAAGTTTGTTCATGAGCCTGCAAGCACAAGAACAGGTACGGGTTATCCCCTATCCTGCTGAAGTCACCATGCAAGCAGAAACGTGTAAACTCAAATCGGGTCAGAAAATCCACTATCTGGATGCCAGTTTATATAAAGAAGCAGCATTCCTTGAAAAGAAACTCGCTGATTTAAACTATAAAATGAAAGTAATCCCCGGCAAAAAAGCTGCGAAAGGAATCAACTTATCATTAGACAATAGACTGCAAAACAAAGAGGGCTATCAGCTGATTATCGCCCCCAAACAGGTCCTAATCAAAGGAGGAAGTCCAGCTGGAGTTTTCTATGGTATTCAAACGCTATTACAGCAGTTAACCAACGGAGATCTAAGATGTGGAACGATAGAAGACGCCCCGCGTTATGAATGGAGAGGATATATGCTTGATGAAGCACGTCACTTTTCCGGCGAAAAAAGGGTAAAACAAATCCTTGACCTGATGGCATATTATAAGATGAATCGCTTCCATTGGCATCTGACAGACGCACAAGGATGGAGAATCGAAATTAAACAATACCCTAAACTGGCAACTATAGGAGGAGAAGGTTGCCATAGTGATCCAGATACACCGGCACAATATTATACACAAGAGCAGATCCGTGATATCATAGCATATGCCAAAGAACGTCATATTGAAATTATACCCGAAATAGACATGCCCGGACATGCCACAGCAGCCAATAAAGCTTACCCGGAATACTCAGGCGGAGGAACGGAAGAACATCCGGAATTCACTTTTAACGTCGGCAAAGAAGAAACTTATACTTATCTGACTAATATACTAAAAGAAATAGCTGCCTTATTCCCTTCTCCATATTTACATATCGGAGGCGACGAAGTAGCTTACGGAATCAAGGCATGGGAAACAGACCCACATGTACAAGCACTATTGAAACGCGAAGGGTTACAAACTGTAAAGGAAGCAGAACGCTACTTTATGCATAGAATGACAGATGTAGTAAACTCACTAGGTAAAACTTTAGTCGGTTGGGATGAACTTCTCGACTTGAATGTAAAGCAAGATAATACTATCATTATGTGGTGGAGGCATGATAAACCCGATTACCTGCGCAAATCACTGACCAAAGGATATTCGACTATCATGTGTCCGCGCAAACCGCTTTATTTTGACTTCGTACAATATAAAGACCACAAATGGGGACGAATCTGGGACGGATTCTGCCCAATAGAAGATGTATATGCTTTCCCCGACAAATGGTTTGCCGAATGGGGAGTGTCAGCCTCTGACCTCTCACATGTCAAAGGCATACAGGCCAATACATGGACGGAACTAATGCATACTAAAGATCGGGTAGATTTCATGATCTTTCCCCGCCTCTGCGCACTGGCAGAATCAGCTTGGTCCGCACCGACAGTCAAAGACTACGACAAGTTCCTGTCACGTATGGAAGATGCATTCACCTTATTTGATAAGCTGAATATTTATTACTTTGATTATCGTAATCCTCAGCACCATCCGGAACCGGCTGGTCCTGTCATCAAAAAGAAAGAAAAAATACAAATGGATTTCCGTGACTAAAAAAGAAATGCTACATGAAGATTCTTATCTACTTTTTAATAATTGTACTGTGGAGCATCAATATGGAGGCAAAAGTCAAATTGCCTCCACTACTTAGTGACAATATGGTCTTACAGCAAAAAAGCAATGTACGAATCTGGGGAAAAGCGACTCCAAATTCTACTGTTGTAGTAACTCCTTCATGGGCAAATAAGGAAGTCAAAACCCATGCTGACGAAAAAGGGGTTGGGAATTACAGATCACAACGCCTGCTGCCAGTTTCGAAGAATATACATTAACACTGACGGATGGAGAACAATCTGTCACTTTGCAGCACCTCCTGGTCGGAGAAGTCTGGTTATGTGCCGGACAATCAAATATGGTAATGTCTTTGAACGGATTTGATTATTGTCCCATAAGCGACTCCAATAATGTCATAGCAGATGCTCCCAATCATCCGGGAATACGAATGGTAACCATAAAGCCGACAGTAAAACTATCTCCGCAGGAGTATGCAGAAGGAAGCTGGCAGCAACCAACTACGGAAAATGCTCCGAAGTTTAGTGCAGCCGCCTATCATTATGCATTAACTTTACAACGGACCTTGCAGATTCCTATAGGAGTTATCACCTGTGCATGGGGAGGCTCAAGAGTAGAAGGTTGGCTACCTAAGGAAATACTACAAACCTACAAGGATGAAGACCTGACTTTAATAGGAAGTGACAAGACACCAGTCTATTTACAATCGATGTTAATGTATAATGGAATTTTATACCCCTGTCACAAATATACAATAAAAGGTTTTATCTGGTATCAAGGAGAAAGTAATGTAAGAAGTAGCAGAACATACGCTGAACGCCTAGCTACGATGGTAAAACATTGGCGATCAATATGGAAACAAGGAGACCTGCCTTTCTACTATGTTGAGATAGTCCCATTTGCCTGTGAATATAAAGAAGATGGCTACATAGGAGCATTATTGCGGGAAGCTCAACAAAAGGCGCTTTCACTCATTCCCAATAGTGGTATGATCGGAACAAACGACTTAGTAGAGACATACGAAGCTCCTCAAGTGCATCCTCACAATAAAAAAGGGATTGGAGAACGCCTCGCATATATGTCCTTGAATAAGACATACGGATATCAGGGAATAGAATCCGAATATCCATCTTATAAAAGCATGAAAATCAACGGAGAGACAATTGAAATCTCCTTTTCCCATGCAGAAAAAGGATTAAGCCCCTGGATGAATATCTCTGGATTTGAGATTGCAGGTTCAGATAAAGTCTTTTATCCGGCAGAGGCCTCTTTAAATCAGAAGGATCATACAGTAATTGTCAAATCCCCAACAGTCAAATCTCCCGTTGCCGTTCGTTACTGTTTTCGGAATTTCCTGAAAGGAAATCTGATTAATACACGCAATCTGCCGGTCAGACCATTTCGCACAGATAAGTGGTAATAAAAACATAAAATAAATGATGAAAAGAATATATTATACATATCCGGTTTTATTAGTCTGGCTTGTGTCGACATTGTTGCCACAATTTTGTATAGCTATGCCTAATGAACAGAAAGAAAACAATGATGTGGTCATAGAGAACGCGGAAATGCGTCTAATTATTAGCAATGACGGAAAAGCACGCAGCCTGATACACAAAGCTACGGGAGAGGAATGTCTGATAACAAATGCAGATGTACCTTTATGCGCTATTACCCAATACCGTCCTTACGATAATGAAAACTTCCTAATGTTTCCTGCAAAGCCACGCACCTTCCCAGCCAATAAAATTGAACGTAACGGAAATGAATTACGTATAGAATTTCAGGATACCTATGACATTGCCATCATAGAGTTAAATATCACAGATTATTATATAGGTTTCACTCTGAAGCAAATTGATTATCGTATCGAAGATTTTGGGGTAAAACGCAAAACTGAAATAGATGAAATCTCATTATTACAATTACCAGTACGTAAACGTGAGAACTTTGGTGAGTGGCTGAATGTATCATGGGATGAACAGACAGCCATATGCCTGCTAGGCACCCATCCGACCACCTATATCGATGCTTTTGCAAACAAGGAATATACTACGATGTATGCAGGACTTGATTTTCAAGTGAAACTTTTCAATTCCGGTGCAGCACTGATTACTACTTCAAAAGAAAAACTGCTAACCTGTATTGATAAAGTAGAACGTGACTATCATATGCCTTTAGGAGTAGAAAGTCGCCAACGTAAAGAATATCAGTACTCCTATTATGAGCTACGTGATGTCACGACTAAAAATATAGATGAACATATTGCATATGCTCAAAAAGGTGGTTTCAAATCCATTGTCGTCTATTATGTTGATTTCGCCAAAGCTTGCGGACATTATGAATGGAGAAAAGAATATCCGAATGGAATGAAAGATTTACAGGAAATCACTAATAAAATCAAAGCAGCAGGCATGATACCCGGCATTCATATTCATTATTCCAAAGTAGCAGTGAATGACCCATATATCAACAACGGCATACCGGACTCCCGCACCAACCATGTACGCGAATTTATTCTCTCGGAACCATTAGATGATTCAAGTACTATCATCACTATAGAAGGTAATCCGGAAGGCGTACGTATGGAGAAAGGACGACGTCTCCTGCAAATTGACAACGAGCTTGTCACTTATGAGAACTATACCACCGAACCACCATATCAATTTACGGGATGTGTACGGGGAGTATTTAACTCAAAAGCAGCCTCACATGACAAAGGACAACATTTCAGACTATTGGATGTAGATGACTGGCCCCTGTTTATCCGTGTCAACCAAAATACAGGAATCCAAAAAGAGATTGCCGAACGTTTAGGAAAAATCTACCACGAAGCAGGCTTTCGTTTTGTCTATTTTGATGGTGCGGAAGATGTACCGATGCCTTATTGGTATAATGTCCCCCGCTCTCAGATGATAGTATACAACGAAATGAAACCAACTCCATTATTTGCAGAAGGAGCATTGAAATCACATTATGGATGGCATATTTTAAGTCGTGGGAATGCTTTCGATATATTCCCTCCGGAACGTATCCGTCCGGCAATGAAGAAGTATACACTTCGATGTGCAGAGCAGATAGCCAAAGATTTTACTTCTGTCAATTTCGGATGGGTGAATTACTTGGCTCCCAACGACAAGACAATAGGCATGCAACCAGACATGTATGAATATATTTGCAGCAAAGCTGTCGCATGGAATTCTCCCATATCATTAGTTGGCAATTTAAAAGAGTTACAGAATCATCCTCGTACAGAAGATAACCTGAGAGTTATCAAAATGTGGGAAGAAGCAAAACTTCAAGGTGTCCTGACAGACAAACAGAAAGAATTACTCAAAAATCCCGAACAAGAATATCTTCTGATGAAAGATAAAAAAGGAAATTATCAGTTATACCCCTATCGCCAAATAACCAAGGATGACGAAAAGCCAATCCGGGCATTCATTTTCCAGAAAGCAGGAAGGACTTGTATCATTTATTGGCATATGAACGGTACAGGACAACTCACTCTTGATATAGAAAAAAACAAGCTATCTTTGATGAATGAGAGTGGTAAAAGAATACCTATCCGGTCAGCAGGAAGCAAAAGTATCCTCCCCGCAGCAGGCCGTCTCATATTGGAAACCGCTCTTCCACAAGAGGAAATAATAAAATTATTCAGAAAAAGCATCGAAATTATTAAATAGAAATTATTCATCCTAATCTTTTGTATATGAGAAATATGATAACCAGTATTATTAGCATATTATGCTATTTACAATGTTTTGGAACTTTATCAGCCTCAGTGACTGCTAAAAATGAAAATGGAAACTTTGTATTAAAAAACAAGAATGTTGAATTAGTGTTTGCCAACGGAAAAGAATTCTGGTTCAAGGAATTCCGCATGGATGGCATGAACATATTGCCTGTAGATGGAAGTACAACACATCCGTGGCAACTAATCTATCGGGGTCCCAACGGAGAGAACCCGACCTTAATGCCCCGATGGGGCGAATATAAAGGAGGCGAGATACAAAAAACTCAAGATGCCTCAACATTAATATTCACCTGGCAAATGGTTATAGATGCAGGACCGACGTGTCCGGTACGCATATTAGTCACATTAGGTAAAGATGCCGAACTACCGGAATGGCGCATTGAAGCAGAAATGCCGGAAGGATGGGTGATTACAGAATCTGAATTTCCCCGTATTGCTGTAAACAGACCGGAAGGAGCAAAAGGAATTCTTCCTGTCGGATTCGGGACCGAATACACAATCGGCAATGAAGGACAACTGCAATCACGTTATCCTTCGTGTACAGGCACAATGCAATTAGTGCTGATGCATCATAAAGGAGGCACAGTCTACTTTGCCGCACAAGACAAAGGGGGATCTGGCAAAGTATTCAGAATGAAAAGTGAAGGAAAAAGTCTTGTATTTATTCAGAACGTGACAACATCCTATGCTTGGACTCAAAACAAGAAGTTCTGCATTCCTTGGGAAACAGTGATGGGATTTACCAAAAAGGGATGGCAGGACGCTGCAGTACAATGGTATCGTCCATTTACTTTCGAAACACTGTGGGGTGCAAAAACTATTTCAGAACGTCCTATAGCAGAATGGATCAAAAACGCTGATATGTGGCTACGGCCGGGAGAAGTAAATGCTGAAACAATGGAAGCAGTACGTAAAGCGATGAAATACTATGGAAAAGGAGTCGGATTGCATTGGTATTATTGGCACAATCATCGTTTCGATACTAAATATCCGGAATACTTTCCCGAAAAAGCAGGATTCAAAGAAATGATTAAAGAAACACAGGAACTTGGAGGATTTATTACTCCATATATTAACGGTCGTCTATGGGATCCAGCAACAGACAGCTATAAAACGCTTAATGGTAAAGATGCCTCTTGTCGCAAAGCTGATGGTACATTATATACAGAAGTATATAGCTCAAAGGTATTAAATACTGTAACCTGCCCAGCTTCTTATATTTGGAGAGATGTGCTGAAAGGAGTCAACAAACAGATATTAACTGAACTAAAAACGAACGGTGTATATATGGATCAGATAGGTTGCGCCAACAGCGAACCCTGCTATGCAACCAACCACGGACATGCACCTGGCGGTGGTGATTGGTGGCCTTTTGCCTACCGCAGTTTACTCACCGAAATGCGCACAAATCTATACAAAGAGAACCAAGCCATGACAACAGAAGAAAATGCAGAGTGCTATATTGACCTGTTTGACATGATGTTAGTTGTCAATTCTCCGCACAACAGCTATACAAAAATGGTTCCGTTGTTCCCGCTCATTTATTCTGACCGTTGCATCTATAGCGGATACACCTACATCCCTTGGCGTATCACAGACGGTTCTTTGAATTTCATGAGTATGCGTAGTCTGTTATGGGGTTCTCAGTTAGGATGGGTAGAGCCCAGTCTGTTGATGCGCCCGGACGCTAAAAGGGAAGCTAAATTTCTGAAAAATCTGACAGATTTCCGCCGTCAACAACATGATTTATTCTTGGGAGGCCGTTTTATACAGGAAATAATTCCAACTGGTGATAACCCAACGCAAGAGATACCCAACTATGAAATAACTTCGGTAGTATTAGCGGCAGAATGGGCTAGTGTATCAGGCGAACACGTATACCTTATAGTAAATATGAGTGAACAAGAACACAAGGTTACACTGCCTAATAAAAAACAAATAACCGTCAAAGCACTTGATGCGATCAGAATCAGCAAATAAACAGTCTTTGTAATCAAACAATAAATAGTACAGTAAAATGAAACAGATTATATTTATAGCAATATTATTAACATGTGCCTTCGGAGCCTGCTCAAGTGACAATGACGGCGACGAACAGTCTGCAAGCGTACAAGCACCTTCAGACATAACCATAGAAAGAATGGGAAAAACCAAAGTATTACTACGTTGGAAAGACAATAGTAATAATGAAACCGGATTCAGCATCTTATTAAGAAAAGCAGATACCAGTGAAAATATAGAAATAGCCAAGGTATCCGCAAATGTCACAGAATATACAATCGAAAATGGTCTGGAAGAAGGAAACATATACTATTTCGGAGTAAGAGCATTCTCGGCTACGAATACTTCACGTGCCATTTACGAGCTCTATCGGTTGGTAGCCCTCGGTGACGAGCCAAGCATCGCAATCATAGGAAGTATCAAAGCAAACTCAACTTGTATCAGTTCCTCTTATCAAGTGACAAACATAGCTGGACAAACCAACGTAAAATATGGTTTATGCTGGAGTACCGAAAACACACCCACTATCAATGATCAAAAGCAAAACGGACCGGAAGTTGCTGAAGACGGAAAAGTATTTCAAGTGATTCCGAATACCTTACTCGACTATGGCAAATCCTATAAAGTACGTGCCTTCCTGACAACCTCTACCGGTACTTATTACAGTGCAGAGTCGACTGTTTCCTTGAAAACAGAGCCACAAGCGATCCAATTGACATGGAATAAACTGACTAAGTCTACATTGCCGGCAGAAATCGAACTGTACGAAACCACCAGTAATTTAAATGGTAGTAATTTCCATGCATGGTACGCCATTGGTGATCTCTCTACCGGTAAGGTAGAAGTACGTGTCCACATACCATCTTCTCCCGCAACCATCGACACGCAATCTGCATCATTCAATGGAGACTGTTATTTATTGGTCAATGGAGGATACTTCTATAATGGAAACCATACAGGAATAGCTGTTATCAATTCCATTAAATCGGGCTCTGTTTCAGCCGTTCGGGGGTCACTAAAAACTGGCGATACAGAATACAACAGTATGTATAATGTGACAAGAGGAACATTCGGCGTAGATGCTTCAGGCAAACCGAATGTTGTTTGGACAGGAACGGATGCCTCCAGTAATGTTTTCTATTTCGACCGTCCTTTGCCATCTGTCAAAGGAGAAAATAAATATGGAATTGTCACTAATGAAAATCCGACTGCCGCAATTAGCTGGAGTCCTAAATATGCTTTAAGTGCAGGTCCTGTATTACTGAAAGACAAAAAAATCCCATTCGATTTTACAGAGACATCAAAGGGCACAGATTACTATCTCAGTAACTATGAAATCATTCCGTATGACATTTTCGGAGCGAATGTAACCCCGGACCGTACAGCAATCGGTTATCGTGAAGATGGAAAAGTGGTCATATTCATATGTGACGGACGTATTACCGCCAGTGGTGGAGCTACTTTAACAGAACTGGCACAAATAATGAAAGGCTTAGGCTGTGTAGGAGCTATTAATCTTGACGGCGGAGGTTCTACCGGAATGGTTGTAGGAGACGAACACTTGAATGACATGACCGGAGGAAACCGGGCAGTCGTTTCTACAATTGGATTCTTCAAGAAAAATTAGCCCAATCCGGATATTCATAAAAGCTATAGCAATATACATAGTAAGTTTCTTTTTATGTATATTGCATTGCTTTTATAAACAACCATTTATTATGAAAAGACATATCATCATTTTGCTCATTACATTCTTGTGTTTACCGGAATATCTGGAAGCTCAATTAAAATATTATGATGCTGCCGAGTTTCCATTGTATGGTAAAGCCACAAAGAATACAGAAAATCGGGATAAGCATCCACGTACTCCGATTATATTCATTGAGGATCCCGTATTCGCTCATGCTCTGTTCGACAAGAAAATAGCTATCGAAATAAACAAAAAGAATAAAGCCGTCAACAGTGTCTTCAAATCTCTGAAGAAGTATTAAAATAACACCTATAAAATAAAAGCAAATATGAAACGTATTCTATTTATTCTCTTTCTCTGTTGTATAGGTAGTGGTCTTGCTGCTTGCCAAGACGAAGACCACACGGTCCCTACCCTCCCATCCGAGAATGATCCGGAAATAAACGATCCAGTCGTAGAATTCTATGATTGGGAAAAGAACCGCACCGAGTTACTGACATCTACAGATATGGTGTTACTTTATGGCGGAGGACATCATCGCACTCCCTATACATGGGATAAAGAACGTGTAAGTTCTTATATCAGATATGTAGATACCGACAATCAATCCCACTGGCTATTCGACAGCTTCCTCTTTTTAGAAATTATGGACACAGGTACAGGAGGCGCTAATAAAATGTTCGCCAAAGGGTACAATCTGGAATCAGCCAATCAAGCAGACTGGACGAAACTTATAGACTATTACTTCCAATCTGAAACAGGAATCGGAGCATTAGATGCATCAGTCAAAGAGGCCTCTGCCATTTTGGGAACCCCACGGCAGAAACGTCAGATTGTGATCAGTATACCAGAGCCCATTGTCTACCAACACCCGGAACAAGCATCCTCATCAACCAAGTATTGGGGGAAAATTGATAACCAGACGCTTGACTTTTCCAACTCTGCCGACCGAATTAAAGCCTGCAAATGGTATATCGATCAGGTACGTGCCAAGTTCAATGAAAAGAACTATCAACATGTAGAATTAGCGGGATTTTATTGGCTTGCCGAGAAAGCGACCGACACCCGTGACATTTTAAATGCGGTTGCCATCTACCTGAATAAACTAAAATATAGTTTCAACTGGATCCCCTATTATGGAGCAGATGGATATAATCAGTGGAAATCACTAGGATTTAATTATGCTTATTTCCAGCCTAATTATTTCTTCAACGAATCCGTCCCCGATTCTCGTCTGGAAGATGCCTGCCAGAAAGCACTCACGTATGATATGCACATGGAACTGGAATTTGATGACAATGCTCTGAATAGCAGAGGAAAGGCTTATCGTTTGAAGAACTATATGAGTGCATTCAAGAAACATGGCATATGGGAGAAAAAACGCCTTGCCTATTATCAGGGAAGTGCATCCCTACTTACACTAAAAAAATCAGGGAACGCAGCCGATACCCAACTCTATCATGAGTTCTGCAATTTTGTCATCAGCCGCCCCATCCGGAGTTCACATTAGTATAAACAGTTTAATCATCGCCATTCTATGAATCATAAATACCTATACTTACTCCTGCTATTTTTGATAGTCAGTTGCCAACGCAATGTAGAAACAGGCCCTCCTGTATTAAAAGAAATGTGCCAAAGATTATTTCCCCGGCATGCCCAGTCGTTTCTATTCGAGTTACTGACAGATTCTATTGATACAGACCGTTTTATACTGGAATCGAGTCAAGGAAAAATACGGATAAAAGGAAACAATCGTAACTCATTGGCTGCCGGTTTGAATCATTATCTGAAAAACTACTGTCATACCCATGTTTCCTGGTATGCCTCAGAGACAGTGGAAATGCCTGATGTACTACCGGAGATACCTCAGCCAGTATATATCCGTTCCAAATGTGACAATCGTTTTTTTCTCAACTATTGTACATTCGGTTATACTATGCCCTATTGGAAATGGCAGGACTGGGAACGACTGATAGACTGGATGGCATTAAACGGAGTCACCATGCCTCTTGCCATTACCGGACAAGAATCCATTTGGTACAAAGTATGGACAGACATGGGTTTGAGCGACGAACAGGTTCGCTCATACTTTACAGGGCCAGCCCATCTTCCCTGGCATCGGATGTCCAATGTCGATTACTGGCAAAGTCCACTACCTCAATCCTGGCTAAAGGATCAGGAGGAATTACAAAAACGTATTCTCGAAAGAGAACGTGAGTTTGATATGACTCCTGTATTACCAGCATTTGCCGGTCATGTACCAGCCGAATTAAAAACAATTTATCCGAATGCAAAAATCTATCAGATGAGTCAGTGGGGTGGCTTCGATGAAAAATACCGCAGTCATTTTATCGATCCGATGGACTCATTATACTCAATCATTCAGCGCCGTTTTCTGGAGGAACAAACCAAAGTATATGGTACTGACCATATTTATGGAATCGATCCTTTCAATGAAGTCGACTCTCCTGACTGGAGCGAGGATTTTTTAGCCAATGTCTCAAGCAAGATTTACGAGTCGATTCATCAGGTAGACTCAGCAGCCCAATGGTTACAAATGACCTGGATGTTCTTCTATGACAAAAAGAAATGGACTCAACCCCGTATCCGTTCCTTTCTAAAAGCAGTACCGGATAACAAACTGATATTACTCGATTACTATTGCGATCATACAGAAATCTGGCGAAATACTGAAAAATATTACGGGAATCCCTATATTTGGTGTTATCTGGGTAATTTTGGCGGCAATACGATGATAGCAGGCAATCTGAATGATATTGATTTCAAGATTAAACGACTCTTCAAGGAGGGAGGAGACAATGTCTATGGCTTGGGAGCAACTCTTGAAGGCTTTGATGTAAACCCTCTTATGTACGAATTTGTTTTTGACCAGGCATGGGATTATTCTGTCACTACCGACCAATGGATAACCAACTGGTCCATGTGCAGAGGAGGAAATCAGGATGCCAATATCATCAAAGCGTGGAGAGCCTTGCATCAGAAAATTTATACCGAACATGCCACATGCGGTCAATCGGTATTAATGAACGCACGCCCCAGACTAACGGGAACTAAAAGTTGGAATACAAACCCCGGCATACACTACGCAAATAACGACTTATGGCAAATATGGAAAGAGCTACTAAAAGCCCGGAACATCAACAATAGTGATTTTCGCTTTGACGTAATCAATATCGGAAGACAAGTACTAGGAAACTTGTTCTCCAAATATAGAGATCAGTTTACCGCTTGCTATAACCGGAAAGATACAACAGGCATGAGAGAATGGAGTACCCGTATGGACAACCTCTTGCTTGACGTAGACCGCCTCCTTTCCTGTGACGCGACTCTATCCATCGGGAAATGGTTACAAGACGCCAGAAACTGTGGTGCAACCGTGTCGGAAAAGGATTACTATGAAGAAAATGCACGCTGTATCCTGACCGTATGGGGGCAACAGGACACCCAACTGAATGACTATGCCAATCGAGGCTGGGGCGGACTTACCCGAAGCTTCTACCGGGAACGTTGGAAACGTTTCACAGACGGAGTCATCGCTGCCGTTTCGGAAGATAAACCTTTTGACGAAGACAAATTCCACCAGGACATTACGCAATTTGAATACAACTGGACACTACAGAAAGACTCTTTCCCTATTGTTTCAGAGGAAGACCCGATTCAAATAGCAGACAGTCTTATCTTAAAATACGATACGTACTTTACCAAAGCACAATAATGAAGGCGGACATTCGACAAACAGGCGCTTCAAAAGATACGTTTTTTGAATGTAGCTTTTCGTTTTTCACAGAGAAGAAAGGAATCGAATGTCCTACCTTTGTTTTATCAATTATATAAATACATACTATAAAAGACCAATTTATGGGAAACAATCAACCTTCGGCAAGAAAAAAAACTTATTATATATCTCTGGCTATTCTGGCCGGTATGTTCTTTATATTCGGATTCGTATCATGGGTCAATTCCATACTGATTCCATACTTCCGTATTTCTTGCGAGCTTACCCATTTTGAATCCTATTTTGTAGCCTTTGCTTTCTATATAGCATACTTTGTCATGGCCATTCCTTCGGGCATTCTATTGAAGAAAGTTGGATTTAAAAAAGGAATCATGTATGGCTTTATGCTGACTGCTTTGGGAGCCTTTATCTTTGTCCCGGCAGCTCTGGCACGGCAATTTGAAATATTTCTCATCGGCTTGTTTTCTATTGGCACCGGCCTGGCTATTTTGCAGACAGCCGCCAATCCTTATGTCACCATTATCGGTCCGATAGATAGTGCAGCACGACGTATCAGCATCATGGGAATCTGCAATAAAGTGGCAGGAATTATCTCCCCGCTCATATTCGCTGCCCTTATTCTGAAAGCAAACGACAGTGAACTCTTTGCATTAATTGAATCCGGTGCACTGGACGAAGCAACAAAGAACGCCATGCTCAATGAATTGATACAACGTGTCATTATCCCATACATTATTCTGGGTATCATCTTACTGCTGACAGGTATCGGTATCCGCTACTCCGTATTACCGGAAATAAATACTGACGAGCAGAATGCCACTGATGAACAGGACAATAAACATACTGACAAAAAAAGCATTCTCGACTTTCCATACCTCATATTAGGTGCATTGGCCATTTTCTTTCATGTAGGTACACAGGTTATAGCCATTGACACTATAATCAATTATGCCAACTCTATGGGGATGGATTTACTGGAAGCAAAAGTATTCCCTTCTTACACACTGGGATGTACAATGATAGGATATATACTTGGTATCATCCTTATCCCTAAATACATTTCCCAGAAAAATGCACTGATAGGGTGTACATTACTAGGTTTGGCTCTCTCATTCGGAGTGGTATGGGCAGACTTCGATATGACATTATTCGGTCATCAAGCCAATGCTTCCATCTTCTTTCTGAATGCTTTAGGTTTTCCCAACGCTCTGATCTATGCAGGAATATGGCCTCTTTCCATTCATGGGTTAGGCAAATTCACCAAAACCGGTTCCTCTCTGCTGATTATGGGATTATGCGGCAATGCCATCTTACCTTTGGTATATGGTCACTTTGCCGACCAGTACAGTTTGCGTATCGGTTACTGGGTACTTATTCCTTGCTTTATCTATCTGGTATTCTTTGCCATCAAAGGGCATAAAATCAACTCCTGGAGATAAAACTGAACGTAAGACATTAAAAATTAAAAAATGGAAAGACTGATTATTATCAATGGGGAACTAATACTCCCTACCGGCATCGAAACCAATAAAATAATGGTTTGCCGGAATGGTAAGATAGAACAGATTGTATCATCCGAAGCATATATTCCTCAAGCTGACGACCGGATCATAGATGCCAACCAACAATATGTCTCCCCAGGATTTATCGATATACATGTTCACGGTGGCGGAGGTCATGACTTTATGGATGGAACCGTAGAGGCCTTTCTGGGAGTAGCCGAAACTCATGCCAGATATGGAACAACAGCCATGGTACCTACAACACTGACCAGCACAAACGAAGAGCTAATGACAACCTTTGCCGTTTATCAAAAAGCCAAAAGTCTTAATAAAAAAGGTGCCCAATTTATCGGGCTGCATCTGGAAGGACCCTACTTCTCGCCTAAGCAGTGTGGAGCCCAATACCCCAATCATTTGAAAACGCCTCATCCGGACGAATATAACACAATACTGGAAGCTTCACAAGATATTGTACGGTGGAGTATTGCTCCGGAACTGGCAGGAGCAGTTGAACTGGGGGAAAAGCTCAATAGCTGTCACATCCTCCCATCCATCGCACATACCGATGCCATTTATGAAGAAGTGGTAAAAGCATACGAAGCAGGGTATACTCATATCACTCATTTATATTCAGCGATGTCAACCATCACCCGTAGAAATGCCTATCGCTATGCAGGTGTGGTAGAGGCAGCTTATCTGATTGATGGTATGACAGTAGAAATCATTGCGGACGGCATTCATCTGCCCAAACCTTTACTACAATTCGTATATAAGTTCAAGGGGGCCGATAAAACAGCACTTTGCACAGATGCCATGCGAGGTGCGGGAATGCCGGACGGTGAATCCATATTAGGCAGCCTGACCAACGGTCAGAAAGTTATTATTGAAGACGGAGTAGCCAAGCTTCCCGACCGTTCGGCATTCGCCGGAAGCGTAGCTACCGCCGATCGTTTGGTAAGAACCATGATAAGTATAGCCGGCATACCCCTAATCGATGCTATCCGAATGATAACCCTTACCCCCGCCCGCATTCTGCATGTGGATTCCCAAAAGGGTTCTTTGGAGGAAGGTAAAGATGCCGACATCGTCATCTTCGACAATCAAATTAACGTAACAACAACTATATCAAAAGGCCATGTTATCTACAATCAATGAAACATACCTGTTTCAACAAGATCTATTAACAGTCAAAATGTTCCCTTCTATCCAACAGATGGGGAAATGTGCTGCGACAGAAGTTACTAACAAAATATGCGAACTTCTCAAAGAGAAAGCTGAAATCAATATGATTTTTGCCGCAGCTCCTTCACAAAATGAATTCTTAAGTCATCTTATTCACAGTAAACAGATTGACTGGAGCAGAATCAACGCTTTCCACATGGATGAATACATCGGCATTCATCCGGAAGCCCCACAAAGTTTCGGAAATTTTCTCCGTCAGCGTATCTTCGACAAAGTCCCGTTCAAGACTGTAAACTATCTGAACGGACAAGCAGAAAACCTTGAAGAAGAATGCAAACGTTATTCCGAATTGCTGCTTCGTCATCCTGTCGATATTGTCTGTCTGGGAATTGGAGAAAACGGTCATATTGCATTCAATGATCCGGATGTAGCCAATTTCAACGACTCCCATTTAGTTAAAGTAGTAGAACTCGACCCGATATGTCGCCAGCAACAAGTGAATGAAAAATGCTTTGAAGCATTCGACCTTGTTCCTGCTAAAGCACTGACTCTTACCATTCCAGCCTTATTAAAAGCGGACTGGATGTTCTGCATTGTGCCTTTTAAAAATAAAGCCAATGCAGTATACAACACTCTTTATGGAGAAATTTCCGAAAAATGTCCGGCCAGTATATTACGCAAAAAAGAAAATTCTTGTTTATATTTGGATCCTGAAAGTGCAGAACGAATAAACTTATAAATACATATGAAAAATATCTTATTTATCCTCCTTGCTTTCTTGTCTGTCAGCTTCAGACTATATGCGCAGGATGTAATTAAAATAGGAATTATCGGGCTCGATACTTCCCATTCTACAGCTTTCACCGAGCTACTGAACGGAGACTCTGACGATAAGTTTGTCAAAGAGTTCGAAGTCGTAGCAGCTTACCCTTATGGTTCAAAGACTATCCAGTCCAGTTACGAACGAATTCCCGGATATATAGAAGAGGTCAAGAAACACGGTGTGGAGATTACATCTTCCATAGCGGAATTGCTTGACAAGGTAGATTGCGTCATGCTTGAAACAAACGACGGTAGAATCCACCTCGAACAAGCAATGGAAGTATTCAAATCCGGAAAAATATGCTATATCGACAAGCCTATTGGAGCGACATTGGGACAAGCTATTGCCATTTACGAAATGGCGGAGAAATACAATGTACCTATCTTTTCTTCTTCTGCACTCAGATATTCTCCACAGAACCAAAAGCTGAGAAACGGAGAGTTCGGCAAAATTCTGGGAGCTGACTGTTATTCTCCTCACAAGGTAGAACCGACTCACCCCGATTTCGGTTTTTATGGCATTCACGGAGTAGAAACGCTTTATACTCTTATGGGAACCGGTTGCGAGTCAGTCAACCGTATGTCTTCCCAAGATGCTGATGTAGTGGTAGGCCGTTGGAAAGACGGGCGGATAGGTACTTTCAGGGGAATCAAAGAAGGTCCGGCCATTTATGGCGGTACAGCTTATACCCCCAAAGGTGCAATAGCAGCAGGAGGATATGAAGGTTACAAAGTTTTGCTCGATCAAATACTCACTTTTTTCAAGACCGGAGTAGCTCCGATTTCGAAAGAAGAAACAATTGAGATATTCACTTTTATGAAAGCTTCCAATATGAGCAAAGAACAGAACGGCAAAATCGTTACCATGGAGGAGGCATACCGAAAAGGGCTGAAAGATGCACAGAAGCTAATTAAAACCTACAAATAAAAATAGTACATGAGGTACACATACAGACACATCGGGATCCTGACCATCTCATTAATAGTTGCTTCCTGCTCCTTTTCCAAAAAGCAGGCAAACAACAATCATGACAAAAATATGAATCCGAACGTAAAAATAGTGGTCCTCGACCCAGGACATTTTCATGCCAGTCTGTTGCAAAAGAATCCGCTGGCCTCAGTGAACGACACAATTCGGGTATATGCTCCCGAAGGAGCGGAAGTCAAACAATATCTGAACGACATAAATAGCTATAATCAACGGGCGGAGAATCCCACATCCTGGAAAGAAGAAATATATATTGGGGGCGATTATCTTTCCAGGATGCTTTCCGACCGTCAAGGGGACGTAGTTGTGCTTGCCGGAAACAACCAGAAAAAAACAAACTATATTCTGGAAGCTATCAAAGCAGGATACAATGTGCTTTCCGACAAGCCTTTGGCCATTAACAAGAAGGATTTCGACTTACTGATTCAAGCATATCAATTGGCAAAGGAAAGGAAATTACTCCTTTACGACTTGATGACTGAACGATATGACATCCTGAATATCATCGAAAAAGCATTACTGAACAATCCAGATCTTTTTGGTGAATTGCAAAAAGGGTCTTTGAATGATCCGTCAGTTTCTATGGAAAGTGTTCATCATTTCTTTAAGAATGTATCAGGCAAGCCACTGATTCGTCCGGTATGGTATTATGACACAGAGCAACAAGGAGAAGGTATTGCGGATGTAACCACTCATCTTATCGATCTGGTCAACTGGCAATGTTTCCCCAACGAAACCATCCGTTATCAGTCGGATGTAGAAGTATTGAAAGCCAGACATTGGCCTACCCGCATTACATTACCTGAATTTTCGCAATCGACGCAGGCTGACACCTTCCCCGCCTTCTTGAACAAATATATCAATAATAATGTGCTGGAGGTTTTAGCGAATGGTAGCCTAAATTACACAGTAAAGGGGATTCATATAGGTATGAAGGTTATCTGGAATTACACTCCTCCAAGTGATGGTGGCGACACTTTTACCTCCCTTAAGAAAGGAAGTAAGGCTACATTGAAAACAATTCAGGACAAAGAAAGTGGTTTTGTGAAACAGCTCTACATCCAAAAAGCCGCAGAGTCTGATCACTCTGAATTTGAGAGCCAGTTGCAAAAGGCCATCAAACAACTGCAAGCGACCTATCCATTCCTATCCGTCAAAAAAAAGAATGAAGGACTTTATCTGATTGATATACCACAGGCGGACAGGCTGGGACATGAAGCTCACTTCAGTAAAGTAGCAGAAGCATTCCTTGGCTATTTGCATGATAAAAATATGCCGGAATGGGAAAACGAGAATACAATATCTAAATATTATATCACCACTACAGCTGTAGAGCTGGCAAAGAAAGAAAAATAAGAAAGACCGCAGACACGTGTTAAGAAGTGAAATAAAATATTATGCAGATGAATCCATGTTTCATGGATTCATTCCTCATGTTATGGGGACACGTCTTGATATCCTGATGATTCACTCCAACCTTCCCCTCCTAAACATGCTTTGGGCACATATTACCGACGAGTTAGAAAGGTTGGATAAGATGTTGAATCGATTTGATGCCACAAGTGAAGTATCAAAGCTAAACAGCCATACACAACAAGATTCAGTTTCTGTCAGTGCGGAATTGGAAGATATCCTACGGTCATGCCAATATTATTATGAAAAGACTCTTCATCTTTTCGACATCACATTAAACGATTTCTCACAAATACAAATTCACGGCAATCACCATATCTCTTTTAGCAACTTTTCCGTAACACTTGATTTTGGAGGTTTCGCGAAGGGATACGCCTTAAAAAAGATTCAAGAAATCCTCTTGCGGGGAAATATAGAGAATGCTTTCGTCGATTTTGGCAACAGTTCGATTATGGGAATAGGACACCATCCTTATGGAGACTGCTGGAAAGTCAGTTTGCAGAATCCTTACACTCAACAAACTCTTGACGAATTCTGCCTTACTGACAATACGTTGTCCACTTCCGGGAATACGGAACAGTACACCGGACATATTATAAATCCGCTTACAGGAATCTACAACGAACAAAAAAAAGTTACGAGTATCTTATCAGACAATCCGCTGGATGCAGAAATACTCAGTACAGTCTGGATGATTGCCGACGACCAACAACGGGAACAGATCAACGAGAACTTCAAACATATAAAAGGAACTATATATACTCTATAAAATATGAGAAACAAAATAGAAAAAGGAGTCGATTTGAATCTCAGACAATTCATCAAAAGTCTGGGATATATCGCAGGAGGAACTGCACTGCTGGCAAGCACACCCTGGCTGTCTTCCTGCACACCCGAAAAACTTAAAGAAATCCGCAACGAGAAAGCCCGGATCGCTTTAATTGGTACTGGTTCCAGGGGACAGTATCATATCCACAATCTAAAAGAGATTCCCCATGCCCGGATTGTTGCCGTTTGTGACAATTATGCTCCTAACCTCCAACAAGCAGTAGAGTTATGTCCGGGTGCCAAAGCATACACTGACTACCGGAAGCTTTTGGAATCGGCAGATATTGATGGCGTAATTATCTCTACTCCGTTGAACTGGCATGCTCCCATTGTACTGGATGCCCTGGCAGCCGGCAAACACGTATTCTGTGAAAAAGCCATGGCACGGACTTTAGACGAATGCAAAGCTATATATGATGCCTATCAAACGACCAACCAGGTTCTCTACTTCTGTATGCAGCGCATGTATGACGAGAAGTATATCAAAGGAATGCAAATGATTCATTCCGGACTCATCGGAGATGTGGTAGGAATGCGCTGCCATTGGTTCAGAAATGCAGACTGGCGCCGTCCCGTCCCCTCACCGGAACTGGAACATAAAATCAACTGGCGATTGTACAAAGAAAGCTCAGGCGGATTAATGACCGAACTGGCCTGTCACCAACTGGAAGTATGCAACTGGGCAGCTAAAAGAATGCCGGTAAGCATCATCGGTATGGGTGACATCGTCTACTGGAAAGACGGTCGCGAAGTATACGATAGCGTAAATGTGACTTACCGATACTCCGACGGAACCAAGATTGCCTACGAATCGTTGATTTCCAATAAATTCAACGGTATGGAAGACCAGATCCTCGGGCACAAAGGTACTATGGAAATGGCAAAAGGTATCTATTATCTGGAAGAGGACCATTCAACATCGGGCATCCGGCAACTTATCGGACAGGTTAAGGATAAAGTATTCGCTGCTATCCCGACAGCCGGACCCAGTTGGAGACCGGAAACAAAAATGGAATACACGCCACATTTTGTTATTGAAGGAGACATTAACGTCAACAACGGGCTGAGCATGATCGGAGCCGACAAAGATGGTTCCGATATCATTCTCTCTTCTTTCTGCCAATCATGTATCACTGGAGAAAAAGCACAAAATGTGGTAGAAGAAGCCTATTGCTCCACCGTACTTTGCCTGCTTGGCAATCAAGCAATGGAGGAAGAGCGACATATCCTTTTCCCCGACGAATATAAAATACCATATATGAAATTTTAAATTATGAAAGATATCATCATCACCTCCCAAAAAATTAAAAGGGAAAGAAACATTTATCTGATATGCTTTCTTCTCTCTTTTGCAATCAATATTATTGCAATCCTTGTCTATATACGTCCGTGGATTGAAATATTCACTCAACTGGGGTATGTGCTCGTTATCAGTTTTTTCATCTATTTCATACTATGGATTCCGCGTATACTCGTTATCGGGTTACGTCATCTCCTTCGAAAAAAGAAGTAACAGCTTTACGTTTTTTGAAGATTGATTGACGGAAAAGAAGTCTGATATCAGTTAATAACGGCTTAACTTTGAGGAAAAATAAACACTATGACAACAAGAAGAGATTTTATCAAAAAAACAGTTGCAGGCACGGCCGCCCTTTCCTTGGGAAGCATTATTCCCGGCTTCGGTTCAAATAGTTATCAGGAAATCCTGGGTGCGAACGAAAAAATACGAATCGGAGTCATTGGTGTAAACTCCAGAGGTAATGCCTTGGCACAAGGATTTGCCAAGATGAAAGGTTGTGAAGTTACTTACCTTTGTGATGTTGATTCAAGAGCACTTGAAAGATGTCAGGCAGATATTCATAAAATAAGCGGACGCACTCCCAAAGGAGAAAAAGATATCCGCAAAATGCTGGAATCGGACGATTTTGAGGCGGTAGTCATTGCCACGCCTGACCACTGGCATGCCAAAGCAGCCATTATGGCTATGCAAGCAGGAAAGCATGTTTATCTGGAAAAACCGACCAGCCACAATCCGGCAGAGAATGAAATGTTAGTCAGGGCGACGCTTAAATATAACCGGATTGTCCAAGTCGGCAACCAGCGCCGTTCGTGGCCGAACGTTATCAAAGCAATAGAAGAGATTAAGTCTGGGGCAATCGGGAAAGTAAGATATGCCAAGTCCTGGTATGTCAACAACCGTCCTTCCATCGGCACAGGAAAAGTGGTTCCTGTACCCGACTATCTGGACTGGGATTTATGGCAAGGCCCTGCACCACGGGTGCCCAATTTTAAAGACAATTATGTCCATTATAACTGGCACTGGTTCTGGAACTGGGGTACCGGTGAAGCATTGAATAACGGAACTCATTTCGTTGATATCCTCCGTTGGGGGCTGGGCGTTGATTATCCGACAAAGGTAGATTCTGTCGGAGGACGTTATCGCTTTCAAGACGACTGGCAAACTCCGGATACACAACTCATCACTTTCCAGTTCGGCGACGAAGCATCCTGCTCTTGGGAAGGGCGTAGTTGCAACAGCACACCGGTAGACGGATACGGAGTAGGTACCGCTTTCTATGGAGAAACAGGCACCCTTTTCATCAGTGGAGGCAATGAGTACAAAATAACAGACTTACAAGGGAAAGTAATCAAAGATGTAAAAAGTAACTTGAAGTTTGAAACTGGTAATTTGCTAAATCCATCGGAAAAGCTGGATGCTTATCACTTCGAAAACTGGTTTGACGCCATCCGCAAAGGTGGTAAGCTGAATTCCGGCATTATAGATGCCTGCATCAGTACTCAGTTAGTACAGTTAGGCAATATCGCGCAGCGTGTAGGTCATTCTTTAGATATTGATCCGGGGAGCGGACGTATTCTGAATGATCTGGAAGCTAACAAGCTCTGGGGCAGAGAATACGAAAAAGGTTGGGAAATACGGGTATAACCCCGCCCTTCTCTTCCTCGTTTTTTCATTAGGTTATAGTTTTGTTGGAGGGTATGTCAAAAGTAACTAAACTCCCCTCCTTCGGGAAGGAAGGGTGACTGAAAGCCGGGGTGGTAGGTGTACTGTACAATTGAATATCAATAGTTTATGTATTCACCTACCACCTCCCCCTACGGGGACTCCTCCTTCCTGAAGGAGGAGAATTTTGTTACTATTGACTCTGACACACGCTCCTTTTTTGTATCATAAAGCGAACAGAGTTTATGTTATCATATTTCACCATATAAGTGCATCCGTGGCAGAGATACTGCAACACCCCGACCAAGCTCCCATGAAAAACTTCAACCTTTTATTTATAAACCAGACAAACGTTTCTAATAAATTCCTGCATCGTTTATTATAAACGTCCCCTCAGTTTATTATAAACTCAAATTCCCCTTTTCAAAGATTAATCTTTAATTTTATGCAACAAAAAAGGCTGCAAACCCGCTAAGAGTTCGCAGCCCATCAATGATAAATGAGTCTCACAGAGTCTGTTTTCTCAGACTTCTATTCGTTATATTGTCAGTATATCATACCAAATTAAAGGCATATACTTCCTATCAGATGCAGCAAAAAACAATTCTTTTTTCATTGGTTCAGGTTTTAATTAAAGCTGGATAGCCGACTACAAATATACAACATAAAAAGGGCTTTGTCAAGTCTTCGGGAAGTTTACACAAGAAAACAAAGGATTACTGAAGCTGTCAGCATCATAAAAAACGTGAGTTCTTTTCGTCCTCATATTGAATTTATTTCGTATTTTTGCGTGCACATCCTCCTTTTTTTTGATGGATAGAAGAAAATTTGTTGTTAAAGCAAAGCGAAGATTGATATATGAGTGACGAAATCAACGAGATAACGGAAGGACATTCAGACTACAAACCGGCGGACGCGCGGGACGAAAACGTAAAGCATCAGTTAACAGGCATGTACCAGAATTGGTTTCTGGACTATGCTTCTTATGTGATTCTGGAACGTGCCGTTCCCCACATCAATGACGGTTTGAAGCCTGTACAACGACGTATTCTACATTCCATGAAACGTCTGGACGACGGGCGGTATAACAAAGTGGCAAATATTGTGGGACACACCATGCAGTTCCATCCGCACGGTGATGCTTCTATCGGCGATGCACTGGTACAGTTGGGGCAGAAAGACCTGCTGATAGACTGTCAGGGTAACTGGGGTAATATACTCACCGGTGACGGTGCGGCAGCTCCCCGTTACATCGAGGCACGCCTTTCCAAGTTTGCGCTGGACATCGTATTCAATCCCAAGACGACCGAATGGAAGCTGTCTTACGACGGCAGAAACAAGGAACCGGTCACCCTCCCCGTGAAGTTCCCGCTATTGCTGGCACAGGGAGTGGAAGGTATCGCCGTCGGACTTTCATCCAAGATATTACCTCACAACTTCAATGAACTTTGCGACGCCTCCATCAGCTATCTGCGTGGAGAATCGTTCCAGCTATATCCCGACTTTCAGACAGGCGGTTCCATCGACGTAGCCAAATACAATGACGGAGAACGCGGCGGAGCGGTAAAAGTACGCGCCAAGATCAACAAGCTGGACAACAAGACACTCGCCATCACGGAGATTCCGTATGGCAAGACCACCTCTACCGTCATCGACTCCATCCTGAAAGCTGTTGACAAAGGAAAAATCAAGATACGCAAAGTAGACGATAATACAGCCGCCAACGTAGAGATACTGGTACACCTGGCACCCGGAACTTCATCGGACAAAACGATCGACGCACTGTACGCCTTTACCGACTGCGAGGTAAGCATCTCACCCAACTGCTGTGTGATTGATGACAGCAAGCCTCACTTCCTCACCGTTAGCAAGGTACTGAAAAAGTCGGCAGACAACACACTGGGACTGCTGAAACAGGAACTGGAAATCAAGAAAGGGGAAATACTGGAATCACTCCATTTCGCTTCCCTCGAAAAAATATTTATCGAAGAACGAATCTATAAGGACAAAGAGTTCGAGCAATCCAAAGACATGGACGCCGCCTGCGCACATATCGACGACCGCCTGACTCCTTTCTACCCGAGCTTTATCCGTGAAGTGACCAAAGAGGATATTCTCAAACTGATGGAAATCAAGATGGGGCGCATCCTGAAGTTCAACACCGACAAAGCCGATGAACTGATCGCCCGTATGAAAGAAGAGATCGCCGAAATCGACGATCACCTCGCTCACATCGTGGACTATACCGTAAACTGGTATCAGATGCTGAAAAGCAAATACGGAAAGAACTTCCCGCGCCGCACCGAACTGCGCAACTTCGACACCATCGAAGCCGCCAAAGTGGTAGAGGCCAACGAGAAACTCTACATCAACCGTGATGAAGGATTTATCGGAACAGCACTGAAGAAGGATGAATTCGTAGCCAACTGTTCGGATATCGATGACGTGATCGTCTTCTTCCGGGATGGTAAATATATCGTCACTCCGGTAGCCGACAAGAAGTTTGTGGGCAAAAACATACTTTACGTCAATGTATTCAAGAAGAATGACAAACGCACCATCTACAATATCACTTACCGGGACGGCAAAGAAGGAACGACGTATATCAAACGTTTTGCCGTGACAGGTGTGGTCCGCGACCGTGAATACGATGTCACGCAAGGAACGCCGGACTCACGCATCACTTATTTCAGCGCCAATCCGAACGGAGAAGCCGAAATCATCAAAGTGACATTAAAGCCGAACCCGCGTGTAAGACGCATCATCTTCGAACGTGATTTCAGTGAAATCAGCATCAAGGGACGTCAGGCACAGGGAGTGATCCTCACCCGACTGCCAGTGCATAAGATTACCCTGAAACAGAAAGGAGGCTCTACCCTCGGAGGACGAAAAGTATGGTTCGACCGCGATATCCTGCGCCTCAACTACGACGGACGGGGTGAATATCTGGGAGAATTCCAAAGCGACGACACCATTCTGGTAGTGCTCAACAATGGCGAGTTCTACACCACTAATTTCGATTTGAGCAACCACTACGAAGATAATGTCAGCATCGTCGAGAAGTTCGACCCGAACAAGATATGGACTGCCGCGCTTTATGACGCCGACCAACAGAACTATCCGTATCTGAAACGTTTCTGTTTTGAAGGTTCCAACCGCAAGCAGAACTATCTGGGAGATAACAAGAATACCCGTCTGATCCTGCTGACTGATGAGTACTATCCTCGTCTGGAAGTCATATTCGGCGGACATGACAGTTTCCGTGAAGCGATGGTAATTGACGCGGAAGAATTTATTGCAGTCAAAGGCTTCAAGGCAAAAGGAAAGCGTATCACTACTTATACGGTGGATACCATCAACGAACTTGAACCGACCCGTTTCCCGGAACCGACTAACGAACAACCGGAACAACCGGAAGAAGAACCGGAAAATCTGGACCCGGACAGCGATAAGAGCGAAGGGGACATCATCGATGAGATTACGGGACAGATGAAGCTGTTTTAGCTAATGTATACATGCGGTAAAAAAATACCCAATGTGCCAATGAAGAAAAACTTATTATACTTAGGGCTGACAGGATACCTCCTGTTCGCCCTCTGCACAAGATTACAAGCGCAGACCGACAGTCTGCAAGCACATCGCTACGTAACACGTGCCACCATGTACGGAGTCGGATTTACCAATGTGTTCGACACCTATCTTTCGCCTCAGGAATATAAAGGAATAGATTTCCGTATTTCCCGCGAGACGATCCGGATGACAAAGTTGTTCGACGGGAATGTTTCTGTGCAGAACTTCTTTCAGGCAGACGTTGGCTATACACACAACCGCGCAGACAACAACAATACCTTCTCCGGACTCGTCAACTGGAACTATGGCCTCCATTACCAGTTCCGCCTCACCGAGAACTTCAAGTTACTGGCAGGAGGACTGTTTGACGTCAACGGAGGATTTGTCTACAATCTCCGCAATTCGAACAATCCGGCTTCAGCCCGGGCATACGTCAATCTGGACGCTTCGGGAATGGCTATCTGGCATTTGAAAATCAAGCGCTATCCGATGGTACTCCGCTATCAGGTCAACGTGCCGATGATCGGACTTATGTTCTCACCGCACTACGGACAGTCTTATTACGAAATCTTCTCACTGGGCAACTCCAGCGGAGTTATCCAATTTACCTCTCTCCACAATCAACCGTCTCTCCGTCAGATGCTTTCTGTCGATCTGCCGATAGGATATACCAAGATGCGTTTCAGTTATCTGGCAGACTTGCAACAATCCAATGTTAACGGAATCAAGACACATACCTACTCTCATGTATTTATGGTAGGATTTGTGAAAGACCTGTATCGGGTTTCCAACAAAAAAGGAGCGAATCTGCCTCCGTCGGTGAGGGCGTACTAGGAGAAGTTGAAAATTGAAAGTGAAGAGTTGAGAATTGAGAGTTTATGGACAAGAACTGAAAGATTAAGAATGAGAAATAGAATTATACAACTACTTTTACTGCTCTGCTGCCTCCCGATACAGACGGGGTGCATCGGAGAAGATGATTACGCTGATGATCCCGTAGGAAACTTCGAGCAACTATGGAAGATCATTGACGAACGGTATTGCTTTCTGGACTCGAAAGGTATTGACTGGGATGCGGTTCATGAGAAATACAGCAAACTGATTGTACCGGGTATGTCCAATGACGACCTTTTCGATAAACTCAGCGAGATGCTCTATATCCTGAAAGACGGTCATGTCAATCTTTCATCTGCCAAGCGTGTCTCTTATTACGACGCATGGTATCAGGGGTATCCGTGGAATTATCGGGAGGATATTCTTTACCAGTATTACCTGGGCAGTGCCAGCAAGGACTACTATACATCGGCGGGGATGAAGTACAAAATATTCGACAATAATATCGGATATATCCGCTACGAAAGTTTCAGTTCCGGGGTCGGCGATGGCAATCTGGATGAAATCCTTGTCTATCTGGCAACCTGCAACGGACTGATTATCGATGTACGCGACAACGGAGGAGGTAATCTGACTAATTCTTCCCGCATTGCCGCCCGATTTACCAATAGTAAAATCCTGACCGGATTCATACAGCATAAAACGGGAACAGGACATAGTGACTTTTCCCAACCGGAACCGATCTACCTGGAACCTTCCAACAGCATCCGCTGGCAGAAGAAAGTCGTTATACTGACCAACCGCCGTTGCTACAGTGCAACCAATGATTTCGTCAATCTGATGCGCAGCATAGACAACGGCAACATCATACAGGTCGGTGACCAGACAGGTGGCGGTTCGGGACTTCCTTTCACATCGGAACTGCCGAACGGATGGAGCATCCGCTTCTCCGCCAGTCCTCATTTCGACAAAAATATGCAGCCGCTGGAAGAAGGTATTTTGCCTGATATAGCTATCGATATGACTGAGGATGACCAATCTAAACATAGGGACACACTGATTGAAAAGGCTTTTGAAATCTTAAGTGAGTAACTTTGTTGCCTAATTATTTGTCAAATCAGAAAATCTTCCTATCTTTGCACCGCTAAACAAAAAGCGACGCATGCGGATGTGGCGTAATTGGTAGCCGCGCCAGACTTAGGATCTGGTGCCGTGAGGCGTGTAGGTTCGAGTCCTATCATCCGCACACATTTATATAAACTAGAAAGCCTTCAAGAAATATCTTGGGGGCTTTTTAATTGATTACATATATGAAGAAACATCAACTTTGCTGCATCGGCCATATCACTTTGGATAAGGTAGTCACTCCTCAAAGCACAGTCTATATGCCTGGAGGCACAGCTTTCTATTGTTCACACGCTATCCGCCATTTCAATGACATAGATTATGCATTAGTGACAGCAGTCGGCGCTACGGAAATGAAAGTAGTAGACCAGCTGCGCGGGATAGGCATCAGCGTAACCGCATTACCCAGCCAGCACTCCGTATACTTCGAGAACATCTATGGAGAAAATCCGGATGACCGTACACAACGTGTGTTGGCCAAAGCCGATCCTTTCACCGCTTCCCAGCTTCAGGAGATAGAGGCGGAAATTTATCATCTTGGTTCGCTGTTAGCAGATGATTTTTCTTTAGAAGTGATTAAGGAGTTATCCCGGAAAGGATTGATAGCTGTCGATTCGCAAGGATACCTGCGTGAAGTACGTGATACGCACGTATACCCGGTAGACTGGACTGACAAGCGGGAAGCTCTGCAATATATTCATTTCCTTAAAGTAAATGAGCACGAAATGGAAGTGCTCACAGGACTTTCCGATCCGCATGAGGCTGCACGTAAACTGCACGAATGGGGAGTGAAAGAAGTATTAGTCACTTTGGGAAGTATGGGATCTCTCATTTACGACGGTACGGATTTTTATCGCATTCCGGCTTATAAACCCGGACAAGTAGTAGATGCAACCGGCTGTGGAGATACTTATACTATCGGATATTTGTATCAACGGGTATCGGGTGCGAGCATCGAAGAAGCAGGTCGGTTTGCTGCCGCCATGTCTACGCTGAAGATCGAGAAATCCGGTCCTTTCTGTGGAAATAAGGAAGATGTTATTCGATGTATGGAGACTGCGGAGCAGATGTACTAAAAGAGAGCCATACAGGCGTTAATATCAATAAGCAGAGCGCTGTTTTATCTTGAAAAAGGATGAAACAGCGCTCTGTTTATTAACTACTTTTTTCTCCTGTTCTTAATAAGTTGCCCTAGAAAAACACCACTCATTGTGAAAATCATTGCAATGGAAGCAGAGAACCAACGACTACTTTCCGTACATAAAAGAATGGTAAAGAGTCCCAATAATAGAACAAAGAATAATGCCAATTTAATATTACCTTTCATGTATCTTCGAACGTTTAAATTTAACAATCAGGAAATAGACACTTTGAAAGAAGACGCCAATAAATATCATTTTCAGACCATCAACATCAAACATACGTTCACACAGAACTCCGACAATCTTTAAAGCACAAAGTACTGCAATGATAAATGTGAAAGCATATTGTAAGGCAGCATTTCTTATCTTTAAATATTCAGCACTTGTTTCTTTACAGCACCAAGGAAAAAGATACACCAAATTAAAGCCAACAAAAATAGATACCAAAGTATCATATTCAAAGGGTACTACGAATATCTCATATATTCCCCAAAGAATAAGCAGTATAATAATCATCACATCTGGCCTATTTTTTTTCATGAATTTCATTGTTCTATTTTTATTTATTATTCAGACTGTTCGTATACCTTTCAGCTAAACCAAGCTTTACCTCAAAAGTAATAAATATCTTTCAAGGTTCACTCTATCCAGCTAATCTTTTGACCTAAGATGTTCAATAGCAGAAAACTAGTCCTAACTGAAAATCAAGACGTCTCATATAGAGTCTATCCAATTTGTTTGGACGTAGTGTTTCCTTTTTCTCATCGGCTGTCATTTCAATCTTCTTAAAGTCTCCACTTAAAACAGAAAAGCCTCCGTTTACCGCAAGGTGGTCTGTCAATTTATATTCTACCAGAAAGTCCATATTCCCGGCCAATGCACCGGAAGTACATTTAAATTCACTATTACTTCGACCTTCATCCCGATAATGTAGATATCCGGCTCCCAATACGCAACTAATTAAAGTTCTTTCGGTTATTGGAATTTTGAATCCAAGTTGCGGTCCTAAATACCAAAGTTCTACATTGTCAGCTACATTCGTTTCATCATCAAGTGTATAATTGGCAGAAGTACCGGAGAGATTAAACTTTAATCCGGCAACCCAAAATTTATCAATTCGATAGAGTGTCTTCACATTACACATCAAGCCTCCATTGTATTCCCCACGATAATTAACACCAAAAGGTGACAAGTTTGACTTACCGAACAATACACCTTTTCCACCATCTACCGAAATAAACAGTTTATCTCCGGAAAAACTCTGTGCAAATCCTACTGTAACAGAAAACACAAATAGGAAAAATAAAATAAGTTTTCTCATAATACTATATTTGAAAAGTCGTATGAATTGAAATATTCTAATTATCAATTCATACGACTAATTATTTTATGTTTTTTCTCTAGTGATATAGATATACAATATAGAACCTAAAGCTAGAACTAGATTCATCAGTAAAATATATGTCACTTTATTGGGGGTATTATCAAAAAAGAAATAAATGCATAATGAAATTATGATAGATAATAAAAACAGTCCTGATAGAACCCATAATTTGTCAGTACTAGCATGAAATCGTTTTCTTTTCTTAATAAGTTGTCCTATGCAAACTCCCGTTGATGTACAAATCATTGCAATAGAAGCAGAAAACCAAATACTATTTTCTGTACATAAAAGAATGGAGAACAGACCTAATATTAAAATATAAAACAATGCTAATTTGATATTATTTCTCATTTACTGTACATATTAAATAATTATCAACGCAGGGGCAATAGTTTACCTATTGTGTCTCTCGCTATACTATCATCATCTCTTTCCATCGGCTTAAATTCTATTGTATCTATTTGTATTTCCGTTGGAGGGCGAGAGACTACACGGGAGCTACATAGCCAAGTTTGTAACACACACCAACCAACCGCCACGACAAATCCCGCACCAGCCGTAACCATTCCAAAAGCGGTTGACCATAAAGCACCAGCCAAGCCAAGAGATACATTGCACCCCCAATTTCCACCACGGGCTGTCAGATCGTCAAGTCCATCATATATTTCAAGAACATTACATGTATTATTTCTTTTATTAACCATTGCTTTAAAAATAGGAATATTGTTACTATCATAACATGTGAACATAGTTTCTTCAAGTGCATCTTCAGCATTTTGTGCACATTCAATTATAAGACAGTTTTCAATAACACCATTCTCTTTATAAAATGCCATTATATTATTAGCATCCATTTTACTTCGTACAACTATCATTTCCTCCCCAAAGGTTTGGATTTGTGGACGCAAAATTTCTTGCATACCTAAATCGTAATTCATTTCAGCATTATTAAAAGTAGTTCTTGTTTTTACCGAATTATTCAAGTAATCCAGTAGTTGTTGTTTCAATTCTAAACTACTCACTTTTTCAAAAGTCTTATTCTCAATAACATTCTGTTCTTCTGAAAGAGTATTTTGCTCATCCGAACATGATAAGCAGCAAATACAACATAATAAAAACATAAAAAAAATTGCTTTCATAACCGATTGAATTTAAAGGTTGATAAATACGTTACAACAATAATAAATAACAGATCCCAAAGGAAATTACCTCCTTCCTCTAACTTAATATTTTACAATTAGAAATATCGACTATACAGAAAAGGAACACAAAAAGTTACTTCTTGTCACTAAGACTAAAAGTACATTTATCCATTACCTTATTCAGTTCAGTTTCACTGTACAGTAAATGTACCTTCCAACAAACAATCATTCAAAATTATATGAATAGTATATTCTCCTTTTTCACAAGAAGACATATCAATCATGACAATGCTAGTGTTGTGATAAGTTTTGGAATGTACAATTTCACCTGTAGCTTTATTCGTTACAGTAATGATAGCATAATCTTTTGCTCTACCGAAGCTTACATTAAGAATATTAGAGAGAATAGCACATTTCTCATAAGTAGGTTGAATAGGTATTCCCATAGGATTAGAGCGGCTATCTTTTAGTAAATGAATATCATTTGAATTTGCCCATCCTTCAATCGCAAATAAGCAACAAAGTAATAATAATAGTTTTGCTTTCATAATACTTATTTTTATTGGTTATGGTACAAATGTAAGGGATAAGATTTAAATAAATTCAGATGCCTGGTCACAATAAAGTTACAAGATAACTATGGATCTCGACTGCAAGTTACAGAAAAGTTACAGGAATGTCACAATCCAACATAAACACCTATGAGACAAGATATTGGCGTATAGTCATCCATTCAAAGAATTCTTCTCCTAACTTAATCTTCATGCGACTTTTCCGACTTTTAAATGCTCCTTCAGAAGCACGTGTACATAATAAGATTGTTTCTTTGGAGCAACCCAATAAGAAAAATACGCAATGGAGCAAGTCTTCTTTAGTTAAATCAGCATATTGAATTTTCAATTTAAGCATAATGTCGCCAAAAGTTTCATAAATGCTTTCACAAATCATCTGTCCTTCATGAATACTCAAAGAGGTAGCAACGCCCATCTTTTTCTCCAAAGAAAGAAGTTTCTCATGGGTTTCTGTCCTTCGAAACAACTGAAGACAAAGTTCTAAACTCGGCTCCAACATCCTCATAAAATCAGATTCAGCATTACCCTGATCCTCAAAGTCCCCAGATAGAATATCTGTACGACTCTTCATTAATTGATTTTGTAACTCAAGATACTTCTTTTTTCGACGTTTATCAATCCAAAGAGAAATCGCTCCTCCAATAATAAATAACAGCAAAAGTGATAAGACCTCAATTTTATATCTTCCCGCAATTTTTTGCTGATAAAATTCGATTTCATATTGATCAGCCAAACGAGTTATCTCAGCTGCCTTTGTTGTATCATAAATTGAATCTAGATAATAAATAAAAGAATCAGCTGCCGCTATAGCTGCTGGATAATTTTTCTCTTCTTTCTCCAATTTATATAATTCTCCATAACTTCCTCCACGGTTAAATATATAAGGAGAAGATTTACTCAAATTCAAATAATACCGTGCAGAGTCCATTTGATGGATATTACGTAAGATACAACCTTTTCGAAGATATTCAGAAAATAAATTAGTACCAGTTGGTGCAGAAGATATAGATGCAGAAAGATATTGGTTAGCCTTTTGAAATTCCCCTTTTTCATTATGCAAAATTCCCAATTCACTCAATATTATAGATTTATAATAATCTTCCCCTATATTCTCTGCAACATCCAATGCTTTTTGATAATAGACCAAAGCACTATCCAATTGATGTTGAAGCATAAAAACATACCCTATCCCTCTAACAGCATAAAATAGACCATCATCTTTCTTTTGCTTAATATAAATTTCATGCGCTTTATGATGGGCGTGCATAGCATCCTTATAAAGATTTTGTTCCGCATAACATCCCGCCAGATTCTCATAAATGGCCCCCAAATAAAGATACTCGCTCTCTTTAGGAATTACCTTTAATGCTTGCAAGAAATCTTTCACTGCCAAATCCATACACCGCATGTCTCGATACACACAACCCCGATAATAATAGGCCTGCATCTTACGCTCATTATTCCAACTTCTTTTATAATAATCTACTGCAAACCGAATCAATGAATCACTTGACTCATGAACATACAACTTAGTCCTTGCCCGTGTCAAAAATATAGCATAATCAGCTCTTTCAGAGCCGGATAACTTTTCAGGATGAGAAATGGATTCGAGGAGAGACAGGGCACTATCGGGGAACTCTTGCATCAGTGAGTCTGCCTGACGTAAAAGAGTAGTTGCATTACCTCCATCATGACAAGCAGAGAGAGACAAAATCAGGAACAACCCTATAATATAAGAAAGAAGTAGCTTCATAGTTCGTTTCGTTTTACAAATGTAAATAGAATAAAACAAACAAGCAACAAAAAGACAAATAATTTTTTCACACATCATAATTACAATGTTAAAATTGCCCTTTCTCTCTCTTTCCCTAATCTTTTTTGCCTTTCATTTGTTCACTTTGTTACTTTCGCCGGAAGACGGCAGAATAAACTTCAACCTAAATAGTAACGAATGGAAAAATTTAATGCAATGAGGACTAGACTTTTACAAGATCTTCAGAAGAAAACCATCAGGTTTAAGAGCATAGTGGCGCTCACTTGCTTGTTGCTGACCTCCGTATCCGCCTTTGCACAGACAAAGACAGTGACCGGTACGGTAACAGATGCCGCCAATGAACCGCTGATCGGTGCATCGGTGCTCGTACAAGGAACTTCCACCGGAACCATCACCGATATGGACGGTAAGTATTCAATCTCTGTCACACCAGAAGACGTACTGGTATTCTCCTATGTAGGAATGACTACACAGAGTGTCAAGGTAGGAGCACAGAGTGTGATCAACGTCACCCTGAAAGAAGATTCGCAGGTACTAGCCGAGACAGTCGTTATCGGATACGGTAGCGCGAAGAAAAGAGACTTGACAGGTTCTATCACCAACATCAAAGGAGAAGAAATTGCCAACAAGCCTGCAACGAACCCATTATCTTCCTTACAAGGAAAAGTGGCAGGTGTACAAATCGTAAACTCCGGACGTGCCGGTGCCGACCCCGAAATCCGTATCCGTGGTACAAACTCCATCAATGGCTACAAACCGTTGTACGTGGTAGACGGACTATTCAATGACAATATCAACTTCCTTAATCCGGAGGACATCGAATCTATGGAGATCCTGAAAGACCCGTCATCACTGGCTATCTTCGGTGTTCGCGGTGCGAATGGCGTCATCATCATCACCACCAAGAAAGCCAAAGAAGGACAGACACTGGTTAACATTAATACCTCTTTCGGTTTCAAGAAAGTAGTAGATAAGGTTGATTTGGTCAACGGTCCGCAATTTCAGGAGCTATACAGCGAACAGCTTGCCAATCAGAAGGACACTCCGTTCGACTTCAGCGGCTGGAACGCGAACACCAACTGGCAAGATGAGATTTTCCAGACTGCATTCATCACCAACAATAATATCAGTATTACCGGAGCTTCGCCGAAACACAGTTTCTATCTGGGCGTAGGTTACTCTCACGAACAGGGAAACATTAAGCATGAGAAGTTCAGCAAAGTGACTATCAATGCAAGTAATGACTACAAGATCACGGACTTTCTGAAAGTCGGCTTCCAGTTCAACGGAGCACGCACGCTTCCGGCAGACTCCAAACAGGTGCTTGGCGCTCTTCGTGCTGCCCCTATCGCACCGGTATACAATAAGGAATATGGCCTGTACAGCGTTCTGCCCGAATTTCAGAAAGCACAGATCAACAATCCGATGGTAGACGTCGATCTGAAAGCTAATACGACCAAAGCCGAAAACTACCGGGCATCGGGTAATATCTATGGCGAAGTGGACTTCCTGAAACATTTCAACTTCAAAGCGATGTTCTCTATGGACTATGCTTCCAACAACGGACGTACTTATCTGCCTATCATGAAGGTGTATGACGATACTGCCGCAGGAGATGTAGTTACATTGGGAACCGGCAAGACAGAAGTCAGCCAGTTCAAGGAAAATGAAACGAAAGTGCAGAGTGACTATCTATTGACTTACACCAATAGTTTTGATCACGGCAATCATAACCTGACCGCTACAGCCGGTTTCACGACGTATTACAATTCACTGAGCCGACTGGACGGAGCACGCAAGCAAGGTGTCGGTCTGGTGATTCCTGACGATCCGGACAAATGGTTTGTCAGCATCGGTGATGCCGCAACAGCTACCAACGGAAGTACCCAATGGGAACGGACTACGGTATCCATGCTGGCACGTGTGATCTACAACTACAAAGGAAAATACCTGTTCAACGGTTCGTTCCGTCGCGATGGTTCTTCCGCCTTCTCATACACCGGCAATGAGTGGCAGAACTTCTTCTCACTAGGCGGCGGTTGGTTGATGACCGAAGAAGAGTTCATGAAGGATATCAAATGGCTCGATATGTTGAAAATCAAAGCATCTTACGGTACATTAGGCAATCAGAATCTGGACAGGGCCTATCCCGCCGAACCGCTGTTGTCAAATGCTTACTCGGCTGTTTTCGGCAAGCCGTCCATTATCTATCCCGGTTACCAGCTCTCCTATCTGCCCAACCCCAATCTGCGTTGGGAAAAAGTAGAAGCTTGGGAAGCAGGTTTCGAAACGAACGTGCTGCGCAACCGTCTGCACTTCGAAGGAGTATATTATAAGAAAAGGACCAAAGACTTGCTTGCCGAAGTGCCCGGTATCTCCGGAACAGTACCCGGCATCGGCAACTTGGGAGAAATCGAAAACATGGGTGTTGAAATGGCAGCCAGCTGGCGTGACCAGATCGGTGACTGGGGATACTCTGTCAGCGCCAACCTGACCACCATCAAGAATAAGGTGAAGAGCCTCGTTCAGGACGGATACTCCATTATCGCCGGAGACAAACAGCAAAGTTACACGATGGCGGGCTATCCTATCGGTTTCTTCTACGGTTACAAGGTGGCAGGCGTATACCAGTCGCAAGCCGACATCGATGCATCACCCGAAAATACCCTTGCCACAGTCACTCCCGGTGACCTGAAATTCGCCGACGTGAACAGAGACGGTAAGATTACCCCGGAAGACCGTACAATGATAGGTAACCCGACACCGGATTTCACCTATGGTCTTTCTCTCGGAGTAAACTACAAGAACTGGTCATTGGGCATCGATATGATGGGACAGCACGGTAATGAAATTTTCCGTACCTGGGACAATTATAACTTTGCACAGTTCAACTATCTGTCACAGCGCATGGACCGCTGGCACGGAGAAGGTACCTCCAACAGCCAGCCGTTGCTGAACTCCAAACATTCTATCAACAACCTGAATTCGGAGTATTATATCGAAGACGGCAGCTTCTTCCGTATCCGTAACGTGCAACTTGCTTACTCGTTCGACAAGGCCCTCCTTGCTAAAATACGCTTGCAGGCACTGAAAGTCTATGTCAACATACAGAACCTGAAGACATGGAAGCACAACACCGGCTACACACCGGAACTGGGAGGTAGCGCCACCACCTTCGGAGTAGACGACGGCAGCTACCCCGTACCTGCTGTCTACACCTTCGGCATCAACCTGACCTTCTAGTGGCGTGGCAAGGTACCACACCCAAGTTTCCATGCGGGTGACAAGGTGCCACAGCCAGGTTTCCATGCGGGTGGCAAGGTGCCACAGCCAGGTTTCCATGCGGAATATAACTTTAATGAATCAAATCTATAATTGTATGAAACTAAATAAATATCTTTTTTCCACCTTTATTGCCGCTTCCGCTCTGCTGATAAGCAGTTGCAGCGACTTTCTGGACCGGAGTCCGCAGGGACAATTCACCGAAGACGATAATCCCAATGCGCTGGTCAACGGTAAAATCTACAATGTCTATACCATGATGCGAAGTTTCGACATCACCGCCGGTACTCCCGCCATTGCTATCCATTATCTACGCTCCGAAGACTCCGAGAAAGGAAGTATCCCGAGTGACGGATCGGATGTAGCCGAAATGTACGATGACTTCTTATACACCCCGACCAACGGTTTGCTAGGTTCATACTGGGGAAAGAATTACGCCATCATCTACCAGTGTAATGATATCCTCGACGCCATTGCCGAGAAAGAGACTGCCGGACAAACAGAAACCGAAGATATCATCAACAAAGGGGAAGCTTCTTTCTTCCGTGCTTATTGTTACTTCAATCTAGTGAGAGCTTTTGGCGAAGTACCTTTAGTGACTTACAAGATCAACGATGCCTCGGAAGCCAACATTCCGAAGACTACCGCCAATAAAATCTATGAGCAGATCGATACCGACCTGAAAACTGCGGAAGAATCATTGCCCGAAACATGGAGCACCGAATATACCGGACGCCTGACTTGGGGAGCTGCCCGTTCACTTCATGCCCGCACCTATATGATGCGCAGTGACTGGGACAACATGTACAAAGCCTCTACAGACGTTATCAACAAAGGTTTATATAATCTGAAAACTCCGTATAACGAAATATTCACCGACGACGGAGAGAACAGCGGCGGTTCTATATTCGAACTGCAATGTACCGCCACTGCCGCCCTTCCACAGAGTGACGTTATCGGCAGCCAATTCTGCGAAGTGCAAGGCGTTCGCGGAGCCGGTCAGTGGGACTTAGGCTGGGGATGGCACATGGCAACCCAGTTGATGGCAGACGCCTACGAGACAGGTGATCCTCGTAAAAACGCCACCCTGCTCTACTTCCGCAAAACGGACGATGAACCGATCACCCCGGAAAACACCAACGAACCTTATGGTGAATCCCCCGTCTCTCCGGCTATGGGAGCTTACTTCAACAAAAAAGCTTATACCGACCCCGCACTGCGTAAGGAATACACCAACAAAGGATATTGGGTCAACATCCGCCTGATCCGGTATTCGGATGTAGTGTTGATGGCTGCCGAAGCTGCCAACGAAAAGAATATCCCCGGAGAAGCAGTGGATTATCTGGAAATGGTACGCGCACGTGCCAGAGGCACCAATACGAATATACTACCCCAAATAACGACCAACGATCAGGGAGAATTGCGGGAAGCCATCCGCCACGAACGCCGCGTGGAACTCGGGCTGGAGCCCGACCGTTTCTACGATCTTGTACGTTGGGGGATCGCCTCGGAAGTATTGCACGCTGCCGGGAAAGTAAACTACCAGGATAAGAACGCATTATTGCCTTTGCCTCAGTCAGAAATTGACAAGTCCAAAGGAGTACTGGTACAGAATCCGGATTATTAATTAATATTCAAATCAAACTGATAGAACGATATGATAAATAAGAAAATATTTTTTTCACTTCTGCTGCTCGCTGCCGGCTTCCTGAGTGCGGCAGCGCAAAAGTCGCCACAAGACATGGACCGCTTCATCGACGCATTGATGAAAAAGATGACGGTGGAAGAAAAGATAGGTCAGTTGAACCTACCTGTCACCGGAGAAATCACTACGGGACAAGCCAAAAGCAGCGACATCGCCGCCAAAATCAAACGGGGCGAAGTAGGAGGCTTGTTCAATCTGAAAGGAGTAGAAAAAATACGCGATGTGCAGAAACAGGCGGTAGAACAATCCCGTCTGGGCATCCCCTTGCTATTCGGTATGGATGTCATTCACGGATACGAAACCATGTTCCCTATCCCGCTGGGATTATCCTGCACCTGGGATATGACCGCCATAGAAGAATCGGCACGTATCGCAGCCATAGAAGCCAGTGCTGACGGTATCTCATGGACATTCAGCCCGATGGTGGACATCTCACGCGACCCTCGTTGGGGACGTGTTTCCGAAGGCAGCGGTGAAGATCCCTTCCTTGGAGCCATGATTGCCGAAGCGATGGTACTCGGTTATCAGGGAAAGAACATGCAACGGAATGACGAAATTATGGCATGCGTAAAACACTTTGCACTGTATGGCGCAGGAGAAGGCGGACGTGACTACAACACGGTAGACATGAGCCGCCAGCGGATGTTCAATGAATATATGCTGCCTTACGAAGCGGCTGTAGAAGCCGGTGTAGGTAGTGTAATGGCTTCGTTCAACGAAGTAGACGGTGTGCCCGCTACCGCCAACAAGTGGCTGATGACGGACGTACTGCGTGGTCAGTGGGGGTTCAACGGATTTGTGGTAACCGACTATACCGGAATCTCCGAAATGATCGACCACGGTATCGGCGACCTGCAAACGGTTTCCGCACGTGCCATCAATGCCGGAGTAGACATGGATATGGTGAGCGAAGGCTTTGTCAGCACACTCAAGAAATCCATTCAGGAAGGCAAAGTTTCTATGGAAACACTGAATACTGCCTGCCGCCGTATCCTGGAAGCAAAATATAAACTGGGATTGTTTGACAATCCCTACAAGTACTGCGACTTAAAACGTCCGGCACGTGATATCTTTACGAAAGCGCACCGAGACGCTGCCCGCAGAATTGCCGCAGAAAGCTTTGTTCTTTTAAAGAATGACAACGTGACCCTGCGTCCGGGAACTCCTGCCGAACCTCTTCTTCCTTTTAACCCGAAAGGTAACATCGCCGTGATAGGTCCGTTGGCCGACAGCCGGACAAACATGCCGGGTACATGGAGCGTAGCTGCCGTACTCGACCGCTGTCCGTCACTGGTAGAAGGCTTGAAAGAGATGACTGCCGGAAAAGCAAACATCCTATATGCCAAAGGGAGCAATCTGATCAGCGACGCCTCTTACGAAGAACGTGCCACGATGTTCGGACGTTCACTAAACCGTGACAACCGGACAGACGAGCAATTGCTGAACGAAGCATTGACGGTAGCCAATCAGTCGGATATTATCATTGCGGCTCTCGGAGAATCTTCCGAGATGAGCGGAGAAAGCAGCAGCCGTACAGACCTGAACATTCCGGATGTACAGCAAAACCTGCTGAAGGAGTTGCTGAAAACCGGAAAACCTGTCGTACTGGTATTATTCACAGGTCGCCCGCTGACGCTGACTTGGGAACAGGAACACGTACCTGCTATTCTGAACGTATGGTTCGGAGGCAGCGAAGCTGCTTATGCCATCGGCGACGCACTCTTCGGATATGTCAATCCGGGTGGAAAACTGACAATGAGTTTCCCGAAGAATGTCGGTCAGATTCCGCTGTATTATGCACATAAGAATACGGGACGCCCGCTGGCACAAGGCAAGTGGTTCGAAAAGTTCCGCAGCAATTATCTGGATGTGGACAATGAGCCGCTTTACCCATTCGGATACGGACTGTCTTATACTACCTTCTCTTACGGTGATATCGACCTGAGCCGTTCTACCATCGACATGACGGGAGAACTGACGGCAGCAGTAATGGTCACCAATACTGGCACATGGCCGGGATCGGAAGTAGTACAACTCTATATCCGTGACCTCGTCGGCAGCACTACCCGTCCGGTGAAAGAGCTGAAAGGCTTCCAGAAGATATTCCTTGAACCGGGACAGTCGGAAATTGTACGGTTCAAGATTGCGCCGGAAATGCTGAGATATTACAACTACGACCTGCAACTAGTAGCAGAACCGGGTGAATTTGAAGTAATGATCGGAACAAACAGCCGGGACGTGAAATCCGCACGATTCACGCTAAAATAAAAATCGTACAATAGGCATGGATTACACGGATTCACACGGTCTTTAACTGCGAAATCTCTTAAAACCGTGAAATCCGTGTAATCCGTGCCTAAATTTTATTCTCTCATTTAAATCCACAATCAATGAAAAAATTATCTCTCTATATTTCGCTCCTCTGCCTGATACTGACAGCAGGAGCCTGCAAAAACAAGACCGGCGGAGCAGCCACCGCCAGTTCCGAGCTCACGGACGATGCCTTGATGGACACCGTTCAGCGCCGCACCTTTCTCTACTTTTGGGAAGGTGCCGAGCCCAACAGCGGACTTGCCCCCGAACGGTATCATGTAGACGGGGTATATCCGCAGAATGATGCCAATGTAGTCACTTCCGGCGGCAGCGGCTTCGGCATCATGGCTATCCTTGCCGGAATAGACCGGGGGTACGTCACCCGCGAAGAAGGTCTGGCACGAATGGAGCGCATCGTCTCCTTCCTCGAAAAAGCGGACCGTTTTCACGGAGCATATCCGCACTGGTGGTATGGCGATACAGGAAAGGTGAAACCTTTCGGACAGAAGGATAACGGAGGTGACTTGGTAGAAACTGCCTTCCTGATGCAAGGACTGCTCGCCGTACACCAGTATTACATCAACGGTAATGAGAAAGAAAAAGCACTGGCAGCACGCATTGACCAAATATGGAAAGACGTTGACTGGAACTGGTACCGCAACGGTGACCAAAATGTGCTATACTGGCACTGGAGCCCCACCTATGGCTGGGAAATGGACTTCCCCATACATGGGTACAACGAATGTATGATTATGTATATCCTCGCCGCAGCCTCTCCTACCCACGGAGTACCGGCAGCCGTCTATCACGATGGCTGGGCGCAGAACGGAGCTATCGTCTCCCCGCATAAAGTGGAAGGCATCGAACTGCATCTCCGCTATCAGGGCACGGAAGCCGGACCGCTTTTCTGGGCACAATACTCCTTCCTCGGACTCGACCCCGTCGGTCTGAAAGACGAATACTGTCCCAGCTACTTCCACGAAATGCGCAATCTGACATTAGTGAACCGTGCTTACTGCATCCGCAACCCCAAACACTACAAAGGTTTCGGACCGGACTGCTGGGGACTGACTGCCAGCTATTCCGTCGATGGATACGCTGCTCATTCACCGAATGAACAGGATGACAAAGGGGTTATCTCTCCCACCGCCGCCCTTTCATCCATCGTCTATACACCGGAATATTCGATGCAAGTGATGCGCCACCTGTATAATATGGGGGACAAAGTCTTCGGTCCTTTCGGATTCTACGATGCTTTCAGCGAAACAGACAACTGGTATCCGCAACGTTACCTTGCCATCGACCAGGGACCAATTGCAGTCATGATCGAGAATTACCGGACAGGGCTGTTATGGAAACTCTTCATGAGTCATCCCGATGTACAGGCAGGACTTACCAAGTTAGGTTTCAATACCAATAAGCAGGATGTAAGGCAGAAATAAAGAAATCACAGCGTGCGTGGAAGTGGTCTACTGACCACCTCCTCCACCTGTATTCCCACCTTCGCCGCCACCACCTTTCACATCGTCATTATTGATGCTTCGGGCAGCTTTCTTCACACTAGCTTTCAGTTCACCAATCCGGTAGCTGATACTGAGTCCAAAGCTACGGCTCGGCCACTTGCTGCTGCTCTTTGACAGGAAGTTTACACCTTCCGTATGATTGTTATAGCTTCTGTATTTCTCAAATATATTACTGCAATACACATTCAGGCTCAAACGCTCATCTTTCAGGAAAGAACGGCTCGCACCCAAACTATAATAATAATAGCCGGAACCTTTTCCCTGTAGATTAATATAAGGAGTACTACCGCCACCATTCAGACTTAACCGTATTTTCAACGGAAGAGTATGCTGGACGCCACCATAGAAAGAACCGTTCCATCCATAATTGTGCAATCCCTGCGCTTCGCTTTTCAAATCGCTGTAGTTTCCACGGCCATTGACGTACAGGCGCGTTTTAGGAGATGCGTTCCAGTTCAGATAAAGGCTCATTCCGGTGTTCCGGCTCTTTCCTATATTGGCATAAGTGCTGTACAAGGCCCCTTCCGGTGCTATGTGCGTGGGATCATTGTCAAACATCTCCCCTTCGGGCGCCGTAATCAACCGGCTTATATTCTCAATACTGTTATTGTTGAAAGAATGGCGCAGCGACACATTGATATTGAACTTCGCACTAAAATTGCTATAAGACAAGTCGAACGCATGGCTTTTTTCACTTTTCAGGTTCGAGTTACCTTGGGTGATAAACATCGGATTCAGATTATTAAAATAAGGATTCAGATTCCAGATGCCCGGACGCCAGATACGCATATTATAACCGACACGCATGTTTTGAGTCTTGCCGAGCTTCATGCCAAGAGAAACGGATGGCACCAGATCGCTGAAGTTCGTGTGAAAATTCTCACCCGGTCCAACGATATATTTCACCCGCTGCACAGTCTGTTCATAGCGCACTCCCGGCTTGAAGGTGAAATCCTTATATTTCAATGTATATCCGAGATAAGCGGCTAAAATATGATTCAAATGACGATAGTCGCTACTGCGGTCTTCGTTATATAAATAATCGTCACTTCCTCCGGCTGCTTCATATAGTTTGTTGTCACTGGTATTGCGGCGGAAGATATATTTCGCACCTGCCTCCACGGTATGCAACTCGCCTATCGGAGTCGTATAGTCCACTTGGAAGGTCTGTTCCATGGTATTCGTTTTGCCGTCCGACTGGCTGTTTTTCAACAGCAACCGTTTCACGAGGTCGTCCACCTCCTCTTTGGCGTGAATATCTTCATAGCCAGTATTAGAATTGCTTGTCTGAGGCTGCGTATTGATCTTATAGGAGAAAGTGATCATCCGCTGCTTGTTCTTTCTGGACGTGCGCTGATAGTCGATGTTTCCATTGATGGAATACCAGGAGCCATCTCCATGATTGCCGGTCCGGTAGCTGTAGGCTATGTCCTCATGGTTAGCACCATACATGGTGGTAAATCCATCGCCATAATTTTTACTATTGCTGCCATACATTCCAAAAGCCACCGTCAGCAGCCTTAAGGTGTCGATCTCATAACTGCCTTCCAGGTTTCCATACTGGAAGTTGCCTTTCGACTTGGAACTGCTATTTGATTCAAGATATTTTTCCGTATCCGACTCATAGTTCTCACGGTAGCTGTCCGAATATCCACGGGGCCGGTCATTGTAATTAAAGTTGTAATTGGCAGAGACAGTCATTTTCCCCTGCTTCACCATTGCGTAGCCGCCGGCACCGGCACCGTAGTTGCTGGCATTTGCCCGGAATGTTGCCGTATATCCTTCGAATCCACCGCCTACTGTTACGATATTCAAAATACCTCCCACTCCTTCAGCGTCATATTTAGCTCCGGGCGATGTTATCACCTCGATATATTTAATGGAATTGGCGGGCATACTCTTCAACACCTCTTTCGGGTTGTTGCTCATCATATTGTTGGGCTTCCCGTTGACGTGTATTTTAAAGCTGCTGCTACCATTCACCTGTATGTTGTCTTCTCCGTCCACTGTCACTAAAGGCACTTTTCGAAGCATCTCCAATATACTGTTCGATTTCGAGTCGGGGTCATCCTCAATATTATACTCTATCTTGTCTACATCCACCTTGACCAAAGGCTTTTGCGCCACGACTTCCACTCCTTTCAATTCATTATTAGCCTCAGCGGAGAGCATTGTCCCCAAATCAATGACTCTAACCGATGGTTTCAAAGTGAACTCTTTCGTGACGGGCGCCTTGCCTATCGAAGAAATAGTAATGACGTAATCTCCCGCACCTACATTCAGTTTCTCCTGAAACCTACCATTGGCACCCGTCACCGCCATCTTGACAGCCTTGTCCGGTGCTCCTTTTTTAGTAATCTTAATAGTAGCGTATGGTTCTCCATCCTGAGTCAGTGAATCCAAAAGTACCCCTTTGACAGTATAGGACGGCGTAGCAGAGTTTTGTGCCCAACCTGTCATCACTGCGGTGAACACGAATAGTAATAGTAGCAACAATCTGTGTTTCATGTTTGGAATCGTTTTAGTTTTTAGTTTATTAGACGAAGTTTCTTTCAATTTCTTACAAATACGGGGTAAAAGTAGATGGTTTCTTTATGGTTACGAAATCTTCGGAGTTAAGAATCGTAAAAGAAGAGATAAAAAAGATTATACGAAAAGAGAAACCGATTTCTAGGTCATAGAATGGCAGAGGTCTTTCTTGGCTGCACATTATAAATACATCTTCAAAATCTTAAGAACAACGGCATAATTGAATAAAGGTTTTCTCTGTAGAAAATAACGTCACCGCATTCATAAATTAATTCGTCCGGCTATAGGCATCTTTTCGTCCGCCTATAGCCGGACGAAAGGTTGCCTATAGGCAAACGCAACTTTGCCTATAGGCAGACGAATTAATTCATTCACTAAAAGAGATTAAGTTGTACACTAAAAGGTATTATATTTAGAACCCATATTTTATTTGCCATTAATATCAAGTAATTCCTGATATATCAGAGAATCGTTTTTCATTTTATTGCACATCCACTTCCATGCAGGCATCACCTTGATTTCCCTTCTCTTGAGCTTGCATCAACCATATACCAAGTAACTTGTATGAGCTGTGTAATGTTAGAAATTCTTACACTTAAACGCCCCCTTCCCATCAAAGCCAGATGCTTTTATACGTCATACTATAAATTTTCAAATAGAAGGGTAGCCTTCACCTTTTCTTCGAAACCTTTTATTCATAAGTGATAACGGGTGAAGCATATCGCCCTTCACCGATCCTTCACCCAATTTTCATATGTAATCATAAAGACATCGTTCACTTTGCTATAAGCTAATTTGTTTTTGCTATAATGATATTCGTATTAGCTATAACCTAATAAAAAGATGCTAATAGATTATTTTTTTCTTCCCAATGTTTGTTTCAAACCATTGATAGTTTATTTCAAACACTTACAATGTTTTCTCCACTCACTAGGTGAATAGCCGACCCTTCACCCGAGATCACTGATAAATAAAAGGTTGAGAGGAAAAAGTGAAGGTGAAGACGACACTCGTAACATCTACCGTATGGTTATTTAAAGCAATGCTTTAGCAACCATAAAGCATTGCTTTTGAAGATACAAAGCGTTGCTTTACGAAGGAGATAAATGCGCTAAGTGCTACTAATGGCAAACAACACCTTGAAATAACATCATCTAAACACAAAAAATCATTCTAAATACCAGACTTCTTTTATTTATTCCCATTCTCCCACTTTATTCCGAAAAAACATATATCTTTGCTGTACACTTTCTGCGCATCAGCGAGATGTAATAAGCGGGTAGTGGTTTTTACAACTTAATTGGAGTAAATAACGTATTATCTCTCGGTCTTGAAACTTAGCAATTTCATTTAGAAGAGGGATGATACAACAGATACTCCACGTGGATGGCTGTATATCAACATATCAGTTATAGATGTGTTATATATAAACGATTGACGTGGATGTCTGTTGTTATCATTATCTTTCTAAGGGTTTTGCTAAGACCTCAAGACCGGATAATGGTTCAACAGCATCCATGTCTTTTTTGTATCCGGTCGGTTCCCCTACATAATCCCCATACCCCATAACCCTCCGACTAGAAAGCAAAATGCAGGGATGTTTGTTGCACCATGCTTGGCAAGAGTTATTCGCTCTTTTTGTTAAACGCATAAACAAAGAAACACTATGCCGAAATGGATTAGCATAGACGAAGCGGCGCACAAGTACGGAGTCAAAGAAGAAGACATCTGTTTGTGGGCAGAAATGGAAGCAATCACCGCATCTTTCACAGAGACTACTCTTATCATTGACGAAAAGAGCCTTCAGAGATTTATATACCTGCGCAAGAATCTTCCCACAACAGGATATATCCGCACACTAGAACAACTCTGTATCAATCAGTCTGAAGTGTGTAAACTGTATATGGAAGTCATTGAGCTACAAGAAAAAGACCTTCAATACAAAAAGCATAGAATTTCAGTGCTGGAAAGGCAGTATGCGATGGCAACCAAACAGAACAAGTTAAGAGAAAAGATAATCACGATAACCTCTGATATGCTAAGTAAAGCTGAAAGTGGATGGTGGGAAAAATTGTGGATGAAGATCAGTAATAGACAAAAGTTATAAAACCATTATACAACTAATCTATGTCTTATTTAAATATGAGTTCAATAACACTAAGCTATCAGAGCATATTCCTATATAACCCAAAACCTTCATCCCCCACTTTAATCTCCTATCGATAGGAAGAAGTGGAAGATGAAGGTCTAATTATATCTATAACAAACAAGTTTTATTCTATTGCAGTCCGGTCCAAGCAGATATTGCGTACTTAGATTCTACAGCATTCTCTAAGTTGTCCGGTAAATTATGAAAGAAATCCAAACCTGTTAATTCTTCCAGTTCGTCAATTGTTTTAGCACATTCAGATAATGCAGGCTTTGCTGTAGTACTTTGATCCAGCCAAAAACCAATGGCTTTATAAGTTTCCCCCTTTTTACAAAGTAATGCCATGAAATAATATTTAGGAACAGGTTTCGATTTATCTCCACCAATATATGTCCATATTTGATTTTCTTTATCTATAGTCCCACCTTTCACGACATACAGAGTATCACGAAAAGTACTACTTCGTCCCCAAGTACGAACTTTTCCTTCCAAATCACTCCAAACACCTGTATTAAAGTAATTCTTCTGCGGACTCATATTGCTATAATAGAAAGTTTGCTCATTGGCATCTTTTGAATAAAGACGGTCTGAAGAAGCACAAATATGCCCACGATCATAGCCTTGCTTTCCAAAGTCACTTTGTACCCGTTGATCAGCCTGGGGAATATTTGGATCAGATTGCCAGGGATCACCACCCCATTCTGTCTTTTTCCAATCATTACGGTTCCAATTTGTTTGCCCTGTTACATTATAATATTTAAAGGCTACCCAACGAGCGTGCTTTTTACTCTTGTCATACTCCATACTATAGGTGGTAACCTTCTCTCCACTAAATGTTGTAGTAGGAGATAGAAATATATCATCAGCACCATTACGTAAAGCAGGAAATTCAATAGGTCCAGAGGCTTCTAGCAATCTATTTTCCGCTTCATCACTATCACAAGAGATAAAAGTTAAACTATGTATCCCTAAAAGAAAAATTATCAAATAATTAAATCTATTCATCATTATTGAAAATTAAGGGGAGTATATTACTCCCCTTAATTTTTTAGCTATATTAATTACTACTTTTTAGTCAAAGAAATATCATCTATTAAAAAAATCTCTTTCTGCTACATTGCTCTTTGAACTCGCAAAGAAAATCGAAACTTTAGTTTCAGCATCTAAAGTAAATTCATGAGTATACTGTTCCCAGTCATCAGTAAGTTTATCTGCTGGATCCAAATACTTATAACTACTACTATTAGGTGTACCGTCATCTTTAATCGGAACATAACCCATTCTAAGTTCAGTTTCTGCAGCAGATATCCTTTTTGAGAAAACAGAAAGAGTATATGTACCTGCTGCTAAAGTAATATCACTACTACCGAAACGTGCATTTTTACCATTACCTTTTAAAAGAACAGCATTAGTTCCAGTCTTTGCAATTGCACTTTTCTCATAAGTAACATTCGTCACTGAAGTGCGTCCCCAATTATCAGGATTTGTTTCAGTCCACGTCTCAAAACTTGGATTAACAAGTAAATTTGTTGACGGTTCCGGATCAGTACCGCCTTTCTCTACACCTAATAATCTTATATTATAAAGACGTAATCCCTTAGTATTGTCAGTACCAGCAGCAAAGAACTTCAATGTAGAGTTTGCAGTACCTGCGATATTAATATCCACTTGCATTTCATAGAATACATTCGCATCATTATTATCCTTACTAACAATTTTACTTGGAACCGTTAGTTCGGTACCATTAAATGCAACTTTCAAAACATTTAGATCAATAGAGGTACCAGCATCAAACACATTAGAAGCTGCTTCATAAAGCAATACGAATTTTTTATAACCAGCAGCATTAATTTTAGAAATTGAAAACTCAGTATCTCCATTAGCTGGGAACCAAATATTGTTTACTTTATTATCTTTTTCTGTTTTATTTTCCTCTGTTCTATGAGCTATAGCACGAATATCAACTTTTCCTGTAGCACTAAAAGTCAAGTCTTTATTATCCCAATTTTGGAAATCAGCAAAGGCAGTAGTTGCACTAACCAACGCACCAAGAGTTTCAGTAAAAATCTTATCACCTTCAACAGGCGGGTTTGGAACATCACCATCACCTACCACCTTAACATTCTTAACTTCCCACATACCAGCAGCCTCTGTTGTACTAACGTACTTAAAAGCAAACTGTATGTTCTTGCCTACATAATCTTTCAAACTAATATTACCCGATGACACAAACGTCCAACTAGCTCCATCTGAATAATTCGGAATCGCTATCTGTGCCCAAGCATCCTTTCCTGTTTCTGTTACCCATAATGTTAGATCTTTTGTTTTATCGGCAGCAAACTTATAGGCATGATCAAATACAAGTGTAGCATCAGACGACTTAGTTAAATCAACAGAAGGAGATATAAGCCAACTTTCGGCTGCTTTATTTTGATTGTTAACAAAAGCACTTGCTTTCATATATCCACTTTCATTATATGCAGACCATTGCCAAACAAATGTAGAGCCTTCAGGAAGTTGAACATTATTTATTGTAAATGCACCCTGACTGGCTGCAAATGTTTCTTCAAAGAGAACAGTTCCAGTCGGCGGTTCCGGATCAGTACCACCACCATCACCAATATCTTTGCCATCAAGAACTGCAGCAGTAGGATTTTTAAGACCAGCAACTCCAAAGTATTTAGTTAACTGTCCTTTAATTACAACAGCTTTACCTAAATTTCCTTCATTATCTTTTAAATTCAAAGCTGTACGAACATCTGTTCCTCCTACAAGCTGAACCGGAATGCATTTCTTATAATCAGTCTCATCAGCATCAGCAGCAATCAATATATTTGCAGGATTTGTAAAAGGAGGCGCAAATACAGATTCAGTCTTAATATCTTTGTCTGTAATATTACCTACAATATACCCCATCACCCAAGCTTCTGAATTATCCTGCTTGGCCATAGCACTTGCTATGTCATATGGATTCTCTTTCGTACCATCTCCGGTCAAGGCAGGTCCTTCGCCGTTTCCTCCTCCATTGATATCATAAGGAGCAGGAACATCACTACAACTAAATGTGACTAACGTTATTATAGTCAAGAATAAAGCATTTAGAATCTTTTTCATAATAGTTGAATATTTATTTTATTAGTTATTTCTTTGAATATCACTATATGTTCTAGCTACAATTTGCCATGTACTATTATAACGGCTCAGAATACCTATCACATTAATTTTACCTGTCGGCATCACTTCGGTTGAGAAATTAGCATAAGTGCTGGTACGGAACGTCAATGTTGAATTATCATCCAACACCAATGTACGGTTTACTCCGTTACCACCATCCTTCAAATCTTCAGGAGCAAAAGTAGCAGTACCATCCGCTTCTTTAATTGTAACATCCTTGAACATCACAAGTACAGGCGCCAAGTCTTTATCATAAGCTTTCAGCTGAGCGCCGGTAAGTTCCATCGGAATAAGCTCGTCATACCACAATTGAGGTTTATTGATTACTCTGACATGATCCAACCATACAGCCAGGTCCATACGTCCAATGGCTCCTTTGTAGGTAGTACCTATCTGAGCTTGCATTCCGTATCCACCCACATTCAAGTTTTCACAGTCAATCACCACTTTCTGTCCAACAGGGCAATTAGCATAAATGCCAGTAGAGTTAATACCTACCACAATAGCTCCTGTTTCATCAGCCACAATCAGCTGTTTGTAGATATTTCCACTTTCGTCGTCACCTACTACTACACCGGAAATCCGAGTTTCTTCAGTAACTGTCTGAAACTGATTTGCCGAAATTACTGAACTGTATTTTTCCTTCAGATTAGCAATCGAAATAGTCCGTTGCTCTTTTATAGTGTTATTACCATAAGCGTTCCCTGTCACAGGCGTATCAAAGTCGTCCATACATGACGAAACGCCTAATGTCAGCAACAACGCGGCAGATAAAATAAATGTTATCTTTTTCATATCATTTCCTTGTATTAATTTGCCCATTTATTTAGAATCTATATCCAATGTTCAAGAAAGCATTGCAAGCAGGAGCATAATAGTACTTAGAGTTCTTAGAGAAAACATATGTACGTGCTTCTCCGTCATCATAGCTATCATCACGGTTCTGCTCATATCCACCAGTACGCAAGTTCGTATTATTAAGAATATTGTTCACACTAAGGTTAATGCTCAGGCTCTTTCCATTCTTCAAACGAATATATTTACCAATAGAAGCGTCAAGCATGAAACCACCATTCAATTCTTCCTGCTCCGGTACATTGTAGCCTACCGGATTACCATTAGCATCTACAGCGCCATCAGAATACTTTCCTAATACACTACCTAAACGACGGTAAGTAGAGAAGTCCAGATAAACACGGTGATAATAATTTCCTGTTACGTTAAAGAACCAACCTTTCACGCTGTAGTCCAGTCCGAGGCTATATACAGACAACGGTGTTCCGTTATCACGAAGTCCTTTACAATAAACGCGGTCAATATTAGATTCACTTTCACTTTCATAAGTACGAACAGCCGTAGGATTATTCATATAACGGGCATCAGACCACGTACCGATAGCTGTCAATGACAGATTGGACATGAGTTTAAAAGTTGCAGCAGCTTCCACACCCCAATTTTCCTTATCAATTCCGCTCATAGAAAGGTAAGTGAAACGAGCTTCATTATCATTGTAGAAAGCATCCATTTCAACCTGATCATTAAAACGAGTATAATATCCAGTGACACGTCCTGAAACAATAGGAGTATTGAAACGATAAGTCAATTCACCGTTATAAATCTTCTCTGTTCTCAAACCATGTGCAAAATCGTTCTTGATACGAGGAGCGATGAATGAGTTATATGCCAACGGAGCACGGTTCTCATAACCGGCGTTCAGGATCAATGAATGATTACCGTTAATAGAATATGTAAATCCAGCTTTCACTGCACCTTCCAGGAATTTAGCTGTGCCACTGCTTCCCAAAGATTTCTTAGGAGCACGACCATTACGCATCTTTCCATCACGGCTAATTTGCGCTGATCCGATCTTACCTGATACGAAATAATTGAAATGTCCATCGTTATCACCCTGATAACGCGCCCATACATTTTGTTTATTTACAAAGATATTATAGTCATAACCGAACTTATCACCTTCACCGATACGTCTGTTAGGATTGTCCAAGTCATTCTGAATCACATAAGAGTTATAACCATAATCACGGACAGAGAACTTATCAACATCTGTATATAAATCACCACCCAACAAATCCTTCATCTTCTTATAGTGCATACCTTTAGTAGTATTCACAGCTAAACCGACCACATAGCTATTATGCTGGTCAATCGTATGATTGAAGATCGAACTGAAATTGAAAGCTAACTGGTCATTATGACGTTCTTCCTGATAATACAAGGTCTCTTTTCCCAATGCATTGGCCTGCTGATTGGCAAAGTACATCTGATCCCAATCAATTTGACGAGTAGACTTACTGGTTTTCCAGCGCTCTGTTACTTCATTGAACAGATTCAACTCATCTTCACTCGGCACTGTCGACTTATCATATACATTAAAGATAGAACTAGGCAACTTCTTATAATAATCCGGACGAGGATCGGCAGCATTGCCCGACCATCCAAGTGCACTTGTACCATAATTACTATATTTGAATCCTGCACTTGTCTTCAGCTTCATTTCTTTATTGATATCAAAATCCCAAGATGCGATAGCAGAAGGCTCGAAAGAGCGTACAACACGTGAGTTACGCTTTTCACCATTCTGATAACCCCAGTTTGGATTGTAATAGTGACTATTAGCCAGATAATAAGCTTCTTCTGTAGAGGCACCTTGCTGTCCTCTTTCTGTAGGAGCCCCCCATGTAGCTATAGACAAGCTATGTTTGTCATTAAAGACTTTCTCTGCTGCCAGAAAATAAGAGAACGCATTATAGAATGTACCTTCAATAACACCTTCGTTAGCCCAACGATATCCGAGAGAACCTGTAAATGCCCAGCCATTCTTCAATAAACCTGTAGAATAGGTATACATACCTCTCAGAATATAGTTACGATTACAGCCGGAGAGACTTAATTTTGATCCTGCTGCATATTGACTGGCACGCATATTGATATTAGTAGCTCCACCGATAGGGCCAAAGGTGAAATTATTAATTTCAAAAGCACCGATACCTTCTTTATTACGTGTCGCATCGTTCAATCCTCCAATCATTCCATAGCTGAAACGACCGGTTTCTACATCATTGAACAGAACACCATTAATATACGTATCGCTGTACTGCGAATTATAGCCCCTGACGCGAAAACGCATCGGGCTAAACAAGTAGCCGACATTAGAAAGGTACACATCATTGTTGGAAGAGACAAAAGCAGATGCACTTTGAGCTGCATCATCATCTTCATTCAATTGCGATTCAGTGAATGTGAAAGAAGCATTATCTTCACGTGCATTCTTTTCGGCCTTCTGCTGAGCAAAAATAGCTGGCGAAAGACAAAACAATGCAATCACTATTCCTAATCTTTGTTTCATAATTTAAATTATTATTAGTGTTAATTTGTAGCACGAAAATTCACAGTTATATTACAGCGAGAGTACAAAACAACAAAAAAAAAGGGATATTACAAGAAAAAACAAAGAAAAAATAGGTGATAATACTTGTTTTTCCGTTTTCTTTTTAGATATTTGTCAAACCAATGTAATATTCAGAAACCTAATTTATAGATAAATAATGAAAAAGTTTTTAACGGTATGGGGCCTGTTACTGTTTATTTCGATAACAAGCTATTCACAGGAGAAAAAGTATGCTCTTTACAGCGTAGCGTTTTATAACCTTGAGAATCTGTTCGATACAATTCATGACGCGGGCAAAAACGACTTTGAATATTTACCAAATGGTAAAAATAAGTGGAACTCCATGAAATATGAAGCGAAGCTAAAAAACATGTCTGAAATATTAAGTCAGCTATCGACAGACAAATTACCATTAGGACCAACTATTATCGGTATGTCGGAAGTTGAAAACAGAAGAGTATTGGAAGATCTACTCAAACAACCTGCTTTATCCGACAGAGGATACGAAATTGTTCATTATGAAGGTCCGGACCGGCGTGGTGTGGACTGTGCATTTTTCTACAATCCGAAATTCTTTCACCTCACTGCCAGCAAACTCGCTCCATATATTTATGAGAATAATGATACTACCTATAAAACCCGTGGTTTCCTTATTGCCAGCGGTACACTTGCCGGTGAAAAGGTGCACTTTATCGTAAATCACTGGCCTTCACGTGCAGCCGCATCACCCGCTCGGGAAAGAGCAGGAGAACAAGTCCGAGCCTTAAAAGATTCTTTATTAAATGAGGATTCAAATGCAAAGGTCATCATCATGGGAGACATGAATGACGATCCAATGGACAAAAGTATGGCTGTTGCATTAGGAGCAAAACGCAAAACTCAAGATACAAAGGAACATGATTTGTATAATCCCTGGTGGGACACTTTAAAGAAGGGTAACGGTACTTTAATGTATGATGGTAAATGGAATCTGTTTGATCAGATCGTATTTACAGGAAATTTATTAGGTAATGACAGAAGTACACTGAAATATTACAGAAACGAAATCTTTAGAAGAGATTATATGTTCCAAAAAGAAGGAAAGTACAAAGGATATCCCAAAAGAACACATGCCGGAGGTGTATGGCTTAACGGATATAGCGACCACTTGCCAACCATTATTTATTTAATCAAAGAGATTAAAGACTAACGAACAGTTAACTTATGAAACATAAATTCATCCAAACCTTACTATTAGTACTACTCCCTACCCTGTTTGCAGCGTGTGGTAGCGACAACAATGATCCAACAGATAATATTGGCGGATTAAGTGTTAGTACAGACCTTAAAAACAATGAAGTTTCCGCAAAGGGAGGCAGTTTCTTTCTACAAATAAAGACAGACGGTAAGTGGACTGCATCTAGTCAGGATAGTTGGTGCACAATAAATAACAAAGAGGGAAACGGGAATGCCTCTACCATCTGTTCTGTATCCGCTAATGATGATGATGAACGTTATACTGTTATCACCGTAACATCTAATGGAAAGAGTGAAAATATAACGATCACCCAAAAAGGAGGAAATGGTGAAGAGCCTGATCCGGATCCTAATCCATCGGGATATGCAGGAAGAATTGAAATTCCAGCATTAAACAAGGCAAATAATAATTTATTCATCACCCATACTACGCAATATAATGGTAAAGAAGTAATAACTTACAGTTTTGAATATGATTGTACTCAAAAAAGTTCACGTTGGGTAGCTTTTACTTTCAGCACCTCAACACCTGACAATAAAGTCGGACGTGCAGGAGACTTTAGTGATGATCCCAGCATTCCATCACAATATCGAACACACGATGGTGATTATACTGGTTCAGGCTACAGCAGAGGACATCTGGTTGCTTCGTCAGACAGACAATACTCTGCAACGGCTAACAAACAAACTTTTTATATGTCCAATATGAACCCACAGATACAAGACGGATTCAACGGCGGCATATGGGCAAGTTTAGAAAAGAAAGTACAGACATGGGGGAACATAACTAACGATCAAGATACCCTTTATGTAGCCAAAGGAGGTACTATTGATAATAACAATATTATCAAATATCTTAAAACAAATAACACTATTCCAGTTCCCAAATATTTCTATATGGCTATTTTATCACTAAAAAATGGTCAATATAAAGCAATAGGCTTTTGGTTTGAACATAAATCATACAGTAACAATAATTATGCATCTTATGCCCTTTCAATTGACGAACTTGAAGAAAAGACAGGAATCGACTTCTTCCACAATCTTCCCGATAACATTGAGAATGAGGTAGAACGAAGTTACAATAAAAGTGATTGGGGATTATAGCATCCCCCAATATGAGCAAAACAGAAGGGTGTCAAAAAGCAGCGGCACTATAATCCTTAGATAATAACTCAGCACACCCTTCTGCAATAGTCAATATCATCTCTTTTCCCTTTTTCCGAGGAATACGAATGCTCTCTCCAACAATCAGCATATCTTCTATAGTAGGATTACCATGATTATTAACAGAGGTAGCATGTTCTCCATTATATCCGTTATTGCATCGGGTCAAGTCATAAGCCGGAGCTAACGCCCAGTTCCCCTCTTTATAAATGAAACTAAAGTTTTTGGCATGGTCATCTTTATTATCCGTTAAGACATTGAAGACCATACGCCGGAACATTTCATCTACCTGTTTAGGGTCTTGGGTAAGATAACCAACCAAGTGCAGTAAAGTCTTATAATCCAATCTGGGTTGCATAATAGATTCATTAAGTAGTGCCCCTGCCGTAGCAATATGATACCTAATACCATTTTCAATATCAAAACGTTTGGTAGCAAAATACTTTCCGTCCATCAATTTAAAGTCCGGTACTGTTATGCCACATTTACGAGCGACTTCATTATAACGATACTCCATCGCTCCCATATCTTTCAGATCATATGTATGCCTGAACTTCACCAACCAAGCTCCTTCTGTATCGTGAAGTAAACATTTAGGGCGGCATCCACCTGAGTTGCCACTATTAAAGTAAAGTACCTCTTCATCCTCATACGATTTCTCTGACAGTATGTCCAATGCCATTTGCTGAAGGCAATCTAGTGTCGGAAGAGATTTTTCTTCGCCAATGTATGTCTCCGGTATATAACAAAGAGCTCCCATCCCTGATGTTCCGACTATACTCAACCGTTGCAAGGGAGTTAGCTCGCTATCATTCACCCCTTGTTTTTTGAGTAAACGATGAAGTAAATAACGCCCATATCCATCAGGGAGACTGTCTTCAAAAATACCAAAGTTTCCCCAAAAAGGTTGTGGTTTAGCAATAAACAAATCAGGTTTTAAAGGCAAGTCAAGCGGAGAGATAGAAAACCCATTAGCCAACCACTCTCTATCATACTGAAATGCGCATAGCCGATTATCAGGTGTCATACTGAGAGTTCCAACACTTCTACTATGATAGGTTACTATCAGTTTATTTACTGATTTCATTACGCCCCTTCTTTCTGTTTTTATTCTTATTAATCATTTCCAACTCCTCCATTGTACTAAACAGCGGTTCAGATAAAAGTTCCTTGATAGCTTTAGAGTAACCCAGTGCTTTTGCTAATGCCACATAGGATGCCAATGAAATAGTATGCTTTTGTTCGAACTTGGCAATAGTAGGCGTCGGAACTCCGCTAAGTTCGGTAAGAGCTTCTCGGGAAAGTCCTTTCTCAAGCCTGCGTTTCTGCAGATTCTGAGCCAGAATTGCCAGCAACTCTTCGGGTCTCTCTACATCAAAATTATAAAATAAAGGCATACAATTGTATTCAATTAATTAAAAAACAGTACTATTCAGATACTATTATATCTAAATACAAAGATAGCTTCTTTATTCAAAAAAACAAAATATAAGCCAGTTCCATTGAATGTATTCGGCAACAAAAAAGATGCCCCCCTTTTCTACAAATAGAAGAACAGAAGCAACACAAGATTTACCCCGATCACCGTCCCGAATCCTCCCAAAATCCAGGGACGTAACTTACTACCTTTCCCTGCAAAAAACAAAGCATAAAACATATTCACCAGAATATTACTGATAATAGCCTGCATACTGCAAGCCACAACAACCAGTACAGCTACGCTCCCTGTATTCTGCAAAAGGTTCAAGATAAAAGGAGTAATGTCACTAAGTCCGGATACAAAAGAAAGCAGATTCAATCCGCCTGTACCCGCATAAACCAAAGTATAGTGCGTCAGCACTGTAAACACAACGAAGAGAGTGGCAAAAATCAGAGCAACTTTAAATTCGAGCGGGTTACTGCTGTCCTCATCTTCCGACTCATCGGTCATATCCTTGGAGCGTCGATGACGGGAATGGATAAACCACGCAACAACGGCAGCTACCACAGACATAATCAAAAGATAAGGATAGATAGATGTAAATATCTCCCTGCTAAAGATCAGAATCAATATCATAAAACGCAGAAACATCATGCTGACCGCAAGCAGCATAGCAGCTACATATTCGTTCGCCTCCTGCTCGGAAGCCTTTCTACTTTTACGGGCCAATACCGAAATTGTGGCAGTACTACTATATAATCCACCGATAATGCCGGAAACCAATACTCCCGATTCATGAAACACATAGCGTTTCAGCAAGTAAGACAAATACGAGATACCGGAGACGACAACCGTTGCCAGCCAAATAGAATAAGGAGTGAGATTAATATCCGGAATCAGGTTCTTGTGCGGTAACATAGGCAATATGATACCACTGATAGCCAAGAACTTTGCCAGCGTAATCATCTCATCGTTCTTCATCCGCTGGGCAAACTCCGTAAAAGTGTGTTTAAGCTCCGTCAATAAAAGCACCGTCACAATCACCATCACATAAAACCAGGAAGGCTGGGTAGAAACAATAGGAGCCAGACAATAAGTAATCAGTGCAATAATAATGGTCGTTACACCAAAAACATGGAATTGAGACTGCTTGACGTAATAGTTCAAGCCCAGCAATAAACCGAGCACAGCACCACCACCCATAAACAGACGCATATCCGTAGGATCGAGTATATAGAGCAAATAGCCTAGAATACCAATGAAAGTAAATGTACGGTCAGTCCCGAAGAGAGTTGTTTCCCCTTCACGCTTCAGACTGATCCGTCGTTGTGACAGTCCGATAAGTAAAGAAAATAAAGTAACCAGAACGAAAGTTATCAGTTCTCTCGGTAGATAATTGTACAACTGTTCCATATACTGCTCTTTTAGTACTAGGAACAAATATACAGCTTATTTGTTAACATTCACCACGTTTTATACGGTTTTTTCATCAGGTGAGAGTTATAGTAGCGTACATCCCCGGTCACTTCTTCGCCAATAAACCCGGGCTTGACAAACGCCTCATCTTCCGTGCCCAGCTCTACTTCAGCCACAATAAGTCCTTCATTCTCACCGTAGAACTCGTCTACTTCGAAGACATGATTGCCACTACGTACCAGATAACGGGTCTTATCAATCATTCCCGGTTCGCAAAGTTTCATCAGTTCTTCCGCTTCGGACAGGGGAAGTTCCTTTTCCCACTCATAGCGACTGGTACCCGATTCGTTGGAAGCACCTTTGATAGTGAGATAACCTTTATCGTCACGAATACGAACCCGCACCGTCCGACCACGGGCGCTGCAAATATATCCCTGCATAATCCGGCTCTGCGCAAAAGCAAAGGATTTAAAATCACCGGAAACTAAAAATTTACGTTCTATTTCTTGTGCCATAGCACAAAGATAATTAAAAATCAAAATCTCGTCATAAACTCAATAACGATTTTATCACGCTCCGATTCTTTGGGAACTCCGGACTTCTGATAGAAATACTTCTCAAAGTTGAGACGGAGATCGGCAATAAAAGCTTTGGAAAGGCTCAGCGTGATACCGCCTGTCACACGATGACGGGCATAGTCGTTTATCTTCAAAACACCTGTCTCACTGTCCGCCAGCCCATTACTGTGGTCAGTCATCATATCATAACGGGCCAGAAAAGAAATCTTATTGAATACTTTTTTCAACGGCAAATCATAATTCACAAAGCTATTGACCGCATGAACGTCCTTAAACGCTTCGTGTCCATACATTTTATACAAATACTCCGCTTCGATATGAAAACGATTATTCTGATAGTAGATGCCGGCATCATACATATTAATACGGGTATGTTCCGGCTTTATCATTTGAGTGCTCAAAGTGAGATTCCAATTTTTATTAGGCAGCAACTGTGCTTTTATCGAATAATTCAAGGTCTTATGCCATTCCTTCTGATTAGTCAGTCCGGAGCCGTTAAACAATCCACCTTCAAGGATAAAAGGAAGACCTTCTTTTTGTGTATAACAACCGGTGAAGCCGACATCACGCACATTGCCCACCTGCTTGGCTATAAAAGAACGATTGGCAAAATACTGCTGATGGGGAGAACGATGGGCGTCGATCGTGAAAGGTACACGCATCTGACCAATCGTAAAATTCAGGTCCTTGACAGGAAATACACGGGCATACGCATCAAGCATCTTGATGGAACCCTCGTCGGACAAATCGATCTCCGCTTTATAGGCAACAATCGGATGTACATTTCCCGAAACACTGAAGCGGGCATTCCGCACTTCAAAACGGCTTTCGTTGGTTTCTGTCTGAAACTCATATTTTCCCCGGATTGTCCCATGAATTTCAGGCAAATAATCTTTCAGTTCCATGGTCTGCTTATCCAGCTGTTTGCCATCCCCGGCATCTTCTTTAGCCTGTCCGCAGGCTGCTGTCGCCATCAAAAGCAGGGCGACGGTTGTTGTAATTCTACTCATTCAGTTGTTTGCTACTTAATTCGCGGCAAAGGTACAATGAGCAAGATACGGAGAGATTACAAAAGAGATACGGTGAAATTACAGAATGGTTACAATACTGTTACACGGATAACAAAGGGGTTACAAAAAAAGAATTCACCACGGACTACCCTCGTCAGCATGGATATTCACCGTCGACAATCAACGTGTCCCTGTCCATGCAAAACTGTGTAACCTGTGGTGAATCAATCAGCCGAAAAAGGAATATGCGATCAGCATAATCAGCGCCAAAATAATGAGTGAAACAAATACTATCTTGACTACCCGCTGGGCCTGCTCCTCCTCTTTCTTACTATGTGCTACTTTTCTCTTACTTTTACCCATAATGTTAGCTTTAAAGTTCAACGCTAACAAAGTAAAAACAAATCTTTTAACTTTCCAAAAATAACACTCGCTAATTTTTGTTTTTATGATTCCTGCGATGAAAATTCCATCAGATAGGCTTTGATGAATTCCTCGATTTTACCATCCATCACTCCGTTTACATCCGAAGTCTGATAGTTGGTACGATGGTCTTTCACGCGACGGTCATCGAATACATAGCTGCGAATCTGCGATCCCCATTCGATTTTCTTCTTACCGGCTTCCACTTTCGCTTGTTCTGCCATGCGGTGCTGCAATTCTTTATCGTATAAGATAGAGCGCAACTGGCGCATTGCATTCTCACGGTTCTTCGGCTGGTCACGAGTTTCGGTATTCTCGATAAGGATTTCCTCTTCTTCTCCCGTATAAGGGTCTTTGTACTGATAGCGCAGACGAACGCCGGATTCCACCTTATTAACGTTCTGGCCACCGGCACCACCGCTTCGGAATGTATCCCATGAAATGCAGGCAGGCAGAATATTCACTTCGATACTGTCGTCCACCAACGGAGTGACGAACACGGAAGCAAACGATGTCATGCGCTTGCCTTGCGCATTGTACGGAGAAACACGCACCAGACGGTGAACGCCGTTCTCTCCTTTCAGATAACCATAAGCGAAATCTCCCTCAATATTGATGGTACAGGTTTTGATTCCTGCCTCATCCCCTTCCTGAAGGTTGGCGATAGTAGCCTTGTAACCGTTCGTTTCAGCATAGCGCAGATACATACGCATCAACATAGATGCCCAGTCCTGACTTTCCGTACCACCCGCACCGGAGTTGATTTTCAACACACAGGCCATCTGGTCGGCTTCATCACGCAGCATATTCTTGAGTTCGAGTGCTTCCACCGCTTCACTGGCTTTCGCATAAGCCGCGTCCACATCTCCCTCAGTCACTAATTCTTCTTTATAAAAATCGAACGACAGTTCCAGTTCGTCCGCCAGCGTCTTGACTTCATTATAGCCGTCAATCCACTTTTGCAGGTCTTTCACCAGTTTCATCTGGGCTTCCGCTTTCTTCTGGTCATCCCAGAATCCCGGCGCCTGCGTTCTTAGTTGCTCTTCTTCGACTTGAATTTTCTTCCCGTCGATGTCAAAGATACCTCCTCAGCGCATCAGTGCGCTCTTTCACGTCTTTAAGTTGTTCAATAGTAATCATGTGATTTACAATTTTATCATTTACAATTTACAAATTTCTCTTTTCGGTGCAAAGGTAAGAAAAATTCCGCTACCTTTGTTTCTGTCACTAAAATGTTGTCACAATATGAACAAACTCCTGAAACTTTCATGCTTATCGCTCTTCCTTGCATTAGTGATGAGCAGTTGTAGCTCACAAAAGAAGTATAGCTACGAGACAGTGCCCAATGACCCGCTGAAAGCCCGCATCTACACACTGGACAACGGATTAAAAGTTTACCTCACTGTAAACAAGGAAACTCCCCGCATTCAAACATTCATCGCCGTGCGGGTGGGCGGAAAGAACGACCCGGCAGAAACGACCGGACTGGCACACTACTTTGAACACCTGATGTTTAAAGGTACCGACAAGTATGGCACACAGGATTATGCTGCCGAAAAACCACTATTGGACCAAATTGAACAGCAATTTGAGATATACCGCCAGACGACGGACGAAGCAGAGCGCAAAGCGATCTACCACACCATCGACAGCCTCTCTTACGAAGCATCCAAATACGCCATTCCCAACGAATATGACAAGCTGATGGCTGCTATCGGTTCTTCCGGCAGCAACGCCTACACATGGTATGACCAGACTGTCTATCAGGAAGATATCCCCTCCAATCAGATAGAGAACTGGGCAAAGATTCAGGCAGACCGCTTCGAGAATAATGTCATCCGCGGTTTCCATACGGAACTGGAAGCTGTATACGAAGAAAAAAACATGTCTCTGACCCGGGACAACAGCAAAGTGCAGGAGGCGATCTTCTCCTCTCTCTTCCCCAAGCATCCTTATGGAACACAAACCGTATTGGGTACACAGGAGAATCTGAAGAACCCTTCCATCACCAATATCAAGAATTACTATAAACAATGGTACGTTCCCAATAATATGGCGATCTGTATGTCCGGAGATTTAGACCCAGATGAAACCATTGCCTTGATAGATAAATACTTCGGAGGCTTGAAGCCGAATCCGGAACTTCCCAAACTGAATCTGCCGAAAGAAGATCCGATCACCGCACCTGTAGTTAAAGAGGTATTAGGTCCTGATGCGGAAAGCGTTGCACTGGCATGGAGATTCCCCGGATTGGCCAGCAAGGATTTCGAGGTTCTGCAAGTTGTTTCGCAAGTATTATACAATGGAAAGGCAGGACTCATCGACCTTGATCTGAACCAGCAGCAGAAGGTGCTGAACAGCTACGGTTACCCGATGGGACTGGCAGATTACTCAGCCTTCATATTGGGCGGACTTCCCAAACAGGGACAAACGCTGGAAGAAGTCAAAGACCTCTTGCTGAACGAAATAAAGAAACTTCGTGCCGGAGAGTTCGATGAGAAGATGCTGCAAGCCAATATCAACAACTTCAAGCTCTACGAGCTCCAAAGCATGGAAAGCAATGAAGGACGTGCCGACATATTCGTCAACTCATTCATTAACGGAACAAACTGGGAGGACGAAGTAACCGCCATCGACCGCATGGCTAAACTGACCAAAGAGGATATCGTGGCCTTTGCCGATAAATATCTGAAGGAGGATAATTATGCCGTTGTCTACAAGAAACAAGGCAAGGACCCGAACGAGAAGAAGATGACAAAACCGGAGATTACTCCCATCGTATCCAACCGGGATGTGGCAAGTCCATTCCTTACCTCCATACAGGAGAATGCAGTAAAGCCCATCGAACCTGTATTCCTCGACTTCAAGAAAGATATGAGCCAGCTGACAGCGAAATCCGATATTCCGGTACTCTATAAGCAGAATACTACCAACGATCTTTTCCAACTGATCTACGTATTCGATATGGGTAACAACAACGACAAGGCATTGGGAACGGCTTTCGACTACCTTGAATATCTGGGCACTTCCGACATGACACCGGAAGAACTGAAGAGCGAGTTCTATCGTCTGGCGTGTACTTTCTACGTTTCTCCGGGCAACGAACGCACCTACGTGGTTCTTTCCGGTCTGAATGAGAATATGCCGGCTGCCATGCAACTATTCGAAAAGTTACTGGCAGACGCACAAGTAAATAAGGAAGCTTACAACAATCTGGTCGGAGATATACTGAAAGCCCGTGCAGATGCCAAACTGAATCAAGGACAGAACTTCTCCCGCCTGATGAATTATGCGATGTACGGTCCGAAGTCTCCCGCCACCAATTTACTGACGGAAGCAGAGCTCGCCAGCATGAATCCACAGGAACTGGTTGACCGGATTCATAATCAGAACAACTACAAACATCGTATCCTGTATTATGGTCCTAGCAGCAGCAAAGACCTGCTGGCTACCATCGACCAATATCACCAGGTACCGGCTACTCTGAAAGATATTCCTGCAGGAAACGAGTTTTCTTATCTTGAAACACCGGCGACCAAAGTACTGGTAGCTCCTTATGAAGCCAAACAGATCTATATGGCGCAAATTTCCAATCTTGATAAGAAATACGATCCGGCTATCGAACCTACCCGCGAATTATATAACGAATATTTCGGCGGAGGCATGAACTCCATCGTCTTCCAGGAAATGCGTGAAACACGCGGACTGGCTTATTCCGCATGGGCGGGTATAATGCCGCCAAGCTATCTGAAGTATCCATATACGATACGTACCCAGATTGCAACTCAAAATGACAAGATGATTGATGCCGTCAATACGTTCAACGATATTATCAACAATATGCCAGAATCCGAAGCAGCCTTCAAATTGGCAAAAGAAGGATTAATCAACCGCATGCGTACCGACCGCATCATCAAAAGCGATATTATCTGGACTTATATCAATGCACAGGATTTGGGACAAAGCGTAGATCCGCGCATCAAACTCTATAATGACGTGCAGACTATGACATTGAAAGATATCGTTGATTTCCAAAAGGAATGGGTGAAAGGACGCACGTATGTGTATTGCATCTTGGGAGACAAGAAAGACCTTGACATGAATAAGCTGAAAGCGGTAGGTCCTATCGAAGAACTCACTCAGGAACAAATCTTCGGTTACTAAAGCATAGTGTTCTCCATAAAATAGCAGACACATAGCCTATTGATACACAAAGAACAAACGGTGAACAGCTTGCCAAATATGCAGCTTGTTCACCGTTTATCGTTTATCATCAGGCCAGACCGAGAAAAGCCTTATTCTTCGTACATCTTCTCAATCAGTTCTTTGTAGTTTTCAGAAACCACTGAGCGTTTCAACTTCAATGTATTAGTCAATTCTCCACGCTCCATGCTGAAAGGTTCAGGAAGTAATGTGAAACGTTTGATCTGTTCATAATGCGCAAATTGCTGTTGCAAGGTCTCTATCCGTGCACGGAACAGACCGACAATCTTTGGATGCTGCAACAGTTCGGCCATATCTTTGTATTCGATTCCTTTCTCCTTCGCATAGTCCTTGACAAACCCGTACACCGGAACGATCAAGGCAGAAACAAACTTCCGCTGATCTGCGATAATAGCGATTTGGTCAATATAACGGTCTATCACCAGTTTGGTTTCCAATGCTTGCGGAGCAATATATTTACCATTCGATGTCTTAAACAAATCCTTAATGCGCTCTGTCAGGAATAACTGCCCATTCTTGAAATAACCGGCATCGCCTGTATGGAACCAGCCGTCAGCATCGATAGCAGCGGCAGTAGCCTCCGCCTTTTTATAATATCCTTTGGTTATACTTTTTCCACGGAGCAGGATTTCATTGTCTTCGCCTATCTTCACTTCCAGTCCCGGCAATACCACACCTACCGAACCGATATCATAACCTACCGGCAAAGTACATGATACCGTAGCCGTAGATTCTGTCAGTCCATAGCCGACCACCATGTTGATTCCTACCGAATGAACAAATTCATTGATTTCATCGGGCACGGCTGCACCGGCTGTCGGGAAGAAATTTCCATTCTCAATACCGATCGTCTTCTTCAGCAAAGAATAAATGGTCTTCTCGTAGAACTTATATTTCAGTTGATTCATCACCGGAGGGGTCTTTCCCAACCGAAGATAATCCAGATTATGGATTCTGCCGACTTTGATGGCATCCAGCATCAGCGCCTTCTTCAATCCTGTCGTTTCATTGATCTTCTCCTGTACACCGGCATATACCTTTTCCCAGAAACGGGGTACGCTGCACATCAGTGTCGGGCGAATTTCTTTAATGGTTGTCTGGATATCTGCCGGACGAAGGTTGATGCAAATCTGTACTCCTTTATGAATACAAAGATAGCACCATGCCTTCTCGAATACGTGTGTCAACGGAAGGAAGTTCATAGAAACGTCCTTGTCGGTCATTGTCGTCAAACGCTCGTCATGCGTATGGAACTGCTCCAGATAGCACGAATGATGCAACATTACTCCCTTCGGCTCTCCCGTCGTACCAGAAGTATAAAGGATGTTAGCCAGATCATCGTAAGAAGCACGTGCGGTACGTTCTTCCACCACCTCATTATGCGGCAATCCTTCGCCCATTGCCATAAACTCATCAAAATAGATGGAAGAGACATCACGCGGGTCTTTTACTACCGAACGATCGAAAATAATCAGTTGTTGTAACGAGGAACAAAAGCCGAAGATGCTGAATGCAGAATCATACTGATACTGTTCGCCTACAAAAAGATAACGGATTTGCGCATCGTTGATAATGTATTGTGCCTGTGCGGGTGAACTCGTTGCATAGAACGGAATAGTAACCCCGCGATTGGCAAATGCGCCGAAATCGACATAGAACCATTCAGGTTTATTCTGTGAAAAAATACCGATATTCTCTTGTTCCTCCACTCCTAGCGCAACGAAAGCATTAGCAGCCTGTCGTACAGTTCCGGAGAATTGATTCCAGGTAATCGGAATCCATTGTGCTGTCTCATAGTCGCGGTATCTCAATGCTACCCTGTCGCCATACTTTTCAGCCTGACGGTGGACCAAGACAGATAAATGATGATAAGTCATACTCTTTGTATTGATAAATATGGTACAAAGGTATTAGTTTTATTTGAAACTATTGCGCAAAACGAGTATCTTTGTGCAAATATTAAGCTCTAAATTAACAAGTTTGTATATGAAATACGATATTCCAACCATGACAGCCGAAGCTGTAAGCCTGTTGAAATCACTAATCAGCATTCCGTCCATCAGTCGGGAAGAGACGCAAGCCGCTGATTTCCTGCAAAATTATATCGAAGCCGAAGGGATGCAGACCGGACGCAAGGGAAACAATGTTTGGTGCCTCAGTCCTATGTTCGACCTTAAAAAGCCGACAATCCTGCTCAATTCTCATATCGACACGGTAAAACCCGTAAATGGCTGGCGCAAAGACCCTTTCACACCCCGCGAGGAAAACGGTAAATTATACGGATTGGGCAGTAACGACGCCGGAGCCAGTGTTGTTTCGCTCTTACAGGTGTTCCTGCAACTATGTCGCACTTCTCAAAATTACAATCTCATCTATCTGGCTTCCTGCGAAGAAGAAGTTTCGGGTAAGGATGGAATTGAAAGTGTATTGCCGGGGTTACCCCCTGTTTCATTCGCTATCGTAGGCGAACCTACGGAAATGCAACCTGCCATTGCCGAAAAGGGGTTGATGGTATTGGATGTAACTGCTACGGGAAAAGCCGGACATGCCGCACGCGATGAAGGAGATAATGCCATTTATAAGGTATTGAACGATATCGCCTGGTTCCGTGATTATCGTTTCGAGAAAGAATCGCCTTTACTCGGGCCGGTAAAAATGAGCGTTACGGTCATCAATGCGGGCACTCAGCACAATGTAGTTCCCGATAAATGTACATTTGTTGTCGATATCCGAAGCAATGAACTTTACTCCAACGAAGATTTATTTGCAGAGATCAGGAAGCATATAGCCTGCGATGCGAAAGCCCGCTCGTTCCGCCTCAACTCTTCACGAATTGATGAGAAACATCCGTTCGTACAGAAAGCGGTGAAGATGGGACGCATACCTTTCGGTTCCCCGACTTTGTCAGATCAGGCATTGATGTCCTTTGCGTCGGTAAAGATCGGTCCGGGACGCTCTTCACGTTCACATACAGCCGAAGAGTATATTATGCTGAAAGAGATAGAAGAGGCTATCGGGATTTATTTAGATTTGTTAGACGGACTAAAGCTTTAGTCCGTCTTTACCACTCATCAAGTAGAAAATCGGCTATATGCCGATGCTTAACCCCTTCAATATTATCTTGCCATAGATCATCCATACTAACCACATATTTAGGATAATGATCATCAATTGCCAGTAAAGGGGCAAACTCACGGTCGATGGTTGCTTGCGAGCCAAGTTGATAAGTAACCTGCACATATATTTTCTCTTCACGCCTAATGGCTACAAAATCAACTTCTTTTTCATCCTGTTTACCTACATATACTTCGTATCCGCGGCGTTTCAATTCCATGCAAACCAAATTTTCGAGCATTCCCCCAATTAACCGGTCCCGATACCCCATCACAGAATAGATGAGCGAAAGGTCACTCACAAAATACTTTTCATTAGTTTGCAAAATTTCTTTGCCCTTGATGTCATAACGTGGAATACGTTGTATCACAAAAGCATTATTTAAAGCATCTAAATAATTGTAAATCGTATTGATATCCACTTTCCGTTGCTGACTTTTAAAATAGTCGGCAATATTCTTAGCATTCAATTTGTTTCCTATATTATCAAAAACAAACTTCACTATCCTTTCGAGCATTTCTACATTACGGATTCCATGCCGTTGAACCGTATCACGAAGAATGACGGACGAATAAATATCATACACAATTTTGTAAATAGCATTATAATCATAGTTTGCCGTATGAATAGCCGGAAATCCCCCCATTCGAAGATATTTCAAAAATTCCGCTTTACGGTCGGACGCAGAAATTGTTAGCGAGAGATTATGGAATAACAGATATTCCTTAAAAGATAAAGTCATAATGTGAAAGGCAACGTATCTTCCTGCCAAATAAGTCGAAAACTCGGAAGATAGTAAACGTGAATTAGAACCTGTCACATAAATATCTACATCCAAGTCAACCAAAAAGGCATTCACTGCCTTTTCCCAATCTGTAACTTCCTGAATCTCATCCAAGAGAATATAATATTTTCCCGGGGCTTTCGTAGCTTCCCGAATATGAGCGTATAACGCCTTCGCCTCCTTCATGTCTATCCACTCGAAACTTTCAAAGTTCATATAAATAATATAATCCTCAGATACTCCTCTTCGTAAAAGTTCCTCACGAATTAAACGCAACACGACCGACTTGCCACAGCGACGAATACCAGTGATAACTTTCACAAATGGCTTATCAATAAAAGGAGTGATTTGCTCCATATAAAGTTCACGATTAATCATACAACTGAAGTTTTTAGGGTTATAGACACAAATATAAATAATTAATCGGAAGTTTTTAGGGTTATACCCCTAAAAACTTCCGATTACAAGTATGTTTTATGGTTATAGACAGAAACGACAATAGCATTTATGAAAAAAGGGGCACCTCCTGTATCTTTATCTAAAATAAGAAATTTAGCCACCATCATAATAACGGTGGCTAAATCAAAGAAAAACAACCAGTTTCAATGGTCTATTCAATCCATCCCGGATTTACAAAGAGCATAGACAAAAAAGTTTACCCGATTCATATTATATATCAAATCAGACATTTCCATGCGATCCACTATTGCTCATTTTGTTAAGATACTGTTTCCATATCAAAAAGGCAATTATGCCTAACAGATTAAATAACAAAACCAAAATGACCCATAAATATTTATATGGTTTAGTAAGTTGATGACTTTTCAACACGGCCAATATCCCAATCAACAAAATCAGAACATAAACAATTTCAAAAAACATTGGAGGCATAATCATAATTTTTATTCTCAATAATCATTAATATGCAGAAACTGTAACACTTCCCTTTCCCGCACTCTTATCGTATGTCCCTGAAGAATTAATAACATAAGAAAGGTTAAAGCCAACAAACTGAGTTATAGTTGCCTTAATTTTCCCCGTACTATTAAATGATATAGAATTTCCTGATACATAGCCATTCGCATAAGATTGAGAATACGTATAAACTGATAATCCTACTCTTTATAAAGTCAGCGAATTGTATTGTTACTCTTTTATTCATCGTATCTTATTTTAAACACTGCAAAGATAAAACATCCCCATTCATTATACAAATCCATTAACAGGCTGTTTTATTTGAAACTACCAATAATATGATATAAACCATTCCTACTATCGCCCTAATATAAGAAACGAAACCAGGCTTCATCTTTTTTGCAATTACTTCATTTATAAATGAGCCGATCCCTAAAACGGCACATATCCCGACAAAAATAAAAACCACCAGCCTTGTCCAATAAATATGAGTCAATATATTCTCACCATTATATATACACATACCTAAAAAGACAATAGCGATTAAATATGTCAGATCAAAAATAAGGACTTTCATACTATTGCTTATTTACTTACCTTTGGCCTACATTGGAATTATAAAATAGGCTAAAGCAAGAAGTATTATAGATATAACGTATCCTATCTTCCAACATTTACTATGTCGAAATAAATAATTAAGTATAAACAAAACAATGAGCCAACCAAATACTATTTTATTTAAATCATAATGTTTCTCCAAAGGGTCCCAAATGTAAAGATACACATTTAGGGAAAACATAATAAGACCGATTATCCCAATAATTATGCGGCTCATTAAACTAGCTTTTCCTGTTTCATTCATAACATCAAATTTTATATTCATGTCTAATAATCTGTAAAGTGCACTTTCACTATATCACGCTGTTTTCTATTCCATTTTCAATATTATATTATCATTCTCCTCCTTCAGCATTTTTTTCAACCGATTATAGGTATCAAGTTTTCGATTCCACATATCCGGACTATCATCAACATGTGTCAATGCTATTGTATCTAACAGAGATTTATGGCTTTCTTCTGTGTCAGGCAGCGTAGCCTCATCAAACTCCGCAAATTCCACCTCTATTTCATCTCCTACTTCAAGCGTACCTCCATTCCATGTAGCATGAACATCTCCAGGCATTTTCAAACCACCCACGTTCCAGTAAGCACCCTCATAACGTGTAATATTTACCATCAAGCTAACCCCGTTATCAGGGATGCCCGCTTTACAAACCTCATTCCCTCGTTTTATAATCAATCCTTTCATATCTTCTATATCAGTCCTTTTTCTTGCAGTTCAACCTTTAACCGTTCATACCACTGCTTTATTTCATACCTATCACAGTCCTTCATGGTCAAAACTGGTGCCACCTTATCAGTGTCAACAATTCTAATTAATACCTTATCACCAACTTCAGGTCTTCCGTCGAACCAGGTAAGGTAATGTAAAAGATCACTTCCCATTACCATAATCCGATCGGAAGAATATCCATGTAATAAGTTTACAAAAACCAAATTATCAGAAGCCACAGTAATCGGATCTTCATCATTTATGCGTATTTCTAAACCGATCATATCTTTTATTTATTACAAGATTTAATCAATAATAGACTTTCTTGTTTTCTCTGGAAAGTACCAAATAATCGTCCACTTTTACATCAAAATAAGACTTAGCTTTACCGTCATCATTGGAAGGCAACTCCTCTTTATCAGTCAGCGCCTCTATTATATCGATTTCCTTCACGTTCTTTTTCAATTTGGGGAACAACAGGCTGACATATATGTATTTACGATTGCAACCTTTAATAATCATCAACTTATCCATAGGTGCGCCACCATCGTATCCTCTCACCATGTATTCATCACCGGTTTTCTTATCTACTATTTTAAATCCCGGGCTATAGTACATCCATTGCCAGTCGAAATAGATGGGTTGCAGGAACGTTACTTTAGTATCATCTTTCCTTCTTTCAATAGAATGCAATAAAGGCTTTGTACCCATGCCATGCTCATAGGTTCTATCGGCAACGATCTCTATGCTATCTTTAGGAGCTGTATAAGCCGCATCAAATAACTTTTGATCGCGTGTCTTGGCCTGTTCGGCAGCGTCATCCCTTACCAACTCTCTTGATTTCTGAAGCTTCGGCATCATTTCCTGCACCATTTCCATTGACAGCTGTTGTATCATCGGCATTGATTCAGTTGCAACGGCAGTTGCAGTCTCCCCAAGTTTTCTTCCCGCAGGAGATTCATAAAAAGCAACCACTTTTTTCAGTTCATCTAATGTCATGTGTTGCCGGTAAATAGGAGCATATACTTCCATGACTTTATCTTCAATCTTCCGTGTCCATTTTGAAGCAAAATCTTTCCAATAAGCCTCATCTTGTTGGAAAGGCCCATTTTTCATACTCGACATCAATTGAGACATTATAGCTTCAGAGGATGCCGAACTGCCGGAAAGCGTCATGATCTTTTTTAGTAAAGTTTTGTACTCGTCGGTCTGGTCTGAATTCTGAGCCGAAGCCGGTAAAATAGAAGTAAGCGATGTGGCTACGCAGATCACCATTAAGAAAAGGATTTTTTTCATCATATAATAGTTTTGTTGATGAAGTCAAGTTAACTTCATTGTGTTATACATTCTTACAAATATACTCTAATTATTATTAGAATACAAACAAATAACGGACATAATTATAAACTGCGGCAATTATTGTCTGATTTACCGTTTCTCTTCGTCCAAGCAACCCTATAATCGCTTAATTTTCACTTATTGTTATCAGTTTTTCGTAAGGACATCTTCATCGTTCCACCCGGGTAGAACGAACTGTCTACGTCTGTGACACGATCAGTTTACCCAGGTGCAATGATCAGTTCACCCGGGTGCAATGATGAAGATGTCGGTAAGATAATATAAGAATATAAGGGAGATATGCTAAGGACATAAGTGTCACAACATACAAATGACAGGCAGAGTAAAATCAATACAGCTGTAGTCTGTAGCAGAAAGAATGATGAGAGACAACTTAAAAAAGGATGAGAGATACACTGTTTGGGAGCATATTATGGGATAAAACGATGAGAGACACCCTGCTCCGAAGGTATCTCTCATTCATTATTCATCTAGTTATCTGATCTTTACAGAAAGACAGTGAGACCGTGAGACTAAAATATTTTTTTATTTCTTGGGAGCGAGCAGATTATTCCTTATCTACAGAAAATTTAAAGATACACTGACTCATGTATTTTTCTCCCGGGCGAAGCACAGCCGAAGGCCATTCCGGTTTGTTCGGAGTATCCGGATACTTCTGAGTTTCAAGACATACGGAAGCACGCTGATTATATGTGATACCTTTCTTTCCTGTCAGAGAACCATCCAGAAAGTTGCCGGCATATACCTGAACACCCGGTTCGTTGGTATATACATCCAGTACGATACCCGTTTTGGGAGATTCGAGTGAAGCACATTTACGGGAAATATCCCCTTTGGCATTCAATACCCAGTTATGGTCATAACCATTTCCATTCTTCAATTGTACAAAATCGTAGTCGTTAATGCGTGCCCCTACCGGAGTCGGAGTGCGGAAATCCATCGGAGTACCTTCTACCGGAACAATCTCACCGGTTGTCATGAATGTGCTGTCTACCGGAGTATAATAATCGGCATCCACCATCAACAGATGATCTGCATTATTTGCCGCATCGCCGTCAAGGTTAAAATAAGAATGGTTGGTCATATTTACGATAGTCGGCTTATCCGTTTCTGCTTCATAGCGGATATCAATTGCATTATCGTCTGTCAGTTTCATCAGGACTTTACAGGTAATGTTACCCGGGAAACCTTCTTCGCCATCCGCAGCGACATAAGTCAGTTCCACTTCTTGCGGATTCGGTTGCACAGCGTCAAACACACGATACTGGAATCCATTGGGACCGCCATGCAGGCAATGACCGTAATTATTCTGAGGCAACTGATATTCAATGCTGTCCAATGTGAATCGACCTTGATTGATACGGTTTGCGTAACGACCGATGCTGGCACCAAAATCAGAAGGTTTGCTGATATAATCCTGAATAGAATCGAAACCTAAAACTACATCCTGCATCTTACCGTCTTTATCGGGGACCATCACAGAAACAATGCGTCCACCAAAATTCGTCACACAAACTTCCATGTTGTTCTTGTTACGAAGGGTGTACAGATCGGTTTTCTTACCACCTACTTCAGTCTGGAAGTTAGTTCTTAACAGGCCGGAGTCGGTTGGTTGCTCGGCTTTCGGGGTACAAGCAGCTACAAAAAGGGCAGAAACAGCCCATAATGCTAAATTCTTCATGGTTGATATAAGTATTATTATAAATTAGTTCAACGAACATCTTTTATTTAGATTGCAAAATTGGCGAAATTCTGATAGTTTGGAGGCAACATTCTTTCCAAATAATAGCACAAATCAGTCATTTCGCCAATGATGCAATCATAAACACTTATATCTTTCTAAATCAAAATGATTTATCTTATAACAAATTCAAGTAAACTGATTCCATCACCAGTTACTCCTTTGTATTCGGGAAAGCCGATATTCTCAACCGGGCCGCTCCCATCGGAATCAATGTAATCTCTTCTTTAGCGCCTTTCACCGCATCTTCTTCGGGCAATACACCGCAAAGTCCAGTTTCGTCAATCTGCCATTCGGGGATAATCCGGCCGGTAGCTTTCACTTCCAAAGGCACATTGGCCACCGTGAACGGGAAGTTATCAGCAGGCCAGGACTTACGAACGACTTTGAAGTTCTTCAAAGGCTCTTTCTTATCCAATACCAACGAATAGTTCCAGGGACTGTTAGCATAGATTTCAGTAGTAGGCCACTTCTTCGGGTCAGCACCTTTCTGCCATTTGGAGTCACCGATAGCCGTTTCACGACTGTCTTTTTCTATATATTTCTCGTCAATCTTCAGAGATAAAGTCAACGGACCATAATCCACACTTACACTGTTCTTATTGACTTGCCACATACGCATGGACAAAGACATCGGAAGAGTCATTTCTACTTTATCACCATCCGCCCATTCGCGCTCGATACAAAGGTATTTACCGGATACAGGTTTCACACTGATCTTCTTTCCGTTGACACGCACTTCGGCTCCTTCAGTCCATGAAGGAATGCGGAGGTAGAACGGAAAATCGACCTTTTCATCGGTAGAAACGGTGAATTTGATGCCTTCTTCAAAAGGATAGTTAGTCTCTTCGTGAAGGACGATTTCTTTTCCATTACCCACTTTTACCGTAGCTTTACAAGCAGCATAGATGGCGGCAGCAATACCGTTATCGGGAGTTGCCAATATCAGATGTTCCGAAAAATAAGGCCAGCCTTGTGCATGGTTATGCTGACAGCAACGGCTGCTGAACGGATTCATGGAAAGGAACGGACCACGGTTGTCAATACCCGGATGATGGTTCTTTGAGTCACTGACAGTATGATTCGGACAAGTGATGTAGCGCAAAGCCTTGAAGTCCGGCATCACAGCGGCAGGATAAGAGTTGAAAGCCACTTCTTCGCAATGCTCAGCCCACATCGGGTCACCTGTCATACAGAGCATGATCTCATCGGAAGCCATCTGTTCCACCAGTCCGCAGGTTTCCACTCCCTGACGAGGATCGATATATCCCAGACGGGCATTCTCGTCGGCACCGAACATACCGCCCGGAACCTGGCCAAAAGTGCGACGGATCAAATGATGTACATTATAAGAGGCTTTGAGCATGGCGGAATCTCCGGTCTGCATATAATAAGTGGCAGGTTCGCGGAAACACTGGGCGATGTTCACATTGTGCCAGTTGGGCAGGGAGGTTGATTTTGTCCAGTCGGCTGTGTTGCGGTGAATCTTCTTGGCAAGGTCCAGCAGGAAGGCATCTCCGGTATGGTTATAAAGCCAATAGATACTGATGATGTTGTCACCGCCACGGCTGTTTTCCCAATAGTCTTCCAGAAGTTTATCGTCGGGGACAGTCATCTGCCATTTGAAGTAGTTCGTCATCAGGTCAATAACCCGTTGGTCCTGAGAATACTCATAATAAGATTGCAGACACCAGAGCATAATCATCTGTGCCCACAATTCACGCTTGCCGTTCCGTTCGTTGACAGGACCGAAGTATCCATCGGGCTGGCAACTGGCAAATACACCTTCAATCCATGTTTTTGTTTCTGCAATCATCTTCGGGTCATTCAGGATATAGGCAAGGTTGCCATAACCTTTCAGCCAGTAAGGTACTTCTTCCCAGCCATGATCACCACCGGTTGTCAGCCAGGCGTTATTATCTTTCTCCAGCCAGGCACTGATTTCTCCCAGATGTCCGGTCAGCCCGTCACGTTGCAGTTCGAGGTACTTCTTTACCCAGCCTTCCGGCTGGATGCTGCCGACAGGCAGCTTAATAAAGTTCAACGGACGGAGCGGGGCCCGATAGCTCACATAATTCACATTCGTCGATTCTGTGTCGGGGCGGTCCATCACCCTTACAGACTCACTGGCAGTGCGTGTAGTAAAAGCTGCTGTCAGTAACCCGACAGTCAGCAGCGTACCCGCAACACCTATTTTAAAAGATCGTTTCTGTTTCATTTTGAATATTTTTTTTGGAGATACTACCGACTTTTTAGTCAGCCTTGTTTTAATTCGGTTTATTTATAATTATAAATCAATTCTCCGCCTTTTATCAGTTCATTGTGAGATATACGGTAGTCAGCAATCTTTTTCCCGTTGAAATGGATGCTTTTGATCGGTGCGTCTTTCTTTTTCCGTCCTTCTGTCTGAATAGTAAGTACGTTTCCATTCGTCAACCGCAACAGTACCCTGTCGAAAAGCGGAGAGGTCAGATCATAGTATTCATCTCCCACAAGCAGAGGATAGAAACCCATTGCCCCGAACACGTACCAAGCACTCATCGTACCGTCGTCTTCGTCCATTTCGGGACTATACCCTTCGGGGGCATTCTTGAATGCTTTACCCAGATAAGGAGTCTTAAATTCCGAGTTGCCTCCATATTTATGGATCATCGGTTCGGTCATCAGACTGCGCACTATCTGCTGGGTTTTCTCCGGTGCCCCAAGTCGGTTGAACAGGTAAGGAACATGGATATCCGGTTCGTTTCCCTGATTATAAAGGTGATGGTCGAAGAAATAGGTAAGCTGCGAACGAAGAGAGTCCTGCCCTACCCATTCTATCATTTTATCAATGTATTGTGGAGCCGCCCATCGGTATTGCCAACGGGTTCCCTGATAGAGTCCGTTGTTCTTCATCACTTCAAAAGCGGGAGTCACATTCATAAATTCCTTTTTCCATGTTTCTTCAAAAAGAGAGACCGAACGTTGCCGGTATTGTTCGGAATCCGCCTTTTCACCGATGATTTCCGCAATCTTTGCCATTGCCCACAAGTCATATGCCGATTCCATCTTCTGGTCGGGCGAACGCATGGGCAGCCGCTCCATTTCCTGCTTCATACCAGCGTATCCTTTACGGAAATCAAGGTTGGTAATTCCTTTCCGGTAAGCGTCCAGCAAGAGAATTACGGCATGTTCCGTACGTACTGTCGGGGTAGACTCGAATCCGGTGGACCAGTCTTTCTTTCCCGTTGCATACAGATGAATCAGGGAAGTCGCCATATCCCGCATCTTCGCAGGTTCGGTCAGTACCAACAAAGGAAATTTAGTGCGGAAGGTATCCCATAACGACCAGTTACTGTAATATCGGAAGTCTTCTGAGATATACACTTTTCCATCCGTACCCAGATAAGCTCCGTCCGGAGAACTGACATCCGCCGGACTCAGGTAAGTACGATACAGGGAAGTATAGAAAATGACCCTGTCATCTTTCTTGCCTCCTTTGACGTCGATAGCCGACAGTTGTTTTTCCCACTGATCAGCGGTCCGGGATTTCACATCTTCGAAGTCCATCTTTTCCCAACGGGCACATTCCCAGCTCGCCAGTTCGGAACTTAACGCAGACAGTCCGATACGGACTTCCACCGAACGTACCTTTTTGCCAAAGGTAAGGCAGGCAGTCGTCTCTTTCTGTTCTTCCAACTGGAAAGGATGGCTGGTATTTAAGGAGAAATAGAGTTTGTAGCGTCCATGTCCGCAGACGTTCTTTGCCTGTACATAGCCTTCGATGCAAGTTTCCGATATACGTTTATAATGGCAGGTAGCTACGTCTTCAAACGTAGAGGCGAAGTCTATCCAAAGGGCAGCGGAAAGGCTTCGGGGAAATTTATAGCGTTCCACCGCCATGGCGTTGGTCGCTGTCAATTCAGTTTTGATACCATTGGTAAAAGCTGTCGAGTAATATCCGGGAGTTGCTTTCTCGCGGGACTTTTTAATATGCAATTCCTGTGAAGGAGCTACCGGACGAATGCGCAGGTTTCCTCCTCCGCCGCTACATCCCACTCCGGAAAGGCGGTTGACAGAGATACCGGAGACTTTCGTCACTGCATAATCATAACCGGCATGGCTACGCGGATCATTATCCGGACACACACAAACCATTCCGAAAGGAGCGGCAGCGCCCGGAGCTACCTGTCCGTTATCACCGGAAGTACCGATAAACAAGTTGACATACTTTGTATTTTGTGCAACTGACGGTGTCATGATAGATAATACGACTAAAAGAAGGGCATACCATCTGCTTCGGTTGTTTTTCATGCTTCTAAAATAGTATCTGGACTGATTAAAAAGTTGGTAGTATCTCCAATCTCCTCCTTCGGGAAGGAGGAGATTGGAGATAGCACCGACTTCTTAGTCACCCCTGGGTTAACTAATGATATAACTTATCTTTAATTCTTGTTTACAGAGAACTTAAAGATACACTGACTCATATATTTCTCGCCCGGACGAAGTACTGCCGAAGGCCATTCCGGTTTGTTCGGAGTATCGGGATACTTCTGAGTTTCGAGACATACGGAAGCACGCTGGTTGTAAGTGATACCTTTCTTTCCGGTCAACGAACCATCCAGGAAGTTTCCTGCATATACCTGAATACCCGGTTCGTTAGTATATACATCGAGTACGATACCAGTCAGCGGTGATTCGAGAGTAGCACACTTACGGGTAATGTCGCCCTTGGTATTCAATACCCAGTTATGATCGTAACCGTTACCATTCTTCAACTGTACGAAATCGTAGTCATTGATACGTGCGCCTACCGGAGTCGGAGTGCGGAAGTCCATCGGAGTTCCTTCAACCGGAGCGATCTCGCCTGTAGTCATGAAGGTACTGTCTACCGGAGTATAATAGTCAGCATCAATTGTCAGCAGATGCGCCTCATTACGGGCTGCGTCTCCGTCAAGATTGAAGTAAGAGTGGTTAGTCATATTCACAATGGTCGGCTTGTCGGTTTCCGCTTCGTAACGGATATCGATCGCATTATCGTCTGTCAGCTTCATCAACACTTTACAAGTGATATTTCCCGGGAAACCTTCTTCGCCATCTTCTGCCGTGTAAGTCAATTCCAGTTCTTGCGGATTCGGCTGAACGGCATCAAACACACGGTACTGGAATCCTTGCGGACCGCCATGCAGGCAGTGACCGTAATTATTCTGAGGCAACTGATACTCAGTACCGTCCAAAGTAAATCGACCTTGGTTGATACGGTTAGCATAACGGCCGATGCTTGCTCCGAAGTCCGAAGGCTTGCTGACATAATCCTGAATCGAATCGAAGCCGAGCACTACATCACGCATCTGTCCGTCCTTGTCGGGTACCATCACTGAAACGATACGACCACCGAAGTTCGTTACACAAACTTCCATGTTGTTCTTGTTGCGCAAGGTATACAAATCTGTTTTCTTTCCATCCACTTCCATCTGGAAGTTACTTTGCAATAAACCGGAATCCGTTGTTTTCTCGGCTTTCGGTGTACAAGCTGCCATTAAGAGGGCGGCAACTGCCCATACACATAACTTTTTCATGGTATTCTATTAATTGATACTATTCAATAAATCTACTTTGCCTTCGTTGACCAACTTAAGAATCAGTTCTCCGAAAAGCGTATTCTGCCAGGCAAACCAGGCACGGGTGAAGTTCTTCGGATCGTCTTTGTGGAAAGATTCGTGCATAAAGCCTGTTCCGGCATCGGTATCCATCAGCATTTTGATACAGGTTTTGATTTCCGCATCATCCTTGCTGGTGAAGGCTTTCATCATGATACTCATCGGCCACACCATATCATAACCGATATGCGGTCCGCCGATACCTTCGCCTGCCTTGCCTTTGAAGAAGTAAGGATTGTCTTCGCTCCACACGAATTTACGGGTATTCTGATAGATAGGATCGTTTACATCTACATCACCCAGATAAGGCATGGCAAGCAGGCTCGGTACATTGGCATCATCCATCAGGAAGTGATTTCCGAAGCCGTCTACCTCAAAAGCATAGATTTTACCATATTTCGGGTGGTTGTATACCGCATATTTCTTCAATGCTGTCTCTACTTCCTTTGCCAGGTCTTTGCATTCCTTAGCCAAAGCAGTCTTCTTATTTACCTTATCAAGTATTTCGGCTGCTTTGCGCAATGAAGATACGGCAAAGAAATTGGAAGGTACCAGATATTGAAGAGTCGTCGCATCATCCGAAGGACGGAAGCAGGAGACGATCAGACCAACCGGTTTCACTGGTGCTCCGAGTCCGTCATTATTCAATGTATCCAATGCACGTTCTGTCTTACGCTGGAATTTATACGGGCCAACTCCGTCTTTGCGCTGTTGTTCCTTGAATGTTTTCAGCACATTGGTGATAGCCTGAATCCATTCTTCTGAGAAGATGCTGGCATCTCCGGTTGTTTTCCAGTAGTGATAAGCCAGACGCAGCGGGTAGCAAAGTGAATCGATTTCCCATTTACGTTCGTGCAGTTCCGGCTTCATATCGGTCAGGTCACTCATCCAGTGATTGTCTTCAACGGCACCGTCATTAAATGCGTTTGCATACGGATCGATATTGATACATTTGAACTGGCGGAGGATAACACCTGCCAGCATCTCTTTCAGTTCGGGATCGGAGTTTGCCAACTGCACATACGGCCATACCTGCGCACCCGAATCACGAAGCCACATTGCGTGAATGTCGCCCGTATAAACGAATGTGTCCGGTTTGCCATCCGCGCCTTTGCGGAAGTGTACGGTAGTGTCGATGGTATTGGGGAAACAGTTTGCGAACATCCATGCCAGTTTCTCGTTTTTCAGAAGTTTCTGCACACGGATGATTTCCTTTTCTACCGCATTCGAACGGAAAAGACGTTTGGAAACTTCCGGACGATTGTCTTTCTGAATAGCGTCCGTCACACATACATGCATTCCGGACATCGTATTTGCAGCCTGCATCTGACCGCCACAAAGGAGCATGCCTGCCAGCATACCCGCACTGATATATTTTACTTGCTTCTTCATAAATTACTTTTTCTTTTTAAATTCGTTGGAGAAAGAATAAGGGAAATCGGTTTCTTTGGTACCACGCTGCTCATTGGGTTTGGAATCCATCTTGAAAGTGATGGAAGCACCGTTCATAAGGTCCTCGTGAGTCACGTAGTTCTTTGTATGGTCTTTGCCGTTCAAGGTCATGGAAGAGATATAACGTTTGTCGTCTCCGTTATTTGGAGCGGAGATGGTTACTGTCTTTCCATTTTCAAGATGCAGCTTCATCTGTTTGAAGTAAGGAGTACCGAGAATATACTCATCCGTACCCGGACATACCGGATAGAAGCCCATAGCAGAGAACACATACCACGCAGAAGTCTGGCCGTTGTCCTCATCACCACAATAACCGTCGGGAGCAGGAGTATAAAGCTTATCCATCACTTCACGAATCCAGTGCTGCGCTTTCCACGGCTGACCGGAGTAGTTGTACATATACAGCATATGCTGGATAGGCTGGTTACCGTGTGCATAGTTACCCATATTCATAATCTGCATCTCACGGATTTCGTGGATGACACCGCCATAATAGCTGTCGTCAAAGACAGGAGGCAGGATAAATACAGAGTCCATCATCTGGTTGAAGCCGTCTTTTCCGCCCATCAGGTCGATCAATCCCTGAGGATCATGGAATACGGACCAGGTATAATGCCAGCTGTTTCCTTCGGTGAAAGCGTCTCCCCACTTCAACGGGTTGAACGGAGACTGGAATTTGCCATCCTCATTCTTGCCGCGCATCAGTTTATGTTCGGGATCATACAGATTCTTATAGTTCATGGCTCTCTTTGCAAAGATCTCAATTTCCTTTTTAGGCTTGTTCAAGGCCTTACCCAGCTGATAGATACACCAATCATTGTATGCATACTCCAGTGTGCGGGCTGCATTTTCATTGATGCCTACGTTGTAAGGAACATAACCGAGCTTATTGTAGTAGTCATAGCCCAGACGTCCGGTAGAAGAAACCTGCGGATGTACCGCATTAGCTCCGTGCTTTACAGCTTCCCAAAGGGTTTCGATATCATATCCTTTCAGACCTTTCAGGTAAGCATCGGCAACTACCGAAGCCGAATTGTTGCCAACCATACAGCCTCTGTGTCCCGGGCTTGCCCATTCCGGCAGGAAGCCGCTTTCTTTGTAGGTATTTACCAATCCTTCCTGCATCTTCATGTTCATAGACGGATACATCAGGTTCAGGAAAGGGAAAAGACAACGGAACGTATCCCAGAAACCGGTATCGGTAAACATATAGCCGGGAAGTACTTCACCATTATAAGGACTGTAGTGAACGATATCTCCTTTCGCGTCTATTTCGTAGAAACTTCTGGGGAAAAGTACCGAACGATACAGGCAGGAGTAGAAAGTACGCAAATGGTCGATATCATCATCTTCCACTTCGATACGTCCCAAAACGTCGTTCCATACCTTACGGCCTTTTGCCGCAATCTGGTCTATGTTATCTTTGCCCAACTCTTTCAAGTTCAGTTCCGCCTGTTCGGGGCTAATGAAAGAAGAAGCTACACGTACATTTACCTGTTCGCCTTTACGGGTTTTAAAGCCGATCAATGCGCCGGCATGCTTATCGTTGGCTTCCAGTTTATTGGTATCGATGTTACCATTGGCAACAGCTGCCGTATAAGTAAAAGGCTTGTCAAACTCCAGTACGAAGTAATTCTTGAAGTTTGCGGGAACACCGCCGCTGTTCTTGGTCGTATAACCGATAATCTTGTTTTCCGAAGGGATGACTTTCACAAACGAACCGTTGTCGAAAGCATCTACAACCACATAAGAGTGATCATTCTCAGGGAAAGTGAAGCGGAATGCTGCCGCTCTTTCTGTCGGAGCAATCTCGGTTACTACATCATGGTCGGCAAGGTATACTTTGTAATAGTAAGGAGTAGCCGTTTCTGCTTTATGCGAGAACCAGCTGGCACGCTGATCCTGATCGAAAACGGCTTTACCGGTAATCGGCATGATGGAGAACTGACCGTAATCATTGATCCAGGGGCTGGGCTGGTGGGTTTGTTTAAAACCTCTGATTTTATCGGCATCATAGGTATATGCCCAGCCATCCCCCATTTTTCCGGTCTGGGGAACCCAAAAGTTCATTCCCCAGGGAAGGGCGATAGCGGGATAAGTGTTTCCGGTAGATAAGGCGTGCTTGGACTGAGTACCTACCAGCGGACTGACATAGTCCACTGGTCCGGTAATCGTTTTAGCATCCATATTCCACGCACTAAATAAAGTAAAAGCTAATAGAGCGAGTTTTTTCATGGTGTTCTTGTTTTATTTAGTTAGTTTTTCTTCAAGCATCTTTATAAAATAGCCGCCAACTACGGAACGCGCCTGGAAACCTCTCTGAATCGGATTGTCCGTAAATACCCAGTCGGACATCGGAACGCGGGTAGTCGTTTCATCCATAAAAAGATATACCGGTTCAATAAACTTCTCAAAAGTAGCTTTGTCCTGTGCCATGGTAGCTGTCCACATGATCCAGTCAGTCTTGGTATAAGTTTCACGGTTATCCAGCGGAAGGCCGTATTTATTTTGCTTCGTAAGATAATAAGCAATTTCTGTCTCAGCAACTTTTTCCGGGAAAATCTGCAGTTTCAGCAATTTGTCCCATACCAGATTATACTTCTGGCTCCAGGTTCCCGGCTTGTCGAATGTCAGACGGTAGTGGTCGCCGTCATCCGCCATCTTCACCCATTCTGCAGCCATTTCTTTCGCCTTCTTCGTGTACTTTTCAGCAATGTCTTTTTTGCCCAGCATATCTGCCATGTAGCCGTAAGAAGCAATACCCATGATAGCCTTGATAGAAAGATTGGCATTGTGCGCAAAGTGTCCGGCAAAGTCATCCGTACAGAGTTGGTTCTCCGGGTCAAGACCGTACTCAACCAGATAATCCGTCCAGGTTGTCAGAGTTTCCCAATGCTTTTGTGCGTAGTCGGCATTTCCTTCTACAGCAGCAATCGCTGCAGCAAGGACTACCATATTGCCGGATTCTTCGATTGGCATATCGCCTCCGTAAGTCTGGCCGTTAGCCAGCGGATATGTACCTACGTCGTGAGCAGCAAACGGTTTGGTCCATTTTCCGCTTTCACTATAATAGAAGATATGGTTCATGGTAGCTTTGACCAGTTCCGGATTGTAAAGCAGAAGCAACGGAGCTCCCGGATAAGTCAGATCGACTGTTCCGATGGAACCATTACTGAAATTCTCTTTGGAAAGGAATACCAGGTCACCATTCGGAGCTTGTACCAGTTTATGGGCAGCTAATGCCTGACGATAAGCCAGAGCGCAAAGTTCGGCATACTTGCGTCCGCCGGCCGCTTCAGCCTCCGCCATCAGTTTCTTATCGAAAGCTGCACAATTTTTCATTTGAGTCTTATATTCCTGTTCTGCTTTCTGGAATTGTGATACGATTGTTTCACTGCCTGTACGATTCCAGTAAGGACGGAGGTTTTCACCAAAGTACTGGATAGAGTAAATATCATCGTAACCGATCAGCAGGTGTCCGTTCGCTTTCTTTGTTTCACCCAGTGAGCGTACTAAAGCTAGTTTGTCATAACCATTGGTGGTAGGAGCTTCCAGTTTGTTCTCTGTAAAGCTTTGGCGAAGTTTCTTTCCGTCACCGATAGCATAAGTGCTGTTCTCTTTTTCAGCAGCCAGGTAGAAGTGTCCCCAGTCAATACGCACATCGTCACCTTTCTTTTTCAGGATGTCCTGATTACGGCTGCCGGTACGCAGGAACAACAGATCACCGTCAGTAAAGCTGTCGGCTACGGATTCCTGATGAGGCAGATCGAGTGCCCATTGAGGAGCAGCTTCAAAATAGAGTTCAACTTGGTGCGCCTGTCCGTCGTTAGAAATGACTTCATAAGAAATATAGTTGACAGGGCGTGCCATCAAGTCCAGATTGTCCATAAACAGGGGCGCGGTAAATGTCAAATTCAAGTCTACCGGACCACAAGTGAAGTTATAATAAGTCTGCATAGGTTGAACATCGGCAGAAGTCTGCTGTGCAGTCTGATTGAAGTAACGGTTATTATCCAATTCTACCAGCAAACCAAAATCCAGCAAGCCATTCGCTCCACGGTTGTGACAATAAGCGGCAATCAGGTTTTCTCCCTTTTTCAGGGACGCTACCACTTCTTCCGATAACTTCACCTGTACGTGCTTCTTACAAGCGTTTCCTGTGTCTACAACCTTTATTCCGTTGATATAGATAATCACATCATCATCATGAGAATATTCCAGATATACATTCTTACCTGTCAGGTCTTCCTGAATATCAGCAACACGGCGTACCCAGATAAATTCTTCACCCCACTGGGTCTTGGCTACATGTTCGTTCTCCATGGTTCCGAAGGCACCTTCACCTTCTTTCCAGGCAGCATCATTGAAGCCGACATTCTGCCATCCGTCGGCAGGTTGCTGAATTGTATATTTTCCTGTCCAGTTACCTTGTTCCGAAGTTTTCACCAGAGGTCTCAATTCCAGTTCCTCCGTTCCCATAAAGCGGTAAGTCTGTCCGTCGACTTTAGCTACACCGATTAAAGGGAAATCTTTACCGCTCCAATGTTTGACCGAACCGTCGTATAAGTTGTCCGTGAAAGACCATGCACTGGTATACGGGTCTATGCTCACCAGCGGATAAGCCGGAGCACGCAACTCGCTCTTCACATGCTGTTCCAGCTGGGTCTCACAGCTACAAAATACAGAGGCTGCTCCCAGCAACAGCGTCATCAGTTGTTGTTTCATAATTTAATTACCTGTTTTATTTAATCTATTTACCATTCTATTGACACATTCACACCGGCAGGATCGTTCTCGAAACTCAACAGAAGAGTTTTTGATGATTCATCCCATTCCGGTTGTTCCTCTTTTCCATTCACACGTATTTTCTCTGGTTTACGAGGCAAGAGGACCCTTGATACATTGGTTGTATTTATCGGGCTTTTGGCTACAAAAGAGTAACTTTGTTTGCTGACTTTCTCATCATAGATACGAGAAGCTCCGCAGAGCACTTTGGCTTTTATTTTACCGGATACTTTATTCAGATCATAAAGATACCCCTGTTCACCCGGTTGGATTTGTTTGGAAGTCAGTACCGGCAGGTCTTTGTCGAACAGGTCGATATATAATCCGGATAACGTCAGTGGCTCTTTGGAAACGCTTTCGTCCATGACAGCAGCAATGGTATATGGACCACGTTCTACAATGAAGCTGTTCTTGGTTTCTATCTCTTTGCCAATCTTTTTCTGATAAGCGGATGCGATCGTTTCAAAATATTTCTGATCGTTTCCGGCTTTCAAAACAAAATGTTTGGGGTCTTCACGCATCACAATCACCGTTCCTTTACCATAGCGGTAAGTTCCTTCACCCGGATTACGGGATAGATTCATCTTCTCGAACAGGTGTTCCGAAGGCGCTTTATATTCATTTCCATCTGTATTCCACCATTCCAGTACCGTTTGATAAGGGTCGATATCTTCTCCACAATAGATAAGTATTCCGCCCTTCTTCACCCAATCAGCCAAATAGTTGTGATATTCCGGTTTCATCGGTTTCATGTTTGAATAAGACATGACAAGTATGTGGAGTCCTTTGAATGTTTCTTTGAAAGGGGTATTTTCCATGTGTACCAGCTCTACCGGAATACCACGCTTCAACAGAGGCAAAGTTTGTCCGTAGAAACTGGAAAATTGCGGATCATCGTAACCGTTATGATTCGGAAAACGTTGAAACATCAGTGAGTTTGCCATCAGTACACCGATGCCCTGTGTACCTGTAATCTTTTTATCGGAAGTACGGATATCATTCAGTGTATTAACCATTGTCTGCATCTGGGTGGAATAAGAGCGGGGAATGCGTTCTTTCTGATCCGTTCCCGCTATCCGGTACAGTCCCTGATAGATACGGTCCGGCCAGGGCATTACTTCGTAGGTATCTACCATAGGATACATCAACTGTGCTGCAAAAGTGGCCTGATAATTGATTTTATAGTCCAGCCAGTCTTTCGCACGGTCTTCGATCGGGTCTGTCAGGAAATACATTTTCCGGTTCAGCGGTGCAGTCATCGACTTCATACACCCGTATTCCAGAAACGCATTCTCGAATACACGTTCTTTCTGCACGCCGTTATAGAAATTCGGTTCGCGGGCAGTCCCTGTCCATACCTGGGCAATGTAGCCGTCTACACAATCCAATGAAGCCAGGCTGGCTTCCGGACTTACAATCTGCCAGGAAGTATAATTAATCAAAGAATGCGTCGGCACATAACATTTGATATCCAGTCCTTTCGATTTTCCGTATTCTTTGGCATAAGTGAATATCTTATCCAGCGCATTATAGTACAGATGATATTTCAGTTTGTTGGAAAGGTATGTGTTTTCGGGAGATTCGTGCTGAGCTCTCCAGGGGAAATTATAATATTTCTGCCATTCGGATTTAAAAGCTTCGCTATATCCGCCACGCATCCAGAACTCCGGTTCTTCCAGATATATGGATGTTATCCCAGCGTCAATCACCCGTTTGATCTGTGTTTCCTGCATATAGCGGATAAAACTTTCGGTAGGTACGATATAAGGGATCAGATGACCATGAGCTATTTCATTTCCATTACGGTCGCGCTGTCCTTCTTTCAGATGCCCGTCTACTCCATCCCATTTCCCCAGAAAGTAGTCCTTGTAGTCTCCCCAGGCAACTCCGGTCATAAATTCCGTCAGATAACCTTTGTCTCTCCATGACTGAATGCGTTGTTCAAAAGTTACTCCGGGCTTATCCAGTGTACCATATACCATCGTGGCATCAGCACGTACGTCTGTTTCGGGTTTCCAGGGTTCAGAAGTCTGAAACGTGGTCTTTGCTTCTTTGCTTTTTCCTTTTTGCGCATAAGTAGCATGATTGCAGGCAAAAAGCAAGCCGAGAGCAATCAGTAAATGTTTATTGTTCATGATATTCAGGTGTATTTTCATTTTTATATCTGGTCGTTGCCCCGTTTCTCTTCGGATTATTTTTCTGCCGGAAACAGAAGCATCAATGCCGGTATACCGGAAGCCGAGTAGCTGTCTATCTCAGCACCGGCCGGTAATGCTTTCTCATATTCTCCGCCACATACATTACGTGTCTTATCCCTGTTTGCCCAACCGGATTCGATATTACGTTTCAGGAACGGGATATATTGTGTTTGTCCGCAGTCGTATACCAGCATAGCTATGTATTCTGCAAAAATAGCCGTATAGATACCTTGTTCGATTCCTCTTTCAAAGGGCAGCAGGTTATGCTTCGCAGACATTTCATTGACTGTATAGTCTGCTGCAAGGATTGCATTATCCAGGTAGCGTTTTTCTTTAGTCGCCTTGTAAAGCAATACGGAAGCACCGATAAAGGTAGCTTGATTATATACATGCGCTTTCCAGGCTGGATTACCATTGCCATGACGACTATCAGCTATCCGTCCCGTCTTCTTGTCCAACAGGTTTTCTACTCCCCATTCATAAATTTCTTTACCTTTAGCCAAATACTGTTCTCTTGTCTGATACTTGGGTGATTCTTCGGTTGATTCTTTTCTCTTCTTCGGAACATTATTGTACAGTGTAAGTGCTGCTACCACGGTAGGGAAATTGATACAAGCCATCTTTCCGTCCCCCGGTCTGTTCGGCTTGGGATTATGGATCGGCTGCCATTGCCAGAACATCCCTCCGTTCTCTTTGTCATATGATCCTGTATCGCCTACTTTTTTAGAACCGTACCATACACGGCTGAAGCTCTCTTCAGACAGTTTCAGATATTCATCCACACCAAACAGTTCGTATGCACGTGCCAAAGAGATCGTCCACCACATGATATCATCATAGATAAACCATCCGGTATTTTCATTATTATTATCGAAATCAAAGTGACAATATTGGGCTTTATTTCCAGCGAATATCTTTTCGCAGAGCTCTTTGTAATAGGCTCTTTTCTTTTTATCTTTCTGAGCTTTCGCCAGTTTATAGGCGTTCATTGACATATCCCAGTAAATAGGCTGGCACCAGATAGCCGCTGCGCCATGACCACGGTCTACCGCCTGTTCATAGGATGAAGTTGTCTTATAGATATATTTATCCGGGTCGAGCAGCGTATTATTAAATCCTTCGTATGCCGCCCATACATCTTCATTGGTGTAAGACCCTGTCTTCTGGTTCGTTTTTTCTGAGCTATCAGCCGCCCATACAGTAGTAGTTGATATCGCCAGCAGTAAAGCTACCGCCAAAAGAATTTTGCTTTTCATGATAGTTGATAAGTTTTAATATTTTTCCTGTTACAAAGATTGCAGAAATAGACGAAAAAGAACGAAAATCTCTATTCAATAAAGAACAAATACAGACCAAAACACCCTTTTGTTATTTGCAAACGCAGATAATGACTTAAAAAATCCCCTTGCCTTGCACTATGCAAAGCAAGGGGAAGCACCGATATAATCTAATACACTATTGAAAAATCTGTATTAATCACTGTGCGATAGTTGTACTTTCCACCCATTGATATGTTCCTTCCGGACCTTTCAGAGTAGCGACATGACGACCTGTAATATCAGTGATTGTCGTTCCGGTAGGTTGTGCTCCCAAGACTTCAAAGTCCCAGGCTGCAACCAGATTCGGATCATTCGGATCTACGTCAACCTGCCCCATAGCAGATAAGCGAAGATCATCGCGACTTCTGATACCTTTCCATATACGCATATATTTGATATAACCGGAGAAGTATTCTTCACGAGTCGTTTTATCTGTATTCAAACGGCAGAAGGCAGTCATAGGCATTTTCTCTTCAATACAACCATTGTTAATATAAGTTCTCCAAGCCTCACCTACACGAATCACCTCGCCGGATTGCGAACCATTCACAAATACACAGGATTTAGTATGTTCCTGAGGTGGATCAAATCCCGGAACACCATTATCCGCTACAGCAAAAGCAAAGTGTGTCCATTTATCTTTGGGATTGTTTACGATGGCTCTCGGCTCCCACCATTCCGGATCTTTTGGACCTTCATTCTGCCAATGTGCCATAGAACCTCTCAGCCAGTGTTCATTGCCACCATTCACTTTACGATACTGAACACGCCAGCCGCTTCGGGGAGAATTAACAAATGCAGCAAGGAAGGTACTATTGTCTTCCCCTGACTTAGAACAGAATTCTTTGATATTTATCCAAAGCTCAATCGTAAAATTCTGATTATTATCATCACCAAATTTCACAAAATCCTCGCTATATCCAAAGTCGATGTAACCACCCTTATTACCATCCACAAATAAATTCCAGACAAGATTATCTTCCGCCCATGCGGAATTTTCCACTTCTTGCAGTTTCTTATCAGCAGCCGCAATGGCATCATCATATATCTCCTGCGTCATATCTGTGATGGCACTGGTTTTGATTCTGTCTGCCAAACTCTCCAAATCTTCCGCTGCACTTTCCAGTGTAGCCTTACCTTCTACCGGATATTGTCCCTGATGATTTCCCCACAATGCTTCATTAGCTATCATTTCTCTTAACTCATCTGCTTTTGCCATCAGATCACTAATGAACTTCTGGGCTTCCGGAGAAAGGTTATAGTATTTAGAGTTTTTGAACTCATCTATTGCCTGATTTACCTTAGCTATTGTAGCCTCAAAGGTCGCCTCATCAAACATCTCACCGCCCTTTACCTTGGTAATCAACTGGTCCAGTTCCGCTATTGCATTATTCAGTATCTCCTTGCTGGCTTCCGGAAAAGTTCCCGGCGCTGTTCCAAAGGTAGAGTTTTTCAACAAATATGATAAAGAAGTCCGATTGTCCTCTAATATGCTAAGTTGCGTATCAGATATATATTCATTATCTTTATCATCCGAACAAGCTGTAAAAGTCCATGTGAGGCAAAGCGCCATCAGAAGGGAAAAGAGCATACTCTCTCCCCATTTATTAATTAATTGTTTCATGTCTTTCATTATTTCTCTCTTTATTATTCTAGAATACGTTCCCACTTATAGGTACCTATAATTTTCGCTGTATGACGACCAGTCAAGTCAATAATCTCGTTATCTGTTCCCGATGGTTTAGATGTAAAGTCCCATCCGGCTGCCAAATCCGTTTCTTTTCCGGTTACTTCTGCTGTTCCTTCATAAGACTGCTTTACATAATCTGCCCCTTTTGCCGTTTTCCAGATACGGATTTTCTTCATATATCCGGAGAATCCTTCTTCATACAAATCATCGCTCACTCTCATGTAACGACCAAATGCAGTCATCGGTTTTGAGTAATCTGAATAATGTCCTGACTGATAAACTCTCGTTGTAGGAGAAACTGTTTCTTCTTTCTTCAACTCACCATTTAAGTATAATTTTGCACGTAATGTAGAATTGCCGTCCAAACCCTCATCACTATATACTGCTACAAAATGCTGCCATTTATTCAAATCATCAGAAATCTGGAATTTCGGTTCCCAAAGATCCCTGTCACCATTGGTCGTATTCAATCCACCCCAAGTAGTACGGTAAACACCATTATCATCTTTACGCCAGTACATCATCCAGCCATTACGCCAGCTACTGTCTGACATGTATGAGCACAGGAACAGGCAATTATCCCATCTGCCGCGCTCCGTAACCTTTACCCACAACTCTACGGTAAATGATTGATGACCTTGTTCTCCAAACTTAACATATTCTTCACTACGTCCGAAATCAATATATGAATTGCCGCCTTTACCATCAACAAACAGTTCTGCAGGTGTTGTTTCAGCATCTTCCGTACGAATAGTACCCTTAAACTTATCAATTGCAGATTTTGCACTGGCAACGTAACGCTGCTTTTCCTGCTCCGACGGAACAGGATTCTGATATTTGATCAACAGAACTGAACGATTGGCATCATCGATAGCATCTGTCAGGATGGCACGACTCTCTGTAGGATATTGCCCTTTCTTTTCTCCATATTCCGAGTTCTTCTGCAAATCCTTCATCTTATTAATCAGTTCTTCCAGCTGGTCAATATAGATATCTTCGACCTCCGGTGCTGCAGTATATGACTCGTGAGTCTCTTCCGTACAAGCTATTAGCTGAAGAGTCATTATCATACAAAGCAGATAGTACCATACTTTCTTAATAGAATATTTTGTATTCATTATTCTTTTCATTTATAGGTTATACTTATTTATCGGTTGGAAACAATAACATCAGAGCAGGGATACCCGAGGCCGAATAACTTTCAACAGCATCACCTTCTACCTGTAGCTTGGTATAGTCGCCTCCGCATATATCACGCGTTTTGTCTCTGTTAGCCCAGCCGTAATTAATGTTGCGTTTCACAAAAGGTATATATTGCGTCTGATCACAATCATATACCAGCATTGCGATATATTGTGCAAAGACCGCAGTATAAATACCTTGCTCAGCACCTGTCTCAAAAGGCAAGAGGTCGAATGTTCCCGAAATCGTATTCATCGTATAATCCGCAGCCATTACTGCATTATCCAGATACTGTTTTTCACCAGTCGCTTTATAAAGCAGCACCGAAGCGCCAATATATGAAGCCTGATTGTATACATGATCTTTCCATGCAGGATTACCATTACCATGTCTGCTGTCCGCTACCTGTCCGGTAGTAACATCAACGAGGTTCTCCACTGCCCAGGCATAAATTTCTTTACCTTTAGCCAAATACTGTTCCTTCGTTTGATAGCTCGGATGGGAGTCTGTCGATTCTGTCCTTCCGGTCGGTACGTTGTTGTATAATGTCAGAGCTGCCACCACAGTCGGAAAGTTGATACAGGCCATCTTACCGTGGTCAGCTTCGTTAGGATTCGGATTCTTGATAGGTTGCCATTGCCAGAACATACCACCTCCCAGCCCTTTTTCAGGGTCTGCATAAGAACCGGTATCACCTACCTTCTCTGAGCCATACCATACACGGCCAAAGCTTTCTTCAGAAAGGCTCAGATATTCCTCAACTCCGAATAGCTCATAGGCACGTGCCAATGTAACTGTCCACCACATAATGTCATCATAAATAAACCAGCCGGTATTCTCGTTATTATCATCAAAATCAAAATTCGCATAATGAGCTTTATTGCCGGCAAACAGATCATCACAAAGCTGTTTAAATTTTTGTTCTTTCTGAGTATCACCCTCAGCCTTTGCACGCTTATAAGCATTCATTGCCATATCCCAGTAAGTCGGCTGACACCAAATTGCGGCAGCACCATTCCAACGGTCTACAGCTGCCTTGTCAGCAGTGCTACTTTTATATATAAACTTATTCTGATCTAACAGATGTTCATTAAATGCCCCATAAGCTTTCCATGTATCTGCGTTTGTATATTCAGGCACAATCTCGTAATCCGGAGTATAAGGTCTAGCTTCTTTATCATCATTACAAGACGACAAACAAAACGCACCTGAGACTAAGCATAATGCAGAAAATATATATTGTTTCATCATATATTGCGATTTATTAATCAATTAATTAAAAGCCTTCATTTTGAACCAGATTTTTATCAATATCAATTTCACTCTGCGGAATCGGGAAGAAGTATTGACGATCAAAATTACGGGAAGTGATTTCTGTACGTTTGTAGAACTCATTTCCATCATAGTTCACGTTCATACCATGCACTGGTTTGTTAAAGAACTCATTCGTCAGTCCCCAACGACGCACATCAAAATAGCGACAGTTCTCAAAGCTTAACTCAATGCGCTTCTCTTTCTGGATCAGTTTCATGATTTCACTGGTAGTGGTTGCTTTCGGCAAACTGGCAGTACCATATCCCGGAATACCTGCACGTTCACGGATCAGATTCATGTATTTCCAAATATCTGCATGACTTGGATCTACATATGCTAATGCTTCGATATAATCAAAGTAAATATTCGTCAAGCGGAGCAACACACAAACCAAGTTTTGATTACGGTCACCCGAATCCATATTCTTACGTACCAGATAGCCTGTACTGGTAAAGTCATTGTTACCCTGAGCCTTACCACAGTTTCCACTATAAGTGAAGTCAACTGTATAATCGCCTTCTGTACCTGAGAACCATTTAGAATTACTGAAAGTGATATCAGCATAGAAACGCGGTTCGCGGTTAACATACATATTGCGTGTTCCAGCCGGTGCATAAAGAGTACCATCTGCCGATTTATAGTCTGATGAAGAAGTGCCGTCCTCTTTATAGCCCGAAGCCTCATTGATAATCGGAGTGACACCATCAGCTGCATAGCCTGTAACAGGTGACATACCATTGGCCATAAAATAGGCATCAACCATCTCTTGTGTAGCTCCCAACAAGCTGCCACCTCTGTAATCATTTGTATTACCTGACTTATTGGGCATACGATCATACTGCATAGTACCTGCTGCATTATCCATACGATAAAAAATCATTTCTTTGTTATTACCCATTTCTGAGAATAACGTTCTGATAGCACGGCGATAAGACTCATAAGGATTGAATCCCTCAGCATCAGGGCCTGCTACCGATTTTCCTGATTTATCTGTATACATCAATTGGAAACGATTGCCATAATCAGCGAAGAATTTTTGACATTCAGTAACTACCTTCTGCCAGTCAGCCTTGATAGTGGCTGCATCCGGTTGACTGGGGAATAATCTCGTTCCATCCGGATTTGCCATATCGGCATAATAAGTGCACTCTCCATTAAACAACCAGCTGGCACGATAAGTCAATGCTTCAATTATAAATGCCTGGGCTATAGCCTTGTCTATACGTCCCACACCTGTTGTTTTATCTGACGAAGCATCTTCCAGCAGACCAGCATTCTGTGCTTCTTTCAATTCGGACACAATAAAATCAAAACATCTGTCTACAGTGCTACGAGACAATTGCAATTCATTACTGGGAGTATCCAAAGCATAATCGTCTTCCAAAACAGGCACAGGACCATATGTACGAACCAAATAGAAGTAATAAATAGCACGCAGAGCTTTAGCCTCAGCTTTCCATTGTGCTCTTTCCGATGCCGTAAGCGGAGCCTGATCTACATATTTGGTAAATACAGCAGATTCATGAATACCCGAATACCAGCTTTTCCAACGATACAATACCATTGTGTTTTCGGTTGCATCAATAGAGTTATTATTGATCAGTTTGGCTTTATTGCCTGATGAAGTCCATTCGGTTTCATCACTCGCTCCGGTCCATGGTCCCGGTGTACGATACAAGCTGGTTTCATGTACCTGGCGCTGATTAAACTCATCCGGCAAGAAGGTATAAACATTCGAAAGATATTTCAATGCTCCATCTCTGGTCTTAAAAATTTCTTCCAAAGATAATCGGTCATCGGGCACTTGATCAAAATAATCTGAACAGGAAGTAAGTGTTGTCACAAAAAAGAGTGATAACATACCCAATAGTATATAGTTATATTTTTTCATTGTTATTGGTTTTTAGAATGTGAAATTAACGCCTACAGAATAAGAGGTTGTATTCGGATAAGAAGCACCGTTATCTGTATTCAACTCCGGATCCCATAATTTGAATTTGCTAAGAGTAAACAAGTTTGTTCCCATCACATAGACTGCCGCATTTTTCAAACGTACTTTATTCACCCAGTCTTTCGGTAAGTTATAGGAGATCTGCATTGTTTTTAAGCGCAGGAAACTAAAATCACGAACCCACCATGTACTCGGCTGGAAATTGTTAATGTTACTGGAAGTTTCAGCTCCATAGGACAAACGCGGGTAAAAAGCATTCTGATTCGGGTTATCTTCAGTCCAGCGGTCATCAATATTGCTATACAGATTACCGGAACCGCCACCGCCGTTAAACGGTTGAATACTGCTACCGCTCATTATACGTTCTGCATCATGAGTACCCTGAAACATCATACCTAATGAAAGGTTCTTCCAACCCAGCGTGAAGCCAAAACCGTATACCATAGTAGGTACATCACCACGGCAGATATAAGTTTTATCATAAGCGTCAATCTGACCATCATTATTAAGGTCTTTATACTTGATATCACCCGCTTTTACTGTACCAAACTGAGAAGCAAACGGCTTCGGAGTAGTAGCTTTATTTGCCTGGGACAAAGACTCCCAACGTGCCATATCATCAATTTCAGCCTGTGTAAACAAACCTTCTGCGATATATCCTTTTTTTCCTAGAATATTCTGTCCATATTGATTCATCCAATCATAGCGTTGTTCCGGTAATTCACCTTCAATCCATTTATCCTTATTATAGGTAATATTACCGCGAATAGCAAGCGTCCAGTCTTTATTAAATCTTTTATTGTATTCTACTGTAGCATCGAAACCTTTATTTTCAACAATACCAATATTTCCATAAGGAGCAGATGTATTATATCCTAAGAATGACGGAATAGAGTTTTCACGTTTTAACAAGATATTTTCACGGCGCTCTTTGAAGATATCGAAGATTATTGAAAGATCATCATTAAACAGTTTCAAGTCAATACCTAAGTCTTGTTTGCGTGCTTCTTCCCAAATCAAGTCCACAGCCATATTCAATGTTTCATATCCTGAATATTTCGTCCCGTTAGGTCCCAGTTTATAACCATAGTCTCCATTTTCTTTCATCTGATTCAAATACATGAAACGACGGTCGGAAACATCACTATTACCGACTTTACCGTCCGTATAGCGGATCTTCAGGAATGATACGACCTTTGACAGCGGTTCCCAGAACTTTTCATTTGAAATCACCCAACCAACACCATACGCAGGGAAAGTACCATAACGATTTTTAGGAGAGAAGTTCTCCGCACCATTATAACCAATATTGAACTCTGCAAAATAGCGGTCTTTCCATGAATAAGTAGCACGTCCGGCAATACCCATCATACGATAAGGGATGGCATCTTCCAATGTTCCTTTGGGATAAAGAAGTTTCTGTTGCTGATTAAAGAGGAATAATCCGCTTACACGATGATCGCCAAATGCGCGGTCGTAATTTAAAGAAGCTTCCAGATATGTTTTCTTATTACCACTCGTTTCCTGCTTATAACTCAAGACATTGGTGCCCGTATAGATTCTTTGTAGAATCGGCTGTCCGTCCAAGTCATAAGGAACATTCGTATCCAAAAAATAATAAGTAGACTCTGCACGATCCTGATGAACATGTATTTCATTATATACATCGAATGCGTACATAGCTGTCAATTTCAATCCCTTAGTAAACATATCCAGGTCTTGCGTAATGCGTAAATTAGAATAAATCTGATTCTTGGTCAGATTATCATATCCACGACGTGTAGCTTGTGAATAAGGGTTGTTGAAGTTGTTATTGGTGGAACGCCCCGGAATATATGCCTCACCATTAACAAAGAACATTTTCGGATATTCTACCGGAGAAATGGACATAGCAGCATTATACAAGTCTTTGGAAGATATGGCCGGATAATTACCTTCACCCAGATAACCCTGAGCACCAATTTCCACTTTAGTTGTCGGAGTCACATCGATACTCAGATTGGTAGTAAAGTTATAGCGGCTATACTTCATCTTTGAATCAAAGGTATTGATGCTCTTATCTGTCACTGTCATACCAGTCTCATTGAAGTAGCTGACCGAAGCGTAGTATGAAACTTTCTCACTACCACCACGTACATTCACGTTAACACGACGATTGTGTCCCCAATCATTAAATATCTCATTCAGCCAGTCCACATTCGGATACAGATACTGGTCTTTACCTAAGATTGTATTCTGGATTTGTGAATCTGTAAATTTAGTTGCCAGTCCATCATTTCTTAACGCTTCATTAGCCGCCTTCATATAAGAGACACCATCTGTCAAATCCACCATTTTAGTGAAACGGGTAAATGATTCATAATAATCAGCACTAATTGTCGGTTTACCTATTTTACCCGGCTTTGTTTTGATTATGATTACACCATTCGCACCACGTACACCATAAACAGCGGTTGCTGATGCATCTTTCAAAGTAGTCAATGATTCGATATCTTCAGGATCAATATCGTTGAATGCACGTTCTACTCCGTCCACCAAAATCAAGGGAGTAGCCGTATTGGGAGTAGCAATACCACGAATCCAGATATCTGCTGCATCTTTTCCAGGCTCACCTGTACGTTGTACAGCAACTACACCAGCCAGACGACCGGCCAAGGTGGTAGTCAAACTAGCCGAAGGAGTTTTTATATCTTCCAGCTTCATACTGGATTGTGCACCGATATTACTGATTTTACGTTGTGTACCGTAACCGACAATCACAGTTTCTTCCAGTTCGTTTACCTGTTCTTCCAGTACAACATCATAGATATTTGTAGATGAGTTTATTCTTACCTCCGAAGGTTTAAATCCGATATAAGTAAACTTAAGAACAGCATTCTTCTTGCTGACACGCAATTCAAATAACCCATCCATATTGGTTATTGAACCATTGGTATCTCCATCCACAGTAACATTCACACCAATAAGTGGCTCTCCTTTGGTGTCCGTTACACGACCTGTGATTTTTCGAGCATTCTGTTGTTGCGCGGCAGAAACGGCAGCTGACTTTCCTGAGATAAAAACTTGTCTGTCAGAGATTCTATAAGTACAGGACGTACCTTCAAAGAGTTCAGTAAGGATTTCGTCTATCTTCTTGTCTTTGCTATCAATGGATACCTTACGATCCAGATTTATTGCATCATCCAAATAGAAAAAGACAAACTGGCTGGTTTTCTCTATTGTTTGAAAGACTTCTCTCAACGTCTTATTGTTCACGTTCACCGAGAGAGTTTTGAGCTGGGAATAATTATTGTTATTAGCGAAAGAATAACTTACTCCCAAAAGTAAGAAGCAAAGAAATAGCTTGAGTATTTTGCTCTTTCTTCCCTTAATTGAATTTTTCATATTAACAATGTCCAAATTTCTCATAATATTATTATTTTATAACTTAACACTTACAGGCATATGAGCCCCATCTGGATAATACAGCAGTATTATCCACTCTTTATAAAAATCGCCATAAATTCTTAAGATTTATTTTATTAATTACTATATTTTTCTGTGTCTATTTTTTCACGACCCGATAAGTTTTATACTGTCCATCATAGGCATAAGATATTGGTGCTACAAAGGTTAATCCATTAATTACTGTCTCAAAGTTGTCTTTCAAATCAATTTTTCCAGAACATTTTATCTTACTTAGCGCTGAGTCAAATTCGACATTTATTCCATAGTAAGTGGACAGACGTTTCAATACAATTCCCAAATCGGCACTATTGAAACAATAGAGACCATTTACCCATGAAATCATTTGTTCCACATCTACCTGTGAAATATTTTCCTTCCCTTCTACGGAACTGAACATCTGGTTAGGAGCTAAAATAGCTTTTGGGGTTTGTGTCGTCTCAACCTGTACACACCCTTGAGCCAGCACCACACTGCGAATAGGCTCAGATTCATAAGCTGTCACATTGAATTTAGTACCCAGCACCCTAACGTTCATATCTTTAGTACGTACATAAAAAGGACGTTCTTCATCTCTAGCTACTTCAATATAGATTTCTCCGTCAACATAGATTTCGCGTTTATCCTTTTCAAATTCTGTAGGATAAATGACTCTGGTACCTGCATTCACCCATACTTTAGAGCCATCAGAAAATGTCAGTACAGAACGCTTTCCACGTGGGATAACCAACTGATTATAAACCGCCAGTTCTTTTTTGGATATATTTTCTTCGTTAGCTTTAATTGCTACAGAATCATAGGTAATTGTAGTCTCTTTTTCTTTCAGACTTACGACTTTATCTTCTGCCAGAATCAACAATGTTTCCTCTGTAGCCGGTAATTCGGTCTTAGTCTGAACTGCAAATGTCGCAATATCAGGAGCCAAAATCGCCTGATAATTCTTTAATAAAAAGAAACTACCAACCAAAATAGCTACACTGGCTGCGGCAGTCAACCCTATCAGAAAAAAGTTTTTATGTTTAATCTTATCATTTTTAATATTTGTTGTCTGGATATCAGCCCACAAATCTCCCAGTTCCTGATTCGAAAGCAAATCACCTTCTGAAGTAGAAATCGTTTCTATATATTCTCTTGCCGCAAAATAATCATCTATATTAGAAGGAGTAGATTTCTCAAAACGATCCCAAAACTCTTGTATCTCTTCTGTTGGATATTTAACAGAAGATATAAAAAAATCATTTTGAAGGAATTCTTCAAAAGTATATCTAGAAAAATCAGTATGTTCCAGTTCTGAATTAATCATTTTCATTGTCTTTACATTAGGATAACAGTTCTACTTTGATTTTATACTCACTTTTTTCAAACTATTTTCGATATTTTTTTGATGGGCAGGAAAAAGCTGAATATTCTTCTCTCCTATTCTCGCTTGAATAGATTCCGTACACGCCCCAAAGCCCGCTGGATAGAGTTAGATACAGACTGATAATTCATGTCCGTGATTTTACTAATTTCATCAATACTCATATCCTTAATATACCGATAATAAACAATTTCACGTTGCCTGGTGGTTAAGGAGGACATCATAGCATGCACCTTCATATGAGTATTCTTCTCTTGTTCCTTATTTATATAAATAGTTTCCGGAGTAGAAAAATGCTCTTCGGACTGGTCTTCTTTCTCATCAGCTTCGTCCAATGAAAAAGAATCAGATGTTTTCTTTAACGCATTAAAGAGTGTATTTTTCAGTGCCACCATCAAATAAGCTATAATGTTATCAGTAGGGGTTAATTTGGCACGGTTGGTGTAAATCTTCACAAACACATCATGAATACAATCTTTGACCAGCTCCCTGTCCGAAGTATACAGTAAACCATATCGGAACAGCTCTTGTACAGTCTGATTATATATTTGAGAATACGCACTCGAATCTCCTTCGAGAAACCTCTTCCATAAAAGAGAATCAGAGAGAGTGTGTATATCTGAGGCCATCTATAACAAGTTTATGAGTTTACAAGGACAAAAATAAAACAATAAATCAAAAAAAAGCCCACCTTTATAGAAAAAGTTAATTGCAAAGAGAAAAGCCATCATTTCCTATAGATAAATAGTTTTCTCTTTGCAATTTCCCCAATACTTTTTCTATTCTGGATAAAGTGTCTGGATAAAATTTATTTGTTTAAACTTCAACTACATTTTATATGCTCATTTTTCATTGTAAAGAAATGAATAGCCATATGAAAAAACTTATCTGAAGTCCGGAGCAGCAGTCTCCAAGGAAGGTACAGCGCCTTTCACAAATGGCCAGCCACCTTTCCACTGTACACGATCCATCATCAATACACGACCCTCGGGATTAGCAACACTTACCGCATGATAGAACATCCAATCGTTTCCTTTCTTATCTGTCACCAGTTCTGAATTATGCCCCGGACCGACAAATGCTTTATTCTTCTGAATCAATATCTCATGATGATTATCCGACATTGAACGCCCTTTCTTGTCAACATAAGGGCCGAACAGATTTTTCGAACGCCCCACGACTGTAGTATATGTGCTCTTCAAGCCTTCACAGCAACGACCGATGGAAGCAAACAAATAATAATAGCCACCCCGTTTATGAATATACGTACCTTCATAAGCAGTACCGGCTATTTGCTCTATTGGAGCACCTTTCTTCAAAGAGAGACCATCTTCTGTCAGTTCCGTACCATATATTCCGTGGAAGCTCCCCCAAAAAAGGTATTTCTTTCCATTATCTTCAATATAAAAAGGATCAATGCAATTCTGTATATTGATTTCATTGCTCCGGAATAACTTACCCAAATCAGTAAATGGTCCTTCCGGCTTATCAGCAGTAGCAATACCAATACCACATGTCCACTCACCTCCCCAAGTGGACATAGAATAATACATTACGTATTTATCACCGATTTTATTAATATCCGGTGCCCATATTCTCCCTTTAGGTTCGAAGTTTGGACGGGTAGCATCTGTAAAAGCAGTACCTACATAATACCAGTTTACCAAGTCTCTTGATCGATGAATAGGTACATTTTTAATACTTTCAGTTGCGTATAGATAGTAATATTCATCGTCTCCTTTTATAATAGTAGGATCGGGCAAACTAAAGTTTATTACAGGATTAGCATATGTTTTAGCGCGAACAGGGGTTGCCAAAGGGCTAGCTCCTACTCCTTCAAAAGTCATACGGACAGGCTCTATTTTTCCGTCTTTATTAAAGTACATACGATCTATACAAGTTGCACGGCTGTTCGCTGCAGTTTCGCCCAACGGACGACGGTGATAAATGATATACCATTCATCTGCTCCGGGACCTTTAACTACCGAATGATGACCAGCACCGGTTGCTATATTAGTATCTTGCTGCAGAATTTTTCCGACTCTTTCAAACGGACCGAACGGTGAATCCGCAATGGCATAGGCTACACTATAATCCGGACCTCCCCAGCCACCTTCCGACCACATAAAATAATATTTTCCATTATGTTTCAGCATAAACGGCCCTTCCACATAATTTTGGGGAGTCACTTCCTTATAGATAGTACCATCCTCAAAAGGTACAATACTCAATAAATCCGGTGCCATCTTCACCATATTACAATGTCCCCAACCACCATAATACATATAATATTGTCCATCATCATCCTTAAATACAAACTGATCAATCGGCTGAGCACCATTTACAATCTTATCAATCAACGGTTTTCCCAACGCATCTTTAAAAGGTCCTGCAGGATTGTCTGCTACAGCAACTCCAATTCCGCCTAACTCATTATTATTTTGGATATCATTGGCTCCGAAGAAGAAATAATATTTATCATTAGCATGGATTACTGCCGGGGCCCACAATGCACGTCTGAGCCAGCTGATATTTTCTTTGGAAAGTACTTTCGGATGCTTGGTCCAGTTTACCAAATCTTTTGATGAGAAAGCATCCATGAATATCTGATCATCATAAGCGGCAGAATAGGTAGGATAAATCCAGTATTCATCTCCAAACACAATCCCTTCCGGATCGGCATACCAACCAGGGAAAATAGGATTACCACTCGTTTTCGGAAGCTTACTTTTGTTTTGGGCAGATATAGATACAGAACAGCAAATTACACAGAAAAGAAAAAGATGTCTAAGTTTCATATATTATTTATTTAAAAGTTCACTTCGCAAAGATGAGAAAAAACAAAGAAAAGTTTCAGAAATTACAGTTCATTTAACAACAAAAACTGACCATTCTACTTCCATTTGCATGATTTATCAATATTTTATGCTTACTTTGCATTGTCATTATCAAATGAGAAGTACCATGAGAAGCAGATTGTTTTTATTATCCATTATCTTATTAATCGGTGTCTCTTGCCAGCATAAGAAGGCTACAACAGAGAAAGAAACTGTAGCCGCAGGAAATACCTATACGAACCCGTTACTTGAACGTGGAGCAGAGCCATGGGCTATTTTTCATGAAGGCAAATATTATTATACACAGGGCTCAGAAAACAGAGTCATACTTTGGGAAACCGATGATATAACAGACCTCTCACATGCTACTCAAAAAGATGTATGGATACCCACCGACCCCAGCAACTCCTATCATCTGTGGGCACCCGAAATTCATCGTATAAATAACAAATGGTATATTTACTTTGCCGCAGACGACGGCAATATGGATAATCACCAGATTTATGTCGTCGAGAATGAAGCCGCCAACCCCATGGAAGGAACATTTGTGATGAAAGGACGCATACAGACAGATAAAGACAACAACTGGGCAATCCATGCCAGCACCTTTGAACATGATGGCCAACGCTATATGATATGGTGCGGCTGGCAAAAACGAAGGATAGACAGTGAAACCCAATGTATCTACATCGCTACTATGGAGAATCCATGGACACTGTCTTCTGACAGGATTCTCATCTCCAAACCTGAATATGAATGGGAATGCCAATGGGTAAATCCGGATGGCAGCAAAACAGCCTATCCGATACATGTAAACGAAGCACCCAATATTTTGAATCAAAGAATAAAGACAAAGCATGCATCTTCTATTCAGCCAGTGGTAGCTGGACTCCTTATTATTGTGTCGGATTACTGACTGCAGACGCAAAAGCTAACTTACTCAATCCGGCTTCCTGGAAGAAGTCTCCGGTTCCGGTACTACAACAAGACCCTGAAAACAATGTATACGGTCCCGGCGGAATATCTTTCACTCCGTCTCCGGATGGGAAAGAATGGTATATGCTATATCATGCCCGCCAGATACCGAATGACGCTCCTGGCGCATCCGATTCCCGTTCTCCCCGTTTACAGAAGATAGACTGGGACAAAGACGGAATGCCCGTGCTGGGAACCCCTCAAAAAGAAGAGGAACCAATGGCAAGGCCATCCGGTTCCCCTATTCATAAAAAACAGAACTAATTACAGATTGTACTCTGAGGGCCGAGATAAGAACGCTTCATTCCTCCCAAGTCAATGACAATCTTTTGAATAACGACGCCCGGATCACCACAGCGTATCTGCAAAGTGTGCTTACCGGGCTTCTTTACATACAAAGTAGACTTATTCACTCTGCAATTCTTCAATACGCTATCATACCAGATTTGAGAATATTCGATAGCTGAAGTAGAAGGAGTAGAAATGGAACCATCATCTATACGGACACTATACTTTGTATCCGAGTTAGTATGTTCCGGCAATTTGTAGTCCCGCTCAGCATGCAAGGGAAATGTCGGCAAAACATACGTATATACATCATAAATCCCGGCATTAAATGTATAGAAATCATATTCCACCCTGGGGACATCACCTGCACGATACATTTGCAAGGGAGCTGTCGGATTCCCCAACTGCAAAGAGCGACCCTCAAAACCAAGTCCCGGAAGGATACTCATCCGAATATCATTACTCTCAAACTTCCGGTGGAAGTCGGCTGCCGGAATAGAAATGTAACCATTCTCCTCTACATACAATCCTTGTACTTCTGTACGTGCAGGAGACTCCGGATTGAATACTGAAACCAGTACACTCTCCTTCTGACTGCCGGAAGTTACATCAATTTGTCCTTTCACCTTTTCTCCTACCGGCACTTTATCCCAGTCAACAGATATATGGATACGGTTTTCCGCAGACGTCTTACCACTTTTCTGAGAAATCAGGATCCAGTCTTCCGAAGGCGTGATACTCCAGCTTAGCTCTCCGGTCCCCTGATTATATATATCTATCCAATGACTTTTACGTGAATAAGTGCTGTAGGCGGGCAATGTATGAAAACTCATTCCTCCTTTATCCAAATTTTCGCTTTCTGCCTGAAGCCCCAGCTTAGGAAAGCCAACAGGTGTGTATTCTTCTTCCATCAATGGGATCATGAAATAGGAACTCGTACCATCATAGTTCTGTTTTAAAGACATCATGTGCTTCCATTTTCCATCCAGCAGAGAGTTGTATCCATCGGTTATGATTTCGAGACTATCATGATAGCACTTCACCTGAGCCTTAAGCCGATTGGCGGCAGCACATTGCTGACGGACATACTGACGGTAAAACTGTCCTTTGATGGTCATATGATTCATCAGTTCGGCCCCTTTCACCGGATAGTATAATAATTGATAGAAAGCCGGTTTACTCTTTTCGTCCAATGAAGCTAACAAGTCCTCCGTTTTTTTCCCAATACGGCTATACTCAGTCAAGCGTCTTTCCGCTTCATTATAGTTAGCAAAAGAGAACTCCGTATCCGTACGTTTCTCTCCGCCTCCCCAATAGTTATTCCAATATCCCCAGCCCATGTACTCCGGCTTTCTGGAAAAAGCCAAATTTATATGAGAACAAGTTATATCTTCCAATGTATCGTAGTACTCCTCACCAAACATCTTTGCCAGCCAACGTGCCGGATAAGTGGCGACATTATCCGCATTGAAGCTGTCTATATCATAAGCCATATCAAGGAAAAGAGAGATTTGTGTTTCAGCCCCTTTCAAGTCTCCGCAATTCGCCAGCCAGACACGATCGGCAGTGGTATCATACGCCTTGCGAAGTTCTTCATACATCAATGCCGGAGGGGTAGTACTATACCACAAATAGCTATGAGGAACACCCAAATAAGATATATGATAATAAACGCCTGCACGTCCGGAGCGCTTTTGCTCCTGCGGACCACTCAGACGTTTCATATAACCGAAATTATCATCCGCCCAGATAATTGTAACATCATCCGGCAATTCCAGTCCGTTCGAATAGATTTCCAGCACTTCCTTATAAGGCGTAAATGCTTGTGGAATTGTTTCAACAGGTTTGTCAATATGCCGGGCAATGATCTCTCTCTGAGCATTCAGTGCACTTTCCAGCATCTTAACCTTTTCCCGCATCGGCACATCTCCGCCACCCATAGCTGCATCATGCAGGCCTCTTAAAGCCAGCGTATATACATTTTCATACGCACAGTTTTCCTTCACACGATTACTCAATACCTCGTTGATCTTATCTTTGTTCTTGTTATAATCCCATGGTCCCATCGTCTTGCTGTCCCATTCGCTGGCAGTGTTCAGCAATAACGGTTCGCAGTGACTGGACCCCATAACAATGGCAAAGGTATCAGCTACCAGTTTATTTTCCGGTATCTTATAAAATGCGGTAGAAACGGGGTGCATGGCCGGTGCCAGATGATTAGCTTTCAGTCGCAGCAACAGTTCGCATATTTTGGCATAGGTACGAGGGCCGATATTTCCTCTTTCTTTCTCGAATGTCTTGGCAGCCCAAGGTTTCAGTCCCCAGTCTTCGTCATTTAAGAAAATCCCCCTGTACCTCACCGAAGGAGTCTTGGACAAAGTGGCGGGGGCATCGACATAAAGCGTCTTATGTTTCTTCACCGGAACATCAGCCCACCAGTACCAAGGAGACACTCCCATCATTTCCGAAAGCGAAAAAAGTCCGTACGCAGCTCCCCGCCTGTCGCTCCCCGCTACTACCAGCGCTTTGCTGACTCCGGGGAATGGACGGGAAACCGTCTGAATCAGAAATCGTTCCCATGCCCCTTCCAAAGAAGAGATATCTAGCTTGCCCTTCTCAGCTAACTGGCGGATCAGCCGATTTTTCTCAACTGTACCCACAATAATAATCTCTTTGTCGCCTTTCAGTTTGTCCGTCAACCGTAATTGTTGTCCGGTCACTGATTCGACGTCCGAAACAAAAAGCTCCGCAGTCTTACGTACCACCAAATAGTCATCAGTATCATAAACTACTACAGCTTTCGCTTTCGAAGTAACCAAGGGAAAAGCATACTTACTCTGAATAGCATTCTCTTTAATGACTACCTGCGACTGTAGGGCAGAAGTAACCGACAATACTACTAATAAAAAAAGGATTCTCATTGATAAAGTTTATTATAGTTGTTTTTCAGTTTATTTACGACTATCCGCGGAAACATACGATTGTTCTCCCTCCAAAAGTCATAATTATCTCCGGTAATATAAGCTACTTATTATTCAATTAAGGACAAAAAATAACCATTATCGCATAAAAAACTGTCATTCACTATAAAATGACGAGCATTTATCATTTATTGAACAGCAAATTTCCTTTATTCTTCTCTGATTGGCTTTTCTTTGCAATATTCCTTTTATGAATATTAATTCTTCTATTTAATACATATAAAGATAATTACCATGAAAAAGAATTTTCTAGCAGTGCTATTCGCATTGGCTCTTTGTAGCCCGACATTCGCTCAATGGAAGCCCGCCGGTGATAAGATAAAGACTCCGTGGGGTGAGCAGTTGAATCCTAAAAACGTATTACCGGAATACCCACGCCCCATTATGGAACGCCAGGATTGGAAGAATCTGAATGGTAGCTGGAATTATGCGATTACTAAAAAAGGAGAACCGGCACCAAACAATTACCAAGGAGAGATTTTAGTACCTTTTGCAGTCGAATCTTCCCTGTCAGGAGTAGGTAAAACCATTAACGAGCATCAGGAATTATGGTATCAGCGTACTTTTGATGTACCGTCAGCATGGAAAGGCAAACAAATATTACTGCACTTCGGAGCTGTGGACTGGAAAGCCGATGTATGGGTAAATGACGTAAAAGTAGGACAACATACAGGAGGCTTCACTCCATTCTACTTTGATATTACTTCCGCATTGAATAAAGGCAATAACCAGCTGGTTGTGAAAGTGTGGGACCCCTCTGACCGTGGCGAACAGCCGAGAGGAAAACAAGTAGAAAGACCGGAAGGAATCTGGTATACACCAGTCACAGGTATCTGGCAGACTGTATGGCTGGAACCGGTAGCTGCCCAGCATATCGCCCAACTGAAAACAACTCCGGATATCGACAAGAAGACTGTCAAAGTGGAAGTAGCCACCAACGTATGCTCTCCAGACAAAGTGGAAGTGAAAGTATTCGACGGCAAAAACCTCGTAGCCAAAGGAGCGGCGCTCAATGGCGTACCGGTAGAATTAACAATGCCGGAAGACGTTAAATTATGGACACCCGAGTCTCCTTCACTTTATAATATGGAAGTCACTCTTTATAAAGACGGCAAAGCTGTAGACCAAGTGAAGAGTTACACCGCTCTCCGCAAATTCTCAACTCATAAAGACAAGAATGGTATTACACGCCTGCAACTCAACAACAAAGACTATTTCCAGTTTGGTCCGCTCGACCAGGGTTGGTGGCCGGACGGCTTATACACAGCGCCAACAGACGAAGCATTGGTATATGACTTGAAGAAGATCAAAGATTTCGGCTACAACATGGTGCGCAAGCACGTAAAAGTAGAACCGGCACGCTGGTATACTTATTGCGACCAACTCGGACTGATCGTATGGCAAGATATGCCGAACGGAGGTCGCGGTCCTGCCGAATGGCAGATGCACAAGTACTATGACGGCGCAGACGCCATCCGCTCCGCAGCATCAGAAGCTAACTATCGCAAAGAATGGAAAGAAATTATCGACTACCTGTATTCTTATCCGAGCATCGGCGTATGGGTACCTTTCAACGAAGCATGGGGACAATTCAAGACTCCTGAAATCACTAAATGGACGAAAGAATACGACCCCAGCCGTCTGGTAAACCCTGCCAGTGGAGGTAACCACTACACGTGCGGAGATATTCTCGACCTTCATAACTATCCCGGACCGAACCTCTATCTCTACGATCCGATACGCGCTACCGTACTGGGCGAATATGGCGGTATAGGTATGGCACTGAAAGGACATCTGTGGCTGGCAGACAAGAACTGGGGCTACGTGAAGTTCAACACGCCGGAAGAAGTGACTAATGAATACATAAAATATGCAGACCATTTATTGGAACTGATCGAGAAAGGCTTCTCGGCTGCCGTATACACACAAATCACAGATGTGGAAGAAGAAGTGAACGGTCTGGTTACTTACGACCGGAAAGTGATCAAAGTAGACGAGCCTAAAATCAAAGCCATCAACCAGAAAATTTGTAACTCGCTAAATAAATAAAAGTTTCATATTAATGAATAAACTATTCTCTACAATCATGTCAGTTTGCCTCGCATGCAATGTGCAGGCAACTGACCTGTTTAAAACGAGTCAGGATATCGCTTTGCGTGCACCGTCCGTACCTCTGATCACTTCCGATACTTATCTTGCTATCTGGTCTCCCTACAACGAACTGAACGAAGGGAACACCGAACACTGGACAGCCGCCACCCATCCTTTACTGGGCGCGCTCCGGGTGGACGGGAAAGTATATCGTTTCATGGGCAAGGACAAGCTAAACCTCGAAACAATCCTTCCGATGACAAACACCGAACGTTGGGAAGCAAAGTTCACCATGAGCCAACCGGCGGCCAACTGGATACAGCCCCAGTTCGATGATTCCGGATGGACCAAGGGCAAAGCCGCTTTCGGCACCAAAGACATGAAACGCATCGGCACAGAGTGGAACACCGAAGACATCTGGGTACGCCGTAGTTTCAACCTCAATCAAGACCTGACAAACGACATTATCTACTTACGTTATTCACACGACGATGTATTCGAGCTCTATCTGAACGGAGAAAAACTGGTGGCAACCGATTATTCCTGGAATGACGATGTTACCATCGAACTATCCGCATCAGCTAAAGCCAAGCTCCGTAAAGGAACAAACATTATTGCAGCACACTGTCACAACACAACCGGCGGAGCATACGTTGATTTCGGCCTGTTCCGTGAGAACAAACAGCTCAGCAACTTCAAGGAAGCTGCTATCCAGAAGTCTGTCGATGTATTACCGACACAGACCTACTATACATTCACCTGCGGTCCGGTAGAACTGGATCTTGTATTCACAGCACCTCTGCTGATGGAAGATCTTGATCTTATCTCGACCCCTATCAACTACATCTCCTATCGGGTACGTTCACTCGACAAGAAACAACATGATGTGCAAGTGTATATCGAAACAACCCCGCAACTTGCCGTACACGAACCGTCACAACCAACCATCTCAGAAAAGATCAGCAAAAACGGAATGGATTACCTCAAGGCAGGTACCATCGACCAGCCTTACGTAAAACGTAAAGGAGACGGTGTACGCATCGACTGGGGATATGCTTATCTGGGAAGCAACAGCGCACCCAACAAGGACTTAAGCATAGGTAACTACTATGACATGAAGCAAGCCTTCATCACCAATGGCAAACTATTACCCAACTCCCAGGATTTCATTACCCGCAGCGAAAGTGACATGCCCGCTATGGCTTATACCGAAAACTTAGGCAAGGTAGACAATCAAGGGAAAAGCGGATATGTGATGTTAGGCTACGACGATATCTACTCGATCGAATATTTCTACGAACGCCGCATGGCATACTGGAAACACAACGGTCAAGTCAGCATCTTTGATGCTTTCGAACGTGCGCAGGCTTCTTATCCCTCATTGATGAAACGTTGCCGTGCCTTCGACCAACAACTGATGGCTGATGCAGAAAAAGCCGGAGGCAGGAAATATGCCGAACTACTCGCATTGACTTACCGCCACTCCATTACCGCCCATAAACTCCTTACCGACAAGGAAGGCAACCTGCTTTTCTTATCCAAAGAGAACCATAGTAACGGCTGTATCAACACAGTAGACCTAACTTATCCATCCGCTCCACTATACCTTATTTACAATACGGAACTGATGAAGGGAATGCTCAACTCTATCTTCTACTACAGCGAAAGCGGACGCTGGAACAAGCCTTACCCCGCTCATGACTTAGGAACTTATCCAATAGCCAACGGGCAACTTTATGGTGAAGATATGCCTATCGAAGAAGCCGGAAACATGATTCTGGTAACTACAGCCATCTCTATGATGGAAGGCAATGCCAACTATGCTTCCAAATACTGGGAAACATTATCAACATGGGCAAACTATCTGATTGAGAACGGTCTGGACCCTGAAAACCAACTTTGTACAGATGACTTTGCCGGACATCTGGCACACAATGCCAATCTTTCCGCCAAAGCGATCATGGCAATCGCCGGATACGGAGAAATGGCACGTATGCTGGGCAAAGAAACGACCGCGAACAAATACATCGAAACCGCCAAAAGACTGGCGATAGAATGGGAGAAGATGGCATTTGACGGCGATCACTACAAACTGGCATTTGACAAACCGGGAACGTGGAGTCAGAAATACAATCTGATATGGGACAAAGTGTTTAACATGAACATTTTCCCGCAGAAAGTATTTGATACGGAAATTCCTTTCTATCTGACCAAGCAAAATAAATATGGTTTGCTATTGGACTCCCGCGCACAATATACCAAATCCGACTGGGTACTATGGAGTGCCTGTATGTCTCCAGACGATGCTACGTTCCAAAAGTTCATCGACCCGATCTATACTTATGCGAACGAAACAACTTCCCGTGTGCCTATCAGCGACTGGCATGATACGAATACAGGAAAGATGATGAATTTCAAGGCACGTTCCGTAGTAGGTGGCTACTACATGAAGCTACTGATGGAAAAAGTCAAAGAACAGAAATAAAACGAATACTCTTTTCCTCGTTGAATATAGACAAACAGCCCTTTTGCCTAGCGTAAAAGATGCTGTTTGTCTTTTTTCATATCATTTAATGATACGATCAGTTTTCCGGAGTTATATCATCAATCAGATATTGTCCGTCAACGTTAACCACTCTGACCGGGATACTCACGGCACGTTCATACTGGCTGCCTTTAGCCGAAGTATAGTTAACCTCATACCAATTATCATTCAGATGTTTCACCGACAATGTTTTCATGTCATTTTCACCTAAATCTTGCGCACGAATGATCGGATCGGCATCTGTCGCCTCTATCAGCCTATCAACTTTCTCTATCAGCTCTTTGGTCAGAAACTTTTGCTTAATTGAATCCCCAAGTGCGAGAGCTTCTTTACCGGTGGACATGAAACTGGCAGCATAAGCCTCATAAAAGTCTTCAATCATGCCGATGGCTTCTTGTTCAATTCTACTACTGTCCGACACATTCGCCTGTACGTCAGCTGGTTCTGCCGATGTATCCATATTCTTCCGGCTCTGATTGGAACAGGAAAGAAGAAGCATTACGGACTGCAATAATAACAAATGTACAATTCTCAATTTCATAACATTAATGGTTCTTGTTTTAAACTAATAATCAGATTTCCAAACTAATCAGCCTCCCCCTTCAGAATCTCTTCAGTTTTATCCTGACCGGTATAAAAATCTATATTTGCAAAATAACACAAATATTTCCAGAAATAAAGCGTCAGGAACATTCGCACATCACGATCTGTTTTAAAATCACTGCAAAAATGATCCGTGTTCCTGGCAATTTCCCCAAATATCATAACCGAAGAAACTCCTCCTGTCGCATTTTCCGCTTTGACATACGCTTTCAAGGCCGGATGAATGGCCGGTTCCAATTCTCTTTGCCAATATGTGAAGCCATCCAACCGTTTCTTAAACGGCAAAATTATAGACTCAACCTGAGCTTTCATATACGCATATTGTAGTGAATCGGCAACAAGGCTAAGAGAGCCACCATACTCCTGCTGATTCTTGGATGCTTGTTGATAAGCATCAGACTGACGATATTCTGACGGAGAAACACCATCCGGAACAAACAGCGTGCAAGAATCATTCAGAATAGCTCCATCAACAAAATAGGAATGAAGTAAACCACCCGCATATAGTTTTTCATTAATCTGTTTCAGCCGAGCCTTGTCTACATCCAACAGATAGTTGAAGTGATATCGTTCCAAGCCCTTTACCAATAAGTCAAGAGCATCTTTTCGACCATAATTTCTTTCCAACGTTGCTTGAAAGAAATTCATCATTTCCGATTCCAGTGAATCTATCTCAGCTTCCTTATTCTTCTGCCCATAGGAAGAAAGCACAATAAGCTGAAACAAAAAAATAAAATAATACTTCATATGAATATTAGTTTTAAAATCAAATTATAGCAACACATTAATCTTTTTCCCATCTGTTTGTCAGATATTAACAACTGAGAAGTTAAACAACAATGCTTATCATTCCCAGGCGGGAAACGGCAGTTTTCCGTATAGGAAACGACTAGAAACAACAGTCATCCCTATGTTTTCATTTACCACCTAGCATCTCATGAATTACATCCTCTCTTTTATTGCTAAGTTCATCTATCAACTTTTTCGTGTGTTGTCTTATTGCTGGACTGAAGATTTGGAGATACTCCTTTTCGATTTCATCCAAAGAATAATTCTTGTTATCCCTCAAAAAGAGTACGAATACATAAGTTGGTTTCTCCTTCAAGCGTTTTTCGAAAAGAGAGGCAGCTTGTTTGTAAGCATCCATAGCCAGGCTCTTTTTAGCATTCTCTTCCAGCATCATTCCCTTACCTAAAATATAGTAAGGATCATCCGGAGAGAATTTCTCCATTTGCAACATGGTTTGCAGTGCTTTCTCCTTCTGTCCCAACGCCATTAAGTATTTAATCTTATTTGCATATGCCAGTTTGTATGAAGGCTCCAAAGCTATCGCCTCATCTGAAAGATGAATAGCCTTATTTAAAGAATCGGAATCATTAAAGAAACCCGCAGTTTTCACAGATTGGTTATTCTTCTCAACTGCTTTGGGAGAAATCTGAGCTATCGCAAAACTCGTGTTCGTGCATAAAAGCAAAATAATAAGTGTTCTCATAATTCTATTTATTATCATTGATTAGATTTTGTTTAATGTGATACACAAAGAACGACAAAAAACAATAGAAACACGAACATTTTCTATTCAAAAAATGATAAAATCTATTCAACAATAAAAATAAGGCAGCCTTTCTCATTCAGTACAAACGAATTTTGATAAAAAGAATTATCAACATGAAACAGCAATCCGATTAGTATTTATAGAGTAATGAACAGTTTCTTTCTTAGATTGAACGTTTTTTTTCCTTCTTTATTCATCGAAACCGCTATCTTTGTAGTAGTTCACATGATACTAAAATAGCACAGAGAAAGTGCTGAACATAAAAATCATACAATAAAATAGACAACTAAAAATAGACAGCACTAATATGAAAAACAAACCGTTATTATTTTTACTCTCAGTATGCGGACTTTTAGCAATATCTGCACGTGGAGAAAATCCACCCGCTAAAGTGATATTCGAACAGTACATGAATCAAGCTCAAACTTTTGCCGATAACTATCCGCGTGAAAAAGCATATCTGCATTTTGATAATACAAGCTATTATGTGGGCGACACGATATGGTTCAAAGCATATGTCACTCTTGCCGAAAAACAAGTTTTCAGTTCAATCAGCCGTCCTTTGTATGTGGAACTGGTAGATCAGGCAGGGCACGTTACTGATAAACAGATCATTAAACTATCACAAGGAGAAGGCAACGGGCAGTTTGTACTCCCCCAGTCAATGCTATCCGGTTATTACGAAGTACGTGCTTACACCCGCTGGATGCTTGCATTCAGTGATCCGCAGTACTTTTCACGTACTTTCCCTGTCTATCAGCTTTCTCATAGCGACCAGTTGGAGCGTAGTATCAGCACCTATGAGTTGAGTCCGTCTATGGAGAAAAGGCCGGAAGAAACAAGAGAGAAGCTGAGTCTGCGTTTCTTTCCGGAAGGAGGACAGTTAGTCGAAGGGGTAACTTCGCAGGTTGCTTTCAAAGCAGAAAGCAAAAATGAAGGAAATATTCAATTATCAGGTACACTTTATACCAAAGAAGGGCAAGAAATCACGTCTTTTGAAACTTTACACGATGGAATGGGAGCTTTTGAGTATACGCCTTCTGCTCTGCCGGCAATCGCTAAAGTAAACTTTCAAGGAAAACAGTATGAATTTACCCTCCCTAAAGCACTGCCAAGCGGGTATATTCTGAAAGTAGGCAATAATGCAGGGGCTATTTCTGTGACGGTATCATGTAATGCAGCGACCCCGCAGGATACATTAGCCGTTTTTATAAGCCATCAGGGACGTCCCCATGCCTATCAGCTTATCCACTGTCAGGCAAATAAGCCTCAGCAATTTACAGTATTGTCGCGCAAGTTACCGGCAGGAGTCTTACAAATCAGTCTGCTCAATCGTGCCGGAAATACTTTATGCGACCGCTTTATCTTTGCTTCTCCACGGGCTCCTTTACAAATCTCGCCCAAAGGTTTAAAAGAGATTTACGCTCCTTATGCTCCCATCCGCTGCGAACTGCAGTTGAACAACGCCATAGGAGAACCGATACCCGGCAAATTATCAGTCAGTATCCGTGACGCCGTCCGCTCTGATTATATGGAATATGATAACAATATCTTCACCGACCTTCTACTTACATCGGACTTGAAAGGCTACATTCATCAACCCGGCTACTACTTCACAGAGAGTTCTCTCCGGAAACAGAAGGAACTGGATATACTGTTAATGGTACACGGATGGCGTAAATATGATATGACACAACAGATCGGTATCAGCCCATTCACCCCACTTCAGTTGCCTGAAAGCCAACTGGTACTTTATGGACAAGTCAAATCTACGATTCTCAAAAACAAGCTGAAGGATATAGCTCTCAGCGTAATGGTGAAGAGAGATGCAGAGATTATTACCGGTCAGACCGTTACGGATGAGAACGGACATTTCAGCATTCCGCTGGAAGATTTCGAGGGATCAATGGAAGCTGTGATCCAGACTCGCAAAGTGGGAAAAGAACGAAATAAGGACGCTTCTATTCTCATCGACCGGCATTTCTCGCCTGCTACGCGTGCTTACGGTTACAGAGAGTTGCACCCGGAGTGGAGCAACATTGCCCACTGGCAACAGGAAGCTGAAAAATTCGACTCTTTATATATAGATTCCATCCGTCGGGTAGACGGGCTTTATCTTTTGGACGAAGTTGAAATCAAAAGTAAGCGGCGCCGTCAAAGTACGAATATGGCGACTAAAATTAATGAGCAAAGTATTGATGCCTACTATGATATACGCCAGGCTGTCGATCAGCTTCGCGATAATGGCAAAGTTGTCACCACTATCCCGGAAGTGATGGAAAAATTAAATCCACTCTTTTACTGGGACCGTTCCAATGATAACTGTACTTACCGCCAGAAACCGATCTGTTATATTATGGATAACAAAATTCTATCGTCAACAGAAGTAAACATGATGCTGACTGAAATAGACGGTTTGGCTTCTATTATCATCAGTAAAGGCACAGGAGGAGTAGATGATGAAATTATCCAAAACACCAAAATGTCCAATTCCAATGATGTAGATGTATCGGAACTGGACAAATATAGTATCTTCTACCTCATTCCATTGCCCAGACATGATGTTCTGAATAAACACGAGACTGCGGCTCTTGGTACCCGGCAGACTGTTATGCAGGGATATACACCGGCATTGGAGTATTATTCTCCTGCTTATATAGATAAAGAATTATACATGGATAAAGCAGACAAAAGACGAACTCTTTACTGGAATCCGACTGTGCAGACGGATGAAAATGGAAAGGCAGTGATCGAATGTTACAATAATCAGTATTCCACGCCATTGATTATTCAAGCTGAGACACTGAGTAATGACGGGAAGCTAGGGAGCGTGACGTATTCTACAGTTGCAGAAACGAAATAGTATGCTTTAGGATATTTGACAATAAACGGCACACAATCAGTCCTAAAATAACTTTTCAAAATAAGAGAAGAGGGTGAATTCAATAACTTGAACTTCACCCTCTTCTTGAATCATTAGATTAGCGATTAATAGAAACTACCATTCAATTGCTTGATCTTCGTCTGGAATCTGAGTATTGATATCACGTGATAATGTCAATGTACCTTTTACATGATAGCGAATGATGGTACCTTCCACTGGTATATAATTGAAATAATAATCAACATTATTAATTATTACATAACGGTGTTCCAGATAAGGCTTCGCGTCATCCATTGATGAAGAAATACGAAATGAAGGAGTCACGTCCTTGTTTAATTCAAATCCAATCTCTTCTGCATTATCACAGGAAATAGTAACCGAACCATTCGTCTCACCATTAAAAGCAAATTTGATTTTATACTTTCTACGGTCTGTATAATCCTCATCTACTATTCCTGCATACGTAAAAATTGTCTGTTCATCTATCACATACCCTCTTATTGACGATTTTGTGATAGATTCTGCTGTTTCTATCGGTTTACCATCTCCATCATATCCCGTCACCACCTTGTTGGTTATTCCTGTACCAGAATAATCGCCAGAGTAATCATTAAATGGGAAGATTCTCAATATCGCCTTAGCATAGTCTTTACGTGGATGAGCTACGTAGTTGTAAGACGCGTCGTCTACAATCTGCAATGGAAGTACCCATTTTTCTGACATATCAATGTTGCGAAAATCAAATTTAAGATCCAGTAAACCTTTATTTTCTCCTGCTTTTATCTGTAGAGATTCTGGATATGAAGCGTATGCCAATCCTTCTGCTCCCATATCCTCATAATATAGTTCTGTACGTGTAGCGTAACGAGCGTAATTCAAAATATTCAATGTATCAGCATCATGTGCTACGTGTACAGTGACATTACTTGGATTATCGGTAGAACCACTAACAAGTATCGGTAACTGATAATTGGACCTCCCTTCTCCTCCTTCTGCATAATTTCCTTCTGCATCATGGCGGCTATAAGGTACATATATATTCGTCACTCCCTTACTATCCAGTTGTGAACTGAAAGAAATGTAGTGCTCATATTGTTCATCTTCCCATTCCGAATTGCAGGAAGTTCCCAACATTGTCATTGCAGCCAAAGCTGCCAAAGTATATATTTTCTTCATATATAAGTCTTTATGTTTAGAATTAATCATACATTGTCCATCCTGGGTTCTGTGTTAAACGTGAATTACGTTTCAACTCACTATGTTTGATAGGCCATAACCATAGCTTTTCCGAGAAAGTAGACGGGAGATTGTAAACAGGAATTGCCGAATGGAATTCGTCTCTCTTAGCTTCACCAACAAAGACATTACAACCGTATATTTGCAGAGATTCTTCTACTGGCGCATCTTTCCAACGGCGAATGTCAAAGTAACGTTTTCCTTCGCCCATTAACTCTATCATACGTTCACGTTTTAATGCTTTACGCATATCATCAACCCCACTCTGCAGATAAAATTCATCTGGATAGTCAGGCAACCCGGCACGAATACGTACCGGATGAATACCTCTTTCCATTTGTTCTTTATCACGGCTGATAGTGTAGGTTGTCGCCTCATTCCAAGAAGGTATATTGTATGTTCCAGTCAACTCATTCAATGCTTCAGCATAAAGCAGTAGAATATCCGCATAGCGAATTGCTGTTTCAGCTTTCGCAACATAATTGCCTGGATAGTCGTTTGGATGAACAAACTTTTTGATTCCTATACCTGTACGCAAGTAGAAACCGTCATTACGATAACCATCGGAACTTCCAAAGTAGTACCAAACTTGTTGATTTACATCGGCAGGTTTGCTTTCAGTCTGGCTCAAATAATACCAGGTACAGCCATTATAAGCAACAGAAGCATAGAATCGTGGTTCGCGTTCTACATATTGCAAAGAAACATTCATCCCAGTTTTGGCCTGATCGTTATCTCCTTTCTTCGGATCATATTTCCAACCTAATTCCGGATATTTATTATCCTTCAAGTCTTGCAAATCAGTAAATCCAGTTCTACGTTCACGAGTATCTACAATACCTTGATAATTAGCTACTCCTTGATACATAGAGTTCATACCCGGCTCATTACTACCATTATTCATATAATATGCATCCAGCATTTTCTGTGTCATACCATGACAGTTCCAGCCGCCATCATCCTTAGGCATCTGATGAAGTACCAACATATCTATATTTGTTGCCCCGCGTGTAAATATCAGTTCTTTATTGTTTGCAGGTAATATAGTACCATCAAAGATAGTACGATATGATCTGAGCGGGTCAATATTTGTCCATCCTTTTGGCCAGGGTTGATTGGAAAACTCGCCATCAGCCGGTGGAGTAACAGTCGGACGTTCAGAAGGTCCATTATCAGATGTGGATTTATTTACAATATTCAACTCATAAACATCTAAATCGATGACATCACGGCAAGCGGCAGCAGCTTTTGCCCATTTTTCTTCACTATATTCGGAAGAAAGCAAACGACGCCCTTCATCATCTACCAATTGCTGCGCATATTCATCATTATTTCCATTAGCAAACGGACTAGCTGCAAAAATCAGTGCATAAGCACGAACTGCCAATGCAGCTCCACGAGTAGGTCGGCCTATAGCATAATTATCAGTACGACGATCATATTGTAACTCTTTAGTAGCCTGTACCATTTCGTCACTGATATATTGTGCCACTTCTTCGTATGAGCTACGTGGAGTAGCTATTTGATCATAACTTTGAGTATAATCCACTCCTTCGTCCGGCATAATAGGCACTGGACCATAACGACGTAAGAGCAACCAGTAATAGTAAGCACGAACAAAACGAGCCTGCCCCTTATAATCTAGTATTTCCCAATCAGCCATCTCTTGACACCGGTCAACATTATGGATAAATACTGATGCTTGGAAAATTCCTTTATAACATGCCCCCCATGCCCCAACATTATAAGTATTCTCATCATATTCTCCTAACTTGAACATATTATATGACAATTCATTCTTTGTTGCATCGATTGTCTTATCGCGGTCACCATAATACATATCGTCTGAAAAACAAAACGAATTCTCACTTGGTCCTTTAGTCGTCACCTCATAGTTTTCATTTTTTATAAATGAAAAAGCATAAGCTAACCATTCTTCCACATGATCCTTACTTTCGAAAGTTTTCTCCAGTGTCAGACGATCCTTAAAATATTTCTCCGAATTCAGGTAATCAGAGCAAGAAGAAATTACTCCCATCCCTAATACGGTTAATAATAATATATAAATCTTCTTTATCATAATCTCTTAGTATTTTTATAAGTTAACAGATAAACCCATAGTAACTGATTTTGTTAGCGGATAGGCTTCACCCCGCGGATTGCCAGTTTCCGGGTCCCATGTTTTGAACTTAGACCATGTAATCAGGTTTGATCCTGCAATATAGATACGAATATTATTGAAGTGCAGTTTATTGACTATGCTTTTTGGCAAAGTATAACCGATATCCAGATTCTTCAAACGAATATATCGACCATCACGCATCCAATAAGTAGAGGTTTGTTGGTTGTTTTTATTTTCCCCATAAGTTAAACGCGGATATGTTGCATTGGGGTTCTCATTAGCATGCAATCCCAGTTTGGCAGCAGTCTCTGAATCTACCCAACGATCACTTATCATATCTTTAAAGATATTTCCCCAGTCACTTTCGCTGAATGCATATACACACTTACCATAAATAGGGAAAGTGGATTTACCGGCACCTTGGAAGTGAACATTTACATCAATTCCTTTCCATGCGAAAGATGCCCCTATACCATATACTAAGTTTGGAGTGGTAGTAGCGCCAATAGCAACTTTATCATTATCGTTTACAACACCATCACCATTTACATCTTTATATTTGATATCTCCAGGCTGCACTGTACCGAACTCTTGTTTCGGGCTGGTACGAATATCATCGTAATCAGCAAACAATCCTTCAGCTATCAATCCTTTAACTTGATCTACACGATACCCTTTTTGATATAAATAAGAATAGACTTGATTCTCTTCATCCTTTTCGAGCACTTCATTCTTACTATAAGTTATATTCCCACGAATAGTCATATCCACCTCACCCAGTTTCTGCTTAAGAGCAAAATTGCCATCAAAACCTTGAGATTTCACTTCACCTACATTCGCTTTAGGTTTGCTCTCAAGACCTGTAATGTCAGGCAAAAACTCACGTGTTAAAAAAATACCTGTACGTTTTTCGTGGAAATAGTCAACTGTCGCTGTAAATTTGTCATTAAACAAAGAAAGATCAATCCCCAGGTCATCCTTAGTCGCAACTTCCCAAGTAATGCCATTAGAAGCCATCTGTGTGTAATGAGTTCCTATGAATGATTTTCCATAATCACCAAATCCCCAGTTATATACATAATTAGGCTTGCCTTCGCTGTTATATCCTGTAGTGGCTATAGTATATAAGTATGGGAAACGGTTGTTATCTCCAATATTATCATTACCTACCTTACCATGAGAATAACGTATTTTAAACATATTCATCCACTTCAAGTTATTCTTAACAAATGACTCTTCGGCAACGTTCCATGCAAGAGAAAAAGCCGGGAAGAAACCGAATTGATTTCCTGGTGCAAAATTTTCCGATCCGGTATAACCAAAATTAAAATCAACAAAGTAACGATAGTTCCAGTTATAAGTAAATCGTCCTGCTAACCCTTGATTACGTTTTGATACTCCATTCTTAATATCCGTACCAATGTCTACTGTCCGCTTCTCACTATCTTGTGTGTAACGGAAAGTAACTCCTCCATGATGATTTCCGAAAGCACGTTCCCAGCTTAACAGTAAATCAAGGAATTCACGACGTTTGCCAGAGCTACCACTTGATTGTGTCATGTCATATGCGGAGAACATTTTCTCATAAATAATCTCTCCCGTTTCTTGTCTACGTCCGTTCGCTTTATACAAATCTGGTTGACGATGACGATTAATCCAGTTACTGTTGTCTGTATCATAGCCAAAACGTCCTACAAACTTCAATCCCTTGGTAATGAAATCAAAATTTTGTTCTAATGTAACATTAGTTTGTACATTATTCTGCCAATCTTCATTGTATCCAGTTTGCGTAGATGCAACCCAGGGATTAAGTTTGTTTACGTTATCCCGGTGGGAAATAGGCGCATATCCATTGGAATAGTATACAGGCGTTGCAATAGGATTGTATCCGAAAAGCATGCCCCATAACATCTCGTTATCAGCCAGTCCTGGACTATTACGTTTGGCTAATGAACCTGCTATACCTAGTTTCAATAAAGTCGATTTGGTGATATCTATATCAACATTCATACGATAATTCCACTTTTTATAGTTGGCATTTGTATCGTAATCATCACGTAACGTTTGGTCTGTGTTATACATACCTTGATCTTCCGTATAACTTGCAGAAACAAAATAACGAGCAGTGTTACCACCACCATTCATGTTCAAGTTAGCGCGATAACTCCATGCTCCGTTTTTTAGGATCAAATCCATCCAGTCCACATTCGGATAGAAATCCGGATCCATTTGTGTACGAAATAACTCTAATTCTTCCGGTTGATAGGCCATTCCTAAATTGCGAGTCACTAATGCTTCGTTCATCAGACTGGCATACGAAAGACCGTCTACAAATTCCGGAGTGATAGTACGCGTATTATAAGAAGTTTCTACCTTGGCATCAATATTGATTTTTCCAGCTTTACCACGTTTTGTTGTAATCAATACTACACCATTTGCACCTTTAGAACCATAAATAGCAGTAGCTGACGCATCTTTCAATACTGTGAATGATTCGATGTCTTCAATGTTAAGTTCATCCAAACTGCTACGTTCAAAGCCATCCACCAGAATATAAGCACTTGAACTAGCTCCAAAAGTAGAAATACCACGTATCCAAAACTCAGAAGTACTTTTTCCCGGTTGTCCGGAAGTTTGTCGGGCAATAATACCCGGAACATTACCGGCCAAAGCGTTAGACATATTGGAAGTAGGGAAACGTTTTAAATCTCCCACATTCACATTGGTTACAGCTCCCGTCACTGTCAGTTTTTTCTGTGCCCCCATACCAGTTACCACAACCTCATCCAGTACACTAGCCTCTGATTCTTTCATCTTTACATTAACAGTATGCTGTTCTTTTACAAGTACTTCCACATCATCATATCCGATGTATGAGAAGACTAGTCGATGATAAGGTTCCATCTTTATAGAAAAATTACCATTGATATCCGTAATGGTTCCCAAACCTGCTACATCCTTTACAGTGATATTAACACCAATCATCGGCTCATCTTGTGTGTCGGTAACCGTACCAGTCACGGTAATTGTTTGTTGTGCAGAAATCGTCAATGGGACAACCAGCATCAACAAAAAAATGGCTAAATATTTTTTCATAATCTGATAAATGTGTTTATTCGTTAGATTCCACTGTTGATTCATCTTCCGGTATATTCTCGTCACCGGCTACATTCTCTTCTTGCTCCATTGAAATAGTGCGAATAGTATGTCCCACCTGATCATGTACATAAAACATCTCTTTCGCATCATCATAAACAAGTCCACTTACATCACGGAAACGAGCCACTTCTCGTAGGTCACCATCATCAGTTCCCCATTGGTTTCCGTCAGCTAAGGAAGTTGACGCTCCTCGTCCCGCATAGGTCGATACGATACCTTCTGGAGTTACTTTACGTACACAGAAGTTTAATCGATCTACAAAATAGAAATCATACTCTTCTTCACCAGTATAATCCGGATTTTTCACAAATACTCCTTGACAAGGATTATTCATACGTGCCTCAGTTCCTACATCATCCCTATAACCTGACTGTTTATATCCCCCGACAAAATTATACGGGGTAATAAATTCCTTTTTTATCTCGTCATAGTCGGAACGCATGAAATAATGATTGTTAATCACACCAAAATAAGCATACTTTCCAGTAGGATGAATGAAAATCTGAAATTCCCAACTTGGGTCAGCAATAGTGAATAACTGCTTAAAAGTATTAGGATTGTTCTTTACTATAGGATCCCAACTTCCACCATTCTTAATAGTTTTAAAGTAATCAACCAAGTCTAAACGAAATACTTGTCCCTTTTCATAACTATTAAAATACAATTCTCCGTTGATTGGATGAATAGTAGCTCCATTACATTGTTTGTAAGCAGCTATCAATTGTATATCAGATCTATCATCGAATGTACCATCCGCATTACGTTTAATAATATATACACTAGGACTTTCATCTCCCTTACCATCATAATCAATAGCTACAATCATATATTCCGCCTCATCAGCATATCCTTCTATCTTCTTATTGAAAGCAATGCTTCGTATACGATTAGTAGGTATAGTATTGATATTCAAAGGAGAAGAAAGCATACGATTTTTTAAATCGATCAACTGTATAGCTTTATGTCCATCGTAACAAATATACAAATGATCCTTATTCAACGGATCAAAAGCTAATCGTCCGTTATCGCTAAAGCCACAGCATTTGACACCTTCCGGTCCATCAAATGGTCCGTCTCTCCAACCTTGATCATCACGATTATTGCGATAGCCACAAAGCGTACCTACTACCATCTTTTTCTCATAGCTAAAAGTAGTACTCGCAGTCGTTGTTACTGCATTCTCTCCTTCTCCTACAGTGATTTCAATTTCACCACTAAAAGCTCCTGAAGGAACAAAACAGTAAACATAAGTACTTTTTACATTAATAACAATAGCATCTTTGCCACCAATCTTCACTTTTACCTTCGAAACATCTGTTCCGAAATTTTCACCATAAATCAATAGTTTCTGATAGGCTCCTCCTTCTTTCGGAGTAAAATCAGAAATTGCTACAGGTTTTGATGGATCAAAGGCTCCAGTCTCTACATTGTCATCGTCCTTACAACTACAAATGCAAATCGTGAATAATGCCAGCAATATCCACCGCCATTCCTTCAATACTTTTTTCATTTTACATTTCATGTTTTTCATTCTAGTTAATAATAAATGTATAGTTAATTAAACATTTCATCGAGTTTTGTCCATTAACACTTGCATCCAGTATCCTCCAATAACCGAACGCGCTTTAAACCCAACCCATTCACCACTGTCTGTGTGATGCCAATCACTGATAGGTACCCGCGAAGTAGTTTCATTGATATATTTATAGAGTGGATCTATGAATTTCTTGAAAGTTTCTAAATCTGAAGACATAGCAGCTGTCCACATAATCCAGTCAGACTTTGTATACTCTTTGCGGGAGTCCAATGGCAATCCGTAAGGATTCTGTTTCGTCAAATAATAGTTAATTTCTTTGTCGATTACATTATTTGGGAATAAATTCAAATTCCACATTTTGTCCCAAATCATATTATATTTCTGACTCCAGGTATTCTCACGGTCGAAAGCAAGGCGGTAATGATCACCTTCATTTGCCATTTCTTCCCATTTCACCGCCATTTTCTTGGCTATACCTGCATATTTCTCTGCAACATCATATAAACCAAGCATATGCGCCATTTCGCTATATCCGGCTACACCCATGATCGCTTTTACTGAAAGATTGGCATTATGGGCCCAATGACCGGCGAAGTCATCCGTGCATAATTGGTTCTCCGGGTCCTGTCCAAACCGTATAACTAGTTTGTAAACGACATATTATCAATGCTTTAATCCGGAAACGTATTGTATTTGTGTTGTCCTAACTCAATCTTTATGCTATTTATCAATAGTGCTATGTCAACAAATTTACATTATCTCCTCTAGCCCGTTTCATATACCCCTATGTTATAAATAAGTTTGGACATATAGAAAGATATGTTATAACGGAATTGGGAACTTAATCTGCATTACTTAAAGAATTATAATATAGGATGAAACATT
>NZ_GG774709.1:300996-331037 GCF_000162515.1 Bacteroides sp. 1_1_14 | reverse complement strand
TTTGCCCGGCTTCCGGTATCTGTGTACTGCATGGGGAGAGGGACTGTCCTTCTTTACCGGGGTTTCCCCTGAAGGTGAAGACGGCCCGGATTCCGATGGTGGACCCGAGGGAACACCATCCACCTGAACTTCCACTATTTTTTTGCGGGTATCCTTGTACCATTTGTGAAAAATGTTATATGGAACATTGTTCCGTAAACAGAATGTCTGGACTGACATTCCGAGAGGCACCGCCTCGGTTTGATACTGAAAGTAGAATCTTTCAAGGTCTTCACTGCTTAGCATAATTCGTAAGTTTTAGTTCGCAGCGAAGATATATATTTCATTTTTGAGCCCTAATTTGAGTGCTTACATTTCTTTGCTTGTATAGAGCCACCATCCCACATTCGCTATCTGTGTCCAGGAATGTGTAAAGGAACCCAAAACCTCTGCCTGTTTATCATATTGGCGTACTATATTATAACATATACGCATTGATTTTATATAGGTATCCGTAAATACTGTAAGAGGTTTTACTCCCATATTTGTCCAGTCTATACAGCCGTCTACCTCATTATGCATAATCCAATGAGCTATGCGCCCGTAGCGATTGTCCGCCGTACAATATCTTTTCGCCAGAAAATCAAATGCTGCCGCATAACAATTTACCGATTCCAGAGTAGTCATATTAGGCATTGTATAAACCCCTCTTTCATAATCCGGATGTTGCAGCAATGCCCCCAAGTCAGGGTCTACGCATTTAGCTGCCGGTTCGACAAGAATGATGGCAGCAACAGCAATATTCCGTTTGGCTGCTTCTAAAAGAGGAACGTCAAGCACAGTCTTGAGGTAACCTTCATCCATATAATAGGTTCTTCCCCCATAAGTATGCGCAATATCTCCCGCTCTTGGCGTCAGATGCATAAACTGAGTGATACAAACATTAATCGTAGCACTACTTATCCCCAACAAAGTAAAATCCGATATATATTGGTTAGGAATAATTCCACCCAACCCTTTCTTTGAAGTCAGTTTGATAGCCGGAAGATTCTGAAACGCATGAATTTCATCCGCTTGATGCGCATGAGAAACCAGTTGGTCTCTTTCTACTCCCTCTTTATAAATAGCCCACTTTGACAAAAGACGGTCATATAATGCTCCATCCCTTTCTACATAACGCTCTAACTTAATTTCAAAAGATGAATCTTCTAACTTCAACTTATAAGGAGCCTTCTTCACATCTATGATATCCAAATAAGGAGGAATCTCACCTAAAAAGAAGTTGCCTTCACCGGTATATTCACCAGTAACGCGAACGGAAGATTCCATTACTGAGACCTGAGAAATTTTACACGAATAGCTTTTTCCCAAATAAGCATTCAGATCTTGTTCGTGTTGAATATCTTCTTCGTCAAAAGGAGATTCAGGTATCTCCTCTTTCTCTTCCTCGTGACAGGAAGAAACAATGAAAGGACAGCAGGACAGAAACAAAAGAATAATAAACGACTCAATATAAGCCTTTCTCATTTTAAAAAAATGACTTTTCAATAGCTCCATAAGTAAACTGTAAAAGGGTTTAGGTTTAATTGTACAAATATAGAGCTATTAATATGAACACATGCAAAATCCTACTTCTTTTTACAATTTTTATACACAGCAAAAAATATTACTACCGAAAAACATCTTAACTGGCAATCATCTATTATCACAAATGAATACTAATCAACCAGCAAAGCTTTCATTGGCTTTCTGTCTCCCATATAATAGACGGAAATACAAAAAGCTTCCCAATCCGCATACCCTCCGAATCGCCAGACATAAGAATCGACCCAACAGGGAAACTCTTCGTATCTGAAAGAAACAACACCGTCTTCTGAGTGGAGATAAGTGGTCACTATATCCTGAAATTGCGCATGAGAACGTTTTGCGCATGGAATGACAAATGCCATATGCAAAACGATCGCACTTGCTGCCACAATTGATACACTTCTACACCAAACCGCATTAAATGAAGTCTGATCACTGATCAGTTTGATTAAAATCACAACAGAAAACAACTCTATTCCAAACAATTGCCGGACATTTCGAAATCCTATAACCAAGCTAAAAACAAGTTCAATTAAGATTACATAAAAATAAAGTTGATTATCATAGAAAAACTTTCTCAGGGTATGATTATTGTTGTTTCTCTTTTCACGAAAAAAAGTATATACCAGCAAAAACAGAAGAACATAAAATGCCCGAAGCTCACCGATTATCAATAAGAAGGTTTCCCAGATGGAAGGATGATCAAACGACGCGCGCCCGCGGGCAGCAGGCGATAAACACAACAACAAGGTCCCAAGCCAAAAGCCGGCAACCAAAGCTATTTCAGGTGATTTAGGCTTCCTCTTATTATATTGTACACAATAAATAATAAACAAAGCCCCGGAAATGCCTATAACCAAAGATTCATGTGTCCAACCAGAAATGACGCCCAGCAAAAAAAGAAGAAAAGCAACTCCCCAATTCACCCTTTCCATTTGCCGCACTTTAGTATAAACAAGCAGAAAAGCCAAACAAAGAACGGCGCTCCAAGTATAATTGAGAGCACCACTCATCAGTAAAAAGAGATCAACCGGGCAAGGCAATAAGAACCATATAAAGAAAACTGCAGCAACCCAGTAACCGAATTTTGTCAGATTTCTTTTTCCGGAAATCCATATAACCAACATATTAAGTAACAGAAAAGCGAATACATTGATTAAATTAAAACAATTCTCCCCCCAAAGTCCGGCAAACGACTGCTCCAGAATATGAGGAATGGTACGCCCATTCACATAAAAATAGTGATTATATTGCGAAAAAATAACATCGGTAAATGATGATATCTTCTGCTCAAATCCTATCGATGCGCCTTCAAAGAAAGACTTAGCTGCCACAGGAGTCAAATAGAATGAATAAAGATAATCATCTCCACATATCGGAGTGTACATATTCATCAGGTAAAATAAACTTCCTATTATCAACAGAAATGCGCCAATACCAATCCGAACCGTTTTTTTACTCATAATCTTAGTTATTGTTTCACACCATTATATTCTCTTGCAATGTAGGTAGGACGATTCTTTGTTTCATTGAAAATACGTCCTATATACTCCCCTATGACTCCCAAGGACAGCAACTGTATCCCACCTAGAAAAAGAATCACGACCATCAGAGTAGGGAAACCCTGTACTACTTCGCCCCATATCAATGTTTTAAACATGATGAAGCACATGTATATGAAAGCAACCAAGGAAACTATAATTCCAGCAAAAGTAGAAATGCGTAAAGGAGCTACAGTAAAGGAGGTCACCCCTTCCACAGCCAAGCTCAGAAGGCTGAAAAAGTTAAACGAAGATGTACCGGCAACACGATCTTCCTGCTCGAATTTGATCTCTTTCTTACGAAATCCAATCCAGCAATACATACCTTTAGTATATCTTTGGCTCTCACGTAACTGTTTTAAAGCGTTTATACAACAACGATCTAACAGTCTGAAATCACCGACATTCGGGAGAATCTCCACACGGGTCGTTTTCTGCAATAACTTATAGAATAACAAGGACAGATATTTACGCATCAAACTCTCCTTGCCTCTGGTTATTCGCTTTGCGTATACATCATCATACCCTTCTTCCCAATATTTCAACATTTCAGGGATTAAGTGAGGAGGATGTTGCAAGTCAGCATCCATAATCACCAGACAATCGCCCGTAGCATAATCGAAACCAGCTAACATTGCTACTTCTTTTCCAAAATTGCGCGACAGGTCGACAAAATTAATTCTCTCATCTTGTGATCTCAAAAATTTAATAACTTCCAATGTTTTATCATGGCTGCCATCATTAACAAACAAAATCTCCCACTCATATTCTGCATAAGAATCCATCATTTCTTTTAGCTTCGAATAGAGCTCCGGAAGAGAGAGTTCCTCGTTGTATGCAGGTATTAAAACACTAACTTTACTCATATTTTTTTAGATTTTAGAACAAAACGAACAAGAAGGAAATTAACCGGTACTACTAATGCAAACACAGGAAGAGGTGCCCATCTCTCGGGAACTCCGATCCATATAAATAGCGACAACAGCCCGATATGCAACAAATAATTGATAAAATGACTGATGCCAAATCCTATTCCTTTCCTAACAGTAGGCTTAGTATTAAAGGTGAATATATTAGACAAGTAAAAATTCAGAATAAAGCTAATAACATAACCAATAGTATATGCAATAGCTGGTAACATCAGTACACATAAAAAGAAATAAATACCATAATGAGTAGCAGTTGCCAGAATACCAACCAATATGAAACGAACAAACTCTCTACGCTTATTAAAAACAGACATCATCCAATACTCTTTTATTGATTTTGATCCAACTACCTACAGAAGACTTATAAAACGGTACAATATTATAAATAATATGTAAGACCAGCAAAGAAAAGTATAACTAAATATACAAAAATAAATAATGTTACTTCTCCATTTGATTAAATCATAGAATGATATCTAAGGTGCAATTTCTCTATTCATCTTCATGAGTTACCACCACACATCACTTTATACATTCAAGAAAAAAGCTCCCTTATTTTGATCACAACATCCATATTCTGCGAATCAAATTTTCGAGCAAACAAATGCTCTGTTTCTAATAAATATTGCAAATCCTCCATTTTCCAAACATAAGGATTCCCCCGTTCCCAATCAATTGCACGAAGTCCGGCATTCAACTGCTCACTACCTGGATAAATATGACTCCGCCTTTCTGAGTTCCACAATATAGATTGAAGAAATATTTCGTCACCACAGCAAACATTTTTAAAACGCCTTAAAATAAAAGACTTTTGAGCTAATATAATTGTTAGCAACTCATGCGTAATACTAACCCAATTGGAACCCTTTTTAAATTCAATTTCTTTAGGTCGGTTATAATGGAAGAAATCCTGCAACTTTAAAAAGTTTATTCGAAGAGATTGTACTTGCTTTTTAAAAATACGAGGTGGAATTTTATAATAACGACAGAACAAATGATATTTAAAAACCTTTCTTTCGAGATCTTTTAAATTAGCCTCACCACAAGAGTAAGGCACAAACTCATACCCCTTATTTTTCTCGAAGAAATGATGGATATAGTCTTGTGACTTTATCGGCAAATCGACTCCTGACAACAAATGATAATAATCATAAGGACCTTTCATACTGGCTGTCTCAAGTAACAACAGTTCAGCCTTTACCACACTAATATCACCCCATCTTACGTCAAGACGTTGCTCAAGTACAAAAAGACGAGCTTTTGCAAGCCGAAATAAATCTTGCTCTAAAGGTCCGAGCACGACTTTCTTATCAATATGCAAATATATATCATTCCTCCCATCATCAAGCATAGAAAGTAGTATCTTCAATATTTGAAATTCATTATGGGCCAGAATTAAAAAAGCATGTCTCATTACCTTTGCATCATTAAATAAGTTCATTATCATGCAAAGATACAACAGATAGAATTCCAATACAACAATAGTTAGATAAATTCCAAACATATATTTTGATAAGTATTGGAATCTATCTATCTTTGTGAAATTTAAGTCTTAAATCATTAAATTGGAGTTGGCACCCAGTTCTTAATGGAGACAAAGACAATAACGTCATTAACCTAAACAACTATTATATAGACCAATAATATCCATAATTACAATGATAGATAAACCTATATATGTGACTTCCCCCCTACTGCCTTCTTTGGAAGATTTTACTTTCTTATTAAAAGAAATATGGGAAAGCAAAATGCTGACAAATAATGGCAACTTCCACCAAAAACTAGAAGAGGAATTAGCTAAGTATCTTAAAGTTCCCTATCTCAGTTTGTTTACGAACGGAACTCTACCTTTAATAACCGCTTTACAAGCAATGAGAATTACCGGTGAAGTGATAACTACTCCCTTTAGCTTTGTAGCAACAACACATTCTCTTTGGTGGAATGGAATCAAACCTGTTTTTGTAGACATTGAGCCAGAAACCTGTAATCTGGATCCTAGTAAAATAGAAGCGGCCATTACCCCCAGGACTACAGCTATCATGCCTGTACACGTTTACGGGAAGCCTTGTAAAACGAAAGAGATTCAAGAAATAGCCAATAAATATGGATTAAAAGTCATATATGATGCCGCTCATGCTTTTGGAGTAGAAATAAACGGGGAAAGCATTTTAAACTTTGGAGATATGGCTACTCTGAGTTTTCATGCAACGAAAGTTTACAATACTTTGGAAGGTGGAGCATTAGTCGTTCATGACGAGCAGACTAAAAAGCGCATCGACTATCTAAAAAACTTTGGTTTTGCCAGTGAAACTGAAGTTGTAGCCCCCGGTATTAATAGTAAAGTAGATGAGGTACGCGCTGCATACGGATTACTTAACCTTAAGCAAGTAGATCATGCAATCAATTCCCGTCGCAAAGTAGCCATAAGATATAGAGATGAACTTCAAGGTGTTAAAGGGATAACCTTTTTCAATGATATACCAGGAGTACGCCACAATTATTCTTATTTCCCAATTTTCATAAATGCTGAAGAATATGGAATGACGCGTGATGAACTTTATTTTAAGATGAAGGAACATAATGTATTCGGACGCCGTTATTTCTATCCGCTAATCAGTACATTCTCAACATATCGCGGATTAGATTCTGCTAACCCTGACAATCTGCCAATAGCAACCCAAATGTCCAATAACGTCATCTGCTTGCCAATGCACCATGCTTTAAGTGAAAATGAAGTCGAGTATATCCTCCAAATTATAAAGAAATAGTATGATACAATTATCAGAAATAACAAACTCTATATCCCCTTCCTTAACAAGGCGTCTATTTAACTTGGCCCAAAAATATGACAATGTTATAGACTTCACATTGGGAGATCCGGATATACATCCACACGATAAAATAAAAGAAGCTGGCTGTAAAGCGATACTGGAAGGTCGTACAAGATACTCCCCTAATGCCGGATTATTAGAATTAAGAGAAATAATATCTTCCAAATACAAGTTACAATATAATATAAAATACAACCCGACAAATGAGATTATGGTTACAGTTGGGGGAATGGAAGGATTATATTTAACCCTGCTAGCCATTCTAAACAGAGGGGATGAAGTCATTATACCAGCTCCATATTGGATAAACTATGTACAGATGGTATGTATGTGTAGTGGAGAGCCCATTATCACAGCTCCTGTCAGCACCAATGACTTATCGATATCTATAGAAAATATAAGGAAGGCAATCACTCCTAAAACAAAAGCTATTATTTTAAATACGCCCAGCAACCCTTCCGGGCGGATAATTTCTGATGACTCCATCCAACAAATAGCACAGATAGCTATTGAGAATGATTTGATAGTAATAACAGATGAGGTATACAAAACCCTACTTTATGATAATGCTCATTTCAAAAGTATTGTTACATGCGACAAGATGAAGGAACGCACTGTTGTTATCAATAGTTTATCAAAAGAATTCTGTATGACCGGATGGCGTTTGGGTTATGTAGCTGCACCTTCAGAATTAATATCAGTCATGACAATGTTTCAAGAGAACATAGCTGCTTGTGCTCCATTGCCGTCTCAGTATGCAGCAATAGAAGCACTAAGAAATTCGGAGAAATATTCGGCTGGTATGATTGAGGAATTCACTCTCCGCCGAAATGTTTTATTGGAAGAAGTTGCCAAAATCAAAACAATAACAGTCGATGCGCCACAAGGAACCTTTTATGCAATGTTAAATATAAAATCTACCGGATTAAAATCTGAGGAGTTCGCATATGCCCTTTTAGAGAAAGAACAGGTAGCAGTGGTTCCTGGAATAACTTACGGTGATTGTTGCGAGGATTTTATCCGGATTGCTTTTACATTAGATATATATAAAATTAAAGAAGGAATTCAAAGACTTAAGCGATTTGTCGAAAGTTTATAAGATGAAAAAAGTTTTAATGCTAGGAGGCTCTTTATATCAGGTCTATGCGATTAAAGAAGCTGTAAAAATGGGATATTATGTAATCACCTGCGATTACTTGCCGAATAACCCAGGACATCAGTATGCCCACGAATATTATAATGTCAGCACAACAGATAAGGAGGCTATTTACGAGTTAGCCAAAAGACTTCAAGTAGATGGCGTCGTTGCATATGCTTCAGATCCCGCAGCTCCTACAGCTGCTTATGTTTGTGAGAAACTAGGATTGCCTACCAGCCCCTATACTTCTGTAGAAATTCTTTCTCAGAAAGACTTATTCAGACGATATCTGGCTGAACATAATTTCAATGTTCCCAAATACGTCGGATGTACTTCATACACGGAGGCTTTGGAAGAAATCAAGAATTTAACCCTTCCTGTTATGATAAAGCCTGTCGATTCATCAGGAAGTAAAGGCATCAATAAACTGACTAACGTAGATCAACTAAAAGACTTTATAGAAGATGCCCTCTCATATTCCCGTGAAAAACGCATTATTATTGAGGAATTCATAGAGAAGGACGGATATCAGATATCAGGAGATGCCTTTTCCGTAGACGGAATTTTAAAATTCCACTGTTTTGGAAACGAATACTACAGTTCTTCAGTTGTCAAAGATTTCGCCCCACTTGGTGAATGCTGGCCTTTCCAAATGAAACCTGAAATTATAACAGAGCTAGAAAAGGACATACAGCGTCTGATTTCTGAACTAAAAATGGGGACAACCGCATATAATGTCGAGGCTATTCTTGGCAAAAACGGGAAATTGTATATACTGGAGTTAGGTGCCAGAAGCGGTGGCAGTTTAATACCTCAGATTACGGAACTGGCAACAGGAGTCAACATGGTTAAATATGTGATAAAAGCAGCTTTGGGAGAAGATTGCTCTGAAATAGAGATGTCACCTGCACGAGGATATTGGTCTAATTATATGTTACATAGCAAACAGACCGGACGGTTTAAAGAAATATCATTTGATGAAAACTTTGCAAGAAACAATCTGGTAGATTGTGTAACAGAACTGAAAAGTGGAGACAATGTTCATGCTTTCCGCGATGCTGGCGATGCATTGGGAACACTTATCCTCAAATATTCTTCGAAAGAAGAAATGTTTAATGTTATAGAAAACATGGACCAGTTTGTACATATTATTATTGATTAAAATATGAGTATAACAATCCATACAGAACCTCTAGCATATACCGAATTCAGAGATTTTATCATATCCTCTGCAAACTGGTTTGTTCCTTCTCTGTTACAGATGCCTAACCTGGATGAATGGATATTGAAAATGTACCATAACGGCTCTATGTACTATACTATTTCAGAATCTAACATTATATCCTTAATTGTTGGCTATTACAATAGAGAAGAGAGATTTTTATATATACCCTATGTCTGTGTAAACCCCAACCATCAAGGTCATGGGATCTCTCAAAAAACAATAAATTATATCATAGAACATCTTTCTACGGACATTCAGGAGATATTGCTCGAAGTTAGAAAAGACAATAACAATGCACTTCATGCATATCATAAAATGGGATTTTATGAGGCTGAGGATAGGGATGAAAAGTATTTAATGAAGAAAGAGGTACACAAAAGTTAATATTGAATGAAAGATATAGCAAATACTCCATTAGTAAGTATAATTTGTAGCACATATAATCATGGATTATATATATCCCAGTGTCTAGACGGTTTTCTAATGCAAAAGACAAATTTTCCATTTGAAATTCTAATCCATGATGATGCATCCACTGATAATACTCCTGATATCATTCGCGAGTACGAGCATAATCACCCTCAAGTCATAAGACCCATATATCAGAAAGAAAACAAATACTCAAAGAAAGAAGATATCTTTGCCAAATACCAATGCTCACGAGTCAGAGGAAAGTATATTGCAATATGCGAAGGAGACGATTATTGGATTGACCCATTAAAACTTCAGAAACAAATCGATTTTCTAGAAAACAATCCTGATTACGGCATGATATATACTACCAGCAAGGTATATAACCAAAAGGAAGGCAAAATAGAAGAAGATATTATTGGACGGAAATTTAATGGTTATATAGAGTTATTATCCGGAAATTGTATTCCAACCCTTACATCTTGCATACGCAGTGCCTTAGTAATGGAGTACTTGAAAGAAGTGGAACCCAAGAGCAAAAACTGGCTAATGGGAGACTATCCTATGTGGCTATGGATATCATATTATCACAAAATAAAGTTTCTTCCAGAAAGCACTACGGTATACCGTGTCTTAGAAGAGTCAGCAAGTCATTCTAATGATATACAGAAATATGAAAGATTCATATTATCGACCATTGATATAACTGCATTTTATATCCATAAATTTAAGACTCCGTTAACAGAGCCATACTTACGATCCCTAAGTTGCTTTTATTATGATCTATACGATAAGTATATGTGTCTGGGCATGTATAAAAAGTCCAGACACTATTCAAAACTCATTAATCCTAGTTATGTATCCGCACGTATGCGGAGAAGAGTCCGCCGATTCCATCTCAGATTCATTCAGATAAGATTAGCAAAATGGTTCGATATAAAAGGAAAAGAAAGGAAGTAAAAGGGAAAAAACTATCTAGTGAGAGATTAAGTAAATATCCCTTTTTCTATTCACGAATCTCCACCTTTTTTAAACAGGAAATGAGTCAAGTAGTACAAATGCCAATGATAAGCTATTTTTCTTACCCTCCTGCGATATTTCAATTCATATGTATCTTCAGGCAATGCAGCTATCTCTTTCATTTTCTGCCTCATATCCTTAACAGGTTCTTTGAATTCTCTCAAATTCACCTTCAAAAGTATCTCCTTAAATATTGTAAGACAAGTCCCAATCAATCTAGTCCTAATTTTAAAAAGATCTTCTTCTTCAAATAGAGAGTATTTCTCCATGAACCTCATGCGGCCATATTCTGCCAAAAAATAATGATAAAGATTCATAGGAGACATTGTATGACAGATACTCGTTTGTCGCTCTACATAATGATAAAAAGGGCTATCTACCCACACTACTTTGTTACATAGAGCAACCCATTCATACATTACAAGCCTGTCTTCATAATTTTTCCCCTCTGGGAATTGTAATGATGTCAGAAAATCACTTTTATAAAGCTTTGTACAAGCAGAACAACTAACTTTTTCCATCATCATATCTTGTAATACATTCTTTGGATCTCGAATAACAATATCTCCAGAATTCCGGTAAGGAGACTCATTTGGTTTAAATTCATATTCAAGAAGAAAATTACAATATGCAATTTCCGCATCACTTTGTACCATTGCATCTAACATTTTCTCAAACATTGCAGGTTCAACGTAGTCGTCACTGTCAACAAAACCAATGTAAGGAGCAGAAGCTATACGCATGCCAGCATTACGGGCAATAGAGAGTCCAGCTATAGAAAGATGAAGCACTTTAATACGTTTGTCAGTTTTCGCATATTCATCACATATCTCAGAAGAACCATCAACAGATAAATTATCAACCAAGATTATTTCAACCTGCTGTAATGTCTGACTACGTAATGATTCAATACATTTATGCAAATAATCAGCGGTATTATGAACAGGCACTATTATGCTAACCAAACACTTATTCTCCACTATTTATCTTTTTAAGTTTAAAATGTATCCAATAATAAATAGGCCAAAAATAAACAATCTTTCTCAGCCGTTTATAACATTTAATATCAAGTTCCTTTTTAGACAGAGGAATTAATTTCTTCAAATTATTCTTCATATCAACAACATAGGCACGACTTTCGCTAACAGGAAAAGAACGCATCTCTTTAAAAGTCCTTAAGCAGCTCTTAACAAGGGATGTTTTCATATTATATTGTTCTTCCGTATCGAACAATAGATTATTATTAATAAACTCCAAGCGGCAAAATTGTGCTAAAAAGAAATGATAACGTTGTAATGGTGAAATAACATGGCAAATACTAGAGCTTCTTTTTACATAATGATAAAATGCCTTATCAATCCACACTACTTTTTCAGACTCTAATATCCACTGATGCAAGATAAGACGATCCTCATACATATTATGTGTAGGAAATTTTAACGAAGAAAAAAGTGTCTTCTTAAAGAGTTTCGTACAACAAGAACTATTCAATCGATCACACATCATATCATACACCACCTCCTTCGAAGATCTTTCACAGACCATACCACTATTAGGTTCAAAAGAGTCTATATGCCCGTCGTCATGTTCAATCTGAAAATTGGAATATACCAAATCAACACCATATGAACTAATTGCAGCAAGCAATTCCTCATACATATTGACGTCAATATAATCATCACTGTCTATAAACCCTATATATGGAGCAGAAGCCACATCAATGCCAGCATTACGAGCTACAGATGCATTAGCTACCGAAAGATGGATTACTTTTACCCGAGTATCCATACTTGCATATTCATCACATACCTCAGAAGATCCATCAGTTGATAAATTATCTACCAGAATTATCTCTATATTTTCTAAAGATTGATTTCGTATAGATTCAATACATTTTCGCAAATAATTAACTGTATTATGTACAGGTACAATCACACTTATCAAATAATTATTCTCCATGCATGCTCTCCATTAATAAACTTACGCACAAAGATAGAGAATATAGTATTATCAGTAAAATAAAAACCAGATTTTAAGTTCCCAGGTTATCATTAATAATCGTATCTTTGCCGGAAAGCTTATTATATTAATATGAGTAAGGAAAATATAGCATTTGTTGTTGTACGTTACGGATTAAATATCAATGGAGGAGCAGAGTATCATTGTAGAATGCTAGCCGAAAGACTCACCAATGATTATAACGTTGAAGTTCTAACTACTTGTGTAGATAATTATAGAACTGGAGAAAATCTTAAGTTTAAGGAAAAAGAGATTATCAATAAAGTCATTGTTCGCCGTTTTAAAACTAATCCCACTCATCCTGAACTTGAAAACTTTTATAAAAAGAAAGCTAAACCGGCTTATAAATTAAGACGTTTTTTATACAAATGTCACTTTCTAGCTATTGCTTCTTACTTTTTCCCTGTTTGGCATTTCAAAGAAAAAGAAGAACTAGAAGCACTCGGTAGCCAAGTTTTCCATTCTCCGACTCTCTTCAATTTCATAAAAGAAAATAAAAATAATTACAAAGCAATCATCCCTATTACAATAGATTATTCTCATGTATATTACACAACTTTATATGCACCAGAAAAGACTATTGTAATCCCTACAATGCATTATCACAAAACTGCATTTCGTTCAACTTTGACACAAGTCTTTACAAAGGCAGCCTACATCGCTTTCAACACAACAGCAGAACAAAAACTAGCAAGGAAAATATTTGGTATGCACATGGCACCCCACAGTATTGTAAGCGTAGGGATAGAGCTAAGTGCTCCATCAGACTGGGCAGTGACCCAAGAAAAGTATAATCTTCCTGATGAATATATGCTCTATGTAGGGAGAGTAGACCAAGGCAAACTTAACAATGTGTATACTTATTTCCTCAACTATAAAAAGGTATATCCTAATTCTGATTTAAAGTTTGTTCTTGTAGGCAAACAATATAGTGATCCTTTTAATCATCCGGATATTATATATACTAATTTTGTTGAAGAACAAGAAAAAACATCAATCATTCAACATGCAAAGATTGTAATCAACCCATCACTGTATGAAAGCCTATCACTTATATTACTGGAAGCAATGGCTTTAAAAAAAGCGATGCTGGTCAATGGCAATTGTAATGTATTGAAAGAACATTGCCATAAAAGTAATAATGCTGCTTTATACTACACTAATGAAAAAAGTTTCATTGATAAGCTTCATATGCTAGATTCTTCTACCAATCTTAGATTAGAGATGGGAGAAAAAGGATATTCTTATGTTAACAGTAATTACGACTGGAACATAATAATGAATAAACTAAAGCATGTTATCGAAAATATATAAAGATTTAGATACTCTTGAGAGCTTGCTTTAAGCGCCCCATAATCAAAGTCCAATCATAGTTCGATTTCACATAAAATACACCTTTCTCTCCCATCTCCTCTCTCAAATCTTCCGATTGTTCAATCCGTCGAAGTGCCTGATTAAACCCGCGATTATTCATGTAATAAAAAGAAGCAAAATCACTTTTTAAACAATGTTCTTTCAAGACCTTACAATGTCCGTTTACAAGCATTGGCCTCTTTTGACTCATAGCCTCTAAAAGTATTAAAGAAAGGCTTTCATAACGAGAAGGATTTACTACAATTTCGGCATGCTGTAGAATTGACATTTTCTCTTCATCACTGACAAAGCCTGTGTATATAACATCAGGATGCTCAAATCGCTCCATAGCCAGCCCACCTACCAATACTAATCTTAATGTTGAATCTGAATATTTCTTCTTATAATTCACAAAATATGTAAGTAAACGATGAATCTTTTTAGGAGTAATACGACCAATATATAACAAATATTTCTCTGGTAATTGAAACTTCTCTTTTGTCATCGCCCAATCTGCGGATAAAGACTCCTCTATTCCTACACTCAATATCCCATGAGCCCCCAAAGCCTTACCCAAAATATTTTCAGCAAGCCTCTGTTCCTCTCCGGTATTAAAACCAACATAAGCTATATTTGAAAAAGCAGATGTTAATACAGAACGGAAAGAAATACCCATATTATGCATTGTAGGAATAGCTATTGTTTTTCTACCTGCATACAATGCAGTGTAATAAAAGGTGACATAATCAGAAGACATTGCTATAAATGCTTTATATTCATCTATATGATCACGAATATAATCATTCAATGTGGACGAATAGAATTTATCACTCTTCATCGCCTGCACTTCATCATCATTCTTGTAGGTCCATACAGGAATCAAATAAGACAAGTATTTCAAGATTCCTAATTTAAAAAGGAACTGGCGTAGTTTTCTTGCTGGTTTAGCCTTCTTTGCGAAATAGCGTTCCTTTTCACGCTGAACAGGATTCGTCCTAAAACGACGAATCACCACTCCATTCCATTCTTCCTCACCTTCCGGATATATATTTTCGCCTGTCGCAACATCTCTGACACAGGTAGTAAGTACTTCCACCTCATAATCAGATACTAACCGTTCTGCTAACATCTGACAATGATATTCAGCCCCGCCATTTATATTTTTGCCATATCTGACAACAACAAAAGCAACTTTCTCTTTCTTCATAGCTTCCCTTAATACAACATTCTACTTATGAGAGCATCTGAATCACATTTTTCATCCGTCCTATAATCATCTCCCAATTATAATTCTCCTGAACATAGTGACGCCCTTTCTCTCCCATCTGTTGACGTAATGTTTCTGAGTTCTCAAGGTGATGTAATTTTCGCATAAAATCTCTACGATTCATATAATACAAAGCTGCATAATTGCTCTTTTCACAATGTTCTCTCAACACATTACACCTGCCATTGACCAACATCGCCTTACCTTCGCTCATCGTTTCAAGTAAAATAAGTGATAAACTTTCATATCTGGAAGGGTTCACAATTACTTTAGCATTCAACTGAATCGCTACTTTCTCCGCATCATCAACAAAACCTGTGTAAATTATATCCGGATGTTCGACTGTCTTTCCAAAAATGCCTCCGACTAAAACTAGCTTTAATCGAGAACCTGTATATTTCTTTTTATAGCTTAAAAAGTAATCAACTATATTATTCAACTTTATAGCATCAATTCTTCCTACATACAATAGATAATCTTCCGGCAAATTATATTTTACCTTTGTTCGCTCCCAATCAGCAGCTTTTGTCTTCTCTATACCTACACTTATAATGCCGTGAGTAGCCAAAGGCTTTCCAACTATATTCTCTACCAATTTCTGTTCTGCTTCTATATTAAATCCAATATAGGCAACCTCAGAGAAAACAGAAGTAATAATAGAACGAAAGGATGAACCGTTATTATGCATAGTAGGAATCAGAATCGTCTTCTCCGGTGCATATAGTGCAGTATAATAAGTATGAGGGAAAAAGGAAAGTGGGATGAATGCTCTATAAGAAGCTTTATTCTCTCTTATAAAAGCATACATTGAAGATGAATAAAAAACCTGACTATTCAAGGCCTTTATTTCTTCTTGTTCTTTATAATGCCAAATCGGTTTCACATAAGACAAAGGCTTCAAAAGACGACATCTGTACAAGAAGTGCCTCCACTTCTTTGCCGGAGCCGCCTGCCTGACATAGCTCTTATGTAAGTCCGGTTCAACAGGATCTGAATAGAATCGACGTACCAAAACTCCATTCAGGATTTCTTCTCCTTCAGGATATTCATTATCACCGGTAACATAATTCTTGACACACGTAGTCAATACTTCAACATCATAATCGTTAACCAGCCTTTCGGCCAGCATACGACAATGATATTCAGCACCTCCGTTTATATCTTTTCCATAACGAACTACTATAAAAGCTATCTTTTCCTTAGTCATTCTAGTCAATCAACAATTTGTGCTTTCTCTTAAATATAGCACGATAACCACGATATAGCATCCTATAGAAACCGAAGTGTTTACACATAAAATATCGTTTGATTGACATACTCGGGCCTAGTTGCCAAGGAGTAATATGACGATATTCACGCATTTTCAACATCGTTTCATCTATGATATCCTCAAAAGCCGGTGACGGAGGGCACAACAAAGTATGGTTAATCAAATGAATCCCTCTCTTAAGTACGCCAACGGAAGATTCACCTCCAAGTTCCGCATTTTGAATAAACTTATCCTGTTCATAAAGACTCAGGAAGTAATGATATTCCTTTACCGGATCATAACCACCACGAGTAATGCTTTCATTCTTATGAATCATATAATGGTATTTAGAGACACAACTCAATACCACTTTCTGAGAGCTATAAAATACTTTATATAATACAGCCACGTCCTCATAAACCCGTCCGACAGGGAATGAAAGGCGGTCAAACAATTTACGTTTAAAGAGCTTCGCCCATAAATAGTTCTTTACCAAGTCATTCTTTACCAAAGCACGTATAATCTCCTTTCTGGAGAAAACATACAACTTACCCGTGTTGTTGATTATTTTAGAAGGCCTTCCCTCCTGCTCAAGAAGATAAGTACAAGCAGAAACATCTGCATCATGCTCTTGCATCAAAGCGTAAAGATACTGATACATATCATGATCAATCCAGTCATCACTGTCAACAAAGCCCAAGAGCTCTCCCGTAGCTGCAGCCAAACCAGCATTACGGGCAGCACTCACCCCACTATGAGGCAAATGAATAGTCTTAATGCGCTGATCCATACGCGCATACTCATCGCAGATACCGGAAGAGCCGTCGTCAGAACCATCATCAACTAAGATAATCTCAAGGTTCTTATAGGTCTGCTCCAGTATAGATTGCAGACAAGTCTTCAAATAGTCCTTTACATTATAAACAGGCACTATAAGACTAATCAATGGTCCAGAGATATTAGTATTCATATTATTCTACTTGTCAACTTTTTATTTTACTGCAGCCCCTTCTATATAGAATGCTATATAACAAGGAATACTGCAAAACTACCCTCGATTTTAAATAAATTTCACACTTGTCTGTGATTCGATAATACAATCTAAACACTCTCAAATCAAACAATTACCTCTTATTTGCCATTTATACAGTATAATTCGTCTAGTTTCCAAAGTTCATTCAAAGATTTCCACTGTTTATCATTCAGGTTAGTTTTCCCATTATTTTTCTTTTGTAAGCTATTATTCTGCGTTTGAGGCAGCTCTATCGGCCGGGGATAGAATTCACCCCCTCCTGTCACCTCGACCCGCCTCTTTAATTCATTCGCTTTCAACCATAAATCATCCGCAGACGGACAATGTTCACTGATTATTTTCCAGTCAAACAACTCCTCTCCATACCAATGGGGAGGATAATAAATCCCGCCACATCCGATTGCCACATTCTGCAAAGAACTATTCACCGGCATCGTAAACACTTTCGTCCACTTTCTATATACCGAAAAAGAATTTCCATCCATATGAATCTTCCGGATAACGTTTCCGCAAACCGTATCCGGATACTGATACGATAAGGAAAGCAAACGCTCAACCGTATTCCGGGGATAAATCAGATCATCATCCACTGTTATCACTTTACTATCCGGATATTCACGGAAAACATAATGATACTTCTTATGTGAACGGAAATTCTCAGACACAAATCTGAATTCTATTCCTTTAGCCATCAATTTTTTAAGTTCTTCTGGCAGATCATTCAACCGTCCGGGGAACTCCTGTTCCGACAACCATACAATTATCTTTTCGGGCGGACAAGTCTGCCACAGAATCGATTTCAACATCAGATGAAGCTGAGAAATACGGGGAGGAAATGTCGTCAACGAGACAATGACTCCCGAATGGTTCGATAATGCCGGAGCATCAGTGTCCTGCTGATAAGCACGCACCACTTTATCATGATACTTTGCTCTTCTCCACCTGCAAGACAAAGAATAGATATGTCGGTAAAATCCTCCTTTTTCCTTATAGGAAGTCAGCTTCTCTTCTTCCCGTATATAGCGATCATAATAACTGTTCACCTTCACAGACTGACCTCTCAGTTCATCCTTTACAATGCCCAGAGAAGCCCATTGAACCTTTGCTCCACGAGTATGCTTTCGTATATTCCGGTTCTTCTGAATAGAGTCTTTCGTCTTATACCCTCTTGCATGATCCAAATGGAGGCATACGGTAGAGTAACGTATCTGCATACCATGAATTCCATAGTTCTCCAGACGTTCTCCAAATTCACGGTCTTGTCCACCGTACTGCATACGCTCGTCAAAACCATTCACTGCCAGAATATCGCTTAGCCAACCAGAAGCGTTATGCCCGTTCCAGCTTGCTTTGGTAGGAGTAAATGTATTTAATGCCCACCTTTTAAATCCTGTAGCAGTCAGTTTATTATTTTTAAAAGAGGCAGGCATCCCTTTTCCTCTCATCCATTGCAGATCAAAACATCTGCCGGATAATATATCGTCCTTTGTAATATCTTTCGACAAATCCATACTCAACTTATGATATCCGCCGGACAGGAAACGTCCTTTACGGCGAAGACACAGGTGAGTTGAGACGAAGTCTTTACGTGGAATACAATCGCCATCACTGAAAAGCAGGTAATCTGCTTGTGCAGCCAGTATGCCTTTATTCAGAATATCGCATTTACGGAATCCTTTATCTTCGTGCCATACATGCTTCACCTGAAAGGACAATTGCGGAGTTATCCTCTGCAACATATCATAAGTTTCTTTCCGCGAACCATCATCGGCAATAATCAATTCAAAGTTCTTAGTATCCTGGGCTTCATATCCCCACAACACCTTCTCCAGCCATTCAAGCTGGTTGCAGGTTGACAGTACGACCGACATCTGCAAAGAAGTAGTCTTCCGACTAAAACAGATAATAGAATAATTGCACTCCATCTGTCCCTCAGCCCAATAAAGTTCTCTCGAAATCTCCCTCCATCCGACTAAGTCCACACGATCAGTGCCATCAATGTCTTCCTCCTTATGCAAACGAACCAGACATAATGCGTCCTCATCCTGATCTTCTTTCAAGTCAGCATGATGAGCCAGCAAGTAGTCCCGCACTTTTTCATCCGAACAAACAACATTATTTTCAAAAGCTACTATCATTAATTACCCTCCTTTAGCCATTAAATATCCAACTGAAACCAGACCTGATGTCTGCGACGATATCTGTTCCAGAATTTCTTTCTGTAATGCAGAACCAAACGCACACATTCCTCTTCGTCCATCCCTCTCGAACGGGCATACTCTTTTCCCAACAAGATGAAGAAGGGTGTCTGCCCCCATAAACGGGCAAAATTCGCACAACCTTTCTTAATATCCACTTCGCCAAAATGCATTCTGTTAATATCCACCAGTGAGAAATGATATTCTTCTCCTATCTTGTCATACAGGATGTTTCCCGGCGAATAGTCCAGATGCAGAATTCCGGCTTCATGCAGACGCGCTGTAAATTCCGCAAAAGCGGTCACTACATCTTCGCAGCTTTTTATATCCGCATTGCCAAACTGGCAAAAATTATATCGATAGGGAGATTGTATGCTCATAAAATATGAATGACCAATCAAACCCATTTTTGTCTCTTCTATATAGGCAATAGGACATGGGGTTTCAAACCCTTTCTCCAACAGTTTCTCCGGATAAACAAAAGCCCGTTTCCCTTTCGAAGGGCGAAAGAAAGCATAAGCGATCCGGTTTATCAGCGGAGGTATCGTATACCGTTTCACGTTAATATCCAATCCATCCACCGTGATCATCTTTATCAAATTTCGCCCGGAATGAATTACCGTTCCTATTGTCTCAAAATCTTTCGGAATACGTTCTACATATTCTCTCAGATATTCGTATTTGGGGTTAATCATTATTTTCATCTTACGAAAAAACAAGAATGGTCATACTTCTCTTCATCTCTCAACTCTTTTGCCCGGTCATCTTAAAATATTTATCCAACACAAGCAGTGATATCAAATTTTCTCTTCTCTTATCTTTAAACTGGGACACATATTCATGGGCATGTCTGATGATCTCCAATGATTCGTCTACATGCTCTATATAGTAATTCAACCGTTCCTCCAGATCAGAAAAATCCGGTTTTATTTCAATATAATGATAATTGGGAATAAGCGTGCCTTCCATAAACCATGTCTCACAGGTAGGCCGGGGCATCACTGCTATTGAATTTGATGACATCACCCATTTCAGGTTGCTGGCCACATCGATTCCTTCAAGAGCCATTATGAATTTATAATCCAAATGCTCATTAATCGTTTTCTTCTCCGTGCGCCACTCTGCCGGATCAGTCGTATTTTTGCTGACATCGCCCAAATCGCACATCGGATGATGAAAATACATTTCCATAAAAAGCTTTCTGGAAGGTTTTCCTTTTACCTTTCCACGAAAGATTACCATATTTTTCTTCTCAGTAAAAGCCTTCTTATCCTCCACAAATATAAAATGACGAACCTTATCCAGTTTCATCACAATCGAATTCGCATTATCATCTGTCAGCGGACGGCTTTTCACAATAGAGGGATAGTCGGGAACAAATGTCACATCACCGGGACAAAAGCCCCACTGAAACTGATCAGAAAACCAGCGGGTATATTGATAAGTATCAAAGAAATACACTTTTTGTTTGCTCATCTTGTGCTCTGAAAGATGCGGAGCAGAAGAAGGTAATTGCACCGTTCCGGAAAGTTTGTTATAATAGTCAACGCGACGTTCTATATAATCCTTGTCCTTCCGGCGGGATAGTGAAGACAACTTTCCTTGTAACCGCAGCCGGAAAATGCCTTTCGGAATGATAAGTCTGAGAGCATTTACCGAGTAGTAAATGAACTTAGGATTTTTCCCGCTACGCAACTTATATAAAAGTTTATTCTTCATTCTTGTTCCATATCTCAGGAGTACCTGGCTCCTAATTGATGATTCCTTCAATCTTCGCTATTACCTGTTCGGGTTTTATTTCTCTCAGGCAGGCATAATCGCCCCGCCAGCATGGTTTCTGTCCATATACGGAGCAGGGACGGCACGACAGATCAAGCTGTACCGTATTGACCGGCAACTGTTTCCATCCCATAAATCCGGCATAAGGATGAGTAGCTCCCCAGACAGAGATCACCGGAATATTGACCAGTGAAGCCAGATGCATATTCGCCGAATCCATCGAGAGCATCACATCCAGATGACTCATAAGATTCAGTTCGGTACGCATATTCAGCTTACCAATCATAGAAACGACGGAAGGATATTTCGCCACCCAGCCATCGAATACTTCCTGTTCACTCTTGCCACCACCGAAAAGGAAAACCTTCACCTTCGGATCGGCGGCAAAATGGGCTACTATCTGCTCCTGCAATTCAATAGGGTATATCTTACCCATGTGTTTAGCAAAAGGAGCTATACCAATCCATTTCAAATTATCTTTTGCGCCTGTGACAGGTTCTATCTCTGCAAAGTTTCCTTTCTCATCTCCATAAATCGAAGAAAAGTTCAACAATACAGGAAAACCCAGTTTCTCCAATACATCGGCATAACGTCGGAAAGAACTTTTCTGGTTCTCCAATACTTTATGCCGGCGGCGGACTAATTTTTCTTTTCCCACTCTACCTTTATAGATAGATGCCACAGGTATATTAGCCAGCCGGAACCTCAGACACAAGTATTTCGTACGAAGTACATGATGAAAATCTGCCACATAGTCGAAACGCTTTGCTTTCAGTTCCGAATAAAGGGTGTTCAACCCCCATAATCCTTTATGTTTACCCGTCAGGTCAGCACCGATAAAACTCACATTTGCAGGAAGTCCCTGAAAAAGCGGTTGCCACACAGCACGACTCAACACAGTAATTTCAAGTTGAGGATATTGTACTGCCAGCGAATGTACTACCGGTATCGTCATGGCTACATCGCCAAGAGCCGAGAAACGGATAATGAGAATACGCGCCATTCGTTATTTTTTTGCATAAAGCACCGGATTCAGCGCCGGGTCATTATACATCTTCATCTGTTTATATACTTTCATATACTTCTTCCCTGCTTCGATGTCAGCCAGCAGCTGATCGATAGCCGAAGAAAGGTCTTTCTGTTGTTCCAGCAGAATATCCAGTTTTACCTGGCATTGTGCACGATGTTCTTCCGTCGTATCCGTACGCTCCACTTCTTGCTGCATGTGGTAAATTTTCAAAGCAAGAATAGAGAGACGGTCTACTGCCCAGGCAGGACTTTCCGTATTGATGGTAGCATCTGCCAGCGGCTTTACATCCTTATATTGATCAAGGAAATAGCTGTCGATCAGCTCCACCAGATCCGTACGGTCCTGATTGGATTTATCGATTCTTCTTTTTAAAGCTACGGCTGCCACCGGATCAATATGCGGGTCACGGATAATATCTTCGAAATGCCATTGTACGGCATCAATCCAGTTTTTCAGATACAAATAATACTCTATCGACTTCAACTCGTAAGGATTGTTCATCGGCGCATCTACGCTGTCCGTCACATGGTAATCTGTTGTCGATTTCCAAAAAATATCATTGCAAAGGTTACTAAATGTCATAATCTTAACTAGCTAATAGATGTATAATAGGACAAAGCTATGTAATATTTTTCAGACAAGCAACCGTTTCTTACTTTTTTATTTCTTACCTTTGTCTGAGCAAAAAAGGAATTGTATATGAAAATTATTATAGATGATAAGATACCTTATATAAAAGAGGCAGCAGAGAAAATAGCCGACGAGGTAATCTACGCACCGGGAAAGGATTTTACACGGGAACTGGTACAGGATGCAGACGCACTCATCATCCGGACCCGCACTCACTGCAACCGCGAATTGCTGGAAGGCAGCAAAGTAAAATTTATCGCCACAGCAACCATCGGATTTGACCATATCGACACCGAATACTGCAAGCAGGCAGGCATCGAGTGGGCGAATGCCCCGGGATGCAATTCCGCCTCGGTGGCTCAGTATATACAATCCTCTCTTCTGATCTGGAAATCTCTTCGGAATAAAAAGCCGGACGAACTGACGATCGGCATTATCGGTGTAGGTAATGTAGGAAGCAAAGTGGCCAAAGTCGCACAGGATTTCGGTATGCGTGTACTACTGAACGACTTGCCAAGAGAAGAGAAAGAAGGAAACATTGCCTTCACCTCACTAGAGAAAATAGCCGAAGAATGTGATATCATCACCTTTCACGTACCTTTATATAAGGAAGGGAAATATAAAACGTACCATCTGGCAGACGGGAATTTCTTCCGGTCTCTCCAACGGAAGCCTGTTGTCATCAACACTTCAAGAGGAGAAGTGATCGAAACAAACGCCCTGCTGGAAGCCATCAACAACGGTACAATCTCGGACGCAGTAATCGACGTATGGGAACATGAACCGGAAATCAACCGTGAATTATTAGAAAATGTACTGATAGGCACCCCGCATATCGCCGGATACTCTGCCGACGGAAAAGCGAACGCCACCCGAATGTCACTGGACTCCATCTGCCGCTTCTTCCACCTAAGCGCAACTTATGAAATCACCCCGCCCGCCCCATCTTCGCCTCTTATCGAAGCAAAAGACCGCGAAGAAGCTCTGCTGAAAATGTACAATCCCATCGAAGACAGCAACCGATTAAAATCCCACCCGGAACTATTCGAAACCTTACGGGGAGATTACCCGTTGAGGAGAGAAGAGAAGGCGTATATGCAGGTAATAGGTAATAAGTAATAGGTAATAACCATGCGGATATCTACCGAACGGGTACGGTACCAAAGTAACTACGATTATTACTTATTACCTATTACTTATTACTTATTACCTACTACCTATTACTTCTTCTACAATATGTGGGAAATGCTCATACTCCAGAGCGTGTACTTTTTTAGCCACCTCTTCGGGTGAGTCATCGGGAAGTACGGGGCAGGTGGCTTGGAAGATGATGCTTCCTTCGTCGTAGTGCTCATTAATATAATGTATAGTAATACCACTTTCTTTTTCGCCCGCAGCTACTACGGCTTGGTGAACTTTGTCGCCGTACATACCTTTTCCGCCGAACTTGGGCAGGAGAGCAGGGTGTATATTTATGATTTTATCGGGATAAGCATGCAAAAGCAAATCCGGCACGCGGACAAGGAAACCTGCCAGCACGATAAAGTCAATGCGATATTCCTGCAAAATAGCCAGAATTTCATCTCCGGCTATCCAGTCCTCCTTCGGGAACACGTTACAGGGCACTTTCAAACGATGCGCACGTTCCAAAACGTAGGCATCACTTTTATTAGAAAGTACTAACGACACCTCAACGGAGTCGCTCTTCTGGAAATACCGGATTATATTCTCGGCATTTGAGCCGGAACCGGAAGCGAGAATGGCGATGTTTTTCTTCATTATACTCGAATTCAATGCACAAAACAGTGAAAAATGTGCAAAAGACTGCATTTATTTAGTCAAATATTTGCGCAAAACGATAAATATTCATTCCTTTGCACCGCAAATTTAAAGAAATAAAACTAATTATTAATTAAAAACTTAAAGTTATGTCTGAAATTGCATCAAGAGTAAAAGCGATTATCGTTGATAAATTAGGCGTAGAAGAATCAGAAGTTACTAACGAAGCAAGCTTCACTAACGACCTGGGAGCAGATTCTCTTGACACTGTAGAACTTATCATGGAATTCGAAAAAGAATTCGGTATCTCTATTCCTGATGACCAAGCAGAAAAGATTGGTACTGTAGGTGATGCTGTATCTTATATCGAAGAACACGCTAAGTAATTATCCGATTTCATCAATATGGAATTAAAAAGAGTGGTAGTAACAGGCCTTGGCGCCATTACTCCTGTTGGCAATGATGTACCCGAATTCTGGGAAAATCTAGTGAACGGGGTTAGTGGAGCAGGGCCTATTACTCATTTTGATGCGTCGCAATTCAAGACCCAGTTTGCATGCGAAGTGAAAAACTTCGATGTAACTAAATATATCGACCGTAAAGAGGCAAGAAAGATGGACTTATACACTCAGTATGCTGTCGCTGTTGCCAAAGAAGCGGTATCGGACTCCGGTCTTGACGTCGAAAAAGAAGATTTGAACAGAATCGGTGTTATTTTTGGCGCCGGTATCGGTGGTATACATACATTCGAGGAAGAAGTAGGCAACTACTACACTCATCAGGAAATAGGTCCCAAGTTCAATCCGTTCTTCATCCCGAAGATGATCTCGGATATTGCTGCCGGACAAATTTCTATCATGTATGGCTTCCATGGTCCTAACTACGCGACTTGTTCAGCATGTGCTACTTCTACCAATGCCATTGCGGATGCCTTCAACCTGATTCGTCTGGGTAAAGCAAACGTAATCGTATCCGGTGGTTCGGAAGCAGCCATCTTCCCTGCAGGTGTAGGCGGTTTCAACGCTATGCATGCTCTGTCAACACGCAACGATGAGCCGAGCAAGGCTTCACGTCCATTCAGCGCAAGCCGTGACGGCTTCATCATGGGCGAAGGTGGCGGTTGCCTGATTTTGGAAGAACTGGAACACGCTAAGGCCCGTGGTGCGAAAATCTATGCAGAAGTTGCCGGTGTAGGTATGTCTGCAGATGCTCATCACCTGACAGCTTCCCATCCGGAAGGTCTTGGTGCCAAACTGGTAATGCTGAACGCTCTGGAAGATGCAGAAATGGATCCGAAAGAAGTAGATTACATCAACGTTCACGGAACATCTACTCCGGTAGGTGATATTTCTGAAGCGAAAGCAATTAAGGAAGTATTCGGTGATCACGCATACGAACTGAACATCAGTTCTACAAAATCAATGACTGGTCACTTGCTGGGAGCTGCCGGTGCGGTAGAATCTATCGCAAGCATCCTTGCCATCAAGAACGGCATTGTTCCTCCGACTATCAACCACGAAGAAGGTGACAACGACGAGAACATTGACTACGACCTTAATTTCACGTTCAACAAAGCTCAGAAACGTGAGGTTAATGTTGCCCTGTCCAATACATTTGGATTCGGTGGTCACAATGCGTGCGTTATCTTCAAGAAATACGCTGAGTAAAATCGTGTTACGTAACCAAATAGATAAGATAAGACTCCTGTTCCGCAAAGACAGAGAGTCTTATCTTTGTTTTTACCGGATACTCGGATTTTATCCGCACAATATCCAGATCTACGAACAAGCGCTCCTGCATAAGTCATCTTCCGTCCGCTCCGAGAAGGGACGTCCGCTGAACAACGAGCGACTGGAGTTTTTGGGTGACGCCATCCTCGACGCCATCGTAGGAGATATTGTCTATAAACGTTTCGAAGGAAAACGGGAAGGTTTCCTGACAAACACACGTTCCAAGATCGTACAACGGGAGACTTTGAACAAGTTAGCCGTGGAGATCGGCCTGGACAAACTTATCAAATATTCTACCCGCTCCTCTTCTCACAACAGTTATATGTACGGGAATGCTTTCGAAGCATTTATCGGAGCCATTTATCTGGATCAGGGGTATGAACGTTGCAAGCAGTTTATGGAGCAGCGAATCATCAACCGTTATATTGATCTGGACAAAATCTCCCGCAAAGAGGTCAACTTCAAGTCCAAGCTCATCGAATGGAGCCAGAAGAACAAGATGGAGGTTTCCTTTGAGTTGATCGAGCAGTTCCTCGACCATGACAGTAATCCCGTTTTCCAGACAGAGGTTCGTATCGAAGGGCTTCCTGCCGGAACCGGTACGGGCTATTCCAAGAAAGAATCTCAGCAGAATGCCGCGCAAATGGCTATCAAGAAGGTAAAAGACCAGACATTCATGGATACAGTCAATGAAGCGAAGTCGCAGCATTCGAAGCCGTCAGAAGTGGAAACAGAGTCGGTCGAACCTGAATTGACTGAGTCGGAAACCATGGAACCAGATACTTTGGAGACCGAAGCACTGGAAGCGGAAACGACTGCAGGCAAAGTCGAAACGACTGTTAATGAGGCCGAAGCAACAGAAACCGAGAAGGAATGACAACTCCAACTACCATCCTAACGACAAAAGAGTAAATTATAAGTTAACCGAAACAAATCCCCATGCGGCGGCCCTGAATCACTAAATCGTGATCTTCAGTTACCAACTTCAATTTACCGGCAACTTCTTCAAGAGGAATAGACGAAATGTCATCTCCTTTTAAAGCAATCATACGCCCGAATTGCCCGTTGGCAATCAATTCTGTCGCGTGTCCTCCCATACGGGTAGACAGATTACGGTCGAAAGGAGTAGGCGAACCGCCACGCTGAATATATCCCAATACAGTTTCACGTGTTTCGATGCCCGTTTCATATTCTATTTCCTGTGCGATGTATTCCGCGGCACGTTTCCGACCATCCGTCAGGATGCCTTCTGCCACCACTACGATGGAATAGGGTTTGCCTTTTTTCAGTCTTTCGAGGATTGTATTTCCTATATTCTTGATGTTGTAAGAGATTTCGGGGACAAGAATGACGTCGCCGCCACCCGCCATGCCCGAATACAGGGCAATCCAGCCGGCTTTATGCCCCATCACTTCAATAACCATCACCCTTTTGTGCGAGCTGGCGGTAGAATGCAAGCGGTCGATGGCGTCCGTAGCGATGCTCACGGCGGAGTCAAATCCAAAGGAAATATCCGTTCCCCAAATATCATTATCAATGGTTTTGGGAACTGATACGATGTTGACGCCCATTGCGGCAAATTTAGCGGCAGTTTTCTGCGTTCCGTTTCCTCCGATGCAGACGACACAATCCAGTCCCATTTCCTGAATATTCTGAAGAATCAGTGCCGGCTTGTCGACATCCGAGACGACGCCTCCTTTTTTAAAAGGTTTCTCGCGCGAAGTACCCAACATCGTACCCCCTTGGTTCAACAATCCGGATAAGGATTTATCAGTAAAGGATTCGATGTCTTTTGTCAGCAAACCTTGAAAACCACTATGAATTCCTATTACTTCCATCCCATAGTGATTGATGGCAGTTTTGCACACGCCACGGATAGTGGCATTTATACCGGGGCAGTCTCCTCCGGAAGTCAGGATTCCAATTCTCATTGTCGTTTTTTTTAGTCAGAAACTCGGGATTCAAGAAAAGTCGCCAAATTTTAACGATTATTTCCGTCGTAAAGATAGAAAAAAAAGATAAATAAGGTTACTTTTGCACGACTAAACATTATTATGTTAAAGCAGAAATGAATATTACAAAGATTATTAGTAAGACTTTCGATTCCCGTTTAAAACAAATAGACCTTTATGCTAGTCAGGCTAGTGAGATACAGCACCGTGTGCTGAGTCGCTTAGTGAACCAAGCTGCACAGACAGAGTGGGGAAAAAAATACGACTACGCCTCCATCCGTAGCTATGAGGATTTCAGAAACCGCCTTCCAATACAGACTTATGAGGAAATAAAGCCTTATGTAGAACGCTTGCGGGCGGGGGAACAGAATCTGCTTTGGCCATCGGAAATACGCTGGTTTGCCAAATCATCCGGAACGACCAATGATAAAAGCAAATTCCTGCCTGTCAGCAAAGAAGCTCTGGAAGACATTCACTATAGAGGCGGTAAAGATGCTGCGGCACTCTACTTCCGCATCAATCCGGACAGTCACTTTTTCTCGGGAAAAGGGTTGATTCTGGGAGGCAGCCATAGTCCGAACCTCAACTCCAACCATAGTTTGGTGGGAGACTTGTCGGCGATTCTGATTCAGAACGTCAATCCGTTAATCAATTTCATTCGTGTGCCGAGCAAGAAAATCGCTTTGATGAGCGAATGGGAAACCAAAATAGAAGCAATAGCCAACAGTACTATTCCGGTCAATGTGACCAGTTTGTCCGGTGTACCCTCATGGATGCTGGTACTTATCAAGCGTATTCTCGAAAAGACCGGCAAACAAACTCTGGAGGAAGTGTGGCCGAATCTGGAAGTATTCTTCCACGGCGGAGTGGCTTTCACCCCTTATCGTGAGCAGTACAAACAGGTGATTCACTCAAAGAAGATGCATTATGTAGAGACCTACAACGCTTCCGAAGGGTACTTTGGTACGCAGAACGATCTTTCAGACCCTGCCATGTTGCTGATGATCGACTACGGTATTTTCTACGAGTTCATTCCATTGGAAGAAGTTGATAAGGAAAATCCACGCGCTTACTGCCTCGAAGAGGTGGAGCTTAACAAAAATTACGCAATGGTGATTTCTACGTCCTGCGGATTGTGGCGATACATGATCGGTGATACGGTGAAGTTTACCAGCAAGAACCCATATAAATTCGTCATCACAGGACGGACGAAGCATTTCATCAATGCTTTTGGAGAAGAACTGATTGTAGATAACGCCGAAAAAGGCTTGGCCAAGGCTTGTGCCGAGACGGGAGCGCAGGTTTGCGAATACTCTGCTGCACCGGTATTTATGGACGAACATGCCAAATGCCGCCATCAA
>NZ_GG774709.1:289249-300768 GCF_000162515.1 Bacteroides sp. 1_1_14 | reverse complement strand
GAACATGCCAAATGCCGCCATCAATGGCTGATAGAATTTGCCAAGATGCCGGATTCCGTAGAGAAATTTGCCGCAATACTTGATGCTACATTGAAAGAAGTAAATTCGGACTATGAGGCGAAGCGTTGGAAAGATATTGCTCTGCAACCACTGGAAGTCATCGTTGCGCGTCCGGGATTGTTCCATGACTGGCTGGCAAGGAAGGGGAAATTAGGCGGACAACACAAAGTGCCCAGATTAAGCAATACACGCGAGTATATAGAGTCAATGCTGGTGCTGAACAATGAATAAAGTTATCCGAACAAATTAAATCATTATATGACAGGAAGTGTCCTACGGTGTACATAATATGCACTGTGGGACTTTTTTTTGTATTACCAGCTTGCTGGCAGAATACAAGTTGCTTCAAATATCTTTCCGGTATGCAACAAATCATGAAACGACTTGCTTTGACTATAATTCCAGTTACATTCGCCTTAGATCGTCAGTAGTTTCCAATCGTTCCCTATACAGGAAACTCCAGTATCCACGGTCAGAAATTCCAGTATCCCGCCTTGGAAACTCTAGTATCTCGCCTCGGAAACGCCAGTGTCCCGCCTTGGGAACGCCAGTTCCCAGCCTAGAAACTGTGATTTCCTCAGCAGATACTCATTACAGTTGCAAACATAAAGATTATCGGCCTACTTTAGGTGTTGCAGATAAAGTATCTGCAACCCATCTGCAACAGGTATCTGCAACGCTGTAAGTAACTGAAAACAAACAAGATAATCCGATTTTGTTGCAGATGGCAGATGTTTTTTACTTTTTCAAACTTAATGGAGGGAAGTGATGATTATTCCACAATGATTCCACCGCCCAGCAACAAACCATCTTTATAGAAGGCAGCAGCCTGTCCGGAAGCGATTGCCGTCAACGGTTCGTGAAGTTGTACATGCAGGAAATTATCCGGTGTAACTGTCACAGTACAATGATTTTCCTGTTTCCGATAGCGAATCTTCACAATGATATCCGCATGCCCTAACAAACGTTCCCGATTAACAATATTCCAATCTTTAAGTAACATCTCCGTTTTCTCCAAAGCCTGTAGGGAAGCGAGTACTACTTCATTCTTTTCCGGGCGAATTTCCTTCACAAAGACGGCACGATTCAAATGAATGCCCAAGCCACGCCGTTGTCCGACGGTATAAAAAGGATAACCCTCGTGCCAGGCTATAAAATCTCCCTTTTCATCGACAAATCGTCCACGTCTGACCTCCGCTGACCAAGTCTGACCTGCACTGACCTGGGGCTGACCTACGCTGACCTGTGGCTGACAATTGCTGACCAACCACTTTTTCAGAAAGCTTCGATAATCCATCGGGCAAAAGCAAACGCCCAGACTGTCCCTTTTCACCGCCACTTTCTGAAATCCCCGTTCAGCAGCAAAGACACGTGCTTCCACTTTGGTAATATCTCCCATCGGAAGCAACATTCTCCGAAGAATATCCTGTTTGAGTCCCCATAAGAAAAAGGTCTGATCCTTGTCCGAATCGGCAGCGTAAGTTATATAACAGGTATCATCCACCTTTACTTTCCGTACATAATGCCCCGTAGCAATATAAAAAATCCCCATTTCATCGGCAATTTTGGATAGAAGAGGCCATTTCAGATAGTTATTGCATAATGTGCAGGGCACAGGAGTATGTCCCACCATATATTCACGCACAAAATATTCGATGATCTGTTTGCGGAATATCTCACGGGCATCATACGTGATATGGCGGATTCCCAAACGCTCTGCCAAATGGCGGGCATCTTCCAGATATTCGGTCGAGTCGTTCAACTCATAGAAACGGAAAGTAACTCCGGTCACCTCATATCCGGCTTCCAGCAATCGCATGGCAGCTACGGAACTGTCCGTACCGCCACTCATTCCTAACAATACTCGTTTGTTTTCTTCCATCATGCTGCAAAATTAAGGATTTTCCCGTATCTTTGTTTGTTAAAGCCTAAAGAGAATGGAAGAGAAAGCAAATACCGGACAAGTTATCATCGTTTTAACCGAACATCTGACGTTCGGCACACTGCTGATTCCTTATATGGCAGAGAAATCTGACGACGGTACATACCAACTCATTGAACAGGCTTTTCACGCTTCACCCGAAGCAATCAGCCGAATGAACGAGGCCGAGCAACAAGCTATCGACATCGCCTCACATTATACAGAGAAATATCTGATGGGGATCTATTCGCGCGAGAAAACAGTATCCCGTTTTCTGCGTAAATTATCCGAAGATCCGGAACGGGTAAAGAACAATATCCGCCCATTCATCGAGAAAAAGTTGCAGGAGATGCTGGCATTGATACGCCATCATAATCTGCCTCTGTATCAGAAACAGGTCGGAAGCAAACTGCTATATGCGCATCATGCCTATCATGTGCACCCTCATGACGTAGAGATCCGTTTTACGTTTCTTGCCGACGAGACCAATTTCCGCTACCAGCTGCAATGCTATTATGACGGGCAGCCGCTCTCATTAAGTGAGCAGAAGCCTGTTATCGTGCTGACCTCCTCACCGTCTGCCCTTTTACTGGGAATGGAGCTGTACTTCTTTCCGCATATTGAGAGCGTACGCATTCTGCCCTTTACCAAGAAAAAGAAAATCAGCGTCCCTGCTTCCCAAATCGAGAAATATATCGATAACATCGTCATTCCGATAGCACGCTATCATGAAATCACGACTCAGGGACTGAATATCATTGAAGAGACGTATGCCTGCGAAGCTGTCCTGTCTCTTGAAGATACCATTTACGACGAACAGATGTTGCGGCTTAGCTTCCGTTATGGTGACCAGTCATTTACTCCCGACACCGTGACCGAAATGAAGAAGATCATTTACCGGAACGATTTCGGCGAGATATTCTTTTTCCGTCGGGATAGCGATGCCGAAGAAGAGAAGCTCCGGATGTTAACAGATTCCGGCTTGCAACGAGTCAGCGACGTTCATTTCAAGCTGTCGCCCGATGCACCCGAAAAGACAATTACCGAATGGATCAGTACATATCGGAAGATGCTCCAACAGTCTTTTCTGCTGACAGGAAACATGGGGAATACTCCTTACTGTCTGGACGAAATCCGCATCGAACAGAGTTGTGATGATGAGCCCGACTGGTTTGAGCTACATATCACGGTAGTCATCGGCAATCTGCGTATCCCTTTCTCACGCTTCCGCAAGCACATCCTTGAAGAGAAAAGAGAATTTCTGTTACCGGACGGACGCATGATTCTTTTACCGGAAGAATGGTTCAGCAAATATGGAAACCTGTTGGAACTGGGCACCCAGACGGAGACGGGGATTCGTCTGAAACCGACCTTTGTCGGTGCCGTACAATCGGCTTTAGAAGAGAACGGACCTAAAGACCTGCCTTTCAAGAGAGAGATACGTAATGTTCCTGTTCCCCAAGGACTGAAAGCGGAACTACGACCCTATCAGCAGAAGGGATTCTCATGGATGGTGCAGCTGAACAAGCAAGGATTCGGCGGCTGCCTGGCAGATGATATGGGACTTGGAAAGACACTTCAGACGCTGACGCTGCTGCAATATATATACAAACCGTTTTCTCCCGATGCGGTCACTGCTCCTACAAAGCCCGTATTTACAGAAAGCACAGCTTCCGACAATCAGCCGGACAAAGAATGTACTGCCGGTAATCCTCCCGCCAAAGAGCAGATAGCAGATGCCGAAGGACAGTTCTCTTTATTTTCGTTCTCCTCCGAAGATGAACTACTGCCGGATGCACGGGAAATCAGAAAGAAAAACAGACCGAAAGAAGATGGTCACAGACAGGAACACGGAAAGAACTCCTGTAAACCTGCCACTTTGATCGTTGTCCCCACTTCCCTGCTCCACAACTGGCGAAGAGAGGCTAAACGCTTCACGACTCTTGCGATAGCGGAATATAACAGCAACACCACGTTTCCCAAAGGACATCCGGAAAAGTTCTTCAATCATTTCCATCTGATATTCACGACTTATGGGATGATGAGGAATAACATTGATATTCTCCACTCCTACACATTCGAATACATCGTACTTGATGAGAGTCAGAATATCAAGAACAATGATTCCCTTACTTTCCGTTCGGTCATCCAGTTGCAGGGCAAGCACCGGATTGCACTTACCGGTACGCCTATCGAGAACTCTCTCAAAGATTTGTGGGCACAGTTCCGTTTCCTGCAACCGGACCTATTAGGAGAAGAAAGCGCTTTTCATAAGCAATTTATCATTCCGATCCGGCAAGGAAACGTCCGTATGGAGAAAAGGCTGCAACAGATCATCGCTCCGTTTATCCTTCGCAGAAGCAAAAGCGAGGTAGCGCCGGAACTTCCCCCGCTTACCGAAGAAACGATCTATTGCGCCATGTCCGAAAAGCAGAGTGAGAGCTACGAACAGGAGAAAAACAGCCTCCGCAACATATTACTCCAGCAACCCGAAAACAGAGACAGATACCATATGTTCAGCATCCTGAACGGTATCCTGCGTCTCCGTCAACTGGCTTGCCATCCGCAGCTTATCTTTCCCGACTTCGACGGGATATCGGGAAAAACGGAACAAATCATCGATACCTTTGACACACTAAGAAGTGAAGGACATAAGGTACTTATTTTTTCTTCCTTTGTCCGGCATCTGGAGATACTTGCCGAGGTATTCCGCCAACGGGGCTGGAAGTATGCTCTGCTGACCGGTTCCACCAACAACCGACCTTCCGAAATCGCCCATTTCACCGAGCAAAAGGATGTGCAGGCATTCCTTATTTCTTTGAAAGCAGGAGGAGTCGGTCTTAACCTTACACAAGCCGATTATGTATTTATCATTGATCCCTGGTGGAATCCTGCTGCCGAGTCACAAGCCATCGCCCGTGCACATCGTATCGGTCAGGATAAACAGGTTATCGCCTATCGTTTTATTACTCAGAACAGTATCGAAGAAAAGATTCTCCAACTACAGGAGGACAAGAGGAGGCTGGCAGAAACATTTATTACGGATAGTGAGGCACTGCCTGCACTGAGCAATGAGCAGTGGGCGGATTTGCTGAAATAACAATCAAACATCTCACTATTGCACCATAAAAGTGCATAATCTAAGCATATTTTAATTACCACGCACTTTGTAGTCATCCATTTTCTCCTATCTTTGCAAACCAAAACAATGCGACATGAAATACAAACTCATAGTGCTCGACCTCGACGGCACACTCACCAATTCTAAAAAGGAAATCTCTTCCCGCAACCGGGAAACGCTGATACGCATACAAGAACAAGGTATCCGTCTGGTACTTGCATCAGGGCGACCGACTTACGGCATCGTACCGCTCGCCAACGAGTTACGCATGAATGAGTTCGGCGGATTTATCCTGTCCTATAACGGTGGAGAGATCATCAACTGGGAAACCAAAGAAATGATGTACGAGAATGTACTGCCCAATGAAGTCGTTCCGGTACTCTACGAATGTGCCCGCACCAATCATCTAAGCATACTGACTTACGACGGAGCAGAAATAGTGACCGAAAACTCACAAGATCCGTACGTACAAAAAGAAGCCTTCCTCAATAAAATGGCGATACGGGAAACAAACGACTTCCTGACTGACATCACCCTGCCGGTAGCCAAGTGCCTCATCGTCGGGGATGCCGGCAAGCTGATTCCTGTAGAATCCGAGCTTTGCATCCGCCTGCAAGGAAAGATCAATGTCTTCCGTTCGGAACCTTATTTCCTGGAGTTGGTTCCGCAAGGTATCGACAAGGCTTTATCCCTTAGCGTACTGTTGGAAAATATAGGAATGACACGCGAGGAAGTGATAGCTATAGGCGATGGCTACAATGACCTGTCGATGATCAAATTCGCTGGTATGGGCATAGCGATGGGCAACGCGCAGGAGCCTGTGAAGAAGGCTGCCGACTACATTACACTGACTAATGACGAAGATGGGGTTGCGGAAGCGATAGAGAGAATCTTCAACGTCCCATAAGGCATTCTTCCTTCAGCAGATCAGACAAAATCCCTTGCAAGTTAAGTTGAAATCAATTATTTATTCTAACTTTGCACTTCCAATAGAACAAATATAAAATGTTATGGAACATCAACTTACCATTTACAACACGTTAGATAGAAAGAAAGAATTGTTCGTACCGCTTCACGCACCGCATGTAGGCATGTATGTATGCGGACCGACAGTATACGGTGATGCTCACTTGGGACATGCCCGTCCCGCCATCACATTTGACGTACTCTTCCGTTATCTGACTCATTTAGGATATAAAGTACGCTATGTACGCAATATTACCGATGTCGGTCATCTGGAGCATGATGCTGACGAAGGAGAAGACAAAATAGCCAAGAAAGCCCGTCTCGAAGAATTGGAGCCTATGGAAGTCGTTCAGTATTACCTGAACCGCTATCATAAGGCAATGGAAGCACTGAATGTACTTTCTCCCAGCATCGAGCCGCACGCTTCGGGTCACATTATCGAACAAATCCAGCTCGTACAGAAGATTCTGGACGCCGGATACGCTTACGAAAGCGAAGGTTCCGTCTACTTTGACGTAGCCAAATATAATAAGGACTATCATTACGGCAAACTCTCCGGCCGCAACCTGGACGACGTACTGAATACCACCCGCGACCTCGACGGACAAAGCGAAAAACGTAATCCCGCCGACTTCGCCCTCTGGAAAAAAGCGCAGCCGGAACACATTATGCGCTGGCCTTCGCCATGGAGCGACGGTTTCCCCGGATGGCATGCCGAATGTACCGCCATGGGACGCAAGTATCTGGGCGAGCACTTCGATATTCACGGAGGAGGAATGGACCTGATCTTCCCGCATCATGAATGTGAGATCGCACAGTCGGTAGCTTCGCAAGGCGATGACATGGTTCACTACTGGATGCACAACAACATGATTACCATCAACGGTACGAAGATGGGTAAATCACTCGGCAACTTCATCACGCTGGATGAATTCTTCAACGGTACTCACAAGTTGCTGGCACAAGCCTACACTCCGATGACCATCCGTTTCTTCATCCTGCAAGCTCACTATCGCAGCACTGTAGACTTCAGTAACGAAGCATTGCAAGCTTCGGAAAAAGGGCTGCAACGTTTGATAGAAGCAATCGAAGGACTCGACAAGATCACTCCGGCCGCAACAACTTCGGAAGGTATCAACGTGAAAGAGCTGCGTGCTAAATGCTACGAAGCTATGAATGACGACTTGAATACTCCTATTGTCATCGCACAGCTTTTCGAAGGTGCCCGCATCATCAATAATATCAACGCAGGAAATGCAACGATCTCCGCAGAAGATCTGAAAGACCTGAAAGAAACTTTCCACCTGTTCTGCTTCGACATCATGGGGCTGAAAGAAGAGAAAGGTTCTTCCGACGGTCGCGAAGCCGCTTATGGCAAAGTCGTTGATATGCTTCTTGAACAACGCATGAAAGCAAAAGCCAACAAAGACTGGGCTACTTCCGACGAAATCCGTAATACATTGACTGCACTCGGATTTGAAGTGAAAGATACAAAAGATGGTTTCGAATGGAGATTAAACAAGTAATTCAAGTTCTCCCTAGCAAACTGTCTCATTAACCGCATATAAAACTGAGGGTCGATTCTTCGCTGAACCGACCCTCTTTCTTTCATAGAAACACAAACATCAATACCTATTTAAATTCTCTCTTCATTTATTTTCAAGAATCATTTCCACCGGTTGTCCATGCTGACAAGTTACATCCAGTATCGTATGGGCACCTTTATATTCAAGCTTTACATTCGCCGGTGTCTCCAAGAAACTCCAGCGTCCTTTCAGCTCTATTATTTTACGAATAGGGCGGCTCGGTTCTTTTGTCGTATACGTCTTTTCCGCAATATTCAAGTTTGGGTCACAGACGCTGAGACGAATCGCCTTTTTTCCCTCTGCCGCATACATGACCATCGTTTCCGCAGGAATGGAAGCAACCACCAGCTTATCGTCAGCAGACCGGTAATCTTCAAAAACAGCATATCCGGTTATACCCGTTTTCCTGTCATAGACAATATGCGCAGTCTGATCACGTTGCCATACTTCGTATGCAGGCGTTTTCTTCAGTTCATCCAAATCCGAAGCTGAAGGCTGAATCAGTACCATATATTCATAAGTAGCATTCTTCGGGGCGTTGCCATGTTCAATCCAGGCAGAAGAAAACGTTCCTGTAGTCTTTTCGCGGGTTTTCTCATGACGCGACTCCTGTTCGGCTATCTGTGAACGAAGGGTTCCGTCAACTACATGATAATAATTATCATAGCCGTCGTGCAACCAATAGTTATCCTTACCTGTCTTCTGCTCTTTGCCGTTAAATTTCGTCTGGAAGAGAGTGGTCTCCGTAGGATAGTCAGCATTGCTGTTCGTGATGCCTGTTCCGAGGCAGATCATCCGGTTATCAAAACAGAAGACGGATTTACGGGCTACAAAGTCGGGAGTAAAGTTCTCATAATCACGTTCCGTCAGTTTCATTGCAAACATTCCGTTCATGCCGCCTAAAGAGCTGCTTCCGGAAAAGTTTTCCGTAGACCGTGCCATCGTCGTACCTTTCAGGGGACTGTCCAAGAGTTCAAAAGGAAGATGAATGGTGGTCGTACCGGGCAGACGGTTCCAGTCCCATCCTTCCTGTACAAAACCACTTCCAGCACGGGAGACGGGATTTCCTTTTCCCATAATCTGTACCGAGCCGTAGCTTTGATAACGTCCGTAACGATTATCTTTCGCATAGATTTCAGCACCCCATACATCTGTGGTATATCCTTTCAGTGTCACCATCCAGTCTGCACGGCGGAAAATACCTGCCGATCCATAGTTATAAACAAAAAAACCGTGGGGAGCCTGTGCAGGCTGAATACCTTCTTTTCTGAAGAAATGTGCATTCCTTGTATTCCGATCACGTATCAGACGCAAATAATCGGCGGCCAGTCCATGATCGAATGTATTTCCCTGACCGGACAAGTCTCCTGACAATGCAATATTGGCAAATGCTTCTATATCATCGCTTCCCATCTTTCCGCCAAAAGGATGGCGACCGCTAATGCCTGTCCCCCATTCGTAAAGGTTACAATAATTGCGCATGGCGAGAAAGGCAGACTTGATATGTTGACGTGCCTCTTCCGTCAGTTCAAATCCGGTCCCGTTGGTGAGAGCGATAAATTGGCCGATGGTAGCCAGTACTCCGGTTGTATAGCCGGGATAGAAACCTCCGTGATGAAAGGTCGTTCCATCTACTTTGATACCGCCGAGAGTGCCCGGAGTATAATTCAGCGATGAAGACAACCAGCGCGACAAACCATTCAAAGCCTGTTCCTGTTCTCTTGCATCGGGGAACATCATGGCGGAGATAAACTTTGCCATCAAGAGCGTATGCCATGAATCCAGTAATTCATCCCGCTCCGGCGGACACGGTTGACGGGTCTCCTGTAAAGCAGCCCAGAAACGTAAAGTGGACAGATAGGCATCCCGGTGAGGATGTTTATAAATCGCGTCCCGCATGAGCCAGGCGGTAGTATATATTTTACGCACCTGATAGCCGTAATGATGGTTCGTCCCCATGCCGCTGCCAAAAGCGAATCCCTGATCCATTGCATAGTCGAATACGGTAAAATAGTTCTTCTTCGATGTCTCATTCTGATTGTAGAAGGCATCGTATGCAAAACCGGCAAGCATCGTTTCGACATCATTCCATGACATCTCCCCTTTCTTCTTGTCTTGCTCGTCCGGTGCTACAACAGGAGTTCCGGTAAAGCCGGTCCCGGCTGCGGAGGGAGCAATGGCAGCTCTTTCAAAAGTTTTATAGGCAGCGTCGATCTGTCCTTGGGGAGCTTTCTTCACATCGAGAAATTCAGTCAGGCGTTGTTCGATTGTTTTCAAGTCTTTCTTTTGTCGGGCTGTCAATTTAGAAAGCAAGGGGACATCATAAGACTGCTGTTCCCACTTCCATACAAGACACCAATGCCAAAGGTCACGATTGGAAAGGCCGTTGTTAGCTGGCAGTTGTTGGTCCGGTGTCGTGCGCAGGTTCATCTTCTTTTCCAGAAAGGTCAGGCGATCCAGAAAGATGCGCCCTTTACGGTCGGGAGCAACCAGACGATAAGAAACTATATTTTTATCTTTCTTATCACCGTTCATGTAGGCGAAAGATATCCAGCAAGCCCGCCAGCCTGCCGCTTGCAGATGATACGTGAACCAATAAGAGACTTCACCCGCCTTATTTAGAAACTCAAAACGGATAGAGTCCTGTTGGGGTTTCTCGTTATATATCCACAGGGTAATACCAAATTGCTGTTCCTTTTTGGCATTCAGCGATAAAGGTTCTATCTGAACGTCCAGTGTCGAGGCAGGTTGGAAATCCCATTCCAGACTGCTTTCTCCCTCTTTATAGAAAAGAGAAGAAAGTTTCACTTCACCTTTCCCCGAAACTTTGAACGTCTCGGGAACCTTTTCTTCAAACCCTATGACCTGCGCATAAGAGGACAAAGAACAAAACAAGAACAGAAATATAAAACAAACAGCTTTCATGATCATTAATTGTTTAAAGGCAGTTCTTACCACACCCGGGTGTCAGGATGCACGACACCCGGGTGTCAGCATGTATGAGATCCGGGTGTCGGTATGTATGAGACCCGGGTGTCATACAAACCGTATTAGTATACGGTATCAGTAAGGTATACGGTCCGAAAGAATCTTTTCCGTATACCACGGATCGTCGATTTCTTTCAGCATTGTTCCCATTTCACGATAAAGTTGCTCCACAACTTCCTTATTTTCATCCAAAGGCAGATTATTCAGCTGATAAGGGTCGTTTACGTCATCAAACAGCAGACTTTTCTTTAGCTGTTTCGTCTCCCGGTCGATATACAGAGCCAATGTATAGCGAGCCGTCTTAATGCCGCGCGAAGAGGGGAAATAAGATTGCACCAATCCATCCTTATCTTTCTCTCCATCCAGATTCTGAATATACAACGCACCTGCCGGACGAACAATTTCCGCCTTTTCATCGAAGAAAAGAGGTGCGAAGTTGCGTCCCTGCACCTCGGAAGGAATCGAATCCCCCAGACCGCACAAGCCGAGTACGGTAGGCATAATGTCGGGAGCAGAAAGCAACAAATCATCTACCCGGGGCTGAATCTTACCGGGGAAACGAACCAGGAACGGAATATTCATAGATTCGGAATAGGGAGAGTTCTTAGGGTCGTCCGTTCGCTGGCTGCACATTGTTTCGCCATGGTCGGAAGCAAAGATGACTACTGTATTTTTATCCAATCCCAATTGTTTCAGTGCTTCCAAAATCTGTCCGAAAGCACGGTCTACTCCGGTCACAGAAGCAAAGTAGTAACGGACGGATTCCGCTTTTTTCATATTCAGATCTACGTTTGGGCGAATCAGCAGACTGTCCAGCGGTTGATCTTTATAAAGATTGAAGTCCTGTTCTTCACAATCGTTCAGCGAACGGTATGGG
>NZ_GG774709.1:113138-288769 GCF_000162515.1 Bacteroides sp. 1_1_14 | reverse complement strand
TGCGGCGGGTTCATTCCCACCATGATGAAGAATGGCTTCTTCGTATCACGCACGTTTCCTTCATTCTTGAGATAAGAAACAACTTTGCCCGACTCATGGAGCGGTGACCATTCTTTCGGATCATGTCTCTTGCCGTCCGTATCCCAATAATGCGGGTTCTTATGTTCGTCAAACGTGCCGTACGAATACCAATAGTTGAAACCGTGGCGCTGCTCTTTCGGCGTATAAGCGTCCCACACCGGACGCTGTGTTTCTACATATTGTCCCGGATTCTCCGGATCATTCGGGGTCGGGAAGTCAGCGTGAAGTTTACCGAAATAAGCACAATCATAACCGGCCTTGCTGAATACGTCGCCTATGCACTCCGCATCGTCACGCAAAGAGCTGATAGGACGTGTAGAGTTACAGTTCAAAGGTACACCACTGCGATTCGGATACATACCGGTCAGCAACATTCCACGATGAGGGCTGCTCAGCGGACAGTTGCTTTGAGCGGAAGTCAGCACCATAGATTCACGTGCGAAAGTATCTATGTTAGGAGTATGCACGGGGTCTCCCCGGAAGTTTACTTTATCTCTGAAACCTTCCTGATTCCAGAAGCCCATTGCCTGATTGCGATACTGATCAGGAAATACATAGATGATGTTTGGATGTTCCGCTTGCTCTGCCACCTGCTTGGGGGCTTTACAGCCTTGCGCTGCAAAGAGGGTCAAGCCTCCCATCAATAAGTTTACTGATTTGTTTATCATGATATAAAGAATAACAGTTAATGTACCGGAAGAGACTAATATATGCACATATCCGGCTAAAGTACAAGCAAGGCAGTTCTTACTTCTTTTCCAGGTCTCTTTTGCGCATCAATCCTTCCAGGAAGTAATAGTCAGCGTAGTTCAAAGGCACATCTATTTCCTGGCCGTGAGGGATACTGCCCACAGAGTGCATCAATATAAAGTTTCCATTCGTACCCACTTTGGCACGATAAGCCGGTGAGCCGAGGCTTTCCATGATCTTATCAGCGGTTTCCTTATAGTGATTGCCCGGCAGGTAACCGTCGAGTTCGTACAGAGCAGAAGCCGTACATGCGGCTGCAGAAGCGTCACGAGGTTCGTTCGGAATGTTCGGAGCATCGTAATCCCAGTAAGGAACGAGGTCTTCCGGCAGGTTCTTATTGGTAAAGATGAAGTTATACACCTTCTGTGCCTGATTGAGATACTTCTTGTCTTTTGTATAGCGATAGCAAGTGGTATAACCGTATAATGCCCAAGCCTGTCCGCGAGCCCATGATGATTCGTCCGCATATCCTTGTGCTGTTTGTCTCTTACGCACTTCTCCTGTTTCGGGATCGTAGTCTACCACATGATAGCAACTGTTGTCCGGGCGGAAATGGTGGGCCATCGTTGTATCCGCATGTTTCACTGCTATATTGTAAAAGGTAGAGTCACCGGAAAAAGCCGTAGCTTCAAACAGCAATTCCAGATTCATCATATTATCGATAATCACCGGACATTTCCATCCGCGTGTTCCCTGCCAGCCTTTATCGGCATCCCATGACTGGATAACGCCTGCTCCCGGACGGAAACGGGTAGACAATGATTTTGCGGCTTCTACAATCACATCCTTATATTCTTTTTTATCTGCAAAACGGTAACCGTTAAGATAACTGCACCCGATCATAAAGCCGACATCGTGATGCCACTTCAGATATTTCACAGAATCGAGGGCTTCTGTGTATTTTTCTGCCAAAGGCAACCACTTTTTATCCCCTGTCAGATTGTAAGTCAGCCACATGCTGCCCGGAAAGAAACCGGAGCACCAGTCATCAATAGGTATATAGGAGATACTACCATCTGCATTGATGGTTCTTGGATTCAGAATTTTACCGGATTTCTCGATAATGTCTGTCTGAATTGTGTTTTGTGCTACAGCGTTGTCGATGTTGTCCTGAATAAAATCGACTTCAACCTTTTTTTGTCCACCGCAACTCGTAAAGATCAGAAGCGAAAGTCCCAATGCGCTAAGAATTGTTTTCATAATACATGGATTATTTGTTAAGTTAATAATTATCTGGTGGCAAAAGTAGTACTTTCAAATAGAATAGACCGTCCCAAATAATCCAATTCAGGGACAAATTTGGTACATTTCTCCCTTGAAGGGCATATTTGCACAGATATTCCCCAAAAGCCTGCTTAATTATTTAATGAAATTGAAAATGCAATTATAATAATCTGACTAATATATAATATATTCTGGTCATTTTAAAGAAAAAGGCATTCTAACTCTTCTACATTTTTATTATATTTATTTGTAATTAATCAATTGATTGTTAATTATAATTATCATCATCACGTTTACATAAAGTTATGCAAATTAAATAAGAAATTACTTATTTAGTTAGCTTTGCCATGTCCATTTTCAATCAAATTCTTCGTTAATGAGAATCAGACATATATAGATATTTGTACTTAAATCAGCAACATCTTATGAACACACCAGCTTCTGTAAACACAAGAATAAAAGTTCGTCTCATCGGCTTTAGCCGAATGGGATTATTTTATTTGAATAAAGTGCTAAAAGCGAGAAACATAATTATCGGGACGGATGGAAATTGCCTGATATGCCCAGATAAAAGTAAATTAAGAATTAAAGATTAAAAAGTTATTATTATGAAGAAAGTATTTTATCCATTAGCTTGTTTTCTCGCAGCAGGAGTTTTAGTTTCCTGCAGCAGTCAAAGGAAAGCCGAAACAGCTCCGAAGGAGCAATCGGCAAACGAAGTAGCATTCTCATATTCAAAATCATTAAAAGCAGCAGAGATGGATAGCTTGCAATTACCGGTAGATGCGGATGGTTACATCACTATCTTTGACGGCAAAACATTTAATGGATGGCGTGGTTATGGCAAGGACAGAGTTCCTTCCAAATGGACTATCGAGGACGGTTGCATCAAGTTCAACGGTTCCGGTGGCGGTGAAGCGCAGAATGGCGATGGCGGAGACCTGATCTTTGCCCACAAATTCAAAAACTTCGAACTGGAAATGGAATGGAAGGTTTCCAAAGGCGGTAACTCCGGTATCTTCTATCTGGCTCAGGAAGTGACTTCTAAAGATAAGGACGGTAACGACGTGCTCGAACCTATTTATATTTCCGCACCTGAATATCAGGTATTGGACAACGACAATCATCCGGATGCAAAATTGGGTAAAGACAATAACCGGCAGTCGGCCTCTTTATATGACATGATTCCGGCAGTTCCTCAGAATGCGAAACCTTTCAGCGAATGGAACAAGGCTAAGATCATGGTTTATAAAGGTACGGTTGTTCATGGACAGAATGACGAGAATGTACTCGAATATCACTTGTGGACCAAACAATGGACAGACCTTTTGCAAGCCAGCAAATTCAGCCAGGACAAATGGCCGTTGGCTTTCGAACTGCTGAATAATTGCGGTGGTGAAAACCATGAAGGATTTATCGGAATGCAGGATCACGGTGATGACGTTTGGTTCCGCAATATTCGTGTGAAGGTTCTTGACTAATCACAATAACTCATAAGGCTGGCTGAAGAATGTTGGGTCTATCCCTAATCTTTCTACAGACATATCTGCATAGGGAGTAAAACAAAACTTCATTTTTTAGCTATCCCGATAATCATAACCTTATTTACAAGTATGTCAAAGACAGATTGGATAAGGTAGACAATAAAGATTATAGCTTCTCGGGTAAGGATTCACTTTAACCATTTTATTATTTATATTTATGAAAAACCACCTAATAACAGTACTTGTCTGCTGTTTATTCTTCATCGGTTGTAAAGATGATAAAGCCAACTCTAATCAGTATGACCCATCTCAACCAGTAGTATTTACAGATTTTAGCCCTAGAGAGGGAGGTATGCGAACCCGCCTGTACATTGAAGGCAGTAACTTCGGGAATGATCCCACCAAAATTCACATTACGATCGGTGGAGAAAAAACCAAAACCATCGGAGCAGATGGAAAAAAGATTTATTGCATGGTTCCTTCCAAGGCTTTTGATGGAATAATCAATGTTCGTGTAGATGGTCCGGATGGCAAACCTATTGCAGAACATACATTTGAAGAGGAATTCAAGTACACTCCTGCAACGATCGTAGGTACCTTGCTACGTAAGGTAGACGAGGATAATAATTCTGCATTTCAAGAGGGTTCGTTCGATGAAGGAGCTTCTATTCCTTCCAATGACTGTATGGTGTTCGACCCCAAGTACAAGGATGGGGACAACCGGTTACTTTTTTCTTCAAACCATTCTGACGGTCTCCACCTAATAGACCTGACAGAACGGACTGTAAAACGCCTCTTCCCAAGAACGGGATATAGCACAATGTATTCTTTCACATTCAGTGCTGACGGAGACACGTTGCTATTTACCGATGATCACGGTCAGGACAACACCACCCGGGCAAATATCTATTATTCTCTCCGTCGTGAAAACTTTCGACGAATTCGTCCCTACAACTATGGCAGGACAGCATATAGCTTAGTGTATATGGATGACGGAACCATCTTTTACACCACCTGGTGGGAGGGAAAAGTCTACAAAATGATACGCAATGGGGCTATTCCCAATATCGACGAGAATGCGGAGGTTGCCTTTAGCCTGAGTCAGATATCGGCAGTGGGCGGTTCACATACGATATTATTCAGGCACCCGTCCAATAAATTCATGTATATGCTTTCCGACAATTTTGGCGCAGTGTTCAGAGCCGATTATGATCCGGTGGCAAAAACATTCGGTAATCCTAGCATCATTGCCGGAAACATGAACGATAAAAGTTTCAAGGAAGGAACGGGAGGAAGCGCCCGGTTTAACAAACCACAGTTCGGTGTATTCGTAAAAAACGAGAAATACGGCGAAGGAATTGGTCCTGACAACGACCAATATGACTTCTATTTTTGTGACAGAGAAAATCACTGCATCTGGAAACTGGATCCTCATGGGGTAGCGTCTCTTGCAGCCGGACGAAGTAACGAAAACGCCGACGGCAAAATATGGGGATACGTAGACGGCAATCCATTGCATGAGGCACGTTTCAATCAGCCAGCCGGTCTTGCTTACGACCCTGATACAGATATGTTCTATATTGGAGATATTGATAATAAAGGGATTCGTTATATGACAACGGAATAATACTATTTAAAACACAAGTAAATATGAGAAATGTAATCTTACTATTTTTATTGATAGTAGGCTGGACAACTACAGTCTACGCTCAAAATGAACAAGAGACGATTGAGGTGACGGGAATCGTCACTGATCCAAAGAACGAACCTTTAATAGGCGTGAACGTTACAGCAAGAAATATGCCCGGCTTCGGTGCGATAACAGACATAAACGGACGTTACAAGATCAAGGTTCCTAATTACTCTTACTTGATTTTTTCCTATGTGGGATTTACAAAGCAGGAAATCTTTATCAAAGACAAAAAAATCATTAACATCGTTATGGCAGAGACGAAAGAAACGGTCATCGACGAGGTTGTTGTCACAGGGACCGGTGCTCAGAAGAAGGTAACTGTGACAGGTGCCGTTACCACAGTCGACGTTTCCCAGCTACGTACTCCGACGGCAAGCATCACCAATGCTCTTGCAGGCAATGTAGCCGGTATACTCGCCCGCCAGACTTCCGGACAGCCGGGTAGCAATATTTCTGAGTTCTGGATACGCGGTATCTCCACTTTCGGTGCCGGAGGCAGTGCATTGGTGTTGGTCGATGGCTTCGAACGTGATATGAATGAAATCAATGTGGAAGATATCCAGGACTTCTCCGTGTTGAAAGATGCCTCCGCAACAGCCATTTATGGTTCACGCGGTGCAAATGGCGTTGTCTTGATCACGACCAAACGCGGCAAGGAAGGGAAGACCCGCGTCAATGCCAAAGTAGAAACCTCGTATAATACACGCACCAGAACTCCGGAATTTGTGGACGGTCCAACATATGCCCGCATGATGAACGAAGCCTTGGTTAGTCGTAGTCAGGCTCCGGCCTATAGCGAAAGCGACTTGGAACTGTTTGCAAACGGGCTGGATCAGGATCTTTTCCCTAATGTGGACTGGATGAACTTAATACTGAAAGACGGTGCCCCCACTTATCGCGCAACTGTAGACTTGACCGGAGGTGGTACGGTAGCCCGCTATTTCATTTCTGCCAGTTATGTAAATGAAGGCGGCATGTACGAGACGGATCGTGCAATGACGGACTATAACACCAATGCCAACTACCATCGCTGGAACTACCGCATGAATGTAGACATAGACTTGACAAAATCCACGCTGCTAAAAGTAGGCGTATCGGGTTCTTTGGACAAGCAGAACCTGCCGGGAAGCCAGTATCATGAAATATGGCACTCGCTAATGGGATACAGTCCCATCGCTTCTCCGGTACAGTATAGTGACGGGAAATGGGCAGCAGTCGGTAGTGAAGGACGAAGAAATCCGTGGGTACTGACCACCCAGCAGGGATATCAGGAAACATGGAAGAATAAAATACAGACTACGGTTAATCTTGAACAAGATTTGAAATTTATCACAAAGGGATTAAAATTCTACGGACGTTTCGGATTCGATACATATACGGATAACGGTGACAACCGTTTCAAATGGCCGGAAAGTTGGTTAGCGGAACGGCAGCGTACCTCCGACGGAGAATTGCAATTCAGAAGAATAGAGACGCAGAAACTGATGGACGGAACGATGTATTCAAGTGGACAACGGAAGGAATACTTGGAGGCAGAGCTACACTATAACCGTACGTTTGGCGACCACATGCTAGGGGCCGTTTTAAAGTATTCTCAGGATAAGACTACCAATACATCTCACAACGGCAATACAGATAGCTACGAGAAAATTGTGCAGAGTATTCAGAATCGTCATCAGGGGTTTGCAGGACGTTTCACATACGGATGGAAATACCGCTACTTCTTTGACTTTAATTTCGGTTACAACGGCTCCGAGAACTTCGCCTCAGGTCAGCAGTTTGGATTCTTTCCCGCCTATTCTGTAGCATGGAACATCGCTGAAGAGCCAATCATCAAGAAACATCTCAAATGGCTGAATATGTTTAAGCTGCGCTACTCATATGGTAAGGTAGGTAACGACAATGTGGGAACCCGCTTCCCATACGTAGAGAAATTCGGGACATGGGATGAAGACGGTTATTATTACGGTGATATCGGCACCAGTAATTATTATTATACCGGACTGACCTATTCGAGAATTGCGTCAAGCAGCATCACTTGGGAGGTAGCCAAGAAACATGACCTCGGACTTGACTTCTCTATGTTCAATGATAAGTTCAGTGGCAGCATTGACTACTTCCACGAACAACGCAACGGTATTTATATGGTACGTAGTTACCTTCCTCAGATCATCGGTCTGAATCACATCACAACGAAACCTTATGCCAACGTGGGATCTGTCTTGTCCGAAGGTTTTGACGGTAATATCGCTTATAAACAGAGGATAGGTGAGGTAGACCTTACAGTACGTGCCAACATGACCTATAGTAAGAATGAAATCAAGGAGTATGACGAAGAGAACAGCCGCTATCCGTATAAGATGAAATACGGATTCCGTGTAGACCAGGCACGCGGCCTGATAGCCGAAGGATTGTTTAAGGATTATGAAGAAATCCGTAACAGACCCTCACAGGGTTCAGGCATCATGCCGGGAGACATCAAATACAAGGACGTAAACGGTGACGGAGTCATTAACGGAGATGACGAAGTGCCCATCGGTGCGACCACCCGCCCTAACCTGATTTACGGGTTCGGTGTATCTGCACAATGGAAAGGATTTGATATCAACGTTCACTTCCAAGGAGCCGGCAAGTCATCCTTCTTCATAGACGGATTCACCGTATATCCATTCCAAGAGAAGTCATGGGGCAATATTCTGACGGATGTAGTGGGTAACTACTGGTCGCTGGGAATCAACGAAGACCCGAATGCCAAATACCCGCGTCTGAGTTATGGAGGTAATAGCAACAACTATCGTGCTTCTACTTACTGGCTGCGAAACGGTTCGTACATCCGTTTAAAGAATGTGGAATTAGGTTACAGCATCCCCAAACGGTTTGTCAATAAACTCCATTTGGACCGTGTACGCCTCTACCTGATGGGAACGAATCTGCTGACCTTCTCCGACTTTAAGCTTTGGGATCCGGAACTGGGTAGTTCCAATGGACAACAATATCCGTTATCCAGAACAGTGACCATCGGACTGACGGTAGGAATCTAAAACAATCATTAAAAGAAAAGTTATGAATAAAAATAAATACATTTTATTGGGAGCAGTGGTACTCGGCTTGGGACTCACTTCCTGTTCCGATTTCCTAAATGTAGACCGCTATTTCAGAGACCAACAATCTACAGAACGCATTTTCTCGGACAAAGACTATACACTTCAATGGCTGTCATTCTGCTACAGTCGCCTGCAGGGAGATAATCTGGAGGTGGGACACAGTGACGTATGCCCTTTCAATTTCTCAGACGACCAAGTATTCAACGAACGAGGAGACCGTTTTGCGAAATTCAAACGCGGCGAATATTTAAATTCCACTGGCGGCCAAAATGCTTGGAAATGGTCGTATGACGGAATCTATCAAGCCTCCATTCTACTGAATGAATTGTATGAGAATGAAGATCTCACTCCGGAGGAAGTGACGGACGTAAGAGGACAGGCCCGTTTTCTGCGTGCCTATTTCTACTGGTTACTGCTGAGAAAATTCGGTCCGATACCCATTCTACCACCGGAAGGAGCCGACTATACAAAATCGTATGACGAACTGGCCTACCCACGTAAAACCTATGATGAGTGCGTGGCATTCATCACTTCAGAACTCGAAATTGCAGCTACCGAACTGTTCGAAAAACGCGATAACTTGAACATTGCCCGCCCGACTAAAGGAGCCGCGCTGGCTGTACGTGCCAAAGTTTTCCTTTATGCTGCCAGTCCGCTGGTAAACGGGAATACGGAAATGGCAGACTTCATCAACAAGGACGGCCAACAGTTGATTCCACAAGAATACAATGAAGAGAAGTGGGCAAAAGCCGCTGCTGCCGCCAGAGACATGATCGAGTACTCGGAAACGAGCGGACTCTACAAACTTTATACTTTTGAAAGGCGCCCGGTTAGTACAGACGAGGCTTATCCAACCACTATTGAACCGCCATATCATGAGGAATACAGTAACAAGCCTTTTCCGGAAGGATGGTCCAATATAGATCCATTTGAATCATATCGGTCTCTTTTTAATGGAGATATCTATGCAGCCGAAAATCCGGAACTTATTTTTACCCGAGGAACCAATGGTGACAGCAATGACTTAAAAACAGACAACACGATGGTAGATTTCGTAAAGCATCAACTGCCCGGAACTTTTGGAGGATATAACGTACACGGAATGACCCTGAAGCAGAGTGAAGCATACGCTATGGCAGATGGTACATCATTTGACAAAGAATGCTACACATTATGGAAAGGGAAGTTCACAAACGATGAAAACAAAGATGAACACAAGTACGACAATGTAAAAAATGGCGTATGGTGGGGATATACCAACCGTGAGCCTCGCTTCTATGCTTCCGTAGCTTTCAACGGAGCACAATGGAACGCACTGAGCATTAAGGAAGAAGGAGGAAAAGACTCACGAAACAAACAAATCTGGTATTATCGCGGAGCAACCGACGGTCGTATCAATGGATCTGATAACTGGTGCATTACGGGCATCGGCATCATGAAATATGTAAATCCGAACGATTGCGCCAAATGGGGAGGCTCTATCTACCAGAAAGTGGAACCTACACTTCGTTATGCCGACATATTACTGATGTATGCAGAAGCACTGAATAATATTTCCGAAGGGACACACTACCAGGTGGCCTCATGGGACGGAAGCCAGACTTACGATATCTTCCGTGACAAAGAACAGATGCGCCGTGGAGTTAAGCCTGTCCGTATGCGTGCCGGAGTCCCCGACTATAGCGATGAAGTATATGAAAACCCGAAAAAATTCTTTGAAAAAATAGTTCATGAACGGCAGATCGAATTCTTTGCAGAAACCCAACGCTACTATGACCTGCGTCGTTGGAAAATTGTCGAAGAACATGAAGGAGAACAAATCTACGGTTGTAATACACTGATGAACGAAGAATACAAGGACATGTTTTATCTGCCAGTCAGAGTGGCCGAACTACAGACTTCTTTCTCACGCAAACAGTACTTCTGGCCTATCAGCTTCGATGAGCTGAAACGCAACAATAATCTCTCACAAGCTCCCGGATGGCAGAATTATGATTAGTGTTAACATTATAAACCAAAAGATCAATATGAGAAAATTATATATTTTAGGAATGATACTGGGGATGTATGCAACATTCAGTGCATGCAATGACGAGTGGAAAGATGAACTTTACACACAGATGCTTTCTTTCAAGGCACCTTTAGGTGACAACGGCTTGAGTGAAATTTATGTACGCTATCAGCCGGATGGAACAGGAATATACCAGTTGCCGGTCATTGTCAGCGGCTCGAAAAGCAACAGTCGGAATATCGATGCAAAAATAGCCGTGGATGAGGATACGCTCCGAATACTTAACCAGGAAAAATTCCCTGTAGGTCGTCAGGACCTCTGGTATGTCCCCCTTGCAGAACAGCATTATTCTTTTGAATCAAACATTTGCCATATTCCTGCGGGAGAGAATATACAGCTCTACCCCATCCATTTCAACTTTAACGGGTTGGAACTGGATGAGAAATACGTACTTCCGCTGACTATTGAAGAAGACCCTTCTTATGTTCAAAACAAATATAAGGGACGTTATAAAGCGCTGCTGGGAGTCAATCTGTTCAATGACTACTCCGGAACGTATAACACCACGCTGATGAACATCTACATCGAAGGAACGACAACCGATCCCGCTAAGGTAGATACGCGCTTAGCCCGCGTAGTGGACGAGAATACCATTTTCTTCTATGCCGGTTCAACGTGGGTGGAAGATGAGAACCGCTCCAGGTATAAAGTATTCGTCGAGTTTGAAGAAGGAACGGAGGACGAGGAAGGTACTATTAAAGGAAAGTTGAGATTGTACGGTGACGAAGGCGAACCGGGAATCAATATCCGACCATTGGGAGAATGCAAATATGAAAAACGAATCATTCAGCACGAGACCATCAAATATATGGAACGCCACCTTACCACACTGGAACTGAGTTATAAGTACACGGATGTCACTTCCAATCCGGATTATCCGATAACTTACGAAGTAAAAGGTTCTATGACAATGGAACGCCAGATCAACCCGTTGATACCGGATGAGGATCAAGCTATTGAATGGTAAGAGAAAATTAAAAAAGGAGGAGACAAGCACTTGATTAAACATAGAAGCTTATCTCCTCTTTCTTTTATCAGGATACTCCATATAGCATTTTTATTAGATGATACGAATGCAAACACCATACCAGTCATAAGGTATTCGAGATTGATGAAGAATAATACCCCCTAAAAACGTAAGTATCCGACAGCCATATATGGGAATATATTTATTACATTTGCGGAAGAATCTTGAATTTTAAATTATAGGCTAATTCGGCTCTCATAACTTATCATTCAACGTTTCAAATTAGTAATTCAAAATTAATCATTATGACCCCACAAGAGTTTTTTAAAAAGGACCTGTTCGCCGAAAATGCAGGCGTAGTATTGCTTGAAGTACGCGAAGGATACAGTAAAGCCAAACTGGAAATAAAACCCGAACATCTTAATGCCGGAGCGCGGACACAAGGAGGAGCGATTTTCACGCTGGCAGATCTGGCACTCGCCGCAGCTGCCAATTCGCACGGAACACTCGCTTTCTCTCTTTCATCCTCAATCACTTTTCTGCGTGCCAGCGGTCCGGGCGACACCCTCTATGCCGAGGCACGCGAACGGTATATCGGCCGAAGCACCGGCTGCTATCAAGTAGATGTTACTAACCAGAATGGAGACTTGATCGCTACATTCGAATCAAGTGTTTTCCGGAAAGATCAGAAAGTACCTTTTACTCTGTAGACAGACTATTTAACTATAGAAGTCAATGGATGACGGTGACCTCTGACATCATTTAAGAAAGCTTTGGCTGAACCGAAATTCAAGAACATATCTAAACGGACAGGAAGGTGGTTCTTATCATCTGTTACGAAGAAAGTAATCACTTCCTTTTCTTTCCCTTTTTTATCGTATTCAACTAATGAGAAGATCAGGCAGCGATAGGTAACCCCATTTTCCGCTTTCACATTCTCTTTTCCCCGATAAATCAGTGTCTGCTCTTCCACTTTACGTCCGGTAGCCATCGGGAATTTGATTTTATCGCCTACCTTATAATCAGCAGGATCATAAGAACGCGCTTGGGCAAGGATAGTCAGCATATCGTAGATACAGCGACTGTCGCTTTCTTCCGACTCCTGAACTTCTCCGTCACGGAACGTACGTTTTTGTTTGGCAAAGCAAAGGCCGTCTTTATAAGAGAACCAAGCCTCATCTACCGTATAGCGTTTTCCTTCCTCGGCACCTTTACGGAAATAACGAGGTTCCAGTTTTTCACCCATGACGCAAGTCAGTGTATCGCGCATCTTGAAAAAGAAGTCGGCACGCTTGCTACCTAAGGCAAGCAGATTGATACGGTAAGCCGGTTCCGAATGATAGGTAGTTGCATTAGTCGTCAAACTGGCTATACCCGCTTTCACCCAAACGAATTTCCAGTTGAAGTACAAGTCATACATTACATGCTCTCCGGATTGAAAAGCATCGTTTTTAGCTTCACACTGAGCATTGGCAGGAAGCGCAAAACTTCCCATCAACAATGCAAGAATTCCAACAATTAGATGACGTCGCAAATTAGCGACGGTTACGGTTTTGGTTATTTCTATCTCTTTCTCTTTCTTTCTTTTTCTTGTCTTCATCTGGTTTTTGTTTTTTTAGTTCATCCAGTTTCTGTTTGTCTACAGGAGTTGCGTGTATATCCCAGTTTTGGTCAACATCCCATAACGCTTTATATTCAACAACCTTGGGGAAATAGTAAACTTCTTCCGGTTGTATTCCTTTTGCATAGTCTCCCGTGTCCCATTCTCCGTTTCCATTTCTATCATTAATCAGTCTGGCGGCATATTTCCCCGGATTCAGGTAATAGAAATCTGCCCTTCCATCATCCACCAGTCTTCGTCGAACCACTTTATCTTGGGTATCCAGTAATTCTATAAATGCCTGAGGATCTGCTCCTGTAACAATAAAATGAAGAGTAAAATATTCATCCTCACTACGTACCTTAAATGATTGTTTTATCTTATCGGTAAACAAACCATAAATGCCATGAAATGCAGTTGAGTCCACCGAGAACTCATATTCCATTGTAGCGTCCCAATCATTTGCCGGATACAGATTAAACCGCCTCAGATTCAATGAGTCTTGTTCGAATTCGAAAGGAATATCTTTCCAAATTGTATCCACCTTCTGCCGTAGATGAATTGCCGCAGTATCAAAACTTGCAATCGGCTCCTCAAAGTTTAAAGAAACATAGCCATACACGTCCATTGATGAAGGTGCATTCACATTCACCGGTAAGAATTTAGTCGGTATCGGCTCATCTTCTTCACCCTCTTTCTTTTTCTTCTTTTTCTTCTTCTCGGGCCCTTCCTTGGTCAGAGTCTTTTGTTTGGATACCAATTTCAAGGTATCTGTACGCGGAATTAACTGGTTCAGCGTATCCGTATAAAGATAGGTAAGGCTAAGGGCCAGAGTATCCTGTTTATAGAGCAAAGAGTCCTTTACCCAATAATGAATCGTATCGTTCCGTTGGTTCTTTTCTATCACAAAAGCCTCCTTTTCATCGAAGTTCAACCCTTTCAGTACAGGCAGGGTATCTGCTTTGCCAGCAAAATAAAAGGTGAATTTCTGGGGAACCAGTCGTTCGGACTTAATCAAATATTGCGAATAATTGAGCTCTTTAAAAGCACGGAGAATCACATCATCCGGCAAATAATGCATATATTTCTTCTCAACGATCGTATCATAAGTCAATGAATCCACCCAAGCCGTATCCATACGAAGTCTTTCTTCCATACGGGGGATGATCAGTGAATCATTAAAAGCAATGACCTCACTCTTCTGAGTGAAAGCAAAGTTCTGATCTGAATCCATCAAGCCAAAGATACGATACTTGCCGGGAGCTACCCCACGAATAGAGAAACGCCCACGGCTGTCGGTACGTGCCACACGGTCAAAAGGAAGTTTAGTAAAGGCGGAGTCATTCAGATTTGCATGCAGTCCGACCAGTATACCTTTAATAGGCTCCAAGTTAGAGGCGTCAAGCACCGTTCCCGATACTTCCATTGTATCGATCTGCGCACCGGTAGAAAAAGTAAATGCAAAATTACCCAGAGGATTGCCTTCGTTATTATCGACGATGGCATCCGAGAAATCTATAGTATAGGTAGTATTAGGCTTTAGTGAGTCAAGCAGATTCACTTGTATTTTCTTTCCGGAAGCCTTTATCTCCGGTTGTTGAATCTGAGGAGGAGAAACAACCACTTTCTCGGTTGCTTTCTCTAGCTTAATAAACTCATCGAACTGAAGAGAAACTTTAGTCCTCTTATTATTAATCGCACCTGCAGCAGGGGTACTGCCGACAAAACGCGGAGGATCGTAATCCTTAGGCCCGCCTTCCGGCCGTCCAATGCTGGCACAGGAGTACAATATAGCCACCAGTGCAATCACCGGAAGAGCTTTGCGCACGATATGTTTTATCTTTTGATTCTCAAATTGTAACATGGTGCAAAAATAAACGTTCTTCACCAATAAACACTACACTTTCTAGCTAATTTATTAAAAAGTAGCCTTAAATGAATGATTATTGGTCCTTATCTTGTTAATAAATCCCTATCTTTGACTCCCGAAATTCAAACCTAATACAAAAAACCCATGAAGAAACAACTACTTTCCTGCTGTTTGGCTGCACTAGGACTAACAACAGCCATCCAAGCACAAAACTTTAACGAGTGGAAAGACCCGGAAGTGAATTCCGTAAACCGCTCCGCAATGCACACTAATTATTTCGCCTATGCATCGGCTGATGAAGCTAAAGCGGGCAGCAAAGAAGACTCTCAGAATTTTATGACTCTGAACGGTCTCTGGAAATTTAACTGGGTAAGAAATGCAGACGCACGCCCGACAAACTTTTATCAGACAAGTTTTAACGACAAAGGCTGGGACAATATTAAAGTACCCGCCGTTTGGGAATTGAATGGTTATGGCGATCCGATTTACGTAAATGTCGGCTATGCCTGGAGAAACCAATTTCAGAACAATCCTCCCCTTGTCCCCACAGAAAACAATCACGTAGGCTCTTACCGAAAAGAAATCGTTCTTCCTGCCGACTGGAAAGGAAAAGACATCTTTGCCCACTTCGGCTCGGTAACTTCCAATATGTATCTTTGGGTAAACGGCCGCTACGTAGGCTATAGCGAAGACAGCAAACTGGAAGCCGAATTTGATCTGACCAACTACCTGAAACCCGGCAAAAACCTGATTGCCTTCCAGGTGTTCCGCTGGTGCGACGGCAGTTATCTGGAAGATCAGGACTTCTTCCGTTATTCCGGCGTAGGACGCGACTGCTATCTGTATGCACGCGACAAGAAACGCATTCAGGATATCCGCGTCACTCCCGATCTGGACAGCCAGTATAAAGACGGTACACTGAACATAGCTATCGACATGAAAGGCAGCGGCACTGTAGCTCTTGACCTGACAGACGCACAAGGAAAAAGTGTAGCCACAGCCGATCTGAAAGGTTCCGGCAAATTGAACACGACTATCAACGTAGCCAATCCTGCCAAATGGACTGCTGAAACGCCCAACCTCTACACATTGACCGCTACTCTGAAAAATGGAAATACCGTTACTGAAGTGATCCCTGTCAAGGTAGGTTTCCGCAAGATCGAACTGACAGGCGGACAAATACTCGTCAACGGCCAACCAGTACTCTTTAAAGGAGCCGACCGTCATGAAATGGACCCGGACGGTGGTTATGTCGTTTCCCTCGAACGTATGATACAAGATATCAAAGTTATGAAACAGCTTAATATCAATGCAGTACGTACCTGCCATTATCCGGACGACAACCGCTGGTATGATCTTTGCGACCAATATGGTTTATACGTAGTAGCCGAAGCCAATGTCGAATCCCACGGAATGGGATATGGAGACAAGAGCCTTGCCAAAAACCCCATTTACGCCAAAGCACATATGGAACGTAATCAACGCAATGTACAACGTGGTTACAACCATCCGTCCATCATCTTCTGGTCATTGGGTAACGAAGCCGGTATGGGACCTAACTTCGAACATTGCTATACATGGATCAAGAACGAAGACAAAACACGTGCCGTACAATATGAACAAGCGGGAACCAGCGAATTCACCGACATTTTCTGCCCGATGTATTATGATTACAATAACTGTATCAAATATTGTGAAGGCAACATTGACAAACCCCTTATCCAATGCGAATATGCACACGCTATGGGCAACTCACAAGGTGGATTCAAGGAGTACTGGGACATCACCCGCAAGTACCCGAAATATCAAGGTGGATTTATCTGGGACTTTGTCGACCAGTCCTGCCATTGGAAAAATAAAGACGGTGTAGCCATCTACGGCTATGGAGGCGACTTTAACAAATATGACGCTTCGGACAATAACTTCAATGACAACGGCTTGATCAGCCCCGACCGCGTACCAAACCCGCACGCTTACGAAGTAGGATATTTCTATCAGAATATCTGGACTACTCCGGCCGATCTTTCCAAAGGTGAGATCAATATCTATAACGAGAACTTCTTCCGTGACTTGTCCGCATTCTATCTGGAATGGCAGTTACTGGCTAACGGGGAAATCGTACAAAACGGCATCGTATCAGACCTGAATGTAGCCCCGCAACAGACTGCAAAACTTCAACTCCCATTCGACATAAAGAACATCTGTTCTTGCAAGGAACTGCTTCTGAATGTCAGCTACAAGCTAAAAGCTGCCGAGACATTGCTTCCTGCGGGAGAAACCATCGCTTATGACCAAATGAGTATCCGTGACTACAAGGCACCGGAACTAAAACTGGAAAACAAGCAGTCCTCCAATATCGCAGTCGTAGTTCCCTCTTTCCACGATAACGACCGCAACTATCTGATTGTTTCCGGCGAAGACTTCACGCTCGAATTCAACAAGCACAACGGTTACCTCTGCCGCTACGACGTCAGCGGAACGCAACTGATGGAAGACGGAAGTGCACTGACTCCCAACTTCTGGCGTGCTCCGACCGACAACGACTTTGGAGCAGGATTACAACACAGATATGCCGCATGGAAGAATCCGGAACTAAAACTGACTTCATTGAAGCATGATATAGAAAACGAACAAGCAGTGGTTCGTGCAGAATATGACATGAAATCTATTGGTGGAAAGCTGTACCTGACGTATGCCATCAATAATAAGGGAGCAGTAAAAGTAACTCAAAAGATGGAAGCAGACAAGAGCAAGAAGGTTTCCGATATGTTCCGTTTCGGAATGCAGCTGCGTATGCCTGTCACCTTCAATGAGATTGAATATTACGGACGCGGACCGGGTGAAAACTATTCTGACCGTAACCACGCCGCAAGAATCGGCAAGTACCGCCAGACCGTAGAAGAACAATTCTATCCATACATCCGCCCGCAGGAAACCGGTACCAAAACTGATATCCGTTGGTGGAGACTGCTTAATATCGGCGGCAACGGACTGCAGTTTGTAGCCGATGCACCGTTCTCCGCTTCCGCACTGAATTATACAATCGAATCATTGGATGACGGTGCCGGCAAAGACCAGCGTCACTCACCGGAAGTAGAAAAAGCCAATTTCACAAACTTCTGTATTGATAAGGCACAAACGGGACTCGCCTGCGTAAATAGCTGGGGTGCTATCGCTTTGGAAAAATACCGTCTTCCATATCAGGATTATGAGTTCAGTTTCATAATGAATCCTGTATATCATAAACTGAAGTAAAAAACATAGTTAAAAAACACGGTATCAGAGTACAAGAATACCGAATTTAAAGTACTTTTGCAGCCGGAAACTTATTTCATGGAATAAGTTTCCGGCTTTTCTTCCTTAGATCATCTATCCATACAATGAATGTACACAGCGACGAACGCACAATTTTAAAAAACAGATAAATATAAAGTATGAAAAGTAGAATTGTTTTTTTTGCATTTTGCTTAGCCCTCTTGTCTAGTTGCGGCAATAAGGGCAATGACACAGGGAAAGTCCCAGAATATGCAGTACAAGAATTACAGAAGACAACTGCAGATCTAATGAAAGCTTATCCGGCTACTATCAAAGGTAGACAAGACGTAGAAATCCGCCCGCAGGTATCGGGATTCATCACAAAGTTATGTGTAGATGAAGGAGCAACCGTTCGCAAAGGACAGCTCTTATTCATCATAGACCCTACTCAGTATGAAGCAGCAGTACGCACAGCAAAAGCTTCAGTTGCAACAGCAGAAGCAGCCGTGAATACACAACAAATGACTGTTGACAATAAGATCGAACTGAACAAGAAACAGATTATCAGCGATTATGACTTGTCAATGGCGAAGAACTCACTGGCACAGGCTCAGGCACAACTCGCCCAGGCTAAAGCACAGCTGACCACAGCACAACAAAATTACTCTTTCACACAAGTAAAGAGTCCTTCAGACGGCGTTATCAACGACATTCCTTATCGTTTGGGAGCACTCGTAAGCCCCTCTATGGCTACACCAATGACTACAGTATCTGAAATAGACGAAGTATATGTATACTTCTCTACAACTGAAAAAGAACTGCTGGCTATGACCAAAACCGGAGGAACCATCAAAGAAGAAATCAGTAAAATACCAGCCATCAAACTACAATTGATTGACGGCACAACATATGATGCAGAAGGAAAGGTAGACGCTATCACAGGAGTGATCGACCAGTCAACCGGTTCTGTTAGCATGCGTGCTATCTTCCCTAACAAGGAGCATATGCTTCGTAGTGGTGGAACTGCCAACGTTCTGATCCCTTATAATATGGAGAACGTTATCAGCATCCCACAATCGGCTACTGTAGAAATCCAGGACAAAAAGTTCGTTTACGTTCTGCAGCCGGACAACACGGTGAAATATACCGAGATCGGTATATTCAACCTGGACAACGGAAAAGAATATCTGGTAACTTCCGGACTGAACCCCGGCGATAAAATCGTAGTCGAAGGTGTACAGAGCCTGAAGGACGGCCAAAAAATACAACCAATCACGCCGGCTCAAAAAGAAGCGAACTATCAACAGCATTTGAAAGACCAGCACGACGGAAATTTAGCTACAGCTTTCAACTAATAATTTAGATAATCGTATGAAATTAGATAAATTCATTAACCGTCCGGTACTATCAACAGTTATTTCCATTTTGATAGTTATCCTAGGTGCTATCGGATTGGCAACACTGCCTATCACACAGTATCCGGACATTGCGCCTCCTACCGTATCGGTAAGAGCCACATATACGGGTGCCAGTGCATCAACCGTATTGAACTCTGTAATTGCCCCTCTGGAAGAGCAGATCAACGGTGTAGAAAACATGATGTACATGACTTCCAACGCATCCAATACCGGTTCCGGTGATATCTCGATCTACTTCAAACAAGGAACTGATCCGGATATGGCTGCCGTTAACGTACAGAACCGTGTTTCCATGGCACAAGGTTTGCTACCTGCCGAAGTTACCAGAATTGGTGTGACTACTCAGAAACGTCAGACATCCATGCTGGTAGTATTCTCTCTTTACGATGAAACCGATACATATACAGATGCTTTCATCGAGAACTATGCAAAAATCAACCTGATTCCTCAGGTTCAACGTGTACAGGGTGTAGGTGATGCCAGTGTGATGGGTCAGGACTACTCCATGCGTATCTGGCTGAGACCGGACGTAATGGCTCAGTATAAACTGATCCCCAACGACGTATCTACCGCTTTGGCTGAACAGAATATAGAAGCGGCTCCGGGACAATTCGGTGAACGTAGTAACCAGACTTTCCAATATACCATTCGTTACAAAGGACGTCTGCAACAGCCGGAAGAGTTTGAGAACATTGTCATCAAGTCTCTGCCTAACGGTGAGGTACTTCGACTGAATGATATTGCGGAGATTCAGCTGGACCGTCTGGGATATAACTTTACCAACCGTGTAAACGGACACAAAGCTGTAACCTGTATCGTTTATCAGATGGCTGGTACAAATGCTACGCAAACCATCACTGATATCCAGAAATTATTGGATGAAGCATCCACAACACTGCCTTCGGGATTGAAGATTAACGTTTCTATGAACGCCAACGACTTCTTGTTCGCTTCTATCCACGAAGTGTTGAAGACATTGATCGAGGCATTTATTCTGGTATTTATCGTAGTATATATCTTCTTGCAGGATTTGCGTTCTACCTTGATTCCGACCATTGCTATTCCGGTAGCCCTTATCGGTACATTCTTCGTACTGTCACTGATCGGATTCAGTTTGAACTTGCTGACCCTGTGTGCCCTTGTGCTTGCCATTGCGATCGTGGTCGATGATGCGATTGTGGTTGTCGAGGGTGTACATGCCAAGCTCGATCAGGGATATACATCCGCCCGTCTGGCATCTATCGATGCGATGAACGAATTGGGTGGTGCCATCGTATCTATCACACTGGTCATGATGTCCGTGTTTATTCCGGTAAGTTTCATGGGTGGTACGGCAGGTACGTTCTATCGCCAATTCGGTTTGACAATGGCTATCGCTATCGGTCTGTCCGCATTGAACGCCTTGACACTGAGTCCGGCATTGTGTGCCGTTCTTCTGAAACCGCATACTGATCATGGAGATAAGAAACAAACACTTGTTTCTCGCTTCCACACTTCTTTCAATGCCGCTTATGACTCTATATTAAAGAGGTATAAGAAACGCGTACTCTTCTTTATCCAGAAAAAGTGGTTGTCAATGGGACTGGTGGTTCTCTCTATCGTATTGCTGATCTTCTTTATGAACACTACTCCGACAGGTATGGTCCCTAATGAAGATACTGGTACGCTGATGGGAGCTGTAACACTACCTCCGGGTACATCACAAGACCGCTCGGAACAAATACTGGCACGTGTAGATAGTCTGATTGCTGCGGACCCTGCCGTAGCTTCACGTACATTGATCTCCGGTTTCAGTTTCATTGGTGGTGAGGGACCGTCTTACGGTTCTTTCATTATCAAACTGAAAGACTGGGATGAACGCTCCATGATTCAGAACTCAGACGTTATCGTCGGTTCTTTATACATGCGTGCGCAGAAGATTATCAAGGAAGCACAGGTATTGTTCTTCGCTCCTCCTATGATCCCCGGTTACTCGGCATCTACGGATATCGAGGTGAACATGCAGGACAAGACAGGTGGTGACCTGAACAAATTCTTTGATGTAGCCAACAACTACACCGCAGCATTGGAGGCACGTCCGGAAATTAACTCTGCAAAAACGACCTTCAACCCGAACTTCCCGCAATATATGATTGATATTGATGCGGCAGCTTGTAAGAAGGCAGGTATCAGCCCAAGCGATATTCTTAGCACGATGCAGGGATATTACGGAGGTTTGTACGCATCCAACTTCAACCGTTTCGGTAAGATGTACCGTGTAATGATTCAGTCGGATCCGTTATCACGCAAGAATCTGGAATCACTGAATAATGTCAAGGTTCGTAACAACCAAGGCGAAATGGCTCCGATTTCCCAGTTCATCTCTGTAGAGAAGGTATACGGACCTGATATTATCAGCCGTTTCAACTTGTATACTTCCATGAAGGTGATGGTAGCTCCGGCTTCCGGTTATACTTCCGGTCAGGCACTGGCTGCACTGGCAGAAGTGGCCAAAGAAAACCTTCCGGCAGGTTACACTTATGAACTAGGAGGTATGGCTCGTGAGGAAGCACAAAGTAGCGGCAGTACGACTGGTTTGATCTTTATCCTTTGTTTCGTATTCGTTTATTTGCTGTTGAGTGCTCAGTACGAAAGTTATATTCTTCCGCTGGCCGTATTGTTATCCATTCCGTTCGGTTTGCTAGGCAGCTTCCTGTTCGTCAACGGAATGAGCGCGATCGGTAGTATATCGGCCTTGAAAATGATACTCGGTACCATGTCCAACAATATCTATATGCAGATTGCGTTGATCATGTTGATGGGTCTGTTGGCAAAGAACGCTATCTTGATTGTAGAGTTTGCCCTCGACCGTCGTAAAATGGGTATGAGTATCACATGGGCAGCCGTTCTGGGTGCCGGTGCCCGTCTCCGCCCGATCTTGATGACCTCATTGGCTATGGTAGTCGGTCTGCTTCCGTTGATGTTCGCATTCGGTGTAGGTGCCCACGGTAACCGTACACTGGGTACAGCTTCTATTGGTGGTATGTTGATCGGTATGATCTGCCAGATCTTCATCGTTCCTGCTTTGTTCGTTATCTTCCAGTACCTGCAAGAGAAGGTTAAACCGATGGAATGGGAAGACATCGACAATACGGATGCCGTAACTGAGATTGAACAATACGCTAAATAATGAAATTCGATATGAAGAAACAGATTCTATATATGTTGTGTGCAACTGCTCTCCTGAGCAGCTGCCACATCTATAAGTCGTATGACAGACCCGAAGATATTACCGCTTCCGGCCTGTATCGTGATCCGGCAGCGGACAATGATACATTAGCTTCGGATACCACCAACTTCGGTAACCTGCCGTGGAGAGAAGTCTTCACCGACCCACAGCTCCAGTCTCTCATCGAACAGGGACTGAAACAAAACACTGACCTCCTTTCCGCTGCATTGAACGTCAAAGCGGCAGAAGCGTCTCTGATGTCAGCCCGACTGGCTTATGCACCGTCCATCGGTTTGTCTCCACAGGGAACAATCAGCAGTTTTGACAAGAACGCAGCAACTAAAACGTACTCATTGCCGGTTACTGCCAGTTGGCAAGTAGACCTGTTCGGGCAACTGCTGAACTCCAAACGAAATGCACAAGTCACCCTGAAACAGACAAAGGCTTATCGCCAGGCTGTACAGACACAAGTTATTGCCAACATTGCCAACATGTATTATACCTTGCTTATGCTCGACCGCCAGCTGGAGATCACTCAGGCTACGGCTGAGGTACTGAAGCGTAATGCTGAAACCGTACAGGCACTTTCGGAAAGATCGACCTACACATCTGCCGCTTTAGCACAAAGCAAAGCTGCCTATGCACAAGTAGTGGCTTCCATCCCCGACATCGAGCAGAGCATCCGCGAAACGGAAAATGCCCTGTCTACCTTCTTGGGAGAAGCTCCGCACGCGATCAAACGTGGTGTACTGGAAGCACAGGCACTTCCTGAGGAACTTTCCGCAGGGATTCCTTTGCAGTTGTTATCTAACCGTCCGGACGTAAAAGCAGCCGAAATGTCTTTGGCAAGCTGCTATTATAATACGAACTCTGCCCGTGCCGCTTTCTATCCGCAGATCACTCTCAGCGGTTCTGCCGGATGGACGAACAGTGCAGGTTCCGCCATTATCAATCCGGGTAAGTTACTGGCTTCCGCTATCGGTTCACTGACTCAGCCATTGTTCTACCGTGGTACGAATATTGCTCGCCTGAAAGCAGCGAAAGCACAGGAAGAACAAGCTAAATTATCTTTCCAGCAAACGTTGTACAATGCCGGAAGCGAAGTCAGCAATGCGCTAAGTTTATACCAAAACACCAGTAAAAAGGCTGAATCCCGCCAAATGCAGGTAGAATCTGCCAAGAAAGCTTCGGAAGATACAAAAGAATTGTTTAACTTAGGGACGTCAACCTATCTGGAAGTATTGTCGGCACAGCAATCTTATCTGAGCGCACAGATTTCTCAGGTTTCCGACTGTTTCGACAAGATGCAGGCTGTGGTCAGCCTCTACCAGGCATTAGGCGGTGGAAGAGAAGATTAACTTTAAACATATACTATTATGATTAGTCCGTTAGCTTACGTAGACCCCGAAGCGAAATTAGGCAAGAATGTAACTGTCTTGCCTTTCGCCTACATCGAGAAAGATGTGGAAATCGGCGATGACTGTACCATCATGTCATACGCCAGTATCCTGAAAGGTACAAAAATGGGGAAAGGAAACAAAATACATCAGAATGCTGTCCTGGGAGCAGAACCGCAAGACTTTCACTATACAGGGGAAGAAAGCAGTCTGATCATCGGAGACAATAACGATATCCGTGAGAATGTAGTAATCAGCCGTGCCACTTTTGCAGGAAATGCTACCAGAATTGGAAACGGGAACTACCTGATGGATAAGGTACACCTTTGCCATGATGTGCAGATCAGCAATAATTGTGTGGTAGGAATAGGTACTACAATTGCAGGAGAATGCTCATTAGATGATTGTGTGATCCTAAGCGGCAACGTAACGTTGCACCAATATTGTCACATTGGTAGCTGGACACTTGTACAAAGCGGATGCCGCATCTCCAAAGATGTTCCTCCCTACGTAATTATGTCCGGTAATCCTGTTGCCTATCATGGAGTGAATGCAGTCGTTCTGTCACAGCATCACAATACGTCGGAAAGAATCCTTCGTCATATTGCCAATGCTTACCGGTTGATCTATCAAGGTAATTTCAGTGTTCAGGATGCTGTCCAGAAGATTATCGATCAGGTTCCGATGAGTGAAGAAATCGAGAATATCGTGAATTTCGTAAAAGGTTCGGAACGTGGGATTGTGAAATAGACAAAATACACTTTTCATAGAGAAAGGGTGATGTCTTTTTACGGACATCACCCTTCTTATTTATTCAAACTCCAGCGTACCGAAGAAGTCGGGACGATGGAAGTCCGGTTTCTCAATCTTTATCGGATTCCATGACAGGAAGTGAGGGGTTTGCAGTTCATCCCCGCATTTATAGAAATTCGCTTTAACTTCCTTTCCATCCAGTGACTGTATCTGATGCTTGAAGAATGCAGCATAAGGAATAATCAAGGCTACTTCCCAAGTCGTATCGTCCACACGTTCTTCGAAGGGTTCATTGCCCAGACTGGACCAACGCTGCACGAGAGCCGTCACTTCTTTCGGAGCGTGTTCCCGACCGTTACGGGCTGGTCCGGCACCGATCAGAATCGTTCCGATGCAGTTACATTCTATATTATAATAGATTCCGTCACTGGCCGGAACAGAGAAAAACTCCACACAGGAATCAGTCCATACAGATCCATTGTCTTCTCCATACTTGGCACGTACACTTTCTTCTCTGACTTTGAAGTGCAACAGAATAGAATCTTTGGTATGCGCAATCCGGAAACTTACTTTTGGCTTGTAAGGATATTCAGCCCAGTTGACACACTGAACCGGCTGGAAATCTATCTTTTCCTCATCAAATAATTTAGGAAGCGAACAAGCCTCTACATTAGCAGAACTAATTTTCTTTACTTTCATATATCTTTCGTTTGGAGGATACAAATATAGTTACTTTCTCCTAATAAGGTTCCCGAAAATCAAATAAAAACAATATATTTGCCATTAGTAATACCCTAAACAACCGAATTAGTGAGAAAAACAATCCTTTTATTTCTGCTATTTTTAAGCGTAACTGCTGTCCGTACGTTAGGACAAAATATTACTTTCAGCCATTTGACCACAGATGACGGACTTTCCCAGTTTTCCGTCAACAGCCTGTACATTGACGAACGGGGCATTATATGGATAGGTACGCGCGAAGGGCTGAACCGTTATAACGGTAACGATATCAAAAGTTTCAAGCTCAAGAAGAATGATCCGAACAGTCTGTTCAGCAATACCGTACTCCGTATCACAGGTAATAAGAACGGGAAGGTTTACCTGCTTTGCACCGACGGTGTAGCCGAATTTGACATGACCACTCAACGATTCAAAACCTTGTTACAAGGTAATGTGGACGCTATCTACTACAACGAAAAACTATATATCGGAAAAAGAGAAGAAGTATTCGTTTTCAACGAGAACACGAACAACTTCGACCTTTACTACCACCTTGCCGGGAAAGACATTAACCTATCCTGCCTCCATCTGGACGAGAAGAAAAACCTGTGGATGGGAACCACCAGCAATGGTGTTTACTGCCTGTCGGACGACAAGCAACTCTCTCAGCCCATCACGAAAGGAAACATAGCCAGCATCTACGAAGACTCATCCAAAGAACTGTGGATTGGCAGCTGGGAGGAAGGGCTCTACCGTATCCGCACAAACGGCACTATCGACAACTTCCGCCACGACCCGAAGAATCCGAACAGTATATGTTCCGATTTTGTCAGAAGCTGCTGCGAAGATAATCTGGGAAATCTATGGATCGGAACTTTCCACGGCTTGAACCGCTACGACAAAAGCACAGGACAGTTCCAACTTTATACCGCCAATGACAACAAACCCGACGGACTCACCCACTCTTCCATCTGGTGTATCGTGAAAGACGAACAGGGAACCCTATGGCTGGGAACTTACTTTGGCGGCGTCAACTACTTCAATCCGGAATATGAAATCTATACCCGCTATAAAGTGGGAGACACGGAGAAAGAAGGATTAAGCAGTCCCATCGTCGGCAGAATGACGGAAGACAAAGACGGTAACTTATGGATCTGCACCGAAGGCGGTGGCGTGAACGTCTACAACCGGAAAAACAATACTTATCGCTGGTACCGCCACGAAGAAGGCAAGAACAGTATCTCGCACAACAACGTCAAGGCAATCTATTACGACCGGACAGAGGAGATTATGTGGATCGGCACACACTTGGGAGGACTGAACAAACTCGACCTGCGCACCAACCGCTTTACCGTTTACCGGATGAAAGCGGGCGACCCGACCACACTGCCCTCGGACATTGTACGCGACATCGTGCCCTACGAAGACAAACTGATCATCGCCACACAAAACGGAGTCTGCCTTTTCAATCCGGCAACGGGCACCTGTGAACATCTTTTCAAGGATACCAAAGAAGGCAGAAATATCGGTATGGTGGCCAGCCTCTACATCGACAAGGACGAAACGCTATGGGTTTCCGCTACCGGAGAGGGCGTATATTCTTACCGCTTCGACACCGGCAAGCTCACCCACTATGCACACAATCCCTCCATTCCGAACACTCTCAGCAACAACAATGTCAACAACATCATGCAGGACAGCAACGGCAACCTGTGGTTCTCCACTTCCGGAAGCGGGCTCGACCGTTACCGCAAGGAGAGCAACGACTTCGAAAACTTCGACATGCAGAAAGACGGACTATCCAGCGACTGTATCTACGAAGTATTCGAGTCGTCCATACAAAAGGGAGACTTGCTGCTGATTACCAATCAGGGATTCTCCCAGTTTGACTATCCGCAAAAGAAGTTTTACAACTACGGTACAGAGAACGGATTCCCGCTGACTGCCGTCAACGAAAACGCATTGTTCGTAACGCATGACGGAGAAGTATTTCTAGGCGGCATCCAAGGCATGATTTCTTTCTGGGAAAAGAAACTGCACTTTACGCCCAAGTCCTACAGCATCATCCTTTCCCGCCTGCTGGTCAACGGAAAGGAGATCACTGCCGGAGACGACACCGGCATCTTGGAACAGTCCATCGCCTATACACCGGAAATCAGCCTGAAAGCCGACCAATCCATGTTCAGCATAGAATACGCCACTTCCAACTTCATCCCTGCCAACAGGAATGAAATCGTCTACCGCCTCGAAGGTTTCTCCGACGAATGGAATCACACCGACCGCAAACAGACGCTTATCACTTATACCAACCTGAATCCGGGCAAATATACACTCGTCATCAAGTCGGACGGAGACGGTATCGAAGAAGCCCGACTACTGATCCGTGTATTACCGCCTTGGTATGAGACATGGTGGGCTTATCTGATTTACACCATTTGTACCGTCAGTCTGTTATGGTATCTCATTCAGAACTACAATTCCCGCATCAAACTGCGTGAGTCACTGAAATATGAAAAGAAGCACATCGAAGACCTCGAAGCGCTGAACCAGTCCAAGCTGCGCTTCTTTACCAACATCTCCCACGAATTCCGCACTCCGCTGACGTTGATCGTGGGACAGGTAGAAACGCTGTTGCAAGTACAGACATTCACACCTAATATTTATCACAAGATATTGGGAATTTACAAAAACAGCCTCCAACTGCGTGAACTAATTACGGAACTGCTCGACTTCCGCAAGCAGGAACAAGGGCACATGAAAATCAAAGTCAGCCGACATAATCTGGTGAACTTCCTGTACGAGAATTATCTGTTATTCCTTGAATACGCCAGCAGCAAGCAAATCAATTTCAAGTTCAACAAGCAGTCGGATGATATTGAAGTATGGTACGACCAGAAGCAGATGCAGAAGGTAGTGAACAATCTGCTGTCCAACGCATTGAAGCATACGAAAGCGGAAGATACCATCTCCATCAACGTATCGCAGGAGGATAAATACGTCATTATCGAGATCAAAGACACGGGAACAGGCATTGCCGCCGCCGAGATCGACAAGATATTCGACCGTTTCTACCAGACCGAACGCCTCGACTCGCTGAATACCGGAGCCGGCACAGGCATCGGACTGGCGTTGACAAAAGGTATCATCGAACTTCATCACGGAACCATCCGTGTAGAGAGCGAACCGGGCAAGGGAAGCCGTTTTATCATTACGTTGAAATCGGGCAACCAGCACTTTACTGAGGAACAAATCATACGGGACAACACCGACACCAACATTCAGCAACAACCGGAAACAATCGTTCCAACCGTAGAAATACTGCCCGATTCCGAATGGAAGGAGGAAGACAACAAACGCATCGAAGATGCGAAAATGCTGATAGTGGAAGACAACGAATCCATCAAGCAAATGCTGGCAGGTATCTTCGAAACGTTCTATCAGGTCACCACCGCTTCCGACGGTGTAGAGGCACTGGATATCATACAGAAAGATATGCCAAGCATCATACTGAGCGACGTTGTCATGCCACGTATGTCGGGTACGGAACTCTGCAAACAGATCAAAACGGACTTCAACACCTGTCACATCCCGGTAGTACTACTGACGGCACGCACAGCCGTGGAACACAACATTGAAGGATTAAAGATCGGCGCGGACGATTATATCACCAAGCCGTTCAATACCAATCTCCTGATCTCCCGTTGCAACAATCTGGTGAACTCACGGCGGTTGCTACAGGAGAAATTCAGCAAACAGCCACAGGCTTTTGCCCAGATGCTTGCCACCAACCCGATGGATAAAGAAATGCTGGACCGTGCCATGGCCATCATCGAACAGCACTTGGATAATACGGACTTTAACGTCAACATCTTCGCCCGTGAAATGGGGATGGCACGTACCAATCTGTTCACGAAGCTGAAAGCCGTCACCGGTCAGACACCGAACGACTTTATATTAAGTATCCGTCTCAAGAAAGGAGCCGTCATGCTGCGGAACAATCCGGAGCTGAACATTACGGAGATTTCCGACCGCATCGGTTTCTCTTCTTCCCGCTATTTCAGTAAATGCTTTAAGGAGATTTACCACGTCAGTCCGCTTGCCTACCGCAAGGGTGAAGAAAAAGAGGAAGAAGGGAACGAAGAAACGGATCAATAACCCACAAACAGGTAAGCAAGTAGCATTTGTAACAGGAGAACCTATGCCAAAGTAGTTCCCTCCTGTTGGCACACTTGTGCCACGCTGCTGGCACGACCGTGCCATCGCGGTGGCACAGCTGTGCCAACAGCGTGGCACAAGATCCGGGCTACGATGTCAGGAAAAGGCATCCGTAGCCCCGAAACATTTAACCCTTTAGAATGGACTATTTTGTATCACACCTGTACATTCCTGCTCACTCATTTCCGCCAATCCTCTTATCTTTGTGTTCAGTAATCACTCCATAAAAGATCAACATTATGAAGAATGTCTCACGTTTACTACCGCTATTGCCCGGTATAGCCCTGCTGACCGGATGCAATCAGAAAGTACAAAAAGACAACGGACAAAACTCACAAAAGCCTAACATTATTTATATATTCGCGGACGACCTTGGCATAGGTGACCTTAGCTGCTACGGAGCAACAAAGGTCAGTACTCCCCATATCGACCGCCTTGCCGGACAGGGCGTACAGTTCACCAACGCCTATGCAACTTCCGCCACCAGTACCCCTTCCCGCTTCGGACTCCTGACAGGTATGTACCCGTGGCGACAGGAGAACACAGGCATCGCCCCCGGAAACTCGGAACTAATCATCGACACCGCCTGCGTCACCATGGCCGATATGCTGAAAGAAGCAGGTTACGCCACCGGAGTTGTCGGCAAATGGCATCTTGGACTCGGTCCGAAGGGAGGCACCGACTTCAACGGGCACATCACCCCCAACGCCCAAAGTATCGGCTTCGACTACGAGTTCGTGATTCCGGCAACCGTAGACCGTGTCCCCTGTGTATTCGTCGAGAACGGACACGTGGTAGGACTCGACCCGAACGACCCGATCACAGTGAACTACGAGCATAAAGTAGGCGACTGGCCTACAGGCGAAGAGAACCCGGAGCTCGTAAAACTAAAACCCAGTCAGGGACATAACAATACGATAATCAACGGCATCCCCCGCATCGGCTGGATGACCGGAGGTAAGTCCGCTCTCTGGAAAGACGAGGACATCGCCGACATCATCACCAATAAAGCAAAAAACTTCATCGCCTCCCATAAGGAAGAACCTTTCTTCTTATATATGGGCACGCAGGACGTACACGTACCGCGCGTCCCACATCCCCGCTTCGCCGGGAAAAGCGGTCTGGGAACCCGCGGAGACGTAATCCTGCAACTCGACTGGACCATCGGAGAGATCATGAACACCCTCGACAGCCTCCAGCTGACGGACAACACCATCCTGATATTCACCAGCGACAATGGCCCCGTCATCGACGACGGCTACCAGGACCAAGCCTTTGAACGCCTCAACGGACATACCCCGATGGGTATTTACCGTGGTGGAAAGTACAGCGCTTACGAAGCCGGAACCCGCATTCCGTTCATCGTCCGCTGGCCTGCCAAAGTGAAGCCGAACAAGCAACAGGCTCTCTTCTCACAAATCGATATCTTTGCCTCACTTGCCGCTTTACTGAAACAACCGCTTCCGGAAGGCGCAGCTCCTGACAGTCAGGAACATCTGAACACGCTTCTGGGAAAAGACTACACCAGTCGTGAATACATCGTACAGCAAAATCTCAATAATACACTCGCCATCGTGAAAGGACAATGGAAGTACATCGAACCGAGTGACGCCCCCGCCATCGAATACTGGACAAAAATGGAACTGGGCAATGACAGGCATCCCCAGCTGTACGATTTATCCGCCGATCCATCGGAGAAAAACAATGTAGCGAAACAGCATCCGGAAGTTGTCAGAGAGCTGTCCGAACTGCTTGAATCGGTAAAGACAAGATAACCAATGAGAATAGCAGATTTGTATTATTTTGTATCAATCTTGAATAATTCTATCCATATGAGAACAATCAATGCGTATATCTTTGCCATCGTAAATTCAACAAAATCACTTAATTTTTAATATATGAAAAAACATCTATCCAACCAGACAAGAAAAAGGATGCTCTCCATTTTGGGAATGCTCCTGCTTTCTGTTCCATTTGTGCTTGCACAAGTACTTGTCAAAGGTACTGTGAAGGATAATCTAGGAGAAGGTGTTCCCGGAGCCAGTGTTCAGGTAAAAGGCACTTCGCAGGGAACGATCACCGACCTTGACGGTAAATTCACTCTTAACATCCCCCAAAAGAACGCTACCTTGGTTATTTCCTTTATCGGCTACGTCACCGTAGAACAAAAGGCGGACTCGCAAAAACCAATGGTCATCACATTAAAAGAAGATACTAAAACACTGGACGAAGTAGTGGTTGTCGGCTATCAGGAAGTACGCCGCCGCGACCTTACAGGTTCCGTGGCGAAAGCCAACATGGCGGATGTACTTACCGCTCCCGTCGCTTCATTCGACCAGGCACTCGGCGGACGTATCGCCGGAGTAAACGTAACTTCGGGCGAAGGTATGCCGGGCGGCAACATGAGCATCGTGATCCGTGGTAACAACTCACTGACACAAGAAAACTCGCCGCTGTTCGTTATCGACGGTTTCCCGATAGAAGATTCATCGGCAGCCAGCACGCTGAACCCTTCCGATATCGAGTCGCTCGACTTCCTCAAAGATGCGTCGGCTACGGCCATTTACGGTGCGCGCGGTGCCAACGGTGTTGTCATCATCACCACCAAGAAAGGTAAGGTAGGACGGGCACAGTTGTCCTATGACGGTAGTTTCGGTGTGCAGCACGTCACCCGCACTATTCCGATGATGGATGCTTATGAGTTTGTCAAGCTACAGAATGAAATGTATCCTACCGTCGTTGCCGGCTCATACCTGATGAACTACGAAGGCAAGCAATGGACACTGGACGATTATAAAGACATACCGCAATATAACTGGCAGGACGAGATATTCAAGACTGCCTGGCAGCAGAATCATACGGTCAGACTTGCCGGTGGTACGGAAGGTGTACGCTACAATGCTTCCTTATCTTACTTCGATCAGGACGGTACGCTGATAGAAACCGGTTACAAACGTATGCAAGGACGTATGAACACAGTAGTCCGTCGCGGCAAACTGAACATGAGTCTGACCACCAACTATTCACGCTCTATCCAGACAGGTAGTACTCCATCATCCACCTCTTACAGTGGTATGAACAACCTTTTCTATAGCGTATGGGGATACCGTCCGGTGACTTCCCCCGACACTCCGCTCAGCTTCCTGATGGACAGTTCAACGGACAACGCCGTAGATTCAAGCAACGACTACCGTTTCAACCCGATCAAATCACAGAAGAACGAATACCGGAAGAGCTACACCAACAATCTTCAAATGAACGGATTCGCAGAATACGAAGTACTGAAAGGACTGAAACTGAAAGTTTCCGCCGGATATACTTATGATTCACGCAAGCAGGATCAGTTCAACAACTCGAATACCCGCTACGGAGGTCCTACCTCTACAGATAAAGTGAATGCTCAGGTAACCCGCCAGGAACGCCTGACATGGCTGAACGAAAACACCCTGACTTATCAGACTAACATCAAAAAGAAACACTTCCTCAATGTATTGGGAGGTATCACGTTCCAGAACTCGGACTATGAGATTTATTCATTCCGCACAACGCACATCCCCAACGAATCACTCGGTATGGCAGGCATGAGCGAAGGACAGGCAGGTACTACCACTTCGGCAAAGTCTTCATGGGCAATGTTGTCGTACCTCGGACGTGTGACTTACAATTATATGTCCAAATATTACGCTACCGTTTCTTTCCGTGCCGACGGTTCTTCCAAGTTCAACAAGGACAACCGTTACGGATACTTCCCTTCCGGTTCTCTCGCATGGAGCTTCTCGGAAGAAGAATTTATGAAGCCGTTGAAAAGTGTACTGTCCAGCGGTAAGGTTCGTCTGAGCTGGGGACTCACGGGTAACAACCGTATCGGCGAATATGATTATTATGCGCTGCTGGCGGTATTGAAATCAAGAGTCGGTTCGTATACATCGACAAACTCCCTCCCAAGCGGCGTCTATCCATTCGACAATGATGCGACGAATGCAGGTGTTGTTCCTACTTCTCTGCCCAACAAGGATTTGAAATGGGAAACAACCGAACAATGGAACGCAGGTCTCGACCTCGGATTCTTCGACGAACGCATCGGTATAACGATGGATATTTACCGGAAGACCACCCGCGACCTGTTGCTGGACGCTTCCCTGCCTTTTTCTTCGGGTTATTACAGCGCTACCAAGAATATCGGTAAAGTACGTAACGATGGTCTGGAACTTAGTCTGAACACCGTCAACTTCCAGACACGCGCCTTCAAGTGGACGACTAACTTCAACATTTCATTCAATAAGAATAAAGTACTGGCATTGTCGGAGAATCAGACAGCCTTGCTGACTGCCGCGCAATTCGACCAGAACTACAACGGTCAGTCCAGCTACATCGCCAAAGTCGGTCTGCCGATGGGACTGATGTATGGTTATGTCTATGAAGGTACATACAAGTACGACGACTTCAACAAATCGGGTAACTCATACAGCCTGAAACCGGGAGTGCCCCACTACTCTACTGAGACCAACACTCAGCCGGGTATGCCCAAATATGCCGACCTTAACGGAGACGGAGTAGTTGACTCCAACGACCGTACGATTATCGGACGCGGACTTCCGATACATACCGGTGGTTTCACCAACAACTTTGAATATAAAGGCATCGATCTGAGCGTCTTCTTCCAGTGGTCATACGGCAACGATATCATGAATGCCAACCGCCTGTTCTTTGAAAGCTCCAACAACCGTTCACGCGAATTGAACCAGTTCGCCAGCTATGCCAACCGCTGGACACCGGAAAATCCGACCAGTGACATCCCTGCGGCTACCAACTCCTCTTCCAACCGTGTGATCTCTTCACGCATCATCGAAGACGGTTCGTACCTGCGTCTGAAGAACGTAACAGTAGGCTATACCTTCCCCGCCAAGCTGGTGAAGAAATGGAAGATAGACAAAGCACGTGTTTACGTTGCCGCACAAAACCTGTGGACATGTACCGGTTATTCCGGTTATGATCCGGAAGTATCTGTACGCAACAGTGCGCTCACTCCCGGTCTGGACTACTCTTCCTATCCGAGAGCATACTCTATCAGCTTCGGTGTAAGCCTGGGATTCTAAACGGATAATGATAGTAACAGTTAGAAAAAAGAATTCGATTATGAAAGCATTAAAAATAACAATCATAGCTCTATTGGCAGGTTTCAGCATGGCATCCTGTGACTTTCTGGACAAAGAACCTACCAAACTGACGCCGGAGAACTACTTCAACACCCCCGCTGAAGCCAACTCCTTCCTGACAGGCATCTACGCCATACTGTCGCAACCTACTTTCTACGGCGGTGACTATATGTACCTCGTAGCCGGTGACGACTTATCCCACTACGGAGGCAGCGGACGCGGTCCCGCATCTACCGGACTGATCTGCAACAACGCCACCACCAGTGACAACGCCGTGACTGCCTTCTGGTATGCCCTCTATTCAGGCATCAACCGTGCCAATATGTTCCTCGAAAACATCGACAAAGTAAACGGTTTCGATGCAGGCGTCAAAGAACAGTACATCGCCGAAGCCCGCTTCCTGCGTGCATTCTATTATTTCAATCTGGTAGAGTGCTGGGGAGATGTTCCTTTCAAAACAGTTTCAACCCAAAGCGTTACCAACCTGAATATCCCGCGTACGGACAAGCAGGAAATCTATGACTTCATCATCTCCGAAATGGCAGATGCCGCCGATACTGGTCTGAAATCGGCCTCCGATCTTGCTTACAAGCCGGGACGTATCTCTCAGTCTACCGCATGGGGCATACTGGCACGTGTATATCTGTTCCGTGCAGGCGAGCATTACCGTGAAGGTCGCAATGCCACACAGGCCGAAAAGAAAGACTATTTCGAAAGAGCCAGCTTCTATGCCCAGAAAGTAATGACTGCCGGTCACAAACTAGCTGCCAACTACTGGGACCCTTTCATCGATATGTGTTCCGACAAGTATAACACCACTGCCAACGAAAGCATCTGGGAAGCCGAATTTGCCGGCAACAACACTTCGGATACACAAGCCGAAGGCCGTATCGGTAACATCATCGGACTCGCCGGTCCGGATCTGTCCTCCAAAAGCGATGTGACGGGAGCCAAAGACCCCGGATATGGCTATGCCTTTATCTACAGCACTCCGAAACTGTACAACCTTTATGTGAACAACGGTGATACCAAACGTTTCAACTGGAGTATCGCTCCGTTTGAATACAAAGAAGCCGGAGGCAAGAATACAGGCGTTACCCACCGTGAATTTGAGCAGGGCAAACTTGCTGAAGTAATGTCCCAATACGGTCAGCAACGCGGAACTTACCAGTACGCAGATGACACAGAAAAGACCACAGCCACCAAGAACTTCAGCCGTATGTGCGGCAAATACCGCCGTGAATACGAAGCGGATAAGAAAGACAAGAACTATACGTCTATCAACTTCCCGATCCTGCGCTATGCTGACGTACTGCTGATGATCGCAGAAGCGGAAAACGAAGCGAACAACGGCCCTACCACTCTGGCTTACCAATGTATGAAGGAAGTAAGAGAACGTGCCGGACTGAACGAGCTTCCCGACATGACGCAGGAAGAATTCCGCCAGACCGTGAAAGACGAACGTGCCATGGAACTTTGTTTCGAATACACCCGCCGTTTCGACCTGATCCGCTGGGGTGAGTATGTGAAAAATATGAGAGCATTGGTAACCGAAGCACAATCCGGCAACAACTGGACGCAGGGACCTACCAACGTATATACCTACTTCAACATCTCCAGCACCTACAACTACTTCCCGATTCCGGATGCGGAAATGAGTGTGAACAAAGATATCACACAGAACAATCCGGGTTGGTAATCACAGTATTCATCGATAAAAGTATCATAGATTATGAAAACATATAAACTCATAGCCATCTGTGTAGCAAGTCTCTTCTTCGGGGCTTGCAGCGACGGGCTGGACGAAGCGGTAGGTCTGCACGTAAAAGTAGCGACCAACGAGAATGTAAGCTTCGACGGACAGATCATTACTGCCAAAAAAGGTACTCCGATAGAGTTCATCCTTTCGGGCGATCCGGACTTCCTGACATTCTTCAGTGGAGAAGCGGGCAGCAAATACGAATATCGCGAACGCGAAACAATTGATCCTTCACAGATCAAGTCGTCTATGCTGAACTTCTCTATCTGGTTCCAGTACGGTAACCCGAGCACGACATTGGAGAAACACGTATATATCTCCGATGAATTCACCGGATTATACAAGGATAATTTCGAAGCTGACTCTTTGCTTGTAGAGCAATTTGAGAAAGACGGTAAATGGAAAGAACTGGTTCCGCAGTCCGCATTCCCGACAGCGGCGGTAGGCAATGCCGATCTTGCCACTCCATACAGTTTTGATATGAAAGAATACATGGGCAAACGGATTGCAATCGCTATCTGCTACCGTGGCATTGACAATACAGTGGCACAATCCAAGATGTACTTTGAGCGGATGCGCATCAATAATGTGATGACGAGCGGACAGGAAGCAGAATATTCTGCCGGTTCTTTCGGCTTTACTCCGATCAATATGAAGAACAAATGGAATCTGAAGGATCAGACCAGCATGACCAAAGACCGTGAATACGGGACAGTTACCAATAACGTATCCGGTATCTGGAACCTGACAGGTGTAGGCGGCGGCTCCTTCTTCATCCATAGTACCAATGCCAACGATCCGCTGAAATACAGCTGGCTGGTTTCCGATCTGATTACCGTTAACTCTTGCAGCCCCGATCAGGGAACGAAAGTAAAGGATATTACCCAGCGTCTGGATAAGTACACATATACCTACAATCAAATTGGTATCTACAACGTGACATTCCTCGCTCGTAATGCCAATATCGATCATTCCTCCACGACTACTTACCACATGGTGGTAAACGTAGTGGAATAAAAATAAACGAATAAAATAATAACTAATACATTATATCTATGAATTACTTTAAATCAATCATGTTAACCGCATTTGCGCTGTTTGCATTGGCAGCGTGCGATACAGACGACTTGAGAGACGATGTTGACAATCTGAAAGACCGCGTAGAGTCTTTGGAAGCACAAGTCAGTCTATTGAACGATAACATGACAGCTATCAAGCGACTGCTTGAAGGTGGTCAGACTATCACAGAAGTGACGAATACAAACGGTACATATAAACTGAAACTGAGTAACGGAGAAACCATCTCACTGACACAAGGCTCGAAGGGAGAAGTTGCTTATCCAGAGATTACTGTCAATGACGAGGGCCAATGGGTAGTGAACGGTGAGGTATTGATGCAGAATGGCATACCTGTTCAGGCTGTGGGCACTCCCGGTAAGGATGGTATAGCTCCCAAGTTCCGGATTACGGACGAGGGAAGTTTCTGGCAGGTAAGTTATGATAACGGAACCAGCTGGGAAGACGTACTCGACACAGACGGTCAAAAGGTATCCGCAGTCAGCGATGGTTCCGGAGGAAGCAGTGCAGACTCTTTCTTTGAGGAAGTATACGTAGATTCAACCGGGGAATTCTTCGTTGTCAAACTGAAAGGACAGACGGAAGCTATCTCTATCCCTATCGTAAAAGACTTGCTTTGCGAAATCACCGAACCGGAAACCGGAATGAAGAACGGATACTGGGAAATAGGCTATGGCAAGACTGCCACTACGGCTGTAAAAGTAAAAGGTGAAAACATTATCGTTACTGCTCCTGCCGGATGGGTGGCTACTGTGAGCGAAGCGGATGAAACGACCAATGTAGCTACATTGAGCATTACAGCTCCGGCAAACGCAATGAGTACACGTGCAACGGCGGATAACGGTTCCGACGTAACAGTGCAGGTTAATAAGGGTGCCAGTTGGGCGGTTGCCAAGATTCAGGTGAAGGCTGTAGAGGTAGTTGACAGCTACTATGAACTTTACAACGCAGGAGGAACTATCGAAATAAACGGAATCAAAATACAAAAAGATGGCGCAGATGGATATGGAGAAGCAACCTTGATTACTTCCGAGTCTGAAAGCAAGGAAATCAGCCAGGCAGGAGTTTACTTCATCAAACCGGGAGTTGAAATTACGTATACTGGAACCGGAACTCTCGATAACCTAGTTCTTATCGGAGACAATGCAGAGCAAAAGGTTAAATGTATTGTCAGCAAACCTATTATCTTAGGAACAGCAAGTGCTAAGGGAGCTTTCATTATGAATATCAACATGGATGCCAGCACACTTGCCAACTATGTATTCTCAATTACAGGTAATCTTTCTCATCTGGCATTCAGTAATAGCGAATTTTCTGTGTATGAAGCCAGAAATCTGGTTAATTGTGCAGCCGATAATGCAGGCGTATCTGAAAATATTTCTATCATTAAGAGCTTAGTTAAATTTAATGTGACTAAAGATTGGACAGCTTCACGCGTATTAAACTTCACCAAGGGACTCACATGCACATCTGTAACGTTCGAAAACAACGTAGTTTATCCTTCTACAATAGAATATACGATTAACGGTTGTCTGCTCTTTGCACAAGGACAGAATTTGGATTCAAAAGTGATAATCAGCCATAATACATTCATCAATTTTATCTCTAGTTCTCAGTCCCTTGTAAGAGCAAACGTAAATAACGATGTTACTTTCTCTAACCTCTTATTCTTCTATAACGCAAACTTTGGAAATAAAAATGCCACATTAATAAATGTAGGAGATGGAGCTATCGGAACATTAACATTTGCAGATAATATTCGCTATAACAACGGAACTTCTGTAATCAACCTCAATCCGTTCGGAGGAACCGCCGCCCCCGGATACCCAAACACTGTAGTTCCTTTGGCAGAAGCAAATCCGTTCGACGGCGGCACCTTCGACCTCGCCAACGGTATCTTCGTTCCGAATGCAGAATATGCCGAATACGGTGCAACCAACTAATATCGACTAACGTATGAAAAAAGTAATATCAATCATATGTATCACCCTCCTCGTCGCACTTTACTCGTGCGACGAACGGGATGATCTGCGCTCCGACATTGACAACCTGAAAGAACGGGTAGCCAATCTGGAAGCGAGCATAGAACAGATGAATTCGGACATCAGCAACTATCAGCAGATGGTTGAAGGTAAGATTCTGGTGGTGGGATATAGCAAGGATGAACAGGACAACTATACCATCGAACTGAGTAACGGCGAAACTGTAACCATATACAGCGGCAAAGTAGACATGAACGATATGCCTTTGTTCAGCGTCAACGCGTCAGGTCACTGGGCATATACCATCAACGACATGACCACCGAACTGCTCGTTAACGACAAACCGGTAAGCGCCATCCCCGAAGCGGGAACAGCAGGCGTCACCCCGAAACTGAAAGTAGATGCAAACGGTTTCTGGCTGGTCTCTATTGACAACGGAAGCACCTGGAACAAACTAGGCAACAACCAGATTGCCGACGGAACGCAAGCCGTTGCCAACGCAAGTTCCCTGTTCAGCAACGTGACCATCGACGAAGCGACCGGACAGATCACCTTTACCATCCGTGCCGACAACAGCCAAGTAAAAGTCCCCATCTACGGAAAAGACTTCTACCTGACAATCAAGTATGAAGGCACAGCCACTTTCGGTCTGGGACAAAAGCAGGAGTTCGTGGTAGAACAAGCCAACGTGGAAACAGCCACCATCGAAAACCAGACATGGGGCGTGAAACTGACGGAAAACAAACTGATCGTCACCGCCCCCAAAACAAACGTGCAAGGGAAAGAATACGAAGAACAGATTTACATCAAGATATTCTCGAAAGAAGGTTACTGCCGGGTAGTGAAACTTCCGGTAAAACTGCTGACCACGAAGATAGATGCCAACTCGGCAATAGCCTGGCAACACTTCAAGACAGGAGAAAACAATGTGCTGCCCGACTATTCGTATGCCGGATATAATCATGGAGAAAGTGCGCCGCAAGGCGCATTTTCTTTAGGATACCAAGTGATCAACGTAAAAGAGCGCATGACCGCCAAGAACATGACCGCCCGTGAAGCGCTGATCAGCATCCTGCAAGAGAAAGGTATGACAAAAGTAAACGGAACCAACAAGCTGAACGCCAACGCGAAGATTGTAATCTATTTCCCCGCAGGCGACTACGTTCTTCACAACGATGACGACAATACCCGCGACGAAAGCAAGCAGAAGGACGCCGTTGACTCGAAAAACAACAATGTCAGCAGTGGCATTGAAATCTATGGCGGTAACTTTGTGATCAAAGGCGACGGTCCCGACAAGACCCGTCTGATCATGGAAACGCCTAATCTGCCGACAAGTATCAGCAATCTCAGTTCATCACCTATACTGTTGGCAATCAAGCACACCAACGGTCCGAACAATGCCGGTAACTCCCCCAAGCTCGCTTCCGTAACCGAGAATGCCAAGCGCGGAGACTTTACCGTGAAAGTCAGCGGAACCACCGGAATCTCCTCCGGACAGTGGGTACAGTTGCGCTTGCGCAGCGGAGACAGGGAACTGGTAAAGAAAGAGATCGGTCCGATTGCCCTCAACGAGAACTGGGCGATAGCAAAAGCCCCTATCTCCATCAACCAAAGCTCCGACGACCTGTATGGAGTAAAAATCACCGAATTTCATCAGGTGAAATCCGCCGCAAACGGCAAGATCACTTTCTACGAACCGATCATGCACGACATCGACATCAAGTATAACGATACGGAAGGATGGGAAATCCGCACGTACAAATATCTGGAGAATGTCGGTATAGAAGACCTGAGCTTCGTAGGAAACGCATTGGACGGCTACGCCCATCACGGAGAAGGACACACCGAACAGGCTAAAGTAGGCTGGCAATACGACGGAGCCTACAAACCGCTGCTGCTGCAACGTGTAGTCAATTCATGGGTACGCAACGTCCACTTCGAGAGTGTCAGCGAAGCGCTTACTTTTGCCGAATCTGCCAACAGCTCGGCATATGATATCCGTATCAGTGGAAAACGCGGACATTCAGCCGTACGTTCGCAAGGTTCTTCACGCGTCTTTATCGGCAAAGTCCGCGATGAAAGCGCAGGAAATGACGTATACGGAAAGAGTTGTCAAGGGCAGTTCCACGGCTGCGGCGTATCGAAGCCAAGTGTAGGAACCGTATTATGGAACGTAACCTGGGGCAATGACGCCTGTTTCGAATCCCACGCCACACAACCCCGTGCCACGCTGATAGACAATTGCAGCGGCGGACTTGTATACTACCGCGCAGGAGGCGATGAAAATGAAGTCCCCAATCACTTAGGCGACCTCACCCTATGGAATCTGAATGTGACCGGAACGGATTCTCACGCTTCTAACTTCGCATGGTGGAGCGACAGCGATACATGGTGGAAGATTTTCCCGCCTATCGTAGTCGGTACACATGGTATGAATGTGAAATTTCCCGGTAAAGAGCAGCAACAAGTCACATACGAAGAAAGTACCGGTATGAAGGTATCCCCCGAATCTTTGTACGAGGCACAATTGCGGGAACGTCTGGGCTATGTACCCGGATGGCTCAACGCCCTTAAATAACAACCAATCACCCGCACGATTTTTCTAACCTTCAGTTAAAAACGTATATAAAAATCAGACTTTAATCAATTTAACACCCAAAAGAGAGGGGCCGTGAGGTTCCTCTCTTTTACTTTTCCGTATCTTTGCAGCAAATTAAAAGATATGCAAGATACACTACCCATCCATTTTGCTCCGCTGCAAGGTTACACCGAAGCAATTTACCGCAATGCACATGACGCCTTCTTCGGCGGTGTAGACACCTATTATACTCCGTTTGTACGATTGGAAAAAGGGAACTTCCGTCGCAGAGATGTCCGGGGAATCGAACCCGAGAACAATGGGGTAACCCACCTGATTCCTCAGTTGATAGCCTCTTCGGCAGAGAAAGCAGAAGTGATTTTATCCCTTTTCATCGAAAAAGGATATCAGGAAGTGGATATAAACCTAGGCTGTCCGTTCCCGCTTCTGGCGAAACGTCATAACGGCTCCGGCATCCTTCCTTATCCCGAAGAGGTGAAAGCATTGCTCAGCATTGTCACCCGATATCCGCAGATCAGCTTCTCCGTCAAAATGAGACTGGGATGGGAACAGCCGGATGAATGCCTGGCACTCGCCCCCATACTGAATGACCTGCCTCTGCGCCAGATCACCATGCACCCCCGTCTGGGCAAACAAGGTTACAAAGGAGAAGTCGACTTGCAAGTATTCTCAGCTTTCCGGGAGGTCTGCCGACTTCCGCTTGTCTACAATGGAGACATTCATAATTTGGAAGATATTCAACGCATCAGCGCACAATTCCCCTCCCTGGCGGGAATCATGATAGGACGCGGACTACTGGCAAATCCGGCCTTAGCACTGGAATACAAAGAAAACCGTACGCTTGCGCCCGATGAAATGAGGGATAGACTGAAATCCATGCATAAAAGCGTGTACAACAATTACGACGTGCTATTGGAAGGAGGAGAGGGACAGCTACTGACTAAAATGAAGACTTTTTGGGAATACCTGGCACCCCAAGCCGACAGAAAAGTACTGAAAGCGATTCATAAAAGTACGAATATCAGCAAATATTATCAGGCTGTCGGTGCCTTTTTTAATCAACGGTAGATTGATAATCAGTTATTTTATGTAATTTTGCGCCCGTTTATTAACAAGCACATTATGAAAAAATACATTCTATTATCTCTCTGCTTGATGACACTATCAAGTAGTTTCGCACAATTAAAGGATTTTAAATTCAAATTCTACGGACAGATTCGCACGGACTTCTACTATAACAGCCGTGCCAACGAGGAAACTGTAGACGGATTGTTTTACATGTATCCCAAAGATGAAGTGCTCGACAGCAATGGTGAAGACCTGAACGCTACATCGAACAGTAATTTCTATACATTATATTCCCGTTTGGGACTGGATGTGGCAGGCCCGAAGTTGGGAACAGCCAAGACATCCGCCAAAGTGGAAGTGGACTTCCGCGGGTCGGGAACTTCTTACTCCACCATTCGTCTGCGCCATGCATACTTTAATCTGGACTGGGGAAAGTCGGCTGTGCTGGTAGGTCAGACATGGCATCCGTTGTTCGGTGATGTTTCTCCTCAGATTCTTAATCTTTCCGTAGGAGCACCGTTCCAGCCGTTCAGCCGTGCACCGCAGATTCGTTATCGCTTCAACAACAAACACCTTCAGTTGACCGGAGCATTGGTATGGCAGTCTCAGTATCTGTCACAAGGACCTGCCGGTAAAAGTCAGGAATACATAAAGAAGAGCAATATCCCTGAGATTTATGTCGGAGCAGATTACAAAAACGGAGGATTTCTGGCGGGTGCCGGCATTGAAATGATTTCATTAAAGCCACGTACTCAATCTTCATGGGAAGAAAAGACGCTTGATCCGACCACCAATAGTACTATATCAATCCCACATACGTACAAAGTAGACGAACGTATCACTACCCTCTCTTATGAGGCCCATGTAAAATATACCAATAAAAATTGGTTCATCGGCGCCAAAAGCGTATTAGGTTCCAACCTGACACAAGCATCCGGTTTGGGAGGATTTGGAATTAAGCACATAGACAACAAGACAAAAGAACAGGAGTACACTCCGATACGCTTCTCCAGTTCCTGGCTGAATGTAGTCTACGGACAAAAATGGAAACCGGGAATCTTTGTAGGATACGCCAAAAACTTAGGAACAAGCGACGAATTAGTCTCTGAAAAACTCTATGGAACAGGAACCAACCTCGATAAACTGGTAACTGCCGGAGCTGAACTTACCTACAACGTTCCTCACTGGAAGTTCGGAGTTGAGTATACATTGAGTTCGGCATGGTACGGCAAGCTGGATAAATCGGATGGTAAAATCATAGACACCCACTCCGTCAGCAACAACCGTATTGTAGCAGTCGCTATGTTCATGTTCTAATTTGCAGAAGATCATTCAACAGAATTTAAGTTCCTACATCATTTTAAGGCCGACTAAAAAGTCGGTGGTATCTTAAATCTCCTCCTTCGGGAAGGGAATTAATGATACTATTGACTTATTAGTCAGTCTCAATTTGTTTCAAAAAGTTTCAGACGCTTGAAACTTTTAGTTTCAAAGGTTGAAACCATTGGTTTCAAGCGTTGAAACTAAAGGTTTCGCCCCATGAAACAATCAGGAGAAATACTCGATTCGGATGATTTGACCGCCCGATCCGATTAACTCAACCGTATCAGTTATTTCAATTGCCCTGTTCTTTTAGGAAGCATTAAATCATTTATTAGTCAATAATGGATGATCTCTCAGTCATTAATAGCTGATTTCTCAATTATTAATGGCTGAGAGATCAAACGTTAACAGTTGAGAAATCAGCTATTAACATCCTGTAAGTCAAAAGATAACATTGTATAAATGAGACAGATCAGGATGAGACAGAGTGAGAGCAACCGTTTGCTCTCATACCTGCCACCACAGTTGCTACCACACCGAAAACCACGATGAATAAAAGGATACAGACCATTTGTTAGAGCATGAGAGCAAAACGGCTATCAAATCACTGTGGAGAGCCTGACCGATATGTAGGTTCCTCAGCTTTCATTGCTGCTATTACAGCCGATTCCTTTGGCCGTAAATGCTCTTGGGGGATCTGATTATTCAAATAGCATACCACAGAACAAAAGATTATTTCTCCAGTTCTACCTCATAGCTGGCTCCATCCTTACAGAGGAAGCGGAGTACCGTTTGTTTTTTATCCTCGGATACCACCTTGCAGTAAGGGGTCTCCACTACCTTCCACCTGCCTTTCAGAGTCACCGTCACAGGAATCTCACCGCTTTCATTGTCAATCCACGGGCGGGAATAGATGCTGCGCTCCATACGTTTTCCGTCTTTATCGAAAGCCTCATCACTCGGACCACGATACAATGCCAAATCCGGTTGAGCTACAGTCAATAATACTTTATCAGCAGATTCCTTACGGACCATCACTAAGCAGGACGTATCCGTACGCTGCAATAATCCACCGGGAAGCAGTGACTGGGGAGTTTCAAAAAGCACATAAGAAGTTATCTTATCCGAAGGCGATTCAAGGATATGTGCATTCCGGTCTTGCTGTAATACGCTGTAGGCAGGCTTCTTTGCAAAGGCAGTCATCGTCTTCCGGTCGGTTCCCGGCAGAATGGCATATTCGTAGCTTCCCGCTTTCGGTGCTTTCCCATGATCGATAATCAATGATACCCAGTCTCCTTTCGTTTCTTTGCCTGTATCCTGCATACGGGAGTATTGCGGAAAGTTTTTCTCGAATCTTGCAGCAACCGGCACATAATATCCGGTACCCAGATGATCCATCCATACTTTTCCTTCACCCGCATTATTCTTCCAATAGTCATGTGCCGCTTTATCTGTCACCGCCAGTTGGAAGATGGTCGTCTCCGTTGGATAATCCGTGTTTGTATTCTCGATATCCGAGCCTAGACAAACGATCATTCCATCGATGAAATGGAAGGATTTTCGCGCACGATGCGTTCCGTTATACTTATCGTGTTCGTGCAGTTTCATTCCGAAGTTACCATTCATCTTTCCTTGTGACAGGCCGCCGGCAAAGGCTTCATCCGAATAAAGCATCTCTTCCATTCCGGAGAATGTATCTACATTCAGCACGTTGGCTTTGAGCAGGTCCAGCGGGAGATGGATGGAAGTCACTCCCGGAATACGGTTCCAGTCGAAACCTTCCTGCTGCCATCCGCTGGTGGCGGGAGTCACTGTCTGTCCCGGAGGTGCTGTCAGTATCTGGAGACTTCCATGTGCCAGATAACGTCCATAGAGATTGTGTCCCAGATAATGTTCGGCTGCCCAAAGGTAGCGCGAATGTCCGCGTGCCACAGCCGACCAGTTTTCACGCCGTTGCACAGATACACAGCCATAGCCTAGCGAGAGATTACCCTGCGGATCGGGTTCGGCACGAAAACCGTTCTCTACCAGTCGTTTGGCAATCTTACGCTCCTGAGCGTTCGAAACTTTCGGCATATATTCCGGTGCCTGTTCCGCAGAAGAGGAATCGGAAGATACGAGACGCAGGTAGGCGGATGCCATCTCTTTATCAAAATCGCCCTTTCCATCGGGAGTTCCGGCAATTGCCATTATCGCATAGTGCATGGGAACTAATTTCCCCTTTCCATCGGGATGGCGCCCAGACATAGACAAGGGAAAGTTCAGTTTATTGCAGTAGAAACGCATGGCAAGCAGGACATCTTTGACCGTCCGGTGTGCCAATTCGGAAACGGCAAGGCTTGTCCGACTGAAAAGATATATCATATTCGTTGCCCCGTCCAGTCCTCCAACGGCATAGGCAGGATAGTTATTACGGTGATGGAAAGCTCCTCCGTCCACTTTGAAAGAACCGGCCAGTCCCGGTGCAGGACGGCAACCGTAGTCAATCCATCGGGAGAAGGATTTCAAGTATTGCAGCTTCTCCGGTGTGTCTTCCATCATCAGAATGCTTGCGATACGCCCGGTGGTTTGTGTATTGAAAGAATCCATGTCGATTCCGTTGCCTTCCGGCTTGGGATATACTTCGTTGGTGATGGCATACCAACGCAACGTACGCTCCGCTTCGAGCAGTTTTCCTTCTTCCCGCAATACATCTTTCATCAGGAAATAAGCCGGATAAAGTCCGCGCACGCTATATCCGTAATGATGAATATTGCCCCAGCAACTACCGTAAGCCACTCCCTGATCGGTGATATGGTCGTACATCGCAAGAAATTTCCGCCTCATCTCCTTGCGGATCGGTGATCCTGCCTCACTGTTATTGTAAGCCACGGCAATCCGTTTCATTAAGTCAAAATAGGCACGCATCTCTATTCCCATCTTGGTCAGCATATCCTTGTCCCAGTCCGGAATCATCCGTTCGTAGGCTTCGGAAGCACGCACCATGAAAACGGGCACTCCGGACACTTGCCCGTCCTTATAGGTTATCTGATAGAGGTCGTATTTCTTACGGATGGTTTCGGCTTCTTTCTCCGTCACCTTCCCTTTGGTATAGATCATGTCACGGAAACGCTTTTCCAGCAGTTTCATTTCCTGCCGCTGCTTGTCGCTTACGGGAGTCAGTTCGATGTCCGGTTTCAGCAGAGAGTGTTTGTAGAGTACCAGCCAGTGATTGGTAGTGCCGGCATTGACAAAGGGGACTTGCAGATCGGCTGTCTGCTGACGGGCATCCACCTTTGTCGCAGTGATCAGATGATCGATGAAAAGGCGTCCTTTTGCATCGGGAGCCACGATGCGGAGCTCGTTCATTCCTTCTTCCGGCGTGCCTTGCATATCGCGTTCATAGCAGACCCATGCCGCACGCCAACCTTTGAAATTGATGCCGAAAGGAAAAGAAGCGCACTTACGGCCGTCTTTCAGAAATTCAAACTCGATAGCAGCGTCCTGAGGCTGCTCATTGTATATCCATACGATGAAAGCGGAAAGATACAGGTCTTTCCCTGTCGGGTCCTTCTTTTCAAACTTCAGGTCTTTCCGGAGTTCCAGTCTCCCGTTCGGTTCGAAGGTCCATTCCAACGAATGTTTCCCGTCTTTATAATGTGCACCGGATATGCCTAACTGAGACTGAACACCGGTTATACAGGCAGGTAACTGCGGCTCTTCAAAAGAGAACATCCGCTCATCCGTAACTATCTGCGCATTGAGGAATGCCGGACAGAGAAAAGACAATATCAGCATTGTCACTGACAGAGTAAAAGATTGCTTTATCATAGAATATATCGTTTTAGGTCCGATGGTAAATCGGTTTATCATTAGCCGGTATTTACAGAGAAGATCACCTGTTCATCTTCCGAATGCAAAGAAACCCCTCTTTTGTTGGAAAGAGGGGTTCAAATCGTACAAAATAGTTCAAATTATGTGCTATATCTTATAGATAATGACCGATATGCTCTCTGCCGGTCCTGCTTTTAAGGGTGAAGTTCTTTAAAAGCCGCATTCTCTTCCTGCACGTGCTGAATGGTTTGTTTCAGCTCTGCAATCGGCAAATCATATCCATACCAGCCGGTATAACAATCTACTACATACCATTTTCCATCGGGCAGCAATTCGAACTCCACACGTAAGTCGATCTCCGATTCTTCGTATCCCGCCTCAAATACCTTATGCGCCGGTTCGTTCAGCGTAAACTTAGATACATAAACACCGCCCTCTTCCTGAGTGATACGTTCTTCTTTCAGCGTTTCACTGTCCAGCAACGGCCACTTTTCCTTCGTAAAAGGGAACGTTTTCTCAGTTTCCCCGTCATCCGCCAATAAAGTAACCGGCGTTTTCAACGGAAACTTGACACGAGTATACTGAAACGCCGCGCTGGAAGTAAACTTATCCAGAAACGACTTGAAATCTTCTCCTGTCTGTGCTGCTTCACTTTCTACTTTCGCCCTGGAGCTATTGCCACAGGAAATAAATGAAATACCTGCCAGCAATGACATGACCATCAAACAGCATGCAAACTTCTTAGCTCTCATAACACGATATAAATTAAGAGTTTAAAATAACGCTGCAAAGATAATGACAAGTTCAATATCTTGATACGAATCGGGAAGAAAATAGTTAAACTACTACAAATAATAGACTTACCACACCTCATTATTCCGATATTAAAATACCTTTGTCATAAATCGAAATACTAACTTAAATAAAAACACACCTATGAGACACCCCCACTGTTTTCTCCTGATAGGTCTTTTGCTTTTATGCAGCACACAGACTATCGCTTTCGCCCAATCCGGCACTTATCAGACAATTCCCGAATCTTTGCGAGGCTACTGGCAATTTAAAGCAGACAATGTGTCTGACTGGAACGGCCCACTCATCGGAGAGAATTTCGTAGAGAACTATTATGTCGTTTTCTATGCCGAACAGATAAAACAGGAAGCTGACGGCAGCTACTTCTTCCATTTACGCAATCAGAAAGGAGATACGACGGAATTCCGTATCACACCAACCGATAATGACACCGCTACCATCTGGTACAAAGGCTGGAAAGAGCCGAAGAACTGTGTCCGCAAGCAAGTCCCCGACCACACGGAACCGCTCACTCCCCTTACATTGCCCGACCACGTTTATCAGAAATGGGTGAAAGGATTATCCGGAAAAGTAATCTACGAATTCACCCGTGACGGAAAACTGCTCTATGACGGAAAAACATGGGATATCTTATCGGCCGGATATTTTCTCAATAAAGAATATCGGCTGCTCGTCAAAAGCGGAGAATCATACAAACTGCTTTACCTCAGCTTCCCCCTGCCGAAAACAATGAACGTAGCCGCTGAACTGCAAAATGAAAAAGTCTCTCCCATCGCCTCACGCCCTGAAATATATGCTTTCGCCGGATGTTGGATAAATCAAGCGACCGGAGACTGGCGCATCGGATTCTTCGAAGACTTTGCTGTCTACCAATGTCAATTTTGGGATTATGAGTCGATAAACACCAAAAAGAATCAGACCACCATCATCCTGAAAAATGGAACGGAACAACTGAAAATGCGTTTAACTCGTAAAGATGAAACATCCTGCACCCTGTCTGTCGGAAAAGAAAAGGCACAGACATATGTTCTTTGTAACGACAAGTATCTGCCCGATTATCCGGTAGCTGATACCACTTCTTTCGTAGACAATGGCTATCAAACGGATAGCGTGACTCTCATCGGATACCTGCGTAACCTGCCTTCGACACGTCCTTTCGAGGTTGCTGTGCCGGATATGATCACCGATAGAGAAGAAAAATATACCACCGCCATCGACTCACTGGGAAGATTTACCCTCCGTTTCCCTGTATTGAACAGCCACAACGTATTCATCGATTGGGGACGTACCACTATCTGGACATCCGTAGAGCCGGGAGAGACCTATTTCCTCTATGTGGACTTCGCTGACAAAAAGAAATTAGTGATGGGAGAAAAGGCACGTATCCTCAACGAACTGCTGAGTCACGAAGGGCTCAGTGAATATATCGGCTACGACGAAGGGAAAAAAATGGGTAATATGGAATATTTGCAAAAGACGCAGGATATCATCCGTCATAAATCAGAATATCGCGCAAAGATGCTCAATGATCATCCGTTTCTCTCGCACAAATTCCGCTATTACACAGAACAGGAAATCCGCTACAACGCTGCACGCGACCTGATGCAACGCCGCTTTTCGGTAGACCGTAACAAGCAGGAGCATCTGCAACCGGAATTTATGAGTTATGTAGACTCGGCACTATATCCCCGTCCGGTAGAGCCTTATACGCTTCTCAGAGATTATGGTTCTTTCCTGCGGGATTACGTCGGATACATAACGGACATTGCTCCCGCTTCTTCAAACAGATTGACCGTGACTCCTCAAAAGATGGAAATGCTCTATCTTAAATTTGAAAGGGACGGAAAGATTCAGCTATCACAAGAAGAAAAAGACGCATTACACGCCTTCAGTAACTTCGAAAAAGAAATTGAAAAAATGAAAGCTGCGAATACTGCTGACTCGCTGACAATGGCTGCCTACAACAAAAAGATGGAACCGAGCATCAAAACAATACAGAGCCTCGTAGGCAGAGACGAAATTTTCAATGACTATATGATGGGAAACTTGCTCGCTAATTCCATCAATCGTACCCTTGCTATCATTGACTCCCTGCAAATGGACGAAAAATTAAAGGAGATACTAAAGGCAAATTGCTATTATGAGATGTTGCAGCAGACTCACAAAGAATTGCCGGACAGCCTCATCAGTAAATTCAAAGCAGAAGTTTCTAATCCTTCCCTACAGGCTTATGTATTAAACCAACAAGGGATATACGAAGAAATATCCCATAAGGCCATCGAATATCCCGAAAGCCTGATGCCTAACGAACCTCTGGCAGAGATCACAGACGGAGAACAATTATTCCGCAAAATCATCGAGCCTTATAAAGGGAAAGTGGTTTATCTGGATGTATGGGGCACCTGGTGCGGTCCGTGCAAGGACATGATGCAATATGCAGGAAGTGCCAAGAAGCTGTTTGAGGGAAAAGACGTGATATTCTTGTATCTCTGCAACCATTCCTCGGACAAATCGTGGAAAAACATTATCAAGGAATATGGACTGACCGGCAAAATTGCCGTCCACTATAACCTGCCCGATGAGCAGCAAAGTGCTATTGAGAAGTTTCTGCAGGTCCGCTCCTTCCCCACCTATATATTGATAGACAAGGAAGGAAACATCGTAGACCGTGACGCCCCCAGACCCAACAGGGAAAATGACCTTCTTAATGCAGTCTATAAGTTATTAGAGAAATAAACGACTCATTTCTTCCGCAAATACTCGTATCCGAAACGGCAAAAGAGACATTTCCGTTTATCACAATACTCTTTGCGGAGCTGTATCAATGCCTGGCTATCTGCCGCCGAACCGACCGGTAGCCCGGCATCTCCCCACGACCGGATAATATGATTATTCTCCGCTTTCAACTCTTCCAGAAAACGTCCGGCACGATCACACATCCGCTCATCGGTTCTATGCAGACCATAAGCATATAAGAAAGGAACAACGGTATTAATCACAATCAAGTCCTGTGACCTCTCTCCCATCGATTTCTCTTTCTGCGAAGAAGGCCGGCCGAATATATAATGATTATCCCAATAAGCAGAAGCATGAGTAGACAGTAGTTGACGCACTTCCGGCAAGTTTTCTGCCTCCATCATCTGCGAAAAAAGCTTATCAACTTTCTGATACAAGTAGGCCAACTGTGCTAACCGGATATGGGGGAAGTTTTCCGGACGAAGCCTCAAAAAACGCCATAAACCGGCATCCATCACCTGAGTTATTTCAAACTTCCGTTGCAGATAGCGAAATTCCTTACGAAGCCGAAGACTATACTCATCTTCCTGCTCCTTCTTTAAAAACGCCTCCTCCAGCAAACCGGCCTGCCCGAAGAAAAAAGCCTCTATCTGAAACAGATCATTCCGATGCTTGTCTATCGCCCGGAACGGAAGCAGTCCTGCCCACGTCTCAAAAGCATCGCCATTCAAGCCGAAACCGAAATTACGGGCAAGAGTGATAAAGAAGGCATCTTCCCAATGACGGTCACATCGTTCCAGCCGGTCGGCAATTTGCCTTGCTTTTTGCTCCAGTCGTTCGGTCTGAAGAGCCGTCAGCCAGGAGTGAATCGTTAATTTGGATAAGGACCCTATGATGGAGTAGCAGGCAGGATATTGGTCGGCAATGCAGAGTTCATGATAATGGGTTTGTACATTCTCGGGACAGGTCAATAGCAGTTGGGGGATTTGCTCACCGTTGGAACGGGTTACTTCGGCATCTGCCTCGGCCACCACATGCAAAATCACAGAATCGTATGCTTTATCATGGTCGTGACCGTGACGGTACCAGTCTGAAGAATGAGTATGTATCTCTATATTTCCCACCCACAATGTACCGTCTATCTTCAGCTTCGCATTAAAGAAGTCGGGACCGGCATCAGGGTTCTGCAGTCCGGAATCGATAATTTCTACCAGTAAGCCTTTGGTGGTTTGCAGTATTTTGAGAGGGAATAATTTATGTTTCCACACATAGTGGAGAAGGTGTTCCATGTTAACAGAAAGTTAATGTGCACTGCAAATGTAATAAAAATCTTATCTTTGCGACTATTATTTTGAATATAAGTCAGAAAACAATGAAAATAGCGTTGATCGGTTATGGAAAAATGGGCAAGGAACTTGAAAAGGCAGCCCTTAGTCGCGGACACGAAATTGTCTGCATTATTGATGTTGATAATCAGGAAGACTTTGAGTCGGAAGCATTCAAGTCCGCCGACGTAGCCATTGAGTTCACCAATCCGATGGTAGCCTACAGCAATTATATGAAAGCTTTCAAAGCCGGAGTCAAATTAGTATCAGGCAGTACAGGATGGATGGCGGAACATGGCGAAGAAATCAAAAAGCTATGTACCGAAGGAGGAAAAACCCTTTTCTGGTCGTCCAACTTCAGTCTTGGAGTAGCCATCTTCTCATCTGTCAACAAGTATCTGGCAAAAATAATGAATCAATTCCCCGGTTATGACGTCACCATGAGCGAGACTCATCATATCCATAAACTGGATGCACCCAGCGGCACTGCTATCACACTGGCGGAAGGCATACTGGAAAACATGGACCGCAAAGACAAATGGGTAAAAGGAACGCTCCTTGCACCGGACGGTACCGTCAGCGGCACCGACGCCTGCGCTTCCAACGAGTTTCCTATCGACTCGATCCGTGAAGGAGAGGTTTTCGGCATCCATACCATCCGCTACGAGTCAGAAGTAGACAGCATTTCCATCACGCACGATGCCAAAAATCGCGGCGGCTTTGTATTGGGAGCCATTCTTGCTGCCGAATACACGGCCCAACATGAGGGATATCTGGGCATGAGTGATTTATTCCCATTCTTAAACGAATAAGGCTTCAAAGCCACTATCAAACGAATATAGATTATGAGACAAGCCACACGCACACAATGGATCAAATGCACCATTGCTATTCTCCTTTATCTCGCCTTCCTCATCTGGGTACGCAGTTGGTGGGGGCTGATTGTCGTTCCTTTCATCTTCGATATTTATATCACCAAGAAAATACCCTGGTCATTCTGGAAGAAATCGAAGAATCCTACCGTTCGTAATGTTATGAGTTGGGTAGATGCCATTGTCTTTGCATTGGTTGCTGTCTACTTTGTCAATATCTACATTTTCCAAAACTATCAGATTCCTTCCTCGTCTTTGGAAAAGTCATTGCTGGTAGGCGACTTCCTGTACGTCAGTAAGATGAGCTACGGGCCACGTGTGCCGAATACGCCGCTTTCCATGCCGTTGGCGCAACATACGCTGCCTATTTTAAATACCAAATCATATATCGAATGGCCTCAGTGGAAATATAAAAGAGTTCCCGGGTTCGGAAAAGTGAAACTCAATGACATTGTTGTCTTCAACTTTCCTGCCGGTGATACGGTAGCGCTCAACAATCAGCAAACAGATTTCTACTCTATAGCTTACGGTGAAGGTCAGCGCCTGTATCCCAAGCAGATAGAGATGGACAGTCTGACACGCCAGCAGCAACGTGCTGTTTACGATTTGTATTATAATGCCGGTCGCCAGCAGATTCTATCGAATCCGCGTGTTTACGGAGAGATCGTTTATCGTCCGGTAGACCGCCGTGAAAACTATGTAAAACGCTGTGTCGGTCTGCCCGGAGATACGCTGCAGATCGTAGACGGTCAGGTCATGATTGACGGCAAGGCTATCGAGAATCCCGAAAATCTGCAGTTCAACTACTTCGTACAGACCACAGGCCCGTATATCACGGAAGATATGTTCCGTGAATTAGGCATCAGCAAGGCAGACCAGACATTGTATGATGATTCTTCATGGGAAGAAACCTTCAGACAGATCGGACTGGACAATCGGAATGCACAAGGAAAGATGGCTCCTATTTATCATCTTCCGCTGACGAAGAAAATGTACGAAACATTATCCGGCAACAAAAAGCTCATCAGCAAGATCGTCATGGAACCGGAAGAGTATGCCGGACAGATGTACCCGCTCAACTTACATACCAAATGGAACCGTAACAACTACGGTCCGATCTGGATTCCCGCCAAAGGTGCTACTATCACTCTGACTGAAGATAACCTGCCTATCTACGAACGTTGTATTGTCGCTTACGAAGGAAATAAACTGGAGATCAAGCCGGACGGTATTTATATCAACGGCGAGAAAACCGATCAATATACCTTTAAGATGGACTATTACTGGATGATGGGCGACAACCGCCACAATTCTGCGGACTCCCGCTATTGGGGATTCGTTCCTGAAGACCATGTAGTAGGTAAACCTATCGTTGTATGGCTGTCACTTGACAAAGACCGCGGATGGTTTGACGGAAAAATCCGTTGGAACCGCCTCTTCAAGTGGGTAGACTGATAAGGATACAGACGTGATAGAGTGATAAGGTGATAGAAATTGATGAACATTCGTAAATTAAAATGGATATTCGCATTCGCCGGAGCAATAGCCGTCGTGCTTCTGCTCCGGGGATTCGCTTTTACATCCTGCCTTATCCCTTCCACCGGTATGGAGAATTCACTTTTTCAGGGTGAACGTATTCTGGTCAACAAATGGAGCTACGGCCTGCGGCTTCCGCTGATGTCGCTGTTCTCATATCACCGCTGGTGCGAGCGATCTGTCCGGAAGCAAGATGTTGTAGTCTTTAATAATCCCGCCGCCATCGGGCAACCGACTATTGACCGAAGAGAAATCTATATCAGCCGTTGTATCGGTACTCCCGGTGATACCCTGCTTGTCGATTCCCTTTTCTCCGTATCCTCTCCCGAAGCGCAACTCAATCCGGACAAGAAAAGGCTCTACACCTATCCCGCTGCCAAAGAGCAGTTGATCACTTCGCTTATGCAAACCCTTTCCATCACCAACGACGGACTAATGGGGAGTAATGACAGTACTCATGTCCGCAGTTTCAGCCGCTATGAATATTACTTACTGGAACAAGCGATCAGCGATCAGAACTGGATTCAGCCTTTGACGGAAAAAAGCGAAAAAGAGCTTAAACCGCTCATCGTTCCCGGCAAAGGGAAAGCACTACGAGTATATCCGTGGAATATCACATTGCTGCGAAATACCCTCGTGATGCACGAAGGCAAACAGGCGGAAATAAAGAATGATACGCTTTATATCGACGGAAAACCCACACAGCATTGTTTTTTTACCAAAGATTACTACTGGATGGCTTCCAACAATAGTGTCAATCTGTCCGATTCACGTCTGTTCGGATTCGTTCCGCAAGACCATATCATCGGGAAAGCATCGTTGATATGGTTCTCTAAAGAAAAAGGAACGGGAATCTTTGACGGATACCGATGGAATCGCTTCTTTCAGTCTGTAAAATAATTCACATGCATAGTTTTCAACATAACATCTGTACATAAAATAATGAGAATAGCTTATTTATCATCTGCCTACCTTGCTCCGGTAGAATATTATACCAAACTATTGGAATATGATAAAATATATGTCGAACAACACGATCATTATATAAAGCAAACCTATCGCAACCGTTGTACGATTGCCGGACCTGACGGCGAACTGGCACTCTCCATTCCAACCGTCAAACCGGATACGCTGAAATGTCCAATGAAGGATATACGTATTTCCGATCACGGTAACTGGCGCCATCTGCATTGGAATGCCATCGAATCAGCCTACAACAGTACTCCTTACTTTGAATATTACAAAGACGACTTCCGCCCTTTCTACGAAAAGAAATACGAGTTTTTAGCCGATTTCAACGAGGAACTCTGCCAGCTGGTCTGTAAGTTGATAGACATTCAACCCTGCATTGAACGAACTTCAGAATATAAAACGGAATTCACAACAGAAGAAACAGATTTCCGCGAGATTATTCATCCTAAGAAAGATTTCCAGATAGCTGATCCAGAATTTATTCCGCATCCCTATTACCAAGTCTTTGATTCCAAACTCGGTTTTCTCCCTAATCTGAGTATTATTGACCTGCTTTTCAATATGGGACCGGAGAGTTTATTGGTATTAACAAGTAAATAACATTATAATAGCCAGACAAAGACATCAAACGTCCTGACACTACGTATCTTATCATACATCCCGGTAAGGTTAACAGGCGGACAAGCCTTGATTAATATCTTTTGTCCGCTTCCTGTTTTCGTTCCACGTACGTAAACCGTTGGGACTGCGTACGTGATCCCATCGGTTCACGTACATGAACTCATGGGATTACAGACGTGAAACGAAGAAATATAACGACCGTACTACATTAATCTAACGTTGAAAACAGCTTAATAAACGTAGCACAAACTATTAAATGAACCGGCTTACCTGAATCAGGAAGGCAGAATCTCTTATGAAGGTGACAATAGAAAAGCGATTTTTCTCTATTATCACCTTATTGTCACCACCTATTATCACCCTTATCACGCTAAATTCCAGCACATTAAGTCTGAAAAGTGACAAGTGACAATAAGAATAACGTTTTTAACTCTGTAGAAAGAGACAAATTATAATCACCAGGTCACTATTATTTCCTTCAACAGATTACTCTTCATTCAGTCGATTCAGCAAATATCTGACATTCTCAAGATGTAAATGATTGACCCGGTACATCTGTTTATATTGCCAACTATTTTTAGTAGTATCGATAATACAATCTATAAAAGAGCCCATTATATTGGCACTTTGCATACGATTGGCATTTGAAACCTGCATATTCATCATATGCATACCAAATCCTTTAATCACATCTTTTACACTAATTTTCTTAAAATGATGAACTGCCTCGAAGGCTGCTACATTACCAAAAAGAACATTCTCTAAATCTTCCAGTCTTTGCCGATCCGAGCGTTCCACCAAATAACTGGCTGGATTTATAAAACGATTGAGCGTAAGATAAAAGGTCATCATTTCATGATCAGAAAAAAAAATGGCATGCATGAACTGTGTTGCGTCCCCCGGACAAACAATCTGCTGGTTGTTTAAAACCTCCTTCATAAGAATTTAAATTAAATGGTGAATAAATTAAGTTCAACGGGGCTAAACAGAAAGGTGGTTTTAGATAATAAAAGAAGCGGTTCCGCCTGTCCCATTGCTCTTTTCTCGTTCACACAAGGCAGCAGGTGCATTAACACTCTACATGGGGGTGCGAAACCGCCCATATAGAATGAACCGGACAGGCATAAAAATGCCTGCCACAATTACAAGGCAGGTTTCCAGCCTTGTGTGATTTTGAAAAAAGAGCACTACAAAGATAGGACATAAATCAGAATAGGAAAAAGAAATTCATTCTAAATTGCATATACCACAGTAAAATGCAAGGTATAAGCCTTATTTCTAATCACAAGCCAAACTCGTTTCAAAGAAAAAGGAGAATGTTGTGACTCTCTCTTTTATAAGATAACAACATTCTCCCAGCAATCTGTTTTACCGGGGGAGGACCCCAGTTTTACCAAACGGATACCTATCTCAACTCAAATGGTACAATTCCTTTAATGTCTCTGGATGATGTTCCGATGACTGCTTCAAACTTACCCGGTTCTGCCATCCACTCGTGTTTGACATCATCGAAGAAGCTCAGGGCTTTTTTATCAATCGTCAGCGTTACAGCCTTCTCCTCACCCGGAGCCAGTTTTACTTTCTTGAAGCCTTTCAGTTCCTTGACCGGACGAGGCAGAGAGGATTTCTTATCGCTGACATAAAGCTGGATAACTTCCTGACCTTCACGAGTACCTGTATTCTTTACGTTGATCGTGAAAGAGATGGTATCATCGGCAGTCATCACCTTTTTGTCAGCCGAAGGTTTCCCGTAAGCGAAAGTAGTATAGCTCAATCCGTGTCCGAACGGGAAAAGCGGTTTGATCTTTTCTTTGTCTGCCCAGCGATAGCCTACAAAAATATCTTCACGATAGATTTCGTTTATGGTATCACCATTGTTCTTGGAGTGTGCCAGTTCTTCTTTATTCCCCGGATATTCACCCAGTGTATGTGCGCCTACGTCTTCCAGTCTTGCAGGAAAAGTAAAAGGAAGTTTCCCCGACGGATTAGCATCTCCTAGCAGTACCGAAGCAAGAGCTGTTCCGGCTTCCGAACCTAAGAACCAACCCTGAACAATAGCGGGCACTTCATTTACCCAAGGCATGGCAACCGCATTACCGGAGATGTTTACGACAATCAAGTTCTTATTTACTTTTGCCAACTCGCCAATCACTCTGTCCTGCGCATACGGCAACCCAAGGGATGCACGGTCCGAATCTTCGCAATCCTGATGATTGCTCTTGTTCAGTCCACCGAAGAAAATTACGTAATCCGCATCTTTAGACACTTCTACAGCCTCAGCAAGAAGTTCATCCTCCGAACGGTCGTCTTTCAAATCTTGTCCGGTCTGTACTCCATTATATTCCCCTGTCGGGTCACCAACGTATCCACGGGCATACAAAACTTCCGCCTGTGAACTTACGCGGTTCTTCAAGCCGTCCAAAGGAGATATCTCATATTTCACTTTCAGAGAAGAACTACCACCGCCTACAGTCATCATCTTAATGGCGTTTTCACCGATAACAGCAATCTTCCTGGCTTTCTTCAAGTCAATAGGCAATACATTATCCTTATTCTGTAACAGTACAATTCCTTCTTCACCGATTTTTCGTCCGGCTTGTCCATGCTCGGGCGAAGCCAGAGAACCGAAAGGTTTATGCGGGTTCATCGAAGTGCGGAAGATCAGACGGAGGATATTACTCACTTTTTCGTCCAGTTCTTTGGTTCCGACTGTTCCGTCCTGGATCAGTTTCAGGTAAGGATGTGCCAAATAGTAATTGTCATAAGCATTCCTTGTCCCGGCAGAAAGTCCGTTTGTCCATGAACCGAACTCCATGTCCAGACCATTCGAAATGGCCTGGAAAGTATCATGTACTCCGCCCCAATCTGAAACGACGACACCATCAAAGTCCCATTCCTTACGCAGAATATCTTGCAGCAATCGCTTATTATGGCACGCATGCTGAGTCTTATAGAGCTTACCGGAGTCGGTATCTTCACTAAACGAATAAAGGTTGTAAGCTCCCATTATCGCCCAAGCACCACCTTCCTGAACGGCCGCTTTGAAAGCCGGAAGATAAATCTCATAAAGAGCACGGTCGCTCAAATGAACATTGGTGGTGTGACGGTTGAACTCCTGATTGTTTAATGCGTAATGCTTCACACAAGCAGCAACACCGTTTTCCTGTACTCCCTTAATATAAGGAACTACCATTATGGAAGACAGGTACGGATCTTCGCCCATATATTCAAAATTACGCCCATTCAACGGGGTACGGTAGATGTTGACACCGGGCCCCAGGAGAATATCTTTTTTCCGGTAACGGGCTTCTTCGCCAATGCTCTTCCCATAAAGGTAAGACATTTCGGGATTCCATGTTGCAGAAAGGCAAGTCAATGCAGGATAGGCTATACAGGAATCGTTTGTCCATCCTGCCTGATCCCACTCATCCCATAATACTTCGGGACGGATGCCGTGAGGGCCATCGGTTGCCCATACTTCGGGAATCCCTAAGCGGGGGGCTCCCGGTGAACTAAATTTAGACTGCGCGTGTGTCATCTTCACCTTCTCTTCAAGTGTCATACGGCTCAGCGCATCTTTCACCCGTTCTTCGATAGGCTTGCTCGTGTCCAGATATACTGGTGTCTGCGCCATATTCATAGTCGGTAAAACGGCGGCTATAGACAAGCCAAGTAACGTTGCTTTAAATTTCATGTTCATAAATGATTTCTGTATTTTTACTTCTTCACAACAGAAAGAATTCCTTTATCTATCCCCTGAGTGAAATCTAACGTAAACACATAAGTAACTCCCTGTTCCAACGGAGAGGCCAATACAAGATTTTCCTCATCAACATTGAATAAGTTCCGGGTAGCCTGATCCATTTGCAGGTTCTTTTGATGAAATTGCTGATCCCAAGACTTTCCACCCAGATATTTAACACTGATATAATCGTATCGTATGCGTTCACCAATAACCGTACTGCCTTCAGCACCAGTCTTCCCAGTAAACTGATAAACTTTCGGACTGATTTCCGCCACACAATAAGCAGTCGAAAAGTCCCAGTTAAATTCGTCCTTAATAGACGGAGAGCCCATACCATAGCCCAACAACCATACGGCACCATGCCCGTCAGCATCCAGTCCGGCTTCACTATTGCCATTCATACGTACTACTGCAAAGTATTTGCGTGTAGCATTTACCATCACCCGGTAGCTACCGGCAACCGGCAAGAACTTCAAGTGATTATCTCCGGTCTTCACCAGATAATCCGGATCAACATACCAATCATTTAGATCTTCGATGCCACCTATTTCGAGTGTCTGGTTCTGCGTCAAAGACATCTGCAATTGATACATATCGGAACTGCCTTCTTCCAGCTTCATTCCATTGATTGTAATGTCCGGTCGCGGCAAGTCTACCTGTCCTACTTTCTCTACAGTCAGTACTGCTTTGGTATTACCTTTCGTTACATCTACCGTAAACTTATAAACACCGCCTCTCTCAAATTTCTGACCTTCCTGCAACTTCAAGTTACCCGACTCTGTTATTTCAACAAGGTCGCTTGTAGTAGAGATGGCATCTCCCTTAAATTCACCATTATCCCACTTGTTTATGTGGAAGAATTTAAAGTCAATATCACTTGTTTTCATAGTCACACCGGCAGTAAACGTAAGCTGATACTTCTTTGCCGTAAGTTGCGGCATACACAAACCATTCTCCGGCGTCCATCCCACTTCGTACAAAGATACCGACGGCTTGCCAATTCCATTTCCGATAGCCCAGATAGCTCCTGTTCCGTCATCCTGCAATTTAGCTGCTTCACCGTCTTTTAAAGCTATGACAGAGAAGTACTGTCTCTTACCGTTTGCTGTAATCTGATAGCTTCCGTCAATCGGCAGGAACTTCAGTGTTCCATCCTCCTGCTTTTCAAAGAAGTCCGGATCAATCCACCATTCATCATAAGCAGGCACTCCTTCGAACGTCAGAATGTCATTCTGCTTTAACGACAGTTTAACAGCATATACATCGTTTTCTACCAGTTCCATTTCTTTTCCGTTCAGCAATAATTTGGCAAACGGACTCGCTTCATAGTTGAAAGTATTAAACTGAATCGTATAATTGCCCGGCTCTGTATTGGAGAACGGGATAGACGTAGTAGAGCCTACTGCAATCGTATTGTCTTCCCAGCCAAAAGTTAGCTCGTTACCGTGCTCCCCTACTTTCGGAGTTTTGATATACGCCTTCATCTTCTGCGAAAAGTCTCCCGATACGCTATAATGATACATCGATTGCCTGTCCATCCGGTACTCCTGCCCTTCTTCATCTACCAGGGTCAGATAAGGAAAGTCCGGGCGTGCCAACGTAAGTTCCGTTTCCTGTTCCGTCGTAGTAAAGTGAATATTCTGAAGGATATACTTCAATGTCGCCTTTCCGTTAGGAATATTAGCATAATAAGGAATATAAATCTTTCCGGTATAGTCGCTTCCACTTGTCTTTGTTCGGATCACCGTTTCAGATACCTGTTCTTCTCCATAGAAAAGCTGCGCTTTCAAAGTAGAAAGAGGAACGTCTACATCCGAAGCCTTGATCATAAACGGAAGGCTGTCTCCGAAAAGGGCATCCGCATTCTCCGCCTTGATCTCCATACTCGGATTACCGGGAAGGAACTCGTCATCATTACAGGAATTCATGGATAAGATTCCCGCCAATGCCAATGTTATATAGATACTTTTTTTCATTGTCTTTATACTTTTAAGGTTCTTACTTTGACTTTGCCCAACGGTATGAAGTTACTGATTTACCGGGAACGTCATAAGCAAAATGACGTTGGCCGTCGCTGACAGTTATCTTCTTCGACTTCTCATTGTTGTTTATCAGAACAAAGGCATACGTTCCGTCCGTATTTTCGAAAGCAGAACAGGTAATACCGTTGTCCGTATAACCGGTAGTGGCGATACGCACAGCTCCCGGCTTCACAACACTTGAAAGATGAGCAATGATATAGTAGTGAGAGTTACGTATGATTGTCTTATAATCACTGTTATTGATATCTACCGCACCATAGCAAGTCTGACAACCACCTTCACGATTCGGACCACGGTCGTTATCGAGCATCAGATTCCAGACAATTACGCCCTTACACCAATTATTGATTGTTCCCAATGCTACCTCTTCCATATCTTCCATCAGACGCTTCGACAAGTCACGTCCGCTGTTCCATGTGCCGATAGAAGTTTCTGTAAACAGAAGTTCTTTCTCAGGATATGCCTGATGTATATTCAGCAATTCTTCACGGTTGCCGCCATAGTTATGGTAAGCAGCACCTGCCAGATACTGAGAAGCAGCAGCATCTTCGTAAATCTTGCCCGGATAGTTCTTCTGCGATTCGATATTGTCATAATTGTAGTTATGGTCGAAAGCATAAATCTTGGTAGACAGTCCGGCAGCTTTCATCTGAGGACCGAGCGCTGTTTTCACGAAGTCTCTTTGTTCTTCCCATTCCATATAGAGCGAAGCGGAGTTGCCACGGTTCAAAGGTTCATTTTGCGGAGTTACTGCATAAATGTCAATGCCTTCGGCTTTAAATGCCTGTATCCATTTCACAAAATAAGTAGCATAATCCTGATAATAATCCGGGTTCAATTGTCCGTTCGTCCACGAATCCAATGGTGTACGGTCTGTCAGGCTTTTCACTTTCATCCATTTCGGACAGGTCCAAGGAGCGGCAATTACCTTGATAGAAGGGTTAATGGCCAGAATCTCTTTCAGGATCGGAAGGATATAGTCCTTTTCTTCGCTCTGCAAAGCAAAGTTTTCGATCCCTTTCGTATCACAGCAGGTATATTCGCTTAACGAGAAGTCCGAACAACCGATGGAAATACGGATGTAACTGAATCCGAAACCATCTTTGTCGGAGAATGTTTCCGTCAGGAAAGCATGACGGTCAGCCGGTTTCATCAGTAACAGGTTGTAACAGGTAGAACCTGTGATAGCTGCTCCGAAACCATCCATCGTCTGGTACTGTTCCGCAGGATTCAAAGTTATTGTGGTCGGAGCCAGATTGTCTTTCGGGCTGAAGTTAACCGCATCACGGGCCAAATCACGGGTCAGACTGCTGGTTGTCGTATAAATGGCTACATCTCCGGTGGGGACAGGTACTACCGGTTTTTCCGCATCATCACTATTGCTACAAGCCGCTAATATGGTGAAGCATCCTAAAAAGGTCAGTGCTATATTTCTCATGTTTATCATAATCGTTAGTTTCTTTTTCTATTTAAATACATTATAAGCGATGTTATCTCCGGCTCTATCAATATCCGGGGTTCTGTTCAATCTTGTCATTGGCATCGATTACCGATTGTGGGATAGGCAGGCGATAAGAGTTCTTATCAAAGGCGTAAACCTGTGACTTGCGACCTGAATCTTTCGCATATACGGCGTTCATCACCTCTTCTACCTTATCCAGACGAACCAGATCAAACCAGCGTTGTCCTTCGAATGCCAGTTCCAGCCGACGTTCGTTGAGCAATGCGGTAATCATCGCATCCCGGTCTTTACGTACGGATGAAGACAATTCGCCCAATCCGGCACGTTCACGTACTTCGTCGATGATCTTAGCTGCCGCTTCCAGATCCGGTGTATCCTGCATGATCAATGCTTCTGCCTTCAATAACAGCACATCAGCATAGCGGTATTTAATAATGCTGCTATTAGCCGAACGGCATTTGTACATGAAAGGATAATTGTCCGACGGATAATAGTTGCTCCAATTACAATCATAGTAAACTACGGATTCCTGAAAGCGAATCTGATCTCCTTCTTTCTTGAAAGCATTGATCAAATCACGTGACGGAGTTACCCATTTTGCCCAAGTGAAGTTATTATTCCAGTTTACAAGGTCACGTCCGAACATCCATGTACACCAGTTACCCGAACCGGGAGTAAACTGAGCTTCCAGTATAGATTCTTTAGTATTACGGACTTTTGCATCCGTTCCGGCAGCATTCATGCCGAACAAATCGCTAAAATCCTTCACAAGCTCAAAACCATCAGCCTTCACCTCGTCACAGTAACGGATTACTTTTGAATAGTCACGCAACGGTTTCTCTGCATAGATCTTTGCAAGAAGAGTACGGGCTACGGATTTTGTAAACAGAGTTTTGTTGCCTGCCGTATTATCCGGCGCATGCTGGATGGCAGCCAGCAAATCTTTCTCTATCTGCTGATAAGCTTCCAGTTCTGTGTTTTGTGCCGGGAAATATTGTTCATACACATCTTCGATATTTTCTGAAGTAATATCATCAGCTACTGTTGTAATAACCGGGAAATCCCCCCACAGACGTACCATATCGAACATGACCATGGCACGGAATATCATTGCTTCCGCCTTATACTGCGCACGTTCGGCAGTAGTCAAAGAGTTATCGGTCACCAAGTCAATATTACATATCAATTTATTGGCACGGGCAACGTCTTCCAGATAACGGTTCCAGTCACGTTCGAGCACAGAGTTGGAACCTTCGATGGAATTGTTCTCAAACGGAAGTACCTCAGCTCCCGTAGTTCCTGCGTACGCATTATCCGCATGCGAATCTGATATGAGCAACAAGTCCACATACCAGTGTTCCTGACGATCGCGCATCTGATTATAGATAGTCGTCAGGTGACTTTCTACAGCCGCTTTATCTTTAAATACCACCTTTGTACCGGTATCCGTCACACCTTCGGTCACATCCGAATAAGTATCGATCGGATCGTAATTCAGTGAGCAGGAAGAAAGTCCGAACAGCAAACCGGAAGTGAGTCCATAAAATATATATCTTAGTTTCATAGTCTTTCCTTTCATTAGAATTCAACATTAATACCAAACACGTATGATCTAGAATGCGGGTATGTACCCCAGTCGATGCCTTGCACCGTACCGCTGTTACCCCATTGGTTTACTTCCGGGTCCATGCCGGAGTAGCTTGTCCATGTCAGCAGATTGGTAGCGGTAAAGTAAGGTTGCAGACGGGTGATTCCCCATTTCTGCAGTAATTTGCCCTTAAAGTTGTACGACAAGGAAACGTCTTTCAATCTCAGGTAACTGCCATCTTCAATAAAGTAAGTAGAGTTCAGCAACTTGAAATTAGCTTTCGGCACATTGGTTATCTGTCCGGGTATCTTCCAGCGGTTCAGTACTTTGGTAGACTGATTCTTTCCATCGTACATCCCTTCTGTTTCTATACGGGAAGCATTGAAGATATCATTTCCGTAAGAGCCTTGGATAAACACACTCAAATTAAATCCTTTCCATGAGAAAGTGTTGGTCAGACCATAAGTAAAGTCCGGATTCGGGTCGCCGATATAAGTACGGTCGGAAGTCGAGATTTTACCATCACCACTCAGGTCACGATACATTAATTCACCTGTCTCAGGATCTACACCGTCACTGATATATCCGTAAAAGCCTCCTAAAGCACGTCCCGGCTCATTACGCACTACATAATCGTTGACTACATCCGCAGTTTTGGCATCATAGTACACTTTCTGCAATTCAAGTTTCGTCAATTTGTTCCGGTTGAAGGAAATATTGAAGTCCGTATCCCAGGTAAATGCTCCCCCCCGGAAGTTCTTCGAACTAATGGTAAGCTCAAAACCTTTATTAGTCATTTCACCTTCATTACGGGCGATAGAAGTAGCTGCAGCAGCACCGGCAGGCAGTGATACGTTCATCAGCATGTTCTTGGTCTTCTTGTAATAGTAGTCCATGTTAAAAGTCAAACGTCCATTCAATACTGTCAGGTCCAGACCAATATTGGTCTGAGTAGTCGTTTCCCAAGTAAGGTCAGACGTCCGTAAATTGGCCTGGCTGATAGTCGGTACCGCATTCGCATAATCTGTTGTATCACCTTCAGCCGCTACCTTAAACCATTCAATACGACCGATATTATAACGTTGCAAATAAGCATAGTCACCAATACCAGACTGATTACCTGTCTGTCCCCAGCCTCCACGTATTTTAAAATCATCAATCCACGTCAGATCAGCCATAAACTTCTCGGAAGATACACGCCAGGCAGCTGAGAACGATGGGAATACCCCCCAACGATGATCAGGATGCAACTTAGAAGAACCGTCGGCACGCAGGTTAGCCGTCAACAGGTACTTACTATCAAAATTGTAAGCTACACGTCCGAAAAATGACATAATTCCCCATTGAGAAGCACCTGTACCGGTATTATCCCAGGCAATCTTGTTCGCGGCATTCAAGGTCTGTATCAGATCATTGCGGTAGTGTGAACCGTTTATCCAACTGTTAGAGTAGTCTGAATCCGTCCACGATGACCCTGCCATTACCTCCAGGCCATGTCTCTTGAAGTTCTTATTGTAAGTAAATACATTGTCGAATGTCAATACCGTATTCATATTCCGGTTATCGGAGGCTTCACCATACTGGTTACGTCCCCAGGCAGTAGAAATCGGATCAAGAAAAGTAGTATTTACAGCATTGCGACGGTCAAGTGTTAGAGTTGATTTAAACTTCAACTCCGGCAGCAAGGTAAGCAACACGTTGCCCGATGCCAGCAAACGGTTTTCCTTATCTTTATTATTCTTTGCACGTGCCATGTTCTCCAACGGGTTGGTGATATTTCCAACTCCATAGAAGTTATTGTAATACTGGTTCGGATTTAAAGCATCCCAGATCGGAGCATATGTCGGCGTATTGATAACAGCCAATACAACGCCACCACGATTCGCTCCTGTTCCCATCGCTCCCCCTCCGTTACTGGTATAGTCCGAGTAGGAGATATTAGCACTTACTGTCAACCAGCTACGAATCTGATTTTCAAGATTCACCCGGAAATTATAACGCTTGTAATAAGAGATATCCAGTATTCCCTTTTCATCGAGATATCCGGCAGAAAGATAGTATTTCATCTTTTCATTACCGTTAGATACTGCTACCTGATAATTTTGCATCTTTCCGGTCTTATATGTTTCGTCAAACCAATCAGTACGGTCGGGCAGTCCATCAGGCAAGGATACCAGTCCGATTTCATCCTGTAACTCTTTATACTGCGCAGCATTCAGAGATTCTACCTTATCCGCCACCTTGTTCAAGCCAAACTGTGCTGTCAGAGATACTTTTGCCTTTCCGGTCGCTCCGGCCTTTGTTGTAATCAGAATTACACCATTGGCAGCACGCGAACCATAAATAGAAGCCGAAGAGGCATCTTTCAGAATCTGCATGCTTTCAATATCATTCGGAGATAAAAACTTAATGTTATCCACAGGAACACCATCCACTACATATAGCGGATCGTTACTTCCGTTCATAGAAGTAGTACCACGCACACGAATAGACATCTCTCCTCCCGGCGTACCGCTAGGCTGAATTACGGAGATACCGGCTGCCTTACCCTGAATAGCCTGTCCGGCAGAAACGATGGGACGTACATCAAGATCTTTAGTAGACACAGTGGAAATGGCTGTCGTAACATCTTTACGTTTTACCGAACCATAGCCGATCACAACTACTTCTTCAAGTACTTCATTGTCTTCCTGAAGTGTAACTTTCATCTGTCGGGATGCTTTCTGTTCCTGCGATTTATATCCTACATAAGAGAATATTAAAGTAGCATTGGACCGGACCGTCAATGTAAAGTTACCGTCTAAATCAGTTATCGCTCCGTTAGTTGTCCCCTTTTCCTGTACACTTACACCGATAAGCGGTTCTTTCTGTGCATCCAGCACCTGACCGGATGCAGTAAATTGTTGTGCGGATGCACTCAGAGAAAAAAATACTGCTAAGATAGCAAAGAGAATCTTGCGACTCCCCGAAAGGATTTTTCGCCTGTTCTTTTTCATGCGTATTAATTTTAAAGTTTATAATTAAGGTATGTGCTTGACAGGACTTTCGCCACTATTTCAGAAGCACAGGTCAAAAGTATAAAGAAACTGAAGTGATTTGACAATGAGGGTATAATAAGTGGATTATACAAACAGACAAACCACTAATAAACAGTAAGTTAATATCAACCAAAGAGGCCTAAAAAGTGGATAGGTTACAACATCGATCAACGTATTTTCCGAACTAAATCTTCGAAATCTTCTCTGGAACCACGAGCTTTGTTTTTTACTTTCGCCCGATAATTATAAATTGTATTCACCGAATAACGGAGAAACTCTGCTATTTGTGAACTATCTTCAATACCAAGACGTATTAATGCAAAAATTCTCAGTTCGGTATTCAATAATTCATCTTTCTTCAGAATGATTTGTTCATTGTCTTGCAATAATGCATTGAACTTCTTCACAAAATCGGGAAATAAATGCAGGAAAGCAGTATCAAAGTTGGCATATAGTTCTTCCAATTCCTCATCAAGGGCATCCTGTGAGCGGGTGATTTTAAGTAATTCTGCTATCTGACCAGCAGATACTTTCTTATTTACCATACGACGATATGCATCGAGCCGATTGATATAAGTAGAGCAGAGTTTAATAAAACGGGCAATATATTCTTCCTTAATCTGGTTAGATTCAGACAGTTCTGCATTGGTAGATGTCAAACAGGCATTCATTTGCTGTAATTCTTCATTCAATTGATTCAATTGATGATTGGCTGTCTGCAGATGATTCCTTGCAACAGCCAATTTCTTCATCTGCCGGTATATATAGCCCAACGCACCAATCAGCAGCACCAGCAATGCCGTAATCAGCACTAAATACTGCTGAAGGCGGTCGTTCTGTTTCTCAATCATCGCCTGATAAGTTTTATCAATCAAAGAAAGCACATCGGCACTCTGCCAACTTCGAAGACGAGCATTATAGAATTTGGTAGCATTCCACGAGAAACGCATATATTGGTAAGCTCTCTCCATATCGCCATTCTCATAGAGCAACTGAGCCAACATCCACAAAGAAGCATGATCTTTAATAGCAGAACGAATATCAGAGATAGCAGAAAGGCAAAGATTCTGTTTCTCTCTTATTTTATCTCCAAGATATTTATAAATAAGTGAGCGATGGTAAGTTACAAGTGCATATTGAGGCGTATCGGGCTCTGCTGCCATCAGACGACGGTCGTTTATCTCCAAGGCCTCATCATACTTGTGCCGGTCACGAAACAACGTTTCGCGCATGACCATAAATTCTTCCGATTGAGGAGATAATATCGCATATAATGAATCTTTATATGCTGACGATATTTCCCGATAATAAGCAGATAACGTCTGATCTTGTGTATAAAATCCCATCTCACCATACACATGATCGAAACATGTATAATAATCAAGTATCAGATGTGAAGTTACCTTCTGTCGGTCTACTGACTTCAGGACATCAATTGATTCGGTATACATACCCGTAGAAGAAAGCAAAAGAGAAAGTTGCAGCTTACTTTCTATTTCCCGGTCAGTATCTCCCAGATTACCCGCAATACGAACATTCTCATTTAAATAGTAAATAGCGGAATCGCAAATAAAGGCTTTATATTCCTTATAGATCTGATTATTCAGATTATAGCGTTCTATGGAATTAGGAGCCACGTCTCCGGCAAGCTCTTTCAGATGCCGTATCCGCGATTCGCGCTGTACCACATAAGTGTCATGTGCCAAGATTGTCTGATCAAGGACATGCAATAGTGAATCAAGAGTTTCATCAGCCCATGAGAAAATCGGAAAAGAAGCAAACAGCAACAACAGCAAACATTTATTTTTCATTAGAGTATTAAAGTTTTGTAGGAAATATGACATTCTTCACTCAAGGTTTCACTTATAAATCAGCGTCGACAAATATTCCTCCGCAAACATCTCATTGGCAACCTCCAGCAGTTGTTCTGCCGTCAACGCCTCAATACGATGGAACACTGATTCTGACGATTCATACTTATGATAGTGCAGATATGTTTTCGCCATACCTAGCGCATTATTCTCGAAATTATCAGATGCCACGCCGATCTGGCCTATCAGTTGCTTCTTCGCTGCCGCCAGCTGAGAAGATGTCATCTTCACATCCCGCATTCGCTTCAGTTCTTTATAGGTCAGTTTCAGACAGGTATCCATATCTTCGATATCCGTACCGAAATAGATACAGAAAGCTCCTGTATCGGTATAAGAAGTCAGATTGGACTCTACATTATATACCAATCCCCTCCGCTCGCGAAGCGATACATTCAGCTTACTGTTCATGCCCGGACCGCCAAGCACATTATTCAGCAGATAAAGTGCCGTACGCTTATCATCATACGCATTGTATCCCCGGCTACCAATCATTACATGCGCCTGATGAGTATCTTTAGGCACTACCAACCGTTCGGGCACATAAAGAGGAGGAGGCATACGCTGATTATCCACCGTCACTGCCGGGATATCGGACAAATGCTTTTCCGCCAGACGGATAATCTTCTTGAAATCATGTTGTCCCTGAACAAAGAATACCATATTCCCCGGTTGATAAAAGCGACGGGTAAACGAGAGAACATCCTCCGTACGGAAACTCCGCAGCAGTTCCGGCTTACCGAGAATGTTCCTTCCCAACGGATGGTTACGGAAAATCATATCTTCAAAATCATCGAAGATCAACTCCGAAGGATTATCCTCATAAGACTGGATTTCGTCAATGATCACTTCCGTCTCCTTTTCTATTTCATGCTGCGGGAAAGTAGAATGGAATACAATATCTCCGAGCAATTCGAGGGCACGTTCCAGATGCCCGGTCAGGAAGGCGGCATAGACAACCGTCTCCTCTTTATTCGTATAGGCATTCAGATCGCCGCCCACATTCTCCATGCGGTTAAGGATATGCCACGCTTTCCGCTTCTCCGTCCCTTTAAAAATAAGATGTTCCACGAAATGAGCCATCCCCTGCTCATCCTCAGCCTCATCGCGCGTTCCGGCATCGATGGCAAAACCACAATAAGCTACTTTCGAGAGAGTCGGTTCATGAATTATGCGCAGGCCATTCGGCAATGTATATTCGTTGTAATGCATTGTTTTCTACTTCCTTATTGAATTAATGCCGCAAAAATACAATAAAACTTATTGTCGTTTATAGAAAATTGCAGATATTTGTAGACTATATTAGCAATAACGTGTATGAAAAAGATAGGAATATTCTGTTCTGCCTCGGAAAACATTGACAAAATGTACTTTGACAGTGCCCGTCAAATCGGAGAATGGATGGGAAAAGCAGGCAAAACGTTGATTTATGGAGGAGCCAATCTCGGACTGATGGAATGCGTAGCCCGCGCCGTGAAAGAGAATGGCGGTACGGTCATCGGAGTAGTTCCTGCCAAACTGGAAGAAAAAGGTAGTGTGAGCACATTACTGGACGAGGTGATTCATACCCGTAACCTGAGCGACCGGAAAGATGTGATAACAGAGAAGTCGGAGATATTGGTCGCATTGCCTGGTGGTGTAGGTACACTCGACGAGATTTTCCACGTCATAGCCGCCGCCTCTATCGGATATCATCAGAAAAAGGTGATCTTCTATAACGAATACGGTTTTTATAATGAACTTCTGGCTGCACTTAAGACGTTAGAGGATAAGGGCTTCGCCCGACAATCTTTCTCTACCTATTATGAAACAGCAAACAATCTGGATGAATTAAAAGAAAAAATAAACTGATTATATGATAGACTCCATCAAACAACTCTTGCAACAAGAGGCACAAGCAGTGCTCAATATCCCTGTAACAGACGCTTACGAGAAAGCAGTACAACTGATTGTAGAACAGATACATCAGAAAAAAGGGAAATTAGTAACTTCCGGCATGGGAAAAGCCGGACAGATTGCCATGAACATCGCCACAACCTTCTGCTCCACCGGCATTCCATCGGTCTTCCTGCACCCCAGTGAAGCGCAGCACGGCGACCTCGGCATCCTACAAAAAAACGATTTGCTCCTGCTTATCTCCAACTCCGGCAAAACACGCGAAATCGTGGAACTGACCCGACTGGCACATAATCTGGACCCGGAACTGAAGTTTATCGTTATCACCGGAAATCCCGACAGCCCGCTGGCCAACGAATCAAACGTCTGTCTGAGCACCGGTAAACCTGCCGAAGTTTGTACGTTAGGCATGACTCCTACTACATCGACTACCGCCATGACCGTCATCGGTGACATACTGGTAGTACAGACAATGAAGAAGACAGGATTCACTATCGAAGAATACTCAAAACGCCATCACGGTGGTTATTTGGGCGAAAAATCAAGATCGCTATGCGAAAAGTAATCGGTATCGGAGAAACAATCCTCGATATCATCTTTCGGGGAAACCAGCCTTCCGCAGCCGTACCGGGAGGCTCTGTATTCAACGGCATCGTATCCCTCGGACGAATGGGGATCAAGGTAGGTTTTATCAGTGAAACAGGTAATGACCGGGTAGGAAATATCATTCTGCAATTCATGCGTGAAAATAATATTCCGACGGATCACGTAAATGTCTTCCCAGATGGTAAATCACCTGTATCACTGGCATTCCTCAATGAACAGAGCGATGCTGAATATATCTTCTATAAGGATTATCCCAAGCAACGTCTGGATGTGCTTTATCCTAAGTTAGAGGAAGACGATATCGTCATGGTAGGCTCTTACTATGCGCTGAACCCGGTACTCAGGGAGAAGATTCTGGAACTGCTGGACCAGGCACGCGAGAAGAAAGCAATCATCTACTACGACCCGAACTTCCGCTCTTCACATAAGAACGAAGCAATGAAACTAGCTCCTACGATTATCGAGAATCTGGAATACGCCGATATTGTACGGGGATCGCTGGAAGATTTCTTCTATATGTATGGCTTGCAAGACGTGGACAAGATATATAAAGACAAGATTAAATTCTACTGCCCGCGGTTTATATGCACGGCCGGTGGGGACAAAGTATCACTTCGCACCAATCTGGTCAGCAAAGAATATCCGATAGAACCGCTGGAAGCAGTCAGCACCATCGGTGCCGGAGATAATTTCAATGCGGGATTGATCTACGGATTGCTTAAATATGATGTACGATACCGTGACCTTAATAATCTGAATGAAGAAGTCTGGGACAAAGTAGTTCAGTGCGGGAAAGACTTTGCCGCCGAAGTATGCCGTAGTTTCAGTAATTCGGTATCGGTGGAGTTTGCCGGACAGTACGCATCGAAGTAATTACGGATACAACCATCCCCTAAATTACTATTAACTTTGGCTAATAATCGCAAAGGAATTACCACATCTAACGGTAATTCCTATCTTTGCAGTACATGATTCATCAGACAAAGAAACTATGTACAGAAACCTGTTAAACTGGCTGACCATCCTACTGGTATTTCCGTCATGTTCCGGCACTTCGCCCACTATATCCGTAGTATGTGAAGAGAACAATGTAGGAAACGCCATTATCAAATGGGAAACAGCACCTATACTGAAAGGACAGGTAAAAGTATATGCTTCCACTTCTCCCGACTTCATTCCCGAAGAAAATCCCGTAGCCACCATCAACATTGCGAAAGGGAAAAAGACCATCGTGACCAATGATCCGTCTCAGCGCTATTACTACCTGATGGTATTCAACAACAGATACCGGGTGAGGGTAGCTGCCCGTAACGTCAATATTCCCGGCATTCAGAACTTCCGTGACCTGGGAGGATACAAGTCTGCAGAAACAGGCAAAGATACCCGCTGGGGAATGCTGTACCGTTCTGCACAGATTGACAGCATTCCATTCTGCTCCCGCCGGGAATTGAAAAACATGGGTATAAGGACTATCATCGATTTGCGTTCGGAAGAAGAACGCCATAACTATCCACAGTTTCATGATGAAGACTTTAACATCCTGCACCTCCCCATTGCAACAGGAAACATGGAACACATCCTGCAAGACATACGTGATAAGAAAATAGAAACGGATACGATCTATCTATCGTTTAGTAGAGCGGATGAACCGTCAACTGGTCACCAACTACCGCAAGGAATACAAAGAACTGTTCACACTCCTGCTCGACCGCAACAATTACCCCGTCGTCATCCACTGTACTTCAGGCAAAGGACGTACGGGCATTGTTTCAGCACTGGTACTTGCCGCTTTGGGAGTCAATGAAGAAGCCATCATGAAAGACTATCGCCTGAGTAATGACTATTTCAACATCCCCAAAGCCTCCAGATACGCGTATAAACTCCCTATCAACTCGCAGGAAGCCATCACTACAATCTACTCTGCCAAGGAAGACTTCCTGAATGCAGCCAAAGAACAGATTGATGCGGAATACGGCAGCGTACAGGCATATCTGAAAAAAGGAATAGGACTCTCGGCAGAAGAAATCGAACGGTTGCGCAGCATTTTATTAATAGATAATGGTTAATGGAAAATGGAGAATGCTATGCAGGCAGCAATAATTATCCATTATCCATTATTCATTATTCATTATTTTTCTCTATCTTTGCGCCCGAAATAAAAGATATACAGAGATTTAATGAAGACATTTGAAGAGCTTGGCGTTTCTCCGGAGATACGTAAAGCAATTGAAGAGATGGGATATGAGAATCCCATGCCGGTACAAGAGGAAGTGATTCCGTACCTTTTAGGAGAAAATAATGATGTAGTAGCTCTTGCACAAACTGGAACAGGTAAAACAGCCGCATTCGGCCTGCCTCTGCTCCAACAGATTGACGTAAAGAACAGGGTTCCCCAGTCACTAATACTTTGCCCCACCCGTGAGCTATGCCTCCAGATAGCGGGCGATCTGAACGATTACTCAAAATACATTGACGGACTGAAAGTACTGCCAGTTTACGGCGGTTCTTCCATCGACAGCCAGATACGCAGCCTGAAACGCGGCGTACATATCATCGTGGCAACACCGGGACGACTGCTCGACCTGATGGAGCGCAAAACCGTATCTTTATCGACCGTTCACAACATAGTGATGGACGAAGCGGACGAAATGCTGAATATGGGATTCACCGACAGCATCAACGCTATCCTTGCCGATGTCCCCAAAGAACGGAACACCTTGCTCTTCTCGGCAACCATGAGCCCCGAAATCGCCCGCATCTCCAAGAACTACTTGCAGAATGCCAAGGAGATTACCATCGGACGCAAGAACGAAAGTACAAGCAATGTGAAACACGTAGCTTATACCGTACAAGCCAAAGACAAATATGCAGCCCTGAAACGCATTGTTGACTATTACCCGCAAATATATGGTATCATTTTCTGCCGTACCCGTAAAGAAACGCAGGAAATAGCCGATAAATTGATGCAGGAAGGCTATAACGCAGATTCACTGCACGGAGAACTGTCACAGGCTCAGCGCGATGCCGTGATGCAGAAATTCCGCATCCGCAACCTGCAATTACTGGTTGCTACGGACGTTGCCGCACGCGGACTGGACGTAGACGACCTGACACACGTGATCAACTACGGCCTGCCCGATGATACGGAAAGCTACACACATCGTAGCGGACGTACCGGACGTGCCGGAAAGACAGGTACTTCCATCGCTATCATCAACCTGCGCGAAAAAGGAAAGCTGCGTGAGATAGAGCGCATCATCGGCAAGAAGTTTATTGCCGGAGAAATGCCGACAGGCAAGCAGATCTGCGAAAAACAGCTTATCAAAGTGATTGATGAACTGGAAAAGGTGAAGGTAAACGAAGAAGAAATCACGGACTTCATGCCGGAGATTTATCGTAAGCTGGAATGGCTGAGCAAAGAGGATCTGATCAAACGCATGGTATCGCATGAGTTCAATCGTTTTCTGGACTACTACCGCGACCGTGAAGAGATCGAGACTCCGACCGACAGCCGCGAACGTAACACACGTGACAGCCGTGAAAGAGGCAGCCGCAAGGCAGCGCCGGGTTTCACCCGCTTATTCATCAATCTAGGAAAAATGGACAGTTTCTTCCCAAGCGAACTGATCAGCTTGCTGAACAGCAATACACGTGGACGAATCGAGTTGGGACGCATTGACTTGATGAAAAATTTCTCCTTCTTCGAAGTAGAAGAGAAAGAAGCACAAAACGTAGTGAAGGCGTTGAACCGCGCTAACTGGAACGGCCGCAAAGTATCTGTAGAAGTTGCCGGTGAGGAAGCAGGAGAAGGTCGGAGAGGCAGTGGTTCTGCCGAACGCAGAGGAGGAAAACGTCCTTTCGGAAGTTCCTCCGAAAAGCGTGGTGACAGTAGCCGCAACTCACGTTCCGAAAGATCGGACAGAGCACCGCGAGCTGACAGAGCGACTAAAGGCAGTGACAAGACCGACAAGAAAAAAAGAAGCGACAAGCCCAGCCGCGAAGAACGGGGTTACGGAGCACGTGGTCCTAAAAAGACAGACGACTGGCAACAGTTCTTTAAAGATAAAGAGCCTGACTTCAGCGAGGAAGGATGGGCACGCAGAAAGCCGAAAAAGAAGTAACAGGCAAAACAGCCATTATAAGGTGATGTTGGAAAAGAAGAAGATTTAAGGCGTTGATATAGTTTACCTATTCATAACCGATATTGACGTAGCATATTTATTCTCTATCCGACTCTGCTGAAAAATACTGACCTGTTATGCCTAATCTATATTTCAGTTTTTAATAAACTTCTTGATCGTTTATTAGAAACGGTATCCAAGTTTATTAAAAACGATTACATGGCTTTTCGATAGCATTTATCCGAATTTATATAACAAAACAGGCTGCAAACCTCTCAAAAGTTTGCAGCCTGTTTCTTATATACAAGCTACCGAAAAGCCTTCCGAAGCAAGGCATTATCGGATGAAATGTTGTCATATTATACTATATCAGCACAACAAATGCAGTATAAGGTAAGATATTCTCATTGGTCTAAGCTTTAATTCATTTATTGTAAGGATACAAATATACAACATTAAAAGCCGTTTGTCAAGTCTTCAGGAGTTTTATACGTTCATAGTTCCTCCTCCTTCCTCAGAAGCATCATGAACATCCTTCGTCTTGATATTCCTGTACTGCTTGGGCGTCATCTCGAACTTCTGGGCAAATGCTTTATAGAAAGTCCCCCTGTTCGAGAATCCGGTTTTATCCATAATCTCTTCAATGGAGAGTTGCGTTGTCAGCAACAAGCGTTCTACAATCGTCAGGCGATACTCTCTGATGATGTCGGCAGGAGTCTTCTCCGTGACATTTTTCAGCTTCCGATAGAACTGCCGGGTACTGTATCCTAATGAACTACTCAACAATTCCACTGATAAATCCGTATTCTGTATATGACTATCAATAATCTGCATCATCTTCTCGAAGAAGGATTTATCCTCTTTATGCAGAAAATGACCATCATCCAGTTCAAAAGCACTTAGAACAGAGCTATAATACTCTTTCAGGTCCTCTTCGCGCTGTAACAGCCTTCTAACGACTTTCTCGAGATATTCCACATTGAAAGGTTTCGTGATATATGCTTCCGCACCGGATTCAATTCCTCTCGTCTGCTCGTCAATATTATTCAGTGCCGAAAGCAGTATTAACGGGATACGGCTCAACAGTTTATCAGACTTTATCTTTTTGGCAAACGACATTCCATCCATACCGGGCATCATTACATCCGAAATAATCAAATCCGGTAACTGGATGCCCAACTGCTTCAAGGCTTCCTCTGCGCTGCCTAAAGAGACAACATTGTATGCCCCGACAAATATCTCCGTAACAAACCATAACATAGAAGGGTCATCGTCAATAATCATAATCGTCTGCTTGTTCTTATCAAATTCAACCGACGAATTCTTGAGTTCGACTGCTTGCTCATCTGATGACAAAACCAATTCTTCAGCTACTTTTTCATCTTCATTATCCACCGTAACCTCCATAACAGGCAGCCATACATCAAAAGTAGTCACCTCATTAGGAATACTGGATACCTGAATCTGTCCATTCAACAGATTTACCATACTGTGACAAATGGCCAGTCCCAATCCATTTCGCGGAGAAATCCCATTCTTGTTCTGCACTTCGAAATTATCCAGAATCTTATAACGGTCGAATATTTTCGTGAGATCAGCCTCCTTGATTCCTTTTCCCGTATTAGATACCCGAATGCAAAGTTGTTCTCCTTCAATACGCAGCTCTACCGTAATGGAACCATTCTCCGGAGTATATTTGAAAGCGTTAGAAATCAGGTTATTTACAATTTTACTCAGACAGCTGACATCCGTATTCCAAAAAACTCCATCTTCTATCTGCAATCGATAGTTCAGTTTCCGGCTTTCCGCCAGCTCTCCGAATGATTCGGCAATAGTCCGTATCTGTTCTGTGACAGGAACATGTTTTATCTTCAAAATCTTGTTTCCCGTCTCCAGTCGGCGGAACTCAATCAGTTCCAATATCAGCGCATTCAGTTTCAACGCATTCTGCTGAATCATGGAAGCATACTTCCGGACATAACTGTCTACCCGGCTATAGGAAAGGATTTTTTCACACGGACCGTTGATCAATGTCAACGGAGTACAAAATTCATGGGTAATGTTAGTAAAGAAACGCAATTTCGATTCATACAGTTCTTCGCGCTGCTGGCGGTTCATTTCCTCGATCATAACATTCCGCTTTCTGCGATAACGTTTTATCACCATCCGGATAGCTCCTGCAATTACCCCGGCTAATAATAAGAAATAGACAATATAAGCACAAGTAGTCATATACCAGGGAGGAGTGATACGGATCAATAATGAATAAGGTTCACTCTCTTTCCCTGTTATATTACTTCGGTACTTCACCAGCAAGGTGTATTCTCCAGGAGATAGATTAGAGAAAACCGCCACCGTAGACAATCCGTTCTCAATCCAACTATCGCTCAAACCGTCTATCTTATAAGAGTAAGTATAATTGTTCCCGTTAATGTAATCGACAGCAATAAATGAAAGGTTAAAGAAGTTCTGACTATAGTCCAGCACCAAAGTTTCTTGCTTCGTAGCGCCTTGCAGAAAATCATAAATATTGCACTCTTTACCAAAAATAGAGAGGCGGTTGAAATGCAAAGGAGGCATGTATTCTTCCGAAAGTTGATCATTCTCGCTAATCGTAATGAATCCGTTCGTACCACCAAAAAATAATGTCCCCGTCTGCTGATCCTTGAAGAAAGCACCGTCACTAAACTCAATCACTTCCAGGTCGCCCTGCTGCCGATACGTCTGAACTGTGTTTTCGCGGACATTAAACCTCACCAACCCTTGATTGGTGCTAAGCCACAAGTTATTGTCCCTTCCTTCCAATATGCCGTGAATCGTATTGTTGGGAAAGCCGTCAGTCTCGTTATATACCCTATATTCGCCCTGATAAAGCCGGGTCAATCCGAAACTCGTACCAAACCAGTATCCTTCGTCATTCTTATGAATGGCAAAAATATCATTTACAGTCTGATTCTTCACTACATCGTCAATGCGGCAGGGAGTTAGTTGATTGGTATGCGTATTCATTTTATACGCACCATATCCACGGTTACCAAACCAAATAACCGAATCATTCTCCTGAAAAGAGACAAAGAAATAATTGGAGTTTCTCTTTCCGCCATCCAGTGTAAAGCGACGGGCAGACTTCACTTTAGGTAAAAGTGAAGTAGCATCCAGAATGATTTTCACAATACCTTCACCGGCAGAAACCACCCACAACGTACTATCATTTGTCTCACGGACAGAATGTACATACTTCACCATCTTGCCATCTGCCATGACCGGAAATTCCTGTATCCGCTTTTGTGAATAGGAGTAGTAATTAAGTCCGCTCTCCGTTCCAATCCATAAGAGTTTCCTCCGGCTGGGAGCAAAACTATACACCGAGTTGTCCATCAACGGACTATTACTTGCCAGGATCCTTTCTGCCCGAGGCAAAGTTTCCATATCAGGATGGAAATCAAACATCTTTAATATTCCCCCTCCCTTCGTACCTATCCACAATGTCTGATCCTGATCCTGATATAGAGCACGAACCGGATTATCTACCCGATACTCCGGTACATCCAACATGATGTTGTCAATAGAAAACTCATCTGTAAAATACATATAAAGCCCTTGACCGTCAGCGCCCACCCAGATTATATCCTGAAACCGGTCTTTCATAAGACAAAAGATACCGGACTGAACATTTATGGACTGGAGGCTATATTTTACCTTTGAATCCGGCATATACTTTAATTGGATTAATCCACTACTCTTAAAGCCGATAAAATAATCAGTTTTCTTTTTTATAATGGAAGAAACCTCACCCCGACGAAGTATCTCTGCCTCCATATCTGCTATAAAATACGCTTTATGATTATTCAGATCGTATTCATAAAGTGCATAAGTACTGTCTATGAAATAGAGAAAATCGCCATCTACAAACGTCCACAACAACTTTTCCGAATGATTCAGGCAATTACTGGGAACCAGCTTCACTTGATTTCCGTTTTTCTCTATTATATAACTCCGGTTATCATTATCCGAAGAGAATATCCAAAGTACTCCAAAGTTATCAATAGCCATTTGTTGTACTTCCTCAAAATGTATCTTTTTCACATCAAGTTTACAGAAGTCCTTCTGCTCCGGCTGATAATAATAAATGTAGCCATCATCTTTAATAATGAAGAAATCATCTTCGGGACTTATCGCCATACGGTTTATGTATTTAAAGTCTTTGAAGCTTTGTATGGTCTGTCTGCGTGTATCAAAGCGGTCGAGCCCATAATTAGTCTGTATCCAAAGCACATCGTTGTCCGCCTCGATAATCCGTTCGATGAGATTACCGGAGAAACTATGGTGCACATTGGTTGGTTTGTACAATCCCAAATAAGTGCCGTCGTAGATATTCAGCCCATCGCATGAACCGATCCATATCACGCCATGCCTATCCTGACACATCGAAAGAATAGCACTATTGGATAATCCGTTCTTACTGGAAAATTGCCGGAGACTATACGAAGCATTTATGTCTACTCCTATCAAAAGAAAAGAAACCAGTATCAGCAGAACTCTTCTTAAAAGAGTAGTTCTCTTCGTCCATTCATTGTGTTTTTTCATATAGCATTCTCTTGTTTTAAATCAAGACACAAAAATCGACGGAAAGATATGGAAAATCGGGAAAACGTCCAAGAACTGCACAAAAAACATTCTGATCATCTGAAAATTAACATAACAGGAATACGCTTTTACGACACATATATATATTTTTGCGACATTTCATCGAGAAGAGACATTTATGTCATGGGTCCGTACATCATCTTATACTAACCATAATAACTTTGCAGCATCAGACAACGGAATAAGGTAAAAAGCAAAATAAAAAGGATTGTAGTTTGAAATAGGTATTTTGGAAGGAAAATCTTTAGTTAATAATGAATATTATATAAAATGAAAGCACTGCGTTTTTTACTAATCATAGTTTGTGCCTACTTTTTGGCAAGTTGCGTTTCCACCAAACAGGCAGACTCTAATTCAAATCTGGAGAGAGCCCGGCAAACACTGGATTCACTTTATCTAAATTATTCTGTAAGCAACTCCCATCTGCTTCGTGAAAACTATCCTTTCAACGAACAATATAAAGTCACTTATCTGGCATCGGAAAACCAAACAAACATGCCTAATCAGTTCTCCTATTTATGGCCATATTCAGGTACATTTTCCGCAGTAAACTCATTATTAGAAGCCACCCACGACAAGAAATACCAGCAATTATTAGAAAAACAGGTATTACCCGGCTTGGAAGAATACTTCGATACAGAAAGAACTCCTATTGCTTACTCATCGTATATCCGAACTGCTCCGACCTCCGACCGCTTTTATGACGATAATATCTGGGTAGGCATTGACTTCATCGATATCTATCAGATTACCAAAGAAAAAAAATATTTGGATAAAGCTCAACTCATATGGAATTTCATAGAAAGCGGTACTGATAGTCTGCTAGGAGATGGCATCTATTGGTGTGAACAAAAGAAAGAGTCCAAAAACACTTGTTCAAATGCTCCCGGTTCTGTATTCGCCCTCAAACTATTTAAAGCAACCAATGACAGCCTCTATTTCAAACGGGGAAAAGAATTATATAAATGGACACAAAAGAATCTGCAAGATTCTACAGACTACCTCTATTTTGACAATATCCGTCTTGACGGTAAGATAGGAAAAGCCAAATTTGCCTACAACAGCGGACAAATGATGCAATCGGCTGCCCTACTCTATCAACTGACCAAAAATCCGGATTACTTGAAAGATGCGCAGAGCATTGCCAAAGAATGCTATAATTACTTCTTCACAGACTTTACAACTGACACAGGAGAAAGCCTTAAAATGTTGAAACAAGGAAATATCTGGTTTACTGCTGTCATGTTAAGAGGATTCATTGAACTTTACCAATTGGACCAAAACAAAACTTTTATCGACGCTTTCAATCAATGCCTATCATATGCTTGGGATAATGCCCGTGATGAAAACGGCTTATTCAGCACAGACCTAACTGGCAATAACAATAATGAGAAGAAGTGGCTGCTAACGCAAGCTGCCATGGTCGAAATGTATAGCCGACTAGCAGCTATACAATAAGTACAAATTTAAAACAATAAATAATTAAGGCTATATAATATAAAGGTCTTCCGTCACAACACAGCACAAAATAATAGCTACATAAAAACCAATACTCAAAAGAAAATTAATATGAAACAAAAAAGACTTACGTTTTTACTCCTGTTAATCTCCAACCTTTTTTGTGCATCTGCTCAAAAATGGTATAAACCAGAGATTGATCTAAAAGTTGAAGAGCTACTGAGCCAAATGACAGTAGAAGAAAAACTTGGATATATCGGTGGCATTGACTGGATGTACACTAAAAGCATTGATCGCCTGGGTATTCATCGCATGAGAATGTCCGATGGACCGCAAGGGATAGGCACAAAAGGCAAGTCTACCGCATACCCGGCTACAGTGACACTAGCAGCTACTTGGAACGAGAATCTTGCCTATCAATACGGAAAAGCTTTGGGACGTGATTGCAGAGCAAGAAACATCAATGTCATATTAGGTCCAGCGGTCAATATCTACCGTGCCCCAATGTGTGGACGTAACTTTGAATATATGGGTGAAGATCCGTATTTAACATCCCGTATCTGTGTAGGATACATCAAAGGTGTACAAGATCAAGGTGTCATGGCTACAGTCAAACACTTCGTTGCCAACAACTCCGACTATGACCGTAATAATATCAGTAATGATATTGATGAAAGAACCTTGAATGAGATTTACTTCCCTGCTTATAAAGCTGCCATTCAGGAAGCAGAAGTAGGAGCCATCATGACAAGCTATAACTTGATGAATGGCATCTACACCACTGAAAACCCGTGGCTATTGAAAGAAGTACTCAGAAATCAATGGGGCTTCAAAGGACTAGTGATGTCTGACTGGGGATCGACTCATTACTGTGTTCCAGCTGCAAGAAGCGGATTAGATCTGGAAATGGCAGGAGGAGAAAAGATGAATCCTAAAGATATGGCTTACTATCTTAAAACAGGAGATGTGACTATGGATATGGTTGACGAAAAAGTACGCCACATCTTACGCATACTCATTGCTTTCGGATTCAAGGATGGTACGGAAGCTGACAAAAGTATCGCTCTGGATGACCCTCAATCTGTAGAAACAGCATTAAATGTTGCCAGAGAGGGACTTGTTCTTTTGAAGAATGAAAACAACATTCTTCCTATCAATCCCCAAAAATACAAACATATTATCGTTACCGGCAAAAATGCACATGGATATGTACATGGTGGTGGTAGTGGCGCTGTAGTTCCTTTCCATTATACCAATTTATTCGACGGAATCCAAAAAGAAGGTAAACTGAATAATGTAAAAGTAGAATATATTGATGAACTCGACTTTATGCCGTCCATCATGTATACAGACGACAATCTCAACGAAAAGGGATTTCATGCCGAATACTTCAAGAATATTCACTTCGAAGGAGCCCCTGTGGTAAAACAGACTGAGAAAAAAATCAATTATTCTTGGGCTGCAGGCACAGAATTGGAAGGTATGCCCAAAGATTATTTCTCTGTGAAATGGTACAGTACAATGTGCGTAGACGAAACCGCTGACTATGAGTTCACATTAGGAGGCGACGATGGTTATAAATTGTTTATCAACGACCAACCGATTATTGATGACTGGACGCCCGGAGGTTTCAGAACGACCAATGTTACCAAGACACTAAAAGCCGGTGAAAAATATCATGTACGTGTAGAATACTATCAGCAGGGTGGTGGAGCAGGTATCTGCTTTTTATGGAAACGTAAGAACGAGACTCAGAATAAGTTTGCCGATTACCTGAACAAAGCAGATTTAGTGATTGCCTGCTTCGGTCATAGTTCCGATACAGAAGGAGAAGCAAGCGACCGCACATTCGAACTGCCCGAAGTAGATAAAAAAATGCTGGCCAGCTTATCCGGATGTAAAAAGCCTGTTATCGGTATTGTAAATGCCGGAGGTAATATTGAAATGCAAAAATGGGAACCGTCTTTGAAGGGGCTTATTTGGGGATTTTATGGAGGTCAGGAAGCGGGAACAGCTATCGGCGAAGCTTTATTCGGTAAAGTTAACCCATCAGGAAAATTACCTATGACTTTTGAAAAGAAATGGGAAGACAGCCCCGCTTACAACAGCTATCATGACCCGGATAAAGACAAACATGTAGCATATACGGAAGGAATATTCATCGGCTATCGCGGCTATGACAAATTGAAACGTGAAGTACAATATCCTTTTGGCTACGGATTGTCTTATACCACCTTTAAGCTATCTAATATAGTAGTCTCAAAGCCAAATGCTGATGGAACAGTAGAAGTAACCTGCCGTCTTGCCAACACAGGAAAAAGAGATGGTGCACAAGTCATACAAGCCTATGTGGGCAAAGCAGAAAACAGCCCGGTAGAACGTCCCCAAAAAGAACTGAGAAAATTTGAAAAGATATTCCTGAAAGCCGGAGAATCCACAACTGTCAAGATGACATTACCTAAAGAATCATTTATGTATTTTGATGTCAACAGAACTCAGCTCGTCACTGATCCGGGTATTTACAATATAATGCTTGGCTTCTCCTCTAGAGATATTAAAGCACAAAAAAATATTCAATATACACTATAGATTGCATAATCAATAAGTAACATGAAATATACTTGTATCAAAACTGTAGCAATTTACTTGCTCGCAACCTTACCTTTATTGGCGAACGCCTCAACACACAAGGTAAAAATTACACATAGCGTCATGGTTGGGGACGGAATCGCAAAATTCATCCCGGAAGGCTTCGACGCTCAAAAGATACCTTCTTTTGCAATAGAAAAAGAACCACGCGAACAAGGAGCACTTCCTGCCGACTGGGTACTTGTTCCCGAGTTCTCACTCACGGATGGTAAAGCAAACGCATCATTAACAGTGCCGGAAGGTACAAGCATCTATGGCGGTGGTGAAGTGACCGGTTCACTTCTGAGAAATGGAAAGACCATCAAATTATGGAATACAGACTCAGGAGCTTATGGTGTAGACAAAGGTACTCGTCTGTATCAATCACATCCTTGGATGATGGGAGTGCGAAAGGACGGAACAGCTTTTGGAATTTTATTCGATACTACTTGGAAAGCAGAACTAAGCAGTACAGACGAAAAAATCGAATTAAAAAGTGAAGGAATACCCTTTCGGGTATTCATCATTGACAGGGAATCTCCACAAGCAGTCATTCGCGGACTATCCGAACTGACCGGCACAATGCCAATGATTCCTCGCTGGGCACTAGGTTATCAGCAATGCCGGTTCTCATATTCTCCCGACAGCCGTGTCATTGAAATAGCAGATACTTTCAGACTAAAAAGAATACCATGTGATGTTATCTGGATGGACATTGATTATATGGACGGATACCGCATCTTTACCTTTAATCCGAAAAGTTTTCCGAATCCTAAAGCGGTGAACCGTGATTTGCACATACGTGGATTCCATTCTGCATGGATGATTGACCCGGGAGCAAAAGTTGACCCTAACTATTTCGTATATAAATCGGGAACAGAAAATGACGTTTGGGTGAAAACAGCAGACGGTAAGAACTTCCACGGTGATGCATGGCCGGGAGCAGCAGCATTCCCTGATTTTACTTCTCCTAAAGTAAACAAATGGTGGAGAAACTTATATAAAGATTTTCTAGCACAAGGAGTAGATGGCGTATGGAATGATGTTAACGAACCCCAGATCAATGATACGCCCAACAAAACAATGCCGGAAGACAACCTGCATCGTGGAGGAGGAAAGCTTCCGGCAGGTACACATCTTCAGTATCATAATGTATATGGCTTCCTGATGGTTAAAGCATCCAGGGAAGGTATACTGGATGCTCGTCCAGAAAAACGTCCTTTCATTCTGACACGTTCCAACTTCCTTGGGGGACAACGTTATGCCGCTACATGGACTGGCGACAACGGTTCTTGCTGGGATCATCTAAAAATGTCAGTTCCCATGTCATTAACATTGGGATTATCCGGTCAACCGTTTAGTGGTGCAGATATAGGCGGTTTCTTATTCAATGCTGATGCTGACTTATTCGGCAACTGGATTGGTTTCGGTGCCTTTTATCCTTTCGCACGTGGTCATGCTTGCGCCGGAACAAACAACAAGGAACCATGGGTATTTGGACAAAAAGTAGAAGATGCCTCACGCATCGCTTTGGAACGTAGATATATACTACTACCCTACTTTTATACACTCTTACACGAAGCCTCAACTAATGGCATGCCTATCATGCGTCCTGTCTTCTTCTCCGACCCTAAAGACTTGTCACTGAGAGCAGAGGAAGAAGCTTTCCTTGTCGGTGATAATTTACTTATCATTCCAGCATTTGCTAATCAACCGGCACTTCCGAAAGGGATCTGGAAAGAACTGTCACTTGTAGAAGGAGATCAGAATGATAAATATCAGGCAAAAATGAAGATTCGTGGGGGAGCTATCATTCCGACTGGAAAAATAATTCAGAACACTACAGAAAATTCATTAGATCCTCTGACATTACTAGTGTGTCTGGACGAACAGGGCAAAGCTTCCGGAAATATGTATTGGGATGCGGGAGATGGTTGGTCTTACAAAAAAGGGGACTATAGCCTGCTACAATTTGTCGCAGAGCGAAATGGTGATAAAGTGACTGTAAAGCTAACAAAGAAAACCGGAAAATACAACACTGAGAATAAAGACATGGCAGTGATTAAAATTATAACAGATCAAGGCATACGTCAAGCCAGTGGAAATCTAGTGGAAGGCATTGAAATAAGACTATAAAAAAGCACTATACTTTGTTTGGAAACCTAAAAAAAAAGTTTTATGAAAAAAGAGCACATGAAAAAGCAATATCCCCATTGGTGCGGGGTATTGCTACTGTATCTGATGGCATGTATTAGTAGTTGCCAAGACGACAAAATCAGTTCTAGCGGATATGATCCGTCTAAACCTGTTGTTTTTACAGATTTCTCTCCAAGTCAGGGAAGTCTCCGTACTCAGCTCCATATCTACGGTGAGAACTTCGGAAACGACCCATCAAAAATTTATATTACTGTAGGAGGGCGAACTACCACTACAATTGGCTGTAACAATAATGAAATTTATTGTATGATACCCCCAAAAGCTTTTGATGGAAATATAAAAATATCTATCGAAAGTGCTGATGGGACGTCTTCACCCATAGAATATGAATTTGAGAGACGTTTCCAATATGTATCTCAAACTTCAGTAGGTACATTAGTAGGAAACGAAGATGAACAAGGCAATTCTTCTGATGTAGATGGAGATTTTGAAAACGCAAGGTTCGGAAATGCAGAATGGTTGTTAATGGATACATTCGGAATACAAAAATGCTTGATCGTTAATGGTTTTAAAGGACCTATCCGGAGAATCAATCTGGAAACTCAAGAAGTATCCACACTTATGACTGAAGGGCAAGGATTGTTTGGAGGTATGTACTACATGTGTTTCGATGCGACTGGAGACACTTTATTTGTATCAGACGACCACGGACAAAGTAACAAAGACCGAAGAGAGATTGCCTACCTGCTACGCTCTGAAGACTTCCGAAGAGCAAGACCTTATGTTTATGATCGTACTGGATATAGTTGCGCTTATCAACCTTTGACAAAAACTCTATATTATACCGTTTATTGGCAGGGAACTATTGACAAAGCCGTTTTTGACCCGACAACACAAGGAATGGTAGCAAAAGAAGTATTCCCAACATATGAAAGCAGGAATGAACATGCCTACCTAACAGTACACCCTGAAGGTAAATATATGTATATTACAGGAGCAAATTGCCTTTATAAATCCATGTTCAATCCAGAAACAAAAGAATTCCAAAAGCCAACAATGTTTGCCGGTTCTGAAGGAGCCAGTGATTGGGTAGACTCTCCCGGTACATCAGGGCGTTTCGTATGGCCTTATCAAGGCACATTTGTAAAAAACAAGGATTACATAGAAGCTGGTAAATCAGATATTTACGATTTTTATCTTTGTGATAGAAACGGACATTGCATCCGTAAAATAACTCCTGACGGTATCATCTCGACTTATGCCGGCAGAGGTAGTGTATCTTCTGATGGACGAGTAAACGGATACATAGACGGCGAGCTACGCACAGAAGCACGTTTCGACAGTCCTTGTGGGATCGCTTATGATGAAGAAACACAAACATTCTATATAGCAGATAGAGAAAACCATCGAATTCGCACAATTTCTGTAGAATAAACTATAAAAACACATTTCGAATGAAAAAATATATTTTAAGTTTGTTTTTCTAATTAGCTGTGTGCTTAACACATACGCACATACAGAAAAACAACAACAAGAAAAAATAGAAATCAGCGGCATTGTTCTGGATCAGAATAAAGAGCCACTTGTCGGAGTAAACGTTTCCGTAAAAGACATACCCGGACTAGGTGCTATTACAGATATAAACGGTAAGTTTAAAATAAAGGTTGAACCTTATCAATGGTTAGTATTCACTTTTATAGGATTTGATAAACAAGAAATACTTGTTAAAGAACAAAAGAGCATCAATGTCATTATGCAAGAAGCAAAAGCAACTGCTATCGACGAGGTTGTTATCACAGGAACAGGCGCACAGAAAAAAATTACAATGACTGGAGCGGCTACTACAGTAGATGTAAATACACTGAGAACTTCCACTTCAAGCATTACAAATGCGTTGGCTGGTAATGTAGCAGGTATAATGGCACGCCAAACATCTGGACAGCCAGGCAATAATATATCTGAATTTTGGATTCGTGGAATTTCTACTTTTGGTGCAGGTTCGGGTGCACTAGTATTAATTGATGGATTCGAAAGAGACATGAATGAGATCAATATTGAAGATATTGAATCATTTACTGTATTAAAAGATGCCTCTGCAACAGCAATATACGGTTCACGTGGAGCAAATGGGGTTGTATTGATTACTACTAAACGTGGTAAATCAGGTAAGGTTCAAATCGATGCAAAGGTTGAAACTACTTACAACACACGTACATATACCCCCGAACTTGTTGATGGCTATACCTATGCCAACTTAATGAATGAAGCACGTACTACTCGTAATAAGGAAGCATTCTTCTCTGATGAAAAGCTATACATACTCCGCAACGGATTGGACAAAGACTTATACCCCAATGTAGATTGGATGGATGTACTCTTAAAAAAAGGGGCACCAACTTATCGAGCAACTTTAAATCTGAACGGTGGTGGCTCGCTTGCCCGTTATTATGTATCTGTTAGTTACGTAGACGAAGGAGGTATGTATAAAGTGGACGAAGGATTAAAAGACTATAACACCAATGCAAATTACAGACGTTGGAATTACCGTCTCAACGTAGATATGGATATCACAAAGTCCACCTTATTGAAAGTAGGAGTCGCAGGTTCACTAGATAAAAAAAACGAACCAGGAATGGCAGGAAACATTTGGGCATCAGCCATGCGCAACAATCCTATCTCAGTTCCTGTGATGTATTCCAACGGATACGTTCCTGCCTACGGTTCGGAGAATGATCAACTCAATCCGTGGGTAGCCGCTACACAAACCGATTATCAAGAAACATGGAACAATAAGTTGCAAGCCAATGCTACTTTAGAACAAAGCCTCAACTTTATTACAAAAGGATTAAAATTTATTGGCCGTTACGGATTTGACACAAACAACTATCAGTGGATAAACCGTAAAAAATTCCCTGAAATGTGGAGAGCAGAACAAAATCGTGCTTCTGACGGAAGTTTAGTCATGAAAAAAATCAAAGACGAACAACTAATGACACAAGAATCATCTTCTAACGGAAATCGTAAGGAATATCTAGAAGCCGAACTGCATTATGACCGTACCTTTGGAGACCACATTGTTGGAGCAGTATTTAAATATTCTCAAGACAAAACGATAGATACCTCTCAGAATGGAAATGATATTATGCAAGGTATTGATAAACGCCATCAAGGACTTGCTGGACGCTTCACCTATGGATGGAAATACCGTTATTTCTTCGATTTCAACTTTGGGTATAACGGTTCCGAAAACTTTGCACCGGGACATCAGTATGGCTTTTTCCCAGCTTATTCTGCAGCATGGAATATTGCAGAAGAACCTATCATCAAAAAACATTTGAAATGGATGAATATGTTCAAACTCCGTTATTCATATGGCAAAGTCGGCAATGACGTCGTAGGAGACAATGACCAGCGTTTCCCCTATTTATCTACCTTCGGTGCCAGTGGGGGATTTAATTATGCGGACATCGGACAAAAATATGAATTTACAGGTTTAAGCTACACACATTACGCTACTACAGCCGTAACATGGGAAATAGCAACTAAACATGATATTGGTATCGACTTCTCTTTATGGGACGATAAGTTCACTGGGACAATTGACTATTTCCACGAACAACGTGACGGTATTTACCAACAACGTAATTTCATTCCCATTTCTGTTGGTCTGAACGGAGCTATGAGAATATCTACCAATATTGGCTCTGTTTTATCCAAAGGATTTGATGGAAATTTCGGATTCAAACAACGTATCGGAGATGTGAACCTCACTTTACGTGGCAACTTCACCTATAGCAAAAGCGAAATTTTGGAATATGACGAAGAATATAGCAACTACCCATACAAAAGCCAGAGAGGTTTCCGAGTTGATCAAACCCGTGGACTTATCGCATTGGGACTATTTAAAGATTATGATGATATACGCAATAGCCCCAAACAATCTTGGGGAGATGTAATGCCAGGTGATATCAAATACGCAGACGTAAACGGTGATGGTTATGTAAATGATAATGATATAGTTCCTATTGGAGCTACAACACGTCCAAACTTAGTTTATGGCTTCGGTCTCTCCGGACAATGGAAAGGTATTGACATTAATGTTTTATTCCAAGGATCTGGAAAGTCTACTTTTTGCATTGATGGTCCCACTGTATATCCATTTGAAAATGGAGACTGGGGAAACATTCTAACTGATGTAGTAAAATCAAACCGTTGGATATTAGGTGAAAATGAAGATCCAAATGCTAAATATCCTCGTTTGAGCTATGGAGGAAACAGCAATAACTATCGCGCCTCCACTTATTGGTTGCGTAATGGTTCTTACCTACGTTTGAAAAATTTAGAGATAGGATATACAATACCAAAAAGTCTTGTTAATAAAATGCATTTAAATAACATCCGTATTTATTTTATGGGCACCAATTTAGTTACCTTCTCCAGTTTCAAACTTTGGGATCCTGAATTAGGTAGCAGTAATGGACAAAAATATCCACTGTCTAAATCATATACTTTAGGATTAACTATCAATATCTAATATCAAAGACATGAAAAAGAAACATATATTATTAGCCATTGCGTTCAGTATTGGACTAGGAGTTAGTTTATCTTCCTGTTCAGACTATCTAAGTGTAGAACGTTTCTTCAACGACCGACAAAGTGAAGAAAAAATCTTCAAAAGTAAACAATTTACTGAAGAATGGTTAGCTAAATGCTATGGGCTTTTAAATGGTTCGAATATAGAATACGGACTTATCAAATTTACACTCTCCAATTATTCGGACGATATTATTTTTAATGAAAGCGATGGTGCTGTAAATTACAACGCTCTTAAATTTGGACAATATGATAACGGTTGGGTAAATGACTCTTATATCCGTTGTTATGAAGGTGTACGCCAAGCTTCCATCATGATCAATAATGTAGATATTAACGAAGAATTGACAAAAGAAGAGATCTTAGACAAAAAGGCACAAGCCCGTTTCTTAAGAGCTTACTTCTATTGGTTACTACTTAGAAGATATGGTCCAGTACCCTTAATTCCTGATGAAACAATCAGTATTGATGAAACATATATAGGCATGTCCTGTCCAAGAGCTACATATGATGAAGTAGTAGACTATATTGATAAAGAGATGATACTTGCAGCTAACGATCTGCCTGACAGACGAGACAGACAAAATATTGCGCGGGCAACAAAGGGCGCAGCACTAGCTGTACGTGCAAAAGTTTTATTATACTCCGCTAGTCCACTCAATAATCCATTACCAAATGATCCCGATAAGTTTACAGACTTTGTTGATGACCAAGGCCGTATATTAATGTCACAAACATATGATGAAAGTAAATGGGCAAGAGCCGCTGCAGCAGCAAAAGATGTAATTGATTTAGGTCGTTATGAGTTACATATCGCAGACTATCAAGATAAAGGAGACAATACTTATCCAGCTACAGTTAAGCCTCCATACAACGCAAAATATTCTACCAAAAACTTTCCTGATGGGTGGGCAAATATCGATCCGTTTGAATCATATCGTTCGATTTTTAACGGAGATTTATATGCAAATGAAAATGAAGAATTAATCTTTACTCGTGGTAATAACTCCTTAGCAGATCAAGTGAATTATCTCGTCAGAAATCAAATGCCAACCTTTGCAGGAGGAGAGAATCGTCATGGTTTAACCGCTAAACAATGTGATGCTTACGATATGGCAAATGGTGACGCCTTTAATTTGCAACATTTCTTGGACACTTGCGACGCAAGTAAACGTTTTGTTACCGAAGATGAATACAAAGCAGGAAAATATCCGCAGCTTCGCCCGAATGTATGGAAAGAATATGCCAACCGAGAACCGCGCTTTTATGCCAGTGTAGCATTTAGCGGTGCTTTTTGGCCATTTGCCAGTGCCAAAGATGCAGAATATCGTAACCAACAAATATGGTATTACAGAGGCAACAAAGAAGGACGCAAAAACGGATCTGATAAATGGATACCAACTGGAATTGGAATGATGAAATTCATCAATCCAAATGATTGTAATACAAATAATGGAAAGATCTATGATAAAGTAGATATCGCAATTCGCTATGCCGATATTCTTTTGATGTATGCAGAAGCTTTAAATGAACTTACTCCAGGTAATAGTTATGAGGTAACAAACTGGCAAGGAGAAACGATGGTAGTTTCACGCAATACGGAAGAAATGAGTAAAGCAGTCTCAAGAGTTCGTATTCGTGCCGGAATGCCAGATTATGAACAGGAAGTATATAACGACCAAACATTATTCCGCAAAAAATTAATGCATGAACGACAAGTTGAGTTTATGGGAGAGAACCAGCGCTACCACGATTTAAGACGCTGGAAAAATGTAGCTATCGAGGAATCGGAGCAGATCTACGGTTGCAATGTATTAATGACAGAAGCTACTAAAGAAAGATTCTATGAACGTGTAAGAGTCGAGAATCTACAAGCCAACTTCTCACGTAAAATGTACTTCTGGCCTATTCTGGAAAGAGAGCTACAGTGGAATAGACGGATGACACAAGCTCCTGGCTGGGAAACTTTCGATTAATATAAAAAGAAGATAAAAATGAAAAGAAGAATAATTTATATAGTTACAATGTTTGCTGCACTATCTTTCTTTAGTGCATGTAATGACGAATGGAAAGACGAACTTTATTCACATATGATCTCCTTGAAAGCACCTATAGGCAGTGAAGAGGTGTCTGATATCTATGTACGATACAAACCTAACGGAGAAGTTGTATATGATCTCCCGGTGCTAGTCAGCGGATCAACCCCATTAGATAGAGACTTGAATGTTCGTATTGCTGTGGATCCAGACACGCTGGTTGCTCTAAATCTAGCCAACTACCATGAGTTGAGAAAAGATTTATGGTATGAATTATTACCTGAGCAAAACTATGAATTTACAGCACCTACCTGCTATATGCCTGCAGGCACAAGAAAGGAATTATTCCCTATCAAATTTAAGTTTTCTGGACTAAACCTGTCAAAAGAATGGGTATTACCTCTGACCGTTGAAGAAGATCCTTCATATGTGACCAATAAACGGAAAGGCTGGCGTAAAGCATTACTCCATGTTTTGCCATATAATGATTACTCAGGCAATTATTCTGCAACAGCAATGAATATTTATTTTGCTGGCTCTAATGACGATCCATTAGTAGTTGATAATCGAAGAGCACACGTCGTTGATGAAAATACAGTATTTTTCTATGTCGGAACGAAGGAAGATAACTCAATCGACCGGGAAACTTACAAAATTAATGTCAAGTTCGAAAAACCTATAGAAGAAACTGAAACAAAAAAAACAGGTAATCTGACAATAACAGCTACCAACCCAGCAATAAATTTCCAAATAATAGGTAATCCTACCTATGAGATTTGGGATGAAATGGATACAAATCAGCCTTATCTATTGCATCGTTATCACGTATTAAGAATGGAATATAGTTATGATGACGTAACCTCATCCAATGTTCCTACTTCGTACAGAGCTAGCGGTTCATTGCTCATGGAACGAAAGATTAATACTCTAATACCAGACCAGGACCAAGCTATTCAATGGTAAAAATACAATATTATATCCCTACTCAATGAAATATATCAAGTCAATGGTCTGATTCTATACCAAGGAGCATTTAAACTATATGCTCAACCTTATTGGGAAAAGAATAATTATTGCCAAATAAAAAGTGACACTTAGCTTAGTTAGTAACTTCGCTATAAGTGTCACTTTTCATTCATAAACAGCCTTACTTAGATTAAAAATACTTATATTTGGCAAATTTAATTCATAAAGAAATAACTCATATTATAAATATAACATATTGATGATCTAAAACAATGAGAAAGTTACTCTTATTATTCCTATTTATTTGTGGATTAGTGCTACATGCACAAGCACAAAAGAGTGTAGAGTTAAGTTCCCCGAACGGAGAAATAAAAGTATCCGTCCGCCTCACCGACAAAATCTACTATGACGTAGCCTGTAATGATGAAGTTCTGTTGAAAGACAATTATCTCCAACTTAAACTAAAAGATAAAATATTGGGCGAACATCCCAAACTGTCCGGACAAAAACAGAACAAAATAAAAGAAACCTTAACCCCTGTCGTTCCACTGAAATTTTCAACGATCAATAACGAATATAACCAACTTCTACTCAATTTTAAAGGAAACTACTCAGTAGAATTCCGTGCTTTTAACGATGGAATAGCCTATCGTTTTATCACCCGCCAAAAAGGAGAAATCGAAGTATTGGGAGAAGACCTTTCATTGCAGTTCCCGACAGACTATTTATTACATCTCCAACAGCCGGGAGGGTTCAAAACAGCTTATGAAGAGCCGTACACACACATTTCCAGTCACTCATGGAAACCATCGGATAAAATGTCCGTACTTCCAGTTCTCATTGATACACGTAAATCATATAAGATACTAATCAGTGAATCTGATCTGTCGGACTATCCTTGCATGTTTCTGAAAGGAAACGGGACCAATGGCATATCCTCCATTTTTCCAAAAGTCCCCCTTGCATTTGGTGAAGACGGAGACCGCAGCCTCAAAATCGAAAAAGAAGCGGAATATATCGCTAAAACAAGTGGAAAAAGGAACTTTCCATGGCGCTACTTTGTCATTACCAAGGAAGACAAGCAATTAGTTGAGAACACTATGACCTATAAACTGGCTGATAAGAATCAGTTAGAAGATGTGTCATGGATAAAACCAGGGCAAGTAAGTTGGGAATGGTGGAACGGAGCAACCCCGTATGGGCAAGATGTAACCTTTAAAGCTGGTTGTAATTTGGAAACATACAAATACTTCATTGATTTCGCATCCAAGTTCGGAATCCCTTACATTATTATGGATGAAGGATGGGCCAAGAGTACACGCGATCCTTACACTCCTAATCCGGACGTAGACCTTCATGAGCTGATTCGTTATGGAAAAGAAAAGAATGTGGGTATTGTCCTTTGGCTGACTTGGTTAACAGTAGAAAAGAATTTTGACCTTTTCAAAACATTCAATGAATGGGGAATAAAGGGAGTAAAAATAGACTTCATGGACCGCAGCGATCAATGGATGGTTAACTACTACGAACGAGTAGCCCAAGAAGCAGCCAGACATCATTTATTTGTTGACTTCCATGGATCATTCAAGCCGGCCGGACTGGAATACAAGTATCCCAATGTATTATCCTATGAAGGGGTCAGAGGTATGGAACAAATGGGAGGCTGTAAGCCGGAGAATAGCATCTACTTGCCTTTCATGAGAAATGCGGTAGGCCCTATGGATTACACTCCTGGAGCTATGATCAGTATGCAACCGAATATCTATCGTTCCGAACGTCCTAACTCTGCAAGTATCGGTACCCGTGCATACCAAATGGCTTTATTTGTCATATTCGAAAGCGGTTTACAAATGTTGGCAGACAATCCGACCTTATATTACCGCAATGAAGATTGCACTCGTTTCATTACCCAAGTACCTGTAACATGGGATGAAACAGTTGTTCTGGAAGCCAAAGTAGGTGAATATGTAATCGTTGCGAAGCGTAAAGGAGAGAAATGGTTTATTGGTGGGATGACTAATGATAAGGAAAATGAAAGAGAATTTGAAATAAATCTCGACTTCCTGAAAGATGGCAGGACCTACCGTGTAACCTCGTTTGAGGATGGAATAAATGCAGGATATCAGGCAATGGATTACCGTATGAAATCGGCAACAATGAATAAGAATCAAAAGCTTTCTGTCAAAATGGCTAGAAATGGTGGGTTTTCAGCTGTTCTCGAATAAGCCTATACTGTAGAAATCAAGATATCTCCCATAAAAAAGAGACTGCCTCCAATCAAAAAATGAGGCAGTCTCTCTTTTTCATAACACTCTTTATCGCTTTTCCTATTCAGCCAAGAGAACCTCTAACTCTGCCACAGCAGCCATCTTAGCCTCTTTAATGACAGCAGACAGAGCCTGAAGTTTTACATAACGTGCTTTACATGGATTAAATTCAACTGTCTGTACTTCCTTTGAATCGGCAAATGTACCAGAAGCCACAGCTTTTCCCCACTCCTTGCCATCATGGCTGATATACACTTCATATTTACCGATTCTACCTTCCGAAGAATCCTGACGAGGTGTATATTTAAGACCTTTTACTGTAGTTTCTTTAGCTAATGCAATCTGTATCTCATGAGGATAAGGAGCCAGATAGAACTGGTTATGTACCGTATGCCAGAATGTATTAATATCACCATCCGCAGCCAATTTCATACTTCCATCAGCATCACTATCCACATATACAACCTTCTGTCTCTCTTCAGATGCACCCGATAAATTACGGACTGCATTGACATTTAATTCTGCTGCCGAAGCCCAATCCCGACCATAAATTTCAGATAAAGCAATCAATTTAAAGTAACGTGCCACAATTGGTTTCTCCAATGTTACAAACTGTGCAGAAGATGAATTTTCAAAACGACCTTTAGTCTTGTTTTCCCAGTTCTTTCCATCTTTACTGAAATAGAGCTCATAGTCCTTGATACGTCCGTTCTCAGAGTTACGAGGTTGATAAATAAACTTATCAATCTCAAGTGATGAAGACATATCCACTACTATTTCGTGGGGATGTTTAGCCACAGGATCATTCCACCGACTATGCCAGATAGTATTCAGATCACCATCGATTGCGTTACGGGCCTCTTCACCCCCATTCTCACTACTAACTGATACAATTTTCCACAGTGAACGATCCACATATATCGGAAATTCAGCTGAAGTTCCCGCACTTTTTCCTAATTGTTCTGAAACGGCATATGCTTCCACATGACCACCAGAAATAAATTCGAAAGGTTCAGTATATATCTTCTCTTCTCCGCCATTCAGACTATAATGAACAGTAGCTCCGGGAGTATTAGTCTTTAAATTCAAATAACCATTGTTATCTCTTTCTATCAATACAGGCATACATACGGGCATCTGTACGCGTGCCTTCTTTATAAGTTCTTCTGTCGAATAACTTCTCTCCAAAGGTAGTATGATAAAACTGAAAACAGTAGGCTGGGAACGAAGTTCATACTTTTGCATCGGGCCAGGACCACAACTGGCATTACCAAGCGGACGCTGATTAGCATCCAGACAAAGAACAGTTTCTTTACGCATCGGTACTTCATACTTATGAAGCAACCTACGATGATTGGCAGGGTCAACCATATCCTGCGCTGTTGCATGCAAAGCAGAAGCAGACATCTTATCACCTGCAATAAAGACAAAGCCTATTCCATCAGGATTGGTTATTGAAATCCAACGCAGATCCTCGCGATTACCCATTTCCTGTGCTCTGACATAGTTCACCCATTGATCAGATACTAACTCATCATACACGCCTACGTAAGTGGCATCTTTTCGGTCAACATAGTTTTCCAACGGTCCGCGACCATACCAACGCATGCGTTCAAAGCCTTCCGGAAGTTCCATACGATAACCAATACGGGGAATAATTACACCTTTTGTTGAAGGAATAATAGTGCTATTAACCAAAATAGAACCATCGGCAGCCACCGTATATTCTATATTAGTTCGATAATCAAAACCCGTTTTTCCCCGATATAGATTCTCTATCTGCAGAGTTACCTTATTATCTTCTTTCCGCACATTCCAATGTCCAGGTTCAAGAGTCATCTGATACAAGCCTTTCTGATACCAGTCACCATCCACTTGCTTATCATTATCAGTAGGAGCACGGAAAGCATTCAATTCCAACCCTTTACTAATCATGGGCAATTCATTTAATGTATAAGAAGAGATCGTTCCCTGCTGCTTTGAAAAAGACGCTTCAAACTGCGAGCCTTTTACCAGATATGCATCATCAGTCTCTATCAGATCAATACTACCTTCTCCTGCTTTAAATACAGGCTTCGCACTATCAGAAAGTTTGAATTGCTCTGATGCTACCTCATATCCAGCCTTTTCCCATTCAGTATCTTGCTTTTGACAGAAGCGGAACTTTATAAAGTATTCGGCTCCCGGAATTTTATTGATCTGATTATCAGCTATAGTAATGACCTTACTGTCCTGTGCGTTCAAGGACAATTCTTCCAGATTAGCCGAGAATACAACTTTTCCATCCTCTTCAATCTCATACCTTCCATATAAGTCATCCAACCCTGCATGAAATCTCTTATTAGTCAGTTTATACGTCCCATTTCCCATAGCCTCAACCCATACAGGCTGATGTATTTTTTCACCTCGTATGCCTTGGCAGAGTATGTACGATCGGAAAAGATTACGCCATTCGTGCAAAAATTACCGTCATTCGGTGTATCTCCAAAATCTCCTCCGAAGGCCATATAATAACCGGAACCATCCGGAGCAGGCATCTTAATACTTTGATCTACCCAGTCCCAGATAAAGCCACCGACAAGTGCAGGATAGCGCTCATAAGTTTCCCAATATTCTTTGAAATTCCCGATTGAATTACCCATCGCATGAGCATATTCACAAACCACATGAGGTTTGACCGTTTCTCCATTCTGGAATTTCTGTAAACGCTCCTTCCCTACGCTTTCCAGCCATTGCACATCGGGGTACATAGAACTGGTTACATCGCAATAAGAGCTATTACCTTCATAGTGAGTAGGACGGGTATCATCGAGTTTCTTAACAGCCTCTGCAGCAGATTTAAAGTTAATGCCATTACCGGATTCATTGCCCAACGACCACATGACTATAGAAGCATGATTTTTATAGCGCCGCACCATATTCTCACTGCGTTCCGTAAATGCTTTCACCCATGAAGGTTCAGAGGACAATGCCATAAGACCATGACATTCTACATTGGCTTCGGAAAGAACATATATACCATATCTGTCACATAAATCATAGAAATAAGGATTATTAGGATAATGAGAAGTACGTACAGCATTAATATTCAACGACTTCATCAATTGCACATCTTTTTCCATTTCTTCTTTAGATACCGTACGGCCATTCTCCGAACTATGGTCGTGTCTGTCAACTCCCTTAAATAAGGTTGATTTTCCATTAATCAACAGCCTACCGTCCTGCGTCAGCTCAATTTTACGAAAACCGACCTTAACACTGCGAACATCTACAGTTTTCCCTTTTTGCTTCAAAAGAATAGTGAGATTATAAAGGTTGGGCGTTTCTGCCGTCCATTTCAAAGGATTCACAACCTCAAACTGAAGTTTATTCGTTCCCATTACAGCACGTGCATTTTGGGTAGCAATCTCTTTACCATTCCGGTCTGTCACCTTCACCTGAATCTCGTTATTACTTTTTTTACCTGTAATATCTATATCCAAAGAAACATATGCATTTTTATACTCTTGGTCTAAATCCGTACGGAAGAAGAAGTCTCTGATTTGCGTTTTAGGAGCCGACCACAGAAATACATCTCTGAATATACCGCTGAAACGCCAGAAATCCTGACACTCCAGAAAGCTACCATCTGTAAAGCGATACACCTCGACAGCAAGAACATTCTTTCCAGCTTTCAGATAAGGAGTCAGATTAAATTCGGCAGGCAGGTAGCTGTCCTCCGAATAGCCGACCTTTTTACCATTCACCCAAATATAAAAACCGGCTTCTACCCCATTAAAACGAATAAAGATGTCACGTCCTTTCCATGAATCAGGCAATATAAACTCCCTGCGATAACTACCGACAGGATTAGGCATCGTCGCAAAAGTATAGTTAGACGGACGAGGTTGAATTACATTAGGCCACTGAATCTTTTTCCAATCCCACTCACAAAAAGGATAAATCACATTGCAATATAAGGGCTTATCCCAGTTTTTATTATGTCTTACGGCCTCTATCTGCCAAGTTGCAGGGACTTTAATATTATCCCATTGGCTTACATCATATTCCGGTTTACAGAAATCCTGTGGTCGGTCTTTCGGATCAGCCACCCAGTGAAATTTCCATATTCCATTCAGCGTTTTGTAATAAGGTGACTCTTCAATAGTCAGATTCATTGCTTGTTGTTCATCGGTAAAAGGAATAGCAATCTGAACTGCTTCTTCCTTATTGACTCCCGAGACATACTCGTTGCACCACTCAGGCTGTTCTGTCGTTTGAGCTAAAGCTGAGAATGGCATTAACAGAAATGTAGCCATTACACCAGACATAATTTTTCTTCTCATAAAATAGGATTAGTTAGTAGTTAATTCAATGTTTCAGCGGGTTAATTTCAGTTCTTCAATAAGATTGGCAGCCTTTCCATACTTTTCCATAATGAAAAGCATATAGCGGACATCTACTCCGATACAACGCTGCAAGTCCGGTTCAAATACGATATCACTGCTCATCGCTTCCCAATTACCGTCAAAAGCAAGACCAAGCAATTCTCCTTTCGCATTGAACATGGCACTGCCGGAGTTTCCTCCCGTAATATCATTATTCGAGATAAAACAAACGTTCATATCTCCCTTTTCATCGGCATATCTGCCGAAATCACCGGAAGAGAGTAAAGCCAGAAGATCCGGTTGAACAGCAAAGTCAATATCGCCTGCGTGTTCCTTTACTTTCTCGAAAATGCCTTTTACTGTCGTATAATAACTGAAGGTAGCCCCGTCAAAAGGAGAATATCCGCAGACTGTACCAAAACTAAGGCGCATGGTGGAATTAGCATCAGGATAGAAGTTACGGTCGGCATACATACGACGCATAGCGGCATTGAACAGGCGTTCATCCTGCTCTATTTGTTCGGAAGCCTCCGAGACGCTCTGATTCATCTCATAGTATTTCACTATCAGGTCGAGGCTTAAAGAAATGGCAGGGTCCTCGATGAGATTATAGGTCGTGTCACGTTCAAGGAAGCGCTTCAGACCCTTCGGAGAAGTGATTTGAGAGGTAGCATACAAAGAGTCTACATAAGTCTGGACATTTCCGTTATACAAGGTGTCTATTTGCAGATACATCGCCGGAAGGTATTTCTTATCCACTTTGGACCGGTATTCTTTGAGCATGGCCGCAAATACTTCCTTATCAATAGACAGATTCAGGTTATCGTATTTCTCCAGTAACTTTTTCATGCGGGTAACGACCAACTTCTCTTCGGCCTCAAAATCGAAATTCAGTATTTCGAGTGCCAATTGAACCAATTCGGGACCATTAATGAACGACTCCCCGAAATAAGCAAGGGCACGGTTTGTTTCCCTACGATTATTATAATTCAGTTCCAGAGAAGAGAACAGACGAATCAGTTTCTCCCTTTCTTCCGGATGAGACTGAATCCAGTCCCGGAGGGCTGCTTCTGCTGCGCGCTTCTTTTCCAGCACTTTCAGGTGCCGGATGGCTTTATTCATTCCTATGCTATTTTTCCAGTAGTTGGAACTTTCATCGTATTTAGAAGCATACTTGATACGGATATACGGATGGCGATCCATTTCCCGCTTCCAAATAGCCTGTTTTACCCCGCGCACATCGATCATGGCCTGATTAATGCCGTTCATCATTTCTTCGATCCCATACGAAGAGAGATAGCGCTCCGTACTGCCCGGATAGCCGAGAGTCATACAGAAAGAGCCTTCTTTATATCCATCCAATGAAATAGGAGCTACGTATTCCGGATGATAAGGGACGTTCTCAGGTGAATAATCCGCCGGTCCGTTCTGTTTGTTGGCATAAATACGGAAAACGCTGAAGTCACCTGTATGGCGAGGCCACATCCAGTTGTCCGTGTCCCACCCGAACTTGCCGACTGAAGAAGGAGGAGCAAAAACCAACCGGACATCATTAAAATCACGGTAGACAGAAAGCCAGAACTCGTTTCCGGCGTAATACGCATCGACAATTCCCGTCAGCGTAGAGTCCTTCTCTGATACCTCCATGCCGATTACATTCATGACAGAGTCGACAACTACGCGACGTTCACTTTCCGTATGAGCATGTTTGGCAGCCGAGAGCACACGCTTGGTCACATCCTCCGTACGAAGAAGGAAACGGACATATAATTCGGGATTCGGCAGTTCTTCACCAAGGTTGCGGGCTACAAAACCATCCTTCAGATAATCATGTTCTACGGAAGAATGCTGCTGGATACTGCTGAAACCACAGTGATGATTGGTAAATACCAGACCATCTTCGGAAACCACCACTCCCGAACAGAATCCACCGAAACTGACAACGGCATTTGCCAAAGCCGGTTTCTTCGGATTATACAGTTTATTTACAGGCATCTGCAAACCGAGTTCCTTCATCACCCGTTCCGCCTGTTTGTTCTTGCGAAGGTTCCCCAATAGCCACATTCCCTCGTCAGCAAATGCCTGTGACAGGCAAAGGGAGAGGAGAATCATTGCGGTTAGTCTGAGTTTCATGCTATTATTTTTAGATTTATATATTCTATGATCAATCCGAGGGTCATTATTCGGTAATGAGCCTCAACTTCTTCGCTCCCACCCGTGCTTTCAGCCATGCGCTGATTTTCTCCTTCTCGGCAACTGACGGATGTTTGCCAAATTTCAAAACAGCCAGTGTCACTGTATCCGTTTTCATCGAGTCTACCCGTGTTTCCAGCGAGTGAGCGATAGAAAGCGAAGTGATAGAAGGATAAAGCACCTTCAATTCGGGCACTAAAGTACGTCCCATCGTATCGTACTCTTTATATTGAGCGAGGTTTTCTTCCAGTCGGGTAATCTTTTTCTGCTGTTCCTGCAGGCGTTGTTCGCTGTTTTTATAAAAGTCCTCCATTACCATGGCACGAATGGAAGAGACATCTACCGCTTCATTATTCATCCCTTGCAGTACAGTCAGCTTTGTTTCTTCCAGCTTGTATTCTTTCAGTTTGCTACGGGCAATGGATATCGAAGCATCCGGAACTTCGGGACCGATCAGAACCACGCGGATGTCTTTATGCTCATAACTGATCTTCTTATCAAGTACCTGCGTATTCTCAAAGTTCAACTGCTCATTGATAAACCGATTGGCTGCCGTCTCATAAAAAGTACTTTTAATGATGCCAAACGTCAGATAAACAGCCGGACACATTGTCAGCACAACAATCAGAATGATGTATTTACGCACCATCTTCTCGCGTGCCTTATCCACAAATTCCTTACGCTGGAAGTGCATCACCCGCACACCGATGAAGGTAGCCAGACTGATAAATACAGAGTTGATAAAGTAAAGATAAAAAGCACCCAGAAAATAGACCAGATTGCCCGATGCCAGACCGTAACCTGCCGTACAAAGCGGAGGCATCAACGCCGTAGCAATGGCAACTCCCGGAATCACATTTCCCTTCTCTTTGGTAGATAGGGCGACAACTCCCGCCAAACCACCGAAAAGTGCGATGAATACGTCATAAATCGTAGGCGAAGTACGCGCCAACAGCTCCGATTGTGCTTCGGCAATAGGAGTGAAAAGGAAAAAGATGGTTGCCGTCGTCACACTGAAAGCAGTCGTGATGAGGAAGCTCTTCAAAGAACGTTTCATCAGCTCGAAATCATTCAAACCGACAGAAAGTCCGACACCCATGATAGGACCCATCAACGGTGAAATCAACATGGCACCGATAATCACTGCCGTAGAGTTGACATTCAAGCCCAGTGAAGCCATAAAGATGGCAAAAATAAGAATCCACAAATTGGCTCCTTTGAATTCTACTCCTTTTCGGATAGAGTCAACGGTTTCCATTTCATTGTCTTTATCCTTTTTCAAGTCCAGGTATTCACCCAGGAACGACTTGATCGCAAACTTATTCCGTTCATCTGTCTTCATAGTCATTTCTTTTTTATAATCCGGTTAATAACAGGAATCTGACTCAAAGGCAGGTCCCGTTTGATAATATAAGCAATAAATAGTAGCAGAAGTACTGTGCGGAATGCAAGAAGCAAAACTGTATTATGAATCGGCATCCATTCACCAATCAGATACAGAATAATAGCTAAGCCTACATAACAACCTATTCCACGCAAATCATAAGCAATAGGATATTTCTTCTGACCGACAAAATAAGAAAGCAACATAGCTATGGCATATCCGGTAAAACCCGCCCATGCGCAAGCTACATACCCATATACAGGAATCAGGAAGATATTCATCAGAACAACAGTCAGACAGGCTATAATGGAGAAATATGCCCCCCATCTGGTGTCATCCGTCAGTTTATACCAAAACGAGAGATTAAAATAAATCCCCATAAACATCTCTGCAATCATCACGATGGGAACTACCCTGAGTCCCTCCCAATAGTCTTCTGCTATGATATAACGTAAAATGTCCAGATAAAACATGACTGCCAGGAATGCCAGCAACGTAAAGATGATAAAGAACTTCATTGCCTGCGCATAGATTCGTTTATTATCCTTATCCTTACTTTTGCCAAAGACAAAAGGCTCGTATGCGAAGCGGAAAGCCTGCGTGATCATTGCCATTATCATGGCTATTTTAGTAGCTGCACTGTAAATACCCAACTGTACATCCGCTTCCACCTTATCGGGGTAGACAAAAGGAAAAATAATCTTGTCTCCAACCTGATTCACAATGCCTGCCACTCCTAATATCAAAATAGGGAATGAATAATATAACATCCGCTTCATCAGCAAACGGTCGGGACAATAGCGGAATTCACGGAATTCAGGTATCAGCCCGAGCATTACAACAAAAGAACAGATCAGATTAATAAGAAAGGCTACCCCTACGTCATCGCCTTTCATGACAACAAAATAAAGGATATTCAGCAAGATACTGACTAATATAAATAAGAGTTTCAGTCCGGCAAACTTAATAGGACGTTTCTTATAACGAAGATAAGCAAACGGAATAGCCTGAATGGCATCCATAGCCAGTACAATCAGCATCATGCCCAGATACCATGGATGTTCACTATACCCCATCAGCCCTGCAATAGGATTGAGGAAGACCAGACACAACAGCAAAAACAGGAGCGATACGCCCCCTACCATCAATAACGAAACAGAATATACCTTCTTCGGGTCGTCATCTCCTTTATTGGCAAAACGGAAAAAGCCGGTTTCCATTCCGAAGGTTAGCACTACGAGCAATAACGCCACAATAGCATACATCTTGGTGATCACTCCATATCCTCCGGAAGCAGCAGGAAGTGAAAAAGTATAAATCGGTACCAGAAAATAGTTCAGAAACTTACCAATAATACTGCTGGCACCATAAATCGCAGTGTCCTTTGCCAATGACTTTAGTTCTGCCATGTTTATTTAGATCTCTTTATTATCAATGAATAATATTATTTCTTTTGTTTGAACAGCCACTCCATGAAACCCGGATAATTAAATGCAGGATTCCAGCTGCCATGATTGCAACCGGGGAATTCGATATATTCCACCTTTGCTCCAGCAGCTTTCAGTGCTTTGTACGCTTCACGCGACCCTTCAACTGTTACCACATCATCGGCATCCCCATGAAATATACGGAACTTCACTTCTTTGGCAACCGGCAAACGGTCCGGATTCACCGATCCGCAAATGGGAACGGCAGCCGCAAAAATCTCCGGATAACGGACCACCAAATCATACGTCCCCATCGCTCCCATCGACAATCCGACAATATATATCCGTTTTTTATCGACTTCGGGCATGGCCAGATAAGTATCCAGCAATTGTTTGAGAGTCCGGGTAAGAGAACTCATCTCCTGTCCTGCAGGCATATCTGCCGGAAACAGTGATTTCGGACGTTCCGTATAAGCCCAGTAGCTACCTGCCGGACATTGAGGAACAAGTACGAAAGCCGGATATTTCTCTCTGTTGACAGGATTCAGAAACATCTGTCCGCCATGCGTCAGTTGTCTTTCATTGTCATTTCCACGCTCACCGGCTCCATGCAGGAACAGGACCAGCGGATATTTCTTCCCCGCCTTCATTGACTCGGGACGAATCATCCGGTAAGGCAAAGAATCTCCTGTGGAAGAGACAAATACGTCCTTCTCATAACCTTGTTGAGCTGATAATGACAGACTCAAAGAGAGAAATACAAGTAAGATACTCCACTGCTTCATACTCCAATCATTCAATAAAATCAGTTATCTGTTTAAACATTCCTCAAAAAGCCTGCTTTTAATTGTCGCCAACACTCTCCATACCGACAGCCGTCAGATCAAACTATCAGTCATTAAACAAGGTTTTCTGACTGCTATAGAGGCTCCTTCCCAAATGCTTATAGGCAAGCTCCGTCACTTCACGTCCACGAGGAGTCCGTTTCATAAAACCTTCTTTGATCAGGAAAGGTTCATACACTTCCTCAATAGTGCCCGCATCTTCGCCCAAAGCGGTAGCAATGGTTGTCAGACCGACAGGACCGCCTTTAAACTTGTCTATGATGGTACAAAGTATCTTGTTGTCTATCTCATCCAAACCATACTTGTCGATATTCAACGCTTCCAGTGCAAACTGAGCTATTTCCGTATCGATAGAGCCGGAACCTTTCACCTGTGCAAAATCGCGTACGCGACGAAGCAAAGCATTGGCAATACGGGGCGTACCACGACTTCGGGATGCAATCTCCGATGCCGCCCGCACCGAACAAGGCACGTCCAGTATGGATGCTGAACGTCGGATGATATTACTCAGAATATCATCGTCATAGTACTCTAAATGCAGATTAATACCAAAACGGGCACGAAGTGGAGCCGTCAGCAATCCGCTACGGGTAGTTGCACCGACCAGCGTAAACGGATTCAGGTCAATCTGAATGCTACGTGCCGAAGGTCCCTTATCAATCATGATATCTATCCGGTAATCTTCCATGGCCGAATAGAGATATTCCTCTACCACCGGTGATAAACGGTGAATTTCATCGATAAAGAGCACATCGTTCGGTTCAAGGCTGGTCAAAACTCCTGCCAGATCGCCCGGTTTGTCGAGCACCGGACCGGAAGTTACTTTAAAGCCTACTCCCAATTCGTTAGCTATAATATTGGAAAGCGTTGTTTTACCCAATCCGGGAGGCCCGTGCAGCAGAACGTGGTCGAGTGCTTCGCCACGCAGACGTGCCGCCTTCACAAAGATGCGAAGGTTTTCCACCACCTTATCCTGCCCGCTAAAGTCTTCAAAGCTTAACGGACGGAGCGCATTTTCAAAATCCCGCTCCCGTGAAGTCAGCTGATGTTCGCGTATGTTAAAATCTTCTTGTTCCATTTTCTTCTTGAAATGTAGGAGACAAAGATAGAGAAATCCATTCATTTTCGATATAAGAAAGAATAATAAAAACCTCCGCCCACTATCCATTTCTCTTTTCCAAGAGGAATAATGAAGAATAAATCTCAAAATTGATACAATGACAAGATGCCATTCAGCCTTCTTTAAGTAACTTCATCCCCTGATCATAAGCATAACTTTCTGATAGATTCAATTCCCAAAGTATTCTCACCGTGATGAGAAAATATTCTCACTTCGATGAGAAAATATTCTCATAGGCATGAGTATTTTTTCTCACTACGGTGAGAATTTTTTCTCATTGCGGTGAGAATACTCTGAGAATATAGCAACCTACATTTGGCTGTGTATAAACACAATAACAATTAGCTACTTTCCGCTTCCCCCTGTTATTTAATGACCATAAAAGCCTATTATCCCTAAAAAGTGCCGTATTTACCCCTTTTTTTTAAAATAACGCATCATTCTATTGAAGAATAGAGTGAAAAAGTACACAAGACCGGTTTCGGTCTTCTACTCTTTTGCCCGAAAACAATTAGTTTATTTAAAACGTAATAACTACTTTTGCATCATCTATATACACGCAATCGACTATGGTTCTAAATTATATCTGGATAGCATTCTTCGTTATCGCCTTCATTATCGCCCTGATAAAAGTAATTTTTCTGGGTGATACGGAGATATTTACAGCTATCATGAACTCAACTTTCGACTCTTCGAAAACCGCTTTCGAGATATCTCTGGGACTGACCGGAGTACTGGCCCTCTGGCTCGGTATCATGAAAATCGGAGAGAACAGCGGACTGATCAATGCACTCGCCCGTTTTCTGAGTCCGGTACTCTGCCGCCTGTTTCCGGACATTCCCAAAGGGCATCCGGTATTGGGTTCCATCTTTATGAATATGTCCGCCAACATGCTCGGACTCGACAATGCTGCCACCCCATTGGGGCTCAAAGCAATGAAAGAACTGCAGGAACTGAACCCGAAGAAAGATACGGCTTCCAATCCGATGATCATGTTTCTAGTAATCAACACCTCCGGGCTCATCATTATCCCGATCAGTATCATGGTATACCGTGCGCAGATGGGGGCTGCCCAACCTACGGATGTGTTTATCCCTATCCTGCTGAGTACTTTTATCTCGACTCTGGTCGGCGTCATAGCCGTCAGTATCGCCCAGAAGATCAATCTGATCAATAAGCCTATCCTGATATTGATGGGCGTTATCTGCCTTTTCTTCTCCGGATTGATTTATCTGTTTCTGAATATTTCGCGTGAGGAAATGGGTACTTACTCTACGCTGATAGCAAATATTCTTCTGTTCGGGGTGATCATTCTGTTTATTCTGACAGGCGTCCGGAAGAAGATTAACGTATATGATTCTTTTGTAGAAGGTGCCAAAGAAGGCTTCACGACAGCCGTACGAATCATTCCGTATCTGGTTGCCTTCCTTGTAGGCATTGCCGTATTCCGTACTTCGGGAGCGATGGATTTCCTTGTGGGAGGCATTGGTTATGTAGTCGGTCTGTGCGGAGTGGATACCAGTTTTGTGGGAGCATTGCCGACAGCGCTGATGAAGTCTCTCAGCGGTAGCGGTGCCAATGGGCTGATGATTGACACGATGAAAGAGATGGGACCGGATTCGTTTGTAGGCCGAATGAGTTGCGTAGTACGTGGAGCTTCGGACACCACTTTCTATATCCTTGCCGTTTACTTCGGCAGCGTCGGAATCAGTAAAACCCGGAATGCAGTCACCTGCGGCTTGATTGCAGACTTCTCCGGTATTATAGCCGCCATCTTAATCAGTTATTTATTTTTCTTTTAAATCATAGACTCAATTATGGCTGTAACTTATCAAACCGAAGGCATCAAGATGCCTGATATCAAAAAACGGGAAACAACAGAATGGATAAAGAATGTAGCTGCCTCTTATGGAAAAAGACTCGGTGAAATCGCTTATATCTTCTGCTCCGATGAAAAGATTCTGGAGGTAAACCGACAATATCTGCAACACGATTATTACACGGATATCATTACTTTCGATTATTGCCAGGGTGATCGTCTGTCGGGCGACCTGTTCATCAGCCTGGATACGATACGCACCAATGCCGAGCAATTCGGGGCAGCTTATGATGATGAACTACACCGGGTTATTATTCATGGTATTCTTCATCTCTGCGGTATCAATGACAAAGGTCTCGGGGAAAGGGAAATCATGGAAGAGGCGGAGAATAAGGCGTTGGCAATGCGATAGTTGGCGATGCAATAAAAAGCCATTGACCGGATAAAATTAGCACCCCGCCACAATCACTGCGACGAGGTGCCCCCAAGTATCTAAGAGAGATAGTTATTGTTCCGTTAACGCTTGCTTTATTTTAAAGACAAGACTTTGATAATGTGCCCGGGTAGTAGCATCACCCGTATTTACTTTGCTTCGCAGCAAACTATAGCTATCCATTACCTTCTGATAAATAGCCGGATTCTTAACCATATCCACACTTCCGAGCGGGTTGAGTTCAAAGCCGGCTTTCGTCCAATCGACATTATCCGTAAGCAGTTGTTTCTCAACTTCATTCAAGTCTTTAAATGAGAATGGAGAAGATTTTTGTTTCAGCATTCCTCCTTCTTTCAACAACTTTTCCACATAAGTAATTTGCAGGTTACGGTCGTACATATTCAACCGGGCACCGGATATAGTTTTCTTCCACACAAAATCATAAATATCATCCATATACTCAGCAAAAGTATAAGCCTGTTGGGGATATAACTCCTCATACAAAACAAGACTGGATGTAATGTATGTGAAGAACAAACGATTCATAATGATTGACTGCAAAGTACTTGGCGAATAAGTCGGACCGGTATACTCAATCACCTTCTTGTCAAGTACCCATTCGGGTAGTTCCATCATAGTTTCCATAATAAACTTCAATGCCTCCTTCTGTTCAGCTTTCGGCACAAAACGGATAACAGGCTTTTCGCTGTCCCGTCTCGGCTCATCAAAATAAATTCCACCGATGGACACCATGGCATGCAGTAAGTAGCGTTGCATCTGCATAATCACTTCCTGATATGATTCCGTCAAGCGTTCATATTGATGATCATCTTCATAGGTCCATTCCGGCAGGTTTTTCATGATAAGTTTCAGATTCTTTAAGCCATATCTTCCTGCCTTCACGGCATTATCACCCAAATCCTCAGATTTACAAGAAGGATCGACCTCATTAATAAAAGGCTGCGGACCGTATTTGTACATCGGATCATTCTCTTTCTCTTTGATCCACTTGTTCAAAGTAGCTTTCTCATCTTCAGGAGATGCCGCATCAAATATAGGTTTATATCCCCATTTGATGGCAAACTTATCATATACACCCAAAAGCGGAGGAGTCAGAGCAACTCCTTTGTCTTCCGGCTGAGCTACATAATTATAGCGCGTATAGTCCATGATGGACGGAGTTGTACCATACTTCTGAGTGAAAGTGGCCGAACGGAGCGAGTCTACCGGATACGAATAAGATGCACCAAAGTTATGCATCAGTCCCAGGGTATGTCCGATCTCATGCGCTGCTACATAACGTAACGAGCTTCCCATCGTCTCGTCATCAAACACAGCCTTGCGCACTTTGGGGTCAACAGTAGCAGTCTGAACAAACCGCCAGTTATGCAACAACTTAATGATATTTGAATAAAACAAGACGTCACCCTGAATGATTTCACCCGAACGAGGATCGGCACAGGAAGGTCCCATTGAATTTTGTATCGGAGTGGTAATCATTCGGTAGCAGCTATAACGAATATCATCCGGATCAAAGTTCGGATCATCCTTCGGATAGTCTTTCGCTACAATCGCATTCTTAAATCCAATTTCCTCAAACGCAACCTGCCAGTCTTCTATTCCTTTCTTTATGTAATCTCTCCACTTGTCGGGGATAGCAGTATCAACGTAATATACAATCGGCTTCTGAGGTTCCACCAACTCACCTTGCTTATAACGTTCCAAGTCTTCTGGTTTTGGTTGCAAATCCCATCGGTTGATGTAAGTAAGTTCTTGCAAACCATCTTTCTTTTCAGTATAAAACCGCTTGCTTTCATCAAAATAACCGATACGCGAGTCTCCATAACGAGGACGCATAATTTCCTCCGGCAGCAAAATAATATTACGCGTCATGGTTACAGTGAACGGTCCTCCGTCAACAGTATAACTCATCAGCGTCTTGATGTTTATATTCAGCGGAAAACACTTCATTCCCAGAATAGTCGATTTGGAAGAAGCAAGACTTCCCTTCAGTGCTTTTCTCTTCATCAATACATCCATTATATTTTCCGAACGAAACGGGCTGAATTCGGGTACATCCGTTATGAAAAGCGAACTCATATCGATGACATATGCTGAAGAGTCCGGTGAAAGACTTTCTATCTTATATGCTTCCCAAATAGGGTCTGAGAAGTTGCGCTGAAAAGCAGCATACATATTGGAAGTGGTGTCACACAAATTGCGCACCATCTTTTTGTGCATGTAGATTTTCTTTTTATCTGCCGAGAAAGTTACCAGTACCGGATTGCGTGGCATTTGTCCGGCAGCTATATCTTTATTGTTACTGGTACTCGATACTCTGGACGCAATCATAAAATCGCGTCCCATCAAGTCTTTAGGTATTTCGAAATAATACTTATCCTTAACGATGTGTACCTTAAACATGCCATCAATCGTCTTGGCTCCTTTCAGTAGTTTTTTGTATTCGGTCATACTACTCTTTGTGGAATCTTTTGCCGCCGGCTGCTCTGTTTCCGCTTTTGCTTTCTTCTTTTTCTTTTTAAAAATCTGACTTTCGGCATTAGCAGTTACCGCTCCGGCAGTTAATGCTCCTACAAGTAATAAGGTGAAAATTTTGTTCATATCATGTTGTTTTTAAGTTCTATAGTTCCAGTTTGGACAGATCGAATCCGTTTTCAAGCATAGCTTCCCGAATCACATCATACTTCTTCTTCATTACCGGATATTTATCGCAGATTTCCTGAATCTCGGCAGGAGTTTTCTCAAAGACGAAATTCATCCATTGCGCAAGGTCTTCACTCTTTAAAGGAGCATAAATGGAATTAAAATCCGGCCAATCTTCATCAATATAGGAGTTCTCAGAATAAGTAATCACCCCATACTTATAAAAATCGATTTCATTAGGGTCCGTTCCTTTAAAACGATACCAGTTCGGGTCGTACAATTTCGGTTCAACTTCTTCACTAGCTTCATAAAAAGCATCTGAAATAGTAAACAATCCTCTGACTTCCGACATATACTTTGCCCAAAAGCTGGCATTCACATCTGCTCTGATTTTCACAAACTCCTCATCGGTCATTGTTTTCAGAGAAGATGATACATTACCTAAGGCTATAAAGCTGCTACTAGCATAGCAATTCATGATGGTTGTCTCACCATAAGAGGCCATCCGGACCTCTTCAGATAACAATATAGAAAAAGGTAAATTCTTCTTTAAAAAACTATCCGAGTACAAATTCAATAATACCTTTTGCAAAAACTCAATCCCTTCATCAATAATCTCCTGCTTTTGTTCGGGAGCAGTTATTTTAATTCCGTTATTCGCTGTAAAGTTGAATTTATAATCAGCCTCAGTCGGATTAGTTATAATCACAGTCTGATATTTCTGATAAAACTGGTATATAAAATGCTGTGTCGGATCTGACGGGTCATCTGTCAAAATGTTATATTTATCCGGTTGCTCAGGAACGATTAACGCATCTTCATGATAACAAGAAGACATACCTGCCAACATACAAATTAATAATATAAGTTTCTTCATAATCGATCAATTATTAACAGGTTCACTATTCGGACGGTCGAATATTTCTATTTCCGTATTTCTCTCTCTTTCGCTCTTAGGAATCGGCAACACGTATGAGCCTTTCTCTTTCAGTTCGAAGACATCCCCTGCTCCCTCGTTCTCCTTTGAACTGTAAGTATGCGTAAGAGGAGGGCAGCCATATCTGCGCAAATCAAACCAGCGGAATCCTTCAAACGCCAGTTCTCTACGGCGTTCCTTACGTACGGTTGCTACAATTCCGTCTTCATCAACAGCTAACGGCGGAGTTCCCGGTTTCATACGATTTTCACGGAGCTCATTTAAGTCAGCAAGAGCCTTGTTCGTATTGCCAAGTTCAGCAAAAGCCTCAGCACGATTCAGATAAGCTTCCGAAATACGCAAGGCGTTGGCATAGACTGTAGCAGAATTTTTAGTCCACTTAATAGGTGTATAGACACTATACTGTTTGTTAGTAGGTCTGGTCTGGTTGCCGATTGTATTCTTGAAATAATTCGTAAGACGCAAATCATCTTCCGAATATAGCGCTAGTAAATCATCAGAAACCACCAAGTTCCCCGTATACCTGAAATCTTCTTTCATATGCGTCTCAAGTGATGTAAGTCCGTAGGATAACAAGATTTCTTTGTTAGCAAGAGAAAAGAAATAGTGGTCCTTTTTTTCCTGAAGTTTGTAAAGTGGCTGAGTCGCGACCTTAAAGACCGAGTCACAATAAAGAATGGTCTCATCATATTTCTCCTGAAAAAGAGCAATACGTGATGCCAATAGATAAGCACTCGGCAAGTTAGGACGGAAAATAGTTTTCTCACCTCCTATAGCCTTAAAACACTGGATAGCCTTATTAATGTCTTCTTCCATTTGGGCATAAACAGCTGCATTCGTGGCCCGCTTCATCATCTTATCTGATAAGCCGATTTCTTTATTGAGCGGTACACATAAGTCTTCATTTGCCGTTGCAGGATGATAAGGCTTTCCATACAAATTAGCAAGCATAAAATACGAGAAAGCCCGCATGAAATAAGCTTCACCTGCTAAATCCTGACGTTCCATATCCGTCCCGTTCATGGTATAAAGCTGGTCCAGTATGATATTAGTCATCAATATCTTATGATAATAGACTGTCCATGCAACATCCGGCGTAAGTTCATTTGAAATTCCCACTTCCGGGTTTCCCTGCCACGTATAATATGCCCAAACATATTCTCTGAAATCATTAGAAATGACTTGTGGTCTGGTTCCATAGTAACATTGGTCTTTCACATCGTCTGTCATATATTCCAGATAAGGATGAGGTATGTCTTTTTCATTCGTTTTCATTACCTCACCGAAGAACAGTTCCTTGTAATCCTTCACCGATCTGGGTATCATCAAATCTTGTGAACTTTCTTCCAAAAAGTCACTGCACGACGATAATGTGCAGATAAGCAATATGATATATAAATTGTACTTTTTCATCATCATTCATTATTAAAGAGTAATATTAAAGCGAAGTGAGTAAGAACGCTGCGGTGGTATACTTCTTGAGCCAAATCCAATCTGTTCAGGATCTCTGCCCTTCAGCGCTTTATCTTTAATGACAAATACATTACCCATATCAAAGCTGACACTTGCTCCTTTCAGATAGACAGGTTTCAACCATTCACGTTTAAAATCATAGCGAATAGACATCGAACGGCATCTGAGGAAACTGCCTGAAACTACACGGATATCACTCTTATTATACATATCCCATCCATTATCCGCAATACGATAGGTCACATCCTTATCGTTGATCTGCAAACTCTTATCCGATAAAACCGGTATAATGGTTCTGTCTTCATCACCCGGCTCTCTCCAACGATTCACAAATTCACTGGACATATTCTGATCCGGATAAGGAAGCCGCTGTCCGGAGGACTCATACAAATCATTCAAGCGCATTTTATTGCCAAAGCTGAATGAGAACAACGCATTAAATGTAATATTCTTATATTTCAAATAAGTAGAGAATCCACCGGTCAGATCGGGTTCACGTTTTCCGGAAAGAACAAAAGCACGGTCATACATCTCCTGCAAAGAATGAACCACAGCATTTCCTTCTTCATCTTTCTCATTAATATCCTTAAATGTAGGAAAACCCTGATCATCCAGTTTATCAAATTTATAAGAATAGAAACTATTTATCGCATTGCCATTGCTCACTAATGTTCCTGCAATATAGTCTTGCCAAGTGATCGCTGAGTTCCCGGCATTCAACACTTTATTGTAGTTTTTACCTGTATTGAATGATAAACTCCACATCCAGTCCCGGGTCTGAATCGGAACAAAAGAAACAGCCAAATCCCAACCTTTATTCTCAACATCACCATCATTAATGGAGACACTTGACGCACCTGTAGAAGGAGCTACGTTTTTCGTAACCACCTGATCTACTCCCTTTTTGTAATATACATCAAGCGATCCATAGATTCTGTTATTCCAGAATGCCCAGTCGATTGCAATATTATACGAATTGGTTTTTTCCCACTTCAGTTTATTATTCGGCAGCTTATACAATGTTGAAATATACTCCTGTGGCATTGACTCCAATGTCCCCAAACTAGCAATCAAGTTAGGGGTCTGATCCGGATGCACGTTACCTTGTATACCGTATGAGGCACGAATTGCCAGATCATTCAGGAAATCGACGTTCTTCATAAACTTCTCATTGATAACATTCCATCGTGTAGACACTGACCATATTGGCAGAAAACGAACGCTCTTGCTCTGACCGAACTTATTAGAACCGTCAGTACGTATATTGAAGTTCAGAATATAGCGACTGTCATAAACATAAGCAGCCGTAGCATATAATGAAATCACATTATTCTTTGTATCGGTCACCACATCCGGATGACTCTTTACCAAAGCACCGTATCTTTTCCAGACTGTCGGGTCAATATCAACAAACTTTTTACCTCTTTCGGGCAAATAACCATATTGCGTAGAGCTTAATCCGTCATATTTTGAAGATCTGACCTCTTGTCCGATGCTTCCGGAAACTTCATGTTTTCCGAAACTTTGCATCAAAGACAGGCTATTTCTCCATGTATAAGAAGTATTACGTGTATTGGTCGTCATCAACTCTCCTCCAAACGGAAGCAGACAATATCTTTCGGCAAATTCAGAATCTTCAATGGGATTCGGCAACATCTTCCCATAGGGACTTTGTCGCATAGAAGAAATATAATATGATTGTTCATCACCCCAGTTTTCTTGTGTCACGTTGCTTCTGGACAGTCCTAATATAGATGAAAATCTCATCCATGAAGCAACCTTCCAATCCAGATTGACAGCTACATCTATAGCGGAATTATCATTCTTGTTTCCTGTATGATTCAGTTCGTTCATGATATTGTAAGACAATACTCCGTTACGTCCAGCCTCATTCGCATAAAAATACAACTCATTAGAAGCTGTCCGAAGTGGAATAGCCCGTGAAGTATTATAAGCATACTCATACACATCAATGGAAGTATGAGGATGTTCGGCTTTGGAAAGCGAACCGCTAACCTTTAATCCCAAATGTATATTCCGGTTAATTCTGGTATTTATTTTAGCCAGTACGTTATAGCGCTCTAACCCTTCCCCTATCGTCACACTGTTATTATTCGCATATCCCATGGACATATAATAATTACTCCGGTCATTTCCACCTGTAATGGATACCGAATGCTGATGTGTAAATGCTGTACGGAACAGCAAGTCATACCAGTCGGTATTTAATCCTTTCAGGGTCTTCACCTGGTTTAAGAATTCCTGATAGGTAATATCCTTATTCCACAGATGTTGCAATGCCCCTTCATAGCCAATATCCGAAGGTTTGTAACTTCCGAAAGATAATCCCCTCTCCTGCATTTCGATAGACATATCAATTCTGTCGGCAGAATTCATCCGAAACATTTTATCGTAAGTAGGAGGAGCTGTTATCCCCAATGTAGTGGTATACGAGATACTCGGTTTCTGGCTTTTTCCTTGCTTGGTAGTGACCACAATAACTCCATTGGCCGCTTTGATACCATAGATAGCAGTAGCACTGGCATCTTTCAGAATATCCACACGTTCAATATCTTCCGGATTGACCGAACCGATGGCATTTCCGATCAGATTTATCTTATCCGGACTGTTCAGTTCCTCTGTAGAGATATTGACAGGTTCTTCCAGAATAATTCCATCGACTACCCATACCGGTTCTCTATTTCCTGTAATAGAGGAAGATCCCCTGATTCTAATCTTAGGAGCAGCTCCCGGAGTAGATGACATATTCATCACAGCAACACCCGGCAGGCGTCCCTGCAACATTTTGTCGATAGACAGATACTCCCCACCAATCAGATCAGCTCCCTTTATAGAGGATATGGAGCTTGCCAACTTCCGTCTGTCAATCTCCTGATAACCTGTTACTACAACTTCATCGATTGACTTTACATCCGATTTCATCACGATTGTCATAGGTTTAGTACCGGCAACTTTTACTTCCTGTACAATCATTCCCAAATACGAGACAATCAGGACAGGCTCTTTCTGATGGAATAAATTAATAGAAAACTTACCTTCATTATCAGTTATCGTCGAATGTTCCGTTTTAGAGAGTTTTATATAAGCTCCCGGCAAGGGCAACCCTCCCTCATCAACCACAACGCCCGTAGCCGTGCGGACATTCTCTTTAGGTTGCTGATATACAATGGTTACAATATTTCCTTCTATCTCATAACTGTATCCGGTATTTGCCAGCACTTTGTTCAACACCTCACTGATAGGCTGACTATTGCTCTGAATAGTGATACGAGGCATATTCTTCACTTGCTCCGTACTATAAATAAAGTTCAGGCCAGTCTGTACTTTTACAGCATCAAAAAATTCTTTAACTGTTGCAGATTTAAGATCTAAGGATACCCTCATTGCATTAGATTGCGATGCAGCCAACACCGGTGTAAACAACAAGGAAATAATACAGAGAAACATGATAATGCGTTCTCGAGCTCTCTTTTTTTGCATGTCGTCCTCCTTTTTTAATAGTAGTTAATATGTTTATTTCTTTATAATTATGGTCTTCCCCTGTATTTCCATTTCCAGATGAGTCACCCGCTGTATCGCTTTCAATATGGGCTCTATTGAGCCGTAGCGATCAATATCTCCTGTAAAACGTATCTTCTTGGTATCTTCCGATTCGAATACGACATCTTTGTTGTACCAACGTGATATTACATTCATCAGACTCTCCAAAGAACAATTATCAAAAACAAAACGTCCACTGTTCCATGCGATATACGGCTCGATATCCACTACGCTAATTTGTACATCTTGCGTATCAGCCTGAAGAACCGCCAATTCCCCCGGTTTTATTTTATATTCCCCTCCCTGATTAGGAAGCACACTTACAGAACCTTTCACCAGCACTACTTTCGTTATTCCAGGCACATGTGTATTTACATTGAAAGTTGTCCCGTACTGCTTGACCACTCCATTCGCCGTAATGACACGGAAAGGACGCTTGCTATCCTTGGCTACCTGAAAATAGGCCTCCCCATCCAAATAGACCGTGCGAGTGGTAGTACCAAAATGTGGTGGATATTTTAATGTCGTATTATAATTCAGATGCACTCTGGTCCCGTCTTCAAACGTCATCCAAAATTCACTGTCATCATAAGTACTCAACTTATTATTTTCTACAACAGAGACCTCTTCCGATTCGTTCACATCAGTCTCAGGGACAGACGGTTGAGCAACAGGCACTTGTTCCACCGAATCCTGTAAAGGCTTAGCAGGCACTGATTTTAAATCCATCTTCTGTCCATTTGCCAGAATCAGTGTTGCCTTTTGTTTACCCATCTTCTCCGACCGGATCATAGCAATACGAACTTCATCCGAAATCACCGGCTGAGAATCCATCAGCCGCAAAGTCCAAAACCATATTGCAAAACCGATTATCGGCAATAAGAAGATTGCAGCATAGCGTCCTATTTTGATCCAACGAGCAGAGCGAATAGAGAAATGCTTTTTCTGAAACCTTTCCCAAGCACGTGCTTCATCTACCTGGGCAAACTGTTTATACCTGTCAATCAAACAAGCCTCACGCATCAGACGATCATAGTTCTCTCTATTTTCTTGAGAACTATCAAGCCATGACTGCAACTGTTTTTTATCTTCTTCCGAAGCGTATCCCAGCAACTGATCATGGATAATAGAATTTATACTTCTTTTACGCTTTATCATATTATTTCAGGTTATTTATAATAAAGACGACTAAGAAGAAAAAATGAGGGACAGGATTCTGAAGTTTTTTTATTCAAAAGATACTTTATTTATTTAGAAGACCGTTCTTTTTGTACAATAATCAAGAAAAACAACGAACATTTTGTTCATTGCAAACAGGTGTTAACAAGTAAAGCGGATTGAGTGTTATGCTTCTTTTTAGGGAAGTAACATTTGTAATAATAGAAAATGATAGGAGCCTAATTTTTTTTCTAAGGAAGGACATTGCTCTCTTCTTTTGAGTCTTCACAGTTTCAAGAGAAACATGGAGTGCAGTGGCAATCTCCTCGTTCTTCTTGCCTTCCATATACATCAAAAAAACTTCCCTGCATCGATCCGGCAGCGCATCAATTGTCTGAAGAAGCTGGCGATAGACTTCTTCACTAAAGAAGCCCTCTTCCTCCTCTTCCATCCTAAATGTAGTGGAATGACTATCAAGCATCTTCTGAAGATAGTTGCCTTCCACATCCTTATGTTTCAAATAATCCAAGGAAGCATTTCTGACAGAGTTATACAGATAAACCCTGAATGAAGCCAGAGACCGGAAAAACATCTTTTTCTCCCAAATAGTGGAGAATAACTCCTGGACAATATCTTCTGCAGATTCTGAATCTCCGACAATTGTTATTGCATAGCAAACCAATGCTTTATAATAATTCTTATAAAGCAGTCGGAAAGCAGCCGCATCCAACTTATTAATTTGTTCTATGGAAATCTCATTGTTAGTCATTTCGGGAGTTTTGCGCCAAAAATACAAATTAAATAATAATGTTCTATACAGAAAGACTGATATTTTTCTCTCGGGCAATCTAGTTGTATGGTACTTTCCAAAAGATATCCGCCTATAAAAGATTCACCCGGATTTACATTCGACAATGTAAACCCGGGTGAAAAATGCTCAATATTGCATAGAAGAAATCTTTAAAAATATCTCTTACAATATTGTTTTCATAGAGACAAATTAATTAAGAGAGAGTTTATGTAATAGAGATTTATTCAATTTCCGTAGCTTTATTAATGCGGTAGATCAACAGGTCATAATGAGAACGATCTGCCTCAGGAGCCGTCGAAATTGCTTTCTTGAGCATGTCTTTCGTACGCATCAACAAGTCAAAATAGTAAGCAGCTATTTTTGTCTGGTTGGTATAGATCGGCGGAATTGAAGAAAAGCCTGCTACTTCTTCTGCATTTTGCAATGAATACATCTTCATATCCACCTTTCCGCCATTTCTCAAAGAAGCCAGATTGATCTCCGGTTTGCCGGTAGCCGCAAATCCTGTTTTTGAGGCTTTGAAACTACCAATAGGCGCAGTTGCTGTCGATGTTGAAATAATACTTTCCAGAAACGCTGTCTGTAGTGCTCTCTCGAAATTCTCCAACGGACGATGCTTCAAGACACCTTCCCAAACAATTCCATAGATATCATCCAGATATTCCGAAGCAGTATATGCTGCATCCGGGAAGCGTTCTGTACAAACCTCGACATAAGGCAGACGTCCGAAAATACCATTAAAGATATCCAAACGTAAACGGTCAGCCTTCTTATCTGAAATTTCAAATTCATTCAAATGAGCGGTATCGTCCACCCAATCCAGATTCTTTGCCAGTTCCAATGCTTTACTCAAAGCTGCTTTCTGTTTCTCACGATCTACCATTGAGTAACTTGGTATCGCATCCTTCTCGCGAATATCATTCAAGTAAATACCGCCAATATAACTCAGTATTGCATAAATACGCCCGCTCAGTCTTTCACTAAGGGCAGAGTGTACACGTCTGCGCATTAAAAAATCGCGGTCTTCCTTGGCAAACCAACTATAATAGTTTTCAAATCCTTTGCGAACATTAGGAAGCATATAGTCGAATGATTTCAAATGGTCATCTCCCAGACTTCCGCGACTATTACGAGGATCAGAATCAAAACGTGACTGATTACGTATATAAGCATAATATGGATCTCCCGTATGTTCACGAATCCAGCTATCCAATGTCTCTTTTTCTTCCTGCAATGAAGAAGCATAGATAGGTTGATATAAATATTTAATCACCAGTTCGTCATATGGACCAGGCTTTGTATTAACCAGACACACTCCATTACGAACATCCTCCTCCGTAGCTACGTCATTAATGATTACGCCTCCCATAACAGAAGAAGCGAGACCATACTTTTGAGTAAAGCTTGCCGAACGCAACGAATCCACCGGATAAGCACAGGAAGCTCCCCAGTTCATTGTAAGTCCCAATCCGGTTCCTACAGCCTGAGCAATAGCAGCCTGAATCAACTCACCCTGTATCTCCTGCGGGAAAACAGTAGTACGCACACGAGGATCAATAGCAACAGTGGCCCCTATACGGTCAGCATACTGAACACTGATCATATTTGCATTAATCAGAATAGACGCGTTCAATATTTCACCGGTACGTGTATCTGAGTGTATCGTTGTCTGTGCCGAATTCAGCCAAGAAGCCGAATAACGTATTGTCATACAGTCAAAGCTGTTTGCATTGAACAATGTGTCATTCTTCGGGAATTCTTTCACACAAATAACATCTTTAAAGCCGATCTTCTCAAATGCCTTATTCCACGATTCCGCACCAGCCTTGATATACGGATTCCATTTGACAGGCATCAGACTGTCGATATAGAACACCAGTTGTTTGACTGGCCGAACCAGCTCGCCACGGCGATAGGCAGCAGAGTCGGAAGGCTCGATACGCCAACGTTTTGCATAGCGTATACTCTTCACTTCCTGAGTTGCCCCTGAATAATCACTTTTCAATTGTGTAGTCAATCCCAAACGTGAGTCAGCCAGGCGAGGAGTCATCGGCTCCTCGGGCAGAATACAAAGCATTTTAGTGACGACCGCTGTCAACGGTACGTCTTTGTACATATTGTATGCTCCCATCAGCGTATGGTCGACAGTATATGACAACTCTTCACGTACACTTATATGATTTTCTGAAGCCGATACACCCAAAATAGCAGATTTATCCGATTGCAGAGAATGATCGCGCGACACGAATCCATAGTATCCGTTAGCCGATGTCGAAGGGAAAGGTTTGGTAAAAGCAGATCCCTCCAAAAATAATCCCTTCATATCTACCACAAGTGCAGAACTATCCGGAGTGCAAGCCAATACCTTAAAGCTTTTGAAAATACCCGGATTATGCGCATTGTCCAACGCATGTGCGATATAAGCATCACCACTGGTATTTACCGGCTTACTCAATAAAGGCATACGTGCCACAAGAGTAGAATCGATCATCTCAAAACGGAAACGTACGTCGGTACCCCCTAACTGTCCGGGAGCTCCTTCACCACCGTCACTCGTATTTTCAATAGAAGAAGCAAACAGCATCTCACGGCCTAACATGGCAACCGGGAACTCCACATACACTTTCCCTTCCACCTTATGAATAGTCATCAGCCCGTGTGCTGTCTGAACTTTCTTATTCTTGAACAGCTTCTGATATGGTGTCAGATTTTCCTTCTTATCTTCTTTTTTCTTCTTTTTAAAAGGCCAGAAAGCATTTCCTTCCTGTGGCAGGCAACATGCAAAAAGAAGCAATAAACAAAGTATCTTACTATATCTATTTCTCATACTTCCTATCATTTTAATGCCTGGTCAATTTTGTACAACAATAAGCGGTAGTGGCGTTGTGTATCAGCCGAACCGGTAGAAGCACTCGCTGCAACCAGACTACGAACCTTCTTCAACTCACCGTAGTATATATGTTCCATCGGTTCGATCGGTGCTTTCAGATCTACATCATCATCAAATCCACTGATTTCCTCCAAACGGGCAGCCTGCATCTCACGAGGCTTGTTATTAAAACATCCCATAAATTCCTCCGAGATGATTCCGAAACGTTCGCGCGAAGCAGCTTTCAGCCATTCGGGCACTTCAATGTGAGCATACATATCTGCGATACCTTTACGGGTAGCATTCTTTGCAACCCCTGCAACCGAACCTTCAATCAGCTTCGTCAGATAATTCATCTGCAAACGCATTTCTGTTTCTGTCAAGGTTCTTCCGGCGCGGGTAGGAGCCCATACAAAACGTTCTATATCGGCAAGATATTCTTTCTGAGTATAAGGAGCTGATGTCGCCTTACCCGAACAGATAGCCACCGCACCACAACGAGACAAGATACCATCAATAATTGCATCTTCCATCTGCATGGCCACAGAAGTACGGATAGGGAATTCTTTCAGTGTTTCGCGTGCATCCAGCCACGAAAGGTCCTTCAGTTCATTCAATAAGAAATTCAAAGCCTTTTTTTGTTGTTGCTTCGATACAGTTTTAAAGCTTGGGCGCTGATCACCGTCATAGCGTTCATTCAGATAAATACCACCGATATCTCCCAAAACGAAAGTCAAATAACGTACGTAAGCATATACAATTTCGTCATAAACAGCCGTGCGGAACTCAAAATCCTTATCCTTATCCGCTACCCAATCATTGATATGCTTTAACAGATATTGCAAGTTGCGACGTCCATATTCAGAAGCTTTCACCGGGTCATCTCCCAAGTCTTCCTCTACTGAACTTGGGTCAAAACGACGTCTGAATTGTTGTTTACCATAGCGATATTTAACATCTCCAGACTTCTCACTGATCCATTTATCCAAAATAGAAATTTCTTCCTCTGCCGTTTTAGCCTCAAAAATCGGGGTGTACAGCCAGGCAATAGCATAGTAATCATACGCTCCCAGTTCCGGAGGAGTCAAACGCACGCCTCTCTCTTTATCACCCGGTTGAGCAATATAATTGTTACGGGCATAGTCCATAATAGAGTAGGTCGTACCAAACTCCTGAGTAAACTTCGGATCGCGCAAAGATTCCACAGGGATAGAAGAAGAACCTGCCATATTGTGCATCAATGACAATGTATGTCCTACCTCATGCGAGAGCACATAAGCGATACAATCTCCCAGCAAGTCTTCACGCAAAACAACATCACGTACTTCCTCATCAGCAGGGGCAGTCTGCAAGAAGCGCCAGTACTGAACCAACTGCACAATATTGTGGAATACCGTAACAGATGCATTAATGATTTCTCCGGAACGCGGATCTATCCAAGAAGGTCCCATCGCATTGGCCACCGTAGACGGAGCATAACGTATACAGGAATATTTGATATTCTCCGGATCGAAGTTCGGATCATCTTTCGGGAAATCTTTTGCAATGATGGCATTCTTAAAACCGATCTTCTCAAATGCTTTCTGCCATACTTCAACTCCTTTATGGATATATTTATTCCAACTCAACGGAAAAGTATCATCAATGTAGAAAACAATAGGTTTCTTCGGCTCTACCAGTTCGCCACGGAGATAGGCTGCTGAATCCGATGGCTCCAGATTCCATCTGTGAGCAATGTGACGAGTACGCAACCCACGACCTTCGGAAGCAAATTCTACTACAGAGTGTTCAAAAATACCAATACGTGGATCAGCATAACGGGGACGCATCGGTTGTTCAGGCAACAGAATGAAGCTACGGTTCATAACCGCAGTAAACGGCATTTTCTTCACTGCATAATTTCCCTTCATACCCACGCTGATTTTGTAGGTCAGTAAAGAACGTATACTCACATTATCCTCAAAGCCTTTGACTCCCTGAATAAATGAGCTTTCCTTCTCAAAATCCTTACTAATATCGGCTCCCATCATCTCCATCATTGAATATGGAGAGAATGGAGAAAGGTTTTTTTTATCGCTCAGCAGATAGTCTGTCATATCGAATACCACTGCCGTGCTATCGTTATTATATGCTTTGATCTCGAATGTTTCAGCGATTGCCGGCATGGTACTGCTTACCAAGCGCTTCTTGATTTCACGATCTTCAGAGAACTGCCCTGCCTGTACACGACGCAATGTAATAGTTGAGTCGCGTTGCACAAAACGAATCAGAAAAGGATCACCTGACTTCTCTCCTACACAGCCGAACTGGTTATCGGTCGTTTCCACGATGGTAGAACCAAGTAGAATATCCCGATTCATCACCTTAATCGGCAATTCAAAGTAAATTTTATTGTCCAACTTGTGAAGAGTAATGAAACCTTTAGCCGTGGTGACTTTCTTGTCTTTAAACAGTTTGTCGTACTTGGTTTCCTTCTTCTCTTTCTTTGTAGTCGCTTCGGTAGAAGCTTTCTTCTTGTTTTTCTTCTTAGCCACAGCAGGGCTGATAACAGCCCCACAGAGTGCGACTAAGAGAAGTAAATACAGTTTTTTCAACGTCTTATTATTTTAATAATTAATAGAAATATTCGTTCCAACTCATGTTCCATCTATAGAAAACCTGCACCACCCGTCCGAAGTCTTTCTCATGGAAAAGAACGAAGTCATTTTCCGCATCAGTTACTTGAATAGTATTTCCTCCGTTGATGACATATCTATCTAAATTGGGTTCTCCATCAGCACTACGTATTCCCTTCAGAATAACAACATCTCCATTTTCTAATCCAACCATGAGGCATCTATTGTAATAAATATTCACGTTCATAGAGGTGATATTTGACTCGAATTGTGCACACGGGTATAATGTACTGTTAGACATATAATAAAGATACAACATATTATCTTTACTGATAAACATATATGGAGCCTGCTCCTGATAGTTACAAAGAGCAAAACTATTCTTGGCACTTCCATTGATCACGTTTCCAAGGCCTACCATTTCTTCCTGAGACTCAAACTTGGTTGGGACTGCACTCATTTTTCCATCATAGGCTTCTACAGTAAACTTCTGAAGATAAAACTTACCCGTTGTTTGATTTTCAATAACAGCCATATAAGACATAGTGAAGTCTGTTCCTTTGGAAGACGCTCCTACAAAATGTACTTTATGATTTCTCATATCATTCAGCTTAGCATCCCCTTCTTTATAATCTCCTTCATCCACTTTTAAAGGAAGTGCTTTTCCTACACGAGTTTCTCCCGAATCATAATCAACATAATCACCAATATGCAAATATTGGGCAGAGTTCTTATCATAACACAACAATCCTGCCTGATAGTCAAAACGAGTATAAGCAATCATACTACCATCCACTTTCACTTCTCCTTTGGCATCCGATGTGAGCGGACGATCGATAAAACGACCGGTATTAAACAGTTTATTCGTTTCCTTAACACGTGTATAAATTGTTCCGTCTTCACCAATAGCCAATGAAAGTATCTGCAAATCCATCACGGCCGCCGGAACAAATCCCTCTGGATACGTTTGCTTCAAAAAAATCTGAGACAAAGTTGCTTTCTGTTGGTAAGTACTTCCCGAAACGTCCAATGCGCCTTGTCCTCCTTTCTGTGCAACCCATAGCCAGCTAGCTTCTTCTTCACCTCCCCACGAACTTGTCCAATGGGGATATACAGACATCGGACCGGTTCCCATCGGGTGTCCATTGATCATTTGGTAAACATCCCGAACTGCTGCCGAGGGAGTATTAAAACCACTTACGTGACGTATAAAAGCCAATGTACTGTTACCGTCTTTTTCGGAAAGAACTACCCAGCCATCGGCTGCATATTTAGAAGAAACGGTAATATAAATATGGCCAAAGTAGGTTACTCCCGTATTTTTGTCTAATACTGCCAATTGCAAAGCTTTATCGTTTACGACTGTATCGGCCACCCATTCCAAATTACGCGTATGCGAAATCTTCTTGCCTGCAAAAGACCATTCATAATCAAGATTGGTACTTTCCTGCCCCAAAGCGAATGTTAATTTCGGAGTACATGTAACGACATCACCTAAAGCGTAAGACGGGTGTTTATCTTCCATTTCTACAGTAATCTCAATATCATTCATCTCCCTATATTCATAGTTTCCCTTATCTTCATAACAAGCTGTCACTATGAAAAGAAGAAATATTGCTGCAAATAATGTATGTATCTTCATAATTCTATATCTAATTAATCAACGGGAATTTCCATCGGGAACTCCTGACCTGTTTTATCATCTTTATCCATTATATTGTTTTCTGCTACGTAGTATTTAAACTCAAGCGATGCCTGGCGTTTTTCCGCCGTACTAAGCGCACCAAAGTTCGATATTCCGGAGAATGTCACAAATTCTACGTATTTTTTCCGGGAATATGTACCTAAGAATAATTTGGTTACTTCACTATTCCACCACATTGGTTTGCTTATTACATTATTAAAAACAATCGTTATCTGATCAAAACCCGGCATCGAACCCGCAAAGTTCTCATTACTTTCCAATCGCAGACACAGTTTTACATCCTCTTTCAGATTGTCTGTCTTTACCAATACCACTTCTAAGGTATCTTTAGGCATTCCTGCCTTAAACAGAGGCGATTCAGGCAACCGATAATTCTCGGGCAAAGCATTTGGTGTCTCGCCTTCTTTCACTTCTTCGTTCACCACCACCAATTTATAGGGAGCATCTTTCTCAAAAGGCTTACCGATAAGTGCCAATCCTATTTTCACCACAACCTCGTCACTTGTGGGATAGTTGTTGAACGAGACACTAATTTCCTCTTCTTCACCATCTTTTAAATGATTGAAATACAGATATTGCTCTCCATGATACGGCTTTATCTCATCTTCCGAACATGCCCACAGACAAAGAGGCAACAATGCTAACAGTATATATTTTCTTATCATGATTTTACATCGCTTACTTATTAAACATCTTCATTATCAGGCTTCTCAAATACAAATATTGCATTTTTAGCCGGTTTCTTATCCAGACGTTTGTACTGAAAGAAAAGCTGTCCTTCGCCCACAAACTCCTTACGCATATCTTTAAGCATCTCCGTATGATAACCGTCCAAAGTAGTAATGGTATTTTTCAAATTTGTAGTTATAATACCTCTGTTGAAACGAACCTCATCCAACATTTCTCCCGCTTTGATAAAATTATTAGTGCGGGCAAAATATTCTCCCATAATATAATACATCTCGCTCAAACGTATTCCCGGAATCATATCTGAACCATATGTACCAAGCGGAATGTCATATTTGCGCGAATATTTATTTGATCTTTCAGAACCTATCATATCTTCCAACAGTCGTTGGTCTAACTCTTTTTCTCCCTTTTCAAAATCAACCAAATAGAATACATCTTTACTACTCTTCGTAATAAACGGTTCATAATCCTCTTGCAGCGTTTTATTAAAGAAGCACATGATGATGCTATTATAATCTTTCATGTTATTTCCCAATTCCAAATATTCCATAAAAGAAAAACACTTTTGGCCATCATCGTCATAAGTAGCATCCAGTACCTCTTTTGCTTCATTGTACGCTAATTCATACTCACCATTCCAGAAGTATACGCGAGCTAAAATAGCTGTAATCGCATAATAATTCATACGGTATCCTCGAAAGGCGAAGAAAACATCTTCTTCGGCAATGTCTCCGGCAGAAAGATCAATACCCAACATACGAGGGTTTATTGCCATCCATTCTCTATGCTCTTCTGTTATGTCACACTGCGCCAACATACGTTTCGCCTCTTTCAAGTCTGCAACCACTTTTTTCAAAATCTCCTCATTCGTTTCATATGCAGGCACAAAAGTAGGATAGACATCTACATAAGGCATATATGCCTTATGGTCGTCTTTCATCATAGCAGGGGCGAACATTCGAAGGATTTCGAAATGGATGAAAGCACGCAGGGCAAGCGCCTCACCGTGAATCATATTCTTCTCCAACTCTCCCTGTTCAAAAAGCGACGGACTTGCATTCGATACCTGATTAATCAGATTGTTGCAATTGGCAATATTATTATACGATCTAGACCAAATAGATGAAATAATAGACTTCACATCCGTATGTTCAAACTTATAATTGAGAGCCTGGTAATAGACCCTTTCCTTGTTCAATTCTACTGGTGAATAATACTGTGCGATTAAATCCATAAATCCCCAAGACAAATTCTGTCCATAGAGGGTTGAAGTACCCAAATCCAAGTATACTCCGTTCAGTGCATTCCGATAACCATTGCCTGTGCTAAACAGATTCTCCTCATTCACCTGATTACTCGGCGCCACATTCAGCCAGTCACTACACCCCGTAGTCACTATGCAAAGTACCAACAGTGATATTGTATATAATTTCTTCATTTTTTCTTTTAAGCATTATTGATTAGAAACTTACCTTTAACGAAGCTGAGAAAGAGCGTGCATACGGGTAGTCCAGACCACGTTCGATACGTACGGTAGAAAGATGGAACAGGTCATTACCGGACAATTCTGCACGCAGCATACCGATATGCGCTTTTTTCATCCATGCCATATCAAAATCGTAACCTAATGTCAGAGAATTAAAACTCAGCATATTATAGTCCTGCACAAAACGGCTGGTAGGACGAGTTACAGATACTATTCCCTTTGTAAAACGTCCGTAAGGAGCAAGATCGCCCGGTTTCTGCCAACGCCCGGTCAATACCCGACGGTCTACGTTCCCATCCGCGATACGCGCGTTTTCTACTTTATCTACCAAGGTAGAATTATAACGCTGTCCGCCACACTCATACAAGAAAGTAGAAAAGAGAGAAAACTGTTTCCAACGGAGGTTAAAACCGAACGTACCTTGTATTTTGGGCTCTTGGTTTCCAACCACAACCTGATCGGCAGCATTCCAGTCGTACGTGATGGTACCGTCGGGACGCACAAAAACTTCTCTACCATTGGCAGGATTGATTCCTAAAGACTTCACGGCAAATATAGAAGTCAACGAACCGCCCTCTACGTATTGAAGATAGGTGTCAGCGTATGCCGCATCACCCTTGTTATAACCGGTATCATAATTGGCGTATTTATCCATCACACGTCTGTTATACTCTTTCATGCTATCGGAAATCTTCGTAATCTCATTCTCGTTATGGGCAAGATTAGCGAAAACAGCCACATACCACTCTTTTGTATTTAGCAGAGTGCTTCTCAACTGGACCTCAAAACCCTTATTTACTACTTCACCGATGTTGTCTTTATAGGAGGTAAAACCAGTAGAACTGGGCAATGTCACACTATTCACCAAGTCTACTGTCTTTTTATGATAGTATGAGAAGTCCATCTGAATCAGACCATTGAAGAGATCCAAATCTACACCAAAGTCCATATTATGGGTTTTTTCCCATCCCAGCCCTCTGTTACCTAAAGCCATCAGATTGGCACCCAAACCAGTCTTAAACCAATTGTCGGTAACAATACTATATATGGTCTGCGAGTCATACGGAGAGAAGTTTACCTTTCCTGTCATACCATACGTTCCACGGATTTTAAAACGATTCATCCATTCAAACTGCTTCATGTACTCATAGTTGTGCAGGTTCAACCCTACACCACCGGAGAAAAAAGGAGCGAAACGCTGATCGGAACCAAACTCAGAACTGCCGTCGAAACGAACGGAAGCATCGACAAGATAGATATTGTCATACGAATAGTTGAACGTTCCCAATGCACCAAACAGACGACTCTTGCTATCCGAATTAGAGGGCAAGCCGGAAAGTTCATTCGCAAAGCCCGGTGAGGAAAGTTCTCCGGAAGGGAAACCTTTATAAGTAAGTCCCATACCATCTCCAGTGCTTGAAGTGGCATTGATACCCACCAAGAAATTTAAACTGTTCTTTTTTATGTTACGATTGTAAGACAAAGTGGCCGTAGCGTCCCAGCTCAGACTATTCGCTGTTGCAATGTCTAACCATCCAGATATTACATTGGAATTACTCAGCCTATTATCTGCATTTCTCTCCGAACGGGAACGAGGATCGATAAACGTACGCGAATCAGAATTAGACTTCGTCACACTAAACTGTCCTTTCAGAAGCAGGTAAGGATTGATATTCCACAAAAGTTCCGTATTATTAATCAATTCCCAAGACTTGCTGCGATCGTAACTTTGCAATGTAGCTTCATACAAGGGATTTTCATATCCTGATGAACTACCGGTCCAAGGATATGTATCTTTCAGATATTGTCCGTTTTCATCCAAATATTCGTCATATGGTTGCTTTTTAGTATAGCTGGAAAAACTTCCGTAAGGAGACTCTTCGGAGTTGGTATAGGTATAAGAGAAGTAATTTCGCACTTGAAAAGAGCCAAGCCGATAAGACAAAGACAATCCACCAGCCATACGGTCACGAAAAGAACCTTTCATCACACCTTCACCCGAGGTATAAGAAAGGTCTGCTCCCCAACGTAAATTCTCTGTACCACCATCCAGATACAAACTGTGTTTCTGATTGAATACTGTCCGAAGCGGCTTGGAAAGCCAATAAGTATCTACCCCGCGAGCCACGTTATTCAATTTAGCATTGTAAATTTTATCCAGTGAACTTTGTGCTTCAGCAATATCATTACTTTCAGGATCTGCCTGAAATAGTCCTGCTGCAACTTCCGTCGCCAACTTCTCGCGAGCATTCATCAGATTATAGCCCGTCAAATCGGGAAACTCCAACGTACCGGTAAAATTATAATCCACATTAATTTTTCCCGCTTTCGGAGTAACTGTCGTAATTACCACCACACCGTTTGCGGCACGTGAACCATACATAGCCGTAGCAGCAGCATCTTTCAAAATAGTAATACTTTCGATACGACTTGGATCCATATCATACAACTTCTGCACACTGATCTCAAAACCATCCATGATAAAAGTTGGAAGATTGGGATTGTTTTTCAATGATGTTTTAGAAAGGCTTTCTGCATCCAACTCCGTAGTTCCGATACCAGAACGACCACGGATATACAACTCAGGAACATTATTAGGATTCGAGCCGGCTAAATTATTTTCCGCAATACGAAATGATGGGTCGAATACCTGCAAAGCTCCCAAAACATTTGTTTTGGAAACCGACATCAACTGGTCTGCCGAAACCGTCACAGAAGTACCCGTAAAGCTATTTTTGCTGATCTTTGCATAACCGGTTACCACCACCTCTTCCAATTGCTTTGAATCGGGTTTCAACTTAAAGGTATGCACTTTATCAAGATTGAGCTTGCCAGTATGTATTTCCAAAGTTTGCATGCCTACAAAGGAAAGACGAATTGTTACATCTCCTTCAGGAAGTCCTAAAGAAAAAGCACCGTCGGCATCAGTCATTGTTCCGATATTTCTTTCTTTTCCCAGTATCAGCACCGTCACACCCGGCAGTTCGCCACCCTGTTCATCCACCACTTTACCTTCCAACGTACGTGTCTTCTGATCTTTCTTCTTGATGACCACAATACCATCTTTGGTAGCATAAGTGAAACCTTTAGGTGAAAGAACGCGGTCCAGCAATTCCTTCCAAGGCTCGTTGGTAGCTTTTACAGTCACCGGTTCAACTCCTTTAAACATCTGAGAGTTATAAAGCATGTTGATTCCAGCTTTCTGTTTTACCGTGTTTAAAAATGTTTCCATCGGCACATCCTTCAAATCAAGTGTCACTTTCTTCTCATCAGGTGGAAGTGCCCATGCACTGAGAACCATACTCAATGCAAAAAGACATAGCATAAAGACTCTTCTTTTTTTCATAATTTTTAAATCAAAACTCAATATTACTCATTCTCATATATCAATATATTTCTTCCGTTTATTCTATAGTAGATATCGCCGGTTAGTTCTAATGCATTCAGGAAAGTATTGATCGTGCCATATCGCTGCAAGTCACCACTATAAGTCAGGTCGCGCAGAGACTCCTTCTCATAATAGACATGAACATCATACCAGCGCTCGAAGGTTTTCATGATATCGCCCAGCCGTTTGTTGTTGAAAACATATACACCTTGTGCCCAGCCGATATATTCATTAACATCCACCGCCCGCTTTTCAATGCCACGGGAAGAGGCGACTGCCTGTTCACCCGGCGCCAGCGTAATAGTATTCTGATCGGGTGTCGAGAAATTTACTTTCCCATATACAAGAGTGGTATAGCATGCATCCGCATCATTATAAGCATTAATATTAAATGCCGTACCAAGTACCGTTACTTCTCCGAAACGAGTCCGGACCACAAACGGATGTTCCTCATCCTTTCTCACATCAAAATAGGCTTCACCTTCCAGTGTCACAATTCTGCGCTTTCCGACAAAACGGACCGGATAAAGCAATTTAGAACCGGCATTCAAATGAACAGTGGTTCCATCAGCAAGAAGGACAGTATTCTCTCCTCCCCGTGGTATAACCAGTTCATTTGACTTCACCGGACTTTCATCGACGTTTTCTTCTTCGTGTTGTTGTGTTGTGACGGTCGGTCGATATGACAGCACCCCTTTATTGTATTTCACCTGGACACCGTCTACTATTACATTTATATCTTTCTTTTGTACATCAATAGTGCTTCCATCGGGCAAAGTCAGCACTGCCTGTTTGCTACCCGGCTTGATTTGCGCGATACGTGCCTGGGACTCCTCCACTGCCTGATAATGATTCACTGCATAAAAAGAAATTCCTACTCCCAGTACTACCATCGCTGCGGCAGCATACCACCATGTCCGGATACGGTGGATCTTTCCACCGGACGAATTCTCTTTTTGTTGAATTTGTTGAAGGAAATGCTCGTAAGCCTTTTCCGATGAATATTCTTTATACTTATTAAAAGCATCTTTTAATTCCTCACTATCCTGCAATTTCTCATACACGGCTTTCAGTTCCGGATGCATAGATAAACGTTGTTCCAACACCTGCTGCTCTTTGTCGCTTGCATCTCCCAAAAGAGCCTTTTTTATCAAAGAGGCATCTTGATATGTGTTTTCTAACTTTTTCATAATTTTATCTATTTCTAATGAGGATTTTATCTTTGCTTTACTATAATTATACATAACATCCATAAATGGGTGACAAAAAGATGATTATTTTTTATGAGATACTCTCCGTACGAAAACAGAAAAGAACGAAAAACTATCATTATGACATTATTCAGCAACAAAAATGACGTATTTAACAAATCATTCCCTTTTCGGAATCAAAATTCAGCCATCAATAAATGACAATTAGGCATCTTAAAAAATATTTGTTTTTTTCCGTTACCGCTATTAAAATGATGTATTTTTTAGCTTTTATCAAGGAGTTTGAAACTCATATTTCATCATCATCCGTCACTTTCGGACTTAGCTCATTGATATACAATGCGATAAAAGTGACGAGAAGCAGTGACGACAGAGTGATAACAAAAATATTTCAAATTTTATCGTCACTTTCTACTAAAAGAATGACGCGCTGTACTTCATAAAAAGGCCCTTGATTTAACCATAAATGCCTGCTTTATTAATCTATTCCCAATGCCGGACCAATGTAATAAGACACCGACAAGACTTCATTTCACATACATGGTCCCATCGCTCTGCGGACATGATCCCATGGACTCACGTACGTAATCCGAATGGTTTACAGACATGGAACGAACACATATAGCTTACTAAAAATGCTAACCAAGCTTTGTTTACCTGTTAAACATACCGGCTCATCCACTTAAATAAGCCACATCACAGTCACTTCACCCCTACAAAAGCAAGGATGCACAGCCCGGTTTTTAATAAAAGATAAGAGTAAGAAGTACAGAATAACTGGAATTTGCCAGCTTCTCGCGTAAGAATTTATAGCTACGGCTTTTCTGAGTTTTAACCGTATTGATGCTAACTCCCAGCCGGGATGCGATTTCGTCCCACGAATGTCCTTCAATTCTCAGCAGGATGATACGGCGTTGTTCGGCAGGAAGCTCCTCGATATAGAAATAAAGTTGTCGGATAGCTTCTTCTTTCACAGTCAAAGCATACAGCATTTCCTCGTCTTCAAAATCTTCTTCCTGAGGCAAACCATTCAATATAGAATCATGAATCTGATGGTTGCGGATATACAACAGTGCATTATTATAGCAGGCACGATAAAGATAATTAGTCAGCTCACGGGAGTCGGAAAAAGTACGCTTACCTTCCCACACGGATATAAACACCTCCTGAACCAGATCTTCTACGGCATCGGTGAGGAACAGGATTTTCTCGACATATGAGCACAAGGCCGCATAATAGCGATTATAAAAGTCCCTCCAGATTCCCTTATCTTTCTGGTTGACACCTGCTACTATCAAATCATCTTTATCGCTCATACGGCAACAAGATTAATCAAACAATAAAAGACTCTCTTCAAATTACTGCAAAAACTGGTTATAATAGATATGACTTACAAATATATCTGTTTTTTCAGTATGTAAGTTCACCCCTCATATAAAAAAATAGAATAAAGGGGCATAAAATAAAAAAAGAGCGAATAACTCCGCCCCACCTAAAGAATCCCCCATAAATGGGATTCTTTTTTCTGCATCTCAATTTACCTGTTACCTGAAAACTACTTTTTTCTAATACCTAATCAAAACAATCTTTTTCCTAAAAACTAATCTTAAAATCTAATACCTTAATTTTATAAACTAATACTACTCTTTTGTTATTACCTTTTTCTAATACCTAAAAATCTTAGTAGTTTCACAACTACACTGCAAAGGTAGAGGTGTTTTGGAAAACAACAAGAATTCTTATGCTAAAAAACATGTTTTACCTTATTTTTTTGATTTATGTCAAGAGAAAGAGTGGAGGTTGGGTATAAAACATACATCCGAATGTTGATTTGATACAAATTCTGTCCAAACGCTCCGTTCGTCTTCTATTTCATCACACGGCCGCGCACTTTTTCAAGTGACAAAAAGTAAGCCTAGAATGTCGAAAAAGAGCATTTACATCTCTTTTTGAAAGGAATCGAAGCCTTGACACAAAAGAAAAGAAGCCAGAAACGTTACATCTTGCATATTTCCAATCCAAAATTACGGCGTTTTTTTGCGCCCGCCCCGCCTCCTCCTCGAAATTTCGGAAGCAAAAACCGGCAGAAGATACAACTCTCGCAACTTTTCCGTAACTTTGCAGCGTTTGATAATAAATAAGGTAGAATGGATTTTAAGTACGATGTAATTGTAATTGGTGCCGGACATGCTGGTTGTGAAGCGGCAGCCGCCGCTGCGAATTTAGGTTCCAAAACTTGTCTGATCACAATGGACATGAACAAGATCGGACAGATGAGTTGCAATCCGGCAGTAGGAGGAATCGCCAAAGGACAAATAGTACGCGAAATAGACGCACTGGGCGGACAGATGGGATTGGTGACGGATGAAACTGCTATCCAGTTCCGAATCCTGAACCGCTCGAAAGGTCCCGCCATGTGGAGTCCCCGCGCTCAATGCGACCGTGCCAAGTTTATCTGGTCATGGCGTGAGAAACTGGAAAATACTCCCAACCTTCATATCTGGCAGGATACCGTCTGTGAATTGCTCGTTGAAAACGGTGAAGTAGTCGGACTCGTCACTCTTTGGGGTGTCACATTCAAAGCGAAATGTATCGTACTGACCGCAGGAACATTCTTGAACGGACTCATGCACGTAGGCCGCCACCAATTGCCCGGCGGAAGAATGGCAGAACCCGCATCTTACCAGCTGACAGAATCCATCGCCCGACATGGCATTGCCTACGGAAGGATGAAGACCGGCACACCGGTACGAATCGACGCACGCAGCATCCACTTCGATCTGATGGATACACAAGACGGAGAATGCGACTTCCACAAGTTCTCATTCATGAATACCAGTACGCGCCATTTGAAGCAACTGCAATGCTGGACCTGCTATACCAACGAAGAAGTGCACCGGATTCTGCGCGAAGGGCTGCCGGATTCTCCCCTGTTCAACGGACAGATTCAAAGTATCGGTCCGCGCTATTGCCCCAGCATCGAAACCAAGATTGTCACCTTCCCCGACAAAGAGCAGCACCAACTGTTCCTCGAACCCGAAGGTGAAACAACACAGGAATTATACCTGAACGGATTTTCTTCTTCTCTTCCGATGGATATTCAGATCGCCGCACTGAAAAAAGTACCGGCATTCAAGGATATCGTCATCTATCGTCCCGGATATGCGATTGAGTACGATTACTTCGACCCCACCCAATTAAAACATTCGCTGGAATCGAAGATTATCAAAAACCTGTTCTTTGCCGGGCAAGTGAACGGAACAACCGGTTACGAAGAAGCGGGAGGACAAGGACTGATCGCCGGAATCAACGCACACATCAACTGTCACGGTGGTGAAGCCTTCACACTGGCTCGCGACGAAGCATATATCGGTGTATTGATAGACGACCTGGTGACCAAAGGAGTAGACGAACCATACCGTATGTTTACTTCACGTGCCGAATACCGTATTCTTCTCCGCATGGACGACGCCGACATGAGACTGACCGAAAGAGCATATCACCTCGGACTGGCAAGGGAGGATCGCTACCAATTAATGAAGACCAAGAAGGAGGCATTAGAGCAGATAGTAAATTTCGCAAAGAACTATTCGATGAAACCGGCATTAATTAATGATGCCCTCGAAAAGTTGGGAACAACTCCCCTTCGTCAAGGCTGTAAGCTGATCGAAATTCTCAATCGTCCGCAAATCACGATTGAGAATATCGCGGAACATGTCCCCGCCTTCCAAAGAGAATTAGAAAAAGCAACCGCTGCAGACTCCGACCGTAAAGAAGAGATTCTAGAAGCGGCAGAAATACTGATCAAGTATCAAGGCTATATTGACAGAGAGCGAATGATAGCAGAAAAGCTGGCACGCCTGGAAAGCATCAAGATCAAAGGCAAATTTGATTATGCTTCCATCCAGTCGCTATCTACGGAAGCTCGTCAGAAGCTAGTGAAGATTGATCCGGAAACGATTGCTCAAGCGAGCCGGATTCCGGGAGTATCACCAAGCGACATCAACGTATTGCTGGTACTTTCCGGCCGATAAGCGGCAACGTTTCACGTGAAACAAATCATTTAAAGAAACGAGATAAACCAATGATTATGAGCAAAGAAACGCTAATTAAAAGCATCCGGGAAATTCCTGATTTTCCGATCCCCGGAATCCTTTTCTACGATGTCACCACCCTGTTTAAAGACCCTTGGTGCTTGCAAGAATTATCGAACATCATGTTCGAAATGTACAAGGATAAAGGTATCACCAAAGTAGTAGGTATAGAATCCAGAGGATTCATCATGGGGCCTATCCTGGCTACCCGACTGAACGCAGGTTTTATTCCTATCCGCAAACCGGGCAAACTTCCCGCAGAGGTAATCGAAGAAAGCTACGACAAAGAATATGGCACGGACACTGTGCAGATTCATAAGGACGCACTCGATGAAAACGACGTCGTTTTACTACACGACGACCTACTGGCAACGGGAGGAACTATGAAAGCAGCCTGCGAACTGGTGAAAAAACTGAAGCCTAAAAAGGTATATGTAAACTTCATTATCGAATTGAAAGACCTGAATGGCAAATCCGTATTCGGAGATGACGTAGAAGTAGAATCCGTATTGACTTTATAAACAAATTGCTTATATTTGCAGGGCGTAGAAAATCTACGCCCTTTTTTATTTCCCGCTATTTCATCTATAACGATTATGAATACAGAACCGGAAGCCAAAACGAATGAATATCTGAGAGGTATTGTAGCCAACCTGCCCGAAAAGCCGGGAGTCTATCAGTATCTGAACACAGAAGGGACTATTATATACGTTGGAAAGGCTAAAAACCTAAAAAAAAGGGTATATTCTTACTTCAGCAAAGAGCATGAACCCGGCAAGACACGAGTATTGGTCAGCAAGATTGCCGATATCCGTTACATCGTTGTTAACACCGAAGAAGATGCATTATTGCTGGAAAACAATCTGATCAAGAAATATAAGCCCCGCTACAATGTATTGCTGAAGGACGACAAGACCTACCCTTCCATCTGCGTGCAGAATGAATACTTTCCACGCATTTTCAGGACTCGAAAGATTATCAAAAACGGTTCTTCTTATTATGGCCCCTACAGCCACCTTCCTTCGATGTATGCGGTGCTCGATCTGATCAAGCATCTATATCCGCTGCGTACCTGCAATCTGAACCTTTCTCCGGAGAACATACGGGCGGGAAAGTTCAAGGTTTGCCTGGAGTATCACATCAAGAAGTGCGCCGGACCATGCGTTGGACTGCAATCGCACGAGGATTATCTGAAGAACATCGATGAAATCAAAGAGATTTTGAAAGGAAATACGCAGGATATTAGCCGTATGCTGGTAGAAAGGATGCAGGAACTGGCCAATGAAATGAAGTTTGAAGAGGCTCAGAAGATTAAGGAGAAATATCTGCTGATAGAGAATTACCGGTCTAAATCGGAGGTAGTAAGTTCTGTCCTGCACAATATCGACGTCTTTTCCATCGAAGAAGACGATTCAAATTCGGCTTTCGTCAACTATCTGCACATCACCAATGGCGCCATCAATCAGGCATTCACCTTTGAGTACAAGAAGAAGCTAAATGAATCGAAAGAAGAGTTACTGACGCTAGGCATTATTGAAATGCGGGAGCGCTACAAGAGCCATTCACGGGAGATTATTGTTCCTTTCGAACTTGATCTGGAGTTGAATAATGTCGTTTTCACCGTTCCTCAAAGGGGAGATAAGAAAAAACTGCTCGATCTTTCTATCCTAAATGTGAAGCAATATAAGGCCGACCGATTGAAACAAGCCGAGAAACTGAACCCGGAGCAGCGCAGTATGCGTCTGCTGAAAGAAATACAAAACGAACTGCATTTAGACAAGCCACCTTTGCAGATTGAATGTTTCGATAACTCGAATATACAAGGATCGGATGCCGTAGCTGCCTGCGTAGTATTCAAAAAGGCGAAACCATCGAAGAAAGATTACCGTAAATACAATATTAAGACGGTCGTGGGACCGGATGATTACGCTTCCATGAAAGAGGTGGTCAGACGACGTTATCAGCGCGCCATTGAAGAAAATTCTCCCCTTCCCGACCTGATTATTACCGATGGTGGTAAAGGACAAATGGAAGTCGTCAGAGAAGTAATCGAGGATGAACTGCATCTGAATATTCCGATTGCCGGTTTGGCTAAGGATAATAAGCATCGCACGTCAGAGCTACTTTTCGGGTTTCCCGCACAGACGATTGGGATCAAACAACAAAGTTCTTTATTCCGTCTGCTGACGCAGATTCAGGATGAAGTACACCGTTTTGCGATTACTTTCCACCGCGACAAGCGCAGCAAGCGACAGGTCGCATCGGCTCTGGATAGCATTAAAGGGATTGGAGAAAAGACAAAAACAGCCCTATTGAAGGAGTTTAAAAGCGTAAAACGAATCAAAGAGGCATCCCTTGAAGAAATCGCAAAGGTCATAGGAGAAGTGAAGGCTCAGACTGTAAAAAAAGGGTTAAGCAACGAATAGGCTCACTTCTATGTGGCTATACGCTAAATTGTTAGTCCATATAAATCAAGTATCAGTATCATATGGGGCAAGCGTTAGTTTCCTCGGAGGAAACGCCAGTTCCCTTTAAAAGGAACGGTCGTTTCCATTAAAAGGAACGGCCGTTCCCTCGCCGGGAAACGACAGTTTCCATTAAAAGAAATCATAGGAAACTATATACCATTGATTTCTAACCACATAGAGTACTACCGGTAATGTTATAGAGTTTATGTTCATGTCTATACGGTTCTAAGGCAAACTCAATCAAGTTATGAGGCAAATACATCTGTCGTCCTAATAGATATGCTTCTGCACAACAGACAGACACGCTTCCGAATGACAGCTACGGTTAATACTTAATACCTAATACTTATCTCCTATAATATTTCCTTCCAATCCATCGTTTTTTCTTCTTAATTTCGTAAATTTGCCTTTCGTAACATTCAATAGAATAGAGAAAATATCAATGAGAATAGTTGTACAACGAGTAAGCCACGCATCAGTAACCATCGAAGGACAGTGCAAGTCTTCCATTGGAAAAGGGATGCTGATATTAGTCGGCATTGAAGAATCCGACGGACAGGAAGATATAGACTGGCTCTGCAAAAAGATAGTAAATCTGCGTATTTTTGACGATGAAAACGGAGTAATGAACAAGTCGATCCTGGAAGATGGAGGTGAAATTCTGGTCATCAGTCAGTTTACATTGCACGCTTCTACCAAGAAGGGCAACCGTCCGTCATACATCAAAGCCGCCAAGCCGGAGATATCTGTCCCACTCTACGAACGGTTCTGCAAAGACCTGAGCAGGGCGCTGGGAAAAGAAATCGGCACAGGAACTTTCGGAGCGGACATGAAAGTTGAACTTTTAAATGAGGGTCCTGTTACTATATGTATGGACACCAAAAATAAAGAGTAAAACCTTGATGAAAAAGCCGGTAAAGCTCTTCGAAGAGTGATAAACAGGCTCCAAACATCAAACTAATCATCATAAACCAACAGCAATTATGACCCTGGAAGAAGCTCAAAAAGAAGTAGACAAATGGATAAAAACATACGGTGTCCGCTACTTCAGCGAATTGACAAATATGGCCGTACTGACTGAAGAAGTCGGAGAATTGGCCCGTGTCATGGCCCGCAAATACGGCGACCAGTCTTTCAAAGAAGGCGAGAAAGACAACCTTGACGAAGAAATAGCAGACATCTTATGGGTGCTCCTGTGTATCGCCAACCAGACAGGCGTAGACATCACCAAAGCCTTCAGGGAAAGCCTGGAAAAGAAAACGAAACGAGATAATAAAAGACATATCAATAACCCAAAACTGAACGATCATGGAAGAGAATAGCTCACAATCCAACAAGTATGATGCCGCATTGGCAAAGTATAACACCAATCTGAGCGATGCAGACATACAGGCTCGGGTGGCTGACCTGATTGAAAAGAAAGTGCCGGAAAACAATACGGAAGAAGTCAAGAAACTCCTGTTCAACTGCATCGACCTGACCACGCTGAACAGCACAGACAGCGATGAAAGCGTGATGCATTTCACCGAAAAAGTGAATGAGTTCGACAATGAGTTCCCCGATATGAAGAACGTCGCTGCCATCTGCGTATACCCCAATTTCGCGGATATTGTAAAGAATACACTGCAAGTAGATGGCATCAATATCGCTTGTGTTTCGGGCGGGTTCCCTTCTTCTCAGACTTTCATCGAAGTGAAAGTAGCGGAAACGGCACTGGCTATCGCTGACGGTGCGGACGAAATAGATATTGTTATCTCTATCGGTAAATTCCTGAGCGGTGACTACGAAACAATGTGCGAAGAAATTCAGGAATTAAAAGAAGTCTGCAAGGAACGCCACCTCAAGGTAATCCTCGAAACAGGTGCTTTGAAAACCGCCTCCAACATCAAGAAAGCCTCTATCCTATCCATGTATTCGGGTGCAGATTTCATCAAGACATCGACCGGAAAGCAACAGCCTGCCGCTACCCCGGAAGCCGCTTATGTGATGTGCGAAGCTATCAAGGAGTACTATCAAAAAACAAACAACAAGATCGGCTTCAAACCGGCAGGAGGCATCAACACCGTCCATGATGCAATCATTTATTACACTATTGTGAAAGAAATATTAGGCGAAGAATGGCTGAACAACCGGTTGTTCCGTCTGGGTACCAGTCGTTTGGCCAATTTGCTTCTCTCCGATATCAAGGGCGAAGAGATCAAATTCTTCTAAGGAATTACATTAGCAATCAAGTATGCCGTACCGCGCTTCACCTTCCGTTCCTATGGAAGGAAGCGCGGTATTTTTTATATAATAAAAACTAAAGATACTTATGGACAAAACCATTATTTTCATTATCTTTGTCATAGATGTAGCTATGCTAACATAGTTAATCATCTGTATTAGAGAACGTTTCTTTTATTACCTGATTCCTGGAATTCGGCAAAATTCAAAGTTATGAGTGGTAATAAGCAAACGGGTCTCACGCACCTTCATGTATATACTTTTGTTATATATCGAACGGAGCGTGAGACTGTTGCTTTTATGTCATCATAACGGCTTGCCGAAGCCCCAGGAAAAGACATATAGCAGCAGTTCTCACGCTTTTTTTAGTTAACCATAAGCGAAAAAGTATAAAATGAAGTCACACACAAAGAACTTACGTTTTAACCATAACCCCTTAAATCTGATACTCGGCACCAGAAAGAAACAAGGTCTGCGCATCGGTTATATGGAGGCTGCACTGGATGGCTTCTATCTTAACTGTATGGAAACCGGAGTACACCCGGAAAAACTAAGTAAACTATTATCAGATAAGTTCCATTGCACAGATGCAATTTCTTCCTGCCAGCTATTCCTATTCCTCATCAACGAAGGCGACAGAGCCTCCTATTCTATTATGGTCCCCTATTTACTCTCTACCGAAAACCTAAACCAGTTCGAAAACACCATCCGCGAACGCTTCTACGGAGTAGACCGATTCATTCAACAGGGCAGAAATCTATACAGATTCAAAGAGTATATAGAAGAAAGAGGAGAGCCGATTGTATGGATTAATGATTTAGAGAGAGGAGTGATCGGATGGGATATGGCACAAGTTGTCGGGCTGGCCCGGGCTGCCAAAGACTGCGGCTACATCACCAAAGAACAAGCATGGGAATACATCGAACAGGCGAGCACGTTATGCTCCGAAATCCTCCGCACACCGGAAGAAATAGACAAAAGTTTCCTCATCGGAGGAGCGATGAAATCGAATAAAATTGAAGATTGGGAGGAATTAATCCTGTGTTACTCTCTGCTCAGGAACAGTGGGGAGTAGTTATTTCTCACGGGCGACCACGTAATCCAGATAAGTCCGCAGGGCAAGGCAAATATTTGAATCCGGCAAGGCAGCCAGCAAATCAAAGGCCTTCTTTTTATATTGTTCTATTGTACGACAGGCATATTCAATACCTCCATTATCTTTGGTAAACTCAATCAGACGTACGATTTCATCGGGAGTTGCCGTACCTTCCTTCACCTTGAACGCTATCTGTTCCGCCCACGCATCTTTCGTTGTATTCAATGCATACAGGGCAGGCAGCGTCAGCTTACCTTCCAGCATATCATTACCAGTCGGTTTGCCGATCTTCTTGCTATCAAAGTAATCGAAAATATCATCCTTAATCTGAAAACAGATACCAATATATTCGCCCAACAGACGGGCAAAAGCGACTTCCTCCTCACCTACCTGCACTGACAAGGCAGCCGCCTCGGCACAAGCGGCAAAAAGAGCCGCTGTTTTCTTACGTATTACGTCAAAATAAACTTCCTCCGAAAAGCTATGATTACTTACATTCGAAAGTTGAAGCAACTCTCCTTCAGCAAGTTTCTGTCCCAGTGAAGATACCAGGCGGATAATCTCATAATTATTAGTCTGCTCGGCGTGCACAAGGCTTGTAGCCAGCAGATAATCACCCGCCAGTACAGATACCTTATTATTAAATACAGCATTTACCGAAAGCTGGCCGCGACGCTCGGTACTTTCATCGACTACATCGTCGTGCACCAAACTGGCTGTATGAAGCAATTCCAGAGAAACCGCCGCGTGAAGGGTGGCGGGAGTCACAGCCCCATAAAGGCGTGCCACCAACAAGACAAGAATAGGACGCATCATCTTACCATTCCTCTTGCGTATATGAGTTATTACGCTATCGAGCAATGCATTCGAATCGGAAAGAGGAGTGTCAAAAAGAGCTTTAAAATCCTCCAGTTCCGCTTCTATCGGGGTTTTGATGAGAGAGATACTATCCATTCATAATACTATTTGAGCACAAAAGTAATAATAAAACGCTTAATACGGTATTTTTTTGTACTTTTACCATGAAAAATTAATTAAATCTATGGAGTCAGACAATAAATTATTTCTTTTAGACGCTTATGCACTGATATATCGGGCTTATTACGCCTTTATCAAGAATCCCAGAATCAACTCCAAAGGGTTCAATACTTCAGCTATCCTCGGATTTGTCAATACCCTCGAAGAGGTGCTGAAAAAGGAGAATCCGTCACATATAGGAGTAGCCTTCGACCCCTCCGGACCGACCTTCCGCCACGAAGCTTTCGAGCAATACAAAGCCCAGCGTGAAGAAACTCCGGAAGCCATCCGCCTCTCCGTACCTATTATAAAGGATATCATCCACGCCTACCGCATCCCGATTCTGGAAGTGGCAGGATACGAAGCCGACGACGTGATCGGAACTCTCGCCACAGAAGCCGGACGTCAGGGCATCACCACCTATATGATGACTCCCGACAAAGACTACGGCCAGCTGGTGACGAACAACGTATTCATGTATCGCCCCAAACATACGGGAGGTTTTGAAGTGATGGGCATCGAAGAAGTGAAAGCGAAGTTCGATATCCAGTCGCCCGCACAAGTAATCGACATGCTCGGACTGATGGGCGATGCCTCCGACAATATCCCCGGCTGTCCCGGTGTCGGTGAAAAGACTGCCCAAAAACTAATCGCCGAATTCGGAAGTATCGAAAATCTGCTGGAACATACCGACCAACTGAAAGGAGCCTTGAAAACGAAAGTGGAAACCAATAAGGAATTGATTACTTTCTCCAAATTCCTTGCCACTATCAAAATCGATGTTCCTATCCAACTCGAAATGGACAAGCTCGTCCGCGAACAGGCAGACGAAGATTCACTCCGACGAATTTTTGAAGAACTGGAATTCCGGACACTGATCGACCGGGTACTGAAAAAAGAAAATTCTGCCGGCGGAGTAACAATGGCAACCGGAAGCAAAACGGCAACGGCCAAAAGTGCTCCCTCTCCTCTTCCACTTTTTCCCGAAGAAGGAGGAGCCATACAAGGCGATTTATTTGCGAATTTTACGGGCAATGAGGCAGGCGAAGCCAAAAAATCGAATCTAGAGACGTTAGAAACGCTTAATTGCGACTACCAACTCATTGATACAGAGAAGAAAAGAACTGAAATCATTCAAAAGTTACTTACATCGAAAATTCTCTCGTTAGACACGGAGACTACAGGAACGGAACCAATGGACGCCGAACTGGTCGGAATGAGTTTCTCTATCACCGAAAATCAGGCTTTTTATGTGCCGGTCCCCGACAATCGTGAGGAAGCATTAAAAATCGTCAACGAGTTCCGTCCGGTCTTCGAAAATGAGAACTCATTGAAAGTCGGACAAAATATCAAGTACGACATGATCGTTCTTGAAAATTACGGAGTGCAAGTGAAAGGTGCGCTCTTTGATACGATGATCGCCCATTACGTTCTTCAACCGGAACTTCGTCATGGAATGGACTATCTGGCAGAAATCTATCTTCACTATCAGACCATCCACATCGACGAACTGATAGGTCCGAAAGGGAAGAACCAGAAAAACATGCGCGATCTCGACCCGAAGGATATCTACCGCTATGCCTGCGAAGATGCAGACGTAACACTGAAGCTCAAAAACGTCCTGGAGAAAGAACTGAAAGAGAACGATGCCGAACGTTTGTTTTATGATATCGAAATGCCGCTTGTACCCGTATTGGTTAATATAGAACGGAATGGGGTATTGCTGGATACGGAAGCGCTCAAACAATCGTCTGTTCATTTCACCGCTCAGATGCAACGCATCGAGCAGGAAATTTATGAACTGGCAGGCGAAACCTTCAATATCGCTTCGCCCAAACAAGTAGGCGAGGTACTGTTTGACAAACTAAGAATCATCGAAAAAGCGAAGAAGACCAAAACCGGTCAGTACGTCACCTCGGAAGAAGTGCTCGAAAGCCTCCGGCATAAACATCCCGTAGTAGAAAAGATTCTGGAACACCGCGGACTGAAGAAACTGCTGGGAACTTATATCGATGCACTTCCCCAACTGATCAACCCGCGCACGGGACGGGTACACACGTCTTTCAACCAGACCGTCACCTCTACCGGACGCCTCAGCTCCAGTAACCCGAATCTGCAGAATATTCCTATCCGCGACGAGAACGGTAAGGAAATCCGCAAGGCATTTATCCCTGACGAAGGCTGCCTGTTCTTCTCTGCCGACTATTCGCAGATAGAACTTCGTATCATGGCACATCTCAGCGAAGACAAGAATATGATCGACGCCTTCCTCAGCAATCATGATATCCACGCAGCTACAGCTGCCAAAATATATAAGATCGACCTGAAAGACGTAGACTCCGATATGCGACGCAAAGCGAAAACCGCCAACTTCGGTATCATCTACGGCATCTCCGTATTTGGCCTTGCAGAGCGAATGAACGTAGACCGGAAGGAAGCAAAAGAACTGATCGACGGCTATTTCGAAACTTATCCAAGCGTGAAAGCCTATATGGAGAAGAGTATCCAGATAGCTCAGGAGAAAGGGTATGTAGAAACGATTTTCCACCGGAAACGCTTCTTGCCGGACATTAACTCACGAAACGCCGTTGTACGCGGCTATGCCGAGCGAAACGCCATCAACGCACCGATTCAGGGAAGCGCCGCAGATATCATAAAGGTAGCAATGGCACGCATTTATCAGCGATTCCAGACAGAAGGCATACAAGCTAAAATGATATTGCAAGTACACGATGAATTGAACTTCAGCGTGCCCGTCAACGAAAAAGAACGTGTAGAAGAGATCGTTATTGAGGAAATGGAACACGCTTACCGTATGCACGTTCCCTTGAAAGCAGATTGCGGCTGGGGCAAGAACTGGCTCGAAGCACACTAAAACAAGGTTTATCCTGCCATAACAAAACAGGATAAATCTGCTAAATAATGGAGAGAATGAGTTATAACATTATTTAACCCACTATCCAGAAAGCTAGGAAAAAGATCACTTCCCCAACGAAGTGTTTCATTCTATATCCGGCAGGTTGACTGCCGGATATTTTTTTGTCACCAATCTTGGCAAAAAGCAAGGTGTCACCTTAGCCATTATCTGACATTTTGATATTATTTTAGCTTTATATTTGCATAAACACCGAATAAATATATAACTTTGCAGCGTAATACAAGAGTATTACTAGACAAATGAAAGAATAATACTAAAATCAAATAGCCATGAAAACAAAAGTATCTTTAAAAATGTTTGTTCTATCCGTAGTTCTTCTCATGACTTCTTTTGTTGCTTCTGCACGCAGTTATGATGGTCAGTTGATTTATAATCCAGTAGAAGAAAATGGAGTAATGGTAGGTCAGACCGTTTACAAAATGAACGGAAGTACACTTGCCAACTATATGAAGTATAACTACAAGTACGATGACAACAAGCGCATGATTGAAAGCGAGACCCTAAAATGGAACAGTACCAAAGAGGAATGGGAAAAAGATCTCCGCATCAATTATACATACGAAGGAAAAACTGTAACAACCAATTACTATAAATGGAACAATAAGAAACGCGCTTACGTGTTAGTTCCAGAAATGACAGTGACCATGGACAATACTAATTTGTAACAGCATTTTTTTAACAACATACTCTCTCATTCTAATATTCTAACAAATAGAAAACGCCGTTCCTGATGAAGAAACGGCGTTTTCGCATCTATCTTAAGGAGTAATTGTCACAACACAAAAAACCGGTCCTGCAACCCTTTCAGAAAACTTCGGGAAATCACCAGATCACTCTTATCATGAAAAGGCGGATAGAGCTGACAACACTTCCCATCAATCATCGCCAGATAATTAACATTAACAATAGCCGACTGACTGATCTGAATAAAAGCTTGTGAATAACCAATGATATCTTCGGCTTTTGTATTTCGCTTCAGATTCAATCGGGTCTGATTGAACAGGACTACCTGCCACTGCCGCTTGTCTTTCAGATATTCGAAATAACCGATCTCTTCCAGTCTCAAAAGCTTGAAACCTGTCACCGTACTGATCATAAACATTCCCTGTTGCGGCATCAAAGCGCTGACAGAAGAAGAAAAAGAGGAAGAAGGAGTTGCCGGTATCGAAGCTACAGCCTTCCGGTAGCGCTCTATAACAACTTTCAGATCTTCCGTCTCAAAAGGTTTCAGTAAGAAATCGAAGGCGGACTCACGCAGGGCCTGAAGCAAATACTTATCATACGAAGTATAAAAGACAACTTTCATATCCCACAGCACCTCATCGCGCATCTCACTCAACAAGTTAAGCCCCAGCACATCCGGAAGTTCCACATCCAGAAACAACAGATCCGGACGGAGTTCCATTATCATCTTCTTGCCTTTTGCGCCATTATTTGCAGTTCCTTTTATTTCAAGTTCCTGATAAGCGCCCAGTTCTCTGCGCAAAGCATCGATTGCCGTACGCTCATCATCTACAATAACGACTTTATATTTATCTTCTGCATTCATCATAAATCATAAGAAAAATGAAACGGTATAAACACCGACACTTGCGTACCGGTCTGCCCATCGTTTCGGTTATCTATATTGAAACGTATCTTCTCATTTTTATTCTTTGTATTGAGTAGCTGTATCGTTTGATAGAGCACTTTCAGCCCCGTTCCCGTTCCTCTGGTCGAAGAAGCCACTTGCGGAAGATACCCCCGCCCGTTATCACAAATCACGATACGGACTCCTTTTCCTTCACGGGAAATACGGATAGTCAATTCCTTCTCATCATCTTTTCCGGCCAGCCCGTGCTTAATCGCATTCTCTACCGGAATCTGTACAATCATGGAAGGAATCATTATACTTTTTGCATCCAACCCCTCCTCCACTACGACCGAAACTGTGAAGTCTTCGCTGACACGTCCACTTTCCAGGCGGATATATGACTGTACAAAATCCAGCTCGTCCTGCAAAGAAACACTTAGTTTTTCTGTCAGTTCAAGACTCCGGCGGAGATATTTGACCAGTTCCATCAGCTTATTCTTCACCTCTTCCGATCCATTGAACTGATTAATTTCACGCCCCAGCACATTGAAAGTGAAATGGGGAGAAATCCGGCCCCGCAAATTCTCCATACGGACGCGATTTATCTGCTGGAAGAAACGTTCACGAAGAAACTCCCGTTTTTTCCGCATATACCAGATGATTACCACCGTTCCGGCTACCAGCAACAGGCAGACAAGTACCCAAATATACATACTCAGTTTCAAGACACGCACTTCACCCGCCTGCCGTTGAATCTGCATTTCCTTGCGCAATACGATCGTGTCCTGACGGTAACGCATATCCAGTTCGGCTACACGGGTACGAATCCGTTCGCTACGGATGGAGTCATTCAGTTGATAATCACGTTTCAGATACTCATATGCATTACGGTAGTCACCTGCCTTTTCATAATAATGTTGCAGATACTGGTTGCGTATAGTAAGCATATTGGCATCCACGTGTCCGGTAGAAGCAGTCCGTGCTATCATTTCCCTGGCACGAGCGATATTTCCTTTTTTTCAGAGAAAGCTCAATCATCAGGGTTTCAATGTAGTGCATGGCGGAGTTGTTCTTTATCTCCGAAAAGTAACGGTAACCTTCATTCAGATTGTTTTCGGCAGAATCCAGCCGGTTCGTCAGCAGATAAAGATCGCCCAGATTAACTTTCGAAAGATTGCTTTCGAATACCATTTGCGGGTAATCCGCTATCAGCTCCGCTGCTTGCCGCATATAGACCAGGGCTTCCTGATAATCTTTCTTATAATAGTAATGATTTCCCCGATTATTAAGATACACCCACTTTTCGCTGACTGTCATTTCATCAAAGAACTGTCCTGCCAATTCGTAATAATGATTGGACAAATCAAAATCACGCAAGTCCATGTAAGTCTGTCCCAGTCCGCAATAGACCGGAAATTTGGAATGTTCCGACAGATGCAGGGAGTCGCAGATAAACAATGCTCTCCGGTAATAGGAAGCGGTATGTGCCAGTTCGCCACGATGCAGATGGGCATCCGCCAGATTCATACAGATATCCGACAGAAGATGCGCCTTATCTCCTTTCAGACGGTAAGCATAGGATTTCTCATAATAGGCAACCGCCGAATCGGGCTGATTGAGTTGCATCCAGACATTTCCCTCAATGTTATACACATCCGAAAGCACATCATTCCATCGCGGGCAGGCAGCTGCACGCTTATCATACTCTTTTACAGGGCGGTTATAATAGAGGATAGAGTCGAAATCGGACGAGATGAAGAAAGTCTTTCCATACAATCCCATCAAGCGGTAATAACTCATCGAGTCCTGTGCCTGACGCATTGCGTTACGCAATAAAGAACGTGAATAAGGTAAGTTGGAAAACAGGGAATCTTGTGCACGGACTTCTAAAGAATCGATAAGTGACTGTTCACACAAAGCGTGACTGCGGTGCCTATCCACGCAACTGCAGTTCCACAATATCAACAACCCTATCAACCCAAATAGCTTCATAGTAGATTTCGCTTTATTCATCCCCTTGTCCGTGTTGAATTTTGAATGCCACAAAAATACATTAATTATATTGAATCTCAACGAAATTTATTATTTTTTTAATACCTTTGTCCCCATATAAACATGAGTAACTGACCTAATGAGTCCATTGAACTTTACCCACATTCTGACACAGGCAGTCGATGAGCTATCGGAAAGCGAATCTTACAAAGGGCTGTTTCATCAACATAAAGATGGCGAACCATTGCCCTCTGCTAAAGTTTTGTATGAAATTATCGAGCTTTCACGTGCCATTCTCTTCCCCGGATACTACGGAAATTCCACCATCAACAGCCGGACAATCAATTATCACATCGGTGTAAATATCGAAAAGTTATTTGACTTGCTCACAGAGCAAATCCTGGCCGGACTATGTTTCAGTACGGCAGAAGGAGACTGCAACGTCTGCTCGGAGTCGAGAAGAGAAGAAGCCGCCCGACTGGCTGCGAACTTTATCAGCAAACTACCCGCCATGAGAAGAATACTGGCTACGGACGTAGAAGCCGCCTACAACGGTGACCCCGCTGCCAAAAGCTACGGTGAAGTAATTTTCTGCTATCCCGCCATTAAGGCAATCAGCAATTATCGTATTGCGCACGAACTGCTGGAACTGGGTGTTCCCCTGATTCCTCGCATGATCACGGAAATGGCTCATAGCGAGACGGGTATCGATATCCATCCGGGAGCGAAGATAGGCAGTCACTTTACCATAGACCACGGAACGGGTGTCGTGATCGGTGCTACAAGCATCATCGGGAACAATGTCAAATTATATCAGGGTGTCACCCTAGGAGCAAAAAGCTTCCCGCTGGATGCCGACGGAAAACCGATCAAGGGTATCCCCCGCCACCCGATACTGGAAGACAATGTCATAGTCTACTCCAACGCCACCATCCTTGGAAGAATTACTATCGGAAGCGACGCAACCGTAGGAGGAAATATCTGGGTAACGGAAAACATTCCCGCCGGAGCAAAGATTGTACAGACAAAAGCAAAGAAATAAAATCAATAAACTATATATGAGCGAACAATTCGAGATGATAGCCAAGACCTTCCAGGGACTGGAAGAGATACTTGCTGAAGAACTTACAACATTGGGAGCCAACGATATCCAGATAGGACGTCGCATGGTTTCATTTACAGGAGACAAGCGTATGATGTACAAGGCAAATTTCTGCCTCCGTACTGCTATCCGCATTCTAAAACCGATCAAGAATTTTACGGCAAAGGATGCTGATGAAGTTTACAACCAGATACAGGCCATTCCATGGGAAGAGTATCTTGATGTAAACAAGACGTTTGCAATAGACGCGGTTGTATTCAGCGAAGAATTCCGCCATTCAAAGTTCGTTTCGTACAAAGTGAAGGACGCCATCGTGGACTATTTCCGTGAAAAGACAGGCAAACGCCCGTCGGTACGCATCAATAATCCGGATGTACTACTCAATATCCATATTGCACATACCACTTGTACGTTGTCTCTGGACTCTTCCGGAGAGTCGCTTCATCGTCGCGGATACCGCCAGGAACAGGTAGATGCTCCGTTGAACGAAGTATTGACTGCCGGTATGCTTCTGATGACAGGATGGCGCGGTGAATGTGACCTGATTGACCCGATGTGCGGTTCGGGCACGATTCCTATAGAAGCTGCACTGATCGCAAGAAACATCGCTCCGGGAGTATTCCGCAAAGGATTCGCATTCGAGAAATGGGTGGATTTCGATTCGGAGATGTTCGATGAGATTTACAATGATGATAGTCAGGAGCGCGAATTCACCCATAAGATTTACGGATATGATAACAGTCCGAAAGCGAATGAAATAGCGACGCATAATATAAAAGCGGCGGGTGTATCCAAAGATGTGACGCTGAAACTGCAACCGTTCCAGCAATTCGAACAGCCGCAGGAGAAGTCCATCATCGTGATGAATCCTCCTTATGGCGAACGTATCTCTACCAATGACCTGCTCGGACTGTACCAGATGATTGGCGAACGTCTGAAGCATGCATTTGTAGGAAACGAGGCTTGGGTACTCTCTTATAGAGAAGAATGCTTCGATCAGATCGGGCTGAAACCAAGCAAGAAAGTGCCGTTGTTCAATGGCGCATTGGAATGCGAGTTCCGCAAATACGAGATTTTCGACGGGAAATATAAGGAGTTCAAGAGTCAGGAGGGAGAAGGGGAAGAGAAGAAAGAGACTGAAGGAGGCTATGATACTCCCAGACCCAGAGAAAGAAAGGAATTCAAACCACGCAGAGAAGGCGAGTACAAGCCACGTCGAGAAGGGGAGTTCAAACCTCGTAAAGAAGGAGACTTCAAGCCGAGACGGGAAGAAGGAAGCTTTACCCGGGATGACAGGGACAGAAAGCCTAGAGGCGAGTTCCGTGGGGAAAGAGATTCAAGAGCTCCAAGAGAATTCAGAGGAAATCGGGAGCCCAGGATACCGAAGAAGGAAGAAGAGTAATTTCATAGATAGTTAACGGCATCTCACTAAAAAAATGCCATTAACTTATTGATAGACAATATAAGGTCGCATCTTGCGATCTTATCATTTGATGAGTAAGAAAGCGAATTGAATATCTCGAAAAAGACGTATCATCCGACAGAGAAAGACAACTCTCCTGAACAGGGTAAAATAGAAGGATTTAAAACCAATAAAGATAAATAAAAGCAATGAGTAAAATTGGAAAAAGAGCCATTCTGATATTGCTGGCGCTACCAATCGGATTCAATGTTATGGCACAGGAAATCAAAAAGCTGACACTGGAAGACTTGATTCCGGGTGGCGAGACCTACCGTTATGCAGAAAACCTCTACGGTCTGCAATGGTGGGGAGACGTGTGTATCAAACCAAGTACCGACACCATCTACACTGTTCAACCCAGAACAGGGAAAGAGACAGTGCTGACTACCCTCGGACAAATCAACAAAGTACTGGCAGACAATAAAGCAGGGAAACTGCCGACCCCGTACTCAATCCGCTACCCGTGGGCGGACAAACCGCAAATGTTACTGAAAATATCCGGTAAGTATATCGTATACGATTTCGAGAACAACCGGATTGTCAGCACACTGAAGCTGAAAGATAAAGCAGCCAACGAAGATTATTGCGTCGCCAACGGAAACGTAGCCTACACAGTCAACAACAACCTGTATGTGAACGAACAGGCAATCACCGACGAACCCGAAGGCATCGTCTGCGGGCAATCCGTCCACCGCAATGAATTCGGCATCAACAAAGGTACCTTCTGGAGCCCGAAAGGCAACCTGCTCGCTTTCTACCGCATGGACGAAAGCATGGTGACGCAATACCCACTTGTAGACATCACCGCACGTGTAGGAGAAGTGAATAACGTCCGTTACCCGATGGCAGGAATGACCAGCCACCAAGTAAAAGTAGGCGTCTACAACCCCTCCACCGGTAAGACCATCTATCTGAATGCAGGTGATCCGACCGACCGTTACTTCACCAATATCAGCTGGTCACCGGACGAAAAGAGCATCTACCTTATCGAACTGAACCGCGACCAGAACCATGCCGTACTTTGCCAATATGACGCAACGACAGGCAAGTTACTGGGCAAACTGCTGGAAGAAACGCACCCCAAGTATGTAGAGCCTCAGCACCCCATCGTATTCTTACCGTGGGACAGCAATAAATTCATCTACCAGAGCCAGCGTGACGGATATAACCATCTATATTTATGCGACCTCACCTCCAGCCTCAAAGGCGAATGGAAAAGCGATGCCGCAGGCGGCAAGCATATCGAATACATCCCGACGAAGCAACTGACCGAAGGCAAATGGCTGGTAGGCGACATTCTGGGCTTCAACGCCAAGAGGAAAGAAGTCATCTTCCAAGGAGTGGATGGTACAGGCTCCAATAACTTTGCAGTAAATGTCAACACAGGAAAGCGCAGCCTCCCGTTCAGCTTCCGTTCTACCACAGAAGGAGAACATAACGGAATGCTCAGCGCATCGGGAAGCTACCTCATCGACCGTTATTCGACTCCTACCCTTCCGCGCCGCATTGACATCGTGGATACCAAAAGCCTAAAAACAGTCAACCTGCTGACAGCCAAGGACCCATACGAAGGCTACGAGATGCCGACCATCGAAACCGGTACTATCAAAGCCGACGATGGAACGACCGACCTATACTACCGCCTCACCAAACCCACAGATTTCGACCCGAACAAAAAGTATCCGGTCATCGTCTACGTATACGGCGGCCCGCACGCACAACTCGTCACCGGCGGCTGGCTGAACGGCTCCCGCGGATGGGATATCTATATGGCTAACAAAGGCTATATCATGTTCACCCTCGACAACCGCGGCAGTGCCAACCGTGGACTGGAATTCGAAAACGCCACCTTCCGCCGCCTCGGCATCGAAGAAGGCAAAGACCAGGTGAAAGGCATTGAATTTCTGAAATCCCTCCCCTACATAGACGGAAACCGCATCGGTGTACACGGATGGAGCTTCGGAGGCCACATGACCACTGCCCTGCTGCTCCGCTACCCCGAAATATTCAAGGTAGGCGTAGCCGGCGGACCTGTCATCGACTGGGGATATTACGAAGTGATGTACGGCGAACGTTATATGGACACTCCGGAAAGCAATCCGGAAGGCTACAAAGAATGTAACCTGAAGAACCTTGCCGGACAACTGAAAGGTCATCTGCTCATTATCCATGACGACCACGATGACACTTGCGTACCGCAGCACACACTGTCGTTCATGAAAGCCTGTGTAGATGCCCGCACCTACCCCGACCTGTTTATCTATCCGTGCCACAAGCACAACGTATCAGGCCGCGACCGTGTACATCTGCACGAGAAAATCACCCGATACTTTGAGCAAAACCTATAGCAACCTATAATTGACAGCTCACAGCATCACACCGAAAAACTCATAACTGAAAACTCATAACTTAATACTCATTATGAAGATATTATTACTAGGCTCGGGCGGCCGCGAACATGCACTGGCATGGAAAATTGCCCAAAGTCCGAAAGTTGAAAAGCTGTACATCGCTCCGGGAAACGCCGGAACAAACGCCGTAGGCGAGAATGTCAACATCAAAGCTACCGACTTTGAAGCGATCAGCGCTTTCGCCCTGAAAGAAAACATCGGAATGGTAGTAGTAGGTCCCGAAGACCCGTTGGTAAAAGGCATCTACGATTACTTCCAGAACCGTCCCGAACTGAAACATATCGCCGTTATCGGTCCGTCCGCCAACGGAGCACAGCTGGAGGGCAGCAAGGAGTTTGCCAAAGGCTTCATGATGCGTCATCAAATCCCGACGGCCCGATATAAAAGTATCACAGCCGAAAATCTCGAAGAAGGTCTGGCTTTCCTCGAAACGCTGGAAGCCCCATACGTGCTGAAAGCTGACGGGCTCTGTGCCGGAAAAGGCGTTCTGATCCTCCCCACACTGGACGAGGCAAAGAAAGAACTCAAGGAAATGCTTGCCGGTATGTTCGGCTCCGCATCGGCAACAGTCGTTATTGAAGAGTTCCTGAGTGGTATCGAATGTTCCGTATTCGTGCTTACCGACGGCGAACACTACAAAGTCCTCCCCGTAGCGAAAGACTACAAGCGTATCGGTGAAGGCGACAAAGGGCTCAACACTGGTGGTATGGGCAGCGTGACTCCGGTTCCGTTTGCCGACGAAGAATTCATGGAAAAAGTACGTACCCGCATCATCGAACCTACCATCAACGGACTGAAAGAAGAAAATATCGTCTACAAAGGCTTCATCTTCCTCGGACTGATCCGGGTAAAAGGCGAACCGATGGTGATCGAATATAACGTCCGCATGGGCGACCCGGAGACGGAAAGCGTGATGCTCCGCATCCAGAGCGACCTCGTGGAATTGCTGGAAGGTACAGCCGCAGGCAACCTTGACGAAAAGACGCTGGTCATGGACCCGCGCTCGGCAGGTTGTGTGATCCTTGTGAGCGGCGGTTATCCCGAAGCATACGAAAAAGGCTTCCCTATCAGCGGTCTGGAACAGGCTGCCGCTACCGAAAGCATCATTTTCCATGCCGGAACAGCCATGAAAGACGGACAAATCGTAACGAACGGAGGACGTGTGATCGCCGTCTGCTCTTATGGCGCAACGAAGGAAGAAGCGCTGGCACAGAGCTATAAAGTGGCAGATATGATCGACTTCGACAAGAAATATTTCCGTCGCGATATCGGATTCGACTTATAATGAAAAGCAAGAGACTACAAGGTTTGGTCACAGCAGGGCGGTGGACACTCCCTGCTGCGATTTTCATCTGCACCCTTTGTTGGGTGCTGACCTCTGTCCTATTGCCCGAACTCACCATGACAGCGGGCGAAGAAGGCGGTTCCGTGCTTTGGCAGTCTGCCCGCACGTTGCTGCTCCCCGCATGGGCGGAGCATCTTGTCAGTTTCTTGATTTACGCGGCTATCGGCTATTTCCTGATCGAGCTGAACAACCGGTTCAGTATCATCCGTATGCGGGCTTCCGTGCAGACAGCTATCTATTTTCTGCTGGTCACCGTCTGTCCGGAGATGCACCTGTTATATGCCGGAAACGTTGCCGCCATAACCTTTTTATTCTCCATCTATTTCCTGTTCAAGAGTTACCAGCAGGCACAGGCGTCAGGATATCTGTTCTACTCGTTCCTGTTTATCGGTGCAGGGAGCATTCTCTTTCCCCAGCTCACCTTCTTCTCGGTGCTCTGGTTGTTTGAGGCGCACCGCTTTCAGTCACTTACGTTCCGTAGTTTCTGTGGCGCGCTGGTAGGATGGACAATGCCCTACTGGATGCTGTTCGGACACGCTTTCTTCTACGATCAGATAGAGCTGTTCTATCATCCTTTCAAAGAACTGGCTACTTTTGGAGATATATTCAACCTACAGATACTCCAGCCGTGGGAGCTGGCGACTCTCGGCTATCTGTTTGTATTGTTCATCGTCAGCGCCGCTCATTGCGTCGTTGCCGGATTCGAAGATAAGATACGTACGCGCGCCTATTTACAGTTTCTCATAGACGTGACACTCTTTCTCTTCGTACTGATTGTGCTACAGCCGTCACAATGCAGCAATCTCTTGCCGTTGCTCATGATAAGCAACAGCATACTGATCGGCCACCTTTTTGTGCTGACCAACAACAAAACATCGAATATATTCTTCATTGTTGCCACGGTCTGCCTCATCCTTTTATTTGGTTTTAACGTATGGACGCTTTTATAGACTCAACGATACAACTCCTCATCGAATGGGGACTTCCGGGATTGTTTATCTCGGCCTTACTCGCAGGGAGTATTGTACCATTCAGTTCCGAACTGGTGTTGGTAGCACTGGTAAAACTTGGACTGCCACCCACTGCCTGTATACTGGCTGCCACCCTCGGCAATACGGCAGGCGGAATGACCTGCTACTATATGGGGCGCCTGGGCAAAATAAGCTGGATTGAGAAATACTTCAAAGTAAAGAAGGAGAAAGTAGACAAGATGGTAAGATTCCTGCAAGGAAAAGGAGCATTGATGGCATTCTTCGCTTTTCTACCGGCCATCGGAGAGGTGATCTCCATCGCACTGGGATTTATGCGAAGTAATATATGGCTTACCACCGCCTCCATGTTTGTCGGCAAACTGATACGTTACATTCTGCTTCTGTACGTACTGGAAAGCGCATGGAACGTCGTTGCGGGATGAAATAATAGGTAATAAGTAACAGGTAATAAGTTTTTTGAGATGAAAAGAGTGATTGAAAAGACTGATGACGGGAGCGCCACCCTATTTGTTCCGGAATTGAATGAACATTATCATTCGACCAAAGGAGCACGTACGGAGTCCCAGCATATTTTCATCAACATGGGACTGAAAGCCTCCGCTGCCCCCTCTCCGCATATTCTGGAGATCGGTTTCGGAACGGGGCTGAATGCTTGGCTTACACTTGAAGAAGCAGAAAGAAGCGGACGTAACGTACATTATACAGGACTTGAACTCTACCCGTTGGAATGGCAGATGGTGGAGCAACTGGGATATATAGAACAACCAGCAGCTATCGGCCTGTTCAAAGCAATCCATACATCGCCGTGGGAAGAAGAAATATCCTTTACCCCACACTTCACTCTCTGCAAAGTACAAGCCGACGTTAATGAATGGACTACCCAGCGCAGCTATTCTCCATTATCCATTATCCATTATCCATTATCATTTGACGTTATCTATTTCGACGCCTTCGCTCCGGAAAAGCAGCCGGAAATGTGGTCGCAGGAACTATTTAACCGTTTATATGTTTTATTAAATGAAGGAGGTATCCTCACCACTTATTGTGCCAAAGGAATCATCCGACGTATGTTACAGGCCGCAGGCTTTACCGTAGAGCGCCTTCCCGGTCCTCCGGGAGGAAAGCGGGAAATACTACGTGCCCGAAAACTGGAACAGAATCAACCCCCGATATTAATACAATAGTCATGAAACAACAACTAAAAGATTTGAAAACACTCCTTCTTCTCGGCTCCTGCCTCCTGTTGGCAGCCTGCACGGGTCGCACGTCCAAAGCAAGCGGCAGCGAAGAAGCGAAACCGGTCATTACCGTCACTATCGAACCGCAGCGCTACTTCACGGAAGCGATTGCCGGTGATAAATTCACGGTAGTCAGCATGGTCCCGAAAGGTTCCAGTCCGGAGACATACGACCCTATTCCTCAGCAACTTGTCTCTTTGGGAGACAGCAAAGCCTATCTCCGCATCGGCTACATCGGCTTCGAGCAGACTTGGATGGACCGACTGATGAATAACACCCCTCATATCCAAGTATTCGACACCTCGAAAGGCATAGACCTGATTCTGAACAACGGTGAGCACAACCACGCAGCAGGACATCATGACCACGACGGGCACAACCACGCCGTAGAGCCACATATATGGAACTCTACCGCCAACGCCCTCATCCTTGCCGGAAACACATTCAAGGCACTTTGTATGCTCGACAAGCCTAACGAAGCATATTACCTGGCACGTTACGACTCCCTCTGCCAACGTATCCAGCACACCGACAGCCTCATCCGCCGGCAACTTTCCGCTCCGGAATCGGCCAAAGCCTTTATGATTTACCATCCGGCTCTCTCCTACTTTGCCCGTGACTACGGCCTGCATCAGATTTCAATCGAAGAAGGAGGCAAAGAACCTTCGCCCGCCCATCTGAAAGAACTGATAGACCTGTGCAAATCGGAGAAAGTAAGCGTCATCTTCGTCCAACCGGAGTTCGACAAGCGCAACGCGGAAACCATCGCACAGCAAACCGGCACAAAGGTAGTCCCCATCAACCCGTTAAGCTACGACTGGGAAACGGAAATGCTGAACGTAGCCAAAGCTCTCACACCTATGGATCCCGAATAACAACGGGCCTCCATAGCGTTAATGACCGAATGATACATAAACGAAGTAATTCTCCAAACATGAAACCGATTATCGAAATAAAGAACCTTGCTGCCGGATACGACGGCCGTACCGTACTCCACGACATCAACCTGAACATTTACGAACGGGACTTTCTGGGCATCATCGGTCCGAACGGAGGCGGTAAGACAACACTCATCAAGTGCATCCTCGGTCTGCTGAAACCGACAGCCGGAGAAATCATCTTCCATGCCCCTACAGAAGCATCCTCCCACTCTCAACTTTCCACTTCCAACTCTCCACTTTCCCTCGGCTATCTGCCGCAATATAACACCATCGACCGGAAATTCCCGATTTCGGTAGAGGAAGTGATACTTTCCGGACTAAGTATCCAGAAATCCCTCACCTCCCGTTTCACTCCCGAGCAAAGAGAAAAAGGCAAGCATATCATCACCCGCATGGGACTCGAAGGGCTCGAACACCGTTCCATCGGACAGCTTAGCGGCGGGCAACTGCAACGCGCACTGCTGGGACGTGCCATCATCTCCGACCCTTCGGTACTGATTCTTGACGAACCCAGCACGTATATCGACAAACGCTTCGAAGCCCGGCTCTACGAACTGCTGGCGGAGATTAACAAAGAATGCGCCATCATCCTTGTCAGTCACGACATCGGCACTGTACTGCAACAAGTGAAATCCATTGCCTGCGTCAACGAGACACTGGATTACCACCCTGACACGGGCGTCTCCACAGAATGGCTGGAAAGAAACTTCAACTGCCCCATCGAACTGCTGGGACACGGCACGTTGCCACACCGCGTTCTCGGTGAACATCATCATCATCACTAAACATTCATTTGCCGGTGCTACATCAAAGAACGGCTGCACCGCATATCAGTCATTTACAACGGTCACATCAAGCAGCAACAACTGACTTCTCAACTGTTAATGATTGAGATGTCAGATGTTAATAGTTGACATCTCAGGTATTAACAGTTGAGAAGTCAGCTATTAATGTCTGACAACGCAAGTATTATTAACCAATAAATGATTCAATGCTTAATATAAAAGATACAAAATTAGTATCTTTATACCTACTGTTGTTTATACTGTTTAGTGATTCCCCCGTTTCACTAAAAGGGCATAAGATAAAGTAAATCACCTTTCCGTTACTTAATATTTCTTACTTTCTGCCTCATTATCCTTACAAATCACTATCTTTGCGCCCACGTAATCTGTTTTTTAACGAAAAATCTAGATAGTGCTAATGAAACAGTACAGAACTATAAACAACCTCGTGGGTTGGATTACATTCATCATTGCGGCAACGGTCTACTGCCTGACAATAGAACCGACCGCAAGTTTTTGGGACTGTCCCGAGTTTATAACTACCGGTTATAAACTGGAAGTAGGACACCCGCCCGGCGCACCTTTCTTCATGCTGGTAGCGAACCTGTTCTCTCAATTCGCCTCCGATGTAACCACCGTAGCGAAGATGGTAAACTACATGAGCGCACTGATGAGCGGTGCCTGTATCCTGTTCCTTTTCTGGAGCATCACCCATCTGGTACGCAAACTGGTAATCACCGACGAGAACAACATCACGAAAGGACAACTTATCACTGTCATGGGTAGCGGACTGGTCGGCGCACTGGTCTACACCTTCAGCGACACCTTCTGGTTCTCTGCCGTAGAAGGCGAAGTATATGCTTTCTCCTCCCTCTTTACAGCCGTTGTATTCTGGCTGATTCTGAAATGGGAAGATGTAGCCAACCAGCCCCACAGCGACCGCTGGCTGATCCTGATCGCTTATCTGACCGGACTGAGTATCGGTGTTCACTTGCTGAACCTCCTCTGTCTGCCGGCAATCGTATTGGTGTACTACTACAAGAAAACTCCGAACGCCACTGCCAAAGGCTCATTGCTCGCCCTGCTCGGATCGGGCGTACTCGTAGCAGCCGTGCTTTATGGCATCGTGCCCGGTATCGTTAAAGTCGGCGGCTGGTTCGAACTGCTGTTTGTCAACGGACTCGGCATGTCGTTCAACTCCGGCGTCGTTGTCTATATCATTCTGCTCGCCGCCGCCCTTATCTGGGGTGTGTACGAAAGCTACACCGAAAAGAGCAGACTCCGCATGGCCATCTCATTCATTCTGACCATCGCCCTGCTGGGTATTCCATTCTACGGACACGGCGTAAGCAGCATCCTTATCGGTGTCGTAGTGATCGCAATTCTTGGCATCTACCTTGCTCCGCAAGTACAGGAAAAGATCAAAGAGAAATGGCGCATCTCCGCCCGTACCATGAATACGGCATTGCTGTGCACCATGATGATCGTGATCGGTTATTCCTCTTATGCACTGATCGTGATCCGTTCTACCGCCAACACACCGATGGACCAGAACTCTCCGGAAGATATCTTCACGCTGGGCGAATACCTCGGCCGTGAACAATACGGAACCCGTCCTCTCTTCTACGGTCCTGCTTTCTCCTCGAAAGTGGCACTCGACGTGAAAGACGGATACTGCGTTCCCCGCCAGTCACAGACGGGAAGTAAATACGTCCGCAAAGAAAAGACTTCACCGGACGAAAAAGACTCATACATCGAACTGCCGGGACGTATCGAATACGAATACGCGCAAAATATGCTTTTCCCCCGTATGTACAGCTCCGCGCACTCCTCACTCTACAAGCAGTGGGTAGACATCAAGGGACATGACGTCCCATACGACCAATGCGGCGAAATGGTGATGGTGAACGTACCGAACCAATGGGAAAACATCAAGTTCTTCTTCTCCTACCAGCTCAACTTCATGTACTGGCGCTACTTTATGTGGAACTTTGCCGGACGGCAGAACGACATTCAGAGCAGCGGAGAAATAGAACACGGTAACTGGATCACCGGAATCCCGTTTATCGACAATCTGCTGGTGGGCAACCAGGAATTGCTTCCGCAGGACCTCAAAAACAACAAAGGACACAACGTATTCTACTGCCTGCCGCTGCTGCTCGGCCTGATCGGACTCTTCTGGCAAGCATACCACAGCCAGCGGGGTATCCAGCAATTCTGGGTGGTGTTCTTCCTGTTCTTTATGACAGGTATCGCCATCGTGCTCTACCTTAACCAGACACCTGCGCAGCCGCGTGAACGTGACTATGCGTATGCCGGTTCGTTCTACGCCTTCGCCATCTGGGTAGGTATGGGAGTCGCAGGTATCATCCGTATGTTACGCGATTACTGCAAGATGAAAGAAGTTCCGGCTGCCGCTCTCGCATCAGTACTCTGTCTGCTTGTCCCCATCCAGATGGCCGGACAGACATGGGACGACCACGACCGTAGCGGACGCTTTGTTGCCCGTGACTTCGGTCAGAACTATCTGATGACCTTGCAGGAAGAAGGAAATCCGATCATCTTCACCAATGGTGACAACGATACTTTCCCGTTGTGGTACAATCAGGAGACAGAAGGTTTCCGTACCGATGCACGTACCTGTAACCTCAGCTACCTGCAAACCGACTGGTACATCGACCAGATGAAACGTCCCGCTTACGACTCTCCGTCACTCCCGATCACTTGGGATCGTGTGGAATACGTCGAAGGCCAGAACGAATACATCCCCATCCGTCCGGAAGTAAAGAAGAATATCGACCAGATGTATGCACAGGCAGACAGCGCGCTCGAAAACGGAAATCCGGAAGCGATGAACGAACTGAAAGAACAGTTCGGAGAAAACCCGTATGAACTGAAGAATATCCTCAAATACTGGGTTCGTTCGGATAAGGAAGGGCTGCGCGTCATCCCTACCGACAGCATCGTAATGAAGATCGACAAGGAAGCTGTCCGCCGTTCCGGCATGAAAATACCGGAAGCATTGGGCGACTCCATCCCCGAATACATGACCATCTTGCTGAGAGACGCCAACGGCAACCCGAAACGCGCCCTCTACAAGAGCGAACTGATGATGCTCGAAATGCTTGCCAACGCCAACTGGGAACGTCCCATCTACATGGCTATCACCGTAGGCAGTGAAAACCACCTCGGCATGGACAACCACTTCACGCAGGAAGGTCTGGCATACCGCTTCACTCCGTTCGATACGGACAAGCTGAACAGCAAGATCGACAGCGAAAAGATGTACGACAACCTGATGAACAAGTTCAAGTTCGGCGGCATCGAGAAACCGGGCATCTACATCGACGAAAACGTAATGCGTATGTGCTACACACACCGGCGCATCTTCACACAGCTCGTAGGACAGCTCATCAAAGAAGGCAAAAAGACAAGGCACTCGCCGCACTCGACTACGCCGAGAAGATGATCCCGTCATACAACGTACCGTATGACTGGGCAAACGGCGCCTTCCAAATGGCGGAAGCCTACTACCAGCTGGGACAAAACGAAAAAGCGAACAAGATCATCGACGAACTTGCCAACAAGTCTCTCGAATACATGATCTGGTATCTCAGCCTGACTGATTACCAACTTTCCATCGCCAGCGAAAACTTCATGTACAACGCAGGACTGCTTGACGCAGAAGTACGCCTGATGGAGAAATACAAATCAGAAGAATTGGCTAAACATTACTCGGAACAACTCGACCAGCTATACAATGAGTACGTTGCGAGAATGAAAGGGAAATAAAAACTAAGTAATAAGTATTAAGTAATAAGTAATAAGCTGCGCCATAAGCCGCACAGTTATTACTTATTACCTATTACCTGTTACTTATTAATAAAGACTCTTATGTTTATAGAACAACCACCTTGGTTCTTCCGAGCGCTGTATCCACAAGCCATCTTCCGGATGGACCCAAACGAACGGGCTGTCTACCTGACTTTTGACGACGGTCCTATCCCGGAAGTAACCCCTTGGGTACTGGAGCTACTGAAGAAACACGATATTAAAGCTACCTTCTTCATGGTAGGCGACAATATCCGCAAACACCCAGACGAATACCGGATGGTGGTAGAACACGGACACCGCATCGGCAACCATACCTTCAACCACATCCGCGGCTTTGAATACTCCAATCCGGATTATCTGGCCAACACCAGACGGGTAGACGAAATTATCCACTCGGACTTGTTCCGCCCGCCACATGGGCACATGGGATTCCGGCAATATTACACTCTTCGCCACCATTACCGTATCATTATGTGGGACCTCGTAACCCGTGACTACAGTAAGCAAATGCGCCCGGAACAGGTACTGAATAACGTAAAACGCTACGTACGCAACGGTTCCATCATCACCTTCCACGACTCTCTGAAATCGTGGAACAACGGGAATCTGCAATATGCCCTCCCCCGTGCCATCGAATTTCTGAAAGCGGAGGGCTATGAATTCAAGGTATTTTAATGGAAAAGCTCCTCTCCTCAGACCGAATTAAAGCCGAAGCACTACGCCTCGGCTTTTCCGCCTGCGGACTGGCGCCTGCCGAAGCTGTGGATGAAACTGTGGCTACCGCCTTCCGTCAATGGCTGGCGGACGGTTGCCAGGCAGAGATGGCGTATATGCAGAATTATGAGGATAAACGGCTCGATCCGCGCTTGTTGGTGGAAGGGGCACGTACGGTGATCAGCGTTGCGCTAAACTATTATCCGGCAAAAAAACTTCCCGAAGGTGAGTATCAGATTGCATGGTATGCCTACGGGAAAGATTATCACGATGTGATGAAGGGGAAATTGAAGGAACTTTTTGAGTTTATAGAGAAAGAAGTTTCATTCTCCAAAGAAACAGACAGTACTATCGCCTCGACAAACAATATCGGCACATATACTGAAAACTACGCCTCAGCACCCCAAGCCCCAGTATCCCAAACCTCCGCTTCTCCGCTTCAAGGCCGCATATTCTGTGATACCGCTCCCATACTCGAACGTTATTGGGCATGGCGTACCGGCTTGGGATGGATAGGAAAGAATACACATCTCATCATTCCTCACGCCGGCTCCTGCTTCTTCTTAGGGGAAATTATTCTTGATAGGGAAGCTGACAATTATGACTCTCCACAACGAAATCAATGCGGTTCGTGTACACGTTGCCTGGATGCCTGCCCGACAAAAGCGCTGGAAGCCCCTTTCAGGCTCAATTCCGAGAGATGTCTTTCTTATCTTACCATTGAGTATCGTGGGGAACTTTCGCTCAATGTAGGCAAAAAAATGGGTAATAAAATATATGGCTGTGACGAATGCCTGAAAGCTTGCCCTTGGAATCGCTTTGCCACTCCTTGCCGGACAGCCGAATTTCAACCGTCTCCTTCTTTGTTAAGTATGAGGAAGGATGATTGGCATTCGCTGAGTGAGGAGCAATATAAAACCATTTTCAAAGGTAGTGCAGTGAAAAGGGCTAAGTATGGTGGATTGATGCGTAATATAAAGATTATTAAATAAATATTTAAATATTAAGAGCTACTACCTTACGATAATAGCTCTTAGGATCAATTAATGCAAGTTCTTCTCATAACAAACAGTTAAACCACTATATAAAAATAGTATTTCATGCAAAATATTATTCAGCATATTGCATCAAAATAGCAGGAAAATCAATAGAAAGTCCTGCATAATTTGCAGGAGACGGAACTCTTCCCTTAAATAATCCCATTGACATATATGCATCTGTAATATAAGCTAACGCAACCTGCCCATCATTCATTAATACAGGAGAAAGAATAATTTTTCCCTGTAAATACAAACCATCATCAGTTTTAGTTATTATTGAGCCGTACATCACTCCTCCTTGCCCATCAGACAAAGCATAATTTTGCTGCTGTGGAGTGGTTATAGCTAAAGCTCCATCTTGATAGGTGACCGCTAAAACAATCGTTGCTCCCAACAGCCTTGTCATTGGTAGCTGGAATATATAGCCATTACCACCCGGATTTTTAACAATTTGAGTATTTTCCTCTAATGAAAGAACTTGATTAATACCAAATGCTGTAGCAACGACTTTCACAACACCTGTCCATTGTCCCAATAAGTCATCAATATCGTACTGCAATAAAGCATATTCAATTTCACGAATGCCAGTAGTCACTTTTACAATGGCCGAACGAATTTTACCAGTGAGATTCTCTTTTGCAATAAACTTAAATCCATCACTCGTCATTTCATAGGATAACCATTGAGAAGCATCTGCTGGAATAGATACCTGAATAGGCAAATTACTCGACATTTCAACAGGGACCTCCTCTGCAGCATCTGTCAATGTGAAATAGGTAGCATCTCTATTATATTTCCAAATAGCTCCTTCCTGCAGTATGGTTGCTTGCTGCGTACTCACACCATCAGTTAAAACGATTTGTGCGCTACGCCCCGGATAACCCGTATTAGCATCTACAGAAATGGAAACTTTACGATCTGCAACTTCGATTACCTGACACCAATCGGCATTCACCGTAGCCGTGACAGTTCCAGTTGCTGCAAATTCGACAGTTCCAGTGCCACCACTAGCTTTCATATCCAAATCTGATTTTATAATTGTCAATTTTACAGTGGCAGCATCGTCATCTGAAGAACATCCTGCAACAAAAAATAAGCAGAATATTATTAAGTATAAATTCAGTATATTTTTCATAATCTAGTTTTTATTTATTCCTCAACTTTCATAAAGACCATCTCTCCATACATACGTGCCACCCCTTGAACATATGAACTTTGACTATAATCAGGTGCCGAATAGCGGTCGAAGGCCATATAATCAGCTTTTGCACCACCTACTGCTTCGAATACCCCATCATCCTCAAATGTAAATCCAAACGGAGACTGTTGTACATTTGCCACAAAACCAAACATCAGACCTGCCTGATAACTAATATATGTAGGATAAAATCCCATGGCATAACAATATGTAGTACATCCCAAATAATATCCTGATATATAACCTACCTTTTGAGTCTTAAAGGACATAATTCCTTCACCTCTATCATAATCGAGCACTATATCACCAATTAGTCCCTTGAGAATATAACTCTTATTTTCTACATCCTCTATAATAGATATTGGTAATTCTTCGTCTGTCAAATTATTATCTTTATACATCTTGCAGGTAAGAGTATAATTACCTAGATAATCATTATATTTAATATATCCCTCCGGATAAATTCCTTTCATTTTAACGTTAGTTGCCCCCTCGTCAGTACAAGTAAAAAGCTCGGAGGAAGGGTCCCACACAAAATTTTGCACAGTTACTCCTGCCAGTGAAACTGGTTCCCGGAAACGAAAGCCATCGGTTGTAAAAAGGAAAGGAGATTGCTCTTGTACAATGTTACCACCATCATTATAGGCTATAACAAAAGTATAATTACTTCGCTGCGTCATACCAACTAAATTTCCATCAACCAACAACTGATATTGTATAAAGAAAGCATTCTCTTCTACGTCATTCACAGAGTTTATATATGCCTCCCAGTTCAAATCATCCGGAAGCGCATACATTACTATCGTATTTCCATACTTTTTGCCCTGCATTACAATTTTTTCGGCTGAAGCTTCTTTTATAATAAACTCATAATCTCCTTGCAGGTTGGCATTCGGGTTGGAACCGCCGCCTTGTGGCTTGGCATATGCATGAATAAAAGCATTATAAGTGTCGAATGTAAGCATAGTAGCTTCCTCCGATACAACCTTATAAAGAGAGGAAATAGTCTCATCGCCTTCATATCCTTGAGATGCCATTGTAACTCGCTGACCATCAAACTTACACAGAAGAGTTATGCCACCCAAAGCATAGTCCTGACCTATGTAATATTCCATTCTCCAACCATTAGACGCCGATTCTAATAGCTCACTATATTGCTTCACTTCCTCTGTTGCACGATTCGCTGAAGAATCATCAAAATAATCCTCTTCTTGGAAAAGACAGGATTGCAAACCAAAGCATACAAGAGCCATCAACAAATAAATCATTATATTCTTTTTCATAATCTTCCTGTTTTATTCAATAGTACTTAAATCCAGCTCCGGAATTTCTTGCTGACGCCTTAACACAATCTCACGCAAATCATCTAAATTAATGCCCCAAGTTTCAAGCATATAATTGTATACAATAGTAAACTTCTGATTAATAATAGCCGCTCCGGCAGTTCCGGCAACCTTTAGCATATTATCCCAGTAAGCCTGATCGTGAGTAACATACATGGCGATATTCTCTACAAAATCTTCTCTTGCCTCACTCATCGCATATGCCGTCACAAATCCTTCCGGCCATGCATCCGCATCCTCTCGCAAATATGAATTTCCATTTTCAGCAACATAGAAATACCAGTCGGAACCAACATATTTTCCTTCGGTAATGCGATCAAACGATGGGTCATAATTACGCTTCTGATGCAGGATATGTGCAAATTCATGGTGCATCGTCTTAAAGTAATACTCATTCAAAACTTCGATATCGACATTCTCAAAGTCCAGACTGTTCACTTCGTACAATGTTATCTTCTTTCCTCCCTCGGCAGTACCCAACACCTTCGTACCACTACTATCATAAGCCGGAGAACCTATCAAGTGAAAAGTTTTTGGCACATAAGACCGAAGAAAAGCCGGTCCGGCAAGTTCAGTATATGCCTCCATCCATACATGCTTGATAATCTTGGCCAAGGCAACCGATTTATCGTAATCCGCCGGTACCAGATTATATTTATGATCACTTTCAATATCCTGCATACGATACTTAAAATCAACGTTATACGGATATGTATAATTAGCAAGCAACCATTCATCAAAACCATTATGTTCCATTGGCTCTGTTGAAAAAATACTATGCTTGGTGTCAATATCATCGCCATTATTACAGGCTCCCCAAAGAATGGGCAAAACAGCCGTTAGTATATAAATATAATATTTCTTCATATTATTTCCTCCTTTTAATTTTCAGTACGTGGATTGGGTTGCATTCCTGCCAGAACTACACTCTTAGGAATTTGCATAGCACGTCTTGCGTCATTTACCGGCATTTCATCTGTTACGACTATATTGTTATTAGCAATAGAACGGCGATAGATAACAATTCCATAACGTTTAATATCCGGCCAGCGCAGACCTTCATGCAAAGTAGCAATACGTCTCATATGCAGAATGCAGTGAATAAAGTTCTCCTGTATACCTGATTCAATAGTAAAATCAGGCTGAAGCTTTTTCTTGGGAGTCGGATTTTGTGTCGGATTGTAATAATCCATCTTATCATAATACTCATTTATCATCTCCGGAGTTAAAGTTTGCTTATTAGAAGTATATGCTTTCTCCCATGTAGTAAGATCTGCAGCAGCCATTGGATAGTTCTTTTTCAGCGTATAAGCCTCAGCCCTGCAAAGCAAAGTCTCGTCTGTAGAGAAAATCACAGGCATATAATACAGGTAGTCACCAGCATAATAACCGCCCTTTCTCAACATACTGCATTCATAGCCCGATGTTGTAAAAGGCTGCATATACATGCGGTCAGGGATACCCCATAATCCGGAAGAACGTGATGTTTCGTAAGAAGCAATTAACTTATTATGTAGATAACGTTTTCCTGTCATGTAATTACTCAGAATAATACCCCAGTTAGATACGGTACTACCTATCAACAAGTTAGCCTTACTTGTAGAAGCAATATATGCGTCGGGCTGTACATTATCATTAGCAGAGAGTTTTCCCAACGCTTCCCAATCCCGTAATTCGGCAGCAGGATCACTTCCCAACACACGATCTGCATATTTTATCACCTCATCACAATTAGAAAAGTCAGGCTTCATATAATAAAGATAGAAACGTGCAGCAAAAGCATATGCAGCTTTCCTTGTGAAATGATATTTCGGCACAGAATAACTATCATCGGAAATAAGAGCCATACCATCTAATAAGTCCTTCTCAATCTTCTCATAAGTCTCCTGCAAAGTACCCCGCCCGTATTGTGGTTGCACAGTTGTTTCAACTTTAGTCATATAAGGAATACCTAATTCCTGTGATGCATGAGTATTATAAGCATTACAAAAAATATTTGCTAATACAAAATGATTGTACGCCCGACAAACAAGAGCCTCTCCTCGCTGCGGCATCAACGATTCCGGATTTCCCCGTTTCTCAATCTCTTCCAAAGCCATGTTAGCAGAAGCAATAGCTATATAATGGGTTTCCCAAAGATTTGTAGGTGTATCCTGATATTCTTCCTGGGTATCTTTCCAGTTATAGCACTCTTCCTCAGATAACTTATAATAAGAATATCTGGCACTGTTATCGTCGGTATTATCACTATAAAGTTCAAACAGTTCATTCGCAGATCCTTCCGGATAAGCAGAAACAAGCATTTTAGCTATTTTTTGCTCAGAATTCAGCTCCGTCCGGTTATCTGGTAATTCGTCGAGAAAATCATTACAAGAGCTACCGACAATAGCAAGCGTTGCGATGAACAATGGAATATATAATTGATTTCGTCTCATCTTTAATCTTTTTTTTATTATTAAAATCATTCTCTTACAATCCTAAACGCAGAGTTAATGTAAACTGACGTGGCACCGGTGAAGCTACACCACCAGTATTAAAGAATTCAGGATCTTGACCATTCAATTTCTTATCTGCATAAATAAGGAATAAATTAGTTGCCTGTAACTTCAAAGAAAGATTGGAAATCTTCGCAGCAGAAATCCAGCTCTTAGGAAACTCATAAGAAAGTGAGATTTCTTTCATACGGATAAAATCACCTTTTGCAATTCGCTCTGTAGAATAATTGTAAGCATTGTAAGCTTTATACAATGTTCGGTTTGCTTCATATTGCGGATTACTCAAGATTGCAGGAATATTAGTCTTTGCCTCATCCCCAGAAAGCGTCCAACGATTCTTGAATTCACGAGGCATAGCACTCAAATCGGAATATTTATAATTAAAATATGGATTCAAACGAACAACATTACCAAATGAATAAGTCATGAATACATTGAGTTTAAACCCTTTATATGCAAAAACGTTACCGAAACTACCAGTTATTGTAGGATCTGTCGGACCTTCATATTTCAATAATCTAACTTCTCACGTTCCTGGAAATTAATATCAGTCGATGTTATATTTCCATTGATATCGAACATAGGAATACC
>NZ_GG774709.1:106595-112887 GCF_000162515.1 Bacteroides sp. 1_1_14 | reverse complement strand
CGCTCTGTAGAATAATTGTAAGCATTGTAAGCTTTATACAATGTTCGGTTTGCTTCATATTGCGGATTACTCAAGATTGCAGGAATATTAGTCTTTGCCTCATCCCCAGAAAGCGTCCAACGATTCTTGAATTCACGAGGCATAGCACTCAAATCGGAATATTTATAATTAAAATATGGATTCAAACGAACAACATTACCAAATGAATAAGTCATGAATACATTGAGTTTAAACCCTTTATATGCAAAAACGTTACCGAAACTACCAGTTATTGTAGGATCTGTCGGACCTTCATATTTCAAATAATCTAACTTCTCACGTTCCTGGAAATTAATATCAGTCGATGTTATATTTCCATTGATATCGAACATAGGAATACCTTTTTCATCCAAACCTGCAAAAGGAATGGAGAAAAGCCCGCGCACAGGATATCCTTCACGTGCAAATCCATTTCCCGAAACAAGTTCCATCATACGAGTACGTCCTCGCAAATCAGTAACTTCATTCTTAGCATGAGAAAAAATAAAATCAGAATTCCATGAGAAGTCTTTTGTTTTAATATTGCTGGTTGAAAGGGTAAATTCAATACCATGTGACTTCATTGTAGCTACATTGGCATATTTATAAATAGTACCTCCCACTCCTTGTGTTGGAATCAACCCAATCAGGTCATAGTTATTGCGCGTGTACCAGTCAGCTGAAAGATTAATGCGATTATTAATAAAACCTACATCCACTCCTATATTCAATTCATGCTTCTTTTCATACGTTAATTCACTATTTTCCAAATCCACTATATGAAGACCCGTTTCTTGAATATCAGTGAAAGGACGATAAGGTGAATAACTCTTAATAATAGCTTGTGAATTTGTTACATCAGCCGGACCACGATCAGCTGTCAATGAGTAAGATGCCTTAAATGTCAAATTTGAAAGCGTTGGTTGAAGTGATTGGAAGAATTTCTCTTCATGAACATTCCACGCTGCAGAAAGATTCCACGTTGGCAGCCAACGAGCAGAACGGCTACGTCCCATTCTATTAGTTCCTTCATAGCGGAAAGTACCATTCAACGTATAACGCCCGTCATACGAATAAGTAGCATTTGCAAATGTAGCTACACTACGATATCTAGTATGCCCCATAGAATAATACTTTTCTCCAGTCTCAATACCTTTCTTAAAGTACTGATAAACATATGATGGAATCTCACCCATAGAATATTGCATACCCCATCCTTGGAATGAAGAGTTAGAGCGTTGAAGATCATTTACTTCCATTCCTGCAAAAAGATTAGTTATATGCTTTTCTGCAAATAGATGATTCCAGGATACAGTACCACGGAAATCCAGTCCCAACATCTTACGATCTTGACGCTGATAAATACCTCCTTCAGGAAGAATCGAAATAGGTAATGCATATGGGTTATCTGGATTCTTATACAACCAGTCGTTTTCATCACGAATAGTAGCATCGTCCAACCCCGTACGATAAGCAATTGCTTGATTAGAATCATCCATTATATTATGTTCTTGTGATGATGATTGATAACGCACAGCACCCAGCGCACTGACTTCCAGGCCCTGCAACACCTTCCATTTCAACTCCCCCTGGAACTTTACATCAACAACATTCAACTCAATAAAATTATTGTCCAATTCACGGAGAATATTAAATGGAGCATAATTAGCCACATAATCTGTATTAGGATCTAATGTACGTGAAGTATTCAGTGCGTATGAATAGGGGTTGATATCAAAATCACGTGTAACCTGACCTGCCGCAACGTCCAATGATGAGTTCATGGTACCTGGTGCATTCTGTTTACGGTAAGAAGCACTTGATATCAAGTTTATGCTTAGGTTCTTTAAGATATTATAAGTCGTATTCAAATTGGCTGTATAACGTTTCACTTCACTCTGCTTATACCATCCCGGATCAAGCATGGCACTCAATGACGCATAAAAAGATGATTTATCAGAACCTGAAGTAATACTTACAGAGTGATTCTGTGAAATATTATTTGAGAATAATACATCAAACCAGTCGGTATTACGCATTTCGGCTTCGGTCAAATAAGCATTACGTGCTTCTAAAGTATTCATCAGCCCAAATTGACCATTCGTTTCATTAAACTGGTCGATCAGTTTATACATACGTCCGTACACACCTGAATTCTTTGCACGAAATAAATCAGCACTATTCAACCAACCTTTTTGCTCCAATTCTTTATATATTCCCATTTGCTCCTGAGAATTCATAATATTGAACTCTTTGTATGAGGGCACCATACGCGTAGTAAACTCACCCGTATAATTAATTTTGCTGACTCCAGCTTTACCTTTCTTTGTAGTAACAACGATTACACCTGCCATTGCACGTGCACCATAGATTGAGGTTGCTGAACCGTCTTTCAAAATCTGAAAGCTCTCAATATCATCGGAATTTAAACCAGCAATAGCCGAACTAATCAGAGTTTCAGCATCACCAGAAGATAAATCATCAGGTCCCACATCAATAGCATCTTCCATAATAACTCCATCCACCACCCATAATGGTTTGGAGCTACCATAAATGGAGGTAGCACCACGTACACGAATTTTAGGAGCAGTACCAAACGTACCGGATACGTTCTGGACTGACACACCCGCAGCACGCCCTTCAAGTCCACGGCTAATATCAGGGAGACCATCCAATTTTACATTATCAGCTGTTAATTGTTGAGTTGCACCAGTAAAAAGGCGTTTGTCCATTTTTTGCATGCCGGTTACCACTACTTCCTCCAGAACTTCTGCATCTGGTTTCATCAGAATTCTTATCGTTCCTGCTTTTATGGGGACCTCCTGAGTTTTCAATCCGATATAGCTAATCTTCAAAGTTCTAGCAGAACTTATTTTATTTTCTCTTTTTTACGTAACACATAATTGTATCATATTCTCCTATAACCTATTTTCATACTAATTATTTATATCTAATATAAATTTTATATTATTCAAGGCTTAGTTAAAGATAAAAAGGGAGTGTTTAGATGACATAATGATTATTTAAACAAGGCTAAATTTGCATATACTGACAGAAATATGACATTATGATAGTTTGATGATATGTATTTATATTCATAACTATCATAATGTATTTACAATAGTTTTCAAATTTATTTTGAATAATTGTTTTGTATTTATAAATATGTGCTTATATTTGCAAAATAGCACTAAGCGAAAATAAGCGACTTACTAATTCTTATAATAATAAAGAGTGTTTATGAAAAGAAAATTAATGCTGTTATTGGCCTGCTTGCTGGCAAGCATAGGTCTAGTGATTGCCCAAACACCTAAAAAGGTGACAGGTGTCGTCATTTCTGAAGAAGATGATCAGCCTGTTGTGGGAGCATCCGTATTAGTGAAAGGTACAACGATGGGAACAGTCACCGATATCGATGGTAAGTTTACCATAAACGATGTACCAAGTTCTGCTAGAACTTTGAAAATTAGCTACATTGGAATGAAAACTCAGGAGATTCCTATCAAAACAGGAACAATAAGAATTCTGATGAAACCAGATGCAGAAGTTCTGGAGGAAGTAGTGGTAACCGGTATGCAAAAAATGGACAAGCGCCTTTTCACGGGAGCTGCAACAAAACTTGATGCAGAAGGCGTAAAACTTAATGGTATGGCAGATATCAGCCGTGGTCTTGAAGGCCGTGCTGCGGGTGTGTCAGTCCAGAATGTATCCGGTACATTTGGTACAGCTCCCAAAATCCGCGTTCGCGGTGCTACCTCCATTTATGGTAGCTCCAAACCATTATGGGTAGTGGATGGAGTTATTATGGAAGACGCTGTAGAAGTCAGCGCTGATCAACTATCTTCAGGCGATGCTGAAACTCTAATTAGTTCGGCTATTGCTGGTCTGAACGCAGATGATATTGAAAGCTTTCAGATTTTGAAAGACGGCTCAGCAACCTCAATCTATGGCGCACGTGCAATGGCAGGTGTAATCGTTGTTACTACAAAGAAAGGTAAAGCTGGAGTCAGTAGAATAAGCTATACCGGTGAATTTACTACCCGTTTAGTACCAAGCTACAATGACTTTAACATCATGAACTCGCAAGATCAGATGGGAGTATACAAAGAAATGCAACAGAAAGGCTGGTTAAATTTCGCTGAAACCTCCCGAACTGCAGAAAGTGGTGTATACGGAAAGATGTATCAGTTAATTAACACATACGATCCTACTACCGGACAATATGCGTTATTAAATACTGACGAAGCTAAAAATGCCTATCTACGTGAAGCTGAAATGAGAAATACCGATTGGTTTGACACACTTTTCTCTCCCAGTCTAAGTCAGAATCATTCTGTAAGTCTTAGCTCTGGTACAGAAAAGTCATCGTTCTATGCTTCTTTAAGTGCTATGCACGATCCGGGATGGTACAAGCAAAGTGGAGTTGATCGCTATACAGCCAACTTAAATATGAATCATAATATCTTAAAGAACCTAAGCATAAACTTGATATCAAGTGCTTCTTATCGTAAGCAAAAAGCACCGGGAACTTTAGGACAAGACATTGACCTAGTAAACGGTCAGGTAAAACGTGAATTTGACATCAACCCCTATTCATATGCATTGAATACTTCACGTACATTAGACCCAAACACTTATTACACCAGCAACTATGCTGATTTCAACATTCTGAACGAACTGGACAACAATTACATGGAACTGAACATTGCAGATTTAAAGTTCCAAGGCGAGTTGAAATGGAAACCAATTACCGGATTAGAGCTAAGCGCTTTGGGAGCCGTGAAGTATCAATCAACTTCACAGGAGCACAACATTAAAGACCAGTCAAACCAGGCATCGGCTTATCGTGCAGGTCTAGATGACAAGACAATTATGGACCGCAATCCATTTCTTTATAAGAACCCAGATAATCCATATGCACTACCGATCTCTATCTTACCGGAAGGTGGTATTTATCAACGTAGAGACTATAAGATGCTAGGTTACGACTTCCGAGCTACAGCTAGTTGGAACCACGTATTTAATGATATACATATCACTAACTTCTTTGCAGGAACAGAAATCAACTCTACAGACCGATCAAAGAATTACTATCAAGGGTGGGGTATGCAATACTCAATGGGCGAAATACCCTACTATGTATATGAATTCTTCAAAAAGGTATCGAAGACGGCAATAATTACTACTCATTGAGTCAGACCCGTAGCCGTAGTGCCGCCTTCTTCGCCAATGCTACCTACTCTTATAAAGGTCGTTATACTGTGAATGGAACAGCCCGCTACGAAGGTACCAACCGTATGGGTAAGAGCCGCTCGGCACGTTGGTTACCTACATGGAACGTATCAGGAGCATGGAATGCCCACGAAGAAAAATTCTTCAGCAATTTAACTTCTGTTCTTTCACACTTTACACTGAAAGCATCTTATTCGTTAACAGCCGACCGCGGTCCGGCAGACGTAACGAACTCACAGGCTATTATAACCAGCTATAGTCCTTATCGACCATTTACTTCTATCCAGGAGTCCGGATTGTATATTAAGGAACTAGAAAATAGCGAATTAACTTATGAAAAGAAGCACGAGTTGAATATTGGTGCCGACATGGGCTTCTTGAATAACCGCATTAATTTAGCTGTAGACTGGTACAAACGTAACAACTACGACTTGATTGGTATCGTTAATACACAAGGCGCAGGTGGACAGATCCTGAAGTATGCAAATATCGCTTCAATGAAATCACATGGTATTGAATTCACTTTATCAACCAAGAATATTAAAACAAAAGATTTCAACTGGAACACCGACTTTATATTCTCTAATGCAAAAAATGAAGTCACTGATTTGAAACAAAATGCGAATGTGATGGAGCTTATTTCCGGTAATGGATTCGCTAAACAAGGCTATCCGGTTCGTGGGCTATTCTCTATCCCATTTGTAGGTCTCGACAAAGATGGTATTCCAGTCATTATAAATGAAAAGGGCGAAGCGACTAGTACCGATATAAATTTCCAGGAACGCCAAAATACTGGTTTCCTGAAGTATGAAGGTCCGACTGATCCTACCATTACAGGTAGTTTGGGTAATATGTTCTCATACAAAGGTTTCCGTTTGAATTTATTTATCACTTATTCATTTGGAAATGTTATCCGTTTAAATCCCGTATTCAAAGCATATTATTCGGATCTAACGGCAATGACTCGTGAATTTAAAAATCGATGGACACTCCCCGGAGACGAAGCAAAGACTAATGTTCCTGCTATTTTGAGCAAACGTAT
>NZ_GG774709.1:0-106355 GCF_000162515.1 Bacteroides sp. 1_1_14 | reverse complement strand
TTTATTTATCACTTATTCATTTGGAAATGTTATCCGTTTAAATCCCGTATTCAAAGCATATTATTCGGATCTAACGGCAATGACTCGTGAATTTAAAAATCGATGGACACTCCCCGGAGACGAAGCAAAGACTAATGTTCCTGCTATTTTGAGCAAACGTATGTACGACAGCAATGAAGACTTGAAGTATGCCTACAACGCTTACAATTATTCAACAGAACGCATTGCAAAGGGGGATTTTATCCGTCTGAAAGAAATCTCACTGGCTTATGACTTCCCCAAAGCATGGATCAACCCATTGAAGTTAACAGACCTCTCGCTGAAAGTCCAAGCCACCAACCTTTTCTTAATCTATGCGGATGATAAGCTAAATGGTCAGGACCCGGAATTCTTTAATGCAGGTGGTGTTGCCTCACCGGTTCCCCGCCAATTTACTATTACTTTAAGACTGGGGTTATAATTTAAAATAAGAACGAATATGAAGAAATACATAATAATGGCCAGTGTGGCCGCGCTCGCAATAGGGCTCTCATCGTGTTCTAATTTCTTAGATGAGCTTCCCGACAATCGTACCGAGCTGAATGAAAACAATGTTGGCAAAATATTACTTTCCGCCTATCCTACTACAGCAATCTGTGAGATGGGGGAAATGTCATCAGACAATACTGATGCTTATCCGAATCGCTTTTCTTCTTTCAACCGTTTGCAAGAAGATCTCTATAAGTGGGCAGACTCTGCAGAACAAGATCAGGACTCTCCCCATGCACTTTGGGAATCTTGCTATATGGCAATCTCTGCCTGCAACGAGGTTTTGAAAGTGATTGAAGACGCAGGAAATCCAGCTTCTCTTAGCGCTGAAAAGGGAGAAGCCCTAGTATGTCGCGCCTATGCTCATTTTTTACTTGCCAATATATTTTGTAACGCTTATAGCAGCCAAGCAAGTTCAGACTTGGGTATCCCCTACATGAAAACGATAGAGACAACCGTAAGCCCTGATTATCAACGCGGAACTCTAGAGGAGGTATACCAAAATATTGAGAAAGATCTATTGGAAGGTCTAGATCTGGTTACTGATATTTATGCAGTCCCCAAATATCACTTTACAAAGAAAGCAGCTCAAGCTTTTGCTGCACGCTTTTACTTGTACTATGTAAAATCGGATAAATCCAATTATACTAAGGTGATCGATTACGCAACAAAAGTATTAGGAAGCAATCCAGCCACCTCTGTACGCGACTGGAAATCTTTGGGTGCACTAGACATAAATGGCAGTGTTCAGCCAAATGCTTATGTAGATGCAACGAATGGCGCTAACTTATTATTGGTCAGTGCAGGTTCTTATTGGGGATATGTTCATGCACCTTATGGACTAGGCGAAAGATACGCCCATGGACCGAAAGTAGGCAATGAGACATGCAATTCTGTTGGTCCTTGGGGAAGTGACTATTACATGGGTGTTTGGAGCAACTCAAGTGCACTGCCGACCAAAATCGTTGTTATGAAAATAACTCAATATAAAGAAGTGGTTGACGCAGTAGCCGGAACAATCAACGGACACATGATCAATGCAGCATTTACTACAGATGAAACATTACTCTGTCGTGCAGAAGCTTATGCGATGAAAGAAATGTATCCACAGGCAATTGCTGATTTAAATATATGGCGAGAAGCATACACACGTTCTACTACCCCGCTTACCACAGAATCTATAAACGATTTCTACGGAAGCATGGAATATTACACTCCTACTGAATCTACAGTTAAGAAAAAATTGAATCCCGACTTTACTATAACAAATGAAACACAGGAAAATGTAATCCACTGCATACTTCATGCACGACGTTTAACAACTTTACATGAAGGGTTACGCTGGCAGGATATTAAACGCTACGGTATTACTATCTATCGTCGTTTAATGAATGATAATGGTACTATTACCGTCACAGATAAGCTGGAACCCAATGATCCTCGTCGAGCAATACAGATACCGAGCGATGTTATTTCAGCCGGATTAAAACCAAACCCTAGAACTAAATAAAAATCGATAAGTTATGAAAAAATATATAATATATACATTGATCGTTACTATAGCCGTTTTTTTAGGCTCATGTAATAAAGATGATATTGATACCAAACGCAGTATATTTGATCCTACTGAAGTTTATGAGCCCAACGAGTTTGACAAATGGCTACTTGACAACTATGTTTACACTTATAATATCCAGGTGAAATATCGTCTGGATGACAATGAAACGGATGTAGAATATCATCTGGTTCCAGCCAAGTATGACAACGCAATTACATTGGCTAAGATTGTAAAATTTGTATGGATGGAAGCTTATGACGAAATATGGGGAATTGACATGACCCGTACGTATGTCCCTAAACTACTCCAATTCATTGGAAATGTTGCTTATACCGAGTCAGGTATGATCCTCGGACAAGCCGAAGGAGGAATGAAAGTAACCCTGTTTCGTGTAAATGAAATAGATAAAAACAATCTCAGTGTAGCTCAATTAAATGAGTACTATTTCAAGACAATGCATCATGAATTTACACATATTCTTAATCAGAAAAAAGCCTATGATACATCATACGATCGTATATCGGAATCCGACTACGTAGGTTCAAGCTGGTATAGGGTATCTGAGTCGGTTGCTCTGCAAAAAGGATTTATCTCTCCTTATGCAATGGACCGTGCTACGGAAGATTTTGCGGAGATGGTTGCTATTTATGTCACCAATGACGCTAGTACTTGGGAAGATATGCTAGCAAGTGCCGGCACAACAGGAAGACCGATCATAGAAAAGAAATTTGAGATTGTATTTGATTACATGCTCAATTCCTGGGGACTTGATTTAGACAAATTGCGCGAAATTGTTTTGCGCCGGCAAAGTGAAATTACCGAATTAGATTTAAGTACGCTTTAATAATTGTAGGATATGAGAAAGATTAAAATATATGGCTTACTGACTTGCGTTTGCCTGATGATGCAATCGTGTCTGTTTAATGAAGATGATATCTTTGATGAATCTTCTGCACAACGGGCTATAGCCTCCGTCAACGAATGTCAGGAGATTTTAAAGGGCGCAGCCAATGGGTGGTTACTCGAGTATTATACAGGAGAAGACGGAGAATATGGTGGCTTCAATGTTTTGGCACGATTTGATGGCAATAATGTAATTATGGCTGCAGATTTCGCTACAGATAATTACGAAATTGGAGAAGAATCTACTTCCTTGTATAAAGTTGAATCATACCAGGGAACAGAATTAAGTTTTGATTCATACAATGAATTAATTCACGAATTCTGTGAACCGAGTGGTTATAATTCACCAGGATATGCCGGAGATTATGAGTTCGTCTTCAGAAGCGTTTCAAAAGAAAAGATCGTACTGACTGGGAAAAAACATGGAGTAACGTTGATCATGACACCTCTGCCTGCTGAAACAAATTGGCAAGAGAAACTGACCAATATTGCCAATGTCGTTTCACAGGCTTCATATGTAACCTATAAGTTAATTGTGAATGGTCAGGAAATAACTAAAATGGGACAGGAAGAGCATGCCTTCTCAGTTACCAAAGTAGACGAAACCGGTGAAACAACCGTAAGTCTATATCCGTTCATATATACAGAGGAAGGCATTAAAATGTATGAACCATTAGTAGTTAATGGAGTAGAAATAAACAACTTCAAATGGGATAATGAAAACCTTACATATATTTGTACAGATACAGGTGTAGATGCAAAAATAGAATTCTATTGTCCGGAAGGATATCTCAACTATTTAGGCAACTATATACTACAATTAGCAAATGGGCAACGTATACAACTTGAGCTCAAACAAAAAATGATAGGAAAATCATTTGCAATGAATTTTGCTTTGAGTGGTACTCCTATTGAATTTGTCTATAACTATAATATGACAACAGACTGTATTGATGTACCTTCTCAGACAGTTGGCGTATATCAAGGTTACAACGTATTATTATATCCAGGAATTCCCGGAGGCAATTTCTATGCAGATGACTCAGCTGTATTCCAAGGACGTATTGCAAATACAGATCCGCTTACAATTAAGTTCACTTATGTAAACAATCCTATTTGCACCCTTATGTTGCTGGTATATCAAAAAACAGACGGTTGGTATGGATTCTCTACAATGTTCCAAGATGTAACATTGATAAAAGTTGATTAATTAACAAACAGCATATTATGAAGAAAATAACAAGCATATTTGCATTATTATTATGCGTATTCGTCTTCTCATGTAGTAACGACGACGATAAAGAAACATCTTCTTTGCAGATTGTTAGCTCAAATGTCACATTTGAATCTGCTGGAGGAACCGGTACAATAAAAGTTAACGCAATAAGTGAAATTACTGCTACCTCCAATAAAGATTGGTGTACCGTAAGCGTGAATGGAGATATTATAAATGTTTCTGTCATTGAAAATAATGATATGTCCGGACGTACGGCAGCAGTAACCATAACAGATGGTGAAGCATCCACTTTGGTTCCTGTTTCACAGGGTGGCTGTGTTATTCTGTATAATAAATCAGAATTGGGGCATGCTTTTACTTATGCCGGTGGTTCTGCTACAGTATCTTTCTCAACCACAGCATCTTATTCAATAGAAGTACCCGCCGAAGCCCAAAGTTGGTTATCATACACACTTGACGAAGAAAACAGAACTATAACATTTAATGTTGCTGCGAGTGCTGATAAAACCCCACGAGGAGCGGCAGTTAAAGTTACCGCAGGTAAAAAAACGATTTACTATCATCTTGGAGAGTATGAATTGAAAGACATCGCAGGCAAATGGAGAGTATCCTTTGTTGATGGAGATGATAGTACTCTAGCTGGAGAAATAGAAGTAGTTCAGGATGAAGAGGAACCTACCATCTTCTACTTGTCAGGTATTTCCAATTTCTTTGACCTACCGTTAATCTATAATGGAGAGGCCTTACTCACAATGGGAGGTCTTAATTTAGGAACATACGCTGGGAGATATAACATCTATACAGTAACATTGTCTGAAGGTGGATATGTCAGTTGGGATATGTCAACGCAATATGTTGCTTATCCGTCATCCATCAATGGCAAATTTGCATTGGTATTTGGTGATAATGGTTCCTGGGATGGAGACGTAGTCAATGGCATTGCCTACTGGGCATTCTCCGGTGCTGCGGGAACAGGAAGTGCAGGATGGTTGGAGAAATTCAACGCTCTTACACTAAGCAAATAAGACGGCAAGCGTGCTTAGCTAAGTCTGTCTCTCTAACATGTATAAGATTTAGCTTTACATTAATTATTCATATAAAGGGTGTTCAACATTGGACACCCTTTACATTATCCTTTTCCATATAAAAAGCAATACAAAAGATGATGTTATTATTAAATTAATTCGTATCTTTCGGACACACAAAAAAGTTAAACCAACAATCACACATATGAAAATGATTCTTTTCCGACTAATATGTTTAAAGACATGCCTACTATTAATCCCTGTACTTTACGCACAAAACAACTATCGTCCGGGATTTATCATCACTGTTCAGAAAGACACAATATATGGAGAAATCGACTACCGTACAGATAAGATGAATGCTAAACGCTGCGTCTTTCAATCACAAGGTAATGATACCGAACCAGTAACCTATCATCCTTTCGAAATCTTGGGATACCGTTTTACAGACGACGGTAAATACTATGTCTCCAAGAACATAGAATTGAAATACGGTGTCTCTACCCCCGTCTTTCTCGAATATTTGCTACAAGGAATGAAAAGCTTGTACTACTATGAGACAGAAGATAACATACCAATCTATTTTGTTGAAGATAATAATACCCTTGTAAAAATAGATGCGCCCAAACTGTCCAAGCAGGCTACCAATATACAGTTTAAAGGCCAGACTGACCGATATATTCCCCTTCTTCATTACGCATTCAAAGACTGCCCAAGCCTGGCTCCCCAAATAGACCGGGCCCGTTTCAGCCGAAAGGAGATAATAAAAATCACAAAAGAATATCATTATGCAATGTGTACCAGCAATGAAGATTGCATTGAATTTGAAGCAAAAGAAGATAAACGTTCAATACAGTTAGATATAACTCCTTATGTAGGAGTTATTCAATATAATGTACCATCGGGTAGTCCGATCGGGCTCTATAGCTCACCCGAACTATCTTACCTGGCAGGAGTCACTTTAGCTATCAGCAATAGACGGTGGATGAGTTCGCTCAGTGGTTGTTTTGATGTGTCTTTTTCCCGCATAACATCCTCTGCAAGATCATTGAATAATGAAAATTCATCCACTATATTTAAACATAGCGGAACAATGTTTTCGGGTAAGTTAGGAATACGCTATACCTATCCGAAAGGAATGGCGCGACCATTTGTTGAGCTTGGAGCAGACTTCAGTGGAATGATCAATGCCAAGATAAAGATAAATGATAAGAGCGAGAGATGGCTGGATGGTGTCTACCCTGGCTATTACGCCAATGCGGGAGTAAACTTCAAACTTTCGCGGAAAAACAAACAAATGATATGCATACGCGCTCAATTCAAAGGCTTAAGAGACATGATGGAAAAATCAGCCCTCGTTAATGGATGGTCAGGAGTGATAGGATATACATTTTAAGTACTGCATTATTCGTTTATATAGTACTCACACTAGGAAATCTCTTATAAAACCGTTTTTCTTGTTATACCCATATTCTACCCGACAATAAAACTCCCCTTATTTCAGCCTTTCGAATGAAATAAGGAGAGCCTTATATAACTGGGTTATCAGCTATTAATACTTGACTTCTCAGGTATTAATAACTGACGCGACAAGTATTAATACCTGAGAAGTCAGATATTAAGACCTGTCGTGACATATTAGAATGCTTGTACCAGAGTTTATTAACTACCGTCTTAGTAAGTCACCGTCAACGGTGTACGCACCTTCTGCGCATACTCAGCCATATACGCATTCCACGCATCAACCGTCTTGATAGCAGCCTTATCCCAGGCAGAACCCCAGTAATAAGTATATTCCGAGCCCGGTTCATACTCGCTGATTGCCAATACATGACCGTCAGCTCCACCGCGTAGCTCCTTCTTCTCCTTTTCCGGGAAAAGAACCGTCTTTGCCTCTTTTACCAGTGAAGGAAATGCAGCGCCGATAAATATCTTACCGTTACCCCCGCTTCTGTCGGTTGTAGGGTCTACATAGGTGATATAGCCGTTTGCAGCGTCTGCTGTAACCACACCGTCCGGTTCACGAAGAACGATTCCGGTAGTCACAGGCATCGCTTCTTTCAGGTTAGTATACGAAACAACGGTTTTATTCAGGTAAGAACCAGCATCCAATGTGATGACACGCGTCTCCACCACGTTAGAGTCGCCACGAACAGTCAACGGATTAAATTCCAGCTTCACTGTGAAACGCAGCGGGCCATTATCAAGGATTTCCTGTGTCCGATAGCAATAAGGATAGATAATCGTATCACCCGCCATCAGAGCGGCTGTACCGCAGCCCAGCGTAGGACCTACGGCATAACAATCCATCCCGTAGCCGTGGTCAATGTGATAAGAGATGGCATTTTGCAGTTCGGCAGCCGCTTTAGGGTCTGTCTTTTTCAGTTCGGCAATTCTGGCACGCTTTTCCTTATCCAGTTCTTCAGCGTAAAGGCTTTCAAGAATCGGTTCCGTAGTGTTATACTTCGTAAAGAGGTCGTAGCCGAAACCACGTTCACCACGCTTCTGCAAGGCAGGGCCATAGGCACGGTATCCGCCCAGGTCATTCTCCCATGCCACGTCGTCCAGACGTTCGGGATAATAGCGGCCGCAGGCAATTACATTATACGGGTCGGGAGTACCGGATTGGATAGTATAAGTGGCTGTGCCATTTGCTTTCACCGTAGCCGGGAAAACCACTTTCTCGTCATACGTTACTTGATAAGGTACTTGCTGGCCATCTTCACCAAGCACTACGATCTGAGCCGTATCAGCCAGCTGCAGCTTGGCTGTAACGTCACTCATCGGAACTTCAACCATTTCACCTGTGCGCTCCAACGCCAGAGGATTGGTCACTGTAACCGTCATTGACTGCTTGCTGTCAGCACAAGAGGCAAAACCCATCAGGGCAATAGCAGCCAAAATAAATATCTTCTTCATATTATACACAACAAATAAGGGGATAGAATCAGGTAAAAAAACGAAAGGGGATAAATGTAAACCGTAAACTATTCAACAGAAAAACGATAAGGTGACAGGCGGTAAAGAATCTCCTTACCACCCTATCACCTTATAATAATCTCTTGTTATCGTTATTTCGGCTGTTTTCCGATATAAGCCAGGATACCACCGTCTACGTAAAGAACATGGCCGTTAACAGCGTTAGAAGCCTCAGAAGCCAGGAATACGGCAGGACCAGTCAGTTCTTCCGGATCCAACCAACGACCGGCAGGAGTCTTGGCGCAGATGAATGAATCGAACGGGTGACGGCTTCCGTCTGCTTGTTTCTCACGAAGAGGAGCAGTTTGCGGAGTAGCGATATAACCCGGGCCGATGCCGTTACACTGAATGTTGTATTCACCATATTCAGAGCAGATATTGCGAGTCAGCATCTTCAGACCGCCTTTGGCAGCAGCGTAAGCCGATACAGTTTCACGACCCAGCTCAGACATCATAGAGCAGATGTTGATGATTTTACCGGCACGCTTCTTCATCATGGCAGGCAACACAGCCTTAGAAACGATGAACGGAGCGTTCAAGTCGATATCAATCACACGACGGAAGTCAGCAGCTTCCATTTCGTGCATAGGAACACGGCGGATAATACCGGCGTTATTAACAAGGATATCAATCGTACCTACTTCTTTCTCGATAGTAGCAACCATTGCCTGAACAGCCGGTTCGTCTGTTACGTCGCATACATAACCGTGAGCTTTAATTCCCTTTTCAGCATAGGCAGCCATGCCTTTGTCTACCAACTCCTGGTTGATGTCGTTAAAACATACAGTAGCGCCTTGTTCTGCGTAAGCAGAAGCAATTGCAAAACCGATACCGTAAGAAGCACCTGTAACGAGAGCTACTTTACCTTTCAAAGAAAAATTCAAATACTGATTCATAATTTTTTGTTATTAAATGATGAAAACTATTGTAGTTGTTTATTTTAAATCTGTAATTAATGAGAAGTCCTGATCGCCATAATCGAGGTTTTCACCGCCCATACCCCAGATAAAGGTATAGTTGTGGGTAGCCGCAGCCGAGTGGATCGACCATTCGGGAGACAGAACAGCCTGATCGCCCTTCATCCATACGTGACGAGTTTCGTCCACCTCACCCATAAAGTGGCAGATAGCGTGCTCTTCGGGGATTTCGAAGTAGAAGTAAGCTTCCATACGACGGCTGTGCACGTGGGCAGGCATCGTGTTCCATACGCTTCCCGGAGCAAGTTCCGTCATACCCATCTGCAGCTGACAGGTAGGCAATACCTGATTGACCAGCATCTTATTGATGTTACGGTGGTTGGAACCTTCCAACGAGCCCATTTCAGCCACTACGGCATCCGCTTTCGTCACTTTACGGTCGGGATAGTTGCGGTGTGCGGTCAGTGAGTTGAAATAGAATTTGGCAGGATTGGAAGCGTCTTTGCTTTCGAACGTCACCACACGGTCGCCCGAACCAAGGTAGAGGGCTTCTTTATAGTCAAGTTCGAAAACCGCATCTCCGGCTTTCACTACGCCCGGTCCGCCTACATTGTAAATACCCATTTCGCGACGGGTCAGGAAGAACGGAGCCTTCAGCGGGTCGATCGCTTCGAGTGTCAGCACCTCTCCTACCGGAAGCGCGCCGCCTACAACCATACGGTCGTACATGGAGTACACCATATTCACTTCGTTGGGAACAAATATTTTTTCGATTAAGAAATCGCGACGGATTCTTGCAGTATCATAACTTTTTGCATCCTCGGGATGCGCAGCATAGCGAATTTCATAGTTCGTTTTCATACCTTATTTATTTATAGTTATTGAATAAGCTCTCTTTCTCAAATGCACATCGTTTACGTACACGATGCAAAAATAGTAAAAGAAAACGGGTTAACCTTGCAATTTTGTTCCAATTATCCACCAAAAATGTCCAGAATTGATGCAATGTACATCTTTTTAACGAACTATAATACGTTTTGAAGGAGTTTGACGACTATTTTCAATGATACAAAACGATATAAAAAAAGGAAGCTCCAATAATCAATGATTATCAGAGCTTCCTTTTGGTTGTCCTACCAAGATTCGAACTTAGACAAACAGAACCAAAAACTGTTGTGCTACCATTACACCATAGGACAAACATATGCGCTTTCTGTTAAAAAGCGGTGCAAAGATAGAGGTTTGCAAGCAAACCTCCAAATATTTCGATTACTTTTTTACTTTGCCACCTTGCAAATCGCTGATTTTTACTTCGCGATCAGCAGAAAATAGTTCTTTTTACCACGCTGAACAAGCAGATATTTCCCGTCAAGCAGATCGGCAGTCGTAATAACCTGGTCAAAAGCTTCCAGTTTTTCTTTATTCAATGATACGCCACCGCCTTGAACCAACTTACGCATTTCGCCTTTCGAAGCAAATACAGCCGCATTATCGACAAACAGATCAACAGCCTTCACTCCTTCCGCCAAGGCGTCACGAGAGATTTCAAACTGGGGTACGCCTTCGAATACAGCCAGCAACGTATCTTCGTCCAACTTGCGCAATGACTCGGAAGTAGCGTTACCGAACAGGATATTAGACGCATCTACCGCTGCATTGTAATCTTCTTCGGAGTGAACCATGATAGTCACTTCCTTGGCCAGACGTTTCTGCAAAGCACGCAAGTGCGGAGCCTGCTGGTGCTCGGCCACTAATGCTTCGATTTCTTCCTTCTCGATCGAAGTGAAAATCTTGATATAGCGTTCTGCATCAGAGTCGCTTACGTTCAGCCAGAACTGGTAGAACTTATAGGGAGAAGTATAACGAGGGTCCAACCAGATATTTCCAGATTCAGTTTTACCAAACTTACCACCGTCAGCCTTTGTAATCAGCGGGCAAGTCAGCGCGAACACCTCTCCCCCATTGGTACGGCGGATCAGTTCTGCTCCGGTAGTGATATTGCCCCACTGGTCGGAACCGCCCATCTGAAGTTTACATCCTTTAGTTTCATACAGATGAAGGAAATCGTAGCCTTGAAGCAGCTGATAAGTAAATTCGGTGAATGACAGTCCGTCACGTGCTTCTCCGTTGAGGCGACGCTTTACAGAATCCTTTGCCATCATATAGTTTACAGTGATATGCTTACCTACTTCGCGAACAAAGTCAAGGAAAGAAAACTCTTTCATCCAGTCATAATTGTTCACTAATTCAGCACGGTTAGGCACATCCGACTCGAAGTCGAGAAACTTGGCAAGCTGTTTTTTGATACACGCCTGATTGTGACGCAATGTTTCCTCGTTCAGCAGGTTACGTTCTGCCGATTTTCCGGAAGGGTCTCCAATCATACCTGTAGCGCCACCGATGAGTGCCAGCGGCTTATGGCCGCAGCGTTGTAAATGACGAAGGATCATCACTCCACAAAGGTGACCAATGTGTAGCGAATCGGCAGTCGGGTCGATACCCAAATAGGCAGTCACCTGCTCTTTGTTTAACAACTCTTCCGTTCCCGGCATGATGTCCTGCAGCATGCCACGCCATCTCAATTCTTCTACAAAATTCATCGTATTACTCTTTTTATTAGGTTTTTATTGTCTTTCAATTCCATGTGCGACAAAAGTACGACTCTTTCTCGGAAGATACAACTCTTAACGCCTAAAAAAGACTTTTTGAATATTTTCCCGAATCGCCTGCCGCAGCTCTTCCGCATCCGTGCTTCGTGCTTTCGCCACCTGCTTCAGCACTTCTTCAATGTCGACCGGACTGTCATCCGTCTCCAGAAACAGGTGACCGACAGGCACTCCCTTCACTGTTTCCTCCGGATAGTGCACACCGAAAGAAAGATAAATGCCGTTCTTTATCAGTTGCCCTGCCTGCTGCGGTTTCCCGCGAAAGCCGTGCCAAATCCAGGACTGAGCCGGATTCAGTTTCTTCCTCACCGCCAGCAACTCATCCATCGCCTTCACACAATGAATAATCAGTGGCAACCGATACTTCTCCGACAATTCCACCTGCTTCTCAAACATCCTTACCTGAAGCTCCATCGGAGCAGCTGTCAGTTTATCGAGCCCCGCCTCTCCTACCGCCACAAACTGCTCTTTCACAAGCAACTGCTGCAGAAGCTCAAATTGCTCTTCCGCATTGCGTTCCGTCAGTTTCCAGGGATGAATGCCGGCCGAATAGAAATATCCCTCTTTACCTGCCGTCCTGACATCCGAAGCCGACAGGCACAGCGAATCATCCACCGGTAATGGAAAATTGATAATCGCCCTGCCGTGGGAAGCATCCTCCGACTTGTGAGTATGAATATCCAGAATATGACTCGCGTTATTCTCCATATCTCTCGTTCTTTAGGGTAAATCGTTTTTAAGGCACAGGATCGTAACCGGAACCACCCCACGGATGACATCTGAGGATGCGCCGGACAGCCAGATAGAGTCCTTTGACGGGACCGTGTTTCTTGATTGCTTCGACCGCATAGGCCGAACAGGTGGGCGTAAACCGACAAGACGGAGGGGTAAGGGGCGAAATACACACCCGATAAAAATAGATAGGGATCAGCAGTAAGAATGAAAACACCTTCCTCACAAGACTTTTCAGGGACATCCAGCAGACGGACACCCGGTGAGCACAGGGTTTCATAAGGATAACTTTTCAGAAATGCGCGAAAGCGCTGTCTTCATTTTCTCTTCCAGTTCGGCAGTGGCTACAAGTTCGTCCGACAGATAGATAAAAGCGATTGCCAGACGCTGCCCTTTGTTTTGCAAACCGTCCAGCAGTGGCTGTTTGTTCTTCCGGTAGACTTCGCGTATCTGCCGCTTCACCCGATTGCGCTTTACAGCACGTTTGAAACGCCGCTTCGATACGCTGATAAGTATCGTTGCCGGCACTTCACCTTGTTCTATGGGCATATATACAACGCGTATCGGAAAGATGGAAAACGACTTGGAATGGCCGCCTTCGAACATCTTTCCGATCAATATTTTACTATTCAGCCTTTCGGCTTTACGCAAAGTATATACGCTCACGCTGTTTATTTATTGTTTTCCTTGATGAACATATCAAGCGCAGCCGTCATTGACGGAGCCTGCACAGTCGGTGCTTCAAGGTCCAGACGGAGTCCGGCGTCGCGTACAGCTTGCGCGGTAGTCGACCCGAAGGTACCGATTCTGATCTCTTTCTGGTCAAAGTCCGGGAAGTTCTTCTTCAAAGAAGTCACTCCGGCAGGGCTGAAGAACACGAGCATGTCATAATCAAATTCCTCATCCGATGTAAAGTCATTGCTCACAGTGCGATACATTACAGCTTCTGTATGCTGTATGTTATTCTTGTCGAGCAGGTTTTTCACATCATCATTGTGCACGTCCGACATAGGGACGAGATATTTCTCCGTTTTATGCTTTACGATAGATGGCACCAAATCTTCAATCTTTCCGGTAGCACCGAAGAAGATTTTACGTTTGCGATATTGCACATACTTCTGAATGTACAATGCAACCGCTTCTGTGACACAGAAATACTTCATTGTTTCCGGAATAGTCACACGCAGCTCCGTACACAGATTAAAGAAGTGATCGATTGCGTGGCGTGAAGTGAATATAACGGCAGTGTGATCAAGAATTGAAACCTTCTGTTGCCGGAATTCTTTCGCCGAAAGACTCTCGACCTTTATAAACGGCCGGAAATCTATTTTTACGCCATATTTCTCTGCTATGTCGTAATAGGGAGATTTCTCTGACGCAGGCTTAGGCTGCGAAACTAGTACTTTTTTAATTTTCAACGTCCTAAATTTTTATTAGCAATACATTGTTTACCTGGATCATTCCCTGATAGAGTAGCAGACAGGGTATGATTTCAAGAGCGCAAAAGTACAAAATTAATAGGAAAGCCGCACTTAATTGATGAAAAAAAAAGCTTTACCCACTTATAAAACATCAATATTTTAGTAAAAATTAGAATAATTAGTCCGATTATCACTAAATTGGTCAGATTCAGATCGAAATAAACAAGGAATAGAACAAAAGGAAAAAGGGCGAAGCCGACGTAATATATGAGCGTAGAATAAGATTCCAACCATATATTTGTCTTGTTTTTGTCAAAAAACACCCACCCGAGGAACATATAAAGTAACCATTTCAGTAAAAAATAGGCAAGGCAGAAGCCGACATAAATCCCCAATAGCAGGAGAGGGGAGACCTTGGTCATCAGCATCGGACATGTATCATGAAAATAATTGAAGAACACGATACCTGTCAATACACAGGTCTGCACTACCAGCACGAGGAGATAGCGCACATCGGCTGCCGTAGAACTATCAAAAATGCTTGTCCGCTCGCGATGCAGTACAAAGTCTTTCACCTGTTGGGTGAGAAACTTCTTTCCGCGAGCCAGAGCGATGGAGGAAAGAAAGAAGCAGGCAAGCAATGTCAAGGCAATCACATCATCCGTACGGGGAGAGTAGGAGATAGGGATTCCCTCGAATCCGGAGTTCAGTATATCGGCTATCATATGGCTGCAAATTTACGGATAGAAGCGTCCCATACGGGAGTTATCTGAAGTAACTCCACCGCTTCTTCCGGTGTTTGTGCCACTTTCCATATATCACCGTGTTGCTGGCGCATGAAGTTTTCCTCTATGGCCCGTTCGAGCATTTGGAACAGCGGATCAAAAAAGCCGTTTATATTCAGAATGATAATCGGATTCAGATACAGTCCGAGCTGTTTCCATGTGATGATTTCAAGCAATTCTTCCAAAGTGCCGCATCCGCCCGGCAAGGCAATGATGCCGTCGCTCAGATTCGCCATCTTCTGCTTGCGTTCGTGCATGGAAGTGACTTCGATCAATTCCGTCAACCCTGTGTGATGCCAGTTCTGTTCGACCATGAAGTGGGGGATAACACCTGTCACCTCACCGCCATTCTTCAGAACTGCGTCGGCTACGGAGCGCATCAGTCCGATGCTTCCGGCACCGTTTATCAGACGGATATGTTGTTTGGCAAGCAGGCGGCCGAGTTTTTCGGCTGCTTCAAAATATACGGGGGCTATCTTAGTGCTGGATGCGCTGTATACGCATACGGAATGTATCTGATTCATTGTCTTTTGCAAGTTTACTGGATGAATGGGTACAAAAGTACAAAGAAATCATATACATATCAAAATGAATGTGCAATTTATGTTTCGGTTTGTTTTTTTAGAATTCAAAGCTATAGGTTATAGACGGAACTATGCCATAAAGGTAGATTTTATATGTCTTCGCAGCATCCATAGAATAATGCACATCTCCACGCCCCGCATAAATAGAAAATACATTCTTCCTGTTATAAAGATTAATAATCGAACAAGTAAGAGTTCCTTTTTTCATACGATAGGCTGCCGATAAGTCCAATTGGTGGTAAGCAGGTGCACGATAGCCGTTTCTCGAACTATAGATATATAAAAGAGCTCCTTGAAATTCATACTTACCAACCGGAAGAGTCAGATTCATCCCCGAACAATAAGAGAAAGTAGAAGATAACGACCATCGTTTATTGATATTATAGTTCAGAAACAGTTTCAGATTATGGGGACGGTCGTATACTGGACGATATTCCGTATCCTTTATATTAGCCAGTCGGTTGCGGACATGAGAAAGTGTATAGCTCGCCCAGCCCGTTAAATCTCCTTTGTTCTTGGATAGATAAAATTCCACCCCATAACTTTCGGCTTCTCCTTGTTCCACCTCCTTCTCAATCAAATTATTCATGAAGATATTCACATCATCTTTAAAATCAATAATATGATCCGACTTTCGATAAAAAGCTTCCATGGAGAATGTATATTGGCGATCTAACTTATTCCACTCATATCCGACAGCTAACTGCCTCATAACTTCAGGCTCCAAATTTTTATTAGCTGGAATCCACATATCCGATGGAATACCGACAGAAGAGTTTGAAAGCATGTGCAAATTCTGCGAAGCTTGATTAAAAGATATATTCAAACGGTTATTATAATTCAGATCATAAGAAAGTTCCGCTCTCGGTTCGGGAACGATGAAAGTCTTTCCTTCGTAACCGGGTCCCGAAGGGGTATAAAGTGCAGCCAAACGAATCCCTCCATTCAATTGGAAACGGGAAGCGAACCGGTATTCGATCTCTCCATAAAGTCCAACATCCAGCATTTTTCTCCGATCCATCTGAAAAGGGACCACATGAGTGAAGCCTCCATAGTTATCAAGGCTGCCCGGTCTTGTAGTAAAAAAATGCAGCGCTCCTCCAGCTTTTATTTTCAGATTGCGGGAAGCAGTATGCTCCAAATCGTACTTCAGTTGATAAGATTGCATATTTGACTTCCACAAATAGTGCAACCCATCCGAATAATTTTTATAGCGATAGTAGTAATTACTAAAAATAGCACTCAGATTGGTATAAGTCTTATGGTTCAGCACATGATTCCAACGGAAAGTAGATGTAGCATTTCCCCAATCCATTCCATATCCCCGCACAAATCGGTCAAAAACAGTATGGTCGCCACCTGTATACACTGAGAAATAAATTCGGTTACGGTCGTCAATAATCGTATTAATCTTTGCGTTTACATCGTAGAAGTACATCTGTGGATCTGGTGCAAACTTATTTCCCAATAAACTGCAAGTCAGTCCGGGATAAGCAAATCTGCCAGCAACCAAATAAGAACTTTTATCCTTTTTCAGTGGTCCCTCAAACATGACCTTCGAAGCAACCAACCCGACTGTAGCCATTCTCTTATGTTTCTTATTATTTCCCTCTTTCATACGTATGTCAATAACGGAAGAAGCTCTTCCACCATAGTTCAACGGAAAATATGATTTATACAAATTCACGCTTTGCACCGCATCGTTGTTGAACGCAGAAAAGAATGAAAGAGCATGATTGGGATTAAAGACGACAGCCTCATCAAGCAGAACTAAATTCCCCCATTGATTACTACCACGCACAGAAATATTATTTGCCCCTTCATTCCCACTAGCAACTCCAGGGAGGAACTGCAGGGACTTCAGCAAATCGGGTTCACCACCTACTGTCGGCAATGCCTGTATATCTTTCTGCCCTAACCGAAACTGACCGGTATGTCTGCGGTCTGCCACTACTTCCACATCTTTTAGTTGATAATCGCCCGGCTGAAGTGCAAAGTTTAACACCTTATCCGAGATTATATTCAAAGTATCCGTCTGCGTAACATAGCCCAAAACAGAACACCGAATAATTCGTTTCCCTTTTTCAAGACTTATCGAATACATTCCATACGAATTTGTTGAAACTCCAACACCCGAAGTATAGTCGAAAACATTGGCATCAGACAATACTTCTCCTGTCTGCCCGTCAACGACACGACCTCTCACAACCAACGTCTGTGCAGATAGTTCCGATAAAGAACTACAACCCAAAAGCACAAACAATGATATGCAAACAACCGATTTCTTCATTGCAATATTATATTAATGCCTTCTATCTACAAACATTCCCTTCTCAGAATAAGCACTTACCCGGAAGAGCCCCCATACGTTACCACTAATATTACTTTTCACATTTGTGGGAGTAGGGGTATATGCACCTCCATCTGTCCGAAGTTGCTCAATAGCCTTATCATAAATATCGTAGCATGCTTTGGATATTGTTTCCATTGTGATAAATACAGAATCACCAATGACTGGATAATGTGACCCAGGTGCAATATTTCTCACCCCCTCTCCATCACTCACAAGAAGATCCACTACTGTATCAGCCAAATGTTCATCGCTCAGAATGGAATATCTCCAATTTTCATCAGCCCGAAACAACCAATGAATAGATGAAACGGGGAATGTCAAAGAAGAATATTCTTTTACATGAAACAGATAATAATTTTCGATCTCCGGTTGATTGACAAAACTGATAATAGGAGCCCAAGATGCCGTTTTTCCTTCTCCTAAATCAAAATTCTGTACTTTCAAATCGGTTATTTCAGTCTTAGGGATCATTGTTTCTGTGGCTGTATGATGTTCTCCCTTATAATAGATATCCAATGTATAGGTATGACCTTCTATACCATAAATTTTTGTAGTTATATATACCCCACGTCCCCTATACCGCCCATTACCTAATGGCTCATATTCCATTTTCTGAGTTCGGTAATTGTAATAATGCAATTCCACATAAGAAGAGCCTTCTTCTTCTTGAGGAATTAGTAACTGGAGAGTATCTTTAATTCCTGCTGTAACATCTTCTATCACAATCTCGGCATCCTCAATCCCTTCATAGTAATACTTCTCCGCCGACATAGTAGCTGGCTTAGTCAGTTGAAAAAAGTAAGGAGGAGGACCACTTGAGATAAGTCCTCGAAAGACAATTCCATTGGCTATATTATCAGGCATATCGACTTTAAATTCTTCTTCACAGGACAGGAAGAAAAAACAAAAGGAACAAATTCCTATTTTTATAAGAAAAAGAAAACATATAGATTTCTTCATAGTCAGTTATAGGTTCTTCAGTTTTTACTGCAATTCATATTCTAAAAGTCTAGATAGTTCTTCATACGAATTAGTCATGTATACAAGACGGTCATTAATGATGATAGTAGGAGTTGCAAAAATTCCTCGATTCACCAAATCATTTATAGTTTTATCTAGCATCTCGTAGTTCTCAGACGAAAGTAGATCTCGCTTAAACCGCATCATATCTAAGTTCTTGCTCCTTGCCAAATTAAATATATAAGTGGAATCAGCAACTCCTTCATATGCAAAAATAGTATCATGAAAGTCCCAAAATTTATTTTGCCGACCGGCTGCCTCACAAGCTAATGCAGAAAGGGTAGGGGAATCGCCAAAACTGACAAAACCGAACTTTACTCTATCTTTATATTTATCATAAATGCGTTGTAATGTACGCTCAAATGCCACACAGCGTTCACAAGTAAAATCAGAAGCTACAATAAAGCTAACATAAGCATCCATGTTTCCTCTATAATAAACACATAAGTCGGTTATTACGCATTTAGGCTGTTTGGGAGGAAAGATATACTTCTTAATGCTTGCTTTGCTATACAATGAATCAACTAACTGCTGGATAAATATTGAACGGAGCTTATTTTTCAGAGTAAGTTCCCCTTCCATCGTTTTTGGGGAGGAACCATACAATTGACTTCTTACTATATTCACCTGATTATCAGCTAATTTATAAAATGCCTTGATGCTATCTAAATTAGTACCTGTTCTCATATCTACATATAGTTCCAAATATTGCTCAGCAGTCATGTTTTGTTTTTTAGCTTCTTTATCCAATAGTTTCTTCTTTATCAGATCATCCAATACTTTTGATTTTATTTCATAAGCCATATTCAATAAATCAAAAAGTTCCTGTTTACTAGCTTCCGACAGATCTGATAAAAGAATAGTTTCGTCATTCACTTCCGCCACTATTTCCTTATTCGCATGAGAACAAGAAAATAGCAACAGAAGCAAAGATATGCATAATAATTGTTTCATCAATATAAACGAGATGGGTAAAATCTATTATTTTTACTAAATTTAGCATCTGTACTTAAAGATACTGAATAGGTCGTATTTCCATTTTCAGTAATCCCAAAATCATTTAATGCTACAGACTCGTTAAAACTATTATCTAAAGTATATCCAAGATTGTATCTTTGTATCCAGTTTTTATTATTGCTATCTTCATCATCACAATGAATCGTTCCAGTTGCAGCATTGGTAGTCGACAATAAACCATATTGTATACCAGCAGGACCAAAATAATTGGCTATACTGAAAGATGATCCATTAGATGGAAATCCCCAAGCTAATGTTACATCGTCATCTATTTTCGTATAACCGCCAAGACTGGCTTTACTATTATAAAGATTGTCATTACCTTCTACATAGTTAGACGGATTATTATCTTCCGCATCATGGTGGCAAACAATTACATCCATTTGACGGTTTTCCCTACGATACTCTTGAGTTAATGTCAGATTATAATTAATATGGTCAACAAGTAATACGCCTCCGGGATAATAACGACTTGCATTTGTTAAGCAGAAAACAAAATTGACATTACCATTTTCAATATATGTAGCACCTACATTTCCCGTAGTATACGAATTGTCTCTCTTGTCCTCACAATCCATAGATATTCTAAGTTCTTTGTATGTACCGCAGCTACTGATTTTGAACACACCAACAACACCCCCTTTTGCTGCATACACACCTCTCATCACCCTCTCTTTAGCCACAGATTCACGATTCATCAATTCTGCCTTATACTCATCCATAGATGCTTGAATCTCAGCTTCACTAGCCAAAGTCTCGATCTTTTCTCCCTCGTCATCAGCTTCCTTAGCCTTAACGTCATCATACTCGCTATTCAATTGAGCCAAATCCTGCTCAGTCTCCGGCAAATAATAACTGTCGCTACAAGAACTGCATATTACGAATGCAGCTAATGCGATAAAAATATTCCTTTTCATCGTGTTCTACGGTTAACCACCACCATAAGTTTTTCATTAATATTCAAGAATAAAATCACCTGATAAAATCGAATTTACGATACTAATTTCTAAAGAATACTCGCCAGCAGCCTCTCCTGTAAGGTCAATTTGGAGTGTAGTTACATTCAAATCGGTGGATGAATAAACAATCTCACCTGTTTCAGAATTTTTCACTGTAATCGTTGCTGAACTAGCAACAACAGGGAAATCAACCGACAACAATGAACCATCAATATAAGCAGTCGGAAGAAGAGGTATTGAACGATGAGAATCCTGCATTCCTTTACTTTTCAGTTTAATGCTCTGCCTAGTTGCCAACCCCATAGCAAAAGTGTCAACACTTACCTGAAGTAACATTGTCAATAAAAAAAAGAATAGAAGTTTTGTTTTCATAATAATTGTGTTTTTAAAATTCTGTTTCAAAGATACACAAGTATGATGAATAAAGCTGTTCTTATGAGGTAACAACGGTAACAGCCCTTCCAACAAAAGGTAACAGTCAGTAACAAAACATCAGTAACAAACTAATTATCAACAGAATATATATTCAAATATATCCTCTCTCAATTTTCCTTTAATGCGACTCTTCCGCATCTTAAGAGCTTCCGAAGATACATTCATTAATTCTAAAATGACTATATTTGAACAATGCATCAATGAGAGTACACAATAAAATAAATCATCGTTAGTCAAAGCCGGACAACACTTTTCCAAATTCGCCATTACGTCAATAAACGCCTTGCGAATCGCCACATTTATCTCAAACCTAGAAGCACTCATCGACAGCAACTGTTTAGGAGTTGCTGTCTCCATCGCCTGCAGTTTCTTATAACATTCAGTTACCTCAAACATAGACATACATAGTTTGAACTGCCGTTCTCCAAGTTCTACCAATTTATTTATATGCTCCTCTTCAGATTCCATAGCTTTTTCTTCCCTTAGCTCCATAGTGTCCACACGCTTCTGCATAAGCTCTTTTTGCAGAGCAATATAACGTTTCTTTCTTCTTCTATCATTCCACATGAAAAAGAAAACACCTGCTAGCACAAGAATAAAAACAGTACCTACCAAATAGCCAATCACGGCTTGTTCTTGCCGGGACACCATTCTTTTATGCTCCTCCAATTGATGATTGTCCATTAATTCATCAAGTTTTTGTCTATCAGATAATTCTTGAATAGAATCATAAAGAACCATATAAGCATCAGCGTTCTGCACCGCAGCTTCCCAATTACCAAGTCTCTTTTCCAACTCATATAGCCCGTCATAACGTGCAGCCCTCCCATAGACATCTTGTACATCTTTATTCAGAGCAAAGTAATACCGAGCAGAATCAAGTTGGTCCAATTCGAGCATAATTTCTCCTTTATGACGATAAACCTTGTCCAACTCATCCGATTTTAGCATTGATATTACTTTTGAAATATATTCATTAGCTCGAACATATTCTTTCTTCTGCTCATATACTGTCGCAAAGTCATTATAGAGTATTGGTAACCGACTCGAATCGTGAGTAACTAATACACAATCATAGGCTTTCCGGAAATAACACAATGCGCTATCCAATTGATTCCGCATCAAAAAAACATGCGCCATTCCCCTTAGCGAATAATAGGCATATTTCTCATTTTTATAAAGAATTTGATAGGCTTTTTTATAAGCTTCCATAGCCACATCATATAAATCTTCCTCCAAATAACATTCCGCCAGATTATCATATATCATTGCCAAGAATGCATTCTCATCAGGCATTAACTGAATAGCATCTAAATACTTATCCACAGCAAAAGGAATACGCCCCATATCCCGATACGTAGCTCCCCAATAATAGTGAGCCTGCGCAGCCCGCAGACTTTTCTTCTTACCATAATAATTCACCGCTACTTTTATCAATGAATCATCACTCAAAGTTACATAATTCTTATGCCGTGCCTGAGTCAGCAACAAAGCATACAACGCCCTATCGCCACGTGATAACTTTTGTGGAAATGGAATACTTTCAAGGAAAATCAAAGCACTATCAGGAAACTCAGTCATTAAAGAATCAGCATGCAACAATAGTTGATTTTCCTTTCGAGAAGTACAAGAAGAAAGGAATAAAAGAAAAAGACCGATAAAAACAGAGAATCGGAGCCCCATACGCTTGAATAAATAATATGTTCGTGTACCTGTCATTATCGTTTTGTATTATGATAATACAAAGAAAAACCTTTTTTACGACACCAACAACCTTTATGTGTAAAAATAAAGATAAGCTGGACACATTATAGACAAAAACAAATTAAATCTCCATATTCCATACAATGAAAAAATATCCGCATTCAGTATTTTCAGTTTCGCCCGCAAACGCCTTGTCGGAAGGGGATAGCGGCTGAAGGCACAGTTTTACAACCCCGTTCTTGAAGCTTTATGAAGGGAGTAAGGTGCTTCAGTCCTTTCAGTCCCCAAAAACAATTTCGAACTTGATACCGTTCAAGATATCAGATGGTACCTCTCAGTGTGTCAGAAAGTACCATTCCGCAGGTCAGCCAGCACCATTCAAGGAGTTGGAAATCTCCCCATATTTTATTCATTCCTACACAGGCTTTCCGCTAATTACTATCCGACTCACTGTGTATAATGAATAAACTCTGCCAACAGTTGAAATAGAACCTGCATTTACCTCAAACAGAGCCTGTATTCAAGATAAACAGAGCCTGTATCCAAGGCAAACGAACTCTCTGTTTGATCAGAACACACTCTTCGCTTGATTGATCTGAAATAAGCCGGCAGCTCGCCAACTTTCACCTCGGAGGCGAACAGACTTTAGCTCGGCGATGAATGAAGTTCAGCTCGGGGCTTACAAAATTTAGCCCGTATGTCAGGGCTGAAAGAACTGAAACCACCTGACCCCCTTTCAAAGTATGTCAGAGACGGGGTTGTAAAGCTGTGCTTTCAGCCGCTATCCCCTTCTGACAGGGAGCTTGCGGACGAAACTGAAAAAGCTGAATGCAGATTACAGGATAATAATAGCATAGAGTAAAAGTCATACATCTTTCATTCAATTGTTGTACATCTCCGCCCCAAACGTTATACATCATCAACCTAACTGTAGTACTGAAACCCAGTAACTGAAGTACTTCTCACAACCAAGTCATGTACTATATACCACAACCCATACTTTGTGTCAGAAATCAAATATAGTCATCTGCTGTTTACAAGTTTGTCAACCGCAACAAATATAACGATTTTATTAATCATAACTTATAAACAGTTCAAATTCAACCTATTTATAAGTCGTAACTTATAGCATCACCCCGAATAACAAAAGCCGCAACTCATCTCTCCCGTATAAGAAGAGATGAGATTGCGGCTCACTATGGACTAAATAGCCGTAAAGCTATAAGCTGATTTCAAATAAAATTACAGACCAAAAGCTGCCTTGATCTTATCCACGTAGTCCAGTTTCTCCCATGTAAAGAGTTCTACTTCTACGGTCTTATTGCCCTCATAGCGGGAGAAGAACGTTTTCGATACCACTTGCGGCTCACGTCCCATGTGGCCATAAGCGGCAGTTTCCTGATAGATCGGGTTACGAAGTTTCAGACGCTCTTCGATAGCTTTCGGACGAAGGTCGAACAACTGGTCGATTACACGGGCAATCTCGCCATCGGTCATATTCACGTGGCTACGCCCGTAAGTGTCCACGAAGATGTTGATCGGGCGTGCTACACCGATAGCATAGCTCACCTGTACAAGCATTTCGTCGGCAACACCTGCCGCAACCATATTCTTAGCAATGTGACGGGCAGCATAAGCGGCACTACGGTCCACCTTGCTGGGGTCTTTTCCGGAGAAAGCACCACCACCGTGAGCGCCTTTGCCACCGTAAGTATCCACAATAATCTTGCGGCCTGTCAGACCGGTATCTCCGTGAGGACCACCGATCACGAACTTTCCGGTCGGATTGACGTGATAGACGATCTGATCATTGAACAATGCCAGTACTTTATCATGATGGATAGAAGCAATGACACGGGGCATCAGGATTTCGATAACGTCACGACGGATGATAGACAGCATTTCTTCGTCAGCTTTGAGCTGTGCTTCGGCAGAGTCATCAGCCGGCTGAATAAAGTCATCGTGTTGCGTAGAAACAACAATAGTATCAATACGGACAGGAGTTCCGTTGTCGTCATATTCAATCGTCACCTGGCTCTTGGCGTCCGGACGGAGGTAGGTCATCACCTTTTCTTCGCGGCGGATATCAGCCAGCACCTGCAGAATGCGGTGTGCCAGATCAAGCGAAAGCGGCATATAGTTTTCTGTCTCGTTCGTTGCATAGCCGAACATCATGCCCTGATCGCCCGCACCCTGTTCCATCGGGTCCTGACGCTCTACGCCACGGTTGATGTCGGGACTTTGCTCATGAATGGCAGAAAGCACACCGCAAGAGTTACTTTCGAACATGTACTCTCCTTTAGTGTAACCGATTTTCTTAATCACTTCACGTGCGATGAGCTGGAGGTCAACGTACGCTTTAGTTTTCACTTCACCCGCTAATACTACCTGTCCGGTAGTTACTAGTGTTTCGCAAGCTACTTTAGAACTGGGGTCGTAAGCCAACAGTTTGTCAAGCACGGCGTCCGATATTTGATCGGCTACCTTGTCGGGGTGTCCTTCCGACACCGATTCGGATGTAAATAAGTATCCCATCTTTTTAAATTAAAGATTATAAATTGAAAATTAAAATTGGGAAAATAAAGAGGGGAGGAAGAGAGCTGCGGAAGCATTGCCGAAAAGGCGTCAACAAGACGTGTTTTAGCATTTTTTTCCGTGGTTGCAAGCTGCTCAAATCTGTCCACACTTTCATTTCGGGGACAAAGATAGGTATTATTCGGAGATTATATTTATCTTTGGGCAATGTTTAACACATATATACAGGAAATTGGTATGAGAACAATTACATTAATGCAATATGTATTTTCCATTATCCTTCTAGTCATCATCTTCCTCGTCATGGATTATTTCTGGAAAGGAGACGAATTTTCATGGACGTATGAGTTTGCAAAAGGAGGAATCGGCGGAACTATCATCTGCCTTCTGAACCGTCATTTATTCCTCCGCCATCCTAATCCTAAACAGAAAAAATATGATTATCAACAATAAATTAAGAACTCTTTTTGTACTGGCGCTTTATATAGGATTCACCATTGCCATTTACGCCATTGTATGCCACTTCCTGAAGATTGAGTTTCAGGATATTCACTTGTTATATGCAGTATTGGTGGGCTGTGTGGCTTATCTGCCGAGGTTTATCGCCGAAAAGAAAAGTAAAAAGTAAAAGGATAAGCAAGGGGAAGAGAATGCTGTATTATTTTTCTATCTGCGCCAGCAGCACCTTCATTGCCTTTCCCAATACCGGATGCACCAGTTCGGGGGCAATCTCCGTTAAGGGGCGCATCACGAAGTCACGTTCCGCCATCAAAGGGTGGGGGAGGTTGAGTGCTGCTCCGGAAGGAGAAGTAACCGAAAGTATCAGATCATCATAAAGCAGCAGGTCTATATCAATCAGCCGGTCGCTATATACGCCACCGACAGACTTATGCGTACGTCCCAGTTCCCGTTCGATCTCCTGCGTCTTCTGCAGTACTTCCAGAGGCGACAGTTCCGTTTCTACACACGCCGCCGCATTCAAGAAACTATGCTCCGAATCGAATCCCCAAGGGGCAGTGATGTAAAAAGCAGACAGGGAAATGACTTTCCCTACCTGCTCCTCTATCTTTTGCACGGCAGTCCGGAGATTCTGTTCTTTATCTCCCAGATTAGTGCCGAGACTTATATACACTTTCGCCATTACCGGTCTATTCTACCTTAAACTCCCGCTCCCTGTCCAAAGGAACAAAGAACTCTACTTTGCCACATTTCGGGCAGACGTATAAGTCGAATGCTTCGCGATTCTGGAATAACTCAAACAAGTTTCCAAAAATGCCCGTGTTCATTCCTTCATGAAACTCATATTTTCCGGAATAAACCATCCTGACCTGACAACGCAGACAGTCGATAGACCGCCCGCTGTCATCATTCTCTTCCGCCGGAGTCATATCCAATATCTTATCGTCCGGAAAGCTGTAATTACAGTTCCAGCAGATTTCAAAGCTATCTTCTACTTCTTCGTGGCATTTGGGACAGATTTTCATAGCGGTATCTTTTCGTTTATTTATCCAGAATCAGCATCGCATCACCGTATGTACCGAAGCGATAACCTTCCTTCAACGCTACATGATAAGCATCCATCACCTGTTCGTAACCACCGAAAGCGGCCACAATCATCAGCAGTGTAGACAATGGCATATGGAAGTTGGAAATCATCGAATTGGCCACAGTAAACTCATACGGAGGGAAGATAAACTTGTTGGTCCAGCCTTCAAATTCTTTCAAATGTCCGTCGGTGCTCACCGCACTTTCGATAGCACGCATCACAGTTGTACCTACCGCACACACGTTTTTACCCTTATCCTTGGCACGGTTGACCGTATTGACAGCTTCCGCGTTTACAATCATCTGCTCGGAGTCCATCTTATGCTTCGTCAAGTCTTCTACGTCGATATCACGGAAGTTGCCCAGACCGGCATGCAAGGTGATATAAGCGAAATCAATACCTTTGATTTCCAGACGCTTCATCAGCTCACGACTAAAGTGCAGGCTGGCTGTCGGAGCAGTTACCGCACCTTCGTTCTTGGCGAAGATGGACTGGAAACGTTCCGAATCTTCCGGCTCTACAGGACGGTTGATGATGGAATGGGGCAGGGGAGTCTCACCCAGAGCATAGAGGGCTTTCTTGAACTCATCGTGCGGTCCGTCATAAAGGAAACGGAGCGTACGGCCGCGGGAAGTGGTGTTGTCTATTACTTCCGCTACCATCGAGTCGTCGGCACCGAAATACAACTTGTTGCCGATACGGATTTTACGGGCAGGATCTACCAGCACATCCCACAGACGGAGTTCTTCGTTCAGCTCACGCAACAGGAATACTTCGATACGAGCTCCCGTCTTCTCCTTATTACCATACAGACGTGCCGGGAATACCTTCGTATCGTTGAATATAAATACGTCTTTATCATCAAAGTAGTTCAAAACATCCTTGAACATCTTGTGTTCAATCTCTCCAGTACGACGGTGCAACACCATCAAGCGCGACTCATCTCTATACTTCGTAGGATGCAAAGCGATTTTATCCTCGGGTAACTTAAATTTGAATTGTGATAGCTTCATATCTATTCCTTATTACGTTAATTATTATCTTCGTCGTTTTCTATTTCCTGCCGGTCGATCCACTCTTTAAAGTGTTCGGGGTCCAGGCAATCTTCCAGACGGACATCCCCCACACGTGTGCGGATCAGTTCCGTCAGATGGGCTCCGCTCTGAAGCGCTTCGCCGATGTCACGGGCCAGGGCACGGATATACGTCCCTTTGCTGCACACCACGCGGATTCGGATCGTCGGTTCCGGATCGTCCAGACGGCATTCAAGCAACTCTATCTCATCAATAACAAGTTGCTTCGCCTTTAGTTCCACCTCTTCGCCTTTACGTGCCAGCTCATAAGCGCGCTTGCCGTCCACCATGCAGGCGGAAAAGGCAGGGGGCACCTGCTCGATGGCACCAAGGAAGTGCGTCAGTGTTTCTTCCACCAGCTCCCGGGTGATATGTCCGGTAGGGTAGGTGGCATCTATTTCATGTTCCAGGTCGTACGAGGGAGTGGTAGCGCCCAACCGGAGCGTGGCTACATATTCCTTGGTATGATACTGAAATTCTTCTATTCGTTTCGTAGCCTTGCCGGTGCAGAGGATCATCACTCCCGTGGCGAGAGGATCGAGCGTTCCGGCATGACCTACTTTCAGTTTTTTCACTCCTATCCGGCGGCAGATATGATAGCGGACGTGTCCTACTACCTTAAATGATGTCCAGCCGAGAGGTTTATTGAAAAACAGTACTTCTCCTTTTTTAAAATTCACGTTATAGAGTTATAAATAACGAGTTGTGAGTGGGAGTAAAATGACTCACGACTTACAACTGCGTAATAATTACTGCCAATCCCGCTATTGCACAATAGATGGCAAAGTAGATCAGCTTTCCTTTCTTCACAATATTAATCATCCACTTGCAGGCAAGGCAACCGGCTACAAAAGCCGCCAGAAAGCCAACAACCAATGATAACGCAGGGATATCCCCCACTACATCTTCACCTTTCATCATCTTTACACTATCAAGCAACGCTTCCCCGAGAATGGGAGGGATCACCATCAGAAAAGAGAACTGCGCCAGTTTTGCCTTGTTATCTCCCAACAGAAGTCCCGTAGCAATAGTAGATCCCGAACGGGACAGCCCCGGCAACACCGCACAAGCCTGTGCCAGACCAATGATAAAGGCATCTTTCATCGAAATCTTATCCTTTTGACGTGGCTTATAATAGTACGAGAATGACAGCAGGGCAGCAGTCAGCAACAGCATGCAGCCTACAATCATCAGTCCCGAACCGAAAATAGCTTCTACATAATCTTTAAAGAATACGCCTACAATACCAATCGGTATCATCGAAATCACGATATTGATCACATAACGAGTCTCATCGTTCATCTGAAACTTGAATAATCCTTTGAAAATCCAGTCAATCTCTTTCCACAGAATCACCAGCGTACTACATACGGTAGCTACATGCACGACAATCGTAAATGCCAGATTCTCTTCCCCTTGTATCCCAAACAATGCCGATCCGATGGCCAGATGGCCACTGCTGCTTACAGGCAAATACTCTGTCAATCCCTGAATCAATCCGAGGATCATTGCTTCCAACCAACTCATAATTTCTTTTTATTATTCTTTTGTTTTAGGTTTACGCAACACTGCGTATATCATCGATATAAAGCCAAACAGGCAAACAACAGGTGCTACCTTGATTCTGCGTACACTGAAAATATCCGGTTCGAAAACCGTTTCGGACGACGTAGGTCCCGTCATCAATAGAAATCCGATAATGACAATCGCCATCCCTATCGCGAGCAAGATAAAGTTCACTTTATCGAAGGCAAATTTCTGTTTGTCAGACATAAGCTTATTTTGTTACAAGTTACTAAATTTCCAACTATATGTTATTCTCCTAAATATAATATAAGGTATTGGCTTTCATCCTCAGATATTTATTCATCGAGATGTAAGCACACAACCACGTTATCACTATTCCGAATACCAGCACGCTGCCGCAGACAATGAGCATCACTTCGGGCGTGATGACCTGAATCAGCTCCTGTTCGTACGTCACCGCCCAGTAGGCAGTTCCCATCAGAATGGCATCGGCAAGCATACCTGCCAATACGCCGCTCCACACGTTTTTCCGCAGGAAAGGTCCACGGATAAAACTCCAGCTGGCACCCACCAGCTTCATGGTATGAATGAGGAAGCGCTTGGAGTAGATGGCAAGCCGTATCGTATTGTTAATCAGTGCAAAGGATATAAAGGTGAGCACCACCGCCAGCGCCAGCAGCACAAGGCTGATGTTCCGTATATTCTCATTGACGGCATCGATCAGCTCTTTCCGGTAGAGCACATCCTGTATGTTAGAGTTCTTCTTGATCATTTTCTCTATCTTCGCGATACTGTCGGAATTGGCATAATCGGAGTGAAGCTTGATTTCAAGGGAGGCCGTGAAAGGGTTATAGCCAAGAAACTCTTCGGGATCGGTGCCCATCGCCTCCGTCTGCTCTTTCAGAGCCTGTTTTTTGGAGATGTACTCGGACTGCTTCACAAAAGGTTCCTGATTCAGTTTCTTCTGGAGTTTCAGAATATCCGCCTCCTTCATGTCATCACTGATAAGAACGGAGAAACTGATATTTTCGCGGACGTATACAGACATATTGTGCGCCGTGAGCACAAAGAACACAACCAGCCCCAACAGCAGCAACACCAATGTCGTACTGATACTGGACGTTATGAATTGCATATCGAACAGTGACTTCGACTTATATCTGTTTTTATTTCCCATGCGCTATCTTTTTTTCCGGAATACGTAAATCATCGAACTGCTCCGTTCTTTCCGCCCCAACGTGCTGAACCACGCAAGCGTCCCCGCATACATCCCTTTGAGGAAACTGCACGAACTGCCGCGATGTTTCTCACTCAACATCGATACATAGAACGCATCAAACGGCATCGGATGACGAGCCGCCATAATGAATCCATGACGGGAAGCCAGCTGCTGAATAGTGACGGGAGTGAAATGCCAGAGATGGCGGGGGACATCGTATGCCGCCCAATATTCACCATAACGTCCTGCATCATAGGAAGAACAGTTGGGCACTGCCACAATGAGCATCCCTTTCTCTGCCAGCAGTTCACGAAGCATTTCCCATGTTTCATTGAGATGTTCCAGATGCTCCATCACGTGCCAGAGGGTGATCACATCAAAGCTACCGGGAGCAAACTCTTTCAAAGCTGATTCGGGTTTTACGTCCAAATCGAAATGCTCCTTTGCAAAAGCACGTGCCTGCGGACTTTTCTCCACTGCTTCCACCTTCCATCCACGGCGTGCCATGGTGTCGGCAAAGTATCCGGTTCCCGTCCCGATATCGAGCAAACGCCCTCTTTTACGGTGTGCTTCCCTTGCTACCAGACGCGCTTTGCGACCCAGCATATAGGAACGTACATAATGGTAGATGGTATTCATCGCGCCCTTGCGCGTATCAGTGTGGGAAATGTAATCGGGAGTCTCGTAATACTTGCCTATCTCTGCTTCTACCGGCACGCCTTGCGTGAACGTAAATCCGCAGTCTTCACACGAACACAGTTCAAACTGTTCGCCCGAAGCATAAAAATCCGTACAAGTCATGACGCGTTTCAAGTGCGTACTGCCACACACCGGACAAGCATTTATAATGAGTTTCTCCATTAATTTCTAAGCAAAATTAAGTGCTGCCTCGATTCACAAGACAACACTATTCCCGAATTTGGTGCAAAGAAACAAATAAAAAGTGATGGATTGGGCTTTCGTTAAGTACTTTTAATAATATAACGTTACTCTGACACTTATTTCAAAGTGTATCTCAAAACAGGGGATGAAATTAAATGTGAATCAACTTCCCTCAATCAGAACAGCCATTTCTCAGTACATGAAGAATGGATAGGAATCATCTCGTAGAATCAGAAATATACAACACAAGTACGGACTGAACAGGAAAAACGGAAGGATTCGCGATTGGCATATTTCCGAATCACACAGATTTTACTTTATAGCAATCAATAAAACATATATTAGATCAAAAACATGAAATCCGAACACATATTTCATAATTTAAGTTTCAATCTAATATTTTTGAATCCTTCTGTAACTGACGACATCCGGAGCAAAACAAGCACTCAAAGTACCTTTTTACCCATTCCTTTAAATGAAGCGAAGTGCTTCTCACCGACCAACGAGTCGTTCCTTTAAAACCAACGAAGCTTTTCTTTAAATGAAACGCCTCCTAACATTGGTAGTTATCATGCATATTTCACCTATCTATATCCAAAAGCAAGATCATTCCTGCATATTCTTGCATCTTTTTATGCAGTATTTCTTCTATTTGAATGAATCTGATCGACCTTCTTTCAAGGATAATCTTAAAAACAGAACAGAATCCCCCACATACACCTTCCTGAATCGGACTTTAATTTGATTGTTTTACAAATCAGTTTCTTTCAGATCATATTCACAACAATCTGCCTGCAGGCAATTATGTATCGTATCCATTATCTGTTTTCTTTCTTTTTGATTGAAGACAAAAGAGATATTATGGCCGGAATCATTCTTCCAGGAATCGATAGATTGTAAAACAATACTTATATATGTTCTAAAATCACCAGCAGGTAACTTTGAAATATCTTCATGAACAATAACAATATCAACTGTATCAATCCAATAGAAATCCAAATATAATTCACAAAGTGCATCCCAGTTCCTCCCAAAATAAACAGGAAAAGAAAGACCTTCTGAAAGCTTGGTATACAAATCTTCTTTATCAGATACTTTTGGAATATATCCCATGTAAGAATCTAATAATCTGTATTCACCAGGATCTTGAACAAAAAGTATATTTTTCATATCATCGTGATTAACGTTCATAACTCACAAACCTGAAAAATGCCATCCTCTTCTAAAACAATTATAGCCACAACTATTGGAGAGCTCCATCTTTATATGATTTCATTTCTATCATCCGCTTAAAATTTTCCACAAAGATCATATAGGCATTCAGACTTTTATTGTCCAAGGCATAGAGCTCCCCATTATCAGCTGCAAGACGCTCTAAAATCTCATAGTCTTCTTGCGAATGAACCTGCCCTAACATTTTTATTGCATTTTCTATACATTGCAATGCACGTTCATTATTTCCACGTAGATAATAAAAAATTGGCAAAAGATCATACTTCACTTCACCTATATGGAATTTATCACATTCTAGCCCATAGACTAAATTGTCCTCATCTGAAAACTCATTTAAATAAGGAAGACCATATTCAATAATGGCATCTGCCATACTGTTGACTTCTTTCTCCACATTTTCCTGATTCGAAAATTTCCATTCTTTAAAAGTATTTTCAGGCATTAAATATCCAAGAGGCGTACTAATTGTCGCATAAACATATTCCGGATATTTAAAAGGAAGAGCATTGTTCAATTGTGCACTCAACCTGTTTACATTCTTGTAGGCAACTCCAATAACCGGATTTAAATAAAAAGAATATTTCTGACCACAATTAGCAATTGTAAATCCTATATTCTGTATACGATTATCATCCAATTGGCGCACAAATGTATTTAGTACTTTTTTCTTAAATCCAAATTCTAAAAGTCTTTCTCCCAAAAGGAGCATTACTTTTTTTCTTAATTCCTTCATACGATTTCTATCTTAATTCCACACATTCGACAAGTACATCATAAAAACAATCTCTAGAAAGAACTAATCCTCATGATCACTTTTTTCTTCCGGATAGTAGCTTATCTCCCAGTTCAAATCATTAAGTTCCTCGATTGTATACCATTTTTCCTGTAACAAATGCGCTTGTGCAAACTCTTTATAGCTTTCATCATCAGGTTTGCCACTTAATGATTGATTAATATATACACACCAATAGTTTCATTCCGGAATAAAGACGTTTCTCCCATGCAAAGCCGCTTTGAGTACCTATTTGCAAAGCGGCATTCGCTTCTACATAATCATCTGTACGAATAGGACCATGATCCTTGAGATCATCACTATAACTATCCATATGCACCCACACAGGAATATCTGAATGATTGACGAAATTTACATAATCATGGGCATCTTTCTCACAGGCCATGAGAAATAAAAATGTGAAGACAAAAAGGAGGTTCTTAAAAAAACGTTCGCTATTCATTATAGTATTATTTAAGCTATTTGTAATGTTCTGTACAAATATAAAAAGAAAAGTGCGGACTCCCCAAAAATCCGCACCTTTACTTTATGATATTCTTAACGCTTTTTCTTCAACTGTCTAACCACTTCTTTAGTTGAAAGTAATTTTTTACTTCTATCAACAATCGCGGCATCATACCCACCACTTTCTACTTTTTGTTTAGCATCAAAAATATACAATGTACCAAAATAAAGCAAGGTGGAATCAGTACACACTTTTAAGCATTCTCTCTCCACTCTGAAATATTCTTTCTTACTACTTCTAATAGAGCCAATATTGCCTCTAAAAAAAGCGACCTTTGATTTACTGAAGTTAAAATCTTTTTCTGATATTCCAGCAACAGTATTTAAATATTTACCTTCCAACTCTGTCAGAAACGAACTATCATCCATCCCCATTTTATCTATATTGCTTAATATATCCTGAGGGATATTCTCATATTTATTTCTCATATGATATACTTGCGCCAACATATTGAAACTAATTATTGACAAGAGGCAAAATATTATATACTTTTTCATAATACGTAAAATTAATAGATATTGCGTTAGTTATTTCTCATTCCTCAAAAGTAATGCAATATTTTTTAGTTTTCGTATTGCATTTTCACTATCGCAACACTCTCTTAGTTTATCATTAGTGGACTTGATATAGGAATCAGACACACTCCCTTTTTCGACAAAGATTAAATCCTGAACAAGATCATCAATTATGGACCAAGATTCGTAATCCATCAATTCTTTTTCTTTCAAAGTAGCACAGCGAATCAATATATCTCCATCACCATGATACTTTTTATAAATTCTAAGATGCTCCAGCGTAATCATAATTTCATTGTATTATTCAACAGGATTTCATACGAGATAATCGCTAATACGATAAGTATATCATAAAATCAGTCTCTAGAAAGAACTAATCTCCACGATTACCTTTTTCTTCCGGATAGTAGTTTATTTCCCAATTCAACTCATTTAGCTCCTCTATTGTATACCATTTTTCCTGTAACAAATGCTCTTGTGCAAACTCTTTATAGCTTTCATCATCAGGTTTACCACTTAATGATTGATTATATACACATATTAGTAGCAAGCTACCAGGATACAAAGATCCTTCCCAAGCAAAGCCACCTCTAGGAGCAATTTGCAAATTCTCATGAGCTTCAACATAATTATCAGTAAGAATAGGCTTAAGATCCTTTGGTATTTCACTATAGACATCAGTATGTACCCATACAGGAATATCCGAATGATTGACAAAATTTATATATTCATGAGCATCTCTTTCACAAGCCGTGAAAAATAAAAGCGTGAAGACAAAAAGGAAATTCTTAAAAAAGCTTTGTCTATTCATTATAGTATCATTTAAGTTATTTGTAATGTTCTGTACAAATATAAAAAGAAAAGACTATAGCAAAAAACATATCATTATTAAAGAATCCTCTTAAAGCAGATTCTTTCTACTTCAAGAAGATTTTTTTCATTATAGTCTACTTCTTTTCAACTATAAGCACCATATCATGTAACTTTGTACCATTATAATACACATAATTAAATAATGAGACAATACCCATACCACCTATATCAGTCGAAAAAGAAGAGAAATAGTCAAAAAATCCGGCATACTGCCTCAAGCGTATTCAGTTTTTCTTTTTCTTGTTTCCATGAGATACTTTCTGCCACAACCTGACGGGCATGAAGAATAAGAAGCATCCGCAAAGCGGGGTCTTTCACCTCGGTTATCACCGGATAAGAAACAGGTTTGTTTTCAAATGATGTACATCGTCTCAAATCACGACGCTTGCGGGTGTTTGCCTTGCGACACTCCTTGCAATAATTGTCAAGGGCCCCGGTGCGTTTGTTTGTATAAAAGGCCTCATGCGGTAGCTCCCGCTTGCAGCACCCGCAAATGTGCAGAGATTGATTCATTAAAGGTTCCATATTGATTTTGCGTTTTAAAGTTTTCATGCTTAAATATTTGTTTATGTGATTATCGGACATATAGTTCCTGCATATTGGGGATATATGGCCAGCGTATTGGATCTATAGCTCCTGTATGCAGGATATATAGATGCTGTAAACCGGCTCAATATCACTGGTGTTCATCCGATACAGAATCTTCCGGAAGGGGGTGGATGAGGCATTTTACAACCTTTCATAAACTTTTTGCCGTTTTTCATGGTTATTCTATTTTTAATTTATATTTTTGAAACACATTTCTAAGTTTGCTGCTACAAAGACAAAGTAGTTTTCTTACATAAAACAAATGGTTTTAGAAATTAACGCTAAAAAATTACATAACTGACTATCAATGAACGAATAAGAAGTTCTAATATCTTTACACTAATTTAAAACAAGAATAAAATGGATACATTTCTAGATGTTTCGGGAATAGTAAAGCGTGCCAAGCAGGCGCTCAACTTTAAAAAGGATAGTGAACTGGCCAGCTACTTAGGTGTTTCACGTGCAACATTATCCAACTGGTGCGCCAGAAACCGGATTGACTTTCATCTGCTGCTCAACAAAATGAGAGATGTAGACCTTAATTGGCTGCTGGTGGGGAAGGGTACTCCCAGACATCAAGCCAAGTTCTGTGAAAGCGATTTAGCAAGCGGTGAGGTCCAGATGATTCACAACCCTAAAACAGTAGAGGCGTTGGACGACCGCAGTGTTGCCCTATATGATATTACAGCTGCCGCCAACCTGAAAACGCTGCTCACCAACAAGCGACAATATATGGTAGGAAAGATACAGATTCCAAGCATTCCCCTATGCGACGGAGCCGTCTACATCAGTGGCGACAGCATGTATCCGATACTGAAATCGGGAGACATCGTAGGCTTTAAAGAGATTAACAGTTTCGGCAATCTTATTTACGGCGAAATGTATCTGGTTTCGTTTACTATCGAAGGGGACGAGTACCTGGCGGTGAAATATGTGAACCGCTCGGAAAAGGAAGGATATCTCAAGCTGGTAAGCTACAACGCTCATCACGACCCGATGGATATCCCTTTCAGCACCATCAATGCAATGGCAATCGTGAAGTTCTCCATCCGCAGACACATAATGATGTAGTTTGACAACCACTCTCCGCCCTCCCCAAATAATATTATTTAGGCACGGATTTCACGGATTAACACGGTTTCAATAAACTAAAGCCATGTAATCCGTGAAATCCGTGCCTAAATGAAAGTCATAAAAGGGTTTTGACATCCTCTTTATATATTGTATAGCAGGTATATACCTGCCCAAATAGAGAATGATATACTAGACTTCTTCTCCTTTCAGCGTAGCCGAACTGGCTTCCGTCACCCGCACATTGACAAAATCGCCGATACGGTGCGTACCTCTGTCGAACACCACCACACGATTCTGCTCCGTACGACCGAACAACTGATCGCGCGAACGTTTGGAAACGCCTTCTACAAGCACTTCATACGTCTTGCCGATGCAACGTTGATTGGACTCCGCGGACAAACGGTTCTGCAAAGCGATAATCTCATTCAGACGGCGAACTTTCACGTCTTCGGGCACATTATCTTCAAGATGCTTCGACGCATACGTCCCCGGACGTTCGGAATATTTGAACATAAAGGCGGCATCATAGCCACATTCCTCCATCAGAGAAAGCGAGAGCTGATGGTCCTCTTCCGTTTCGGAATGGAAACCGGAGAAGATATCGGTAGTCAGTCCGCAATCGGGAATGATACGCTTGATAGCGGCTACCCGGTCCAAATACCACTCACGGGTATATTTGCGGTTCATCAGTTTCAAGATGCGGGAGCTGCCGCTCTGCACAGGGAGGTGGATATGCTTGCACACATTCGGCACTTGGGCGATCACTTCCAGCGTTTCATCGCTCATATCCTTCGGATGGGAAGTCGTGAAACGGATGCGCACGCCCGGAGCAGCTTCGGCCACCGTACGGAGCAGCATCGGGAAGGTAACCACTTCGCCCGTCGGCTTCTCGAACCGGTAAGAGTTGACATTCTGCCCCAGCAGGGTAACTTCCTTATAACCTTTGGCAACAAGGTCGGCCACTTCATTCAGAATACTTTCCACATCACGGCTGCGTTCGCGTCCGCGTGTATAAGGCACGATACAGTAGGTGCAGAAGTTATTGCATCCGCGCATGATGGATACAAATCCGGAAATGTGGTTGCCGCAGATACGCGACGGAATCACATCACGGTAAGTCTCGGTCGTCGAAAGATCTACGTTGATCGCTTTCTCGCCGGCCTCTACCGCGGCAATCAGCTCAGGCAACGTCAGATAAGCATCCGGACCGACCACCAGATCGACATGATGGTTCGTAATCAGATCATCCTTCACCCGTTCCGCCATACAGCCCAGTACGCCTACAATCAGGGCCTTCTTCTTTTTCTTCAGCGAGTGGAAAAACTCCAGGCGGTTCAGAATCTTCTGCTCCGCATTGTCACGGATAGAGCAGGTATTCATAAACACTGCGTCGGCCTCTTCCAGCGTTTCGGCTACCGAATAGCCCGCCATCTGCATCACCGAAGCGATCACCTCACTGTCCGCCACGTTCATCTGGCAGCCATAAGTCTCGATAAACAACTTCTTGTTGTCATCAGCAGTTGCGGATTTAAAGTCCGCTCCCGTTAATTCGTTCATATTCAAATCTTGTTTTAAATTTATCCGCAAAGATACGGCTTCGAATTCAATAAGCGGTAAAATGGTACGAAAATAACGCAAAAACTTGTAGTTCAGGCATTATTCTGATAATTAATGTTAATGAAATAAACATTTACGGGGCATATCCTTGCTAAATTTAATTTTATTTTTCACATTTGTGCAATGAAAGAAACATTAGATTTTTTCATAGTTAAGGTTTAGGTTAAAAAAATTAAGGGGAGCTGTGAAGCTGCCCTTTTTTCATAACAAAATGTTAGCTCAAACCAGATATAATGTGTAACTTTGGCAGATTAACTATTTAGAAGTGAAACAGAATGGAAGATTTTTTGAAATTTCTCCTGATAGCAGGTGTCATTCTTGTGGGAATATTCAAAGAGGTGAGCAAGAACAACAAGTCGAAAAAGGCTCAGAATAAACGCCCCGTCCCGCCTGCACCGTCTCCGGTCGAAGTAGATCCTGATGCTATTCCCATACCCGAATTCTGGGGGAGAGGCAGCAGGACTATGGACGAACTGCTACAGCCCATACCCATAGAACAACCGGCTCCCAAACCGGTGCCAAAGAAAAAGAAAAAAGAAGAAGTATCTGTGGCTGCATCCATAGCAAACAGTTCCGCACAAGATAAACGAAACACGAAGCAAGGTTCCCACTATGACCATCCGGAACCTGACAGCGACCAAGACTTCTCCATCCATTCCGTAGAAGAAGCCCGCCGCGCTATTATCTGGGGAGAAATCCTGCAGCGAAAGTATTAAGTGATAAGTATTAACCAACAAATATCAACCGCATTTAACGCGAAATTATACTATTTATGTCATTCAATCGTATTTCGGCAGCAGAAGCTGCAAGCCTGATCAAACATGGCTACAACATCGGTCTGAGCGGATTTACTCCCGCCGGAACTGCAAAGGCTGTTACAGCTGAACTTGCAAAAATTGCAGAAGCGGAACATGCCAAAGGCAACCCATTTCAAGTAGGAATTTTTACAGGTGCTTCTACCGGAGAATCTTGCGACGGCGTCATGTCTCGTGCAAAGGCCATCCGCTACCGCGCCCCTTATACCACCAACTCCGACTTCCGCAAAGCTGTGAATAACGGTGAAATTGCCTACAACGACATCCATCTGTCGCAAATGGCACAGGAAGTGCGTTATGGCTTCATGGGCAAAGTGAACGTAGCCATCATCGAAGCCTGCGAAGTGACTCCGGACGGAAAGATTTATCTGACCGCTGCCGGTGGTATTTCTCCGACTATCTGCCGCCTGGCGGACCAGATCATCGTTGAGTTGAACGCCGCACACAGCAAATCCTGCATGGGTCTGCACGACGTGTACGAACCGCTCGACCCGCCTTACCGCCGCGAAATCCCCATCTACAAGCCAAGTGACCGCATCGGATTGCCTTATATTCAGGTAGACCCGAAAAAGATCGTAGGCGTAGTGGAAACCAACTGGCCGGACGAAGCACGCTCTTTTGCCGCTGCTGATCCGTTGACTGACAAGATCGGTCAGAACGTTGCCGACTTCCTCGCTGCCGACATGAAGCGTGGCATCATTCCGTCTACTTTCCTTCCGCTGCAATCGGGCGTAGGAAATATCGCTAACGCCGTACTCGGTGCACTGGGACGTGACAAGACGATTCCCGCATTCGAAATGTACACCGAAGTTATCCAGAACTCCGTCATCGGTCTGATCCGTGAAGGACGCATCAAATTCGGTAGTGCCTGCTCACTGACTGTTACCAACGACTGCCTGGAAGGTATTTACAACGATATGGATTTCTTCCGCGACAAGCTGGTTCTCCGCCCGTCGGAAATCTCAAACAATCCGGAAGTGGTACGCCGACTCGGCATTATCTCTATCAATACGGCAATCGAAGTCGATCTGTACGGAAACGTAAACTCTACCCATATCGGCGGTACAAAGATGATGAACGGTATCGGCGGCTCGGGAGACTTCACCCGCAACGCTTATATCTCAATCTTCACTTGTCCGTCTGTAGCTAAGGAAGGAAAAATCAGTGCTATCGTACCGATGGTGTCTCACCTCGACCACAGCGAACACTCTGTGAACATCATCATCACCGAGCAAGGTGTAGCCGATCTTCGTGGCAAAAGCCCGAAAGAACGCGCACAGGCTATCATCGAAAACTGTGCACACCCGGACTACAAACAGTTACTTTGGGATTATCTCAAACTGGCAGGCGGCAAAGCACAAACTCCGCACGCTATTCAGGCTGCACTTGGCATGCACGCCGAACTGGCCAAAAGTGGGGATATGAAGAATACGAATTGGGCGGAGTATGCCAGATAAGGCATGAAACGTCTGTCGTTCATACTATCATTCATCGTTTGTATTTGCGTTGCAAATACAAACGATGTTTTTTCGCAAAAAAGGGAACTGCAACAGTTCAAGGGCAAGGTGACCAACCAAGAAGGAGAACCGGTACCCTATGTCAGCATCTATGTTCCGGGAACTGGCAGAGAAACCTCTTCGGATATGTCTGGAAACTTTTCTATAAAAGCCAAACATAAAGAAACTGTTTACTTCAGATATATAGGAATGAAAGATGTGCAGATACAACTGGATAAAAATAATCCGTCGGAAATTCTTGTGCAGATAAAGCCGGATACTTTTCGCCTTGATAACGTTATCATTAGGAAAAAGCAAATTATCGAAGTTAAACCCGAAGATATACCTAATGATATTATGATCACTATTATAGAACATAGTCCCGACTTTCCGGGCGGATTAAGCGGACTAAGGGAGTATCTGAAGAAAAGCATACAGTATCCGAAAAAAGCTTTCCGGGCAGGGGAAGAAGGTCAAGTCACAATAGAATTCACCATCGACCCAAAAGGGAATGTAATCAATGCACAAGTTGTAAAGAGCGTATCTGCCAAATTAGACAAAGAAGCCTTACGCATCATAGAGTCCATGCCGCAATGGAAACCGGGTATGCAGCGAGGCCGTCCTGTAGCAGTGCGCATGTCTGTCCCAATAGACTTCGTGATCGATCAAGTCTACAAAGCCATTGATTGAGGGGAAATAAACCGAAAGCCTCTCGTCAGAGGTTCAGCACTCATTTACATGGAATAGTCGCCAACATATGGAACGGATAGTTACTCTCCGCAACAGTCATTCCGTTTGCCGCATAGCACTCGCTATCCGGGTCTGGTAAAGTCATTGCCTGCTGTAAAAGAGCAGAAGATATAAAGTCAGACTCCGATCGTTCTGATATCGCTTCGCTCTGTCTCGCATGCTTTTTCGGAGAAGCAGACTTCGACTTTGCTGCATTTGAAGTAGCTACCAAAGACTTCAGATGAACTTCCCGATAAACAGTATCTACCCGTTCATGGATAACAACTACCGTATCAATGACTGTAGTGACAACGGCAATCTGATCAGATTGCGTATTACTTCCACCCGGGAAGCCATATCCGATGGTCCATCCCAGCAGACAGGCAGCTGTCAGCCACCAGGGAGAAACCTTCAGTCTCATCCTCTTCTTTTGATTCTTCCGAACAGCTTGCATTAAAGAAGAAAAATCAGCCGGAGTATGCTCCGATTTTTCCTGTTCGTATTGTTCTTTAGCAAAGTGAATCAACTGCTGCACATCCTGTGACTTTTCCAGTCTCTCTAAATCATCATTTTTCATTTTCAGTTGTTTTTGGGGTTATAGTTAGACAAAGAACGCTGTAATATTTTAAGTGTATAGTATAAACGAGACTTCACTGTACCTTCCGGACAATGAAGAATCTGCGCAATTTCCCGTACCGAAAGCTCTTCCTCATATCGAAGTGTATATGCAGCCCTTTGTTCGCTCGTCAGGCTGGCAAGTACTTTCTTCAACTGCTCATTAAAGATTCTACGGTCATGCATGCTCTCAAACTCCGGCGAAACACAGTAATCCTTTTCTAACGGATGAGACTGTTGTGAAAAATATTCCTCCTCTATTTCACGGTGCCGGTATTCATTCTTACAAAAATTATATGCAATGGCAAAAGCCCATGTGGAGAATTGCTTTCCAGTCTGATAACTACTCCGTGCTTCATAAATGCGGAGAAATAACTCTTGTAAAAAGTCATCTGCCAACGCAACGTCTCCGGACATCATACGGATGAAAAAACCTTTAAGCCGGGGAGCGTAGCGACGATAAAGTTCCTCAAATGCCTTCTCGCTCTTCTTGGAAACAAAGCGTTCCATGAGCTGCTCGTCCGTCTCAGTGTATGTCAAAGAACTGAATAGCATCATAGTCCACTCCATCTATTAGTTTCTGATATTCTTTTCTCATATCCTTCCCCTGCTTAAAAGGTCCACCTTTCTTGCGCATCTCATCGATATAGGCAAAAATCGCATCCATCAGCTTTACATATTTATTCATCTCCACATTTGCGATCCTTCTGGGGGTAGTCGAATAATCCAGAATACTTTGTAATAAGCTCTTTAATCTTATGTATTGGTTTTTATCTCCACTCATTTGATAAAATCGTAATAAAGGAGAGAAAGCGATGATATAATTACCTAGAATATGAATACCACTTGAAAAATGAGACTGATCCTCTATCAACGGGTGGCGCAAATAGTCCAGCAGATAATTCTGCTCAAAATTCTTTCTCGTAGCCGCCAGATTATTGTATGGTTTAGACGAATACCGAAATACCAGCCCCTCCGAATAGAGGCTGTCTTTCATCTCTTCCAATAAATCTCTGTGGTAGAAAAAATGCGTATAATACACAGGACGTTTCTCTTTTTCGGCAAAATACCACAATCCAGGACATCTCACCGTCTTTGCATCCGGAAGCGTTTGCACATCTATTCCCACTTCCTGCCATAACTGACTCTCCTGAGTAGGATTCCTCAAGTCGGCAACATCGACCACCTTCACATCCGTAAAGAGTCCGATGCCGTATTGCAACAGATAGCGGTAATAGGTACCAAGATTCAAGTCAGAGACAAGTATGGCGTCTTTCTTTAAACCGGAACACTCATTATAAAAATAGAATAGAAAGGCATGGGAAAACAATCCGCTGTCATACCATTCACGGGCAAGCTCCTTTATCTTGTCCATATCTTTTTTATGGTGATAATAGGTCAGATCAGAGATATAGTCGCGTTCACTGGTACGCTTGATAGAGAGTATCTTTTGTTGAATTACTTCCCGTTTTCCCTCATCGGTTTCCAAATTCAGCAAATGCCGATAGTAAGTCCGTGTATCAGGAATCCACTTCTTCATTTTCTTCACGATGCCATGTTGTTCCCTTCGCAATCTTTGCACCTGCAGAGAATCCTTCCACCACACTAACTTTGCCTCTTGATATTCAGCATTACAAGCAACCCAATAATTCTCCCATGCCTTTTCATTCCGCTTATCTTTCTTTAACTCAACCTGCCAGGCATCCTTCTGCGCCCGATACCAATCTGCCCCCAAAGGAAAGAAACCATCCAACAACCGGACTTCCAAAGGTTCTGCTTTCTGTTCCTGGGCAAATACGGTATGTCCAAGCACTACGAAAAGGAGTAACATATAAATAAGTCGTTTCATGCTTTTCTGAGTTTATTGAAGATTGATGCTTTTCTGATATTGCTCCCGCACCTCCTTACTAAAAGATTTTGCATTGTCAATGACAGATTTCAGTAACAAGTATAGTTTGTCATAATGATTCAAGTCTCCTGATTCTTTGTAAAACTGTAACAGAGCTTTCAAAGCAGGTACATAATAAAGACTCAATGCTTCCGTCAATTGGGGATTAAAAGCTACAGTCGCCACTGTCTCCGGATAAAAAGTCTCACGCAGGTAATCCATCAAATATACATTCTCAAAATTCCGCCGCACGATCGCCAGATTATCATAAGATTTAGGAGAATATTTCATCAATAATCCCTCGGAGTGCAGGCAATCCTTAAACACACTTCTGGAAAGTTCATCCATCGTAATAGAAAAATATACGGGACGGTTTGTATGCCGGATAATGTAATCTACCTGTCTCTTGATTTTCTTGGAATACGTTTTCATAAAATCTGTAGGGGAGATAAATCCAGTCGTATCATTATTTTCTTCTTTATATTTAGGGATTCCCAGTTCTTCGGTCAGTTTATCCATATACGTAAAGCTAGACAAGAAAGGATACACAATAATCTTCTTATCATTAAACATATCTTTCGCATTCTGAAGCATTCTGGCACCGTATAAGTCAAGGCTTCCACCCATAAAGATGATAGCATCCTTATCTGCCGAAGCCAGCTCGTTATAGGCAAAATTGAGTATCTGCGCAGGAAATTCACCGGATTGATACCAACGTACACATATATCTTTGAGCCGCTTCTCATCTCTTAATGACATAGACATGTAAGTAGGATAATGCAAAATAGCATCAGGCCATTTGTCTATAATTTCTTCGATTGGCATTCTCTTTTCACCCGGCTTAATGTTCATATTCCGCATAACTTCATACGTAGCGGTATTAGGGATGCTTTGCTTCATTTCTGCCATCATTTCATCAAACTCTTTCTGTATATCTGCCCCAACAGCAAGTGTAGCAGATGGTTTCATCGAAAGCAATAAGGATATTCCTTTTAGTGACTGGAGTTTCCCTGCATACTGCATCCATGCTTTTTCGTCTTTAGGGTTTTCCTTTACTTTCTGTTTCCATTGGTCTATCTGCTCACGCAAGGAATTTGCAACCATTTCAATAGAGTCGGAAGACAACTCAGCATCATAATAAGTAGATTCAACTTGCGAATACAACAGTGTAGCACAAGAACAAAACAGGATAATCAACAGATATTTGATCGTTTTCATTATTCACTCTTTTATTAAATTCAACATTGCTTAATTAGAACCGTTCTGACAAAGCATACACGCAAGCAAAGCAAACGTTCAAATAAAAGAGTACTTTTTTTTGCAGGTGTTTACTATTTGCATCCACAACGGGTTCAACGTCCCGTCCAATAATCTATTCATCACTCCATTCAAAGTCCGATAATCACCTCACAAACCTTATCCTGAAACGCCCTCGCCCTGGCTGCCGAAAGCACATTCTGATTCATAATGGCAAAAGCCACTTCATGTCCATTCTTCATCTTCAGATAACCGGCAAGGGCATTGATAGCTGTAAACGAACCGGTCTTTGCATGGACATTTCTGAATGCGGAAGTATTCTTCATTCTGTTTTTCAGCGTTCCGTCTATTCCGGCAACAGGAAGCGACTTATACAATTTCTGAAAAACATCGGATTGTGAATAGGCATATTTCAGAAAATCGACCAACAGGGCAGGAGACAGGTAATTATAATTAGACAATCCGCAACCATCCGCGATCTTATAGTCTTTCGGATCGTGCCCGAGGTTACGAACCAGTTTCATAATCTCAACAATACCATCTTCTGCCGTCACACGCTTCTTCCCTGTAGCTTGTGACGCAATCTGGCAAAGCATTGCTTCCGCATTCAGATTATCACTTTCCTTCATCAACTGATTCAAGACCTTCTGCACCGGAGTCTCCCAGCGAGCCATCTGCTCTGCTCCATCGGACGGTAATTCAGTAAAACCGTACGATTCGGGAACCACGATTCCTTTCGCACGGAGGCGTTCCAAAAAAGTATGCATAAAGAAACTCCCTGAATCATAGATGTTTATCAAATCCTTTCTAAACGTAGGAACATTGCCTGTCACGATCAGATTATTCCCATTGGTCAACCAATCTCTTGATAACGAATACTTTCCGGCAGAAGGAGTACGTGTCTTTGTCCGGTTCGTCAAGGTATAATAAGAAGACACAGGCTTACAGGAAACGCTTGCCGTATCTCCTTGCAGAGAGCCGGGAACCACCGTCACCTCCACAGCACCCTTACAAAACATCAACGGAGACATATAAGGCTGATAAGCCTCCGGAGTATCATCCCATGCCCATCCGTGCCCCCAATAAAGGGAATCTTTCATCGAAACATCGCCATACACCTGTCCGTTGATCACCGAAAAAGGGAAGGTGATTACTTCTTCGATCAATGAATCCATCATCAAACTGTCAAATTCCGGATCAAACCCACCGACAACGTATAAGTTGCCTTGCAGCGTATCATGCTCTATCACCCCGTCGTGCCATACTTCCGTACGGAAAGGATTGTCCGCATCGGGACGGGAGAGGGCTGTAATAGCCGTGAGCAGCTTCATGGTAGAAGCCGGGCGGGAGAGTTTCGTATCACGATAAGTATATAATGACTTCTTCGCTGTCAGGTCATACACGGATATGCCGACTTCGGATGCTTCGGGAAGCATTCTTTTGATTAGTGAATCAATCTGAGAAAGATTTGCCTGTCCCCATACGGATGCGGGCAACAGGGCAACTGATAAAACCAAAAACAACAAATACTTCTTCATCAACCTTCCACATTAACCTACATTAACTTTCATGCTACTTCAGCTTCTTCCGTATCTCGAATATCACGGCTATCCGCTTATGCTCAATCTTATAATGCTTCCCGGAAAATCTCTCCTACCGTAGGATGAGGGAAAACAATCTTCTTCCATGCGGCGGCAGTCAATCCAAGCTCAATGGCAGTACCGGCAAGAGTGATGATTTCCGAAGCAGGATTGCCCAGCACGTGTGCTCCGATTATCCGTTCCTGTTCATCCAGCAGTACTTTGCAGACCCCGTTCACGCCTTCATTCTCCGCCACAAAACGACCGGAATAAGCCATCGGAAGTTTCACCACCTTATAAGTAATTCCTTTTGCTGAGGCCGATTCTTCCGTTTCTCCGACTCCTGCAATCTCCGGATTCGTATAAACAACGCCGGGGATAGCCCGGTAACTCATAGCATCTTCCTTACCCAAAATAGAATGTACGGCAACCTCGGCCTCACGGACAGCCGTATGAGCCAACAAAGAAAAGCCTGTCAGATCACCGCAGACATAAACGCCGGACAGCGAAGTCTGCATCTTCTCATTGACCTTGATAGCGCCACGCCCGGTTTTATCCAGATTCAGATTTTCGAGTCCGAAACCTTTCGTCACAGGTCGGCGTCCAACGCTCATCAATAGTTTTTCTGCTGTAACACTGCCCTTTCCTTCTGCATTCTCGTATGAAACAACCGCACCCTCTTCCGTCTGTGATAAAGCGACAACTTTAGTGCTGAGCAGGAATTTAATGCCCCGCTTCGCATATTCGGCACGAAGCAATGCAGACAGTTCCTTATCCATTCCTCCCAAAATCTCATCCATCATCTCAATCACCGTTATCTGCACACCGAGACTATTAAAGAATGACGCAAACTCCATACCGATCACTCCACCGCCCACAATGGCAAGGGAGGCAGGCAGTTCCTTACTGTCCAGCGCATCCCGATGTGTCCAGTAATTCACCGTTTCCACACCGGGAATAGGAGGGATAAAGGTCTCGGATCCTGTACAAAGGATCAGATTTTCCGCATTGTATGTCTCTTCGCCACAGCGAACTGTATTTTTATCTATGATCTGCGCCTCTCCCGTCACCATCGCGACATTATTGGAGATCAACTTTGCCTTTACACCCAATACCAGTTTGCGCACCACTTTACTTTTACGGGCAATGATCTTCGGCAAGTCAAAAGAGACTTCGGAGACATTCACCGCATATTTCGAGGCATGACGTGCACTGTCGTAAGTCTTTGCCGAATACAACAGCGTTTTCGTCGGGATGCATCCTTCATTCAGGCAGACACCTCCCAAATTATTCTTCTCGATAAGGAGTACGCTCAAACCGGCTTTGCCGGCAGCTTCGGCGGCTGTATATCCTGCGGGACCACCACCGATGATAATGACTTGGTATTTCATAGGTATAAAATTTATTGTTCCATTCTCTTTTTAATCAACTCCACAAATTCACGTTCCTTGACAGGCATCACCGAAGCAAACTTTCCGTTTCCATACTCTATCAAGACATAATTCGTCACCGAAAACTTTCCGAATTTCATGGAATGATACTTCCGGATAGCTGTGATTTCGGCAATAGGAATTACTTTTTTACGCATAAAACGTCCGGTGGATATCTCCAGAACTCCATCGGTAGATACAGTGTAAACCGTATGAATAATCTGTTCGATGACTACAATAAGCAGGAGCATTAGTAACACTGCCGGCAAGATATATTTACACCACAAAGCGCCCACGGCATTTACAGTAAGCACCACCAGCAGAAAATACTGGTACCAGGCGATGCGGGCATGAAAAATTCGATTCATTTTGTCAGATTTTTGCGTGCAAGGTAGCAAATTTATGAATTAGTGACAACGAAAAGAACAACGAAGTGACTTATTTTGTAGCTTTGCGGTGAGAAATAAACAAAATTATGGTAAGAAAATTCGATTTCCTCGTTATCGGCTCCGGAATTGCCGGTATGAGTTTTGCGCTCAAAGTGGCGCACAAAGGTAAAGTTGCTCTTATCTGTAAAAGCGGGCTGGAAGAAGCCAATACGTACTTCGCACAAGGAGGAGTGGCGTCCGTCACCAACCTGCTGGTGGATAATTTCGACAAACACATTGAAGACACGATGATTGCCGGCGACTGGATCAGTGACCGTAGCGCAGTAGAAAAAGTAGTGCGCGAAGCGCCTGCGCAAATTGAAGAACTGATCAAATGGGGCGTGGACTTCGACAAAAACGAGAAAGGCGAATTTGACTTGCACCGCGAGGGAGGACACTCCGAGTTCCGCATTCTTCACCATAAAGATAATACGGGAGCAGAGATTCAGGACAGCCTGATCAAAGCCGTGCAAAGGCATCCGAACATCGAGGTGATCGAAAACCAGTTTGCCGTTGAAATACTGACCCAACATCATCTGGGAGTAACTGTTACCCGCCAGACACCGGACATCAAATGCTACGGTGCCTACATCCTCGACCCGAAAACCGGAAAAGTAGATACCTACCTCGCCAAAGTGACTCTTATGGCCACCGGTGGAGTAGGAGCTGTTTATAAAACGACCACCAATCCGCTAGTCGCTACCGGAGACGGTATCGCCATGGTCTATCGTGCCAAAGGTACAGTGAAGGATATGGAGTTTGTGCAATTCCACCCCACCGCCCTGTACCATCCGGGCGACCGCCCTTCGTTCCTGATTACGGAAGCGATGCGTGGCTACGGTGGCGTACTCCGCACAATGGACGGCAAGGAGTTCATGCAAAAATACGATCCCCGTCTTTCACTCGCTCCGCGCGATATCGTAGCCCGTGCTATTGACAACGAAATGAAAAATCGGGGTGATGACCATGTTTATCTTGACGTCACCCACAAAGACCCGGAAGAGACAAAGAAGCACTTTCCCAATATTTACGAGAAATGCCTCAGCTTGGGCATCGACATCACCAAAGATTACATTCCGGTAGCTCCGGCAGCCCACTATCTTTGCGGCGGTATCCTTGTAGACCTGAACGGACAGTCTTCTATCGAACGCCTCTACGCAGTGGGAGAGTGCTCCTGCACCGGTCTCCACGGTGGTAACCGTCTGGCTTCCAACTCACTGATCGAAGCTGTCGTATATGCCGACGCTGCCGCCAAGCATAGCCTGAGAGTTGTAGACCAGTATGCCTACAACGAAGCTATCCCCGAATGGAACGACGAGGGAACCCGTTCACCGGAAGAGATGGTACTGATCACGCAAAGCATGAAGGAAGTCAACCAGATTATGAGTACTTATGTAGGTATTGTCCGCAGTGACCTTCGCCTGAAACGTGCCTGGGACCGACTGGATATCATTTACGAAGAAACTGAAAGCCTGTTCAAACGCAGCGTAGCCTCCAGAGAGATTTGCGAATTGCGTAATATGGTCAACGTAGGATATCTGATTATGCGTCAGGCGATGGAACGCAAAGAAAGCCGCGGATTGCATTATACGATTGATTATCCACATGCTAAAAAATAATCATGAAAACATTAACTAGACTATTTATTCTTTTATTCGTTATGGCAGGTGTAAGTTCCTGCTATACAGGGATCCCATTGAAGCAAGGCAAATCGGAAAACAACCGAACTTACGAAGTCAGCTATTTGTTCGAGCATGACGGAGTCAAAGTCTATCGTTTTATGGATATGGGAAACTATGTGTACTTTACAACAAAAGGAGATGTGACCAGTATCAAAAATGACTCTACGAAAGAAAGGACTGTAACGATCTACAGAGACGATAAGTTCAGATAAAAATATGTCTTAATAAAATGGCGCTTGCATATGATTGCAAGCGCCATTTTTATTATCTAATAAACACCTCTTATTAATAGTTTTCTTTCTTCACCTCGAAATAAGCCTGCGGATGCAAACATGCCGGGCAAACTTCGGGAGCTTCCTTACCGATTTCGATATAACCGCAGTTACGGCATTGCCATACCACTTCGCCTTCTTTAGCGAATACGGTCATATTTTCGATGTTGTTCATGAAAGCCAAGTATCTTTCTTCGTGGCCTTTCTCGGCGATTGAGATATTGCGGTACATAGCGGCAATCATCGGGAAACCTTCCTGTTCTGCCACATCAGCGAAATGAGGATAATCCAGTGACCATTCTTCATGTTCGCCGGCAGCGGCAGCGCGAAGATTTTCGAGTGTATTACCGATCACACCGGCCGGATAGCTGGCAGTAATTTCTACCATACCACCTTCCAGGAACTTGAACATACGTTTAGCGTGTTCCTTTTCCTGATCAGCTGTTTCTGTGAAGATTGCTGAAATTTGTTCGTAACCTTCCTTCTTTGCAACACTTGCAAAATAAGTGTAACGCATTCTTGCCTGTGATTCTCCTGCAAATGAAGTCAGCAGATTCTTCTCTGTCTGGGTTCCTTTAATGCTTTTAGTCATAATTCTAATCTATTTTAAAATTGGTTATTACCAAACGTAACTTGTCGTACTATTTATAACGCAAATATAAGCGATTTGTTCGTAATAAGCTCCCTTTTCTTAATGAATAAAAACTATCGATTCATAGATAAAACCTATCAACAATCAAATAGCATGTTGCTAAACATACTTATCTCGATTATTTTGCGTAATTTTGCAACCTCTACTTTGCAAAAGAGCAAATTATATATAATAATTCACAGAAATGAAGTTATTTGAATTTAAACCCAAATTGGTTTCTTGTTTAAAGAATTATTCGAAAGAAACGTTTATGGCGGACCTGATGGCAGGCGTCATTGTCGGTATCGTAGCACTTCCACTGGCCATCGCCTTCGGTATTGCTTCGGGAGTATCGCCCGAGAAAGGTATTATCACCGCTATTATTGCCGGATTCATCATCTCTCTGCTGGGAGGAAGCAAAGTCCAGATCGGCGGACCGACAGGAGCTTTCATTGTGATCATCTACGGCATCATCCAGCAATATGGCGAAGCCGGACTGATTGTGGCGACGCTTATGGCAGGTGTTCTCCTTATATTATTAGGAGTGTTCAAGCTCGGAGCCGTTATCAAGTTTATTCCGTATCCCATTATCGTCGGTTTCACCAGCGGTATTGCCGTTACCATTTTTACTACGCAGATTGCCGATATCTTCGGACTGTCCTTCGGAGGTGAAAAGGTACCGGGGGACTTTGTCGGGAAATGGATGATTTATTTCCGTCATTTCGATACCGTGAATTGGTGGAATACCATCGTAAGTATTGTCAGCATCATTATCATTGCAATCACTCCCCGGTTTTCTAAAAAAATTCCCGGATCGCTGATTGCTATTATTGTAGTGACAGTGGCCGTCTATCTGATGAAAACTTATGGCGGAATAGATTGCATTCCGACCATCGGTGACCGTTTCACCATTAAGTCAGAATTGCCGGATGCCGTTGTACCGGCTCTGGATTGGGAAGCTATCAAAAATCTGTTTCCGGTAGCTATCACTATTGCAGTGCTGGGAGCTATCGAATCACTCTTGTCTGCCACCGTAGCCGATGGTGTGATAGGCGACCGTCATGATTCCAACACGGAATTAATCGCACAGGGTGCGGCAAATATCGTAGCGCCATTGTTCGGAGGTATCCCCGCTACCGGAGCTATTGCCCGTACGATGACGAATATCAACAATGGAGGTAAGACACCGATTGCAGGTGTTATCCATGCGATTATCCTTCTTCTGATTCTTCTTTTCCTGATGCCCCTTGCACAGTATATTCCGATGGCTTGCCTTGCCGGAGTACTGGTCATCGTATCTTATAATATGAGCGGCTGGCGCGTCTTCAAGGCTTTACTGAAGAATCCGAAGTCCGATGTCACCGTACTGCTGATCACTTTCTTCCTGACTGTTATCTTCGACTTGACAGTTGCCATCGAAGTAGGACTGATCATCGCCTGCGTACTCTTCATGAAACGTGTCATGGAAACTACTGAAATCTCCGTCATTACGGATGAGATCGACCCGAATAAAGAATCGGATATCGCCGTCAATGAAGAAAACATCATGATCCCTAAAGGAGTGGAAGTATATGAGATCAACGGCCCTTACTTCTTCGGTATCGCTACGAAGTTCGAAGAAACGATGGCGCAACTGGGAGACCGTCCGAATGTACGCATCATCCGTATGCGTAAAGTTCCGTTCATCGACTCCACAGGTATTCATAATCTGACTACACTTTGCGAAATGTCGCAGAAAGAAAAGATCACCGTCATTCTTTCCGGAGTCAATGAGAAAGTATATAAGGTGTTGGAGAAATCCGGATTCTATGAATTGCTGGGAAAAGAAAATATCTGCCCGAACTTCAAGGTAGCGCTGGACAGAGCGGAAGAAGTCATGAAATAAAGAGATTCCAACATAAAGAAAGAGCCATTTTTAATCCCGAAAAGCAGGAGATAAAATGGCTCTTTTTATTTTAAGAGAGGGATTACCACTCCACTAAACTTTTAAAAACAAGCCACGTTTATACATCATTCTCAACAGGAAGAAAAGAATAAGATAGTTAGCAAAAGTAAGCCATACGGGATAATAATCTCCCATGTATTGTTTCAGTCCGTAACTGACTGAATCAGCAATGCAACGGAAGTTCACCACTTCTCCCAACAGATAAGCCGTGATGGAATTCATACCATACACTTTCAGCCAGTTCAACCCGCGGCTGTGTCCTTTATAGTCAATCCAATAATAAAATAATGCCATCAACAGAAAGCAATAACCACCGGATAGTAATGTCATACTACCTGTCCACAAACGCTTAATGATGGGCATCTGCAAACTCCAAAGCATCGCCAGCCCTACTAAAAGCACACCAATGACCGACAGAGTCTGTACCACCTTTTTACGGTTCGCTTTCCCTTCTTTCATAATCTTTCCGGCAAAAGCTCCGAGCATGACAGTCACTCCGAATGTCAGACTGCTCCATATCCATGTGTAATTGTAATAAGGTGAAAAGCTCCACGTTCCGTCCTCATTCCAGAAAACACCATCTCTGAAACGACCTAAGACACATCTGTCCACCTGTTCGGCAAAATTTCCAGCCGGTGTGAAGTCACCCAAAAATGTCATGGGAATCCAGTATATGAAAAGCAACAATAAAGTGATTCCTATCTGCCACCTGAATGAAAAATGTAACTGAATGACTGCCGCAATAAAATAGCCGACAGCAATAGACTGCAAAGTATTTGAATAGAGATAAATATGACTGCTGTCCAGTCCAAGCAGATTTCCCTGAACAATCATTCCGAAAATAAACAGCAGAAACACCCGCCTCAGAATCCTCCGATAGACGGGCCAGTAACTGCCGGACATACCGACGTACTTTGACAGTGAAAACGGCATCGAAGCGCCTGTCATAAACAGGAACAACGGCATCACAAGATCCCAGAAACGGAATCCCTCCCACACTTCATGATCAAACTGATAAAGGATATCATTGAGAAACGGCAAGTTCAACTGTCGTGCCAATGCCGCAAACACCGGCTGAAAGAAGACAAGAAGAAATAGATCAAAACCCCGAAGAATATCCAAAGAAGCAAGTCTGGATGTGTTATTCTCTGATAATTTACTCATAGTATTAACAAATTCATATTATTATTCAGTTATTGTCTCATCAAAAACATATTCTGTAAAGCGTCTTAATACAAATATATTCAAAACTTCTTTCCCCTGCAAGTACCTCGGAAAGGAAATGAATCATTGGAATAGAAGCTAAGTTAGAGTAAATCGACCAAAATCTGTCAGAGAATGACTAAATAGTATTATTCCATATTCAAATTAGGTTGTAATTTTGCCCTAGACCTAAGTGAAGTATTTGTCAAATCCTAATTAATAAAACAATAGTATGAAAAAACATTTTCTGATTTTTACAATCTCTCTTTTATTTTTCTCGCTTGCACAAGGCAAAGTGAAGCTCCCTGCCATGATGGGAGATCATATGGTACTCCAACAAAACAGTTCCGTTAAGCTGTGGGGATGGGCAGACGGCAAAAAGGTGACTGTCACCACCTCTTGGAATAACCGTACTTATAAGGTATCGACGGACGATGAGGGAGCATGGCTGGTCAAAGTGGATACTCCTGCCGGAAGTTTTACTCCTTATTCTATTACCATCAGTGACGGAACCCGGGTCACGCTATCGGATATATTAATAGGAGAAGTATGGATATGCTCCGGTCAGTCTAACATGGAAATGACCATGAAAGGAAACATGGGACAACCCATCGACCATTCGCTGGAAACTCTTCTGAACGCAGGCAACTACCGCAACCGTATCCGTTTTATCACTGTCCCCCGAACCAAAGGAGTGAAAGAACGGACAGACTTTGAAGGAGCGAAATGGGAAGTTTCTTCGCCCGAAACCACTATGGATTGCAGTGCCGCAGGTTACTTCTTTGCCCGACAACTGACGGAAACGCTTCATCTCCCCGTAGGACTGGTCATCAACAGTTGGGGAGGTTCACGAATCGAGGCATGGATGACAGAAGAAACGCTCGCCTCCGTGGAAGGCGCAAATATAGAGGCCGCCAAAAATCCAAAGTTAGATACGAACAGCCGGCTGCAATGTCTGTATAATATCATGTTACTGCCTGTGAAAAACTTTACGGCACGCGGATTTCTATGGTATCAGGGAGAGTCGAATCTATTCAACTATCAGATCTATGCTCCGATGATGACCGCAATGGTCCAGCTTTGGAGAAATGTATGGGAAGCACCGGATATGCCTTTTTATTATGTCCAGATTGCTCCGCACAAATATGGAAACAGCCGGAATATAAATTCCGCCTTATTGCAGGAAGCACAAATGAAAGCATTACAGACAATCCCCAACTCCGGAATGATTCCTACGATAGATGTCGGCGACGAGTTCTGCATTCATCCTCCTCAGAAAAATGTAGTAGGACTCCGGCTGGCCAATCTCGCACTGACTAAAACATACGGTCTCCATAAATTTCCATCTACCGGACCAATGATGACAAAGGTGGAATATTCCAAGAACAAAGCGATCGTCACGCTCGACAATGCTCCTTCCGGACTGGCACCGGGCAACTGTGAATTGGAAGGTTTCGAGATTGCAGGAGCCGACAAGAAGTTCTATCCGGCAAAAGCACGGATTGCAGGTCGCACAAGAAATGTGGAAGTATGGAGTGATCAGGTCGCCCAACCGGTAGCCGTACGGTATGCTTTCCGCAATTATGTAGGAAACATCACTTTACGCAATACATTGGGGATCGCTGCTTTCCCGTTCCGGACGGATACATGGGATGATGTAAAGTAAGAGCTGATTAGCCTGTGTGCAGGGTATATATGTCCTGCGTACAGGAGCTATATATCCAACGCGCAGGAGCTATATATCCAATATATTGGGCATATAGCTCCTGTATATTGAATAATAGTCCTTTTTCAATACACTATATTTCATTCATTCCTGCACAGCTTTGAATCATTTCCTGCGTGTAATGAGCTAAACAGTACAAGAATAGACTAATACTGATTAACACATATCTGCCTCTTATCTTTAATAAATCTATCTCCAAGTTATGCATAAAACTATTCGTCTAACAGTTGTTGAACTTTCGTCTGACTACTGTTGTTTTTTCGTCTAACAACTGTCAGACGAAAGTTCAACAACTGTCAGACGAATAGGCTCAAGTATAACGAGTACTAGTTCTTTGCATACACAGTATTAAGTCTTAGTAAAGGAAGTGATCTGCAGGCTAGTATTTACTTTATTATTATCAACGAAATTATAAAACAAAATTATTTGTAAAACAAATAATTATCGCTACTTTTGTCTCATGCTTACTTTCATGCGTAGAAAGAGGCTTTTAAATTTTGTATTGAGAACGGTTATTTATTGCATTCATATATAAAATCGGCTAATTTTATCCACGAGTGACAATGAGTGACGGGTCTCGCGCACAATCGTATATATACTTTGTTATATACCAATTGGGCGTGGGACTATCACTTTTGTCGTGGAGGGGTCTAGCCGATACCTATATATGGCATAAGTAGATAGTTTCCACGTCCTCTTCTTTTATAAACCGCGCACCAACAGGAAACTGATGCGGCAACATAACAAAACATGCAATCAGATTTTAAAAAAGACATTATTCAGTTAATGCAATCTACTAAACTCCTTCACTCTCCACTCTCCGAATTATCGGAAGAAGAAAAAGGAATTGCTTATGAACTGTTGAACCGTTTGGCCGACGGAGCCGTCGATGAAAACTACACCATGCTGGACTATATGCAGATGGCACGCCTTTATTACAATCTTGGAGAATTAAGTAACAATTTATTTGGAGAGCAAGATAACCCACATTATAAAAAAGCCATTTACTATTTAGAGAAAGGAGGCATTGACCTGAGTATGAATAAATGGCTGGAACTAATCAGTTTACGTACAATAGAATAAAGATTACTATCTAATAGAATGATTCTCACTTCATAAAAAGAGTATTCAAATGAAGAAATCCCTAACCAGATTAAATATGGAGGTAGCAGACTGAAGGACTGCTTGTGAAAGTAATCCTTCCCGTCTGTCTCCCAAAGAGGATGCCAATAGTTCCCCACAGGCATCCTCTTTTGTTATATATCAATGATTTACACGAAACGCATTTGAGGCCGATTGTTTTTTTCGCAGAAATCATTTATTCATGCAGAAAAAGCGAGTAAAGCTACCCTATTAATTATTTAATCATCCTTTAATTTTTTCTGTTCTTTTTTCTCTATGCTTTTAATACTTTCTACTGTGGGTAAATCCTCTGGCATAGTACACCTAATTATTTAATTGTTTGGCGAACTTTGGCTCCTACTTGATAGTGAGTCTGATTAGCTTTCTGTTTTCCTTGAATCTGCTCACGGCGAAGTTTATCTTCTGTTTGTGTAGCACGAAATAAGTTGGCTGCTAATTCAGTACTTCCCATATGATCCAGTATCTTTTGACTTTTCTTTAAACCTTTATGTGTATGTATAGCTTTCGCATCCAATCCTCCATATAATCCTTTATAACCATAATTTTGGAAGATTGCATAATCTTTGGAATCAAGTACACCAGCATCTTTAGCAGCACTAGCAAGCTGAGCATTATGCTTTGCTAACTCATTACGCAAGAATAAACGCTTCTCATCTTCCGTAGAAAGATAGTTATATTCATCCATCTGCTTAATTTCTGCAATACGGGTCTGCACAGCAAAATAAGTTTGCCCATTGGCAACAATTTCTTTACTGGGATCTGCATTCTGAATAATTAAGTAGCAAGCATAGCGAGAAAGCTTAACTGAATCGACCGGACGTTTTCCTCCTTTCCCTATTTCTATCATATCGAGGTAATCCTCGAAATGATCCATAAAATTTTGGCCACTATTGCGACAAGCTTCTTTCGCCTTCTCAATCACCGGAATAAAATGACGATATTCTGAATACTCTAAAACTTTTGCCATATCCCTAGCTGACCAAAATTCATTACCGTTCTCATCTATTCGTCTTATCTGTTCAAAGATAGAGTTATGTTGTTTTTCTATATCACTCATACTTTTGTTATTTTATATTATTTGTTTGTGAAAATTATCTTTGAGATTTATCGCTTTATTTCCTTCTTCCCTGTGTACTTGGTAAATGTATAAAATTAATCTGAAAGTCTATCTATTATACGTATATTTATAACGTCTAAATAAAATAGCTCTTAAAGCAAAGAGGATGCCAACAGTTCCCCACAGGCATCCTCTTTTGTTATATATCAATGATTTACACGAAATACATTCTAGAATGAATGCATCCTCAGTTGCTTATCAACCAATATTCCGTCTTTCAGATTCAGATCAAACTTCACTTTACGTTTCGCTTTCAATTTCAGAATAAAGAGTTCTTCCGAACCTTCCAAAGCCTCCTGTTTTCCCATATTGACGAAAGTAGGATAGAGGGATTTCACACCATTTGTATGCAGACGGTCATAAGTCAGATTTTCCATTGCTTTCATATTCAGCGGTTCCACACCTACAAATTCATAGTCGCTCTGATCATAAGGCAAAGCAAAGCTAAGTGCATTAACCGACCGCAGATCATTACCCTTCACACGGATTTCAACGATTTCGTCCTTTTGATACTGCTTCTTCGGAGTACTGATAGACAGAGAGCCGGATACTTTCTCCGTAGCTTCCCTGTCGACACCGCTGTCGAGCTGAGTGGCTACGACAGAAATATCATAAGCATCTATCAAGTCATTCATATTGATATCGCCTTTGCTGATATAACCTTCAAAGTCTGAGTCGCCACGACGCAATCCGGTATAGTTCATATAAGAAGTCAGGTCATTGCGGTCGATCTTGCCATCATTATTGATGTCGCCTTGCAGGTAACTTGCCGTTCCCGGTACTTTGAATACGTAGATCTCACGACCGGAACCGTAGTTTCCTACACCTGCCGTAACGTTCAGTTTGATGTAACGTGCACTTGGACGCTCTGTGAAAGTGAATACTTTTACATCACCATTCCGTTGCCATTCGAATGCTCCGGCTTCCATCCAGTTTTCTTTGTCCATACTGTAAGATACTGTTCCTTTCAGCAGTGTACCGTTACCGGCATCCGCACGGGGCAGATAATGGAACTTATCCAGTTGGTTAACTGTTTTGAGGTCGATAACCAAATCTAATGGTATGGAGTTAACGCTATACTTCGTGTGCCATGTATCTCCCGATTCGGAGAAATTAAACAATCGGTCTACACCGAATCCTCCCTGCGATGCGGCAGTCGATTCGCCTTCAATGCCACGAATAGCAAATTCCAGCGGATTAGTCTTCGTTTTCACCTGAATCTCTGCCCATTCAGAAACACCGTCTTTGTTGACTGCACGCACTTTGAATGCGTAAGGAGTATCCGCTTTCAGATCTTCAAACAGTAAGTGAGTATCCCGGATAGTCGTATAAAGCATTCCGTCAAATTCAATCTCATAGTAATCGGCATTGGGTACTTTGTCCCAAGTCGGTTGCAGGGTATATGCTTCTCTGTTCTGCTCGCTTACCTGAGCGTTTTGCGGTGCAGACAGGGTTCCGGTGCTTACCAAGTTCCGGTCGGCCGGCTCAAAACGGAAACCTTCCACGTCCAGTTCGATACGATTGGCGGTGATGTCGGTGCTGCCCAGTTTGATGTGCAACAGCGGATTCTTTGTGATAACCACTTTCTCAAATTCACTTCCTTTGGTTGCAAACTTATTCAGATTGGGGGTTTCTTCGTACCAGAATACGTTTTCTCCATTCAGAAGTTCCGCTGCCGTGCTTACTTCCGTCAGTTTTACTTTCTTGTTGTTGATTCTTGCAGTCAGTTTCTTTGGTTTCTCCGTGACGTTGATGCGCAGTTCCGTCTTTTTATCTTTTTACAAAACCATCGAAACTTCCGGCTGTGGGATGAATGGTGATAGTCACACGGTTCTTTGCGTCTACGTTCGATTCGATCAGAGTAGATACCGATTTCTCCTGACGGTAGGCTTCCGTCACACCGTCGTCGTCATATTCTACGGTTGCAGTATGGCGGTTCGGATAAAATTCATAGATGCGAAGTGAGGGGTCTATTTCGCTGACATTATTGTTAGGTTGTGTCATCGGAATAATAGCGCCGTTTTTTACAAATACGGGTAACTTCCAGACCGGAGTATCGAAGTTGCTGAGAATACGGTTGCCTTCGTATTTCTCTCCGCTGAAATAGTCTATCCAAGTGCCTTCGGGCAGATAAATTCCATTGCGGATATCATTGCCCTCTTTATCAGCTTTCGTATTCTGATAGACAGGGGCTACGAGAAAGTCAGTACCATACATATATTGGTAGCGGGTAGCCGTTCCGTATGTATATTCATTCGGATAGTCGAGGAACATGGCACGGATGAGAGGCATACCATCGACCGCTTCACGGGCAAAGCTATACGTGTAAGGCATCAGTTCCGATTTCAGTTTGAGATACATGCGGTTAATGGATGTAGCTGGTTCGCCTAAAGCATGGGGGTACTTTTCGTTGGCGCCCCAGCCATCCATATTCAACTGCATGGGGGTAAATGTTTTCCATTGGAAATCACGTATATTGACTGCCGCATTCTTTCCACCAAAGATTCCGTCCATATCCGAGCAGATATTCGGCTGGCCGGACAGACCGGAACCTATATAAGTAGGGATATGAAAACGGATATATTCCCATTCGCCTCCGGTCTGGTCGCCCGACCAGATGCCGGCATAGCGCTGTGTGCCTGCCCATCCGTCCAATGAAATGATAAAGGGACGGGCATCATTGCCATAATAAGGCATAATATGTCCTACGTCCGCCACTCCGTTCAATCCGAAGGAATAGCCGGCTCCTACCCATGCCACATCGGTTTTGAGTACACGCACACCGGCATCACGGACTTCTTTCACGATATCACGCTGCAACAAGGCACTTACACCCTCCTTCGGGTGCAGGTCCGACTGTGTCCAGAGTCCTATTTCCACACCGTTCTTACGGGCGTAGTCTCCCAGGCTTTTCAGATTGGCGATGTTGCCGTCCAGTGTTTCCGTCTGTCCGTATCCGGCTCCGTAACCGTCGTTCGGAAGTAACCATCCGAGAGGCATATCATGATTCTTGTAACGGTCGATAACGGCACGTGCCGAGAACTGGTAATTATTCTTTTCGCCATTCAGAGACTCTTTGATGCCGCCATTGTCTTTCTGGCTTTCTTTATATCGCTTTCCGTCTTCAAAGAGGATTCCTTTCTCGTCTTCCTTCCAATAGTCACGATTGTAGGCATTAAGATGCCCTTCGTAAAAACCGAATTTGGGCAACAAAACGGGGTTTCCCGTCAACTGATAGAAATCATTCAACAGGGAAACGGCTCCGTCGTTGACCATATAGAAAATATCAAGGTAAGAAGAATTGTGAGACAGTTTCACTATGTTTTTCTCTGTTGCTCCAAAATCGTATTCACCTTTCCGGAAAGTGTACCACATCATTCCGTAACCATTGGTAGACCAGTAGAAAGGGGCAGGGGAGGCCACTCCGCCATCCGTCCAGCTATTCTGATTTTCGATGGCAATGACTTTGCCTTTATGAGAAAAACGTCCGTTTTGCACACCGCCTCCGTAGAAGTATTCTTCGGGATTCTCCTTCAAGGTTACGGTCACTTCTTTAGGACCGAATATCACCGGAGCGACTTCTTCGATCACACATTTGCCGGTCAACGGATTAAAGACTTTCATCAGTCCGGTCTGCTTATTCAGTTCAATCCGTACTTGGGCGGTAGTGAGGGTTATATAACCCTCTTTCTCATCCACCGACAGTCCGGAAACTTTGCGTCGGGGCTGGTCTACAAGTATCTGCGCTTCAGGTTTCGCTTCGGGGTCACGGATAATGCCTCCGGAATTGTCCTGAAAGACACGGAAAATATTCTCTCCGTAAAAGTCGATAGTCATCCGTTGCTGGTTCGCAAACAGTACATCAACCGTCGTCGGGTTTATTTTTTCTGCACAAAGGATTCCCGAAGTTTGTTCCTGATGGACGGATGCCGAAGAAACGTCACTCTGATCCAATGCTGCGGATGCCTGTATGGAAGAAAGGGAAATCGGACATAAGAATAAAATGGCGGTAATACGCCTGAGATGTCGTAAAGAGATGGGGGTTTCTTTTTTCATGTTTTTATTTATTTGGTATTAGAAATTAAGACTGTTAATGTCAGATTGTAAAATTACTCGTTTGGTAATAAATACACTTCATCTTTGGGTTACCCTAAATCAGAAGCTGTTTTATTATTATTTATTCACAAATCCCATAGGGATAAGCGGAGGTCAATAGCGTGTCACCTTATTTTTTAAATCTAATCCGATATTCTTGTATCGCCAATGTATCCCTGACTCCTAACGTACTTATAACTTCAGGATTGAATTCATTAAAAGCTTTGCCTCCCATTAGCGAATAAGAATAATCTGTATATTCCGATATCTTGTACAACAAATAGCATAATTCAATATCTTGATAAGAACCATAGGCCACACGTATTTCTTTTGTCCAATACCTCCCCTTCGGAATGGAAAGCGGCGGATCATACTTCATAGGATATTTCATCATTCGAAAACATATCGAATTAACATCACCTTCAAATAGAAAACCTGGACGAGAAGAAAATAAAAACTGTTTGCCATTCTTTTCTACATCATAAACAAATGGATCATCTTTAAATCTCACACTATCTTCCGAACAAAAACAAATAGGTGTCAACGAATTCTTTATATCCATATTATCCGGAATACCCGGTAGAACAACATTAGAACTATATGCAAATTGCATTATTTTATCCGTATCATAAATTTCCTCTTTGTTCGTAAACATTCTGATATTGGAAACTTTCACTACTTCACTTCCATATAAGGTTATAGGGAACTCTATTTCTTCTTCTTTTTCGCATGAAATACATATTAAAGACAAACTCCCTATACTTGATAGCAATAAAAATTTCCAATTCTTCATTTGAGTATATTTTGAAAGTGTTTTTCGGTATTCTATTTACTAATCAATATCTTATCCATCAATAGGACGCTGTTGCCGGAATTCCCGTTCGCTTTATCAATTCTACAATCCGGTCCAGTTCTTCATGAGTGGCTTTCTGCAGGTCATGGTCGGGAGTCTCCCTGTCAATCGTATAGATCATCACTTGACTGGGAGCGATCTCCTTGACTGCTTCCAGCCACGGGAGCACAAACTCATCGGATGTATTATTCATATCTTTCCCAAGGTAACTACCTTTCAGAAACATAGTCTGAATAATACAATTTCCTTTGAATTCTTTCATCTTTTCGATGATCTTCCTTACGGAATATTTCCCGTTGGGACGATCCAGGAGATGAATGTATTCTTCGTTCACCGTATCCAGCTTCAGGATATTATTATCTATCTTGTTCAATGCATCGAATACTGCAGGACGGTCAATGAAGGTAGAATTGCTCAATACACTTACTTTTGCATTCGGGAAATAGTGGTCACGAAGTGCCAGTGTATCTTCTATGATTTCCGGAAAATGAGGGTGGGCAGTCGGTTCACCGTTTCCGGCAAATGTGAGTACATCAGGGGCGGGACCGTTCTTCTGCATATCTTTCAGCTTTTCTTCCAGGGCGATGCGCACTTCTTCACGAGTGGGCAGATGCTTCTTCGGACGATGGTCGGCATTGAAGCCGCATTCACAATAAATGCAGTCGAACGAGCAGACTTTGCCGTCTTCCGGCAATAAGTTGATTCCCAAAGATACACCCAAGCGGCGGGAATGAACAGGGCCGAAGATGGGTGAAGGAAAAATAATAGTCATCTTTTTATTAATTGTTTTAATATGAGTTCAATATCAATACGAACGTTTATCACATCAAACTCACATTATTTTATCATTCACTATTTCATAATATCCAGAGGCAAAGATACTTTAAAACTTAATACGGAGTTGCATTTGTACGTCAGCTTTTTTATTTCCAAGGATTAAATCATTGCCGGAACCTATTTCATTCCGGTCGAGATAAACGGTTTCTCCGAATTTAGTTATAAACATCCAATGTTCATTCGGTTCATATCTCAGACGAACGGCACAGCGAAATCCACGGCCTTGAAAGGAGGGAGTGTAAAATGTATAAAGCAATCCCTTCTCTGATACATATACCCGCGAATCATAGTCGTCTGTAGAAAAATAACTGCCTTGAACGTCAGCAAACAGCCTGGTCCAAGGCAGTTGGGAGGACATCATTTGTGTAACTTGATATCCTTTACTAGCAGCCCTGTCTTGAGAATGAAAATGGTTGTAATCTAAAGTTGTACGACAGCTAAACACATCTCCATAAAAATAGTTCAAACGATATCGAAGTTGGTGATGAAAAATAGGAAGCGTTAGGTTTTCTTTGCTACCTGTCAAGTCACGCTCTTTCTGTTTATAACGATATTTCAAGTACATTGTCAGATTACTGTGCGGAGTAAACGTAGCCTGAAGCAATCCGTCCATACCTCGGGAAGGTTTACTGATCCGGTATTTCTTCCACGGGAAAGAAAACAGATCAAAGGAAGCAAGGATGTGCCAATGGCGGAAAGGGGAAGTTTCCAATCCCAGATAATATCCCTGTTCGTTTTGAACCGCACTTCCTTCTCCAAAAGAATGGGCGAACATAGCCCAATAATTATATGAGTAGTATCGTTGTACGATCATCAACTGAGTTCCTTCCACCGGTGAATACTGAAGACGGTTCAAAGTAGCACTGCCTTGTTTTCCCATAGCCGTCTCTCCTTGGAAAGAAAAGCGATGCCAGCGGTAAGCATAGTCTATTCCTAAATTGTAGAACTGATTTCCATGAATGTTGTATTGGGAATAACCTGTTAATTGCGGTTCATAAGGTCGGTTGAAAACATAGTAAATACCGGTGATACCCAGCCGGATACGGTTCTGTTGATAACTCACGTTTCCACCAGTCAGCTGCATGGTGAATACGTTCTTCTTATCGGCTTCTTTCTGACTGCGGTGTAGTCCGGTTTTGTAGATAGAAGTTATTTCGCCATCGGTCAGCACACCGTCCAGCGAACGGTGTGAGTAAAAGCCGGATATACTCCATTGCTTTGTAATGCTTAAGGTTGCCGCCGCTCCCCGAAAATAATTAGTTTCGTCAGTAGAAGAATGTTTCCTGATTCCTCCGCTGCGGGTGTTGAAAGAAGAAGCATATACGGTCTTTCCCAGTAAGTAATCCGTGCTGATCACCAATCCCTGTCCGAAACTTAATCGATAGTTACCAACAGCCAATGTTTTTAACCGCCCACAATCTTTGAGTAAGAGATAAAAAGAATAATAATCATACCCTTGACGATTGTGCAGAGCAAAGAAAGGTTCTCCGGCATCCTTCTCCGCAACGAAACCTGCATAGAGCTGGTCGCGATAACGGAAAGCATACTTAACAGAGTTATAAACAGAAGGTCCCAAATAGGTATGTTCATAACCTTTTCGCTTGTAAAACGGTATATCTATGCGAGTTATCACTTCATTCTTTCCATACTTCATTGCGCTTTTCAACATAGTTTTCCACCGAAAAGACGACTCATTGTTAATAGCTTTGATACATACGAAAGGCAATAGATACTGAATAGTCTGCCTGTCCATATCCTCTATCAACTGAAGTTCATAAAGAGTTTTCATCTGCCCATGCACGTATATATAGGCTAGCAGATGTTCAATCTGAATATCACTGAGAAAAGGAAATTGTTCCAGTTGTTGACGGGTAGCCCGGTTTAAATCTACAGGTTCGTGAAGGCGGACGGACAGTTCTTCCAGTTCATTCTCCCAATTGGGTTCATTAACAGCATTATCAACACTATTATTAACAGATAAATCTTCAAAAATATCTTCTATAAGACTTTGAGAAAGGTTTTGAGCACTACAAGCAGGAATAATGAACAGGCTGTTTATAATACTTATCAACCGAAATAGTTGAGTAGTTTTCATCAATAAATTATTTGTTTACACCTTGCGTTTTTACAGACAAGGGCGCAAAGATACTTTAAATAGGTTAACGTCTAAAAGAAATGTCTGAATAATAAAATTTTAATTCTATTTTTGTAACGTGAAAAGGAGACTTAACATAGTAATAATGATGGCGTTTGCTATAGTCTGTTCATCGAAGATGCAGGCACAAGACAAGCAAAGCATCAACGGATACTTGGTTCCAATGTGTATCTACAACGGAGATACCATTCCATGTGTCCAGTTAAGGACTGTTTATATCTTCCGCCCGCTAAAATTCAAAAACGAAAAAGAACGGCTAGAATACTACCGCCTAGTACGTAACGTAAAGAAGGTATATCCTATCTCCAAAGAAATTAACCAGGCTATTATTGAAACTTACGAGTATCTTCAGACATTACCCAACGAGAAGGCTCGCCAAAAACATCTCAAACGGGTGGAAAAAGGACTGAAGGAACAATATACCGCACGGATGAAGAAACTCTCTTTTACACAAGGCAAACTCTTGATTAAATTGATAGACCGCCAAAGTAATTCCACCAGTTATGAACTGGTGAAAGCTTTTATGGGACCTTTCAAAAGCAGGATTCTATCAAACGTTTGCCGCACTGTTCGGTGCCAGTCTGAAAAAGGAATATGATCCGTTGGGAGAAGATAAACTGACGGAAAGAGTTGTGCTGCTGGTAGAGAACGGACAAATCTGATTCACCTTGTCATAAGGTTATCAACGTTGTTATTAACCATCATATTTCTATTAAATCCAATTCCACTATCACCATAGGAAAATTACCCCGCTTTATCTGACTTCTAAGGTATTAACAGTTGACCTGTCAGGTGTTAATAGTCTGCATGACAAGTATTAACAGTTGAGAAGTCAGCTATTAATAGCTGTGATGCCATCTGATAACAGCTTGAAACAGGATGGTTAATAAACACTGAATCAATCAGACTCAACCAAGAGTAAGTTGCTACAATATTCTTATCATCACACATAATTATGAACAGAAAAAAATAGTTGGTTAATAGCAAGTTAACTATGATATCAACCACTTATTAACTAATTATTAACCGACTGATTTTACACCGTCAACGCAGCTTTTTGAACAAATCCCAGATGACAATGCCCGTTGTTACAGACACGTTCAGAGAATGCTTGGTACCATATTGGGGAATCTCGATACAACCATCCGAATGATCAATCACTTCCTGTTGCACCCCTTTCACTTCATTTCCCATTACGATAGCGTACTTCTTCGTCTTGTCCAGTTCGAGTCGATCCAGCATAATGCTGCCTTCCGCCTGTTCTATCGAATAAACAATATATCCTTCTTTACGGAGGTTATCAACAGCATCAACAGCGTTATTAACATACTTCCAGTCAACAGTGAACTCTGCGCCCAAAGCCGTCTTATGCATTTCGGGGTGGGGAGGGGTGGCCGTTATTCCACACAGATAAATACACTCGATACGGAAAGCATCCGACGTGCGGAATACCGAACCTATATTATGCAGGCTACGAATATCATCCAGCACTACCACCAAAGGCAGTTTTTCTGCCTGTTTAAACTCTTCGGCACTGATACGGTTCAGCTCTGTTATTTTCAGTTTTCGCATACGTTGTCCATTTATTACGTTTCGGTTGCAAAGGTAGTTCTTTTCTGTTAACAGAGGTGTTGATAACGGTTTAAAACCTGTCAAAACAATCGGGAAAGAATTTGAAAAATAATTCTTGCATTATTCAAAAGAAGGTATAAGGGGCCTTCATTATGAACATTCCAAAAAACAAAGACGAAACTTTCTATGCAGACATCAACATATTTTTCAGCACTTATCTGCCTGTTTATATCCATAAAGTTTTTAACTTTGCACTTTATCAACAGGGAGTTAATAGCATTCTCCCATTTGATAAGGCTTGCATTGATAATGAAGATAATAAATAGTCAATCTTCCACCTTTCTTTCCGTTCATAACGGACTAATAAAGCAGAAGTATGGACTAATAACTTATCCGGCAAGAAAAATCGTATTTATTTGCTAACACTATTAACAGGCTATCATCACTAACAAAGGATTTTTTTTAAAAGGAAGAAATAAAAGAATATTATTATGAATAATCTCATAAAGGCTATTAATGAGCTGAAGAAAGAAAAGAATGCAATCATTCTGGGGCACTACTACCAGAAGGGTGAAATACAAGATATCGCCGATTACGTTGGCGACAGTCTGGCGTTGGCTCAACTGGCTGCCAAAACAGAGGCGGACATCATTGTGATGTGCGGCGTTCACTTTATGGGTGAGACAGCGAAGGTGCTTTGTCCGGATAAGAAAGTGCTGGTGCCCGACATGGAAGCGGGTTGTTCGCTGGCGGACAGTTGTCCGGCGGATCAGTTTGCGCAGTTTGTCAAAGAGCATCCGGGGCACACCGTTATTTCGTACGTGAACACGACAGCTGCCGTGAAGGCGGTAACGGATGTGGTGGTGACTTCCACTAATGCCCGGCAGATCGTGGAAAGTTTTCCCAAAGATGAGAAAATAATCTTTGGTCCGGACCGGAATCTGGGAAATTATATCAACTCAGTTACGAACAGGAATATGCTGCTTTGGGACGGAGCCTGTCATGTGCACGAACAGTTCTCAGTGGAAAAGATCGTGGAATTGAAAACGCAGCATCCGGAAGCATTGGTGCTGGCACATCCCGAATGCAAAAGTACGGTGCTGAAACTGGCAGATGTGGTAGGGTCTACAGCTGCACTGCTGAAGTATGCGGTGAACCACCCGGAGAATACGTATATCGTGGCTACCGAATCGGGTATCTTGCATGAGATGCAGAAGAAGTGTCCGCAGACAACGTTTATCCCCGCTCCTCCGAACGATAGCACCTGTGGATGTAACGAGTGTAGCTTTATGCGGTTGAATACGTTAGAGAAGCTCTATGAGTGTCTGAAGAATGAGTCACCGGAGATTACCGTAGATCCCGAAATAGCGGAGAAGGCAGTGAGGCCTATTCAGCGGATGCTGGAGATTTCGGCGAAGCTGGGATTATGATAGGATATACAAACGGTACCTTCCAATATACTGGATGGTACCGTTTGATGTATTGGAGTGTACCATTCCGTGTATCAGATGGTACCGTTCTTTGAGATGTAATTATCTCATTTAAATTTTATTCATAGCGATATTAGTTTTCTGCTTCCAAACGAATAACGAATCCACCGCCTTTTGCCATATTTATATTCAATATAGTTTTACTATCCACTGTTCTTTTCTCTACCATGTATTCTTTAGGTTGCTTGTAGGAGTTCGGAGCGTCTTTAAAGATAGTTGCCTGATAGGAGACATTGTCTTTCAGGAAGCTGAGGTTCACTTCTGTAGAACGGGCATCCCAGTTGGTCATTCCGCCCACATACCAGTCATTGCCTTTTTGTTTGGCTGTCACGATGTATTCGCTTAATTTTGCTTGCAATGGCAAGGTCTTATCCCAAACTGCGGGAACTTTGGAAAGGAAGTCGAGTACATCCGGATATTTATTGTATTCAGTGGGTGAGTCACATAAATAAGCCATCCATTGGTCGTAAATGACAAACATGGACAATTCATGCGAACGTGTTCCCATGCTCATGGGCGGAGTATTATCTATATCCATCGGTCTGAATTCATCCTGAGTGACACTTCTCATGGATCCCGGAGTATAATCTGCCGGTCCTGCCAACAGGCGGATGAAAGGAAAACGAGTGTGATATTCGGGAGTCAACGTCTTTTCCCAAAAGTTACATTCCGCTCCTCTTACTGCTTCATAGTTCAGTATATTGGGATACGTGCGATGCAATCCGGTAGGGACTGGGCAACCGTGGAAAATAGCTACCATTTGCTTTTCGGCCAGACGTTCTGCAAATTCTTTTCCCCATCGCATGGCTATCTGGTCATTCCGTTCGAAAAAGTCGATCTTTGCTCCGGATACACCGTAGCTGTGCATTTTAGCGATCCAGTCGCTCGGATTCTCTCTGGCGCAACTAGCCCATGTCCAGACGATAATCTTCACATTCCTTTCTTTGGCGTATGAGCATAGTTCTTTGATGTAATCTTCGGACCATCCGGCATCCAAGGTCATATATTCGATATGATTCTTTGAAGCCCAGTCTACGTAGTATTTATATAACTGGAGAGAAAGCTGCTTGTTTCCACTGGGGAAGTCAACACCTTCCAAAACGGCTTTGTGCCACCATTCCCATGCACTCTTTCCCGGTTGGATCCAGGAAGTATCGGTCAGACGGCAAGGATCGGCCAGTTTGTATACCAGTTCGTTGTTCAATAATGATTTGTCATCTTCCGAAACGATGATGACACGCCACGGAAAACTACGGTTTCCATCAGTCTTTGCGATGTAATTCTCTCTGGTAACAACCAAATGATTGGAATACCAGTAGTAAGGATTGGAAGGATCGGAGTCTATTGTTTCTTTTGGGTAATTAGCCCATTTTCCGCGCATGGAGTTGTAGCCGTTGGATTCCATATACAAAGCCGGATAATCATAGGTATTTGATTCTGTTACGACCACTTTATAAGGAGAATCGGGATATTCGTATAATACCGGAGAAACAGCAAAACGTTCGTAAGGAATTTCCAACGGACCTTTGTAGACTTTATAGAGTCTTTCAAAGTTTCTATATCCTTGATGCACCTGATGGGTACGTCCGGATTGATCCGTTTCGCCGGAATAATTAGCATCGCATTCCGGATAATAGATGGTTGGGGTGGAAGCAAAGTTGAAAATGGCATCTTCACTGATGATTGTAATTTCTCCGTTGAGACGGGTGACGAAATGATAGGCCACTCCTTCATCATAAGCACGTACTACAAGGTCGCAACTGTCGTTGAAAGAAACGGTAAGTTCATTATATGTATCCTGTAATTCTTTGTTTTTACCAACAAGGACGTCTATAGTCTGGTTCACCTTTCTTTTCTTTACCGACTTTACACTTCCGTTGCCGATTACTCTTCCGTCCGCCAGATGTAATCCGATGGGAGAAGGAAGTATAAGTTGTGTATTATCATACCATACTTCGTATTGGGTACCTTTGTCTATTTTCAGTTTAATCTTCAGTTTTCCGTTAGGAGAAACCGTTTCATATTTCTCTGCCTGTAACGTGCAGCTTAAAGAGAATAAACAAAGGAGTATTAAATAACTGATTTTTTTCTTATCCATATAATTGTGGTTTAATCTTTGACAGATATTTCTATTTATGAGTTTGTTATAACTTGTCTTTCAGAACAGAGACTACCTGCTTTGCTAAAGCTGAATATCCTGCATCAACCGGATGTGTTCCGTCTCCGCCTGCATAATATTCGGGATGGTCGATTACTACTTTCCATAAGTCGTTTACTTCTATGCCGGCACGATTGATATGTTTCAGTGCAATCTGATTACGTACTTTCAATCGTTCGGTGACAGGAGCAAACTCTTTCATTCCTTCTCCGGTACGGACAGGAGTGGTGGTTGCCCAGATCAACTTGGCTTTAGGAGCGTATTTGCGAATGACTTTGATTAATTGAGGGAAACTTTTATCATATTCTTCTTCTGTATAATCGAACCCGTGCAAACCATTATTGAAATGGATAACGTCGAACTTTGTATTTTTGAGTACTACGGCCAGTTCTTCGATTAAAGCCGGATCACCTATACTTTTCGAATTGGAGAGCCGCCCTACATATGCTTTTTCTTTCAGAGCTGCTTCTACTTTTCCGTAATATCCGCGTGTGATGGAATTTCCGATAAGCAATACGTGTGGAAGATCTGTTTTGTTAGCTCCGGGAATCCAGATGTCAGACCATTCGATATATTCGCGTGCAATCTTTTGTTGGGCAAATACGGGAATACACAAGAACAATAAGATAAATGTAATTACGTGTTTCATGATAATTGGAATAAATGAATAAATTTGATGTGCCAAAAGTAGTCAAGAATAAACTATTGAGTATATATAAACAGAGCAAAAAATGAAAGATTTGCAGCAAACGGTTTATTTAAGTGCTTTTTAATGTACATATAATAAAAAAGAAATGCGGAGAATACTAATCTTTATTTAGAATCAGTATTTCCGCATTTACAGTATTGAGGTGACTAATTAATAATATCAGCCTGTTTTATAGAAAAGATTATAATTCTACTGTTTTTTGTAAACAGATATTATCGGAAGACTTGCCTACCATGAAATTATAGGTTCCCGAAGGTGTATAGAACTGTTTCTTCTGATCATCCCAGAGACGCAATTCTTCTTTTGGAATTTCGATAGATATTTGTTCTGTTGCCCCTTTCTTGATATGAACGCGTTTGAATCCTTTTAATTGTTTCAACGGAGTCTTGATTCCCAAATCGGGGAATTGTACATATACCTGTGCTACTTCGTCACCGTTGTATTTACCACTGTTCTTTACAGAGAAATTCAAAGTAATGTTTTGACTATCTTGTTTGATGTTCAAATTGCGATAATCGAATTTGGTGTAGCTTAATCCGTATCCGAATGCATACAAAGGTTTACCTTCGAAATACATATAAGTACGGTTATTCTTTACATTGTAATCATTGAAAGCCGGAAGATCTTCAATGCTATTGTAGAAAGTCAACGGTAAACGACCGGCCGGGTTATAATCTCCAAACAGAACTTCTGCTATCGCTGTCCCGCCTTGTTCGCCCGGATACCATGCATCAATGATAGCCGGTATATTCTGATCCATCCATCCTACTGCCATAGAGCTACCTGCAACCAGTACAACGATTGTATTCGGATTGGCTTTATATGCTTCGCGAATAAAGATCTGCTGATCTTTTGGTAATTCAATAGAACTTCTGTCTTGTCCTTCACGTTCGATAGATTGATTGATACCCATTACTGCGATCACAACATCCGATTCACGAATCACTTTTGAAGCATCACCGTACATGTTCAGCATATCATATTCTTCCATGCTGGGTACACGCCAATGAAGTCTGGCAATTGCATCTCCTCCATTATCGAAATATTCCGCTTTCAACTGATATTTTTTTCCTTTTTCCAATTTCATAGAAGCTTTTTCTGTACGTGCGCTATGTACATTCCAGTCGTCTATGATTAGCTGGTCGTCAATATATAATTTGCAGCCGTCGTCACTGGTGAAACTGAACACATATTCGCCGGATACACTCGGAACTAGTTCGCCTGTCCAGCGGATAGAAAGCGGAGATTTAGGCAGGAACGGGTCCGGAGCCTGATTCTTTGGTTCGAAGTTAATTCCTTTATCTATGCGGGTTTTAGGAGTGCCTTGAAATGTAGGGTTATCATAGTATTCAGCTTTTAATCCGTTAGGTAAATTAATCGGAGAGATAAGCTGATAACCTTCTTCCGAAGATACCCATGGTGCATGTACCACCTTTATTTCATTACCTACCCGATTGCGGATACCATCCAATACGGATACCGGAGCATTGACCGGGGTTCCGCTGTAATCACCAAATTCGCAGTTAGCAGCATTGATACCGACAACAGCTATTGACTTGATTTTTTTCGCATTCAGCGGAAGAGTGTTTTTTTGATTCTTGAGTAATACGATACTTTGGCGGGCAGCTTCGAGAGCTAACTCTTTATGTTTTTCGCAGCCTACGATTTCAGGAGACAGATGATTGTACGGATTCTTTTCCGGATCATCAAACATACCTAAACGCATACGTGCTCGTAGCACATGGTAGGCGGCACTGTCTATTTCGGCAGTGCTGACCATATATTGTTTATATGCATTTAATAGCGGAGCTCCAAAAACATAGTCTCCACATTCTAAGTCCAGGCCGGCTTTGATAGCTATCATGGCAGCCGCTTCCGGAGTTTTCACATAACGATGGTCAGTCATTAATAATCCGGGAGCACCACAATCGGATACGATATACCCGTTAAAACCCCAGTCTTGTTTTAATACTTTATTCAGCAACCAGTTGTTGGCAGTACATGGCACACCGTTGATGGCATTATAAGCCGTCATGATGGATTCTGCTTTTCCTTCGCGAATACATTTTTCAAATGCAGGGAGATAGTATTCTCTCATGTCTGTTTCAGTGATGGCAGCATCACAATAAAAACGGTTATGTTCTTCGTTGTTGGCAGCAAAATGCTTAGGTGTAGATACGGACTTCAGATAACGGGGATGATCTCCCTGCAATCCTTTGACAAATGCTGTACCCAATACTCCTGACAGGTAAGGGTCTTCTCCATATGTTTCCGGAGTGCGTCCCCAACGAGGGTCGCGGGCCATATTGACAGTAGGTGACCAGAATGTTAATAAGTCACTGAACTGGTCTTTTTGTTTCTTTCCCCGTTCCAGTTCATTCCAGCGAGCACGGGCTTCATCCGAAATGACACTGGCAATAATATGATGTAACTCAGGATTCCACATACTGGCAAGTCCGATCGCCTGCGGGAAAACAGTAAATTTTCCCGGGCGGATGATTCCATGTAATGCTTCATTTCCCATATAATATTTATCAATCCCCATGCGCTCAATTCCAGGAGAAGTGGCACGCAGCAGAGAGATCTTTTCTTCTATGGTCAATTTGGACAAAAGATCCTGTATTCTTTCATGTATGGGAGCATTCATATTTTTGTATAAATCCTGTGCCATTGATACAACCCCCAACTGCATGAAGATTAAAAGTAAAATTAGTTTTTTCATTCTATGTTATTTTAGTGTTAGTTATTCATCAATCTGATCGAGTGTGACACTACGTAAAGAGCGCATATCGACGATTTCCCATTTCGATTCGCCTTTGAAGCGGTATTTGTATTTGAAGTTAAAACGCTGGCGTTTCTTTCCGCCATAAACGTCTGCCAATTCATAATTTCCATAATAATTGGGTTGTTCTTCGTTGATGGAAGCAACTTCGATAAAGTCTGCATTGTATGGCTTCATTGTCAGGCTGTTATCTTCGTTCACTGTAACTATGATACCGTTCTTTTTGATTACTTCTTCATTTTTTTCGTATCCCTTGATACCGGCGAAAATGCGGAATGAGTTTTTCGTAAGTGGGTGGAATGTTTGTGAAGCGGCTGCATCACGTTCGGATTCCCCTTCTTTCTGTAGTTTTCCGGCAGCATTGTAGATAGTCGCTTCGTCTGTTCGGGCATAGAGATTTTTCATTTGTATCTGATAAAGTACTTGCGACTTGTCCGGATTGACAGAATAGGCTGATACACTTTTGATACGCAATGGGATCAGGTAAATCGAATCCGGTGATAGTCCTTCCGGCTTTACCTGAATCGGCATTACATTGTAGGTATCAGGGCTTCCGACTTTCAAAGTTACTCCCATCTGAGCGATGGAGTAATACTTTGAAGGAAGCTCTTTAGCGTATTTTGACTGGTCAATATCGTATTTGATTTTATTATAACTCTGCAATACTTCCGGAGCATATTCCAGTGTAACGTCTACATCCCGGTCGATTTGGAGCGAGCCGCCACAGTTGATAGAAATATATCCGGTGCTTTCGGATTGGTTGAGGTCGTGCATACCAGTATATACCAAGTCATTGTCGCTGATGATACAAATCACCTTTTGTCCCATTTCCTGTTCGAAGTCAAAAGGTTCGCAGGCTGCCAGAGCAAACATTGCCAGAAAATAACCGGCTTTTTTTATCATTGTTTTCATTTGATTATCTGTTTTACTGATGATTCAAAGTTAGTTGTTATATCCCGGATTCTGATCTAGTAATTTTACTTTTCTCAATTCGGATTTGCTGAGAGGTAAGAATAACAGTTTTCTGTGTACTACACGGTCACGGTAATTCTTTTCGTCTACTACGGTACGTTGGTAGAAGCCACCGAATTCATTGGCTGCAATGTTGAGGCCCATGATAGGCTCTGAATCCACGTCTTCGTAAATACCCCAGCGGCGTACATCGTAGAAGCGTCGTCCTTCACCTAAGAATTCTACCATACGTTCGCGTTTGATTTGCTCGAACATTTCTGTAGGGCTTTCCAGTTGGGCCTGAGTGAGCCCCGGTAGTCCGGCACGATAACGAACTTGGTTGAATGCTTTGGCGATTTCGTTCATGTCACGTGACAAGCTGTATGATTCGCCTGTAGGCAAAGTAATGGCATGAGTTGTGGTCAATTGATTCAATGCTTCGGCGTACGACAGTAATATTTCGGCGTAACGGATAATAGGGAATCCTTTCTCATAACGTTCGCTGCTGTTGCCACGCCATGCATCATAAGAAGAAATGTATTTCTTAATCACATAACCTGTAGGAGTGTAGTTGTCGCTACCCACTGTTCCTGCATATTTGCCGGCGTTGCCGTCCATACAGTATTTCACGGTTTGCAGACGGTAAGAGCCGTCGGTAGTCGATGAAGCAGGCCAGTAACATCCGTTGAAACCGACACAGGCGTAGAAGCGCATTTCACGATTGGCATACATTTGCCATACTCCGCTGTTGAGGTGATAGTCTGAAAAATCACGCGGTCCGGAAGTAAAGTCGTTAGGACCTTCTTTATATTCTCCGACTGCCATAGCTTCTTCGATTGTCTTTCCATCTTCCATACGATAGGCATCAATCATTTTCTGCGTTAAGCCCATACCGTTATATCCGCCCATATATTGAGGGAATGACTGTTGGGTGTATCCTTTTACTTCTTCCGAGATACGTCCCCAAATGATTTCGTTGTTATTTTTAAACGGTTCATCTCCTGTAAACATGTAAGAATAAGATTTGAACGGGTCGATTCCACCGGCTCCATCAGGGAAGTTTTCTGTAGGAACACCTGCAGGTAGTTGCGGAGTATTCTGGTCTTTACTCACTGTAAATAGTTCGTAGACATTCATATCAATGACACGTTTGCAGGCAGCGGCGGCTAATGCCCATTTCTCTTCACTATAATTTTGGTTAACGTAATATTCTTTATCGTAAGTACGTTTCCAGTTGCCGAAGTAAAGGCGGGCAGTGGATGTTCCGTTGAAAAGCGGTGAAGCGGCATGTAAGCGTAGGCGTGCTATCAATGCGTAGGCAGCTCCTTTCGTAGGACGTTCAAATTGTGCGATAGAAGCTTTCAGAGGTAGGTAAGCCGCTGCTGTTTCCAGTTCGGAGCAGATGTATTCCACTGTTTCGTCATAAGTAGCACGATAAGTATTGTAAGCTGGACCTTCCAGATTACTTTCAAATATTTCGTCGCCTACAAGAATAGCAGGACCGCAAGTCATCAGAATATGATAATAGGCGTAACCGCGCAGGAAGTGAATATAACCGGTATAGTTACGGCGGTCGAGTGCTGTCATGTCTTGACATTCGTCCATACGTGCCAGCATCAGATTGGCCTTACGGATTACTTTGTACATATCACTCCAGATATTCATACCTCTCAAATTATCAGGATTCACATATCCTAATGCAAAGGCTGATCCACGGAAGATGTCGCTGCTCATTACAGTGAAAATATCGTCACCGGCAGTAATTCCCGGTGCATATTCATGACCGAAGATTTTACTCTCGTCGGGCAATTGTCCGGCTGCACCCCACAGATACGCTTCAAAATAACGTTTCTGTGTGAATACGGAGTCAAACTTCAGTGTATCGTCGAAATATTGATCTACGTCCAGGTAGTTGCAAGAGCCTAGCAGGACGATGAATGCAAAGAGAAGACTCTTTGATATAATCTGGCTTATTTTGGTTTTCATACGATTCATTTTTTTAGAAGTTAATATACATCTGGAAAGCATAGCGTGCCGGTATAGGATAGGCGCCTCCGTTATAATATGCTTGCTCCGGATCGAAATGTTTGAATGGGCTCCATACACAGATGTTGGAAGCTACAAACTGTAGGTCGAGTGACGAAACACCCAGTTGTTTCAATATCTTGCCGGCCCCCAGATTGTAGTTCAGATTGATTTCCTGCAAACGCAAGTAGCGGGCATTGGTTTTCCAGAATGTCGAGGGCTGTGTACTGTTGTGGTCATTTCCATAAGAAAGACGTGGGAACATAGCGTTTGGGTTTTCGGTAGACGCATCACCAGAGATTTCGCGCGGTGTCCAACGATTCGCCTGATTGGCTGTGATAGCCAGTGTGTTTCCTGTTTCTCCGGAAGAGAATGGAAGGAATCCGAAGGCTTTGTAACCATCCACACAGAAGTTATCCACATTACCTGTTCCTTTGAACAAGAATCCCAGTGTCAGTTTCTTCCAGCGTACTTCTCCGCCAAAACCATACATTAGGCGTGGATAGTTGGCTTTATAAGAAAGAGGTACTTGGTCGTCGGAGTTGATAACACCATCACCGTTCACATCTTTGTATTTAATATCACCCGGCAGTACCTTGCGACCTGCAATTCCACTTTGGTCGGGACTGAATTTTACATCGTTTTCGTCGCGGAACAAGCCTAATGCAATATAACCGGAATAAAATTCATAAGGTTTGTCGGCTCTTTCCTGATAAGAATATTTTTGGAAAGCTTCTTCCCAGTTTTTAACCATATTGGCTGTGTACGTAAAGTTACCACGGAGGGTAAACGAGAAGTCTTTGCCGATATCCTGTCTGAATGAGATGTTACCGTCGGCTCCATAGCTGACCATGCTTCCTACGTTTCCAAAAGGTTGTTCTGCCAGTCCGATATAGTCAGGTACCATTGTACGTTGTTGGAAGATGTCATTACGGGTGTCGCGGAAAAAGTCTACTGTGAAGTCAACCTGTTCGTTGAATAACTTTCCTTCAATACCCAAATCCAGTTTGATAGCTTTTTCCCATTGGAGGTTGTCGGCGCCGACTGATTGTTCCGTTACGCCGTTGCTGCCATTCCATCCTTTATTGGCATTTTCGTTCATGATAGTCAGATAAGGAAAACGTTTGTTAGTAATGCGGTCGTTACCTACCGAACCCCATGATCCTCTGATTTTCAAAAAGCTCAACCAAGGTAATGTTTCACGTACAAAGTCGTAGTTGGTCGGTACCCAACCAAGAGCAACGGAGGGGAAGAAACCGAAACGGCGTCCTTTCTGGAAGTTCTCCGAACCGGTGTAACCGAAGTTCAAATCGATCATATATGTATCACGGAATCCGTATGTTAAACGACCGGATAAACCTTGATAACGTTTAGGTACATTATCTACATTAACATTACAGTTGTAACCGTGTATATCACACCATGTACTTTGGTAGCTGCTCATATAGTAGTAAACCAAACCACCAACACGATGATCTCCGAATGCACGGTCATAGTTTAGAGTAGATTCAAAATGCAATTTATTCCATTGTGATTCTTCATCTTTATTATAAGTGGCAGTTTGGGCATCTACTACTTTACGCATAATCAATGTACCATCTACCGTACGTCCGCTGGCATAGTACATTTCCGGCAGAACTTTCCGTATTTCTTTCAGATAACTTTCAGAGTCATAAGCGATTTGTGCTCTTAACTTCAGTCCTTTGGTGATGAAAGGTAAATCCTGAGTGACTGCCAACGTTACTTTGTTTGTAAATCTGCGCCATTTCGCTTTTCCGGTATGGTTCAGCATAACGTAGGGAGAATATTCGTTGTTTGCTCCCCATGCCGGTAGTTCTCCAGTAGAGTATTGCAGTGGAATAGTCAGCGGAGTCAGTCTTTGCTGGGCACTCCAGAGCGCGTCAGTCGAAACGTTTCCCGGTTCAGTCTTTTCAGACAGATAACCTTCCGTGCCTAAATAAGCAGTAGTTGTCTTTGTCAGATTAACATCGATATTACTACGATAGTTATAAGTGCGATAAGCTACGTCAGTACTGTATTTAGAGCTTTTTTCCTGTTTGTAAGCAGCATCTTCATTGGACATACCCAAGCTGAAAAAGTAACGAGCCACACTACCACCACCACGGGCACTCATGTAATAAGTCTGTTGCAGAGAATTCTTGTTCAGAATCTGATCACGCCAGTTTACGTTCGGGTAAAGATCAGGGTCGAGCTGATACTTGATCAGGTCTAGAGCCATCGGTGAGTAAAGTTCTTCTTCGCCGCGAGCCAGTTTTGCTTCGTTGGCCAGTTTTGCGTAGTCATAAGCGCCGAGGTATTCGGGCATATTCTGTAAGTGAGATACGGTCAGGTTGACACGTCCTGTAATTTTCAGTTTATCCACTTCACCGCGTTTGGTAGTAACCAGTACGACACCGTTGGCACCACGTGTGCCGTAAACGGCTGTAGCGGAGGCATCTTTTAATACGGAGAAACTTTCAATGTCTGCAGGATCAATCTGGCTCAAACTACCTTCAAGTCCGTCGATCAGTACCAGTGCACCTTGGTTAGCACCGAAAGTTCCGATACCACGTACCCAAAATTCAGAAATGTTTTTTCCCGGTTCACCACTGTTTTGCAGGGAGATAATACCCGGTACACGTCCGCCTAACATGTTAGGAATAGAAGTAGCCGGTGTCTGCAGGTCTTTTACATCTACGTTCGTGATAGCACCTACTACGCTGACTTTTCGCTGTGAACCGAGTCCGACAACCACCGTTTCTTCCAGTGTATTCGTCGAAGGTTTCAGTTTGAATTGTGCGTTTTTCCGATCCAGTCTGGAGTCAATTCTTACTTCTTGTTTTTCATAACCAAGGAATGACAAAGTGATTACATCACCCATTTGCGCTCCTTTGATTGTAAATTTACCGTCCATATTGGTAACAGTACCTACACCGGGACGGTCTTTCAAAAAGACGTTGGCACCCGGAATCGGGGCATTGAATTCATCGAGTACCGTACCTGAAATGGTAATTGTACTTTCTTTTTTGGTTTGCTCTTGTGCTATGATGCTGAGGCAGCAGAACAGAAAAGCGGTTATAATATATAAATGTTTCATAGCGTTATTATTTATAATGACCTACTGCGTTATTCAATAGAGAGTTTGCGGACACAACGGTTGTCTTTGTCACCGATGTAGATAGTGCCTTCACTGTCGATGGCAAGTCCCCATGGTTCGGTGAAGAGTGCGATTTCCGGTGTTCCGTCTTTATATCCCGAAGTATTGGGGTTACCGATCACCGTACTAACTACCCCTTCGGGAGTCACTTTACGAATACAATGATTACCGGAGTCAGCGATGTAGAGGTTTTCTTCTTCATCCAATACCAATTGGCGAGGGCTGCTGAACTGTGCTTCAGTTTCTTGTCCGTCAGCATGTCCTGCACGTCCTTTGTCTCCTGCATATATTCTGAAGTTTCCTTCGCGGGTCGGGTCGGTAATGTCTTCAAATACACCGATACAATGCTGGTTGGTGAATGCCATGTAGAGTTTCTTCGGGTCTGTCCGGCTGAAGGTCATATAACAGTCAGAGGTAGCTAACAAATCATTATTACCTACTTCTATTACCCAGGCATATCCTGTTTTTCCGTCAATCTTCAGAAAGAAGTTGGCATCTTTGGTACGGCAGTAGAAATGATTGTCCAGTTCACAATAAGCAAAGGAGTGTTTATAAGTAGTATTCACTTTACTTGCATCTACACCTTCGGCTGCCATATAGTCTCTTCTTCGGGGTGTCCAGAAGTCTACCGAATTGACAGACCAGAATGTGTTACCGCCATCGGTAGGAATCACTAATCCTAATCCGTTATCTATGATACATGGTTGGTTCAACGGATATTGGCCTGCATTATCGATAATAATAGAAGACTGGTTTTCTTTTTCATTGATTAATATCAGTTTGTTGGCTCCCCACAGTTCGCGTGGACATACAAAGAGATTATCTTCGGCATCGACAGCCAGGAAACCGACTTCAGGAAATTCTGTCTCGCCCAGTGTACCTACTTTGACGCCACTTGTTCCGGGACGTCCGCACAGGGTAGTAACTACTGTCTGAATGTGATAGTCGAATTTCTTATCATATACGGCAGACTGTTCACCTACTTTTACAGTGATTTCTACCTGATCATGATCCGGGTCACCATCATCCGGCATGCCATCTCCCGGACGACGCGGAGTAATCACATAAAGTTTGTTTCCCAAAGAGCCGATTAATGCTGCTTTCTTATTATTAAAATAAACCTCGATGTTACTTAAGTCAGTTCCGAAATTTTCTCCGTTCAGAATCACTTGTGTAGCGATACCTCCTGAGTCAGGATAAAAGTTCGTAACTTTAATAGGTGCGTTAGGATCATATACCTGAGCTGATGTTTTATCTTCACAGGAAGATGCGATGATGATGGTTAAAGCACATCCCCCTATGCAAAATAAAAAAAGAATTTGATGTATTAAATTTTTCTTCATAATATTGATGTTACATAATGTTGTTGATAGTATAAGACATTATTTCCTGAATGAAATAATATTGATATTGACTCAACGATTGACTTTACTGGTTACTGCATAATAGAAGGTTTTACTGTTTTTCATATTGTTTTTTGATTTAATATTTGATTATAAGATAAATGATATACAATTTTATTGTTGGTAAGCAAAACGTATGAATTTATAGTTAAAGTTTCCTCCCTCGCCAATGATAAACTTCACGGTATGTTTACCTTTAGTTAGATAAAGTTTGGGTTGATTTTCAGGATAAACATCATGTTGCCATTTGAAGGCATTCCAATCATTGTCATTTATCATGTGAACAGAGTTTGTTGCAACACCATCCACTTCCAACGAATAATATCCACCATTACCGTTGTTGACAGAACGGAAGAGGTCGAAAGCGTATGTGCCTTCATCTTGTACGTCAAGGGTAAACATTTGCCATTCGTCGGCTCCGGTATATCCGATGTTCATGCCGAATTCCGTATCCACACCGGGACTGTTGTCGTCACCTTTTTCCGAACGGTAGTTGTAACCTGCTTCATTGTGAGCGCTGTTATCATGATAACCAACGCCTTCACCTCCCAAGTCGAAATTGAAAACGGAAATCTCGCGGGTCTCAGAAGCGGAAAGTATGGAACGCAAGTCTTCATAATTGTCTAGAACGACAGGGGCTACATAGAATGTATCTGCGGCGTTGTTTTCGGGAACTGCATATGTTGCATAAGACAGGTCGGAGCCAAAGTCTAATAAATAGGAGTTCGTTTCACTGCCAAGAATATATTTGGTGACATCTTCTCCTGCTTCATTTTTGTAGTTCAGTACGCAACTTCCCGGTTTATCTTTCCATTTTACTACCAGTCCGTTACCAAAACGGGTAGCTACTTCTACGGTACGATTGCTCAGTGTAGATTGGAATGACTCACCATATACATTGGCAGAAACATTGATCGGATTTGCCTGATTTCCATACCGGTCTACACAAGTCACTGTGAAATCATACTTCTTATTTTCTTCCAGATTGTCATAATAGAATTTGAAAACGCCGCTTTTATAGTTCACTTCTTCTTCGATGGAACTATTGTTGTTATTACATATGACGTTCATCTTCTGGACTTTTTCGTTGTCGATAGTCACTTCTATTAAAACACGTTTATTTCCTGCGCGTGCCAGTACTTCTTTAGAGGTGGGCAGGCTTACTGTTACATCTATTGTTTTGGTCCATTCTCCCTGCGCAATAGTGATTTGAGTGTTGCCTACTCCTGTAGCGGTTACCAGCCCCTCATTGGTTACTGTAGCGATGGACGGGTCTTCACTAGTCCATTCAAATGTACTTTCGGTGGGGCTTGCGGTCAGTTGTTCCGTATCTCCGAAGAACAGGTCCAGTGAAGTCTGATTGACGTAAACCATGTTCTCATAATTGTGATTGATTTCTCCGGTGTGACATGCTATCATGCAAAAGACTGCAAATAGCGATATATCCACTTTCGATAATTTACTTACATATTTACTCATAGTAAATTCCTCCTAAATTTTTAAGGTTAATCTATTCTTTTTTTTGTTATCTGGTGTTGCAAACGTACGATAAAGCTGGCTTAAATCTAAGTACGAATGCTGCAAACTTTAGTCTGAATGCGCCAAAATAGGCTATAATATCCGTTATTTCATGGGTTCTTCGAGTTTTAACCAATACTAATTTCTATTTTGCGCTGTTGTCTGCTGAAATAGCTCTTTTGATAGAGTTGTAAGTAGACTCTTGAATTTAATTTATAGTATGATCTTGCTTGTGCCACCTTATTGGCACAACTGTGCCAAGTGCTTGGCATCACCGTGCCAATAGGGTGGCACTACTGTGCCAAAGGCTTGGCACAAGCAAGACACAGTTTTACCTATTTACTCTGATATAATGAACAGATGATTTTGATACTATAAACTAATCAGTCAGGTATACTTTTTACAGCGAAACAGTGAGTTTATCTCCCGCATTCATACTGATCTGTACCGAACCGTCTGCATTTATTTCAGGTGTAAATGCTTTCTTGTTCATTTTCCAGTTGTATGCACTTGCATTTGTGATGCGGAAAGAGAACTCAGCCGGGACGGATGCTCTTAATTCGGTATTTTCTATCCGGGCATTTTTCCAGTTCGCATCCAGTTCAATTCCGCCGCGGGCACAAAGTCCTTTGAAACTTCCGTCTTTCCATTCTTCCGGTAGGCAGGGGAGCAGTTCAATCCGGTTGTCGTAGCTTTGCAGCAACATTTCTGCGATACCTGCGGCTCCGGCCGTGTTTCCGTCGAAAGCGAAGATATCATCGTTGGCTCCGGCAATTCCGGCAGGAGAAACAGTGAACATATTTTCGCGGGACAGAGGGCCTAAAAGTTGCTTTACACTATCGTATGCCTTCTTTGGTTCTTTCAGGCGGGCATAGAAACAAATCATATTGGCGCGGCTCCACTCCGTATCTTCCCAGTCCTTGGCAGCCAGACGTCTTTCGATGGTGGTATAGGCAGCTTTTGCTAGTTCGGGTGTTTTATTTAACGTAATCTGCGAATAAGGATAGAGAGATAACAAGTGTGTGGTGTGACGGTGATTGGGATGTGCTTCTTCGTAATCTTCAAACCATTCCTGTACGCCTCCGTTTGCGCTGATACGGAAGGGAGGGAGTTGGCTGATAGCAGTACGGAGACTGTCGGCAAATGAGGCATCGACATTTAATATTTCCGTCGATTGCAGACATGCCGAGAATATCTCGTAAGCCAGTACACGGTCGCAAGTCGGCATCATAGATGCGCAAAACTCTTGTCCCTGATAGTGGAAACTGTTTTCCGGTGAGATGCTGGGACCTGTCACAAGATAATTGTTTCGTGGGTCGATGACCATATAATCCAGCAGGAATTCGGCATTGCTCTTTAATAAAGGATAAGCGGTTTCTTGCAGGAACTTTTTATCCTGGGTGTATTCATATTGAGTCCATACGTGAGAAGTGAGCCATGAGGAGGCAGTTGGGAACAATCCCCAGAGAATGCTGCCCGATACGGCTGTATATCCCCACGGGTTAGAGGTGGTATGGGCGGTCCATCCTTTGCAGCCATATAAATCCTGAGCTATTTTTGAACCATGCACAGACAAGTCCTTGATATAGTCGAAAAGCGGAAGATGACACTCGGGCAGGTTACCCACATTGGCAATCCAGTAGTTTTGTTCCGTATTGATATCCAGATGATAATCGTTCGTCCAACCCATGTGGCAAGCCAGATTGTCATTGAAGAATCCTTGCAGGGCTACGGGCAGCGGAGAGTTGGGACGTGAAGAAGCAATCAGCAGATAACGGGCGTACTGGAAGAATAAGGCATCCAGTCCCGGATCAGATTCTCCCGCTTTCACTCGTGCCCAGCGCTGATCGTTCGGCAGATGGCTCAATTTACCATTGTCTCCGAATGAGAGGGCTACCCGGGAGAAAAGCGGAGCATAGTCTTCTACATGTATATTTCTCAGTGTTTTGAAGCTTTTCTTAGAGGCTGCTTCGATTGTTTCCTTGCATTTCTGCTTGTAGTCGTATCCTGCGAATGTCGTATTCTTATAATTAGTACGTACGTCAGACAGTAAGGTTACTTCCGTTGCCTTGTCGATAAGGAGTTTCTTTCCGTCGGCTTTGATGGTTCCTCCTTTTATTTCTACGGCGATGCGTCCTTCAAACAATACTCCTCCTCTGCCGTGTTTTTCAAATTCGGCGTTACCGGTATAGATCAGTTGGTTCCCGGAGGCTATGACTTCGGCATTTCTGAGCAAATTCAGTTCCAGTTCCATCGTGATGGCTTCCGGACGGCTGGCTGTGATATACATGGCAATTACGTCATCCGGATTGGAAGCGATAGACTGACGGGTATATTCTGTGTCACCTATTTTATAAGTGACGGTATTGACAGCAGTAGATAAATCCAGTTCGTGGTGATAGTCGGACAATTCTCCTTCGGGATAAGTGAAATTCAGTTTCAGGTCACCGATAGGAAGATGTGTTCCGGCGGAATGCGGACTTCCGGCCATCGTGTTTCCGGCGATGTGGTTGCCTTCGGCAAGATTGCCCTCAAAGAACAGTTTCCGTATCTCGTCGAGTTTTTCTCTTCCCAGCGGACGCTGTTGATGTTCATCATACTCTCCCGACCACATGGTCGATTCGTTCAGACCGATGGTTTCCGTTTCCACGCCACCATATACCATTGCTCCGAGACGACCGTTTCCCAAAGGCAGAGATTTCATCCATTCGTCAGCAGGTTTGTCATACCATAATTTCATGTTATCCGTGGTTGCTTCTGACGGCAAGCAACTACTGAATAGAAGTGTGGCCCCGATAATCAGGCCAAGTGATCTCGTTATGTTTCTCATGTTATAAAATAATTATTCAATGATGCTGCAAAGGTATCCGGGAAGGCAAATTTAAAAATGGACAAATGCGCCTATTACTGAAACAAATGCGTCAACTGCTTTCTACGTACCATTTTTTGGTGTATATTTGCCCGCGTAGCAAACATAAAAGCTCTGTATATATGAAAAAACACCTAGTGCGATTGTTCCTTCTGAACTATCTGTTGTTACTCTCCATCTGTGTCGTTCGTGCACAGGATCGTTCCGATTTCTATTTCACTCATGTCAATGGAGAAAATGGATTGTCGGCCAGTAATGTGAAAGCAATCTTGCAGGATAGTTATGGATTTATGTGGTTCGGAACTAAAAACGGACTCAACCGCTATGACGGAACTTCCATCCTTCAGTTCAACTGTGATGATCTGGTAGCGGGAGTGGGTAATCATAATATTGCCGCCCTTTTTGAAGATAACAAACGAAACCTATGGGTAGGAACGGACAGGGGCGTTTATATCTATGATCCAAGGATTGATGTTTTTACTCATTTCAGTTTGTCTACACAGGAAGGAATAACTGTCGATAACTGGGTGGCGGAGATACTGTCCGACTCATTGGATAATATATGGATACTGATTCCCGATCAGGGAATCTTCCGGTATAAAGACGAAAAGTTAAGTTTTTACTCTCTCACGAATAAGGATAATCTCAAAAATAATAATCCCGAATGTATCTGTGTGAATGAAAAAGGTGAGGTATGGATAGGTACTTCGGGTGTCGGGCTATTCAAATATAATCCCAAGGAAGATAAGTTTGAGCAATATCTGACCGACCGGACCGGACGTTCGCTGGCAGATAAGACAATTATAAGTATTTGCTTTCAGGGTGAAAATGCCATCCTTGCCATACACGAAGGAGATCTGATAAAATACAATACCGTCACCAACGAATTAAGTGACATTCCTTTCCTTGGTGAGAAGAAGACATTCCTGCGGGATGTGATGTGTTTTGAAGATGAAATCTGGGTAGGCTCGCTTCATGGTGTTTTTATCATTAACGAGAAGAAGAATAAGGTGACCCATCTCAAAGAGGACCTGATGCGTTCGTTCAGCCTTTCCGATAACAGTATTTATTCTATCTACAGAGATCATGAAGGAGGAATCTGGATCGGTACGATGTTCGGCGGTGCCAATTACCTGCCCAAGCGTGAGCTGACTTTTGATAAATATGTGCCGGGAAGTGACTCGCATTCGTTGAATACCAAACGAATCAGAGGACTGGCGGAAGATAACTACGGATGTATCTGGATAGGGACGGAAGATAACGGTGTCAATGTGCTGGACCCTAAAACGGGTGAAGTGCATCAGATACACGATCATGTTCCCGGCCGTCTGATTACATTATGCGTCAGACATTACAATGATCATGTCTATGTGGGACTGCTCAAACAGGGGATGAACGATATCAGCCTGCCCGGCGAACATCTGCGGTATGTCAGTGATGCGGAGTTGGGCATTGAGGAAGGTAGTGTATATAGTTTCCTGATAGATAGCAAAGGGCGCAGATGGATAGGTCCGGGATGGGGGCTGTATATGTCGCAACCCAACGAAAAGAAATATCATAAGATAGATGAAGTAGGGTATTGCTGGATTTACGATATCATGGAAGACAAGGATGGTCTGATCTGGATTGCCACAATGGGAAACGGTATCTGGAAATGCAATCCCGAAACCGGTACGTATCATAACTATTACTTTAATGAAGGGAAAAGCTCTAACTCCGTCAGTTCCATCATGCAGGACAGTAAAGGGAATATATGGTTCTCTACCGACCGTGGCGGTATATGCAGATATAATGAAGCACAGGACGACTTTACCACTTTCAGTATCGAAGACGGGCTGCCGGACGATGTAGCTTACAATATATTGGAAGATGATGCCGGAAATCTGTGGTTTGGCACCAATAAAGGATTGGTCAAGTTCAATCCCGAGAATGGAGATGTACGTGTCTTTACCAATAAGGACGGACTATTGGGTAATCAGTTCAATTATCAATCGGCATTGAAAGCTCAAGATGGAAGGTTCTACTTCGGCGGGGTGGACGGACTGATTGCTTTCGACCCTGCTGTTCAGGAAAAGGAAAAGCCGCTTCCTCCCGTCTACATTTCCAAGTTTAGTATATATAATAAGGAGGTGACAGTGCATACTCCTGACTCACCCCTGAAACAATGTATCGTACATACGGATGAAATCGTCCTGCCTTATGATCAGGCCAATATCAGTTTTGACGTGGCCTTGCTCAGTTACTCTACTGCCGAGTCCAACCAATACTATTATCGTATGGAACCGCTGGACAGGGATTGGGTACGGGCAGCCAGCAACCAGAACATCTCGTATGCCAAACTTCCGCCGGGAAAATACACCTTCCGTGTGCAGGCTACTCACGGCAGTAAGTCCGAGTCGTCCACACGTTCTCTGTCTATTATCATTCTTCCTCCGTGGTGGCAGTCTATCATCGCTTACATTGTATATACCGTATGCATTATCCTGATCGTGGTTGGCACCATCTTATGGTACAAACGCCGCAAGGAGAAACAACTGGAAGAACGGCAAAAACTGTTCGAGATCGAAAAAGAGAAGGAACTGTACGAATCCAAAGTAGACTTCTTCACAGAGATAGCGCACGAAGTGCGTACCCCTTTGACACTGATCAACGGTCCTCTCGAAGCCATTGAGGAAATGGAGATACAGGAGCCCAAGATGAAGAAGTATATCAGTGTGATGGTCCAGAACACCAAACGCCTGCTGGAACTTACCGGACAACTGCTGGACTTCCAGAAGATCGGTGCCAACAAGCTGACCATGAAATTTGAGAGCGTGGACATTACCGAACTTCTTGCCGGAATCGTGGCACGCTTTGAAGTGACGTTCAGCCTGAACCGGAAAGAATTGCAGTTAAAATCGACAGAAGAGCAGGTGTGGGCAGCTGTAGATAAAGAAGCAATCACCAAGATACTGAGCAACCTGCTCAATAATGCGCTGAAGTACGCCAGCCAGAATGTACTGGTAGAACTGGAAAAGGGAGAAGACAGCTTTACGATTCGTGTTACCAGTGACGGAAACAAGATTCCGGCGGAAGTCAGCCAATATATATTCGAACCGTTCTATCAGGTGGACAGAAAGGAGAAGCCCCGTAATGGAGTAGGCATCGGCTTGTCTCTGGCACGTTCGCTGGCATCCCTGCACAAAGGCACGATCTATCTGGATACCCGTCAGGAAAACAATATGTTTGTACTGACCATTCCTTTGAATATGGAGGGCATTAAACAGGAGAACAACAAAGCCATACAGAAAGACATTGTCGAGCTGGACGAACATACGCCCGTCACGGCCGATATGTATGGATATACCCTTCTGCTGGTAGAAGACAACGAAAGTATGCTGACCTTTATTCTCGAACGCTTGCAGGAAAACTTCACCGTAGAGACAGCGATGAACGGGATAGAAGCACTGGAAATATTGAGAAGCGGCCATATCGACTTGATCATCAGTGATATCATGATGCCTGTAATGGACGGATACCAACTCTGCAAGGAAGTAAAATCGGATATGGAGCTTTCTCATATTCCTATTATCTTCCTGACAGCCAAGAATGACATCGACAGCAAAATCAACGGTCTGAAATATGGTGCGGAAGCATACGTTGAGAAACCTTTCTCTTTCAATTATCTGAAAGAACAAGTCCTGTCCTTGCTTGACAACAGGCGCAGGGAAAGAGAAGCCTTTGCGAAACGCCCCTTCTTCTCTGTCAACAATATGCAAATGAACAAGGCGGACGAGGAATTTATGAATAAAGTGATCAAGGTCATTGAAGATAACATAACCGATGATAATTTCGGTGTAGAACGGATGGCGGATATACTCTGCATGAGTCGTTCTAGTTTGTTAAGGAAAATCAAGACACTGTTCAACTTGTCTCCGCTCGATTTTATCCGGTTGATCAAGTTGAAAAAGGCAGCCGAGTTTATCCAGGAAGGTAAATACCGGATCGGAGATATCTGCTATATGGTCGGCATCAATTCGCCGTCTTATTTCAGCAAGTTATTCCTGAAACAATTCGGCATGACACCCAAAGATTTTGAGAAACAATATCAATCCGGCAAACAGATCATTATCACGCAGGAGATAAAGAATGTCGAGGCAGGAGAGGGCACAAAATAGATAAAATACCTCTCTTAGCCCGCATTGGAGCTTATTTGCCGTATTTTTATCATTTTTTGAATCGTTTGTATATAGTAAAGGAGATGCCAATCCTTACCTTTGTGGCATACCTCAATAAGAGAAAAAGGTTTCTTATTCGGGTATGCTTTATTTTTTTACATAAGAACATTGTACCATATGAAAAACCAAAAGCTACTACTAAAAAAAATGTCGGGAGTATCCCTGATGCTTCTTCTGTTTCTTTTCATTTCCAACTGTGCCAGTGGAGACAAGATTTTCTCTACCGATGTATGGAATATAACTTACGATGATCAGCAAGGGGGGATAGCACTCACTTATAAGTCAAAAAATATTTGTAACGGAATGTATGCTTCCTATCAATGGGAAGGGAAGGAGATCAAGACAAGTGACTATGCCCGCCATAAAATCAGTACGGGCAAAGTTTCCGATTCTTTCGGGAAAGGACATATATATAAGGTAGAGTATACAGATAAGGAACTTCCGAAGCTGACTCAGTATTTCTATCTTTATCCGGGTAAGGAATATATACTGACCGATTTTACGGTCGAAGCGAAAGAGGAAATCAGTTCCGGCAGAATGGCTCCTGTCAATGTCGATTCTATATCCGGATTCTTGCAGGCAGGTGATAACCGTGCCCTTTTTGTTCCGTTCGATAATGACAAATGGATCAGATATCAGTCTCATCCGCTTGGTTTCGATACATTGGTGAGTTATGAAGTGACAGCCATATTCAATAATGAAAGCCGGAACGGTCTGGTGATCGGCTCCGTAGAACATGATAACTGGAAAACAGGTATTTCAATAGGTAAGGGGGATCGTGATAACATTGGTTCGCTGGTATGTTATGGGGGCATAGCAGATGAGCAGACTCGTGACGTAAAGGCTCACGGTGCATTAGCAGGTAAAAAGATTAAATCCCCTAAAGTCTTTTTGGGTTTCTTTGAAGATTGGTGCGATGGACTTGAAGCGTATGCAAAAGCCAACGCTGTAATTGCCCCTCCCAAAGCATGGGAGAAAGCTGTTCCATTTGGTTGGAACAGCTGGGGGGCATTACAATTCAATCTGACTTATGAGAAAGCGATGGAAGTCTCCGATTATTTCAAGGAGAATCTGCAGAATAATCATTTTGTAAACCCTGATCAGACTGTCTATATCGGTCTGGACTCCGGTTGGGACTGTATGAATGAGGAACAACTGAAATCATTTATAGAAAAGTGTAAGTCGAACGGACAGATCGGTGGTATCTACTGGACCCCGTTCACCGACTGGGCACGCGATCCGGAACGGACGGTAGATGCCGCACCGGAATATAAATACAAAGATATCTATCTCTATGCCAACGGAAAGCCGCAGGAACTGGACGGCGCTTATGCAGTCGATCCAACGCATCCGGCAGTGGAAGCTATGATGAAGAAGACTTCCGGTTTGTTCCACCGTGCAGGATTCGAGTATGTGAAGATGGACTTCATGACACACGGTGCGATGGAAGCGGACAAATGGTATAATCCTGAGATTACCACAGGTATACAGGGATATAATTATGGCATGAAACTGCTCAATCAATATTTTGGAGATATGTATATCAATCTCTCCATTTCTCCTGTCTTCCCTGCCCAGTATGCGCAGTCACGCAGAATAGCCTGTGATGCGTGGAATCAGATCAAGGATACCGAATATACATTGAACGCTCTTTCATACGGCTGGTGGCAGAAGTATATCTATCAATATAACGATGCCGATCATATTGTACTGAGAGATGCTACCGACGGAGAAAACCGTGCCCGTATTACTTCGGGTGTCATTACGGGTATTTACATTACAGGAGACGATTTCAGTGCGGGAGGAGGAAAAGACGCCAAAGAAAAGTCACAGAAATATCTGACCAATGCGGCAGTGAATGCAGTAGCGACAGGAGAAGTGTTCCGTCCCGTGGAAGGAAACGGAGAGAAGTCGGAACATATCTTTGTAAGGAAGACACCCGATGGTCGTTTCCATTGTGCGGTATTCAACTACTCGGACCAGGAACAGACAACTGTGCTTTCGTTAGAAAGAATAGGATTGGACAAGGCACGCGGCTATCAGGTGAAAGAGTTGTGGAGCGGCAATGAGACTTTTGCCACAGGACAGCTTGAAGTGACCGTACCCTCCAAAGACGTGCAATTACTTGAATTTAAATAACCGAAGAAATGAAAAAATATCAATTAACACTCTTATCGTTATGTGTGGCAGCCTTTGCGCAAGCGAAGGTCACATTGCCGTCATTCTTTACCGATAATATGGTTATTCAGCAAAACAGTCAGCTGACGTTGCCGGGAAAAGCAAAAGCCGGTAAACAAGTGACTGTGAAGGTGAGCTGGAATCATGAGAAATATACGGCTAAAGCGTCAGCTGATGGTCATTTTAGCATAGAAGTCCCGACTCCGCCTGCCGGAGGACCTTATCAGATCATTGTTTCGGATGGTGAGAAACTAGTGTTGAACAACGTCTTATCGGGCGAAGTCTGGATATGTTCCGGTCAGTCGAATATGGAAATGCCCGTTGCCGGATGGGGAAAAGTGATGAATTACGAACAGGAAGTTGCCGATGCCAATTATCCTTCCATCCGTCTGTTGCAGGTAAAGAAGACCGTTGCTTTCTCTCCGCAGGATAACGTAGAAATGAATATGAACGGCTGGCAGGAATGTAGTTCCGCTACTGTACCGGAGTTTTCTTCCGTCGCTTATTTCTACGCCCGTAAGTTGTGGAAAGAACTGAATGTGCCCGTTGGGGTGATTGACTGTACTTGGGGCGGCACACCTGCCGAATCGTGGACAAGCCATCAGACATTGAAACAAGTCATGGGATTCCAGAAAAAGATGGCCGAAATGGAAAGCGCAGGCTTCCAAAGAGAGAAACTTGTCGAACTTTACCATCGGGAAATGGACGAGTGGCTTCAGCAGTTTGATGCCAGGGATGCCGGATTCAAAGACGGAGCTCCCCAATGGATATCAGCTCTTCAGACAGGGAATGAATGGAAACCGATGGAACTGCCTGCTTATTGGGAAACTCGCGGACTGAATTTTGACGGTACTGTCTGGTTCCAGAAAGAAGTGGAAATACCTGCTGACTGGAACGGCAAGGAAATCTCCTTCCATCTGGCTATGATCGACGACGACGACGTCACTTACTTTAACGGGAAGGAGATAGGAAGAACTTCGGGATGCAATACGATGCGTACTTATAAGATTCCCGCAGCCTTGGCAAAGGCAGGCAAAGGAGTTATCACCATACGTGCCATAGATTATGGCGGCGAAGGCGGTATCCACGGAGAACCTCAGCAGATGTATATGGAAGCGAACGGCAAGAAGATTTCCTTGGCGGGCAACTGGAACTATCACACCGGAGTATCGATGACCGGCGCACCTTCCAGACCATTGTCTCCCGAAGGAACCGGCTGGCCGACATCCTGTTACCCGACCGTACTTTACAATGCAATGATACATCCTTTTACTGTCTTTCCTATCAAGGGTGCTATCTGGTATCAGGGAGAAAATAATGTAGGATTCGACGAGCAGTACAGGGTACTTTTCCAGTCAATGATTACAGATTGGAGAAGGGCATGGAAACAGGATTTTCCTTTCTACTTTGTGCAGTTGGCCAATTATCTGAAACCGGAAGAAGTGCAGCCGGATTCCAAATGGGCGGCTCTCCGTGATGCACAGGCACATGCGCTGCACCTGCCTAATACAGGTATGGCATGTGCCATCGACCTCGGCGAAGCTTATGATATCCACCCGAAAAACAAACAGGAAGTAGGAAAGCGGCTGGCGCAAGCGGCATTGGCGAAGACCTATAACAAAGGTACATACGAAGTGCCCGCATTCCTTGGATACCGCATTTCGGGACGTACGCTGATTCTTAGTTTCGATCAGGAAGTAGTAGCCAAAGAAGGTGCTCCGAAAGGCTTTATACTGGCGGGACCGGACGGGAAATACGTTCCGGCACAGGCTACCATCCGGGGAAAAGAAGTCATTCTGCAATCCGACCGGATAGAAATACCGACGGCGGCTTGCTATGCGTGGGCAGACAATCCTGTTTGTAATCTATATGGCAAGAGCGGGCTTCCCGTACCCCCGTTCCGCACCAGAGAATAAATATCAACCATAACAATGTAAACCATGAAATTAAAAGCATTCTTACTTTTTTTTCTATTGAGTTCTTTTTCTCTTTTGCAGGCTGCCGACAAGCCTCTGATCAAAATAGAAACCGAACGGACCAGCCTTATCTATCAAGTAGCTGACAACGGACGTCTGTATCAGAAATACTTGGGCAAAAAGCTTAACCATGATTCCGATATCCAGTATCTGCCACAAGGGACTGAAGCTTATCTGACTCACGGCATGGAGGACTACTTTGAACCGGCTATTCACATACGCCATAACGACAACAACTCTTCATTGCTGCTGAAATACGTAGATCATTCGAGCAATGTCATCGGCAACGGAGTCAACGAAACCGTGATTACTCTTAAAGATGATAAATACCCTGTGACCGTGAAGCTGCATTATGTGGCTTACGGCAAAGAGAACATTATCCGTGCGTTCAGTGAAATCAGCCATGAGGAGAAGAAACCTGTGATACTTTGCAAGTATGCTTCATCGATGCTTCACCTGAACAGCAGCAAGTATTTCCTGACTGAATTTTCCGGTGACTGGGCACACGAAGCCAACGTGACCGAAAGAGAACTGGCTTTCGGCAAAAAGGTGATCGATACGAAGTTGGGCGCACGTGCCAATATGTTTGTGGCTCCTTTCTTCCAGCTGGCTCTTGACAATCCTTCACAGGAAAATGCAGGTGAAGTGCTGGTAGGAACTATCGGATGGACGGGCAACTTTCGCTTTACTTTCGAAGTGGACAACAAAAACGAACTGCGTATTATCAGCGGTATCAACCCGTACGACTCCGAATACAGCCTGCCCGCTAAAGAAGTGTTCCGTACTCCGGACTTCTATTTCACTTACAGCACGCAGGGGAAAGGTGAGGCCAGCCGCAACTTCCATGACTGGGCGCGCAATCATCAGGTGAAAAACGGTAATGATACCCGCATGACTTTGCTCAACAACTGGGAATCTACCTATTTTGACTTTGATGAAAACAAACTGATCGGCTTGATGGATGAGGCTACCAAGCTGGGCGTAGATATGTTCCTGCTGGACGATGGTTGGTTTGCCAACAAATATCCCCGTAGCAGTGACCATCAGGGGTTGGGCGACTGGGAAGAGACTGCCGCCAAACTTCCGAATGGAGTAGGGCGTCTTGTTGAAGAAGCACAAAAGAAAGGTATCAAGTTCGGTATATGGATAGAGCCGGAAATGGTGAATCCCAAAAGCGAGCTTTACGAAAAGCATAAGGACTGGGTGATTCATCTGCCTAACCGTGATGAATACTACTTCCGCAACCAGATGGTTCTCGACCTTAGCAATCCGAAAGTACAGGATCATGTATTCGGCGTGGTGGACAACCTGATGACCAAATATCCCGGCATCGCTTTCTTCAAATGGGACTGCAACAGCCCGATTACGAATATCTATTCGGTGTATCTGAAAGATAAACAGTCTCATCTGTACGTTGATTATGTGCGCGGACTTTACAAGGTGCTGGACAGAATCAAGGCTAAATATCCTGATCTTCCGATGATGCTGTGTGCCGGTGGCGGCGGACGCTCCGACTATGAAGCATTGAAGTACTTCACAGAGTTCTGGCCAAGCGACAATACCGATCCTATCGAACGTCTGTTTATCCAATGGGGCTATTCGCAGATCTTCCCAAGTAAGACACTGTGTGCCCACGTCACTACTTGGAATCGTGGAACCAGTATCAAGTTCCGTACCGATGTAGCCATGATGTGCAAATTAGGATTCGACATCAAACTGGAAGACATGAATCAGAATGAGCACTTGTACTGTGATCTGGCAGTCAAGAACTACAACCGTCTGAAACCTGTCATCCTTGAAGGTGATATGTATCGCCTTGTTTCTCCTTACGGAAGCAACCATACTTCTTCCATGTTTGTAGGCAAGGACAAGAAAACGGCTGCGGTATTCGCCTTCGATATCCATCCGCGCTATGCGGAAAAGACACTGCCTGTCCGCTTGCAAGGGTTGGATGCCGATAAGATGTACCGTGTGAAGGAAATCAATATGATGCCCGGCAGCGGTTCCTCATTGAAGGGTAACGACCAGGTTTTCTCCGGAGAATATCTGATGAACGTCGGACTGGATCTTTTCACAACGCAGCAGCTCAACAGCCGGCTTATTGAAATAACAGCAGAATAAAAAGCCATAGACATAAGAAACATATCTTATAAAAACACCACGAACCATGAAGAAATTACTTTTAAGTGTATGTGCATTTTCATTGACTCTTGCTACGTTGCAGGCAGGGGAAATCACTAAATATGTAAATCCGTTTATTGGAACGGGGGCCATCGATGGGGGACTTTCGGGTAATAATTACCCGGGGGCGACCTCGCCGTTCGGTATGATACAGCTTTCTCCGGACACCAGCGAAGCTCCCAACTGGGGAGACGCGTCCGGATACGACTATAACCGGAATACAATCTTCGGTTTCAGCCATACCCGCCTGAGCGGGACAGGAGCTTCGGACCTGATCGACATTACATTGATGCCGACCAGTAGCGGACGCACTTCTTCCGCATTCACGCACGACGAAGAGAAAGCCCGTCCCGGCTATTATCAGGTAATGCTGAAAGATGAAGGTATTAATGCAGAGCTTACCACTACTCAGAGAAACGGTATCCACCGCTATCAATATCCCGCCGGTAAAGATGCGGAGATTATACTGGATATGGACCACTCGGCAGATAAGGGCAGTTGGGGACGCCGGATCATTAACTCTCAGATCCGCATTCTGAATGACCATGCAGTGGAAGGTTACCGTATCATCACCGGATGGGCGAAACTACGCAAGATTTATTTCTACATGGAGTTTTCCAGTCCTATCCTTACTTCTACGCTGAGAGACGGCGGGCGTGTTCATGAAAACACAGCCGTGATCAACGGTACGAATCTTCATGGCTGTTTCCGTTTCGGCCAACTGAATGGCAAACCATTGACGTGCAAAGTAGCCCTTTCGTCCGTCTCTATGGAGAATGCCCGTCAGAACATGGAACAGGAAGCACCGCACTGGGATTTCGACCGCTATGTGGCTGCTGCGGACGCTGATTGGGAAAAACAACTAGGAAAGATCGAAGTGAAAGGTACGGAAGTGCAGAAAGAGATATTCTATACGGCTCTTTACCACACCATGATACAGCCTAACACCATGTCCGACGTGAACGGCGAATACATGGCTGCCGACTATACGACCCGCAAGGTGGCGAACAATGAAACTCATTACACCACATTCTCCCTGTGGGATACTTTCCGCGCCTCTCATCCTCTCTACACGTTGCTGGAACCCGAGCGGGTGACTGACTTCGTGAAGAGCATGATACGCCAGTATGAATATTACGGCTACCTGCCTATCTGGCAATTATGGGGACAGGACAATTACTGTATGATCGGTAACCACTCCATCCCTGTGATTACTGATGCCATCCTGAAAGGTATTCCCGGAATTGATATGGAGAAGGCCTATGAAGCAGTCTATAACAGTTCGGTAACCTCACACCCCAACTCTCCTTTTGAGGTATGGGAGAAATACGGCTTTATGCCCGAAAACATTCAGACTCAATCTGTCTCCATCACTCTAGAACAGGCTTTTGATGACTGGTGCGTTGCCCAACTGGCTGCAAAACTGAACAAGGATACCGATTATCAGCGATTCCACAAACGCTCCGAATATTACCGGAACCTTTTCCATCCGAAAACGAAGTTCTTCCAGTCCAAGAATGACAAGGGAGAATGGATCGAACCTTTCGACCCGTATCAATACGGTGGAAACGGTGGGCATCCGTTTACCGAAGGAAATGCATGGCAATACTTTTGGTATGTTCCGCATAACATCCAGGCCTTGATGGAACTGACAGGAGGAACGAAAGCCTTTGAACAAAAGCTGGATACCTTCTTTACCTCTACCTATAAGAGTGAGCAGATGAATCATAACGCTTCGGGATTTGTGGGACAGTATGCACATGGCAATGAGCCCAGCCATCACGTAGCTTATCTCTATAATTTTGCAGGTCAGCCGTGGAAGACGCAAAAGTATGTCAGCCATATTCTGAACACGCTGTATAACAACACTTCTTCGGGATATGCCGGAAATGATGACTGCGGTCAGATGTCTGCCTGGTATGTATTCAGTGCGATGGGATTCTATCCGGTCAATCCTGCCGACGGCCGGTATATCATCGGTTCCCCGCTTTTGGATGAGTGTACTTTGAAACTGGCAGGTAATAAGGAATTCCGTATCCGGACCATTCGCAAGTCTCCCGAAGATATCTACATTCAGTCGGTGACTTTGAACGGGAAGAAACACAAAGATTTCTTCATCACTCATCAGGATATTATGAACGGTGGTACGATGGTATTCAAGATGGGCAAGAAACCATCCGGCTGGGGAAAGTAAACAGTATGAATTCAGATATTGTATCTAATAGAAACATGGATGAGTTATATCATATAGGGTAATAAATATTATAGCCTTGTTTCTATATAATAAGAGACTGTCTACCTTCTGACAGTCTCTTATTATTATTTTCTTATTGAACCTCTTCGGAAGTCTGTAACATCTGGAACAGCTTGTCCAGCTTCGGAGCCATGATAATTTCCGTACGGCGGTTCTTGCTTCTGCCTTCTGCTGTTTCATTGTCGTCAACAGGCATATATTCGCCGCGACCGCTGGGCTGTATCTGCAAAGGATTTACACCGTAGTTCTTGATCAGGATACGTACGACGGAGGTAGCACGAATCACACTCAAATCCCAGTTGTCTTTGAACTGTACGGTGTTGATCGGTTTATTGTCGGTGTGACCTTCGATGAATACGTCGATGTCGGTCTGCTTATTTAGGACTTCCGCCAATTTGCCGAGAGCTTCCTCTCCGCGTTTATCCAGACGGGCGCTTCCTGACTGGAACAGCAATTTGTCCGACATTGCCACATATACCTTTCCATCTTTTTCACGAACCGTCAGTTCGTCTGTGCTAAAGCCCAGTAACGCGTCTTTTACACTGTTCAGCAGTTGTTTCACTTTCTCGTTCTGAGCGTTGATCATGTCCTGTAGCTCATTGATGGTGCGTTCTCTTTCGCTAAGTTCGTTTTTCTTCTGACTCAACAAGGCATTCAGTTTTTCCTGTTCGGTCATGTTAGTACTAAGCATGCTCTGATACTGACGGATACTGTTTCCCATCTGGGTGGTATCACGCAGGAGCTTCTTGATTTGTGCTGACAGCTGGTCGCCTGTGTTGCGGCAATCAGTCAATAAACTTTGCAAGCTGTCGATACTTGCAATACGTGCGGCTTCTGTCATCATGAACTTCTTTTTCGTTACACATGAAGTACATAATAACAATGTAAGGAAAGTAAATAATGCAATTTTCTTCATTACGCTTTATTTTTTTGCAAAGAAATAATTTTCTTCTGAAGATTACAAAAAATCTTTTATTAAACTCTGTGTCATATAGTTAAGAAATGACCTGAGAGAATTTTACTGCTGGTACTTCGTTGATGTCAAGACAGACTGTTGTACGGAATATGCCAAAGAATCAGCGTTGCAAAAACTCGCAAAGTTTCTGTACAGCCAGTGCACGATGGCTGATCTTGTTCTTTATTTCGTTTCCCAGTTCGGCAAAAGTCTGTTCGTACCCTTCGGGCTTGAATATCGGGTCATAACCGAAGCCGGAATCTCCGCGCTTCTCTTTGATGATTTCCCCTTTGATCACACCTTCAAAGAGATATTCCTTTCCGTCGAGAATCAGCGAAATGGCAGTGCGGAATTGCGCTTTCCGGTTCTCTTTTCCTTCCAGTTCGTGGAGCAGCTTGCGCATATTCGCCTGAGCATCGTGGCCTTCGCCTTCGGCATAACGGGCGGAGTACACTCCGGGCGCTCCGTTCAGAGCTTCCACTTCCAGTCCGGTGTCATCGGCAAAGCAGTCCAGCTGATAGTTCCGGTAGATAAAAGAAGATTTCAGCAAGGCATTTCCTTCCAGCGTTTCGGCTGTTTCGGGGATGTCCGTGTGGCAGTCAATGTCATTCAGACTGAGCAGTTCTACCTTATCCCCGAGGATGGCAGCTACTTCTTCGAGTTTATGAGCATTGTTGGTGGCAAATACAAGTTTGCGTTTCATTGTCTTATTCTTGTTTTTTAGCGGAATTATCCGGATTCATTCACCTGTTTATTTCACTTTCAACTGATCGAACCCTTCGCCATACACCCCGATGACGGAACTTTGCGAGATGAAAGCGTTCGGGTCGATACGTTTTACCAGTCGGAAGATATCCAGCGACTGACGTCTTTTGGCCAGTACGACCAATACTTTTACATCGTTTTTGCTGTACCATCCGGTGCCGTTGAGCACGGTCACCCCACGGTCAGTATCTTTGATGATGCGGTCGGCTATCTCATCATACTTCTTGGAGAAGATGAAGAACTGTACGGACTGACGGGCGCTGTTGATAATCCAGTCGAGCACGACACCGATAATGAACAGAGTGACGAAACCGAAGATTACCCGACGCCAGTCGTGAAACACAAAGTAACAGGAACTGATGATGAACACATCACAAATCATGATCATCCTTCCAAGTGATACGTCTTTGTATTTGTTGACAATAGCAGCGATGATGTCCGTTCCTCCGGTACTGCCGTTATAATTGAAAGTAATGCCCAGACCTACACCACACATAGCCGCACCGATGATACAAGCCATAAAGTCCTGTCCGCTGCCGAGCAGCAGAGGCTTTCCGTCGGCCGACATATCGGGCGTTTGTATGTAGTTGTTTACCAATACCTGGAATATCCATAGTAGGAAAGTCAGCATGAAAATCGCATAAGTAGTCTTTATGCTGAATCGCGGACCTAATATCTTGATGGCAAATGTCATCAGAACCGCATTGATGATGAAGTACGACCACTGGATCGGAAATCCCGTTGCGTAATAGATGATAGCCCCGATACCGGTAGTACCTCCTGTCGTTATCTGGTAAGGCAGCAGAAACGCCGCCCATCCCATAGCATAACTTATCAATCCGAGAGTGATGTAGATATAATCCTTCACTTCTCTCATTATTTCCGCTTTTGCTGGTTTGCGCATTTAATTAATAGGTAATAAGTATTAAGTAATAGGTAATAAGTATTAAGTAATAGGTAATAAGTCGTAGTCGATAGGTACAGGTAATAAGTATTAAGTATTAGGTATTAACCTTGCGGATATGCTCGGAAAGCAGCTACGGTTATTACCTATTACTTATTACCTGTTACTTATTTTAAACTACCACATTTACAATCTTCTTCGGCACCACGATGATCTTCTTCGGTGTTTTGCCTTCGATCCACTTCTGCGAACGTTCGTCGGCTAATACGGCAGCCTGGATGGCATCCGAAGCGGCATCAGCGTCAAACTCCATGTTGAAGCGTGCTTTTCCGTTGAAGGAGATGGTATAGTTGATCGTATCTTCTTTCAGATATTCTTCGTTGTATGCGGGCCATGCGGCGTCACATACGGAAGTTTCGTGTCCCAGTGTATCCCACAGTTCTTCGCAAACGTGCGGAGCGAAAGGAGCGAGGGTGATAACGAGCTGTTCCAGTATCTCTTTCTTGTTGCATTTCAAGTTGGAGAGTTCGTTGACACAGATCATGAATGCGCTGACAGACGTATTGTAAGAGAACTGTTCGATATCTCCCGTTACTTTCTTGATCAGTTTGTGCAGGCTCTTCAACTCTTCCTTCGTTGCAGGCTCGTCTTTCACCAGATATTCGTCGGTACGGCTGTAGAACAATGACCAGAACTTACGGATAAAGCGGTGTACACCGTCAATACCGTTCGTATCCCAAGGCTTGGACTGCTCAACCGGACCGAGGAACATTTCGTACATACGAAGGGTGTCTGCACCGTATTTTTCCACAATCATATCCGGATTGACTACGTTGAACATTGATTTACTCATCTTCTCAACCGCCCATCCGCAGATGTATTTTCCGTCTTCGAGGATAAACTCTGCTTCCGCATATTCGGGACGCCATGCCTTGAATGCTTCCAGGTCGAGGATATCATTGGATACGATGTTTACATCCACATGAAGTGGAGTCACTTCGTATTGGTCTTTCAGGTTCAGTGAAACGAAGGTGTGAGTATCTTTGATGCGATATACAAAGTTGCTGCGGCCTTGAATCATGCCTTGGTTTACTAACTTCTGGAACGGTTCTTCTACTACCGATGCACCTACATCGTGCAGGAACTTATTCCAGAAACGGGAGTAGATCAAGTGTCCGGTAGCGTGTTCCGTTCCTCCTACATAAAGGTCTACGTTTTTCCAGTATTCGTCCACTTTCGGGTCCACCAACGCTTTGTTGTTGTGCGGGTCCATGTAGCGCAGATAGTATGCGGAAGAACCGGCGAATCCCGGCATGGTGTTCAGTTCCAGCGGGAAGATGGTAACGTTGTCGATCTTTTCGTTTTCTACTGTGCACTTGTTTACCGTGTCCCACGCCCATTCCTTGGCGTGTCCCAATGGAGGTTCGCCTGTTTCGGTGGGGAGGAACTTGTCTACTTCCGGAAGTTCCAGCGGCAGACAGTCTTCGTCAATCATGTACGGCATTCCGTCTTTGTAGTATACAGGGAACGGTTCCCCCCAGTAGCGCTGGCGTGAGAAAATGGCGTCGCGAAGACGGTAGTTCACTTTCACACGTCCCAGATTATGTTCTTTCACATATTGCTTGGTCTTTTCAATGGCTTCCTTGATGGTCAGTCCGTTCAGAGACAGATCACAGTACGGAGTTACATCCGGACGCGGAGAGTTGCAGACGATACCTTCCTTGGCATCGAAGCTTTCTTCGTTTACGTCACAACCTTCTACCAACGGGCGGATTTCGAGTCCGAAATGCTTGGCGAAAGCATAGTCGCGGCTATCGTGGGCGGGTACGGCCATGATGGCTCCTGTTCCGTATCCTGCCAATACGTAATCGCTGATCCAGATGGGCACTGCTTCACCTGTAAACGGATTGATAGCATACGAACCGCTGAATACACCGGTCACGCTGCGGTCGGCGATGCGTTCGCGTTCCGTACGTTTCTTGGTGCGGTCAAGGTAGGCGTCTACTTCTGCTTTCTGGGCGGGAGTGGTCAGCTGGGCTACCAGATCACTTTCCGGAGCCAGAACCATGAAGGTCACACCGAACATGGTATCTGCACGGGTAGTAAAGATGGTAAATTCGAGATCGCTGTCTTTTACCTTGAACTGTACTTCGGCACCTTCGGAGCGTCCGATCCAGTTCTTTTGAGTTTCTTTCAGTGATTCGGTCCAGTCGATGGTATCCAGTCCGTCGAGCAGACGCTGAGCATAAGCGGATACACGCAGACACCACTGGCGCATCTTCTTCTGGACTACGGGGAAGCCGCCGCGTTCGCTGACGCCGTCTATGACTTCGTCATTTGCCAATACGGTTCCCAGTGCCTGGCACCAGTTCACCATCGTTTCGCCGAGGTAGGCGATGCGGTAGTTCATCAGGATTTCCTGCTGTTCCTTTTCGCTTTTGGCTTTCCATTCTTCGGCGGTAAAGCTGATTTCTTCGCTGCAGGCAGCGTTGAGTCCTTCGTTTCCGTAGATTGCGAATGCATCGATCAGTTCCTGGATAGGGCGTGCCTGCTGTTCGTCGTTGCAGTAGTAGCTGTTGAACATCTTTTGGAAAGCCCATTGGGTCCAGTGATAATATTCGGGTTCGCACGTACGGATTTCGCGGCTCCAGTCGAAAGAGAAGCCTATTTTGTCGAGTTGCTCGCGATAGCGGTCGATATTAGCTTTAGTAGTAATTGCGGGATGCTGTCCGGTCTGAATAGCGTATTGTTCCGCTGGCAAACCATATGCGTCATATCCCATCGGATTGAGTACATTGAAGCCACGCAGTCGTTTGTAACGGGCGTAAATGTCCGAAGCGATGTATCCCAGCGGATGCCCTACGTGCAGTCCGGCCCCTGACGGGTAAGGGAACATATTCAATACATAGAATTTCTGCTTCGATTCGTCTTCCGTAACCTGGTAGGTTTTCTCTTCCACCCACCTTTGCTGCCACTTCTTTTCAATCTCCCTGAAATTGTACTCCATAGTGATAAAGTTTTTATTTATAGTGATTTATACTGTTATTTCAATTTGAGCCAGCAAATTTACGTGTTTATTTTCAGATAACCACGTAGTGAGTGAAAAAAACCTTTCTTTTATAATAAGGTATTGCCCGAATAACAAGGTAATACCTGATAAATGAAGAAATATCACGGCAAATACCGTCCGGCTATTGACTTTCTTGTTTTTATTTCGTATATTTGATGTAGTCTGAAGGTATTTAATTGACTACAAATAGATTAAAAGAAACTCGCATGAGAATGGGCAACGGATAAGAAATTGGTAAAGTGCTTTGATACACTATATTTCTCATGCTGTCAAACAACTCTTATTTGTTTGCAAATATAATATTATTGCAGGTAATAATCAAAAATAACGAGGTTTATTTTCATTTTTACCTGCTGATATTTGTTCCGGATTATCAGATGCGATATATTTGTAATTAGGATTCGTACCGTGTTCCAAGCGGTTCATAAGTAACGACTTGCGGAGTTTTGGCAACAAGGGGATGCGGCTCCGTTTTATAGAAATGACTTATGCAAACCGACTTATCCATTTACAACAGTCTT
>NZ_GG774710.1:293977-312730 GCF_000162515.1 Bacteroides sp. 1_1_14 | reverse complement strand
GATCTTTTTGGAGGATATGCAGGCCATTGCTCAAGGTCAGCTCCACGGATATACGCACGGGAAGCGTCCCCGGACCTTTGCCCGGCTTCCGGTATCTGTGTACTGCATGGGGAGAGGGACTGTCCTTCTTTACCGGGGTTTCCCTGAAGGTGAAGACGGCCCGGATTCCGATGGTGGACCCGAGGGAACACCATCCACCTGAACTTCCACTATTTTTTGCGGGTATCCTTGTACCATTTGTGAAAAATGTTATATGGAACATTGTTCCGTAAACAGAATGTCTGGACTGACATTCCGAGAGGCACCGCCTCGGTTTGATACTGAAAGTAGAATCTTTCAAGGTCTTCACTGCTTAGCATAATTCGTAAGTTTAGTTCGCAGCGAAGATATATATTTCATTTTTGAGCCCTAATTTGAGTGCTTACTGGCATTTTGGTGTTCCTCATAGCAAGTTGCCATGTACGGCACCTGAACTAATCAATCCATCAAGTTCTCCATATCTGGACGGCATGTTGCATCAAGCTGCTCAATCGCATCAAAGCAAATACCAAGCACACCTTGAGTAGTGACAATATCCATTACCTCCACCCAACTGATATCCTTCAACTGTCTTTTGTCTATCTTGTAGTTTCTATCAAGAGCCTTACATACAATCTGTAGAATTATTTTGTCCGATTTTGTCATTATGCTAATCCCATAATCTCATCTAACTTGCGCAAGCACTGCTTTTTATCAAAATTCTCGTTGTAGAATTTCAAGCCATTTTCGCCCTTGTCTGCAAGAATAGCCTTATCGGTATTTGAGAGCTTAATAACCAGTTTCGCCAGCCCTTTAGCATCACCAGCCTTCACGCTCCAACCACATTCAGCAGCCTTCACAACCTCACTACCTTCACCATTGAGGCAAGTAATGATAGGACGGCTACTAGCCATATAGCTACTAATCTTGGCAGGGGTATACAAGTTAAACAGAGGAGAATCTGTTAAAGACGCCAACATCACATCAGCTTTTTCAAAGAACAGAGGCATAGTCTCTGAAGGGAAACGACCAAGGGTATAAACAGTATCCTCCAATCCATTCTCTTTCACGAACTGACACACCCAATCCAATCTGCGACCATCACCAACTATCACCCACTTAATATCCTTGTATTCTTTGGTTAAAAGAGCAGCTTGCATATTACATTCCATACCATGAGCTTCCCCCACAGCACCAGCAAACATTACCTTGAAACCTTCTGGTAAAGAAGGAATAGAAAGGTTTGAGAATATAGAAGGGTCAGAAGCACCATCACTCCATTGAGGATAGTAGATAATTTTATGCTTATAGTCACCATAAGCCATAATACTTTGACCAAAACAGCGAGAACTGATCAGGATCTTATCACTCCACTTATATTCCTTCTTTACGAACCAATCGAAGAAAGCTAGAATCTTCTTGTTGTTGATACCACCTGCAGCTGTAAGACTCTCAGGCCAAAGGTCAAGCACCCATGTATAGAGAGGTACATGACGTAACTTCTTATACAAGACCGCAGGAGTTGACATCATGACAGGCGACAACTGCTGACAAAATACCATATCATACTTGTGGAACATAGCATGCCATAGCATGTAGATACATCCTACTATCAGGTAACTGAAGTAATTCATCATAAGCATAATCTTGTTGTTACCGCGAGGAAATATTGGCAGATGAGTAACCTTTACGCCATTCACAATCTCACGACGCATCTTGATGAGCCCATACCCTGGATAGAACTTACCAACAGGATAGTTTGGCGTACCAGTCACTGCGTGTACATCATGTCCTTCTTCAGCAAGATGGAATGCAATATCGTTACCACGGAACACCTCCGGATAAAAATATTGACAGACGAATAGAATTTTCTTTTTTCTCATTACTTATGAAGCAATTTGCCCAACAAAGAATTAGGCTGCCTTAATTGTTTATTCATTTCAAAAACAACCATGGACAAGTATAAAGGATCTTGTCCATAATATTAATTCTCCTGTCAGGAAAAGACCGTAGTGATCTGTGAATATCTTTTGTATAATATTGATCAAAGTTTTCCTTAAACATCTTATATTCCCCATGTATGCTCACAACACTCAATAAACCATAAAGCTCACGAGCGAAGATCCATTCACTGAATTCTTTACTATAACTCTTTTCAACGTAGTCACATATACGCCTGTATCCTGCCAAATTTGTCTCAATTTTCTCATTAGAGGGTGCTGTAATTAAAGAATCAGATCTAAAAAAGTGGTTGTAGAGTTTCTTATTCAAATGGCCTATCTTTTCAAGATTAAGAAGGATTCTCCAAACAAGTATAAGATCTGCGCCAAGAATAACACCTTGATCAAACTGGAATTCATGATCTACAAATAAACTCTTTTTAAAGAACATATTAGATACCATCAGAGGAAGCCTACGAATGAGAAGATTATGCATAGTATAATCTCTATCCAAGATTTCGAATGCATTTTCTTTTTTCTCCTCAGGAAATACAAAAAGACCATCTTCTTCAACTTCATCATACTCTCCAAATATTACAAGCATATTACTCTCTGTTGCGTAACGATAAAGTTCCTCTAAAAAATATGGAGAAATAGTGTCATCTGGATCAATACTTATCAGCCACTCTCCTTTTGCCTCAGCAATTCCCATATTTCGGGCGGCAGGCAAGCCTTGAATAGATTGCTTTACAACACGGTAATTAATTTCGGTTCCTGCCAAAACCCTTTCTGCAATTTCTATAGAGTCATCAGGGGTATTGTTATCAACTAATATTACCTCAAAATCCTTAAATCGCTGAGCAACCACAGATTTCATCGAATTCTCAATATACTTTCCTACCTTATACACAGGTATAATAATAGATATTTTTGACATATTACTTACGTTTTGTTTCTATACAAATCCAAGAATCTAACATTATATTAGGCATTTGTCGTCCAGACTCATTTCTAAACCAAAGATCTGAGTACATGACCTTCTTCTTTTCATGATTCATATATGCTCCCCAGTAGCTGAATGTACTGTTTGCAATAATATTAATTTTTGCTTGTGACATTAATAAAATGTCCAAATAGCTATCAGCTCCTCTGTTACAATCAACATAGTATATATTATCACCTTTAAAGTTGTTTTTCACAAATTCTAAATCATCAGAGAAGAAAAAGAATTGAGAGTCTAGATAAACCTCTGTAGCTTTTTTTATTGCTTGCTCATAATAATCAGTTGCTGACAAATCCTCATAGTCAGATCCCGGCTTAATATAATCACCTCTGCGAATATGTACAGCTACAGAATTTGTATTACAAATTAAATTCTCAAATATCAGATATTTTTCAGAAAAATTATCAGGCTTTTTCGCTTTGAGCCATGAACTATCTTCTTTCTCAAAAAAACTCTTATCCTGTAAATAATGTTCAAAATACGACGCCTCATAATTTAGACTTTTTCGAGTACAATACCATTTTGGCACAAATTTAAGGGGTATTCGTCTAAAGAATTTTCCTAAAAACTCAAAAACAAACCTAACTTTAAATGAATCTATTCTATCAGGTAATGAGAGCCGGAAATATTGTTCTACGCAGATCTTTGGACTACGAGAGTTACTGTAATATTTGATAGTTTCATTAGGATATTTGTTATGAAGAAATTCCTTGTATTTACAATAGAACACCTGGTTTCCAAGGTTTCCATTAAACCATATTACTTTCATAAAAATTTGACTATAATAGTTGTTTACTGAATAGAATATAAAATATCCTCAAATTTGTCGATATAAAGCTTTGTTGTATTGTGTTCGCAAGCATATCTACGCCCTTGTTTCGATAAATATTCCCTAATATCTTCGTGAGACTCTACCATATCCATAAAAACCGCTAATTCTGATCTATCTACAACCGTAACACCTCCAGGAAGTAATCGACTACAACCTGCATTTGTACTAACAAAAGGAGTCCCACATGCCATAGCCTCTACAAGTGATACAGGATATTCTTCATGCTTACTAGCCATCACAAATAATTTAGAATTATGAATTAATGATGGAAAATAAGATCGTTCAACACCAGTTAGAAGGATAATTTCTTTTCCATTTTCTCTGTTAACTTTCTTTGATAGCCTATCTAACTTTTCGAAAAATTTGTTCTTTTTACTGCCAACCATAACAAGTGAACATTTTTCATTGTGAATTTTGGCGAATGCTTTTATAATGTCATCTTGTCTTTTATTAGGTATGTAGTTAGCAATACAAAGTACATAATCATCATTCCTAATCTGAACAATCTTTGAAATATCTTTCTTATATAATTCTTCATTAAAAAAGATTGAGTTTGCTGCATTCTCCAGTAATTCTACTCGCTTCATCGTCTTATTCATAAATGCAAGATCGCTAGCACATAGAGACAAACACAATGCAACATCAATATATTTGGCAGCAGAAGGTAAAGTGTACTTGTAATATTTTTTCCATCTACACCAATTATGTGTATGCCCAATAGTGTGTATAATATCCCCCTCCCAAGCAAATGGCTTATCGTGTAATCCCGGGCCTCCATGAGAATGAAGTATTATCTTACAGTTCATATCCTTTAAACGAGAAAGCAAAATATCTGTTGTATAACATTGAATGCACTCAAGGACAAGTACATCCTTAGGATAATTAACAACGAAGTCAATATACCCATTAACGTCTCCAACATACTTCTTGAAGAGATTTACAGAAAAATTCTTCCTAATTATCTTTACGTTATTACATATACTTTCTGAAGGAAGTTTTTTCCCATAATTACTTGACACGACTGTCACATTATGTCCTTTTGCAGCCATACCTTCAGTAAGAGTTTGAACTGCCACGGAGACTCCACTAGTCTCTGGATAATAAGTAAAAGTTGTAAATAATATATTCATTTAAATCAATTCTATTTATTTGAGACAATTTTATAACCACACAAAGAGCAGATCACCAATAATAAAAAGATCTGTAACACAAAGTGGCGATAACAAAAATAGATAGTACCTCTAGCAATGTACATTGCTTGCCCAATGTAAGTGATATACGCAATACACCAATAAATATTTCTTCTAACTAATAATTGACCACAGGCAATGAAATATCCGAAAAAGAAAAATAAAACAATAACACCTAGTAATCCCCAAGAAACATAGATGTCACCAACAACATGCGTTCCGATACCGCCATTTAAATTAGCTACAACATTTTTATACCATCCCGTTGATAAGTCTGCGCTTAATATTTCATTCAAGCTAGATTTACCATAGAAAGATGATGTCAAAAAAGTTGGCAAATATGGTATAGGACTAAATGGTAGAATAAATATTTTACTCGGATAGAAAAGTTCTCCATTATGTGTTTCTCTCCAGTTTTTAAAAAGATATAAGCAATTGGAAGCTGGCAAAAAGTCTTGAAAAGTTTCTGTCATGTCTTCTGTATTTGTTAATGCTTCAGTGATTGTATTTGCAGCCCCTGATGCACCAACATACTTTAAAGCATTATCCGAATTTCGAGTCTGTCCTATTGCAAACATAAGAAGAGCAACCACAGATGCACCAAGCAGGATTCTTGAAAGTTTAATCTTTTTGTATAACAGAATATACGAAGCTGCAAATACTGACAACAAATAAATTGGCATTGTTCTGTCTCCTATAATAATAGGTAAAATGATACCAATTCCAAAACAGATACTAATTATTAAATGATTCTTCACAAAAGTCCGTAGTTTTTTTTCTACAGTGACATCTGATACTGTATTAACAATTATTGATAAAGTTAATACCGTCTGCAATATTGTAGTATATGCTGCTGCCCCTAAATCAGAATTATCCAAACCAGCATTAATAGTCTGACCAAACGTTATAAAATAGTATAATATCGAAAAAACACTTATGATATTCAAAAGTTTTATCACACTATTTGGAAATGGAAATATATAATTATCTTTCAAGAAATCAGGAGCTTGTTTGCTTACTATTTTATTATATCCGAATTGCCACCCCCAATTATATACGGACGTTGCAAGGACTACTAATGATGTACAAACATTTACATACTGGTCATATCCTGCAAACAAGTAATACCCTAAAGGGTATAAAAATATAGGTACAATAAAAGTACACAAAAAAAGTGAAAGCATGAAAATGAGATTAAAAGAAAGGTAGTTTTTACTCTCAAATTCAAAAATAACAGATTTGATAGCCATTATGAGAAATAGCACACAAAGGCAAACACAAAACCAATAGTCGTATTGACGAGGAGCTAATATATACATTAATACTGCTAGCACAATATGCAGCTTTGAGTTCAATATGATGCTTTTCATTTTATTCTTGTTTTAATTGAAACACAAATACTATGTATCAAATTCTTTTCTTCTTTGTTAAGAGTGAACAAATAGAAAAGCAAAATGCTAGCAAACCCAGAACTTGTACATACAAGTATTAATCGAAATAATCCTTCAGATAAAAATGATGATAAAAAGACAATTGGTATCAAAAGAATTGTCTGAATGGTACAAGGACGTAATACTCCTGAAACATATGCTTGCATATCAAGTCCCTTAAACTGCCTACATGTTATTCTAATACAAAATATCTGATTTACTATTGTTAATATAATCATCCAATAATATACAACATTGGGATTATTTGTAAGTTTTAGTGTTATATAAGAGAGAGGAATGATAGAACAAATGGTCAAACAAGAAATAATTGTATATTTCTTAATATCGCCAGTAGCCATTACTGACGTACTTAATGCAGGATTCAATACGTTCAATTGCTTAACGACAAGAATAAAAATCGTAAAATTTACAGCAAACTTTGGATAATCAACCAACCAAATATCAAGAATATACTCCGATTCAATAATTACAGGTAAAGATATCATCAAATAAAGGCAATACATTATTTTCGACATGCTTAACATAAGTTTGGTAGATCTCTGATAGTTTCCACCAGAATATGACTGAATCAGTTGTGGTCGAAAAGCTGTTGAGATGCTAACTGTGAATGTATCTAGTGCAGAAGCCACCTGATTTGAAATAGTATAGGCAGCATTTAATATGGGACCAAAAAACGAGTTAAGCAATATATTACAACCTTGGCCTCTTACATTATAAGAAATTGGATCCAAGAAGTTCCAGCCAATAAATGATAGCATTGACTTGAATACATTTTTTTTATATTCAAAAGACACGACCAACTGTCTAAATTTTATTTTGCAGTAAGCAAAATTCAGTAAAAAGTTTATAACTGATATAAGACCTAATAATAAAGCATATAATAATAATGTATCTATTCCATCTACTGGCAGTAATACTACAATGACAAGTTTAAGTACGACATCAAGGACACTAACAACAGCATAAAAATCCATTTTCTCAAAAGAAAGTACAGCTGCAGTAAATGGTGCTTGAATAACAGTAAATGCCAATGATGCAACAGATATATGATAAATGATATTGGCCACATCTAATTTCTCTTCCGGAATAACCATGTGGTTATTTATATACCAGAGTCCTACTGTCTCTAGAAATAAGCAGAGAAATAAAGCTATTATAAACTGTATTAACAAGGCGGTATTATAAACTATGGTCAGATTCCCATTTTCGCCTTTTCCAATTTCATAGTTATAAAAACGATTAACACAAGTAGCTAAAGATAAGTTTAGTGCTCCGAATAAAGTGACAAATCCACATACAACATTGTAGATACCATAATCTTCTGCGCCCAACACCTTAAGCGCTGCTCTAGTCACATATAGCGAAATAAGCAGAACAGCACCCATTCTCAAGTATAAAAAGAACGTATTCTTTGCTATTTTTTTATTGTTCTCTGATGACATATTCTGATTTAACTAGAAACTATCTAAATATTTTTTACTAGTTGTGATCATCTTTTGGAGCCTATTATCAATCACATTATAATTGAATATAACATTCATTTGTTCTGGATTGAGACATTGTCCCATATCAATTATATCTAAAAAGTCCTTAATTCGAGACACATTGTCATGTCTATTAAAAACATAGAACGACTTGTGAAATATTACAGAGAATGCAGTTGCATGAAATGAATTTGAAAAACAATATGTACAGTATTTTATCAAATTCAAAAATTCAATAGGGCCAGCATTAGAAATATTAATATCTGCATAATTTAATCCACTACGACTATTTATAGAAACTATTTTCAAACCATTATTCTTTGCAACAGAACATACAGCTTCCTTCATTTCCGTATCTGCGTGATACAAATCATAAACAAGAATATAGTTTTTCTTTACGATCCTTTCTGTAGGAATTAATTGGCTCCAGTCTTCTTGATTCAATAACAACACTGGATCAACTACATTAATTCCCTCTATGCTCAAACTTTGCAAGATCTCAAGACCTGTATTTTCACGGACACTGATGCCATTAAATTTCTGTAGTTTAGAGGAGACAAAGCCCTTATTTTCCGGTTGAATCTTAGACTGGCCAAAACTTGCTGCATAAGAATATCTCTTAATTGAAGAAGATCCAAAATCGAGATAAAAAGCCGGATCTTTACCGATAGCAGAAGTGCAACTCCAAACCTGATCACTTCCTACAACATATGCATCAGCAGTAGGCGGATCAGCCTTAAGTTCCTGATAATCTTTATAGAGTTTTGTGCATAACAGATACTTTTCTTTAAATAAATCAAATACTTTCTTTCTGCCATAAGTCGAGTATTTTCTTTTTACTTGATATAAGCAACATAAGAAATAGAATAATTTGTTCTTTATTGCATATTTGTAAAGGCGAGAGTTAGGTAATATATTAAAGAATTTATACCTGCCTGATATATAATCTGGTAGATAGTCAATTATCTCCACATCATGCCCTATTGAGGTTAGATAGGTCTGCAATGCATAGGCTTGTAATGATGCACCATAATTGTAAACGTCATGGCATGTTATTGTCTTTATCTTCATGAATTATTATTTCTTTGAAAAGATCTTTATTATTGATTTAACCTTTCTCATTATTCTTTTCTTTAGGAACATTTTCCTAAATCGAGTTGTTATCTCGTTCCAATTTTCCGAGTCTGCAATAATCAACGGATTGAGCCGATAGAAAAAATTATCTCTAATGGGCAAGAAGTTCATCTGACCAGACAAAACCTCCTCAAAAGTATGCCGTTTAATTGTACAATCAATCTCTTTGACAGCTTTATTCCCTTTTTCGGTAAAGCAAATCACAGAGTTAACGCCTTCTTTATTTTTACTATAATCAGCACCCCACATATCTCCTATTCGGATATCTGCGGATGACTGATCTTGCTTGTATTTACATTTATCAAAACACGCAGGTGAAAGTGCAGCATTTGAAAAATACAAATTAAAGAAATCATCAAACTTCAAACCTGTATGATGATACTCTCCTGAATCGGCAATAATGTCTAATCTATATGATTTATGCCAGCCATCAACTTTATTTCTCCATGTTACAGAATTGAAATTTCCAATTTTATTTCTTTGTGAAGCAGAAAACTTATTCCATAGTTTCATACTTGGTACTCCATGACAGAAAAAATCTATCAGAACAAAGTTTTCCTCGATTTTTCTTTTTTTTATATACCTCCTAACAGAATCTATCTGACAGGGTGTACCGATAACGACGAATTTATCTTTGTTGTTAAATTGCTCAAAGCCTTTTATTGTATTGCTTTGTACATACTTGCTTCCAAATATTTGATTTAATTCTTCAATAGTGGAACATATTACATGTGATACAATATTATCTTCTGGCTCGTACTTAACACCACAAATTTTGAATCCTTGGTTAATATAAAATTTGCAAAGTTCAAAACAAATCCCACCTGAAGAACTCTTAAACCTGATTCGTTCATTATTGCTCCATGCAGCATAAGCACATAATGGAGCATTTTGGGCTGCTCGTTGGTCGTGATTGTATGCACAATTGTTAAGACACAAACCACACTCTATGCATTTAGTTTGATCTATAATTGTTGGCTCCAAAAAACCTTTTGTATTGAATTTGATTTCAACTATTTTTTTAGGACAAGAAATAACGCATACACCACATCCATAACAGTCCTTTATCTTTGAAACATTTTCATATTCTATTTTATCGGGCATATTGTAAGTAATCCATACAGTGTACCCACTATTTATCAAGTAATTACACCATATGATTTTGAATTAAAAATAAAATTTATATCTGCTCTGTTTGATTTCAATAGAAGTTTTGGATAATACGGGGTTTATCTTTTTCCACAACAGGAACTGATAATTCGTCCGTAAACGATGGGACTGACACTTCCTTTTCAATCTCTAACGGTAAACATCCACTTCTCCCTAAACTTCTACAAGCTAATTGAATTTCATTAATTTATCTCGTTTTATAAAAAAGTAAGATTCCTGATTCTAACACCTTAAGATCCTTAGCGGGATGGATGAACAGATTTCTCCAAAAAATAATCCTTTTGGGGGAAAGTTTATCAAACTCTTAATCGACATCTTCCATACATTCCAGAAGATACTTGCAGAAGCCATGATATTGACCCTCCATATAAATGTCGCAAATTTCTTCTCTAATTTCATCCCCTAGATTTATCAACTCTAATAGATTTACAGAACCTTTAGTCTTATTTTTATCCTGATAAATCTAAGTTCCATAATGGAGTCTATATGATCTTCTAAATCGCCTTCTTTCATTACTCATAATTTACAAGACAAGGTAATAAGATCAGGGTCAATGCTTGTGTCCGATGAGCGTAAAACACCCCAAATATGTGATATATATCTGATAGAATGGGAAGCCGATTGAAACCACAACTTTCAACCTATAATACATAAAGAGAAGTTTTGCACATAATCCTCACCTCCTTGTATACTGACTATTCTCGAATTAATCTTAACATGATGCATCATCTATTCGCACAAATAATTACTAGATTCTGCATCTCCAAATCCAACACATTTTTCATAGTTTTCCATTCATGTTTTATATAATTTAGCGCCTTTTAGATCATCTTTTCTAACCTGTGGAATGAACCGTTATTGATATAGGTAAGTAGTCACTTTAGCCCCATAACAGCCTTCAAGCATTTGTTTTTATAGTTATTCAATAAATTATTCATACTTTGATCTCATACGATAGCAACTTGTGACTGCCATTCATGGGGAAGAAGATATACAAGTTCATCTTCCGCAGTATTTTTATCCGACGGAAGACATCGCACAGATACTGTTGCGAATTAAGTTTATGATCGTGTATATTGGCAAATGTTGATTGCCCAAACCTAAAATTCCTTGCGCCAAACCATCTTGTTGACAACTCCAACGTATGACTGAATAATCTTAACGACCTTATTAGATACATCATCTGTGTAGTTAGGAACAGGAATACCATGGTTGCCATCTTTTGTCATTTGAACAGCAAGATCAACCGACTGGAGAAGTCCCTTAGTGTCAATACCAGAAAGAATGAAACATGCCTTATCAAGAGCTTCCGGACGTTCTGTACTCGTACGGATACATACTGCAGAGATTGGCTTGCCGATAGATGCATAAAACGAAGATTCCTCTGGAAGTGTACCACTATCACTGACCACACAGAAAGCATTCATCTGGAGGCAATTGTAATCATGGAAGCCAAGTGGCTGTTGTACCTGTACCCGAGAATCAAGTTGGAAACCAGAAGCCTGCAAGCGATTGCGAGAGCGCGGGTGACAACTATAAAGAATTGGCATATCATACTTATCTGCCATAGCGTTGATAGCAGTGAAAAGTGAGAAGAAATTCTTCTCGGTATCTATATTTTCCTCACGATGAGCGGAGAGAAGAATATACTTGCCTTTCTCTAAGCCAAGACGCTGGTGCACATCACTTGCTTCTATTTCTGTGAGATTATTATGAAGTACTTCTGCCATAGGAGAGCCTGTAACGTAAGTACGCTCTTTAGGAAGACCGCAGTCTGCAAGATATCTTCTTGCATGCTCTGAGTATGCCATATTTACATCACTGATGATATCAACGATACGGCGGTTAGTCTCCTCTGGAAGACATTCGTCTTTACAACGGTTTCCAGCTTCCATGTGAAAGATAGGAATGTGTAAACGTTTAGCTCCTATAACACTGAGACACGAATTAGTATCGCCTAGTACAAGAACTCCATCCGGCTTTGTCTGCGCAAAAAGTTTATAGGAACAGTTGATGATATTGCCACAAGTGGCTCCCAAATCATCGCCCACAGCATCCATATATACTTCAGGCTCTGCCAGTTTCAAATCTTTGAAAAAGATTCCATTTAAGTTATAGTCATAGTTCTGACCGGTATGGGCAAGAATAACATCAAAATACTGGCGACATTTATTAATTACTGCCGCTAAGCGGATAATCTCGGGACGAGTACCCACTACGATGATAAGCTTCAACTTACCATTATCCTTGAACTTTATATCTGAATAATCGAATTTGGGTTGTTTTTCCATGATCATTTTTTCACTTTATCAAAGTATGTATCCGGTTTATCCGGGTTGAATATCTCATTGCAGTACATAACCGTTATCAAGTCTTCCGTATCGGAGAGATTGATGATGTTATGGGTATATCCGGGAAGCATGATAACAGACTGTATTTTGTCACCACTTACCTCGTAGTTCAGCACTTCGTCTGTACCTTCCTTGCGGAGTTGGATGAGCCCATGACCGCTGACAACAATAAATTGTTCCCATTTGGTATTGTGCCAATGTTCACCCTTAGTAACACCCGGTTTGGAGATATTTATACTTACCTGGCCACAGTTCAAGGTATGTACAAGTTCTGTAAATGAGCCACGCTGATCTACATTCATCTTCAGATCAAAGATTGCTTTTTCTTTGGGCAAATAACTCAGATAAGTGCTATACAATCTTTTGGCAAACGAGTCTGCCGGGATTTCAGGAATCATCAGCGTCTCTGGCATTTCTGCAAACTGATGCAGCAAATCAGCTATTTCACCTAATGTAACCTTATGGGTAACCGGACAATAACAGTATCTGCCATCCACCAATGGATGTACATCAAGACCTTCAAACTCGCAACGATGTTCCTCGCCTTTCAAGGCATGAATCATCTCGTCTACGAGATCGTCAATGTAAAGCAGCTCCAGTTCTACACGTGGGTCATTGACTTGTATCGGAAGGTCGTTAGCGATGTTGTTGCAGAATGTAGCGACAGCACTGTTGTAGTTGGGACGACACCATTTGCCGTAAAGGTTCGGAAAACGATAAACCAGCACTTTGGCTCCCGTATCTTTACCATACTGTAGAAATAAATCTTCACCAGCCTTTTTGCTGCGACCGTATTCGCTGTTGCCAAAACGACCTGTCAGAGAAGCTTGTGCACTGGAAGAGAGCATGACAGGACAAGTATTATGATGTTTCTTCAGTGTATCAAGCAATGTGCCTGCAAAACCGAAATTACCTTTCATGAACTCCTCATTGTCTTTGGGACGGTTCACTCCGGCAAGGTTGAACACAAAGCCGGCTTTCTGACACCAGACATCTAATTGTTCGGAAGTGGAATCGAGATCGTACTCAAAGACTTCATCAATCTTCAGATCACCATAACAACGAGCCTTTCCGTTTTTGATATTATTAAGTTGGGCACAAAGATTTCTACCAACAAAACCTCCGGCACCGGTAACTAAAATATTCATAGCTCTATTATTGTACAAAATTACCCTCGCCACTCAATTCCTTTTTGATGTAATCAAGAGCAGCTATTTTAGCTTTGGTCTCTTCTACATTCAATATATAAGTATTATTAGAATTGAACTCCGTAAGTGTGTTACGTTCCGTTTCACCTTCTTTGAAGAATTTATCATAGTTCAATCCACGATTATCTGCAGGAACGCGATAGAAATTACCCATATCTTCTGCCTTGGCACATTCCTCATTGGTGAGCAATGTCTCATACATCTTCTCACCATGACGGATACCGATAACCTTGATATCTTCTTTCTTGCCGCCAAATAATTCACAAACAGCCTCCGCCTGAGTCTGAATAGTACAAGCCGGAGCTTTCTGTACGAGGATATCACCGTTCTGCCCATGTTCGAATGCAAACAATACAAGGTCTACTGCTTCTTCCAGCGACATGATAAAGCGCGTCATCGTAGGCTCAGTTAGTGTTATAGGATTACCGTTGCGGATTTGGTCAATCCAAAGAGGAATTACAGAACCACGAGAGCACATCACATTACCATAACGGGTACTGCAAATCTTTGTCTTACCAGAGTAGCGGCTCTTCGCTACTGCGATTTTCTCCTCAATAGCTTTCGTGATACCCATAGCATTGATAGGATAGGCAGCCTTATCTGTTGAAAGACAAATTACAGCACCAACGCCAGCCTCAATAGCAGCTGTCAATACATTATCTGTACCGACAACATTAGTCTTTACTGCCTCCATCGGAAAGAACTCACAACTTGGAACCTGTTTCAAAGCTGCAGCATGAAAAATATAGTCAACACCAGGCATTGCATTCTTACATGACTGCAAATTACGTACATCGCCAATAAAGAACTTGATTTTATGTGCCACATCAGGATACTTTACCTGATATTCGTGACGCATATCATCCTGCTTCTTTTCATCCCGTGAAAAAATACGGATTTCGCCGATGTCGGTACGGAGGAAACGATTCAAAACCGCATTGCCGAAAGAACCTGTTCCACCAGTAATCATAAGGGTTTTACCTGCAAAAATGCTCATAATGATTTTATCTTTTTATTTTTATATAATCGATTTATGGATGTTATTTAAATGTGCCATAATACTTAGCATACCACCCCGCAAACTTTCTCAATCCCTCACGTAGTGATGTTGACGGTTTAAATCCAAAATCTTGTTCCAAAGGGGTCGTATCAGCATATGTCACAGGCACATCCCCAGGTTGCATCGGTACCAATTCTTTGTGCGTCTCAAAATCGTAATCATCGGGAAGTACCTTGGCTGCTATGAGCTCTTCCTGAAGAATGGTCACAAAATCAAGAAGATTCTCGGGTGAGTTGTTACCAATATTATATACCTTGTATGGTGGAATTGGAAGTCCGTCATCGCCATTCTGTTTCTCAGGTGCATGTCGCATGATCCGAACAACGCCTTCCACAATGTCATCAACGTAGGTGAAATCTCGTTTGCAGTTACCGTAATTAAAGATCCGAATAGTCTTGCCTTCACGGAGTTGGTTGGTGAAACCGAAGTATGCCATATCGGGACGACCACAGGGACCATAAACGGTGAAGAACCGCAAACCTGTACTTGGTATGTTGTAAAGCTTACTGTAAGCGTGAGCCATTAGTTCATTACTCTTTTTAGTAGCAGCATAGAGTGATACAGGATTATCCACCTTATCATCAGTACTATAAGGCACTTTCTTATTACTTCCATATACGCTACTGGAAGAAGCATATACCAAGTGCTCCACACTATAATGACGACAGGCTTCTAAAATATTATAAAATCCAATAAGGTTACTTTCAATATATGCATCGGGGTTAGTGATGCTATAACGCACACCGGCTTGAGCAGCAAGATTCACGACTACCTGCGGGTGGTGGTCAGTGAAGATGGAGTCAACAACTCCCTTTTTAGCAATGCTGTCTTTAATGAAAACAAATCTGTCACCATAAGCAGACAATTCTTGCAAGCGTTCATATTTTAAACGTACATCATAGTATTCGGTAATACTATCAATACCGATAACTTTCACGCTATCAAATTCATTCAGCAAGCGTTTTACCAAATTGGCTCCGACAAAACCGGCTGCACCAGTCACCAAAACCACTTTATTCGCTAAACTAACATTGTATGTCACCATAAAGTTAATCTCTTTGGAAAATGTCACGGGTATATACCTTGTCTTTCACATCATCCAGACAAGAATCGTAGCGGTTGGCGATGATGGCCTGACTTATTTCCTTGAATTTGATCAGGTTATTGACCACTTGGCTACCAAAGAATGTTTCACCATCCTGCATAGCAGGCTCGTAAATTACAATAGTAGCGCCCTTCGCCTTGATACGTTTCATAATCCCCTGAATGGCACTTTGACGGAAGTTGTCAGAATTGGACTTCATGGTCAGACGATATACGCCAATGGTTATTTTTTGCTCTTTCTGGGCATCCCATGAACAGGAGGCGGTGTAATACCCCGCTTTACGCAGCACTTGATCTGCTATGAAGTCTTTTCTTGTACGGTTACTTTCGACAATAGCACTCATCATGTTCTGAGGTACATCCTGATAGTTAGCCAAGAGTTGTTTCGTGTCTTTAGGCAGACAATAACCGCCATAACCAAAACTAGGATTATTATAGTGCGTACCAATACGAGGGTCCAGTCCAACACCCTGTATTATCGACTGGGAATCCAGACCTTTCATCTCCGCATAAGTATCCAATTCATTAAAATAACTGACACGCAAAGCGAGATAGGTATTAGCAAACAGTTTGACAGCTTCCGCCTCCTTTATACCCATAAAAAGGGTAGGAATATCTTCCTTGATTGCACCTTCCTGAAGCAATGCTGCGAAAGTATGCGCAGCTCTCTCTAGGGCGGGAACATCAGCAATGGACTTAATAGCTTCGTTTTCCTCGTCAAACTGCTCGCCATCAATCAGTTTTGGATAGCCAACAATGATACGACTTGGATATAAGTTATCATAAAGAGCCATACTCTCACGAAGAAACTCCGGAGAAAAAGCAGGTTAAGCTTCCTGACTCCCTTACGGGCATACTTCAAATAAAGTCCCCGGCAATATCCAACAGGAATAGTAGACTTGATTACCATCACAGCATCAGGATTGACACTTAAAACCAGGTCTATGACATCCTCTATATGATGGGTATCGAAATAATTCTTCACCGGATCATAGTTAGTAGGAGCCGCAATGACCACAAAATCAGCGTCACTGTATGCCTTGGCACCGTCAAGCGTAGCAGTCAGGTTCAATGTCTTTTCAGACAAATACTTTTCAATATATTCATCCTGAATAGGTGATTGCTTACGATTGAGCATATCTACTTTCTCGGGAATCACATCGACTGCCGTCACCTGATGATGTTGCGACAAAAGTGTTGCTATGCTAAGACCAACATAGCCGGTACCCGCAACAGCAATCTTCAAATCTTTTGTATCCATTGTTGATTTATGTTAGTGTTCAGAATTATTCTAGTTATCTATCCAAGACCTCAAATCTCGGTGAGTTCTTGGATTTAAACTCAGGTACCACTCTCTTCATTAGTTTCACTGTGTCCATGATCTTTACCGTACGGGATAAATTCTCAAATTCTCCATAAGTTTCAAGAATATCAGTATATTCATAATGACGTACCTTCGCTATCATTATCTTCTTATTCTCGGTAGGAATCGTATTCTCCTTATCACTCAAGACTTCTTCATAAAGCTTCTCACCCGGACGCAAGCCCGTAAACTCTATTTCAATATCTTCACCGGGACGATAACCGGCAAGTTCAATCATACGGGTAGCCAAATCAACAATCTTCACAGCCTTTCCCATCTCAAAGACAAAAATCTCATTGCCTTCACCCATAGTAGCAGCCTCCATTACCAGGCGACAAGCTTCGGGAATTGTCATAAAGAAACGGATGATATCAGGGTGAGTCACTGTGACAGGACCGCCATTCTCGATCTGTTCCTTAAAGCGGGGAATTACAGAACCGTTACTACCCAATACGTTGCCAAAGCGGGTAGTGATAAATTTGGTATGGCCTTTCACTTTTCCCTCACGGATAGCACATCCCAGACTCTGTACATAGATTTCGGCCAAGCGTTTCGAGCATCCCATGACATTGGTAGGATTCACCGCCTTATCGGTAGAAACCATGATCATCTTCTCGGCTCCGTATTCCACTGCCATATCAGCAACCTGGCGAGAACCGACAACGTTGACCAGTACAGCTTCACAGGGGTTTTCCTCCATTAACGGAACATGCTTATAGGCAGCGGCATGAAAGATGATCTGAGGCTGATAAGTTTCGAAGACCATACGGAGACGTTCTTTCACGCGGACATCTCCAATGACAGGAACAAAATCAAGACCGGGATAATTCTTCTCAAATTCCAGACGGACATTATGCAGAGGAGATTCAGCGGAATCAAACATGATCAGCTTCTTGATGTTCATCTGAGCCAGTTGCCGGCAAAGTTCGCTACCAATACTACCGGCAGCTCCTGTCACCAGCACAACCTTGCCACAAAACTCGGTCATCACCTCCTCCATATTGATATGAATTTCTGAGCGACCCAGCAAGTCTTCAATCTTGATAGGGCGTACCCATTGGTGGAAACTGCCGTTTTCGTCAGCCTCACTGATACTCGGAGCAATCAACGTTTTCAATCCACTCCTTTTACAATACTGAAGCAGGCGGTCTTCCTCTTCACGGGTATTCTCGTAACGGGCAAACAGGATGCCGCCGATACATTTCTTATGAATAAGCTTGTTAAAGCACTCTTCATCTTTAAACGAATAAACGGGAAGATCAGCCACACGCCGGATGGAGTCGCCTGTTCCGTAGATACAGAAGCCTACCACTTTATAGTGGGAGCTGTTCATTAGCCGAACTTTCAATGCCACACTCTTATCATCAATACCATAGATCAGAATATGCATATTCTTCTTATTCAGCATATTCAGCAGGAGTTCATAAACCAGAATCAACTGAATA